>CP070828.1:1303785-1306317 GCA_020344715.1 Candidatus Bathyarchaeota archaeon | reverse complement strand
GTGCTTAACCTGTTCGGGGTCTAGGAGGTTGGTGTTTCTGGCGAGGTGTTTAAGTGTCCATGCTACGGTCTGGATGACGCTTTCGGCGTTTCCGTTGCTCTTCATTTGAATGAGGGTGTAAGCGATCTTGCTGTCTACTTCTTGAGGAATAGCCTTTAATTGCTGTTCGGCTAATCCGTGTTTATGCGGCCGTAGTCTAGTTATAGGGGTTCGGGAAAAGTAGACTGTCCTATACGAATCTCTACTGGAATGGATTAGGACATCAGCCTGCCAAATCCGCACGGGACGCAGAGCGCTGACGACCCGGGTTCAAATCCCGGCGGCCGCACCACAGTTTTGCGTTATAATCCTTGGAGAATGCTGCTAGTATTTTTTGGGGAAATCTACGAGAGACAGAGGGAGATTCGATGTATCACAATAGGCTATGCCAATTCAGGTTACATGCGAGCCGAGTTGTCTTGAGGGGTTCTTACTTCCTCCACGATTCTCTTGCCAGCCGCAACTTCATCGACGGAATGAATAGTTGCCCCCATCTCTCTTAGTCGCTTCTTAATTCTTTCGAAGTCGATGCTGGTTCCGGCAATTATGATCTTTACGTTTTCAACTTGCTGGTCTATTTCGTAGATAATTACGTTGACTCCATCGATGCCTTCAAGGTGACTGAGTGCTTCAGAAAGTTCAACGACGCTCGGGTTGTGTGGCTTTAAGACGTCAAGGACAAGTCTTTTAATCATCTTAGAGCTACTCGCCATAGTTCTTATCATGAGCGTATTTAACTATTTTTCCGAATCTCATTACGATTGTCACTCGCAAGGTTAAATTGCCCCCAAAAGAATGGCGATGGTAATTGTGAGTACTCCCGCGGCAAGCGTTATCATACCATACAGCAACGCGTTCTCTTTCGCGATTCTTCCGAGGTAAAGCCCTAGGGAAAACAGCGTGGCCAACGTGAGGATGAGTGAGATAATATAAGCGTCCCAAATCACAAAGACTCCGGCCAACGTGAGAATGAAAGGAATGATCGCGATCACCGCGGTTAAAATGGGCGATCCCCCGTCAACGAAGGCGGCGTACATGGAGACAAAATGAGACGCATCACTCAGTACGGAGTCGCTCAGGTCGACAAGCATGGTATCTTCGAGCGTTTTAAGAGCTTTCATTCTTTCCGCTTTTTCAGTCATGTAGGCGCCGAAGATGCCAGACATTCCCATGGCGAGACATGCTCCTAATCCTGCGGTGACAACTATTTCAGGTCTTGAGACTCCAACGATCCACGATCCTACAATAATGCCAAGTAGGGTCATCGAGCCGTCAAAACCATTCTTGACGAAATACCTTCGGGCAATAGGGCTCATTTGTGTAACTTGCAGGTACATTCGGGTTCGTCGAAAGAAAGTTCTGACCCGCTTCATCAAGCGTTTACCCACGCCGCGGAGACTGAGTTTCTCATCGTCGCCACTCGTTTACACTATCGGAATAGGTTTGGGTTCATATAAAGTTTGAGCACTAGACGGCGGTGTAACAAAGACCATGGATTTGCCATAACCAGCTGAACTACTGACTTCGGTGCTTCTCCGGGACTCCGGCTGTGGTGGTGTGAGTGAACATCAAAGCCCAATGATCTTCGGGCGCGTGAATTTTCGACATTCTTGACATCTTCTCCGCGAAATCGTGCGGTTTTGGGGGAATCCCATCGCCTGCAGTTGTGTTTGTGAGAAGTGTTCTTCCCAACGGTGTTTGCAGACAGTACATTCCAATGTTACCGCTAAATCATCGCTCACAACAGTCACTTCTTCAATCTGTCTCATTCTACGGGCCAAGAGAGCAAGGCCTGATATGATTATCACGGTACTCACGATGACCAGGTAGAAGAGCTCGAATCCTATTCCGAAGCCAAGGTAAAACGGGTTTGACCAGAGAAATTCGTACAACGCCGAAAGATTCAAAAGGGAGATTCCTGAGGTCCACGCGTTCAGCAGTACAACGATGATCGGGGCCAGCCCTAGAATCGTAAGGACTAAGCCAAGAACTTGATTGGAACTTCGTGCAACCATGGTTTTTCGGGTGCTTCTCGGCAATTCAACACTACCTCTCTGCTACCAAGACATAGGAAATTCTGATGAAAAAGCGTTATGAATTCAAAATATAGACGCTTGATGCTTGCTCACGTACCGCGCATGGAACGGTGTCTTCTATACGTCTACGTTAATCATCAAGTAGTATTTGGCTACAAGATGGTTTGCTTTGGTCACTGCCTCAACGTGGGAACACTGCTGGGCCAGCTGCTCAGTCAACATATCAATGATCGCTTCAACTTGACCGACAAACAACTGGCTAGGCATATAGTACTTCGCTACTATCTGATTGAAGTCTTGCATCTTTCACACCAACAGGACTCTTTTTGCTTTCTCGCATCCGTCAGAATAAGAGGATACCTTTTTTTCTATAAATGTCGTCCTTCGGGAGGCGATATATTCTGGTTTTCGATCTAAGCACGTGGGAGCGAGCCATTGTTTCGACATTTCTAGGCGC
>CP070828.1:1299996-1303685 GCA_020344715.1 Candidatus Bathyarchaeota archaeon | reverse complement strand
TGAAAGAGGTGGTTGGAAATCTCAAAGGCTAGCACATTCATCAGAATTCCTCGAGACCGCGTAGGAGCCCTCATAGGCCCGGATGGGAGAGTTAAAGCAAACATTGAGAAAAAACTCAACGTAAAGCTTGAAATTGACAGCCCTACCGGAGAAATCACCATAACGCTAGATCAGAACGCTCAAGATCCCTCGCTGCTTTTCAGGGCAAAAGAAGTCATTACTGCCATCGGCAGAGGTTTTTCTCCGCAACGAGCAATTCCACTGCTTCAAGACCCAGACACCGTTTTAGAGGTCATCGACCTGCGCCAGACTGTTGGAAAATCTCCAGCGGATATCCAACGCTTGAAAGGCCGAATCATAGGCAAAGGGGGTAAAACAAGACGTATAATAGAAGAACTCACAGACGCAGAGATTTCCGTGTACGGTCACACAGTATCAATAATAGGCAACTTCAACCAAACAAATGTTGCAGCAGAAGCTATACTCATGCTGATTAAAGGAAGTCAACACAGTACCGTCTATCGATTCCTGCAGAAAAAGAGACAGGAACTCAAAAGAAAGAAGCTCGAGCTTTGGGAAACTCGACAAGAGGAAACAGAGAAGTAGAAATCGATGTTCATTTTTGACACTTTCAATACAATAAAAATATATATCCACGGTCAAAATAAAGTTGAATTTGTCAAGTGAACGGTTACAATGCCAGCGTGTTCAAGAGGTTCCTTGGGCGCATCCTGAAAATAACAAGAGAAAAACAAAATCAAACCATTCCGTATACCATATAGTATCGAAAGGGGATCGCTGGGCCATGGTACAATCCTATGAACAGATAAGTGCAGCTGATTTCTTCTACCGAAACCGCGACATAGCAGGATTCACCAACCCAACCAGAGCCATATTCTCGTCCCTCCGTGAGCTCGTAGAAAACTCTCTGGATGCTGCTGACCATTCGGGAATACCGTCAGACGTTTACATTCGGCTGTCTTATGACCATGAAAGAGCTGCAAGAGAGGCACATGAGGCTAAGTCTGTAGATGAAAACCTCTTTGACAACGACGTCAACGACTCTGAGCCCAAAATATACCGGTTGCGTGTAGCCGACAATGGCTCAGGAGTCCCCGCACGTCACATCCCTTCAGCCTTTGGACAGGTTCTCTTCGGTTCCAAATACAAACTCAAACAAGCACGAGGGACATTTGGATTAGGGGGAACAATGGCTCTTCTCTATGGGCAAATCACCACTCATAAGCCAGCGTTTGTGGTCTCGAGCACAGGTGGTGCCAGAATCTACGTGTACAAGCTTGTGGTGGACATCCAGAGGAATCGCCCCATAATAATGGATCGGAAGATTCTGCTAAATAAAGAAGGGTGGCGGGGAACAATCGTAGAATTCTCCCTGGAAGGGGACTACGCCAAGGCTATGTCTCGCATTCTCGAATACTTGAAACAGACAGCCTTGGTCAATCCTTACGCAAACATCACGTTCATTGATCCAAGAGGGCGCCTATATAAATTCGATCGAGTGACGAAGAGCATGCCGTCTCCGCCGAAAGAGACAAAGCCCCACCCTTACGGCGTAGATGTTGAGACTATTCAACGTCTCATACGAGCTACGCCCTACAGAAATATGATTGACTTTATGAGGAACCATTTCCATCGAGTAGGCGAAAAGACTGCTCACAACTTCTTGGAATCGGCTGGAATCGGCAAAACAAGAAACCCGAAAAGACTCTCTCAGGAAGGAATTGTACGACTCGTAAAGATGATGAAGCGTTTTCGTGCTTTTCTACCTCCAGACGCCAGTTGCCTATCGCCAATAGGTGAAGAACTACTTAAAGCTGGAATCCTGAAAGAGCTGAAACCTGAGTTTGTCGCCATTTGTTCGCGCCAACCTTCCACCTATTCGGGGCACCCGTTCATTGTTGAAGCTGCTATAGCTTACGGTGGCGAAATACAAAGAAAGAATGACATTATTCTTTACAGATTCGCCAACAGAATTCCTCTGCTGTACGACGAGGCTAGTGATGTCTCATGGAGAATCATCAAGAGAATCAACTGGCGAAGATACAAAGTGGCAGCTGGCATGCCAATTGCAATATTGGTTCACATATGTAGCACCAAAGTTCCGTACAAGACGGTAGGCAAAGAGTTCATCGCTGACAGACCAGAAGTCAAGAGAGAAATTACAAACTCAATCCGTGAAGCAGCTCGCAACCTTCAACACTTTCTGACAAAGCGAGAACACGTGGAGAAAGAGAGAAGACGTCTCTCTACGTTTTCGAAATATTTGCCAAAAATCGCCCGGTTCTCAACAGAGCTGGCAGGAAAAGAAAAACCGCCAAACATTAAGAAACTGCTGTCGAGCGTGAGAAAATATGAAGAAAACTAAGAGTTCTGCTATCGAGAGAAAGAAGGCAATTGCTACCGCGCTAGAGAATTTTGGCTTGAACCTCTATGAACAAATGGACAAAGGAGTTTTCCCATCGATAAGGATGCCTAGCAGATCCATAGAAAACATCAATTACAGCTCAGAACTTCGGCAATATATCCTAGGCGAAAGAACAGTGCGCCGAAGTGCCCGCAACATACGCCATATTCGCCCATTCACTCAACTTGTCTGGGCTGGCTACTTCGCCCATGAACTTGCAAAGCATCGTAAAACCTCAACTCTGAGAGATGTCTACTATTCTGCGCAAGCATACAACATGTCATTCAAGGACCAACCGGAATCCAATAATATAATCACCGATCTCGAAACGGTTTCTGGTTTTGCTAGGGAAGACTTCAACGTCTTTCCCGAAGAACGCTCAGCTATTTTCGGAGATCTAACCATCGAATACACTGTTCCCGGCTATGAAGGGAAACAGCTGAACTTGACTTCACATCCCGACGGAGTCATGATTGGACCCGCCTTGACCTCAGCTGAATTCGCCAAGACCGGTGCAGATAAGGTCATAGCCATCGAGAAAGGAGGTCTTTTCACACGCTTTGTTGAAGAACAAGTGCACAAGAAATTCAACGCCTTGCTTGTGCTGACTGCTGGTCAGGCGCCCAGGGCCACCAGACACTTTATTCATCGTCTCAACAGGGAACTTAACCTCCCAGTCTACATTTTCACCGACGGTGACCCTTGGGGAATGCACATTGCGATGGTTATCATATCTGGCTCAGCCAACGCAGCTCACTTAAGGGGGTTGACGACACCGGATGCCAAGTGGAGTGGGGTGTGGGCCACCGACATTGTAGAGTACAAGTTGCCAAGTGACCCGTTGACAGACATCGACGTGAAGCGTCTCCACGAGTTGCAGAAAGATCCAAGGTACGAAGGCAAACTCTGGCAGCGAGAAGTAAAAAAGTTTCTGAAAATCAGGAAAAAGGCTGAACAAGAGGCTTTTAGCCGGTACGGTTTAACCTACATCGTAGATAAGTACTTGCCCGCCAAGCTTGAAGCCTTCGAAAAGAACTGAGCCAGCTTCGACAAACTTAAAATAATGCCTAGGTCAAACCTATGTAAACCTTCAGGAAGGAGCACGTCATGAGCCAAGTCGAAGCCCCTTTCGGGCTAACCATTATGGAAAAACTAATCGGATTCTTCATAATGCTCATAGGCATCATCATTTTCTACGTGACGTACACCAATATCAGCAATATCGGGTCTCACCCAATCATATTCTTGGTTGCCGGCTTGGTCT
>CP070828.1:1288234-1299896 GCA_020344715.1 Candidatus Bathyarchaeota archaeon | reverse complement strand
AATTCGCCGAAATTCTACGCTGTGCGAGATCGCACGGAGAAAAAGACGAGTACGTATCGTTCATGCTTGGACATAACTATCGTATGCCCGAAATGGAGGCAGCGATCGGTCTAGCTCAGCTGGGAAAGCTGTCAACTTTTCTGGATAAGAGGCGCAAGAACGCTCAGTGCCTGACTGAAAAACTGAGTCCTGCAAGACGTTTGACGTTGCCAGAGGAACCTGACGGTTGCAGACATAGCTGGTACCTTTATACGATTAGACTTGACGATAGTGACCGAGCTGAGAGGGATGGAGTTGTGGAAAAATTGCGGAAACGTGGCATAGGCGCAACCGTCTATTACCGCACACCGATCCACCTTATGCCCTTTTATCGCCAATTCGCAACCGATGATCTTCCAGAAGCAGAAAAAGCTTCAGCTCAAGTGATTTCGTTGCCAGTTCATCCGGGTGTAACGCTGCAAGAAATAAGTTACATTGCCGATTCGGTTGTTGAAGTTGTCAGATAACGGTTAAGGCGAATGTTGTGGTGATATCCCCCGCAAACTCCCCTTTTTTGGAAGGTCGGAATTAAACACGGTTTCTATATC
Source organism: Candidatus Bathyarchaeota archaeon (assembly GCA_020344715.1). Classification (GTDB taxonomy): domain Archaea; phylum Thermoproteota; class Bathyarchaeia; order Bathyarchaeales; family Bathyarchaeaceae. The sequence goes on along the minus strand of CP070828.1, from coordinate 1,299,309 downwards.
TGAATATTTGTCTCATAACTAGGGGATGCGCACGCATATCAATCTCACTTTTCCAGCAACGCTTCTACGATAGACAACAATCGGCTTTCCTCTTCTTTGATGCCTTCACTCAGACGTGCTGCTGCTATTGGAAGTCGCCATAATTCAATCTCTGCAAGATCGATAGAACGATTTCTCGTATATGATTTCAGGTAGACATTGGTAAACGAGCTTCGCATGGTCGAGATTTGTTCTTTGACAATTTCAGGCGGGTGCTGTGGTACACCTTGTTGAAGCAGCAGCAGAGTTCTTGCGATATCTGCGTGTGGATTTCCCATTGTAGCATCATTCCAGTCTATGATGATAGGACCTCGTGTTGACATCAGAATATTGTCCGGATGAAAGTCTCCGTGACAGAGCAAATTGCCATCTGGAAGTTCATACAGAGCTTTCAATGCTGCGTTCCTTCTCCTCTCCGCTAGCGGCTCTGCCTTGTGAATCTTTCTCTCCAGTTGTTGTCTTTGATATGGAAGCCCAGTTAGCTCGAGGGAATGCATCTGAGCGTGTAGTTTGGCAAACATGCTGGCGAAAAGCTCAAGTTTTTCAGGTTCAGCAATCAGCATATCTAACATGGACTGTCCATCAACCCGCTCATAGATGATGCCATATCTTCCGTCAACCTCAACAATACCGAAAACAGCAGGAACGGGCAATCCTGCTTCGTTTATGGTTCGAGCCACATTTTCCTCCCGCTTGACGGAGGAGCGCGACCAACCATCACGAAACAGCTTCAAAACTTGATTTTCATCCCAAGAGAGTATCTCCGCAGTGCGACCCAGCCCGAAAATTCTTCTTTTTTTCATTTTGATGTCACCAGACATTGCTCAATGAACTATGACTTTCCAGCCTCTGATTAGATAAAAGATTGTAGGATGTTAGTTCCTAAAATATCTCTTACACTCGTACGCGCGCGCGAAGTGGTTTTGTGACATATTAATGTTGAATATGCCTATACGCTCGTCACGTTTTGTAGGGTCTTGTGGGTCGTGGCGTGTCAGTAAAAGAACACCCGAAGGGCGAAAAGAATCGCGCGCGCATTAATGCATTCTTAACTCAAGTTCAATAGAAAAATACAACAGTAGGCGTATGAGTAGCAAACTTCGCCTCAAGCCAAAACAGAAAATGCTGGTCGAATAAAACTCGAAAATTTGAGATATTCACAGTAGAGTTCAAGGACGGGTTTTTTGTATATCCATTTCATTAGTTTAACGTCTGTGAACAATTTCCATCCAAAGGTCTCTTTCCATAGCTTATTAAACAGTTGAGGGCTATCATCAACCACTGCTTGTGCTGCCAATTCACCATCCAGGAGAGCATATAAGATGCCTTCTCCAACTATCGGATTTACATGACCAGCCGCATCTCCGATTAATATCCAGTTAGGTCCTGCAAGGGGAATTCGGAATGTTTTATTGGTTTTTACGCTGGGAATTAATGCTGCCCATCTAGATATCTCCTCTGCATAGGGGTAATGTTGTTCAATAAACGTGTCTAATTCCATTTTAAGTCCATGAGAACGAGATATGTCAGGGCAACCAATGCCTACGCTTGTGTGTTCAGCTCTTGGAAACACCCAGATGTAACCCATTTTATGAAATAAGAACTTTATAGTCATATCCTCTTTCTCTAAACCCCTAACGAAATATCCATAACAGAAGCCTTTATTCCTCCTGCTTAAGGGTCCTATTGTGCTTCTCCTAACCAAACTGCTCACACCATCAGCGCCAATCATCGTTTTAGCGGTGTACGACTTTCTGGTGGTTTTGACTTTCCACAAGCCCCCCTTTCTTTCTACGGCTTCGACTTTTTCATTGATTAATTGGGCATTCTTATTGACAGCCATGTTTATCAAATACTGATCAAGCTTTAACCTTGAGAAACAGAGAAGCTTGCTTTTTCCGTAAGAAAGACATATTCGTTTTCCATAAGGCGAAATAAAGTAAATCTTGTTCCTTTCACAGTGTTCTATTGGGATTTTCTTTAGGAATGGGAGTAGTTTTTGCGCCAATGGCGTTACAAGTCCGCCGCAGGGTTTTTCTCGTGGGTGCGTGTGGTCGAAGATTACTGCATGGACGTCGTTTTCGGCAAGGCAGTAAGCACAATAAGAACCTGCGGGTCCGCCTCCTACAATCGCAACTTCAATCATGTTGCTTATTAAACACCAGCATCGCTAGTCTTTATGGTAAGCGCGTGCGCTAATTCAGAGTTTCTAAGAGTTTCGCGCGCGCGCTCTCCTCGCGTAGCATAGGTTTGTGAGGAATTCATATAATTGCTTTGAGTGACTTGCTCTTGAGGTCAATTCTGCGGGCTATCTTTCTTTGTAGTATGAGAGGCCCATTAGGATGCCGTTGGCAACTGCCTCAGTCAGCAAGATCGTGGTGATGTCTCCAGCAGCTAGAATAATGGTGGAGACGGTCTGAATTCCCTTGACGACTGCCAGCGCAGCGCTCAGCGGTATTTTGAACTGAAATCCCATTTCTCCATCGTCACTTCCTTACAGGATTAGTGCGTTTCCCTTCTGATGTGTGGATAGCCGAGTTCTCTGGCCCATGTGAGGTCTTGATCGGCTTCTCGGAGCTTTCGCAGCGCGTTCTTTCGGGACCGATTCACGGTTGGTGGGTCAGCGCCAAGGTGGCAAGCGATCTACGGACAGCTTAGAGATGAAGAATTCACCGTCAGAGTCGCTACAACCCTAGAAGAAGACAAGGAACTCATAGAGGCAGGCTTTGGATACGTCACGAATAGAGAGGGCGCAAAGATCTACCGAAAGCGAAAGTAATAGCCTAGCATTCAAAAGCTACAGGGTTGCGGTTAAGGCTTATATTACGAGATATGAAATACTGTCTTCAATATCGCTCAGGAGGACCACTGGCGCTGAGGAGCAAAATCCAAGTCATTATTATGGGTGCCGCTGGACGCGACTTCCACAACTTTAATGTCTACTACAGGAACCGCTCTGAATATGAAGTAGTAGCCTTCACCGCGACGCAGATACCTGGCATCGAAAAACGCGCCTACCCTCCTGAACTAGCAGGCCCCAACTATCCAAACGGGATCCCTATCTATCCCGAAAGAGATCTGCCCACGCTAATCAAGAAACACCGCATAGCCGAAGTCGTCTTTGCCTATAGCGATGTGCCACATGAATATGTGATGCATCAAGCCTCTGCAGTTTTGGCCAATGGTGCTGACTTCCGCCTTATGGGTCCCTTCGCAACAATGTTGAAGGCTAAAACCCCAGTGATCTCTATATGTGCTGTCAGGACAGGTTCTGGGAAGAGCCAGACCTCACGAAGAGTAGCAGGACTACTGAGAAAAAAAGGCTTCAGAGTCGTTGTTGTTAGGCATCCAATGCCCTACGGCGACTTAACTAGGCAGGTGTGTCAACGTTTCGGTTCTCAAGAGGACTTAGACAGGCATGAATGCACGATTGAAGAACGCGAAGAATACGAACCTCATATCAACAAAGGAATAGTTGTTTTCGCAGGAGTTGACTACGAAATAATTCTGCGAGAAGCCGAGAAGGAAGCGGACATAATCGTTTGGGATGGAGGTAACAATGATCTGCCATTTTACAAGCCGGATTTGCATATTGTTGTGGCCGACCCCCATCGTCCAGGGCATGAAGTTGCGTATCACCCGGGAGAAACCAATTTGCGTATGGCAGATGTAATTGTGATAAACAAAATGGATACTGCTGACCCGGCGAACATCACAACCGTTAAAGAAAACGTGAAGAGATTGAATCCGAAAGCGATCTTAATAGAGGCAGCATCGCCCATCACCGTTGACAAGCCCGAGTTGATCGAGAATAAAAGAGTCCTCGTTGTTGAAGACGGTCCGACCATAACTCATGGGAATATGCCTTACGGAGCTGGAATCATTGCAGCAAAACAGCTCGGCGCAAAAGAGATAGTAGACCCCCGCACACACGCAGTAGGATCAATCGTGAAAACCTTTGAGAAATACCCTCATCTGGGAGCCGTTCTCCCAGCAGTGGGGTACGGTAAAGCGCAGATGAAAGAGCTTGAAGAAACAATCAACGAGACACCATGTGACGCAGTTCTAATCGGGACTCCGATCGATTTGAGGCAGGTCTTGCAGTTGAACAAGCCCGCTGCGCGAGCCTATTATGAACTTGAAGAACTCAGCAAACCTTCTTTGGAGAGTATTTTGGAACAGCGGTTTCCCCGGAAATGAATCGCTGCAATTCTTTGCTGGACTAGACCACGCGTGGCGAGATTGCGTCGCAAAGATGGACAGGAGTAGAATGTGAAGTTTCTGAGCGTCAGATTGCGTCGTCTCAATTGCTCTCTCTGAGTGTTATTTTTATGGCGTGCTAACGAAAAGCTGGGGGTGAGCCAACCTACATAGCTTAAACTCAAGCTCGCTCTTGAAACACGCTGTGCCATTCCTCTTGCTTAGTTAGGTTGGCGAGAGCTTCAGCGTAGATCTTCACCCTGAAGGATTCTGCGTCTCCCCGTGCTGGGTCTTTGACATGTTTCTGTCCGACGATTTTGAGCTGTTTCAGCATGGCTAGCGCCAGTTTTTCCAGGGTTTGTGATGAAACCTCAGAAACGTGATGGTATAATTGGAATACACTGAACATCCCTCTCAGATGTTCTATCTGTGTTCTTATGAAGTACTTCTGAACATCTTTTGGTATGTAAACGGGATCGACGATGAGCAGAGCCGCTATTGGAACGTAAAACTTCTGCAGGATTCCGTGTTCTTCCGCCTCAACTCTGTCTATGCTTATAAGACCAACATCCTTAAGTAGATGCAGGTGATAACCGACAGCGGCTTTTGTCAGACCCAACTGGTCGGAGAGCTGAGTTTCTGTCATCGGATATTTGCTTAGTAAACGCATGATTTCGGCCCGCGTATAGTCGGCGAGTAGTCTGATGCTCTCCGGGTCATCTAAGATGCAGACAGCTTTTCTGGGCTCAGTCGTATCAGCACCCTCCACTGTACACCGTATGACAAATGAAATCCTGAATGTTCGCTACCATGACTTAACTATAAACATTAAACCGATATAAATAATTAAAGCGTTAAACACATTCAACTATTCATGGTCAGGGGTCATCGAATCTGTCGTAGGGGTCTTCGTTGATTATTGAGGCAATAATTGCAACCGTAGCTCTCATCGCAGGAATAGCGGTTTTGATCTACTCTAGCGATAAGGCAGTGTTACACTCAGTGAACATAGCTTCAGCCTTGAGAATCTCACCTCTTATGATCGGTCTTGTGCTAATGTCCATCGGCACGGATCTGCCAGAGATCGCTAATGACATCATGTCGTCTGCGTTGGGTCATGGAGACATTACGATAGGCGACTCCCTTGGGTCTGTCTTGACCCAAATAACTTTGGTCTTAGGACTTCTTCCCTTCTTAGGCGGAATGTTCAATGTGAAGAGAAGAGAGATAGCGATCATCGGAGCCTGCGAGGTCTCGGCGCTCGTACTTGTGGTGTCAATAGTCAGAACCGGGTACATTTCTAGGATGAGTGCACTTCTTTTGGTGGCAAGCTGGCCAATTTTCATGCTAGTAACGCGAAAAGCCACAGTAAAGAATGTCAAAAAAAGGGAACATATATTGTCAGATACAGATCGAAGGGCTTCATATCACATCTTGGTGGCCGGTCTCGGATTTGTTGGCGTCGCGATCGGAGCCTATGTTGTGATCCAATCGGTGATCACGCTATCAGCAGTTTTTCATTTGCCTGAGTATCTCATTAGCTTCTTCATAGTTGCAATCGGAACCTCTCTCCCAGAGTTCGTGGTTGACCTAACAGCTCTCCGCAAGAAACAGTATGAACTCGCGATAGGAGATGTCTTAGGAAGCTGTATTGTCGATGCTACTCTTTCATGCGGAATTGGACCATTAATCTTTCCGATCAGAGTATCTGGTGAGCTTGCTATGATCACAGGCTTGTATGCGATACTGGCTTCGGTCACAGTCATCGTGATGCTCGCACTGAGAGAAAGAGTTGACAGGAGAGCAGGAGCGCTTTTTATCGCTCTGTACTTGTTTTCCTACGCGATATTGTATGTAGTATGAAGTCGTTGCCTAGGACGCGTATACAACACTTCCTTGACATCAAAGGATCTCAGTTCGTGTGCAAACCTCCGCGTAAAGCGTAATACGGAATTCAAAAAAAATCAGTTGGTCAGTGCTTGAGAATAAGCGAACGACAAGCTCTTCCAGGGCAAAAAATTCCATGAGGTCCTGATTTAGAATTTCTGTAGCGAGTTTACTTTTGTGCTAGTAGAATTAAACCGCAAAAGACGTTCATAGCTCCGAGAAAACCAATGGCGCCAATAAATAGGGGATCAGAAAACGAAAATTCCGCCCAAGTTGAAATTCCATACAAAGACAGAAGGGAGAGCGCAAGACCTGCAGGGATCACTAAGAGGGATAGGACTCTACCTATTCTCTCTGATACCTTGAATACACCTAGCATCTCAACATGAGTTGTGTCTTCAAGGAGCTTCGACTCGCGGTTTCCAAAGGCAGGCGCCTTAACGACGATCTCCTTCCTTTTTTTCTTCTTCGACATTTCATTCACTAGCTAGCGATTACTGGTGAGACGGTTAAAAAATCTTGTGTGCACGTGTTGCGACGTTTAAAATGGCCGCTACGATTGTAACTACGCTGACGAGAACTAGCACGTAAAACGGAACACGAAGTGTTGCGAGCAGCTCGAACCCTGTGTTGACTAGGTATGCTAGCAAAGCTACGCAAATTCCCATGCCTAAACCTACTCCTCCAACGGCGATCTGCAGACGATATCGACCTGCCATCCTGAGGTGATAGACCAGAAACGCCATAGCAAGCATAGATAGGCTTAACGCAAACGCGCTTACAGCGTTTTCCTCTGCAAGGACTATTGGAAACGCTAGAAGCCATGGAGCTACTATTATTCCAGCCAAGGGAGTGAGCGGATACAGTGGAGCCTTGAATGGTCTTTCTAGGTGGGGTTTCGTCGCCCTGAGTTTCATCAGGGAGAAGTTGACAAGGATGAATACCAAGATGGATGCAAAACTTGCGACATAGCCTAAGAATACCACGACTCCAGTAGCGGCGAAGGACACAATAAACAATGAATTAACAATGATTGTTAGGAATGGAGTTTTGAACCGTTTGTGAAATGACAACAAAGCCTTGGGGAAGTACCCATCTCTGCTCAATCCTATTGTGATACTCGACTGCACCATCATTGCAGTAGTCAGGGAAACCAGGGCGGCTGAGATTCCCACAACATTCACTAGCGCCTCCCATGTTCCCAGAGGAAGCGGGGGAAGCTGAATTGTTCTAGCAGCAAGAGCTACAAGGGGCGAAGGTGATCGTGCAAGACCTGTCAAAGCTTCAGTTGGAACAACTCCGACAGCTACGTAGGCAACGCAGCAGTTAATCAATATCATCACAATTGCGGAGAGAATCAAAGCTCTTGGGATATTCTTACCAGGATCCTTTATCCGAGCTCCGCTTGCCGTGATTGCCCGTACTCCCAAGAACATCGGAACTGTATAGACTGTCGCCAGGAAAACCCCGGATAGGTCGTTGGGAGTTTGTGGAAGCAGGGGCTTTGGCGTGAATCCGTGCAGCAATCCGCCTGCTATAAATCCGATGAAGGTTGCTATGAGCAAGACAGGTATGATTATCCCCATCTTCTTCAGTCCTCGAACTTCAAGTGCTGCTAGAATGATGACTATCAGTGCAGCAGTCAAAGGAACATTCAGTGAAAACGGTGAAATCAATGCATCCAAGTATATTGCGAAGCCTACTGCTGCCAACGCAGCGCCGAACAAGCTGCTGAGCCATCTTAACCAGCCCGCTAGGAAAGCGGTCACACCTCCGAACGCTACTTTTGCATAGGTATATTCACTGCCAACTTCTGGAATCGCTGAGCCAAGTTCGCAATAACTGAGCATGTATAGCAGATTTGTCAGCCCGCTTAGGAACAGGGCAAAGACCACTGCAGATCCAGCGACTTGAATGTCAGAGGCGTAGTTCAACAGAACAAAAATCTCGACTCCCAGGCCACCTCCCAGGCCAACCATAACCGCGTCGAAAAGCCCCAGTTCTCTGCCGATCTGTGGCCTGCTCAAATGATTTCCCCTCTTTCTATATTTCCGAAAGTGAAGCTGCTATTTGTCATGTTCATTGGCATTTCGGCATCGTCCTACGATTTGACGGTGATGTTCAGAATTCCCGCAAGAACATGTACTGCACTGATGAAGATTAGAATATTTGTGATCGCCGGAAAATTGGGGGTCAATGATATGAAGCCCGATCTAACTAGATAGGCCAGAAGCGCTACAAAACCTCCTATGCCTAGGCTCAATCCTCCAAATGCGAGGCGAATGCGCGTGTATCCTATCATTCTGATATAGTACGCCAGCAAAGCTATGATGCTTAATTCCAATCCCATGATAAGCACTGCTGGTTCAATAAACAATAGGAGGAAGAGTGAAGTGCCAATCCCGACTACAGGCAGGATGGGGTATCCAGGAGCTTTAAAGGGTCTTCTGAGACGAGGCCTTCTTCTTCTCAGTTTTATCAGTGAGAGATTGACTGTGGAAAAACCTATAATGAAACCTAGATTCACGGCGTAGACAATGAAGTTTATAAATCCAGTGGCAGCAAGAGCTATTGTGAAAACTGAACTTACGACAATGGCCACGTGAGGGGTGCTGAACCGTCTGTGGGTCCTTCCCAAGGCTCTGGGTAGGTATCCATCTCTGCTCAGTGCAAATAGAATCCTTGATTGGGCCATAATTGCTTCGTTGATCGCTGCCAGCCCTGCAATCGCAATACCGATTGTAACTAGAACTGCCCCTAGCTTGCCCATAAGGTGCTCTGCTACATAGGTTATTGGGGAGGCTTGTTCTCCAAGTATATCTGGCGGGACCGTTCTCACGGTTACATATACAATAGTGGTGTAAATGACGATTAAAGCCAAAGATGATAGTATCATGGCTCTGGGGATCGTTTTTTCCGGGTTCTTGATTTCACCCTGTGCCACGGCTACGGCTTCGGCTCCCAAGTACAATTCGAAAAGAAAAGCGGTTGCTTGAAATGCGCCTGTCAGACCTTTCGGTGCAGAAAGCTCAAATGGACTCATCGCTTGACTCTGCAACCATCCGCTGAAAACGTATATTGCCAATATTGCGAGCACTGTTAGCGTTAGGAGGCTTTCAGTTGTTCCAACTTCTTTGGCGCCTCTAATGTTGATTATCGTGAAAATGATGATCATGAGAACAGCAGTCAGGGGTATGTTGATCGGGACAAAGTATGAAATTACATAGGCGAAGCCAACAGATGACAAAGCGGCGTAAAACATATTGCTAAGCCATTCAAACCACCCAGTTATGAACGCTGTGAAACCACCGTATGCCACCTTTGCGAAAGTATACTCACTGCCAGCACTGGGTATTATAGTCCCTAATTCACAATAACTAAACATTGTAAGCAGACTTATGATTCCACATGAGATGACTACTATGACGATTGCGGAACCAGCCAAACCGATGGCGTGACCTAATATAACAAAATTGCCCGCGCTCAAAGTGCCTCCAATGCCTAACAGCGTTGCCCGCAGAAGACCGAGCTCTCTCCTTAGACCTTCCTTGCCCATTTCAGCTCTTCCTTCGGTTGCCTGTTTTTCCAAATTCCGCAGCATTTGCTAGCATCTTTGTTGTGAGATTGACAACCTCGTTCTTCTTTTCCAATCCTGATCGTCTCCGTCAACGAGATTCGAATCCTTCGTGAAGGAGGAAAAGCCCACTTATGATTGAGAAAGACCCGAAAACAATCAAAGCAAACGAATACAGCGGCAAAAGCTCTGAAGTGATGTTCAACATGGTTTGAACATCGAAGAAGTTGAAATGGAGTGTGTAGGTGAAGATGACTGCCAATCCCCCTATGACACTCTGCAGCATGCCGATCGTTGTTGTGAGCACTCTTCTAGCTCCCACCACAGGTCACCTGCGTCTGAGCATAATTCCTGACACTAAATCTAGTACACCGATTGCCAATAGCGCCCACAGAGACAGCATCCGATATCCCTTGGTTTCAAGTGTGCTGACATCCACAAAGCCAAAAAAAACCATGGCAAAAACACCCACCATTATGACTCCCATAAAAACTATCAAGCCAGCTAGAGCTACGGCGAATCTTAGTTTATATTCACGCATGCTCTTCTCACGGCAAGTTTGTTTCCAAGAAGTTAAATACTTTATTGGTTTCGAGCTACGAAGCCAGTGATTGGTTGAATGCTTCATGTTCGTCGTCTGACAACCAGCCCTCTTCTTTGAGCTTTTCAAGCCCACCTCTAACAGACTCGCGTAGATTCTCGGTTTGTAGTATGCTTGCCTCTAATCCAGCGTCATTTATCTCTCTTTCAAAGACAGCGTTTTGTTCAATTGTGATTGGAAATTTATTGATGAGTGAGGCTATAGCTGTAGAGCGGGGAACAAGCAGTTGCTTTATCTTCGCGCGGCCTAGAGTCTTGACTTTCACTGAAAGGCTCATGCTGTTTGCCACAGAAGGTGGAAAAACTGCATAGTGATTCTTTGAATTCACATGGTAGCAGGCGATATAAAACGGCATGTGAACTAGTGTATACTTGTTGTGTTTCTGTTTAATGCCCAGCTTGCTAAGCTGGTTTAGGGTCTCCTCCCTTAGTCTTGCTAGTTTGTCCATTTGACTAATGATGCTGGCTGTTTGTTCTTCGAGTTTTTCCGCTTCTTGTTTGTGGATATGGATTTTAGCGTCTCGCGAAGCTTCAATTTCCCTTAATGTCCACATGGCTTCGTCGACACGGCTTTCGCATTCAGCCTTCAGTCTCGAGATTTCGAGTCTCTTTGTATTTTCGGGAGCTCTTATCCCTTCTTCTGCGTCCTTGAGTTCTTTTTCAATTCTTGGAAGTTTTTTCTTGTGTTGTTCAAGTCTTTCTTTCCATCTTCGCTCTCCGGCGCTGTCTTTCTTCATTGCGCATGTTTCTTTTTCAGTCTCGCAGCGTTCGATTT
>CP070828.1:1285013-1288134 GCA_020344715.1 Candidatus Bathyarchaeota archaeon | reverse complement strand
GTTGAAGACGCAGTGCGTTATTTTCCGAAAGAAACATGGGACGATGCAGAATGTCTTGCGAAACTCGTGTTGAAGTATGACGTTATGATAACGACTGAAGGCGAATCTCGTGGAGGGTTCCTTTTTGAGAAGCTGACCAAAGAAATCAGAAGGATCAAACGCTCCAACGGCTTGATAAACCTTCTTCAGGGAATAACACCGGAACCGATAGTAGCTGTGTATTATTTTCTTGATGGAAGACGTCTCAAAAGGACGCTTCATCTTGTTCATGACTACGTAGATGCAAAAATCGGAGTTGTCTCTCTCTTCCGGATCGATCAAGAGTCCTCAAGCAAGGTGATAGCCCATGGATTGGGACACAGTCGAGGTCTGCATCATCACTGCGAACCGGTTGACCTTATGTACTCCGAACTACTAGCAACACCAACACTGAAAGTGGAAGGTTTCTGCAAAGTCTGTCTGCGCAAATTGACAGACAGTTAGATGAGTGCTGTCCAACGTGTGTATGAAAGGGTTAGTATTCTGGAGGCATGCCACCGGGACCACCAGGAGGCATTGGCGGAGCCTCGGTCTTTCCTCCTGATATCACGTCGTCAATCCTCAAGATCATTGTTGCAGATTCGACAGCGGATTTCACGGCTTGTTCCTTAACGCTTAGCGGCTCGATTACTCCTTTCTTGTACATGTCAACTATTTTCCCTGTAAAGACATCGACTCCCATCATGTTTCCTCTCGGCTTCTCGTGAGCTGCCCTCAACTCAACCATAACATCGATCTTCTCTAGACCAGCGTTCTCAGCGAGCGTGCTGGGAATAACCTCCATGGACTCCGCGAACGCTTCCACAGCAAGCTGTTCTCGACCACCTATCGTCGTTGCATAGTCGCGGAGTGCTCGAGTCACGGCAATCTCTGCAGCTCCACCTCCAGCAACAACTTTGTTCTTTTCAATAACGTCAGCCACCACAGACAAAGCATCGTGTATAGCCCGCTCCGCTTCATCAACCATTCTCTCAAGCCCTGCATGAATGAGTATGGAAACTGATCTTGGATCCTTACACCCCTCAATAAAGACCATTTTGTCGTCTCCGATCTTCCGCTCCTCAACCAGCTTGGCTTGACCGAGATCTGTTCGATTCAGATCGTCAAGATTAGCCATGATCTTTCCACCGGTAGCCCGTGAGAGTTTTTCCATGTCCGACTGTTTTGCCCGTCGAATCGCTAGGATTCCTCTTTTAGCCAGAAAATGCTGTGCCATATCGTCTATACCTTTCTGGCATATGATGACGTTGGCACCTTTCTTGGCTATTTTGTCGACCATCTCCTTGAGCATATTGGTCTCCTGGTCAAGGAACGCCTGCATCTTGGAGGGATCCTGAATCCTTATAGTAGCATCGAATTCGGTCTTCTTGACTTCCAGCGCAACGTCCACCAGCGCTATCTTGGCGTTTCTGACTTGCTTGGGCATGCCTGTGTGTACAACCTCTTTGTCTAATATGATGCCTTTCACGAGCTCAGTATCTCCAAGGCTTTTTCCCTCTTTCTTTAAGATCTGGATATTGTCGATGTCGGCAATCCACCTGTCTCCACGTTTTTCCGCAATTTGCTTTACAGCTTTGGTTACAATCTCTGCGAAGTGTTCTCTGGCTGGACCAACAGCTTTGCTGCCCATCGAGGTTAATGCAACTTTCGTCAATGATTTTTCGTCATCCGGATCAACAGTTTTGCTTATCTTATCCAAGACCTTCAAAGCTCTCTGAGCCGCTTTTCTGTAGCCACCCACGATTATCGTTGGATGAATCTTCTGCTCCAGCAGTTCTTCACCCTCTTTCAACAATGCTCCTGACAAGACAACTGCCGTGGTGGTTCCATCTCCCACCATGTCATCTTGCGTCTTAGCCACTTCAACCATCATCTTTGCTGCTGGATGCTGCACGTCTATCTCGTCCAGTATTGCCGCTCCGTCGTTGGTTATGGTTATGTCGCCAATACTGCTAACTAGCATTTTGTCCATACCGCGTGGCCCGAGTGTGGTGGATATAGCTTCAGCGATTACCCTTGCAGCCATTATGTTGTTTCTGCGCGCTTCCTTTCCTCGACTTCTTGAAGCTCCTTCTTTCAAAATAAGTACAGGTTGCCCACCTTTCGTTTGTGTTAAATAAGCCACCTATCATTCGCCTCTTCTACATTTGTTCAAACTTATGCCACAAAAAGCCTCATCTCGATAATATAAGCGTTGCCGATGTGCCTTTCCAATTCGAGGAAATGAGAGTTTGTGAAGGATATCTTCACTTGCATAAATAATTTTAGATTCTTCATGTCTAAAATTTGGATAAGGAAGCACGAGAATGACCAAAATTGTCGTGGGCTTAGCCGGCATGCCAGGTGTCGGAAAAGCTGTGTTCCGCAAGATAGCCGAACGAAAAGGCTTCACAGTGATTGTAATGGGCAACGAGATTAGAGAAGAGACCAAGCGGAGAGGATTGAAGCCCTCACCGAAAAACATCGGAAAAACCATGCTTCAACTCAGGAAAGAAGAAGGACCAGCAGTTGTAGCGAAAAGATGCATTCCCAAAATTGATGAGGCAAAAGGAAACACGGTTGTTGTAGATGGTATTCGAAGCCTCCACGAAACGGAAGAATACAGGAGACACTATCAAAACTTCATCCTCATCGCCATTCATTCTTCACCCAAAGTACGATTTCAACGTCTTTTCCGAAGGAAGCGAAGCGACGACCCAAAAAACTGGAAGACTTTTGCAGGGCGTGACCAAAGAGAGCTAAGTGTCGGTCTAGGCGATGCGATAGCAATGGCAGACTACCTAATTGTAAACGAAGGAACAAGAGAGGAGTTCAAAGTCAAAATCCATGAAGTCTTGGAGGCTGCTCTGAAAAGATGGACAAGCTGAAGATTAGAATAATCGTAGAAAAAAATCCAACTGAAGACCCGGACAAAGTCAAGCAAGCAGTCGAGAACATCTTCAGCACAGCAGAATTTGAGCCCAAGCTAGGCGACAATGGAACCCCCCTTATTGCCAATGCGAAAGGCAAGGAAGGGTTGACCAAACTTTACAACCTGCTTCGCAGAGACCGAATTCGTGACGCCGCTCGCGGAGTTCTGTTC
>CP070828.1:1281920-1284913 GCA_020344715.1 Candidatus Bathyarchaeota archaeon | reverse complement strand
GGCGATCTTCAAATCTTCAACTGACGTTTGAGCATCGCTCAGTTTCTACCACCTCAATAACCATCTAGCCTAAGCTCACAGGAGCCCATGTGTTTTTTGGTATTCAAGCTTCTCAAGAGAAGAACCTTAGTGGCGAAATGCGCCGCGGACCGTAGTATACGTGCTAGTGTCATTCTTGATGGTATCTAAAAAGATAAATGCAGTGAAGCAACTATCTCAAGTTCGTGATGTGAATGTCAAAAGAAGATAAGACGTTGGAGGAGCTGAAACGGATCAGGGAGTTGCTTGAGCCTAAGCCCACGCCACCTCCGCCAAAAGGGTTGTGGAATGAGTTCATGGACTTCATCTCGAAGTACAAGGTGATGGGACTCGCGGTGGCCTTCATCATGGGTGTTTATTTAGGTGCTCTTGTTCAAGCGTTTGTGTCAGGTTTGGTAATGCCAATAATAGGCCTTGCTATACCAGGACTTGGAAATCTGGCAACATTCAAAATAGGTGTTCCACCAACAGAATTGGACAGTCAGGGAAATCCAATAGACCCAAACTATGTTGGTCAGCTGTTCGGCGTCGGTGAATTCCTGGCCGCACTGATCACCTTCGTCATTGTGGCCTTCGTAATCTTCATCCTAGTGAAAGCGACAAAGCGATGGGGTATTGAGTAGCCCGCACAACAACAAATCAGTCCTTCGTTCCTCTCTTTGCAGCAGCCTAGTCGTTCACCAAGAAAGCTCAGGATCGAAGTGGCATTCAACTGTGTACGACAGTGATGCGCATCCCTCAGCCAGAACGGCATAGGCGCCCTAGCCTATCGTCCAAAGTGAAGGAGGAGAGGCACTCGGATCAGATTATGGGCAAATAGAGCAAGAATTGTGGAAAGATGAGAATCTTCACTTTCTCAGTTTTAGAAGAAGATGCTTTCTCACAGCGATGTCATCCAACAGTGAATGCAAGATTTTCGATTTCTCTTTGATACCCGACGCTGGTGATTGCTTTCTTGCTTCATTCATAGCCTCTTCTAGCTCCTCAATCTCTAGTACGGTTGTGGCTATGCAGAAATAGCTCTTCGACCGTCCTTCGTTAAAGTTCACGAGCATTTCTTTGAGTAGTTCTTCTCTGGTTCTTTGGACGCTTTGAAAGCTCTCAACTCCGTTCTTCTGGATGAAGGCAATATTGTCTTCAAGCTTTTGATAGCACTTGAATGAATCAAACCGCTTACCAGCTTCTCTATGTTTGGTCCACTTCTCGCAATGCTCAGCTTCTTCACATTTCCAGCAAAACTCGAGGCCCTTCTTCTTTACGGCGCAGGTAATAAATGGGCAGCCAACAGCCATTCTTGCTTCGGTCTTACACCCAAAACATCTGCTTTTAGTTTTAGTGTGATACATAGGGCAAAGTCTGCATGAAAGTCCACAGACTCCAATCTCAGGATAGTTGATGATCATCGCCCTTCAAGAGTCCCCATAGCAATAGATAAGGATTCTTCGAGTAGATCGGTCATGCGCGCGTAAAAATCGAGGTGCCGGGAGTACAGGTTGGGTTGTGAGGCGTCTTGAAAGCCTACGAATTCGAGCTGTCAGAAGGTTTCGCAGACTCAGACTCAACGGAAGGCTCAATCTCAGCAACATGATCGGATAAGATTTCTTCAACATTCCGGACGATAGGAATAGCATATCCTCCAAGACCAACAAGCATTCCCAGAGTCCCGGCGATCACGAACATCAGAGACATGCCAGCTCCTGGGCCATTGCCGACCAACCAACTGAACACTGGTTCCCAGCTACCTCCTGGCATCATGGCGGGCTCAAAAAGACGATCAGCCAGAGGTCCGGCCAGTAACATGGCAACCGGTGCGCCGATCTGAGCTATCATTCCTCGAGCCGCGAATACGCGACCTTGCACGTCTGGAGCAACTTTGCTCTGCCATATGGCTTGGCTGGAACCATTGATTGTGGGAACGAAGAAGATTGTGAAAAAGGCGGCCAAGGCCCAGATGAGAGGACTCCGTCCGAGACCCATTAACGTTATTCCGACGGTAACAAGAATCAAGCCGATTAGTATCCCATTTATTCTGCGCTTTGGTCCTCCCCAAACGCTAAGCGTTATACCGCCGACCAATCCGCCTATTCCGATAGCTGACTGAACAAAACCTAACGCGGTCGTATCATTTCCAGTCCGCGCCAAAAGCATAGGAGCCAAGAGCGTGAAAGCAAAAGGAGCGAGTAGATTGACACAAAAGAAAACCAACAGCAAAGCAAACAAGCTAGGGCGTTCACGAATGTAACGAAAACCGTAAACTGACTCTTTCCAGAAGCTGCCTTTGCTTCTCTGTCCTTCTTGCGTCACGACGGGTTGCGGCACATGTACAATAAGTAGAGCGCCTATTGCTACCAAAAATGTGAAAATGTCAATTGCCAAGATGCCGGATATGCCAATGATACTCAACAGGATGGCCGCCACTACCGGGGCAAAGATATTTGAGGCGAATTGAGCTGTCGAGAGCATACCGCTAGCTCGACCATATTGGTCCTTGGAGACCATGGTGGTCACGGCTGCTGAGTATGCAGGAAACTGAAAAGCCCCAAAGGCGCCTGAGAAAGCCCCGGTCAGGTAAAGATGCCAAATCTGCAGATTGCCTGCCAAGAACAGCACGAAAACAACTATGGTAGATAGTATGGCTGCGAGGTCGCTTAGCATCATCACAAATTTCCGGTTCCAGCGGTCTACCAAAGCTCCAGCAAACGGTGTGACCAGCAGAGCTGGAGCAAAAGTGAAGAATCCAACCAGTGCTAGAGCCGTTGCTTGTTGCGTGATCTGCCAGGCCCAGATGGTAAGCGCGAAGCCTGTCATAGCGGTGCCCAGTAGCGATATCACCTGACCAATCCAAATGATGGTAAATGCTGCCATGCCTGTTGGTCGATTCTCTTGAACCTTTGAGTATTTCTCTCTCTGTTGATTCGTCTTGTCACGACTCCTTTGCCTGAAACCGATTTTTC
>CP070828.1:1276529-1281820 GCA_020344715.1 Candidatus Bathyarchaeota archaeon | reverse complement strand
GCTGTCAACGTTTTCTTCGACGACTGCGCCCATTACAACAGGTCCCAGGGGTTCGTAGGCTTTGTCAGCGTAGTTCTCCGTGAGTTCTTCCTCCAGCTTCACTGGATGCACAGAGAATCGTGTGCCTTCGAAGACTCCGATATTCCACTTGCGATGATAGATCTGCATGGTTTCGCTGAGAGTCAGAGGAAACGCTTTCACTTTGTTTGTGCGCCAAGCTTTGAGGGTCTTATCTTCGAATCTTTGAATGGGCGATTTCCAGTAAGAACCCGCCTCAACTAGGGCTTTTTTTACTGCTAGGCTGCTCTTGCGTCCATAAACGGTTACGTCCAAATCGGAAAATGGTTGATGAATGTGGAGCAGGATGGAACCGGTGACTCCGAAATGTTTGCGTGGGACTCCGCTCTTTTTGCCTAGCAGGGACACGAATCGCTTCAATTTTTTTTGCAGGGCATCTAACCGGGAGATCTGGAAGAGTCGCGCAAGTTTTTCCTCTGGCTTGTAGTGTCGAGCAATATATTGAGATGGCACGGCGGTCATCAAGATGTTGTAGAACGGCGAGTAGAACATGTAGTGCGGATGATCTCTTTCTAAGCTGCTGAATGTTTCCAGCAAGTTAGAGACCGTGTAAGCTTGCATGGCCCGTTTGAATCGCTTTTTCCCTCTTCCCCATTTTCCTCGTCTCGCCGGGACGTACTTAACATAGGAGATAACGCGGTTCGGAGGGTGAAATGGACCGACAACGCAGAAAAAGAAGCCTTCCGTTGTACGGAGAAAGTCATGATCTCTGAACTTTCGCTTGGATTTGCGCATAAGTCTACTTCTTAGGGGTACTATGTTATAAAGCATGGTTAGATTTCTTCCGGACGAGCCAATTCGGCAGGCTCACGTGGGCGCTACTTTTGCTGAGCGCTCTGAAGGCGAAATGAGGCCTATGAGCATGCATGACACGTGCTTCTGAGATAGTCACATTTTGTGAGTACTGCATGTGAGCTAACCTTTAAAACGCTTTGATCATAACACACACCGTTGACACAGATCGACCGTGAGAATTGTATGAATGGACAACTTCGATTTGGAATCATCACACTGCAGCAACTTCCATGGAAAAGAGAGATACAGCGCTGGAGACTCATTGAAGCCTTGGGTTTTGACAGTGTCTGGGTTGCAGACCACTTCGTCAACTATATTCAGCCAAACGCTCCTTGGTTTGAAGCTTGGACACTTCTGGCAGCTTTGGCTACTCATACCCGCCACATTAGAATTGGCACCCTGGTCACTTCGGTGCCTCTGCGCAACCCCGCAGTATTGGCTCGGCAGGCACTTACAGTTGACCACATATCAGATGGTCGCTTGGAACTCGGTCTTGGCGCTGGGGCATCAGGCAAGATGGATCCAACCTATTCCATGACAGGCATCGAGGACTGGGCTCCGCCCGAACGTGTAGCTCGATTCCGAGAAGTGGTAGAAATAGTCGACCAGTGTCTCCGCAGCAGGATCACAACCTATGATGGACGTTACTATCACCTAGAAGAGACGGCAATGGCGCCAGGTCCGCTCCAGAAGCCTCGCCCACCTATCACGATTGGCGCAATGGGATCATCCATGCTTAAGATTGCGGCACGCTACGCTGATACATGGAACTCCTTTGGAGCCGAATGGGGAGCGTCGCCAGATGTGGTACTGAAAAATACCCAGCAGCGAACTGAGATACTTGACAAGTATTGCACGGAGATCGGACGTGATCCGAAAACTCTCCGACGATCCTTGTTGATATTCGGGTCGGAAGCAGAAACTGTCTTCAGCTCGGAAGAATCGTTTCAGGAGGTCGTCAGCCGCTACCAGAGAATCGGAATAACCGAGTTCATATTTTTCTATCCCCACACCGATGACCAGATTCCAGCTTTCAAGCGAATTGCCCAACATTTGATCCCAAAATTGAAAGCCAGTGGGAGACCAAACTGAAGTTTGTGGAGATTCATGGAGGAATTAAATAAAATTCGTATATCTAGAGAGGTGAAATAAGAAGAGAGGAGCTATATTGGTAACTCGCGACTCTTCAGAAGCTGAAATACATAATGAAATGATCAGGCTGATGATCAGCTATTTCATGAAACAAGGATATAGAAACTTGAGAGCAGACTTGGCAAATGAGACACCACCTGAACACATAGGTGATTTCACACCGGATTTGACGTGCAACAAGAATGATGACCAAGGAACTTGCATTATCTTGGAGGCTGAGACCTGCAGCACAATATTACAGAAGCATACTGAAAGACAGTGGAGAACCTTCTTCAACGAGGCCAAAGAACGGAAGTGCGAATTTCATTTGGTGGTTCCAAAACTATGTGAGAGCGACTCGGGGGGAAACATCGCAAATCAAAGACTGACTGAGCTACACATTAAGGCGGACGCTGTCTGGAAGGCCAATCATTCACTAGGAAAATCTTCTAGGCGCGACACGACAAGCTAGCGTTTCAACGCAACAGACCACGGGTGAATTTTCAGAATGAGCGTGCACTGGTTTCATTGTCGGTCTGGTTACCACTCAAATCGCGAAGAGCTAGTAAAAGGAGAACAACGCGCCGGTGAATGGTTAAATACCTCTTTATGAAAAGGTAGCAGTCTCACTGACGAATTATGAGAACCATGGCTGACAGAGGCATATTCTTGACATTTATCGATAAACTTCGACAGGAATTCTCCTTCATGCGAGGCAACTACCTAATCCTCATTATGAGCTGGATTCTCATGGACTTCGCCGGCGAGCTTCCTGGTGTTTACTATTCAGATTACGTGATCCAACTCGGCGGCAGTGCAACCATCCTCGGAATCATCATGCTGGTTTCCCAGCTGGTTCTGGCTTCTGTACAGTTTCCTGGAGGCTTCCTCGCAGACAAGTACGGCCGAAGATGGCTCATCTCTACGTTGACCTTTGGCGTGGCACTTTCCTACATCTGGTACGCCATAGCGCCCAGCTGGCACTTCATACTAATCGGCGCCATTATCGCGAATTTCTGCCTTCTCTACCAGCCCGCTTTGCTGGCGATAATGATGGACTCTCTCTCACCTGAACGGCGGGGCATGGGGTACTCTATTATCAACCTCATCATGAGCGTCGCTACCACTCCCGCACCAGCTGTAGCCATATTTCTTGTCACCAGTTTCGGTCCCAAAGGAGGCATGCGGATCGCCTACTCCATAGTGACCGTGTTCTTCCTAGGCGCCGCGCTCTTGCGAATCCGGCTGAAGGAGAGCATAAAGAACCCCGACAAGATCAGGCTGGGTGACGTTGTAAAATCCTACCCCAACGCCGTGAAAGAAGGCATCAGCGTCTGGAGGCATGTGCCGCGCACAACGCTCTACCTACTGTTCACTAGTCTACTCGCACGATTCTCGTTCGCACTGACCGGCCTATACTTCCTAGTGTACGCAATCTACGTTCTCCAAATCGGAGGCGTACCTACCCCCGGTCTTGAACCAGACCCTGTCATAGAATTGGCCTATATCAGATGGGGACTAGTCATGATCGCCTTATTCATCACAATGATAATCTTGGCTTTTCCATGTGGCAAGCTCATTGATAAAGTGGGCCGAAAGATCCCTATTTTATTGTCAACGGTACTAATGATCCCATCTATACTGTTGTTCATCTATGGAAACTACACGACGCTCTTCATCGTCATGCCGCTCGTGGGCCTTTCCCAGCTCCTAGCGTTTTCAGCCTTTCAAGCCTTGTTTGCCGATCTCGTTCCCCAAGAAAAACGCGGCAAAGCCATAGGGTCAATGAACTTCTTCACCTACATCTTCGTGGCCTTCGGCGCTCTCGGCGGAGGCATCCTATACGATACGGTGTCTCCCCAGTCCCCTTTTCTGCTCATGATCGCGCTAGTCCCCCCACAATTTCTGTTAATGCTGTTCTTTGTACATGAACCTGAAAAACGAGAAAGCTAACAGCGGACTTTTTCATGAGAACTGAAGGATTCCAAGAGTCACCTATTCTCTTGCTCTTTCAAGTCTATATAATGAATTCTTGGAAAAACAAACCGGACAACCTGTCCCGCTACGGATGTAGAGCGCATTGGCAAAGGCTCGTTCAACTCGAACCATTTCGCATCTTCTAGCTCTTTTGATTTCTCAATAGTGGAATCTCTGGTTTCTGCCTTGAACGCAATCATCAAGAGATCATCCTGATATTTGGATACATAGGTCTTGAGAATCTTCAGATCTCGAATTCTCAGCCTCGTTTCTTCATAAACTTCTCGAACAGCCGTTTGTTCCGCGGTTTCACCAAGCATAATGTGACCAGACACAAGGCCCCAATAGGGATGTTTCCACTCAGCAGCTCTCGTCAGCACCACCCTATTTCCATTCGTAACCATGACGATGACGGCTGGAGACGGAGCATCAAAGAACACATGGTCACATTTAGCACAAAACTTTTCTTCACTTCCGTCAGAGAGAGCTTTCAGAACCAGCTTCTTTCCGCAAAAACAGCAATATTTCCGCTCGTCCATGTTTCATCATCACTCTTCTGCTACACTTGTCATCGTCAACATCCGTGGTTATATAATGAGTGTAGTGGCAAATAAAACAGAACGATCAGCGCGCACATAGAAAGGAAAAGTGCCTGCGAGGGGCTGAGTAAATGGAGGAAAAGAAGTTCCCGTGTGAAAAGCTAAATACGTTGGGCACAGTAAATCAAGAAAATCTAAATTGCATGTTGTGTTCAACTACGTGGTTGAGAGGTTGGATTGATTGAAGGCAGTGATTCTTGCAGCTGGTTTGGGCACACGTTTGTTGCCGGTTACAAAGGAAATACCAAAGGAAATGTTTCCAATTTTCAACGTTGGAAGTGATAAGAAACGTTGTTTGAAACCTCTCCTCCAGGTTGTTTTTGAGCAATTGCATGATATTGGCTTGAGGGAATTCTGTTTTGTAGTTTCGCAAGGAAAACACGCTATCGAAGACTACTTTACCCCAGACAAATCGTTTCTTTCCTTTCTCCGTGAACGAGGCAAAGAGGGGCAAGCTCGGGAATTGCAGGATTTCTATCACCAAGTCAACGAATGCACATTGAGCTTTGTCAATCAGCCGGAACTTAAGGGCACTGGCGACGCTGTTCAGAAAGCACGCTCCTTCACCGCGGATGAACCGTTTCTTCTTCACATGGGAGATGACGTCATCTTATCCAAGGGAAACACCCATCTGAAAAGACTCGTCGACGTATTTACGACCCGCAAAGCTGATGCGGCTTTCCTTGCAGCTAGGGTGAAGAACCCATCCAT
>CP070828.1:1271393-1276429 GCA_020344715.1 Candidatus Bathyarchaeota archaeon | reverse complement strand
GATCGTTCTTGTCCAAACGATTCCTCAACAAATGGTCATCATACCCATCTTCAACATAATGATTAACATAGGCCTCTGGAACAACTACATAGGTTTGGTTCTTGTCCATTCAGCCTTCGCTCTTCCATGGCAAATCTTCTTCCTCAGAAACTTTTTCTCAGTCCTTCCCGTGGAGGTAGAGGAGGCCGCCATGATAGACGGTGCATCATATTTCAAAATCTTCTATAAGATAGTCTTGCCGTTGACGCTGCCAGCCCTCGCTTCTCTAACAGCTCTCCAATTCGTTTGGGTTTGGAACGACTTCTTCTTCGCCACTGTTCTGATCAGCTCCCCTCAGTTGAAGCTAGCTACCCAAGCCATACCCGTCATAAAAGGGAGACTCTTCATTGACTGGACGGTCCTGTCCGCCGCGTCGATAATCGTCATGATTATACCAATCGCAATCTATGTGGTTCTACAGCGATACTATGTTAGAGGCCTCGTCGCAGGAGCGGTCAAAGGCTAGACCGCTACACCAACGTAGCACCTGTCTTCTTATCGAAGATGTGCGTCTTCTCTGCTGGAAACTCGATCCAAAGCTCGTCTCCCAACTCAGCTTTAAAGTCAGGGCTCACTACTGCCTTGACTAGATAGTCTCCGACTTTGAGGTCGAGTATCGTTACATCCCCAAGGGGTTCTATGACATCGAGCACAGCCTTGACTAACCTTTTCTTCTTCGCGTCTTTATAAACGAGGACGTCTTGAGGTCTCACACCCAGTATACACGCATCGGAGGTACGCTTCTTTGCTGCTTCCGCAACGTTTTCAGGCAGAGAATACTTGAACTCTCCGGTGTCTAGAGTGCAGATGACTCCTTCCATCAATGTACAGTCGAAGAAGTTGGTGGGTGGGCTGCCTATGAAGCCAGCTACAAACACGTTGGATGGACTGAAGTAAATTCCATCAGGCGTACCAACCTGCTGGAGAACACCTTCGTTCAAAATAGCAATCTTATCTCCCATGGTCATGGCTTCAACTTGGTCATGAGTGACGTAGATCGTGGTAACCCCGAGTTCTTTCTGAAGCTTCTTGAGCTCAGCTCTCATATAGACTCTCAACTTGGCGTCTAAGTTGCTTAGAGGTTCGTCCATGAGGAAAACATGTGGATCCCTAACCATCGCTCTGCCCAAAGCCACTCTCTGTCGCTGGCCTCCGCTGAGCTGTTTTGGCTTTCTGTCGAGAAGCACTTCGATCTTCAGCAACTCTGCAACTTTCTGAACCTTTGTTTGTATCTCATCCTTCGGAACCTTCAGGTTCTCCAAGGGAAAAGCCATGTTCTTGAAGACCGTCATGTGGGGGTAAAGGGCGTAGCTCTGAAAAACCATGGCCACATCCCTCTCCTTAGGGTCCAAATCGTTCACAAGTTTGTCTCCAATGTAAATTTCCCCCTTCTCAGGGGTCTCCAGTCCAGCGATACACCGTAGAGCAGTGGTTTTCCCGCAGCCTGATGGGCCTAACAGCACAAGAAACTCTCTGTCGCTGGCTTCCAGGTTCAACTCCTTGACGGCCATGACGTCACCGAAGCGTTTTGTGACATTCTTAAGGGTAACTTTCGCCAAGACCAAGTCACCGTTACGTTGACTGAAATAGAGAGTTGAATTTCTCGCCTAAAAGAGTTTTGAGGTGATTCTATCTTTGGCCATTTTACAGCGGCCTTGTAAGACAAAGTTTAATTTGAAGAAAGAACTTTCTGAAACACGCGTGCATAGGATGAGCGACGACACGGTTTCTGTGAGGACGCTTTCGCTGGACCATTACAAAGAGATCGTTGGCGAAGAACGAGTAGAACAGATACGAACCATGGCTGAAAAGATTTCTGGAGGTTCCGTGGTTCACGTCAACTCCACATCGTTTGGAGGTGGTGTATCAGAGATTTTGTATCGATTGGTTGCGTTGATGCGGGATGTTGGACTGGACACCACGTGGAAAGTTGCTGAAGGCAGCCCAGAGTTCTTTTCCGCGACCAAGACCATCCACAACGCGCTTCAAGGGATGCAAACGCCGCTAACCACAGCGTTAACTGACACCTATCTTCAACAGAACCGGGGTAATGCGACCCAATTGAACCTAGACTACGATTATGTGATCATCCATGACTCGCAGCCTCTCGCTCTAATTGAATACTACCGCAAGAAACGAGGAAAGTGGATTTGGCGTTGCCACATCGATCTATCCCAGCCGAACCAAAGCTTCTTAGGATTCCTAGCTCCTTTCATACGGCTCTATGATGCTTCGATTTTTACCATGAAACAATTCGCAGGTGGCTCTCTCAAACCAACCAGAGTGGCGATAATTCCGCCGTCTATAGACCCGTTGAGTGACAAGAACAAGCCTTTACCTGATGCGGTAGTTTCATCAGTTCTGGACCGCTATGATGTTGACCCTGAGCGACCTATTGTAACGCAGGTTTCCCGATTTGATCCGTGGAAAGACCCACTCGGCGTCATCGACGTGTACAGACTCCTGAGAAAGAAAGTTCCTGAGGCTCAGCTTCTTTTGATAGCCAGTATGGCATCCGACGACCCTGAAGGCTGGTTATACTTCGAAAAGACAGCTCGCTACGCCGGAGAGGACTCGGACATCCATTTGCTGACCGATCTCGTGGGAGTTCATGATGTGGAGGTGAATGCGTTCCAACGAGCTTCCGATGTAGTGTTGCAGAAGTCTCTCCGAGAGGGATTCGGGCTCACAATTGCTGAAGCTCTCTGGAAGGAAGTTCCCGTGGTGGGCGCGAGCGTTGGCGGAATCCCACTCCAAATACTAAACAACGCAACAGGATTCTTGGTCAGCGATATCGAGGAAGCTGCCGAAAAGACGATTCACCTCTTGAAGCATCCAGAAGTAGCGAAGAAAATGGGCAAGAATGGAAAGCAACATGTGAAAAAGAACTTCTTGATAACGAGGCACCTTGAAGACTACCTCAAACTGCTTGTGCATCTCTCACAAAGCGATTAGCTCCTATGACCCCGCTCTCTTGTTTGTTCTGAAAAGTGCTAATTGGAGCTGTTTCGTGGTAGATGAATCCGAAGAATCGCTCGCGCAAGTATCAAGACTTAAAGCTATCTGAGATGAGACTATTCGGGGAACATCAAGGGAAGGATGTTGATGAAGGCTTCGAGAAAAGTTGGTCGGATAAAGCCGTCGGCCATTCGAAGGATGCTTGAACTGTCTGCAGGATTAAAAGATGTTGTCCATTTGGAGCATGGAGAGCCAAACTTCGCCACGCCTGAACACGTTATAGCGGCTGCGATAGAAGCTATGAACGAAGGTTGTACACACTACACTGATATCAGCGGAACCTTAGAACTCCGTCAAGCTATAGCTGAGAAACTTGCGAAAGAGAACGGTATTGATGTTGACCCACAAACGGAAGTGACGGTAACCTCGGGGTCTCAGGAGGCGATGCTCAACGCAGCGTTAGGGTTTTTGGATCGTGGTGACGAAGCGCTAGTGATTGACCCTTATTACCCAGCCCAGTTTGAGGATACGTTGCTAGCGGAGGCCGTGCCTGTCAAAATTCCTCTCAACGCAACAAACAACTACAGACTTGAGATGGACGCGCTCGAACGGGAGATAACACGAAAAACAAAAATGATATGGATATGCAATCCGTCCAACCCAACAGGTCACGTGTTCTCAAAACGCGATCTCGAAATTCTCGCGGATGTCGCAGAAAGGCATGATTTGATAGTTTTCGTGGATGAAATCTATGAGAAAATCGTTTACAACGGCGCGAAACACATCAGTCTGGCCTCTCTGCCCCGAATGGAAAACAGAACAATCACCGTGAACGGCTTCTCGAAGGCATACGCTATGACCGGATGGAGAATAGGCTATATGGTTGCTGAAAAGGAGCTTTCCGCGACGCTCCGGACCATGCATTATTATGACACGTTATGCCCAAACATAATCTCTCAAAAAGCCGCTCTTGCCGCGCTAACCGGTCCACAAAACTGCGTTGACGAGATGGTAGCAGAATATAACAGAAGACGATTACTCGTCGCCAAGCAACTTGGCAAGCTGGAGTCGGTGACTTACCCAGTCCCCGAAGGCGCCTTCTACGTTTTTCCAAACCTTGCAAAACTTGACAAATCAGATGAAACCCTAGCATTAGACCTTCTGACCAAAGCCAAAGTCGTAACCGTTCCAGGTTCAGGCTTTGGAAAAGCCGGCGAAGGGCACATTAGAATATCGTACTCCTCGGATTATGAACAAGTCGAAGAGGGAATGAAGCGAAAACGATACTATAAAGAGTCCAGATTTTGATCTAAACATTAACGAGTTGGTCGGGGTCTCAGAGCCTCTCAAGAGCTTTCAAAGCCGCTGGTTTCGCAGGCAATTCGGTAAGTAGTATACACCGCTTTCGCAGCTTCGCGCAATCCCCTTCTCTCTTCCAGGGCAAGTCTGCCCTCAATTGCCGGTCCAATGCTCATTCCAAGCGTCGAAGGAATACTAATGTGAACGGGTTCAGGGGTTTCAGCAGTTTGGTAAGGTATTCCCACGGAAAGCACACGATGGATGTCGAGCGCAATGGTTCGCACAATTTCTCTAAAAGCCGTCGCGGGACCGAACATAGTACCGCCGAGCAACTCAAGAATATCTTCCGTGTGCTCATGCACTGCCCGAACAATGTTCTCTTTGCTAACATCCAAGAGCGTCTTCTTCAGATAGGCATCAAACGATTCTTCGTTCACCTTGACCGTCGACCACAAGTAGACGTCGTTGTCACCATGCTCACCTGCGACAAATCCCTCTACATGACCTACCGGGACCTTGAGTTGCCGGGCAACCTCAGCTCGTAACCTAAGGGTGTCAAGATGACATCCACTGCTTATGACATAGTCAGCCTTGCTTGCCCGCTGGAAGAATGTCGCCATCGCATCCACAGGGTTGGTCACGACGACATATCGTGCACTCGGGTTTCGAGAGACAACAGACCTCGCTATGTCTTTGATTATTCTTGCATTCGCTTCGACGAGACCTCGTCTGCCCATTCT
>CP070828.1:1268685-1271293 GCA_020344715.1 Candidatus Bathyarchaeota archaeon | reverse complement strand
CTGCTTTGTTTCTCCGATAGCGGTCAAGGTTGTGGTTAAAAGCGTGAAGAGAGCAGAGAGGATTATGGATATGGCCAATATAGCCAGGGCCGTCGCGCCTGAAACATAGTCTGGCCCGTAAAAGACGTTTAGTGCGGTTGGCGCGACGGTGGCAAGCAAAACACAACTGGGAATAATTGTGTACGATAAGTATCGGCTTGCAATCTTCACGGCGTTGCCTACTCCTTCAGCGTTTTGAAGGCCATATCGAGCTGAGATTACAGGGAATATTGTAACCATGATTGGCTGCCAGATCACCGAAAGGGCTAGGAGGCTTCGGACGGCCACAGAATAGACGCCCACGAGGGCATAGTTGGAAGTGGCAGAGGCCAGGATTATGACGTCAGCTTGGCCTAGGACTAGTACTGCCAGGGAACTCAAGAAAAGAGGTAAGCTGAATTGGAGCAAAGGCTTTATGGACATTCCGTTGTCTGGGTCAGCAAACTTGCCGCGGACGAATGCAATGGCTGCAGTCAGTCCCACAAGTGATCCTATGATGTAGCCGATTGTCACACCAAAAACTCCGAAACCAAGGAGCGCCATGAAGGCAGCGATGATTCGACTTGCAAGGATGTATATGAGGGTGACTTGGGCCATTTTCCCGAAGAGCTGGAGAGCTCGGAGACCAGAACGGTACAAGGATATCAGGTTCAGAAGGAACGCAGATATCGAAATCAGGATTATCAGCGGGATGTTCTCAGCGGCGCCCCAAAAGTATTGCGAGAGCGGTGCAGAGAGAATCGTAGCGATCACTAGACCGGCTAGAGATAACACGATAACGGCTCTTGTCAAGGTTCGTTGCACCGAGGCCGCCTTCTGGGATTGGCTTTTCCCCAGATATTCCGATGCGAATTTGGTCAATGCGGTAGGCAGAGCCAATGTTGACAAGGTAAGCGTGGACGAGATGAAGAACAAGACGGAGAGAACCCCCAGATCCGCTGGAGTCAGAGCATTGGTTTTTGCCACAACAACATAGAAGAGCGCCATAGTTAAGTATTGGATGGCGTTCATTGATGTTATTTGGAAGGTTCCCTTGGCCACATTGTCGGCTTCCATCAGACATGAACCCTCAATAGTTTGGTCGGCGCGACGAAAACAAAAAGGATTTGGTTTCAATTATTCTTTGGATAGAGCTTGATATTCTCGCACAATCGCTCCAGTTGACAAAGTCAAAGTGAGACCAAGCAGACTGAGTGTTATGGGAGTGGTAGATATTCCCCATGGCGTATAGTTCAAGATTAGCGCGTTGATAGCGACAACTGCAAGGCTCATTCCAATGCTCAAGGCGGTGCGTTCCACATTGTCAATCTCTCTTACAGGAAACAAGGCTTTGATAAAACTATATCCAGGAAGGAAGAGAACGAATAGCGACCCAAAAAGGTATCGGACGTATAGAAGAATACCTCCAATGAATGGTGCGCGCTCAAGATTTGCTAAAATGAGGGTGGCCGTAGTTGCTGCAAGCACGATGATTGCCAAGTACCAATAGGCGTGAAGTGAAAGCACGTAGTCTTTCAACGTGAAGGAAAGAGGACGCTGGTCTTTAAGGACTAACCTACCCTGATCCTGCAAAAGCAAGACCCGATCGATAATCTCCTCTTCCGGTCTATCGCTCTCCAGCTGCACCAACTTGACTAGCTGCCTAACCGTCTTGGGATGATTGGTGCTAAGCACGTTGATAATGGACTCGTCGAGACTCGACGGTCTATGTATGTTTTCTGGAGGCATGAGCCGTCCTTCGTATTCAACAGGTTAACGTCAAGAGCCCTTTGTAGATTCGAACCTTCTTAGGCTTTCGGGGATACGAGGCTTGAGAATGACCAAGGCGAGAGGGATCTTTACATCGGCGTAGAGCTGTGCTCACGTGTTGACGGTTCGTCAACACTCATAATAGTTCAAATGTCTTTCAAGACTCGCGCGCATACTAGAATGGCGCCATCAGGTAGATTTGCACCAAAATGGAGAGAATGAACATGATGCCAACTGTCAGGGCCACGGCCCGTAGTCGTCCTTCTTCCACCAGTAGATTCGTTCTTCCATAATATGGCGATATCAGTTCTGACGTTGCCAGCAGGATGATTGACATGATAGCCAGCCAAAGCGTCATGTCTGCAAAGGATAGTGGGAACTGCAAACATCATTCCTCAATGATCTCATAGCGAACTTCTATCTTCTCACCATTTGAGGAAAACTTGCTATCTTTGATGATGATGGGATTACCTGTAACTCGGGTCAGGGCACAGGCTATCGAGCTGCATAAGGGACACGCAAAGGAACTGCAGGAATTCTTTAGAGTCTTTCTGGCGCTCCTGCAGAAATCTTTGTAGATGGAATTCCATATTTCCACCTTGACTATCTTGCCGCGCTTGTTCATCTCGAAGTCTTTGGCTATTTCGAGCCCCTCGATGAAAAGCTTTGGAAAGCTAGTCTGCAAGTATTTCATGTCGACCTCTTCGAAATCTACTCCCAGTTCATCTTCGAAAAGGTTCGCAAGGCCTACTCCTGATGGAGTGAGGCACATGCCTAGGGGGTTTTTGAAGAAAACTTCTTCGCCTATTTTTTCAGCTGG
>CP070828.1:1265415-1268585 GCA_020344715.1 Candidatus Bathyarchaeota archaeon | reverse complement strand
GATGTCAGAATCCCAAGGACCGAGAAAGAACATAGACAAGCCATTATGCCTCTACAGGTTCAACTACCTGATGAAACGGTGGGGACTGGATACGGAGTTAAGTGGCAAACCCAAGACATCAACCATTTCAAGAAATTGGCAAAAGAACGTAAGTTCACTGTAGTGGACGAATGGAGCAAGGGTGAGACTCTCCATTTAAAGATGCTGAAAGAACGCTAGCTTGCATGCAAAGATATGCGGGCGCTAGCAGGCCTACTTTTCTTTTCTCTGTTGCTGATTTCTCTTCCGACGATTACGCCTGATGTCGAGGCTTGAATTAGTCCTCGAGTCACTCCTGCTCCGTCGCCTATGGTGAACAGATTACGAATTTGGGTTTCTAGACAGTTGGTTAACTCCAGTCTCGATGTGTAGAACTTGACTTCTGTGCCATATAGGAGCGTGTCTTTTGAGTGGATTCCAGGCGTTACTTGATCCAAAGCCTGAATCATCTCTCGAATGTCAGCAAGGTGACGATAGGGCAGAATAAAACTCAAGTCGCCCGGAGTAGCGTTCTTCAAGGTAGGGACAACAAGGCTTCTTTTAACCCGTTCTTCAGTAGAACGCCGACCCGCTTCAAGGTCGCCCAAGCGCTGTATCATCACGCCTCCACTGAGAAGATTAGTTAGCCTTGCAAGATATTTGCCATACGCAATAGGCTCTCTAAAAGGTTCAGTGAACTGGGTGCTGACAAGTATGGCAAAATTTGTGTTCTCTGTCTTGCGTTCTGCGTAGCTTTGTCCGTTGACCGTTAAAACACCATCATAAGATTCTGTGATTACTTCCCCTCTCGGCGCTACACAGAACGTTCTCACGTGATCGTCGAAGCTCTTGGAATAGTAGATGAACTTTGGTTCGTATAGGGTATCCGTGAGTTCATCCATTACAGAAGCCAAAACCTCGACCCGAATGCCTACGTCCACAGGATTGTTCAGGGTTCTCAAGCCTAAGGTTTGAGCTTCCGACTTCAACCATTCGGCTCCACTCCGACCTGGCGCAACAATTACGTATTTTCCAAAGATTTTTTCTTGACGATTTGTTCTTACGCCTTGGATCTTCCCGCCTTTGACAAGAAGCCTTTTGACTTGTGCTCGGGTGCGAATTTCCACTTTTCCCTTCAGTTGCTGACGCATCTTGCGAAGAGTTTCGGCGCATACGTCTGTGCCCATGTGGCGAACCTTTTGTCGAATCAATTTTAGGCCAGCAAAAGCTCCTCTGCGTTCAATTTCATCGATTTTATCTGGTTCGGTTCCATAGATGTGGTCAGGAGCTCCAAATTTCCGGTAGATCCCGTCAACGTAGTCCACGTACTCGGCCAGCTGTTTCTCTGAAACGTACTCGTTCAGCCAACCGCCGACCTCAGTGGACAATGTAAGCTTGCCATCACTGAAGGCTCCGGCACCACCCCAGCCCGACAGAAGGGTGCAAGGCTGACAGTTCAGGCACCCTATTCCTCGGCTCGCGGGGCACTTCCGCTTTTCGAGGTCAGGTCCTGTGTCGAGCATTAGAATGTTCAGCTTCGTGTTTCGTGTCAACTCTAGGGCGGAAAATATTCCAGCTGGACCTGCGCCGACAATGATCACATCAAACTTCAAGGAGTATCCATCCCAAGCCCAAAACAACATATAGCAAGTAAAATATATGCTCTACGGTTGTTTTTCCCCCGGGCAAATTCCTCCAGTTATCGTATTTTCGGTTCCGAGCGCCCGCTAGACTACGGTCGTGTCTGGATTCGCTGAGAACGTTTGGCGAAAATGTCATAAGGTAATTGTGAACACACTAAGTTTGGTGAAGACGGTGCTCAGTGAAAAGGGGATTTCTCAAGTTTCGAGAGTTGCGAGTGCCCTGGGCAACCCCACACGGTTAAGAATTGTTGTCCTCATAAGTGAGACCAAGAGACCCTTGCACATCAAGGCCGTTGCCGAAATCCTGAAGAAAGACTACGCTGCCGTCTATCGCCACGTCAAAGTTCTCGAGAACAATGGCTTGCTGGACGTTTACGAGGTAGGACGTTCACGCGTGCTATATCCGAAAAATGTGGAATTGGTCAAACAGTTTATCCAAATTGCCAAGAAAATGGTGCGAGAAGAGGAATAAGTGTTGCAATGAATACATAATAATTTGCGAAAAATATAAATATAGTTTAGCGCAAGGAGTATTTTCTCCGCAGGTGATGTCTCCTTGCAAAAGATTGGCACCCGAGAGATTGCTGCAGCGAGTGTACTTGGTGCGCTCTCAGCACTATCTGAGATGATTAAGGGACCGCCGTTCGACGTTCCGTTCCCACCATATCCAGCGATTTCATGGGATATTACGGGGCTACCCATGATGATTAGTCTGCTTCTGTATGGACCTGTAAGCGCCGTATACACATGCCTTGTCGGCTGTTCAATTATCTTCCTTCGTGGAAACGTTTATGGAGGTATTTTCAAGATCGTTGCGGAGCTGGCAACCATACTGGCATTCGGTTTGCTCAAAAGGGGAGTTGTCGTCAACTCAGCAGCTGCGGTTGCGTCAAGGGTCGGTGTAATGACCATAGCAAACTATTACTTGCTTCAGCTTTTCTATGGAACGCCTGAGCCAGTTGTGATTGGTCTTCTGGGCCCAATCGGGTTGTTCAACATCATTCAGGCGCTAGTCAACATTATTCCCGCTTACCTCATCTATTTGAGGGTGCGGACCACGTTAATCGGTCCCGCTTCTGCAGAACAAATAAGAAACGAACTCGTAGACGGGGATGCTCACGCGGACGTGTAACTGGCTTTGATTGTTTGGTCAAGAAGCAACCTAATGTTTCATAAAGTTTTTTTTCTTCGGGGAATTGTAACTGCAAGTAGTGTTGCTAGTATGCAGTCACTTGATAGCCTGTAACTTGGAACGACGATGTCGCCCACAAACTCTTCTTTTTTCTAATCCCCGCGTCAACTCCGATCGACATAAACCTCGAAAAGGCGATATTTCAAAACACAGACGAGGAATTCCAGGGTAGAGTTGCTCGCGACCTCGAGGAAGCCTGCAAACTGCTTGAAGTCGGCTTTGAATACGTAACCAACATGGGTGAAGCCAAGCTCTTCCGAAAACGCAAATGACGCGAAAGTAGTCTTTTAGCGCTCCAGCTAGTCTTTTATGGCTTC
>CP070828.1:1261875-1265315 GCA_020344715.1 Candidatus Bathyarchaeota archaeon | reverse complement strand
TCGCTTGTTGCTATAACCCTGCTCGATTCATAGGCGGCCCACCACTCCAAGCCATCGATTGTCGAGGAATCCGGATTGTGAATTCCGGATCTGCCATGCTCGGTGCTGTGGATAGTCAACACCATCGGTTTTCCAACAGAATGTTTGAAAGCTATGCTGGCGGGTGCTGTCAACCAATCGTGCACATGTAGAACATCAAATTTTGTTTCTTGGCCTACGTCTGCAATTCTCTTCTCGATGAAATGGTTAAACAGGAGAACCCATGTGAGAAAATTTGGATGACCAAGTTCGCTGACTGTGCGATGAATTTTAACCCCATCTGGAGTTTCCTCGTACGTTGCAGAACCTGGAAAATCCAAAGTGAAAACGTGCACTTCGTTTCCGAGGGCGGCTAGAGCTTTAGCCAAACCATGACAATGGCGTGCTATTCCACCGACTATTCTTGGAGGATACTCCCATGTTAACATGCCAATTTTCATGGACGCACCAGATCCGTTTTGCATGTCAAGTTTTGGGTTTTAGGTCCGATGTTTTTTCCGTCCCACTGGAAGTCTTACTTGTTCTTTCAAGTTCTTTTATTCTTTGCCCAACCAAACTGC
Organism: Candidatus Bathyarchaeota archaeon; assembly: GCA_020344715.1. Lineage (GTDB taxonomy): Archaea > Thermoproteota > Bathyarchaeia > Bathyarchaeales > Bathyarchaeaceae. Next base: position 1,264,716 of record CP070828.1, on the reverse strand, counting down.
GGATTCTATCACGAATTTTGTCTTGAGGCATCTTGCGTTCTGTAACCTCAGCTAACTGATCAGCGAGCTTGTTGTCTCCAATCACGCAGCGTATCCACTTCTCGAAGTCTCCTCTTGTCGCATGGAATCGTATTGATCTGAGGTTGACGGATTTGAGAATGGAATAGAACTCCTCCAGGCTGTGAGCGATCCATTTTGTGGGTTTTGAAAACCTGTAGTAGAAAGTGAAACCTTGCTTGGCCGGAAGTCTTCTCAGGATTCGTCTGGCAACGTGTTTGGGTTTTTCCAGTTCTCTCAAAACGGCTGCTTCAAAATTTGAAAGTATGCCACAGTAGGCCGCAAAAGCTTCGATGGGCATTCCAAACGGGTTAAAGTAGTTGTGCACATCTCCCGGCCCTCCGCCTTTTGTACTCAAGTAATAGAGGTGATCGCTAACTTGAAGATGACGCCAAAGCCGGAGCAGTTCAGCATCATCTGTCAGCTTGACCAAAGGCTCCAACTTCTTCAAAAGATCATAGCAAGCCATCTGCATGGAATTATCGGTCCAGGCGGTTGTGTCACGCTCCAAATCAGCCCACGAAATAGTAGAAAACTCGGGCACATCAATTTCTCCAATAGGATTATGCCGGAGCAAAGCTTCTGACGGAGTGCAAAACTGAACGTGTTCCCACTTAAGTATCTCGCTAGGTAGCCATCTCAGGAATTCGTGGATGCCACTTTCCGGCCAATGATGCTCGCCAAAGGTCTCATAGTCCAGAAAGATATTGATGACTTGTCCCGGGGTTGCAGCTAGCCAACTCGCGTACTTTGCAGCGGTCAAGGGCCACTCTTCCCACCAGCGTGATGTAAAACGGAAGCCTATGTCATCTGAAAGGCAGTAGTTGCGAAGTAGAACTTTGAGGTTGCTGTTTCTAGCCTTGAAGACATAGTTTGGGCTTCGGCAATCAAGGATTCTCTCGACGCCTTCGGTTATCATGGCTTGATAGCCCAGTGCTTCAACGGTTCTTGCAATCGCATTGTTATATAGACATTCAGTGTTTGCCACAACCTTCGGTTCATAGCCAAGCCGCTCTTTCATGAGTTCACGGTGCAGGTTGAGCTGTTCTACAAATTCGTGACGTTCAGCATCATACAAGCTGGCAAGAGAATGATAATAAGTTTCGGCTAGAAATTCTACACAGCCTGTGTCTGCAAGTTGTCTAAAAGAATCTAGAAGACTTGGGTTCCAGCGTTCGCATTGTTCAACGAAAACTCCGGAAAGTCCGTAGGCAACTCTAAATCGCTTTTGACTATGTTTGGTTCTGTCAATTTGTTCCAATATGGCGTTGTTTGCGGGAAAATAGCACTTTCTGGCTGCTCTTTCGAAAACATGTCGGTTCAGGTCGTAGTCAAAATACGCGTCGAAAAGGTCTTCTTTTCCGACAAGTGGTCTATCAAGCAGGTCGGAATGAAAATTTCTGTTCAACCGTAGTGGTTGATGAACCTCGAATATGAGGCATATGTCCATGTTAGTTTCTCCTGTGAGAATTGTAGTCTTGATGGTTTTGACAATTTAAGGTTGTGTCTGTCACGTCTACTACTCTTTTTTAAGGGTCTGTTGGATGCTGCACTATTTCAAGGATTTGCTGTTCGTACGGTGGTCTCTTCAATGCGATGTCTTCGGTGTAAGCTCTCAAAGGTTCAGCAACACTCCAAGCCTGTGCAATGCAACCATTAGACTCATGTGGGTGGTCTCCGTCAAAAACTTCACCCACTGTTCCCAGTCCCGCTCTGAAGATCTCTTCTTGAAAGAGAGGTTTCAGAAAGTCGTTAAAAGCAAAGTTTCGCCATCTCTCAGCGTGTCTTTTTGTTTTTAGAAAAGCTGTGATGAATGGACCAGTGAGCCACGCCCAAACAGTTCCATTGTGGTAGGCTTGGTCACGCTGTGTTCTGTTTCCTTCGTATCTTCCTCTATAGCGATGGTCGGATGATGTCAAGGTTCGAAGTCCATACTTGCCCCAAAGCTTTTTCCATATGATCTCAACCATCTGCTCGGCTTTCTCATCGCCTAGCATAGTAAAATCCAAGGCCGCTCCTATCACTTGGTTTGGTCGTACCGAGGGGTCTTTGTGTCCATTCTGTACCACATCGTAGAGACAACCTTCGTTTGGATTCCAAAATTCTCCAAGGAAGCTCTTCTTTGTTTTTTCGGCCATTTCTAGATACTTTTCTGCTTCTCCCTTTCGGTCAAAACTTGCGGCTAGAAGCTGCATGGTTTTGAGGGCATTATACCAAAGGGCTTGTATCTCCACTGCTTTCCCTGCTCTAGGCGTGACAGGTTGACCATCTATTACCACGTCCATCCATGTTAGCTGAGGTCCGTGCATGACTAAACCGTCGTCACCCACGTGAATGTTGTTCAATGTTCCTTCCAGATGGTAGTCTATAATGGACTTTAATGTGCCCCACAATGCTCGATGCACAAACTCAAACTCGTTCGTATATTTAAGAAACTGAAGAATGGCGTTGAAGTACCAGAGCGAAGCGTCTATCGTGTTGTATTCTGGCTGGTCTCCAGCACGGTCAGGAAACCTATTCGGAATTACGCCGCTATTGCAGTACCGACTAAATGTCAGCAAAATTTCCTTTGCATCGGCAAATCTTCCAGTTATTAGAGTCAAGCCTGGCAAAGAAATGAGCGAGTCACGCCCCCAGTCTTCAAACCAGTGATAGCCTGCGATGACACTTTTCTTTTTCGTGGATTCGCGGTTCACAATGAAAGAATCAGTTGATAGAACAAGCCATTTCAACCATTCTTCCATAGAAACACTTGCGTGTTGCTTTTCAAACTTCAGTAGCAAG
>CP070828.1:1259273-1261775 GCA_020344715.1 Candidatus Bathyarchaeota archaeon | reverse complement strand
TTGCCATAATGCTGTTTGTTGCTTTTGGTTCATATAGCCTAATACTTGGAATTGTTTGGCTCACCTTTCGAATAGGAGAAGGCTTGATCCAAATCTACTACAAAAAGAACTACTGGAGATTTCTGAATATCGCCAGACGATACCCAGGTACTAGTAACACTGAAAAAAATGCGTTAATTGATGCAGGTCGTAGCATTCTCAAAACAAAAAGCTCTAGTTTCTCATTTGCCCAAATCCTATTCTCCATTGGCACAATCGCATACTCAATCGTGTTTATTACTTATGGAGTTGTCCCAGAAATTTTCGGATGGTTTGGACTTGTTGCCAGCATCATCTACGGCTTCGGTAACGGAATAATACTCCTCAAACCCAACTTTCCAGTCCTGGCCTACTTCGGAGGTCTGTTAATTTTCCTTTTTGAAGCAATCTTGGGAGGATGGCTATTATTCTCTTCACTCATCATCCTATAGCAAATAATGACTTTAGACCATGATAACAAAACCAAACAAATTGGGAGGACTTGAAATGACAAACCATTTGGAAGATGTGAAGATAAATGTGAAGATCAAGCTTTCAGTGCTGTGGCTTTCTGGGGAAGTTACCTTGTTGACCTTTTTAGTACTCGAGTTCATGGAGCAAGGTGTAATACAGGAAATAATTGCGGGGAACATGAGGGGGCTGCAACTGGGACCTGAAACATTGCTGTTCTATGCAGTTATGCTTTTGACTCCATTGGTTATGGCTTTCCTGTCTCTGACTTTGAAGGATTCAGTGAACCGCTGGGCAAATATCATCTTGGGCGCATTCTTGGCTGTAATCTATCTTGGTGACCTAATTGCTCATTTAGCAAATCCATATGCTTATGCGATGCTAATGGGCATCGCGGCAGTTGTGGCTCAAGCATTGATTATCTGGTATGCATGGAAGTGGCCGAAACAAGAAGGATAACCCAAACATCAGCGTTTGACAGATCGCGCGGATCTCAATGTCACCTGGTTCTATGGGAGATGTTCCGCTCCCTCCTGAACACATTATGTTATCTTGCCAATACAAAAAACCTGCTGACTCAAACAGCGCGACGTGAACTCACGAACATGCCGCTCTGCACCGCTGAGAGTATTGAACGGCGCTGGCGTCAACGGGCGAGGCGCCTGCTATCTAGCGTTTTGTCAAGAATCTTCACCGTACGCGCCGAGGTTTAGTTTTGAAGTCTCTCCACGCGCTCTAATGATGAGCGTGAAACTTGCGGAGTTTGTAACCGCGCGCGCCGTATGTTCACAGTTCAGTCAATTGATAAAAAAATTGGGAGCGAGCAACTACTATTAAGTGTCAAAAAAAGATAGTTAGGATTCACTAAAGGAAGGTGTAGCTATGGATTTGGTGATTTATGTCCTATCCATTTTGTTGATTATAACTTCAATACTTGTAATCTACTATTGGGTTGACTTCTTTGTCAGAAAAGGAGTTCAAGTTACACAAGAAGAGTGTTATCTAAAATTCCAGAAAGCCTTTCCCGTAGCCGATATGTGGATGGTAATGTGTGCTCTTCTTAGTGCCATCGGCCTATTGACCGAACAAACCTACGGCTTATTCTTCTTAGTACTTGCTTCTAGTTCCCTGATATTCCTTGCCCTCATGGACATCACTTTCAATGTAGAAAACAACCTATATCGTCTTGTCAGCACCTCTAGAGAAATGAAGATGGAACTTGTATGCAATGTATGGTTCTTATCGTTTGGTATCATCCTTATCCTCTATTCATGGATAAGAATGGCATTGCCCATTTAGCGAAATTCTTTCCTGATGAAGTTACGAAATGACAAATTAAAAGACTAAAAAAGATAATTGGGATTGATGGTTTAACGGGGATGATGTTTTGGGTAGGATAGAAAAGGCGATTGTAATCAAGGCTTCTCCTGAAAAAGTGTGGGAAATGCTGGCTTTTGACAGGTTTCCAGAATGGATGGACATGATGGAGAGCGTGGAATACACTTCCGAGGTGCACACTCCCAAAGACAAGTATCGAGTGGGTGCAACTGCTCTCGGGACACCTAGGGGAGGACCACCAAACAACTGTCAGTATGAAATAACAGAGAGTCTCGAATACGAGAAGTTTACGCATCGAATGTGGGAAAAGTGGCTACGGGGAACACTTGGCGGTCCTGTAACATATACCTTGGAACCCGTTGATGGAGGAACTAAACTCACTATGGTGGGTGAATTGGAAATGCCTTGGGGGATTCTTCTCAAAATCATTGAGCCATTGATACTGAGAATGGGCAGAAAGGAGTTTGAGAAATCATTAAACAACTTGAAAAGCATTCTGGAGAAATGGTAGTCAAAGGGGACGATGTTCAATGTCATTGGAAGAGAATAAGGATGTTGTTCGTAGGTTGTTTGAAGCCTTCAATAAGCATAATGTAGCCTTACTGGACGAGTTAGTAGCACCCGATTATGTTGACCATCCTCGTCAGTTCGAGGGTCTGGAAAGTTACAAACAAT
>CP070828.1:1252471-1259173 GCA_020344715.1 Candidatus Bathyarchaeota archaeon | reverse complement strand
TGAATGCGATAGTTCTGAGTCACATCCAAGACCAAACTACCTTCGAAAGCGCATACCAGTCTAACGTCCTTATGCCAGTCTCTCTGATACATAAACGGGTCATCCACCACTCTCTCAGTTGGATCTACATGAACCCAACTCCCATTAAGGAACACCTCAGTCCAAACATGATCCCCATAGACATCCACCACCAACCGCGACCTATGCCCGAAAGCAAGACATAGAGCATTGTAAAGGATTGAGAATTCTCCACATCTTCCTCTACCAAAATCCAGTATCTCAAGAGGGGCATCGTGCCTAGGAATGTTCTCCTCAGTATAGTTGAGTCGGCTATGCTCCCAATCTAGAAGTTCAAGGTATGAATACTCAGTTGAATCCAGCTGTTCTTTTAGTTCTCCCTGCAGAGTCTGACTTGTCAAGCTTTGAGCGATCTTCCGATGGTATGCAATGTCTGGATGCTCATAGTAGACTACTCCTTGGGCTTGATTGCCTAGCGAGTAACCCACGGCGAACGAGGCTAGCAAAGCTGCAATTAGGAACACCACTTTCAGGTACATCAATCTCAGAGCCCGATTATACATCTTTTCCTCAGCGCTCATCGTTATCACCAAATATCAACAGTTCCATGCGTCAATGGACAATGCTGCATTTTCCCTAAATTATCGATTATTTCAAGATCTGATACATTCCAAAAACACAACTCATGGACATGTCAGAAGTGAAGCTACGCGCGGAAAATGCGTCGTCCTTCGACGTTGGAAAGGAGTTCCATCTCCCTCAGGATTTCCAAGGTTACTCGTTCCACTCGCAGTCCAATCTCCAAGATAAGCCTTGTATGTCATGAGTCTTGGAGATACAAGGCACAATAGGCAACCAGGGAAAAGAGCACTAGAATGAACACGATCAGAAGCAGCTTTGCAGCTGAAGGCGCCATATCTTCAAACATGGTGCAACCCTACTAGAAAACGTGAATGAAGCAATCTAAAAGGGAAGTTGCGAGCACGAAAATAGTGGGCATTCTGAAGTATGTACAGATTGGAAGTGACCACTGCCTGTGTCAAGGCCCTCATTTTGTTGTAGTCTTCGTGGAAGATTGCACTTCAGGGTTTGTATCCATTCAGTGTGGCAACAGCCAGCACGGCAGCGGTGAGATCTGCGGTGGTTCCGGGATTCAATCTATGCTTAGAGTCTCGAAGCCTCTCATCAAACAACAGCAGCTGTTCCTTGCCCTTTCGAGTTGTTAGGGCTCCGGCTTGTAGAATCTGCCTAGCTTGCCTGGAAATCTCCTCTGCCTTGACGACGCCTGACTTTCTGGCTATCAAAGTATCGGGAATTTCTGAAAGAATCTTGAGGAAAGTATGCACAGTAGCCTTGTTTACATCGCGAGTCTTTTCGAGCGTTTCAAGAAAATATGGATAGCCTACATCAAAGGTGATGGAATAGTTATTCACCCATTCGGAGGAGATGGAGTCCCACGACGAGGAAATTTTGAATACGTCCCAAAGGGAAATTTTATCCTCTAGAATCTTCTGTTTAGAAGATGCATCAGTTGCGTCAAGCTTGGGTGCTTTTCCCAAACCGCCCGGTTTAGCAGCTAAGATCGCCTCGTAAACGCTAACGGCATCCATCGGCGTGGTTGCAGCTACAACTCTCTTGATGTGTTTTCTGAGACGGGAAGCAGAAAATGGGTTTTTGGTGAGAGCGATTCCAGCGGCAGAAGCGATTGGCATGAGCAACATTATGGTTCCTAAGACGGTGTTTCCGCCGCGTTGCCAACGTTTCACATGTTCGACCGTGTCCTTGATCAACTTCCCCGTTCCAATCTCATCAGGACTGATTACTCCCTTGGCGACTAGGACTCCTTGTTGAGCAGCCTCTCTAAAACAAGGAGCGAGAGCTACAGCGGAAGCCACGAAATGTTCATATCTCGTCTCTTCGAAATCCGCGGTTCTGTGCACATTGCCCGGTTTAGGATACGCACTCACTTCCAAAAGAACGGCGAGCTGAAGACACTCAGCAACATGCTCAGCTGCGTCAACTTGTGGTTCTTTCGTCACAGCTTGTTCCTTCTCGATCTGAAATACGAGTATTCCACTGCTACATTACAGTAAAAGATTACGCTTTCACTAGTGCATCAGGCTAACGCACGCACTACAATTCGGCAAAACTTCGGGACATATGTGCTAGAACCGCTCATGCACGGTCTCGTGTGTGGATTCTCATCTGCGGTTGATAGACTGATCACTTCTTTTCAAAAGATTTAACTAAAGTGGTCAATCCTACACGTTAGAAGGATACATAGCCGAGGATATCACATGGAAACACAAGCTACCCAAACGACGTTCACAAGCTACCTGACCCTTTGGTCAGGGCAATTGATTTCATTGCTGGGATCATCTATTGCTAGCTTCGTGATAATCTGGTGGATAACTTTAGAAACGGAAAGCCCTCTGTATCTAGCAGTAGCCTCCTTCGCAGGTCTTGCTCCCCTGGTAATCCTCATGCCTTTTGCCGGTGTGTTGGTAGATAGATGGAGTCGCAAAGCGATGATTGGTGTCGTAGACCTCTTGCAAGCTGTAGCCACCGTAGCCCTCATCCTTCTGTTTTGGCTGAATATAGTCTCAATTTGGTTGGTTTTGGGGTTACTGACACTAAGAGGCATATTTCAAGCCTTTCATAATCCCGCGGCGTCAGCTATTGTGCCCCTGATGGTTCCCCGCGAAAAACTAAGCCGCATGAATGGGGTGAACTACCTTCTTTCGGGAGCGACTACGTTGATCGGACCAGTCGTAGCCGCTTTGCTGTTGGAGGTCTGGAGAATCGATCAGATTCTTTGGATTGATGCGGCTACTTTCATAATGGCGGTGATTCCACTCTTGATAATCAAGATACCGTCAGTGAGAAGGAACCAAGACGAGGACCCGACTAGATCGTCTTTCAAGAAGGATTTTGGTGAAGGCTTGGCGTTCATAAAGAACGCAAGGGGGCTTCTACCGTTTATTGTTCTGGCAACCGCCCTGAACTTCTTACTTACGCCTTTATCGACTTTGATGCCGTATTATGTAAGATTCGACCATCTAGGAGACGCTCCAGATTTGGCTTTGGTTATGGCTTTCTTTCAAGGGGGAATACTCGCCGGTGGGTTGTTGATGTCAGTGACGAAAGGGTTCAAAAGGAAAATGGTGGCAATCGTGTTTTCGGTTTATGTCATCTTCTTAGGATATGCCGTTGTGGCTCTGACTCCCACGGGCCTGTTTTGGTTCATGGCGGTAGGCGGACTAATCATTGGCTGTTGTCTTCCAATAGCCAACGTTTCAATTCAGACAATAATCCAAACTGTCGTTCCCTTGAAAATGCTAGGGCGAATAAACTCAGTTATTGGGGCACTGGCCTCAGCCGCATCGCCATTCGGCATGATTCTTTCTGGGATTATAGTGGAATTCACGAGAACCTCCAATGTATACGTCGTGTGTGCAGGGTTGGGGATGTTGACGCTGACATTTTCTTGGTTTTTTACTGACATGAAACATGTGGAAGAAATCAAGGAAGAGTAAGAACGAAGGCGTCGAAAGGCGAAGCTCAGAGTAGGTACTTCGGTGAAACCCAAACCTTAGATACCGTGAAACGAACACAGCTCGACATAGATCTTGTTGCCAACCGATGAAGAAGAGAACTTCGTGTAACTGCTTCAGAAGCAGTGCGAAACCGTACACGCACGATTATTTCCAGCTTTCTCTCTCTACTCTGTTCAGAGGCGTTGCAACACGTGTCTTTTATTGCTCTGGCATCAACGGCAAGTTGAGATGAAGACTTGACAGACTTCACAAATGAAATAATAAGAAGACTTGACCACATCCAGCAGCTAGCCAAACAGAAGAACTACGCTGAGATAGAAAAACTGCTGGACGAAGGCTATGTTTGACAGCGCGCCTCGGTGATAATCGTGGTTTTCAACGGGGGCAGATTTAGAATCTGCATTCCTTTGGTCTCGGGTATACGCATACGCGAAAGGTTTAGGACTGTTGGAAGAGCAGTAGTGAGAATGGCTGAGACCGTCGGAGCGGATATCGAGGTCTCTCAGAAGAAACATCTTCTATCAGTTTGGGTCTACTACACGCGACCAGGGAGAGAGTGGAGTACTGTTTACTTTGACTATGGCAAGAATTGGCGTGAAGACGAGGTTTTCAGTTCTATAAAAGGTGAATTTGACCGTTTGTCTTCACACCAAGAGAACCTTATCATACATAGTGAACGGGTTAGATGAAACCACACGTAAAGAAAACCCCGGACGAAATCACGAATGACGCTTGGATTCTATAATACATAGAGCCGCGATGTGATCTCCACATGTCTTCTATCCGCGCACATGTGAAGTTGCGATCCGCCGGCGATGTCAACACGCTCCGCCAATTGTGCAGTGCTCTTCAAAAAAGAGAGGGAAGAATCCGCGTGTCGCAGATTCGAGGGCGTTCTACTTGGGTCGGTCAATCATTCTCTGGTACATCAATGCTTTGGCTCTTATCGACTCCGCTGTCAAAGAGTAATTGTTCCGTGAGTTTGCTGTTTCATGAAGAGAAAATGCGGATGTTGGGATGAGCAAAGAGCTGTCAGGACTTTCGGCTCGTGGTCCTCTGATTAGCCTGAACAGCTTTTCCTTTACTGAACGTGATTTTCGGCCTGTTGCAGGCGTTTGCCATTCCATCCTTATCACCACCATATTATTATGTAAACGACTGTTTTAATAACATCACATATCTCAGTTATAAATATTTCTATTAATTGAGACAGACATAATCCATTAAAGCCAAAAGTATAATATACTTGTAATATAATTATATTAACGGGGTGAAAAAACTGACTTCGTGCAAATCAAAAGCCGAGAAGCCAAAACCAACTGATCCATGCCCGTGTGGAAGCGGCGTCAAATATGAAGACTGCTGCGGAAAATAGCCCGCAAAATTCTTAAAATCATTCCCCCCTTTTTTTGATGGGCAAGCGGTGAAAGGATTGAAGCGAATAAAAGAAGTTGGGCCCGAGGCTTTCAAACTACTGGGCGACGAAACTAGAAGGAAAATGATCTTTTTACTCAGGGTGAAAGAACTGACAGTGAGTCAGATTTCGGGAGAACTGGGCATAACGCCACAAACTATCTATCATCACATCAAGAAGCTTGAAAAGATAGGTTTGGTGGAGGTTGCACGAGAAGAACGCATTGATCACATTGTTGAAAGCTACTATCAAGCAACTGCAGAGACTTTCATCTGCAGCATTGGATCACTTCGCAAAGAAACAATCAAGGTTGACTTGGTGGACGTTCTTGAAGGATTGAACAAAATCGGCTTCAAAATGGAAGGTCACGATGAGGTTGTAGCCAAGCTGATTGATTTAGAAACTAAGATGATAAAATACAAAGGCGCAAAGAGTCTTGAAGATGAGCTTGTGAAACTCGATAAAGATCTAGATTTTATGACTCTTCACTGGATAAAACGCTACGCAGATATTATGCTGATGTCAGAAGAAGAGTTCGCGAAAAGACAGAAAATCAGTAGAGAGATTAGACAGCTCTTACTCTCAATCTGTCGAGAAACGCCGAAATTTGCTTAGTCAGAACATATGCACGCGAAATTGAAAGTGATTGCACGGAAACAGTCACAAATACACATACCTGACTAGTTCTCTCTACTTGGCCAAGGTTGGTACTTGCGCGCGCAAGATCTCCCGAAAGCGTAGAGCCTCAAAGAATGGAACAGAAGAAACACAGAGGTTGTTTAAACAGGTTTATACAAACCATACGAAATACTTATCCCAGCACGTATTTTCTCATGTAGCTCATACCTATCCAATGGACATGACAACCGAAACTCTTGGTGCTTTGTCGTGGAAGAAGCTAGAGCCTTTTCACCAGGGCATGTAACAGGTTTTTTTCAGATAAAAGACCGGCCAAACGATCCTCTGCTAAAAGGATCCAGAGGAGCAGGGGTTTCAATAACTCGCGGGATCACAACCAAGGTGGCAGTTGAAAAATCAACCAGAAAATCCGTAGGAATTTTCACGAACAATGCCACACATTCCGCTCCAGTTTCCAAGCGTGTCGCGAATGCTTTCCTTTCTCAAGTCGAGCAGAGTTATAGAGTTATCGTCGAACACGACGTTAGGGTTCCAATAGGATGTGGATTTGGTTCAAGTGGCGCTGGAGCTTTAAGCTTGGCTCTAGCCTTGAACGATGTTCTCGACCTTAGGTTATCCCGCTTAGAAGCGGCACAAATAGCGCATGTTGCTGAAATTGAATGTAAAACCGGACTTGGCACAGTCATCGACGAAGCTTTTGGCGGACTCCAAATACGGGTGAAACCCGGAGCACCAGACGTAGGAGAAGTGAAATCAATACCGGTCAACGAAGACCACACGGTAGCCTGCCTAAGCCTTGGTCCGATGCGTACCCCAAAGATTCTGACTAGCGAGACTTTTAGACAACGCATAAACGAATTGGGTGGAGACCTTGTGGATGAGTTGGTAGAACAGCCTTCAATCTCAAATTTCATGGACTCTTCCCGAAAATTCACGGAGCACGTAGGGTTAATTTCGAACAGGTTGCGAAAGGTCCTAAGAGAGACTGACAGCGCTGATATCAGTTGCAGCATGGCCATGATTGGAGAGACTGTTTTCTCTATAGTCAAGCGAGACCAAGTCGAACAGATTCAT
>CP070828.1:1248827-1252371 GCA_020344715.1 Candidatus Bathyarchaeota archaeon | reverse complement strand
TCGGAAGAGATTTCCATGTTTCCACGCATTCTTCTAATGTCATCAGTTAGTACTTGTGGAGAAAAGCAGTATCCAACCATGGACCCGTTCAAGAAAACTTTGGCTCCAGAGTCTCTTAAAGACTCGTTGGCTTCTAGAGCTGAGACAACACCCATCTTGTAGAGAGTCTGCTTTATTTTTTCTGGATCTGTGCTCACTGAGATGCATGCTGAAAGGGCAAGGTTCTTCACTAGGCCACAGTTCGAGCCCTCGGGTGTTTCGTTTGGACAGAGTCTACCCCAATGAGTTGGATGCAGGTCCCGAGCTTCAAAATTGGGTTGACTGCGACTTAGCGGCGACTGTAGCCTTCGAAGATGACTAAGCGTTGATGTGCGATTTGTTCGGTCTAGAAGCTGCGTAATGCCAACGCGACCACGTCCCCAATTTCCAGTTGCTACAGCATGTTGGAAACGTTCACTGATGATGCCTGGGCGTACAGCAATTGAAATTGCCATTATTTGACGTTTGACGCCCATACGTTCAAGCTGATACTTTATGTCGCGACAGAGATTTCTAAAGACAACACGGAAAAGGTCAGCCAGCAATGGTCCGGCAAGTTTTAAGCGCTTGTTTTTAAAGTGATCTTTGTCATCGGGTTTGCGCTTTCCAAGCTTCAACTCGATGATTCGGCAGGTCATTTCTCCCAGGAAGATTGCTTTTTCTCGACGTTTTTCCATTTTGCGTCCAATATGGGGCAAGAAGTTTCTATCGAGGATGCTTTGGGCTTTTTGTTGGCGATATTCTTCGACCTGTCCTTGAGCGACCCGGTTGCCAATGTGCATTATGGCGTCATCAACTGTATCAATTCCCACCGCTTTCTCAAAGGAAGCTTCTAGCTCATTCTGTAGTAGCTTCTTTGTAGAGATGGCCTCGGCGATTTCCTTGTCAGATTCCATTCCTAGTGCTCGCATTAGAACAACGAAGGGAATTTCCGTTGGGACCCCGGGCATAGATACGTAAATAGCACCGTCTGACTTCAGCCTCAACTCAATCCTCGCTCTAAAACCAACAGTTGTCGAGAAAATCTTGGCTTGATAAACCGGTTTCGCTCCTCTTGTGTCAATGTCCACAAGAATTCGGTTGGGTGCCAGATCTTCAAGGGCAACAATGACACGTTCCGAGCCATTCACAATGAAGTAGCCGCCTGGGTCGCTTGGGTCTTCTCCATGCGCTATTAGCTCTTCTGGAAGTAGCTGAGAAAGAGTGCAAAGCTTCGACTTGAGCATTACAGGCAAGTTACCTATCAATACAAGCTCGGTTTCTTGCTCCCGGCCTTCGATAACAGGAGTCATTTCCAAGGCTAATGGAGCAGCATATGTGAGGTTGCGGAATCGTGCCTCTAACGGGTAGATCTCATGTTTTGTACCATCAACTTCGGTTACGTAAGGTCCGCTTATCTTGGTTTGAGGATCTATAATCCATGCTTGACCAAGCTTGATTTTATAGGGGGCCTCTGGAACTTCGATACTAATTTCGCCTGTTTCGTTGATGACTTCTTGAAGACCAGATTCGATGAATTCATCATAAGAATCTAGATGCTGTCTAACTAGGCCTTTCTCCTTGAAAAACGCTTTTTGAAGAAGGAACAAATCGTCTTGGGATATTCCTAACGTGATTTCATGCCTCCGCGAGACCAGATTCAATATGAGAATTGTGAAATCTCTTCGAGTCGAGCTTACTTCCTTTCAAACTTGGAGATTCCTCCAAACGGGTCGGATTGGTGTCATCCGACTCAGAAAAATCTGGTCTCCTATATTCTTTCCCCCATTAAATATGAGGTGCTACACCCTAAACCGCCTATGTGTCATATAAACTTATTGCAGAGGGTTTCGCATTTTATGTGGACGTCTTTTGCTGCTTCCTTCTGCTTTCTGGGTAATCTGTGCTGCTTTGAAAGTCTGTAGCAATAAAAGTGGAAAAATATCGAGTGTTTCGATTGTCGCTTTATGTTTGAACGAATTCGAGGCTCTTTTGCTTCTTGCGTTTTATCATCACTACGACGCCAATGATTGCGATTGCTGCGACAGCGATGATTGCTAGGTAAACTGGTAGATTGGTGCTTCCTCCTAGAAATCCTTTGTCCTCTTGAATTTCAACATATGCCGTGTAGGTTGGATCGTGTTCAATCTTGTACCCGCTATAGGTCGGGTATGAGATTATGTAGAGATAATCTGCACGAGTCATGTCGGTTATGCGTTCTTTGGCTTCCTGATAAAGCGCGGGACGCATGTGGGCTACAGTCAATGGAACAAGCCGTAGAAGAACTGTGTGAAGGTTGAAGATTGGATTGTGTGAGTAGCCGGCGATTTTCGGTGTCTTTGTAACAGCGTCGTAGATGTCGAAGTTTTCTTCTGCGGTGTCAGCAGTGTAGTTATATAGATTGTAACGTTCCTTTCTTCCAAAGCTTGCTTCGAAGATTCTCTCTCCATCTTCGGTGTTTGTGGTTATGGATCCGCTGCTTACATCAACTTCCGCATCTGTAACGTTTAGGTTGCCGAAGGTATTTCTGGTTCTATGGTTAAGTACGAACGAGTTTTGGTATAGGACTACACTCATTTTGATGTTTTGATTCTCGAGGAATTGATAGATTGTTTCATCTGCGATTCTTTCTCCGTTCAATTTGTACGTCCCTGTGCTGTTGTAATGTGCCACGATAGGGATGATTTTCAGAAGCCAGTAGATTAGCCAAAGATTAGTCATCTTCCCGATTACGTAATTTGCGGTGACAGTTGCTGTGTGTTCGATTGGATCTATTGTGAGATTGTAGGTGAATGTTAGCTCTTCATATGTGGTTATGGCAATCGGCAACTTCTCATAGCGTGGGTTCACTGGATCTGGGTGAAATACCCACCAAACTGCTGTTAGGTTTGTGTAACGCATTCCCCAATGCCAGTTGAGCTTGTCCTCTGAATGCGTTAATGGAATAACGGTTGTTTGGCTGCTCAAGGAGGGGTGTGAAGAGTCGGGGAAGTACTGTTCTAGGTTTAGTCCGAGGCTGAAGGAAGCGTAGAGATTGTCATTTTTGTCCGGCCAATTGGGGTGCAGCGAGGTTGCGGTGTCGTTAAAAGCCAGTAGAGTGATGAATGAAGACGACATGAGAACATCTTTGCCTTTCTGTGTCCTGTAGTGCTCCAGGAAATTCTGTATTGGAATTGTCAGGCTTGCATTATCGGTCTTTATGTTGATTAAGCCTGTGTACAAGAGCTGGAAACCGCTGGTGTTAATATAAACCATGAATAAGTTGGCTTCCCAGTTTTCAGGTGGAGGCGTTTTCCCATGAGCCAGTGCATAGTAGCGGGCGTATTCAAAGAAATCAATAGTTTTGCTCCAGCTTTCTTGTTTAAAATCGTCAGGTCTCAAAGTGTCCGCGGCGTTGATTGGCTGGATTGAAGCCAATATGAAAATTGCAGAAAGCAACATTCCAATGATCATTCTTTTTTGCATGGAGACATCACGAGAGTTTGTAGAGCTCAGGTGGGCTAATAGCTTTGTGAATTTCAGATTC
>CP070828.1:1243696-1248727 GCA_020344715.1 Candidatus Bathyarchaeota archaeon | reverse complement strand
TATTCGATGATGCCTATGGTGAAGGTGTGTGTGCGTTTCTCGATGAAAGGGTCGAAGACACCTACGTCGATGTTATGGTAGTATCCATTGTTATCAATGACGGTGACGGTCACCGTGTAGTTGCCCAGCATTGCGGTTTCTGGATAGGACCAGTTTGCTTCGAAAAGGTGAATATACTTGACGCGCCATTGCCCATTGGACACGCGGGTCATCTCGGTATTGTCGAGAACAGGTTCACCTTCGGGATCTAGAATTGTCATGTTGACCCGGTAGACGTCGTAACCACCAAATGGATCAGTAACGTTTGCGCGAACTATGACTTTGCGTTGACTCTCACTCCAATTGCGGTGAAAGATCGTTGTCTCTGAATTGTCAACGGCATATGTCTTGATGGACACAGGTTGAGCATAATCCTCAGCTGGAAGAATAGCCTTGCTTGGATATAGGGCGGAGCCGTACCATATTCGAGTGTCCGCGGACGCGCCTGCGTTGATCGTTATTTCCACCAAAAGCGTCGTGTCAACACTGAAACTGTGGACGAGTGGAACCGAAAGATTGTAGTTAGAGACAGGAACATCCACGTATTCTCCAACAGTGCTTGTCACGGTTGGATTCAGCAATCCAGAATCCCAGAGGGTAACCCCTCCAATTGTGATTTCTCTAAATTCAAGGTCAAATCCCGCTGGCGTATAGGCTGAGCTGTTCACCCACAGAAAGACTTGCCATGTGCCATTAAGTGTCGTTGGACCTGCGAAGTTAGGGTACAGATAGAAGTCAACAACTACTTTGGGTTGCCCGATGGGTTTGTAGAAAGAGTTTGCATGCGCCTCTTGCTGGGTAAGGAATTTGAACCATCTGGTAGTGTTCATGACGTATTTTGTCTGCACTCCAGCGACCGTCACGGGATTGTCCAAGTAGTGGAAGAAGAACTCCATAGGCTTCATCGTGTTGCTTGAAGAAGCCGCCTTCGCAACCAGACTTGTCTTTGATCCAACGATTAACGAAATCATTGAAGAAAGCAGAATTGTGGCTAACGCTATTCTTTTCAGTTGTCGCATTCTTCGAATCATGCTATTCGCCATTTCCAAGAGTCAGTGAAATCTGCCGCTATATGCTTTGTTAATGGAAAGTACAGATTTCGAATACATACCCGCACTTTGTGATACGTAATTCTATGTAAGAATCCCATCTGTTTGACAACATTTCCCGAGAATCGACTTCTATCAAACACGCAAACCCGTTGGCTTTTCCCTCAAGGGTATTAAATAACCCCTCGCGCACGGGATCATGTAGATTTGCTGCTTTTGTTTTCTTTCATTCGACGATTGAAGTCGCTTATTATTTGTGGAATGACTTGCTCAAGCAAAATCCAAATCTTCGTAAATCTGCTCTTTAGAAGGGGAGTCCTTTTTTCCCACTGCCAGGTTAACTGTCCTATGTTTTGATGAAGTAGCCGCTTTCCTTCAAATTCTTCCAGAATTGACTGAATGCTCTCTTTGAATTCCTCATCCGTGATCTGGACGGTCAGATACCTACGTATTACATCCTCTACCTTCAGTTTCAATTTCGGCAGAATCAACTCCTCCGCAGAGTACACACAAAAACACCGAAACCATTCAACTCTACCTCCATGTAGGAAAAAAAGGGGGATTGTACGAGTTGTGCTTGCGCCTACTCCTCAATTGGACAGTATATATCCAAGACTAGCTCTTCTTCAGACGCTCCTGGATCATGGGCCTTCTCGAGCCAACGACGCTTTCCGAACTTATATTTGCTCGTTTTCACCCAGTCAGCAAGCTTCTTATATGATTCAAGGCAGCCTTCTTTTTGGAAGAACTCGGACTCCACTTCTTCTTTCAGCTTGCACACTGTAACGGCATAGAGTCCACCCTCGATTTCCTTTATGTCAACCTCTCCATCCGATCCCATCTCTGGCCCTACACGGATCCAAAACTCGTAACCATATTCCCGTTGGCCTGGTGAGGGATCGGGGTTGTTGAAGCCAAATACTGGGTGTTTTGCGATGTCTCTCAGAAGACCTTTTGGTTCAGCCCAGGCACGCATCTTCTCCCAAGCGTCATGCTCGGGCGTCTCACTGACTGCACGAACACTAGCTACTCGCATTGACTCTAGCTTTACGATTTTCACTTCCAGTTCTTTCATTTTACCTTCCTTCTGTTTGGTATGTGCTTTTCGGATGTAGTCTGCTCGCTTCACTACTTCAAGCTCTTGTCTCCTTCTGGAATTGGCATACGCAGAAGCGACGGCATTCAGCAGTTTTGCACCGTCGGCACTCAGCTCGTAACGACCTTTCCCAATATGTTTCAGAACGCCTGCTTTCACAAGTATCCCCAAGTGGTGTGCGAGGGCCGTTTTGCCCAATTCCGTCACTTCTTGGAGCTCGTGGAAAGTACGAGGACTTCCTAGCGTTGAGATTAGCATGTGCAGTCTTCGTTTGTTGGCGAGTGCTGCAAGAACGAGAACAATGTCCCCGTAGGATTCGGTGAGCGTCTTCTGGGTCAAGCCGTTGTTTTCGTCGCTCATGAACAGACTCCCATCCACCACCGCGAAGACCCTCGCCCGCCTAATAAATGTTTCGAAATACGTTGAATGAAATCCCTAAAAATACTGAACAACAATGTTGATGCTATCGCAGGCACAGGCAACCTAGGTACAACGGCGGCCAGAGATCCATCCAATGGTTTAAGTGCTCGAGAGTGTACGACATGAAAAGGACAATGTTCGGATAGGTTGGTGGGCTGATCTTGGTCGATAGAAACCTTATAGGAAGATGTGGGCTCTATTGTGGAGCGTGTGGAATATACCGGGCATATAGAGATGGAGGAGCATACCGCGAACGACTGGCAAGCGCGTTCAAATGTCCTCCGGAGAAAGTGCGTTGTCAAGGTTGTCAGGCTTTGACGCCAGAATGCTGGGGCAACGACTGCAAAATCGTCAAATGCCTCAATGTGAAGGGACTCCAGTTCTGCTACGAATGCTCTGACTTTGAGAAGCGCACTTGCGAAAGGTTCGAGAAGTTTTCGGGCGACTACTTGAAAGAGGATGGCGTCGACCTGCGAGCCAATCTCTCGCGAATCCAGGCTGGCAATGTTGATGAGTGGCTCGAAGAGTCTGAGGAAAAATACCGTTGTCCGAACTGTAATAGACCCTTGCCAACCAGCTCGTTTAGGAAGAAATGCTATCACTGCGGCAAAGAACTTCCGAGTTAAATCGCGCGCGTATGACCAAACGTCCGGAGTCAACCACCAGGGTTCATGTACGTATCCGACCAGCTCTTTGCCTGTTTAAGAACTGGCTTCTCTTCCAGATTTTTCTACAAGCTTTCTCATCCTCTTCGGAACCGTTGAGTCTTCAGTCGTGTGAAGTTCTGGAAATCAGACCATTCCCGTACTGTATTGGCGTACACAGATTCTTTTGCGGAGGTCTTACGGAAGAATGCGTTCCGAAATTTCCTGTTGGACGAGTCCGCTAATCTAATATGGGTAATGTAACCTTAGCTATGATTTTGCTGGGATGTATATGCGCATCAATCCCGTTGGGAAGAAATTATTTGGCACTTCGTTGTTTCTGTTGCTTTTTGCAGCTTTTTCCTTTATTGGTCCTGTGTTTGGTGATGTACCTGCTGTGAACAACGTTGAACCTTGGACACGGTCAAGCGACAATCACACTATTCTCAACATCACGATCATGCATAACAACTACTACGGCGGCCATTATGTGGACTGGATTGAGGTCGATGTGAACGGAGTAGTCGATGCTGTTGATCTGTCGCCGCCACAGCCCGTCGATCTGCCTCTTGTAGTGCAGTATGACATGAATCAGGTCTCCGAAAATCCAATGGTTAGAGTAAGGGCACACTGTAGTATACATGGGTCGAGTGCCTGGTCAGACTCCGTTAGAGTAGGTGACGGTTCTCGAGTGGGTGGACTCTTCAATCCAAACGCTACTGCTCAAGCGGATGCAAGCCTGCTTTTTCAGATCGCGATTTTTCTTGCCTTGGCTGGCGGGCTCTCGATGGCAAAGGTCAAGCGAAGCTTCCGAAAACATGGAACAATTATGGGCATCGCTTTAGGGTTGCACACCGTTTCCATTCTAATTGTCATGGTGCCCTCTATGCTGACAAGTCGAGGGTTGTTTGAAGGTTTGCTAACTGGTCTTGCGCTAGTTTTGTTGTTGCACGCCATTCTTGGGAGTCTTGTGGAGATACTCGGCGTATACCTCGTGGGAACTTGGGCTGCAAATCGCGCAAATGTGCAGGCCTGCTCAAAGAGAAAGAGAGCAATGCAGGCTACGTTGCTCCTGTGGTTGGTCGAGCTGTTGATGGGCGTATATGCTTACGTACTGTTGTATGCAGCAACCTAGTGTACAAAATGCCTAGTTCGTTCAGTTCCGTACGCGCGTATTTGACAACAAGAATAAAGGGACAGATGCCCGTCAATAGATTGGGATGTGAAACGCTTGCATAAGCTGCTGCTAGATATTCCAACGCAACTGGAAACTGAGAAGCTAGTCATCAGAAAGTACGCCAAGGGCGATGGACGAGACCTCTACTCGCTTCTCCAGCGAAATGACAACCGAGATTTCCTCAGGCGAAACGTGGAAGAAGTTTCATCTATCAAGACTGACGAAGAAGCCGAGATAATGATCCGCAGACACGCAGCAGAATGGAGTGCTCGCGATCGATTCATTATGGGCATCTGGTTGAAAAGCGGGAACCGGTACGTCGGACAGATCTGGATAGAACCTAAGAAATGGGAAGTCCCCTCATTTGAGATCGGATGGTTCCTAGACCGAGGCTATCAAGGAAAAGGAATCGCAACTGAAGCAGCCCGACGTTCATTGAGCTTTCTCTTCAATGACTTGAAAGCGCACAAGGTAATTGTTATCACACGCGACAGCAACGCTAGAAGTCGCAGGTTGGCAGAAAGGCTTGGCTTTCGCAAGGAGGGCCATCTGCGTGAATGCGGAGCAGAAAACGGCAAACGATACGGTTTGCTTTACTACGGAATG
>CP070828.1:1240879-1243596 GCA_020344715.1 Candidatus Bathyarchaeota archaeon | reverse complement strand
GCTGGAATTCTGTATACGTTGTCGATTCCTCTGATAATGGGATCCGTCTTCGCCTTCATCCCAGTAGGAATCTACGATATTTTGTTCATAATCCGCACTTCACTAGAAGACAGAACCCTCCATAAAGAATTGGATGGATACTCAGAATACGCTAAACAAGTCAAGCACAAACTATTTCCTAGCATCTGGTAAGATTTCTCAAGCGATAGCCAACTGCTTGCGTGAGCGCAAATCCAGTAGGTTGATTTTGGAGATTTCTGGTAGCCTTTACTTCCTGAAGCCGCGCGCGCTGTGACATTCGACTTCGTCGGGATGAGGCTTTTTCTGAAGAAAAAGAGGTGACGAGCCACCCACGCACGCGCATGGCTTTTAATGTTCTAGCCTTCCATTAGTCTGGGGTTCCTATTTATTCCTCTTGCTAGTGCAAATGGGAAAGCAAAAGTTGTTACGATCGTCATGACGACGAGAGCAGAAAAAATCTCTGGGGGAATCAAACCAAACTGCTTAGCAATTAGAGCAATCACCATCTCAGCCGCTCCTCTTGAGTTCATTGCCCAACCCACATAGTATAGTTGTTTGAGATTTAATGTTGAGAAAGGTTTTGTTATCAAAGTGCCAACAATCTTTCCAAAAAAAGCAATAGCAACAGTCACAACAAGAAGGAATATGTTTGAAGATATGCTTTCCAACTCGAAGTTCAAACCAGCATATACAAAGAAAAAAGGAACAATGAAGGCCAACGTAATATTCTTGGTCATCCTAATCATGTCCTCTTTACGCTTTTTTCGAATGCCCTTCATTGAAATTTGCAGAAAGAAACCGCCGATGATAGCTCCAATCAAATAACCTAATTCCAGAGTTTGAGACAAAGCAGCGAGAACCAGAACAAAAATCACAACCATAGAAAAAAGCTCAGTCTCATCACTGCCATTCCTATCCAGATAACGAAACACTTTAGAAATTATCTTAAAGGATACAAATGCAATGGCAATGAAGGCTACAAGTTCCAGAGGAATTCTGGCTAGCTCGGCAAAACCACCCCCATGAGCCATCGCCACAACCAGAGCCAGAAGTAGTACTTCAAATATGTCATCAATCGCTCCAGCTGCAAGCATTATCGCTCCCAGTCGAGTGTTCAATTTGTTCATATCCATAAGCACCTTGACTTTAGTTCCTTCCGAAGTGACCATTATAGCACCACCAAAAACCAAAGCTGCCAAGGAACCGTACTCTGGAAAGAACACCGTTAGAAATGAGAAACCAAGAAAGAAGGGAAGAAGAGCAGAACTAAGCGATATAAGGATTGAATCTCTCGAAGTCTCCTTTATCTTCTCAACGTCTATTTCCAATCCAGCCAAAAAGAGAAGGAACACTATTCCAAGAACTGACAAAAAATCTACTATTATCAGAGAAGTCTCACTGAACAATAGGTTCTTAATCACAGAAATGCCAAGCAATATTCCCGCAAGAATTTGTCCAACAACGGGTGGAAAGCCAACTTTCCTGAAAACTTCGCTGAATATGAAGGCTGACATCAAAATTATTGGCACTATAACAAGCGGGTCCATTTGTTCAATCCCCAGAAACTTTCATTTCTTGATAACGTCGAATTACATACAAAGGACTGACTTGCGTGTGCTCGCCTTCTATCAAACTCTTGGTGAGAGCAAAGAAGACACCTATAAGCTTTCCGTTCCAGACTTCTCAAAGTTTTCTGTGAAATAGAAATTGTCAATTCATGTTCGACCTTGCATGCCAATTACAGTCCATAGAAGAAAACGTTCCAAGCAACACCAGATGCGCGCGCACACGAAAATTGATTGTCAAATTATTATGTCTATTGTTATCAAAGTAGCTGTCGCTACGCATAGCAATAGCCAAGCATTTCTGCTCCAGTTGAATATCTTTTTTCCATCCCACACAAATCCACCCGCGGCTTGCATAGGCACGAGATTGAAGACAGTAATCATTAGGTTTAAAATGTAGCCTGGCCTTGCCGACGAGATCAACAACTCATCGCTTACAATAACGGACAAAACCCAAAACACAAATGCAAAAACCAAGCTTACTAGCGGACCGACCGCAAACATAATTCCAGTCTTGTCTTTTGGCTTGTAATGCCAGTCGATCTGCTTGATATACGTTGAGCCAAAAGCTGGAAAGAACCCGCCGACTATTCCCAACAGCAAGTTCAGCAGTATTCCTGAACCCCAAGCCTTGAAAGTTGTTTCAAGTCCAAGTTTTCTGCAGACCAACTTTTGCGAAAGTTCATGACACAGTATGCTTACCGCGGTCACTGCGAATAGAAGCAGAAAAAGTGTCAATGGCGCCCCTCCAATCAAGAGTCGTATCCACCAAGCAAATGAAAGCCCAAGGATTGCAGCAGTCAGATGCCATGCTTCCTCTGTTTCAGCAGGCTTTTGGAGCTGCTGGCTTTTTTTGAGGAAGAAAGTTCCAAAGCCCAGAAAATGGTACTCCATGAGCCACAAACGTAGAAAGCCAAGACCGTAGTCTCTGAGTTGCTTGGGTATCTCGTAGACTGAAAAGCCTTTGTGAATGAAAGTGTTCCAAGAAGGGGAATTGTACCTGTCAGCGGTTGCATAGATTGTTTTGCAGCCGCGCTTTTCGAGCCAAGAGATGGCAGTTTCCACCAGGGATGTGCCTATGCCTTTTCCACGATGTTCTTTGTCCGCCACCAGGGCATCAACAAAGCCTGT
>CP070828.1:1236836-1240779 GCA_020344715.1 Candidatus Bathyarchaeota archaeon | reverse complement strand
CTTTAAATGCTCGGTTCCGATTCCTATTGGGCTAACCCTCAGGTTTGTTTTACCCAGCTGTCTGTATTCCATCTTAATGTGAGAGCCACTAAAGATGTCTTTAAATGTTGTTTCCACATGCGCGACAGGATGGATAGCGACTGGCCGCCCTCCTTCAGCTCCCACAGCGTTTGGAAAATCTTGGCCGCGCCGGGGCCGCGACCGAGCCTGAGGAAGGCTTCGTGCCTCTGCAAACATGGAAAACAGAAGTATTATCTCTTGACCATTCCGCCTGCAAGATGCATCGCGACCGGACCCGGGGGCCTCACTCGCTCACACAGCACTAGCTTCAAACAAGCTATATTCTCAACAATTGCTCCATTGATTTCAGCTTTGGATCATCTTCGACTAATCTGCAGACGTTCTTGTGATTAGTAGCTTCAATGTCTTCAGGAGTCGTCTTCCTGAATTCTGCTACTGCCCTCAACATTTTTGAGAAGACTTTGGAAGGCACTTGAAAATTAGATTTCTGGATAACATCGATCTCCAACACCAACAAGTCATCTGGAATAAGCTGTAATCTTTCTGTCAACCGTTCTCTCCGCGGGTTTCCTCTCCCCTCAAAGTTAGCTGCCCCGTATGAATAGTAATAGCCTTGATCATTGATCTCCTTGATCATATCAGGAGAACCAGAATAGGAATGAAAGATCGCTTTCTTAATATCATAGCTTTTCAAATACTCAAACCCTTCTCGTTCCAGACCTCCTCGAAAATGCAGGTTCAAGATCAGATTGTGCTTTTCAGATGCCTCAAGAAAAGCTTGAAAAAGCGGTCGTTGATGGGGGACACTAGCCTTGTTTGGCGCATATTTTTCATCTAAGCCTATCTCTCCCAGCATGAGTGCTTCTTCACACAGTGTTGTGATTTCACCAAGTTTATCAGCATATTCGTGGGCATACCAAGGAAGTATCCCAAAAGAGGGAAAAATGTACTCAGATTGTTTAGAGTACTTCAGTGTTTTTTCAAATGAAGGAATATCACAGGACTGAGCCCATGTGACAATCTCGTTCTGTGTTATGTCAGCAATAATTTTCTGACGGTCCGCTTCAGTTATTCTCTCTTCATCGCTTAGCCAAGGTTCATACAGATGTAAATGAGTATCAACATACATTCGCTATCATCTCCCAATACTTCTTGCTCATGCGCCAAAAAAAACCTCACGTTTTCTCACTTTTGAGCGCGTGCTTGTGCCAGAAGATGCGAATAGGATTAAAGGCTTGCGCCGCGCACAGGAGATCAACCTTATAGATTTGGTTTCCGCGCGCGCTCTTGAAGAAATAGGTTTGGTGTCATTTCAAGACTGTTATTTGTAGTTTGACATTCAGCATAAGCTATGCTTGAAAATATCTGAGTAGTGAAGAAGTTATTAGACAATATATATTATACATCAGAAACCAACATGCGCTCCAAATACCGTTTGGGTTTGGGTTAAAAATTTAATCCAACCAACATGTGTAGTTGAGGAAGATTCAGGCCAGGGTGAGATCCCGTTCTCCCTTGTCCTCCAATTAAGTTCATTTATTTCTTTTCTTAACTTGACAGTAAGCCCTAGCAGGACATTTTCTACAAGTTTTCTGATCTGCTCTTGACTAGCAGATATTTCGAAATATGGAATCTCTACTATAGGATAGTCCTTATTCCACGCGCGTCTTATTCAAGTTCTTTTTGTCTTGCTTCTCGTCTTTTCTTTTGTCTTGCTTGTCGTCTTTCCTTGTCGCCCCAAGCTTCTTGTCTCTCTTCCCTTTCCAGAGCTCGTATCTTTTCTTTTCTCACCTCTCGCCGCTCCGCTTCTCGCTCATCTATTCCCCTCTCTTCTTTCTCCGCTTCTCGTCTCGCTTCTCTTCCCATCTCCTTTCTCGCTTCTCGTCTCACTTCTCGTCGCTCCGCTTCTCGCTTGACTTCTGTTGTCGCGTCGGTTTCCAGAGCTCGTATCTTTTCTCTTCTCGTTTTTCGACGCTCTTCGTCTCCAAGCACTGCCAATTTCTCGTTGTAAAAGTGACTAGCGACATTTACTACGTCATCGACTCTTCGGCTCACAAATTTGTAATGTTCAATGTTTTTCTCATGGGAAGCGGCGCGGTCGATGAGTCCTTTCTTCCCTGCAGTTTCTTTTGCTTTTTCCGTCGCGTGTATAGTCTTTGACGCGAGGTCTTGGATATCTTTGAGGTATCTACCCCGCTCCTCTGGGTTTTGTGTAGCCTCGAAAATGGCCTTGTCCACTACGCGTCTGTACTTCTGCGCTGCCTCATCATAATCTTCATCCTTGATGCTTATCTCTGCCTCTTCGATGAGGAGCTTGAGATTCTCTCTGGGTAGGGCCGCTATAGGATCTAGATACAGCATGCCACTGAGAACATCATATAATCGTGCATCGTCTCTACAGAGCTCCTTCAGCAGACTATCCTCTGTCTCTTTTCTTTTCTCTTCTATCTTCCTCTTTCTTCTCCACACAAACTCATCCCTCTGTTACACTTCTGCACTAAATTGGATTAAAGTCTTTGGACAAAGACGTGTAGAATGAGTGCTTGACAACCTAAGTGGAGGTTCAAAAATAGAGGGTAATCTTTTATCCATCATTCTAACAAAGTGATGAACGGTCGTGGAGGAGAAACATGGTAAAATGTCCCAAGTGCGGGATGGAAGTCTCGACGCCTAGAAGAAGTTGGAAAATGGCTGGTCGACCTGATAGAAGTGGAAAAAGAACGGAGCTTACAATAGGTATCTTCGACCATTGTGGGACTTCCTTCAGAGCCGTCTTAGCTAAACGAAAAACCTAGAGTTGAAACTGTAATTTCCCTGCATCTTTCAGTAAGACTAGATAAGAAGGGAGTTGAAGCTAACCGTCAACTTCCAAATGGGCTAAGAATATCAAGCAAGATTAAGTAAACGTCTTCTCCAGTTTTCTTGAACTAAGAATCTTCTTAGCCTTACTTGTTGACCCAAACTAAAAGCGAACTGCACGCGTGTAAATTTGTAAGCAGCTCTAAGGTAGGCATTCTTGAATTAGTGTTCTGACGAAACTAGTTCTTTCCGCGAATCGGAGGTGTAGTCTAGATGTCGTATGGAAGGAGAGAGCCAAGAGAAATGCATAAGGCGCGCGCGGATGTTCAAGATTCAAGCTTCGGTTGCAATTGTTAAACTCAAACACTCTTCAGCTTCTTCGATCTCTTATTTGAATAGGTAGCCGCTCAACTTGCGCACGCATTGGAGAAATGTGGGCGGTGCTAAAAATCTGACGTTAGAGTTGAAAAGGTGACCTGGGTTCCCAAGAGAACCTCTAATATTAATTTATGACGTAAGACCTCAACAAGATCTGCTCTTTCTATGGCGTCTTCCAAAGCATCAAGTTCTCTCTGCACAGACTTTCTCATCTCCACGTTGATTGTAGTTTCCCTCATTCGTCTCTGATATAACTCGTCTGCCTCTCCTCTGAGTCTCCAATACCGTTCTAGCAAAGATTCTCTTTTGGTCCGCTCCATTATTCGCACCTCATTTCTTTGATGGGTCCTTTTGGTTTACTTTGATTTCTATCGTATCAACTGGCATTAGTAATTTTGCGTGTTGCACTCTTTCAATATCTATCTTTTTCAAAAGTTTTTCAAGGATTTTTGCCTTCGTTCTCAATTTCTCTTCTGAAACTTTGTGCCCCATTGGGCATGTCTCATCAACAATGGCACCTTCATTTGTCAGATACACAACCGGATAGAGAGAACATCCTAGGGGTTTCTTCTTATAGACTCGGCAACTCTTTCCAGCGCGACTGTAGAAATAGCACCACCCGTCAACGTTTCTGAGCCGAGTCACACCATCATCTATGAGAGCGAATTCCACGGGGCGATGACCCGCTTCCTCTAATCGTTTGATGTCATCGATTGAAAGCTCCATTTCAGTTTTCTCACAGCAT
>CP070828.1:1233764-1236736 GCA_020344715.1 Candidatus Bathyarchaeota archaeon | reverse complement strand
TAACCTAAAAGAGTTCATGCACAGGATCAGCAACGGACACATCTCAGATGTTGCGGACAAAGTGTTCCCAGTGAGTGCAAAGACTGGAGAAGGATTAAGCGCCTTAAAGAGCGCGATTCACGAGAAGTTTGTAGCAAAGGGGTATAGAACGCCGTTTAAAGTGCGGTGAATTCGAGCTTCAACATCGTCAAATCTTGGAGTATACTCTGCGGTTATCTTCAAATAACTATAATTTGCGCACACGAAAGTGACGTTTGATTATGCGCACAGAAGAAGAAAAGATAAAAAAGAAAAGGGATTGTGAACGAAGAATAGGAAGTCAGCTTGTGAGTTTAATATCTGTTTCTTCTTGGGGGTCTTCTCGTTGCATAGCATTCACGGCAGTATACGGGTCTGCTTCCGTCAGGTTTGAACGGAACTTCACATTCTTGGCCGCACTCAGCACAAACTGCCTTATGCATTTCTCTTGGTTCTCTCCTTCCATACGACATCTAGACTACACCTCCGATTTGCTGAAAGAACTAGTTTCGTCAGAACACTAATTCTGGAGTGATTACCTTGGAGTTGCTTATAAACTTGCGCGCGTACATTAGGTTCTCTTTGTCTGTAAGAATGAGAGATGAAAAGTTCTCTTGAGGGATATATCCAATCAAATCTTCTGCGTCTTCAGGTTTCTTTTTCATAGATTTCTATTTTTCCGCTGGCTGTGGACCTTGTTGAAGCTATGATAGAAGCAAGCGTGGTCTTTCCAGATCCATTGGGGCTCATGAGGGCGTAAAAATTTTCCTCTGCTATCTTCAAGTCTACTCCTCTAAGAACTTCATAGTCCCCAAATTTCTTAGTCAGTTTTTCCACATTTATGGCATACATCCGGGTGCATCCCACCTTCCTATTAAGTGATGCAATGATTCTATGGATTTGTGCTCAAGCAAAATGTATTTCTCGTTGATTTTCTAAACACATTGAATCCAAGTATGGAGCCAAATACCAGAAAAATGGGGATTTGCGGAATGACTCGGGAGATATCGCCAATTCGTTGTCTGAGTGGGAGTTTAAGATGAAGAACGCCAAGTAGCAATGGTCATTCTTTTTTTCTTTCGCCAATCCAGTAGGACTTTGGTACACCCTTCTTGCCGGTTATTGTTTCTCTTTTGAAAATTGGTGCTTCTTTCTTGTAGCGTTCAACAGCCTCTTCCAAAACTGGAAAGACGTTGCTGCGATGGCCTCCCGCAACTAAAACATAGACTAGGTCTTCGCCCATGTGGAACTTGCCTACAAAATGATGAATCTGCACGTCAACAATGCCTTCTTTGGTTT
Organism: Candidatus Bathyarchaeota archaeon; assembly: GCA_020344715.1. Classification (GTDB taxonomy): domain Archaea; phylum Thermoproteota; class Bathyarchaeia; order Bathyarchaeales; family Bathyarchaeaceae. The sequence continues at coordinate 1,235,419 of CP070828.1, read as the reverse complement.
GCAGCTCCCTGCAAATTGTCTGTAATACTTCATCTGCTTTCTCCTTGTAGGCTTCAAGTTCCAGTTCCCTCACAGTTCTACCATTTTTGGTTTCGCCTCGCACCACGCCGATGAATGTGGCTATAGCACCAATCTTGCAGAAATCTGATTTTCTTCGCGTATTTTCCATCAAGTCAGAGAGTGACAAGGTCCCCTTCTTATGAACAGCTGCTTTCATGGACATAAACCTACTCGGATCTTTGCTATTGCGCGTCCGTGGATGAATAACCTCTAATGAGATACAATAAAAACCTTTATCGCCCGGTTTCCCTAATGATAAAGGTCTTTATCGAATTAACATACATCTGACGATTGGATAGTCTTGCTTAGTTGGCTTTTGCACGCGCGCAAATTGAGAAAGCTACCATCTCGGTGGCTGAAGACTCGAAATAATAATGCCTATAAAGAGCAAGGTTCACTATTCCTATTTCTATGTCCGTCACAGACCTTACAACTTCGAAAAAGCCTGATTCGGTTCTTCGGCTCAAAATATTAGGCAAGATTGGAGACCACAAACCCTACAATTGCTTTCAGTGCATCAGATGTACAAGTGGCTGCCCATCAATGAAAATGCTGGAGCTAAAGCCTCATGAAATAGTGAATTTAGCAAGACTCGGCTTCATTGAAGAGCTAATCAGTTCAGGCATAGCTTGGACCTGCGCAACCTGCCTAAAGTGCAAGGAAAGATGCCCCCAAGCAGTAGCACCAGTTGATCTCATCATCGCTCTAAGAAACTTGGCTGTTGAAAAAGAAGCCAAAGTACCCGAAAGTTTTCTTCACTCGTTGAGCGCCATACTCGAAACGGGATTTATTCAGCAACCGCAAAACACTGTGACACGCAAACTAGAGAGAATGAACCGAGAAAAGTTGGGTTTGCCGAAGTTCTGTGAGCCAGATGAAAAGTTCAAGGCTGTTCTTTTCAAAGCCTTGGAGCAATCGCAAAAGGAGTAGCCCACGTTGGAAGTTGCCGTCTACTGGGGATGTGTCATTCCAACCATTCAATATGGCTACGAAATGTCGGTTAGAGCAACTATGCCTCAACTTGACGTAGAACTCGTGGACTTGGACAACGCCTCCTGCTGCGGAACACCAGTTCAAAGCGTAAACATGTTTACTGCATTGTATCTAGCTGCGAGAAATCTAGCCATAGCCGAAAAGACTGGTTTGAAGAATCTTCTTCTTCCCTGCAATGGCTGTTACCTATCACTTTCAGAAGCCAAGCACCTTCTTGGCCAAGATGAAACAGCAAAAGAACAAGTCAATGGTTTACTCGCAGAAGAAAACCTCCATTACAAAGACTCGATTAAGATTTGGCACACAATTGATCTGCTTCACGACTTTGTTCGAGAAGAGAAAATAAGAAAAGCGGTTGAGCATCCGCTAGCCGACTTGAAACTTGCTGTACATTATGGCTGTCACATTTTGAGACCCAGCACGCTTCAGATGGTCGACGACCCAGAAGACCCAAGGAAAATGAGCGAGCTGACTGAATGGCTCGGCGCCAGAAGTGTGCCTTACCCTGAAAAACTAGATTGCTGCGGAGCCATGCTTTTGTTGTCTCATCCAGACGCTGCCTTCACATTCAGCGGGTTGAAGCTAAAAGCCGTTCAAGATTC
>CP070828.1:1229045-1233664 GCA_020344715.1 Candidatus Bathyarchaeota archaeon | reverse complement strand
GTTGAAATCCTGGGGCAAGTTTAACGAAGAGAATGATACGTTGGTCTTCTTTCCATTCTTGTCCTACAACCATGCTATCCGCAACTTCTTCGAATCTTTCTACGACATTGTATATTTCAGCTGGACCTATGCGTACTCCAGAAGGCTTTAGGGTGAAATCAGATCGACCTAAGAAGGCTATTCCATGTGTGTCGCCGTGAATTATGATCCAGTCACCGTGTCGCCAAACGTCTGGATAAACATCGAAATAGGCAGCTTTGTATCTGTTCCCATCAGGATCATTCCAGAAGTAAAGAGGCATTGAGGGAGAAGGGGCTTCGCAGACCAGTTCCGCTTGTTGGTCGACAACTGAACTGCCTGTTTCATCATATGCTTTCACTTTCATTCCTAGAGCTGGACTTTGCAGTTCGCCTGCATAAACGGGTTGGATGGGGCTTCCGGCGGCAAAACAGCCGTTGATGTCTGTGCCTCCTGCAATGGAGTTGAAGTGTAGGTCTTCTTTGATTTCCTGGTAAACGTATTGAAATCCTTCAGATGAAAGAGGTGAGCCTGTTTGAGATATTTCTCTCAACGATGACAGGTCGCAGACTTTTCCTGGTTTAGCACCTATGCTTTTCAGGTAATTGAGGTAGCTTGCGCTGCATCCAAATATAGTGATCTTTTCGTCTTGAACGAGTTTCCACATGGCGTTCCAGTCCGGATAGTTCGGGTTGCCGTCGTAGAGCACAACGGTAGCTCCTACCGCTAGAGAGGTTAGGAGCCAATTCCACATCATCCAGCTAGGAGTTGAGATGTAAAAGATCTGGTCCGTGCGTTTCAAGTCGGTATGAAGTAGCAGCTCTTTCAAATGATTGACTAGGATGCCAGCGATTCCCTGAACCATACACTTTGGCTTACCTGTTGTTCCCGAAGAAAACATGATGTACACAGGATGATTGGACGGTAGTTGTTCGAATTGTATTTGTGGCTGCCTTTGCGTAGATGCAAAATCATCGTAAAGTATTGCATTGGGAATATGACCGATGTCAAGTTTCTCCTTCAAATAAGGAATGACAACGATTTTCTCAAGCGAAGGTATTCCTTCAGCAATTTTTTCCAGCCTTGGCAAGACGTCAAAGACCTTTCCTTTGTAAGGATATCCACCGACCGTGAACAAGATCTTGGGTTCAATCTGACTGAGACGATCCACAACCGCTCTTGGCCCAAGCTCAATCCCGCAAGAAGACCAGATACCACCGATGCTTGTAGCGGCAAGCATCGCGATAGCTGTTTCCATAAGATTGGGCATATAGGCAGCTACGCGGTCTCCTGAAGCAACACCTAGTTTGCGTAGCGGTTTGGCCAGACATGCAACCGAATCGAACAGCTCGGAATATGTCATTCTGTCTGATTGTTGAGTTTCTCCTCGAAAAATAAAGGCAGTGTGTTCGTCTCTGTGTTGCAGAAGATTCTCGGCGAAATTCAGTTTTGCGCCGATGAACCATTCTGCGCCGGGGAACTTGCCGATGTCATCGACTACCAAGTCATATCGGTGTGATGTTTTTATCTGTCCGAATTCCCACATGGCCGCCCAGAAATCTTGTAGATTCTCAATTGACCACTTGTACAATTCCTCATAGGAGCTGATTTCAAGACTGTGTTGCTTGTTCGCAAGGTTAATGAACCGGGTGATGTTGGCATTTTTTATATGTTCACTAGAAGGCGTCCAGAGTGGCATTCTCATGTTGCTCATCCCGAAGTGTCCTAGAATTGATCTATGTTTTCTGCTGAAGTGAAGTATTAAGAATTTGCCTCGGCAGGCAGGAGTATGCTTCTCCAAAAGGGTTAGAGATAAATCTTGATATTAACTATCTTATCGATTGGGCGTTTACATGGAAAGAGGAAAGCCGACGATCGGAATAATTGGTTTGGGTCCCGTGGGATCTATTCTTGCGGCTCATCTCGCGAAAAGCGGGGAAGATGTTGTCGTCGAAGATATTGTGAAAGAGCTTCTATTCACAGCGAAAGAACCGGGCTTGCATATATCTGGAATAAGAGAACTGACGGCTAGGATAGACAAAACCGCTGGTTCAATGTCGGAGCTTTCGAAGTTCAATCCTGACATAATTTTTGTTGCAGCCAAAGCTTGCTTCTTGAATAGTATTCTTTCAGAACTCGAGCGGGTCTACAAGCCTGAAATGAAGTTGGTTAGCTTTGAAAATGGACTCGACAATGAACAACTGATTGCTGAAACTTTGGGAATTGACACTGCCTATCGAGTGGTCATCAACTATGCAGGAAACAAGATAGGGCTTGGAAAAGCCAAGATGAACTGGTTCCAACCACCCAATTACGTCGGCGCTTTCCACAGGGGAAAATACATCACAGATGAAACAACCAAACACATTGCCAAAATGATGACAGCTTCTGGGCTGACAACAGAGGAAACGCCGGAAATCAAAAAGCATGTGTGGGAAAAAACCATCTTGAACTCTGCTCTTTGCTCAATCTGCGCCGTAACTGGACAAACCATGAAAGACGCAATGGCCTTTGCGTACACGCATGATCTGGCCGTGAAGACACTTGAGGAAGGACTAGAAGTTGCAAAGGCCGATGGATATGACTTCGGCAACGATGCCCTCAACAGGTTTACGTCATATCTCGAAAAGGGCGGTGCTCACAAGCCGTCGATGCTCATCGATGTTGAGAACAAGAGACCGACTGAAGTTGACTTCATGAGCGGAGCGATAGCCCGCTACGGAAAAAAATATGGAATTTCAACACCCGTCAATTCCACATTCACGGGCTTGCTGAAAACCATGGAAAATCGATATTTAGGACGCTAGAGGAAACCCAATAGGAACGCACTACATCAGAAACAAAGGAATTGGTTGTGACACCATTCTATTGTTCCTAGATTTTTAAGTACGCATGTTTGAGAAAAAACGGCTCGGAGAAATTTTAGTTGTGAGAGTTTGGAGCTCAGCTCCAGCAAAAAAACTTGGAAAAAAATGGAGATTCGATGGGGCATCTCCCCTATGTGGAGGACCTAAATCGTTCTGTTATCTTGTTCTTAGCTCGAAGTAGTCCGCGAAGAACAGCAGTCCCTGTATTATGAAGTAAAGCCCAACAATCCACACCAATAGCTCTGGAAACACGATCACAAGAATGCCAAAGATGATGGCTATCACGGCAAGGATAGGTTTTGAAACGGTCACACCGATTCTCTTGAGTCCACTCTCAAGTACGTCACCCATTGGTTTCCCTCAACCTTTGCTATTTGCAGAGAAATTGTATTTAACGTTTGATGTCCGCAGAATCTTGCTCTGAACTTCAGAAGTCGGATATATATTTTCCCGTTGGCGTATATGCCTTGAATTATCAACCTAAACCTGCATTAATAATTTGAGGCACATACAAATTGAGGTGTTACAAGCCCAATATAATTGAATCATGCATGCAATGACTGACATGACTCTCTTCACAGATTGTGACGTTCTCCATATTTTCAATCTTACATATATAAGACTGAAACCCATGCCTGTGTGGACGATTTTCGGGAAGATCCGTCGTCCATTATTATTATAGTAGATGGTCCATTTCTCACGCTTTATGCGGGGTTCTATGATCTTGATCGCATGGACAGTCAGCTTTCGGAGGAGCATCGACCCAGCAGTAGCGCAGGTGCATGGGAGAGTGATCGACTATCTGGAAGCATGTTTCCTGCAACGATAAGCCAACGAATCATTTCCAATGGCAAGCTTGTCCTTACTTCTCAGATAGCCCCTCAATTGTTGCTCATGGTGATTATCCATGGTTAAGCCGTACTCGTTCTTCAGTTCCAATCGAAGTCTTTCTGTGACTTCCCTTACACTTGAGAAAACCAGCTCACCTTTCAAAATGTGTCTTTCAAAAGTGAAAAACGCCGATAGAATCGTTTCAACTTCATTGTAGAATGAGGTCCTTTTGGCCTTTCCTCCAATTAGCATACGCACAATTTTCGTATATTCATCGTCATAATAACCACAGAGCAAAAGAAAGACACCATCGTCTTCTAAATGATTTGAAATATTCTGTATCGCCTTTGGCATATCGTTCAGGTACATGTATCCCATCCATGTCGAGAGTATCACGTCAAATTTGCTACCCAACCTGACCGATTCGATGTTTCCTACTGAGAATCTCACGTTTTCATACCGATTTCTTCTTGACGCCTCTTCAATAACACGCTCATTAACATCAATGGCCACGATTTCTCTTGCTTTCATTGCCAAAGGAAATGTTATCCTTCCAGTTCCGCACCCAATCTCCAGAACAGATTTGTTCTCCAGATTGACCAATCGATTGATGTATCTGACATCTTCTTCGGTACGCACCATGATGTTTCACTGCAATCATCCAAGGCTTTTCTTAGTAGTGAAGCTCCGATTCTTGAGTTTATTAATACAGGATTTTTCCTATCCTTAATGATTTAAGGAGAAAAGCTCAGAATGCACACACAAGTTTATAAGCAACTCTATGATAAGCATCCTTTAGAATTAGTATCTTGGGCGAAAGCTAGTTCTTTCAGTGAATAGGAGGTGCAACATGAATGTCTTATAGAGAATCAAGAGAAATGCACGATGCAGTCTGCGCCGAAT
>CP070828.1:1224470-1228945 GCA_020344715.1 Candidatus Bathyarchaeota archaeon | reverse complement strand
GACACAGATAGATTAGCGGTGTTAACTCCATGCGAGTCTGCTTGGACTCGACTTTCGCTATTTTCTGGAATGTTTCGGCTGCAGACCCGTATTTCTCTGAACTGGCTGAGTGATCGCCCCGTTGATCGAGGATTTTCGCTTCTTCCACAGCGACTCTTCCAAAACAGTAGTTTCCTCTCATCTCTGAAGCTTTTACAAGTCGTTTTGCTAGGTCTCTTTCATCTGCACTTTGAATTGCATCAAATCTGGCTTGAATAATGTTCTTGGTTTCGCAGAAAAGCTCATTTGCCTTCTTAAAGGGCGCTATTGACTCTGCGCTGTTTTCTTTTCTACTCAAGTCTTCCGCCTGCTCTAATATTGACCAAGCAAGGAAGTTTGAGGACAGATAGCTCCAGAGCTTTGATTCCTCGAGTAGATTTGCAGTTCTTTCGTAATGTTTCATAGCAATTGCGTACTCTTCAGTTTTGTGAGCGAATTTTGCTTTTTCAATCTCACTCCATGCTTTCATGTAGGTAGCATAGTCTAGGTAGAAGTCATCGAAATGAGGGATTCGTTGAGCAGTAACTTTGTATGCCGCAAACCCATTTTCGAAATTCTTGGCAGATTCTTGATGTTCACCTAGCAAATCTTGATTTCTCGCTATTTTCCAATAAGCCTCGGCGACACGGCTTGGCGAGTTGATCTTCTTGAATTTGTCAGAGGCATCGGTGTAGACTGCAATTGCTTTAGTTAGGGCTTCTCGATTCTCAGTGAGCCGATAAAGCTCATCCAACATTCCTCCCAACCAATCTTCGAATCTGCCGACTACAGCCACAAGTGTCGGAATGGGGTGAGATAAGATCCAATTCCCGCAACGTGAGACGCCATCTTTAATATCTGAGATCGCGCTTTCAAGAAGACTCGTTTTCTTGATATTGTCTGTTTCAATTCTGGTCAGATCTGCCTTAATCAGTCCCTCATAGCTTTTGCCAACGCCCAGAATCCAATCATTTGATGGAAATGCTGTCCTAACAATGTCAACATATTCGTTTCTGTGAGTCAGGGCTTCTTCGAGCAGCTTTGTTTTTTCTTCTTTTCCGGTCTCTAAATTGGAATAGAAGTGCAGTGCCTTGCTCAAGGCGTGCAGAGTAGAACCTGTGGCGTCTAGGGACCCTGAACTAATTGCATGTTTTAATCCAATCCGTCCAATTTCCACTGCTTTTTCTAGCAAGAATCTTTTTTCTTTCGGAGTAATCGCAACTTCCCGGGCAAGAGAGGAGTAGGTTTCGGTATAGAACAAGTAGATTTCTGCGATGAAAAAATCTTGAGCAACCAATTTGAGGTAACGTATGGCATCTTCAGCGTGCTGAACAATCTTCTCATGTCCTTGCTTCCTCTTGTCAGGGTTTTCCTCTTTCAAAATCATCCAGTTTGTGGCAAATGCCAAGACATAGGACGCTACACCTTTCAGATAATTGTCCCTTACAGAGTTTCCCTGTCTCAACATTTCTTCGGCATAACTAAGCGCCGACTCAACTTTTTCAGTAAAAAGAAGCCTACTAAAAGCTGCAGCCCAATTTGACATCGCTGCGTAGTAGGGATCATCAACCTCCGTCAGAAGCTTCAGAGCCTTTTCAGAATAGTTCAAGCTTCTATTTATGAGCTCTTCTCTATTTTCCAAACATCCGTGGGCAGACCAACTCTGAAGACTAGCTAGAAAATGAGCACGGAGTAGCTCTTTTTTGTCCCCGAGTTTTGAGAGAACTGCTGTCCCCTTGTCAGCGCAATCTATTCCTTCCTGAGCAATACTCTTCATTTCTTGCGAGTCAGATGCGACATGCAATCGATCGAGGAGACACAATAATAGGTCATTACACATCTTTCCATAGCCTAGCTTGTCTCCGGCGTTTTCATATGCCTTCAAGCTCTCGTTTCCAAATTCCAGGCACTTGTCAAGCATTTTTCTCTTCTCTGCGGGATCAGAAACCAGCCATGAATGCAAATATTCGGCGACGGCCTTGCACTGAGCCGTCCTACCTGGACTTTGCAAGCTGCCTTCTTTGTCAAAGGTTTTAGCAGCTCTCTTGTAGGCTTCTACCGCCTGCTGCCTGAGGTTCTTGAAATCTTCAAGCTTTTTGGCCTGTTGAGAAGCCCGACTGTAACAGAATCCTGTTTTTTCCCAAAGCTCTGCTGCAGAACTGCCGGCTAGCGTCTCAGACTGCAATTCTTGTTCATAGAGCTTTGCCGCTGCAAGCCAGTTCCATCTTCTCTCTTCTTCTTGGGCTTTCTCGATTACAGCGTTTATGTCGGGCTGTGAAGACATGACACTTCTACTATCAGTCTTTTTTTCCGCTATGAAAGACTTTCGTAAATCAGCTTATCTTTGGACCCGCTACAATTTCAGCTTCGAGATAGGTTTGATGGGCTTCTGTAACATGGACCTTCACGGTTCTGCCCATCAGTGATTCGCTACTCTTTACCACTATGGGTTTATAAGCGAAATTCCGACCAATCCATGAGCCCAGACGTCTTCCTCTTTCGTCAATGAGAATCTGTCCTTTCCAGTTGATCCAAGTTTCATTCTTCTTTGTCGTGACCTGTTTGACCAAGTCAGACATTCTTTTGCTTCGTCTTCTTATTTCGTTAGACGGGATTCTGGGCTCTAATTTCACGGCTGGCGTGTTTGGCCTGGGGAAGAACTTGGAGACGTTTATGACGTCCGGTTTCACTTTTTCTATCAAGCGCACAGTATTTTCGAAAGCTTCAGTTGTTTCGCCAGGAAACCCGCAGATAACGTCAGTTGCAATCGTCATGTTGGGCATAGCTTTTCTGAACGCCGATACGACTTGGCCGAATTCTGCTACGCTGTAGAAACGTTGCATACGTTTCAGCACTTTGTTGTCTCCGCTCTGAACCGGCAGATGGAGAAACTTGAAAACTTTCCTATGCTGGTAAGCTTCAACCAACCCGTCGAGAATATTTAGGGTATAGTTTGGTGTCATCATCCCGACCCTTACAGAGAACTGTTCTTCAATGTCGCAGATTTCCTCAAGTAATTCGGCAAGGGTCACTCCTATGTCCTGTCCGTAACATGCCATGTCCTGTGAGGTTAGCCACACTTCTTTAACTCCAGAAGCGACATCGTTTCTAATCCGGTGAAGGATTTCAGGAATAGAATAGCTTCGCAGTCGACCCCGGGCGAAAGTCACGCAACAGTACGCGCAGGCTCCTAGGCATCCATAGGCAACTGGAATGATGCTTATGACCCTGCTCTTGAAGCATCTTGGAAGGTCTAGACCTGGTTTAACATCACGGGTCAGCGATATAATTCGCTCATCACGGACAACTCTTTGTACGGCTTCAACAATCTTCAGACCAGGAGCAGGCCCCACAATTCCATCAAACCTGACTTCTCTTTTCAGTCTGTCAAAATTTATCAACGGCAAGCAGCCAGCTACTATGACTTTTTTTGTTTTCGGGATCTTCTTCAAGATGTCAATCATGCGGTTTTCCGTAGGTGTTTTCACAGCACAGGTGTTGTAGACAAGGACGTCTGCATCTAACATTCTGCTTGCGATTTCATAGTCTCCAGCTTGCAAACAGCCAACAATAAATTCGCCGTCGGCCATGTTCGTGGAACATCCAAAACTCTTCACAAAAACCTTGCCAACTTGTTTGCTCATCCCGTTCATTCACCAGGCCACAAAATGCGCTCCAAACGAAAGGTAAGATCTCTATGTGCAGTGTTAAACTTTTTAATTTCTTAAGAAAAACATAAACATTCCGAAAAGTTTGTGATTAACATGAAAAAGCAACGACCTAGAGGAGAGGTGTAGAAAGCTTTATAAGTAGACAGCTCTTCATGTTTTAATCATATTTTAATGTTAATATAATACAATATATGCTCTCTTGCAGTTTCTCTATTCTACCTTTTAGGGGGGCTGCAATGAGACTAATCACGCTGTATCTTCCGGAGCCATATATCAAAGCGTTAGACAAACTCGTAAACGAGCAGTTCTATCCAAATAGAGCGGAAGCCATCAGAGTGGCAATTCGAGATATGCTCAATGTGGAAGCTTGGAGGACAAAAAGCTGATGGCCAACACAAGTAACGATGCACTACAACATGCGAAGTCTAAACTCTCACATGAAGGCTTGTTAAAGACGGGTTTGACAGAAATTGCACATGAATTCCCTTCATTCATCTTCGATTGGTCGGGAACGATAATGACGCAACTATTTGATGTTGAATCTTCCTACTCAGAACCTGAGAAATCTCTGCCACTCGAACTAGGGCTAGATCAGATCGAAGACTACTAAGAGCAGTCTGTCTTTGGATCCGCCGTTTTAGGCTAAAAGCACCTCTTCTAATCCTTATATTCCATGAGATAGGTTTTCCGAAGGGAATAACTGCTCCTTTTCTTATTGCTTCAATGATTTCGTCAACATTCTGATCAGCTTCAACCAAGGTGTACGCTGTTCCGATTTCATCGGCG
>CP070828.1:1221025-1224370 GCA_020344715.1 Candidatus Bathyarchaeota archaeon | reverse complement strand
GAAGGCTATGGTATAGCCGATCTGGATAGGGACATGCGAATTAAAAGGTTCGTGGAAAAGCCTCCACCTGAGAAAGCCCCTAGCAACCTTGCCAATGCTGGTCTATACCTCCTGTCACCTGAAGTCAGAAAGAAAGCCGAGAGTACAGAGATTGATAGAATAGTGGAAGAGCGCAAGAGGCTTGACTTTGGTTTCGATTTCATCCCATATTTGGTCGATAAGGGATTTCCAGTCTACGGCTACGAGTTGAAAGCGTGGTATGATGTTGGAAGTCCAGAGAAATATCTAGGCGCGATGCATGATGTTCTTCACGGAAAGCTGAACTTGCGAGTCTCGGAAGAGAGAATTCTGCCCGACAGAAACGTGTGGGTTCAGGGATACAGCGTGGAATCAATCAAAAGGCGGGAAGAAATACTCAAGAAATACAAAGAAAAGAAGTTATCCATTGAGGGCGCTGCTTTGATCGGCAGACACACCCGAATAGGTGATCACTCCAAGATCGCAGATTCAAACATCGACAACTTCTGCATCATAGGTGAGCATGCCAACATTGAAAGATCCGCTGTTCTCGATGCCGCAAAGATCGGGAATTACACAAACGTCTCAGACAGTATCCTCGGTCGAAAAGTTGTTGTCGAATCGACTCGTGAAAACCCTACCCGTATTGAATCAACTTCAGTCATCGGCAACGCAGTTCACATTAAAGAAAATTGTACAATCATAAAGACCAGAATTAACCCTCACCTAACGATTCCACCAGGCATGATATATGTTGACAAATTCCTGAAAAGCGACGAAGACATTGTCCAGCAATCAACCCGAGAGGCTCTGGTCTAAGTAGATCTACTCATGTTGCGCGCGCATGACAAGCAATTGTGAAAACCCAAGCAGCGCACGCCAAAGAAGTAGGCGCAAATGGATTCTAGCTGGTCTAAGTTCTCCGCTTTCGTTTGCGTCCAGTTTTTCTTGCAGCAATCAAGCCGACCTTCTTGCCAGGTGGGGCGTGACGGGAAACCGTCGTAACCTTGCGGGCACCTCTCTTGCTGCTGCCGTACGGATGAGCCGCCGCTATCATGGCAACGCCTCGCGTGCGAGGGTAGACACGACCTTTCGCTTTCATCAGGTGAAATTTGGCGCCCGCCTTCAAGAAGGGCTTGTCCACACGACCGGCACCTGAAATTACTCCTATTGTAACTCTACAAAGAGTGTTAAGATAACGAGTTCTGCCCGAGGGAAGTTTGATCATCACTCCTTGGGGAGTATGACCCACCACAAGCGCGTAGGAGCCAGAAGAGCGGGAGATCTTACCACCATCACCGGGCGTACGTTCAATGTTGCAAACCATTGTGCCGTCTGGGACATGGCTGAGGGGTAAAACGTTGCCGATATCTATTGGGGCCTTGCTACCCATTTGGATTTGCTGACCTTCATAGGCTCCTTCTGGAGCAACCATATGATAGGATTCTCCTGTTTCAAGTTTAACCAAAGCCAGCGGAGCACCTCTTCCCGGCTCGTGAAAGATATATTGGATTTGCCCGTTGGAAACTCCTTCCAGCTCCTTTTTCGAAATCGATGGATACTGCACTGGCGCTATTCTCTTGTGAGTTGAAGCCCTAAAGGGGGGTGAGCCTTTGCCACGTCTCTGAACCCGAATTCGCTTGCCCAATGGTTTTCGCCTTCGTATATGCTACCAAGCCAGCATATAAAACTATATTGTTTCCATCAGCTTTCACTTGGCGTTGCCCGAAACGTTCCGATTTCTTTCTGGAGCACTCGATCTCTGCGTGATTCTGTTATCGAAAAGCCAACTCTTATCTCAACCTCGGCGCTATGAAATTAATCATGGAAATTGTGTGCCTTCCAAGACTATCAGAAGAGCAGCAGCGAAACCTGCCAGAGGATTACCTTCCTCCTCCAATTGAAGGAATGTACTCAGTTGATGACAAATATCCAGAGGGCATCATTTTTCTATATGTCGGCTGCTGTGATTGGGAAAGCAATTTTGACGGTTGTCTAAGGGAATTTATCCTGACGATTTTCCATGAAACAATGCACGTTGTGTTTCCTGAGTTGGAAAAGCACATTCCGTACGCGGAGAAAATCTGCGCCAGCGCTCTGAACACGATTCCATCAAAAGACGTTACGCTCTAATTTGAACATGTGACTTCAGGAGGTAACAGAGAAAGCAGAAGTGGGGGGATTCGTCCGGTGATTGTTGGTGGCTCTGCTAGACCAGCAAGGTTTTCATGGTTGATCAGGGGTAGACTGGCTGGATGTGCGAGACCTGAAAGTGAACGGCAGCTCAACTGGTTGTGGAACGAAGGACTCCGTGCGATTGTATGCCTGAATATGGAGCGCCCTCTCGACGAGGAGCAGGTGAGGAACATGGGATTCGAGTACACCTTTATACCGATTAGGGACTTTTCTGCGCCTAGCATTGGAGACATGCATGAATTCGTGAATTTTGTCGATAAAATGCTTGCCCAGAATAGCCCCGTAATCGTTTGTTGTGGAGCAGGCATAGGAAGAACCGGAGCAATGCTAGCCACGTATCTAGTGAGCCAATGTTCTTCACCTGAAGAAGCTTTGGATAGGGTTAGAGAAAAACGAGGCATCGGTGTAGAATCTTACGTTCAGAAAAAGGCAATCTTCAGATACGCTCATTCTGTTGGAAAATGCAAAAGCAACACAGAGTAGAAGAGCAGTCTGTGTAGCGACCAACTTGCAGGTTTCAATACTACATTACGCTGGTGTCAAAACCCTGTTCATAGCGTCGTCAGCCACAGCTACCGCATATCCGGCGATTCTGCGCAGGTCACGTGCTATCATGCTCAGTGCGACCGCGGTGTCCACATCCTTGGTTTTCTCTAGAATCTTCTTCAACAAAGCTTTCTCCTTGTCCCTCATGAATCTCATCTTTCCGAATACAGCGATTGCGAGTTGAATCTTCTTCTGTAGAAAAGCTTGAACTGACACACCTTGCATCTCATAGGCAATTTCCGACATGTCTTTTATCAACTTCAGAATTTCCGAGTCCACTTTTCCCTTTCCTTCAAGAGACAGAATGTGCCTCGCTATCGAGGAAGAGTGGTAGACCAGTCTGCTGAGGTCCCGTGCGATTAGCGCGAAAGTCGTGCATTCACGGCAGTTTTCTACGCCAACTTTTTCGGCGATGACTCTGTTCATGCTGGACAGTGCTACCTGTCGAATTGTCATGCGATAATGCCGTTGAGCCTCTCTGCTTCGTTCCAAGACCTCCTTGGCAAGCGTGAAGTTCCAGTCCAGAACAGATTTCACCGCATCTTCTTGCAGATGCATCGAAAATGAAGAGGTCTTCTCGATAAG
>CP070828.1:1212978-1220925 GCA_020344715.1 Candidatus Bathyarchaeota archaeon | reverse complement strand
TGCCTCGATGGAATACCATAAGCATAAGTGGCTATCACATACGAGAGGCCGGAGCCACGGCTACACAAGAACTGGCGTTCACGTTAGCCAATGGCATAGCCTATGTTCAAGCTGCCATAGACAAGAAACTTGACCTCGAGGGATTCGCCAAACGGCTTTCTTTCTTCTTCGCTGCACACAATGATTTTCTAGAAGAAATCGCCAAATTCCGAGCCGCGCGTCGACTTTGGGCAAAAATCATGCGTGAAAGGTTCAAAGCCAAGAAACCTGATGCTTGGCGATTACGATACCATACGCAAACTTCGGGTGTCACTCTAACAGCCCAGCAGCCTCACAACAACATTATACGGGTCACGCTTCAAGCCTTGGCTGCCGCGCTAGGAGGCACACAATCATTGCATACAAATTCTTTTGATGAAGCCTACGCCCTGCCAAGCGAGGAGGCAGTGCAAATAGCGTTGCGAACCCAGCAAATTATTGCTTTCGAAAGCGGAGTGGCAGATACCGTTGATCCCCTCGCAGGATCCTACTACATCGAATACTTGACCACCCAGATCGAAAATGAAGCAATTCGCTACATCGAGAAGATTGATAACATGGGAGGCGCACCTGCAGCCATCGAAAAAGGTTATATGCAAAGAGAGATCGTAGAAAGCGCCTATCGCTATCAGAAAGAAGTCGAAAGCAAAGAGAACATAATCGTCGGTGTGAATAAGTTCAAAGCCCGAAAAGAAGTATCTATCCCGATTCTGCAGGTTGACCCAGCTCTCGAAGAGCGTCAAATCGAGAAACTGAACATGATTAAGAGGAAAAGAAATAACCGTGAAGTGAAAGATGCCCTAGATCGGCTTTATCACGCCGCAGATAAGGATGAAAATCTCTTTCCGTCTGTCATTGCCGCTGTAAAGAAGCAGGTCACTCTTGGAGAAATCTGTGACGTACTAAAAACTGTTTACGGAGAGTATAGAGCACCGACCATATTCTAATTGAAGCGATTCTACAGTCCGACCGCGCGTTTGGAAATAGTCTTTTATGCAACTCGTTTTCTAACATCTTCAGGCGGATAGCATTGAAGCTAATTGAGGCGTATTCGAACAGGACAAGCAAGAGAGAGATTATTGGAGCCCTTGGGCTTCTAGTGATGGTTTTCCTTGCCTTTTTTGTGTTCGAAGCTGTTCTCTATTCATTTTATCCAGATCTGAATCCGCTTCTGGCAATTGGCTTGCATTTATGTGTCATTATTGTTGTGTACTTGCTTGTACTAATCTGGGGGTCAAAAGATCGAGTGCGCGAAATCGTTCGAAGGTGGGTCTCTTTCCTTGCGGAACGTCGTGAGATCGTCGAATTCTACTGGTTTGTTGCCACGAGCCCAACTGCTATCTTATTTTGATCAGAAGATCTCCTTCGTTTACCGCTGTGCCTTCAATGATTCTGACCTGTTCGACTTCTCCAGACTTGGTCGCAGCGATTTCGTTTTCCATTTTCATCGCCTCGAGAGTGCAGAGGACGTCGCCGAGATTTACTCTGTCACCTTTTTTCACTTTCACTGAGACAATTTTGCCTGCCATAGGAGCTAGGACTTCTCCTTCTCCTGCAATCTTTCTTGAAGGTCTAGGGGCGAGAGCAACAGCAGAGGACGTGGGGATTCGCGTAATTTTTCTCTCTGCCACTTTGAATTGGACAGTGAAAGGTATTTGGTTAATCCTTACTTGAAATGGTAGTCTTCTATCAATCGTCTTCAACTCTACTCTGTACGATTTGCCTTTAATTGTAGCCGTGAAAAGAGTTTTGCCAGCTGGTTTACCGCTAATTTCTCCTTCAACATCCTTTTCGTTAATCCTTACTGAAAATGGAGCTCCAACGGTGTATTCCTTGATTTTCACTTTGTATGATGTGCCATCTACGAGAATTTCATGCTCTTTCAACGTATGACCCTCACGGGGATTCTGTCAGCTTTCTCCTTCCTGCAAGAGTCCAGGCGGGGAGACCTGTGACTCTTCGGGCGGGTATCACAGCTAGGGTCTCGTGTTTGCTGGTTATGTAGGAGGCGATAGCAGCTGAAATCGCCGCAACTTCGGCTAGCTCTTGCTTTTCTGTGTCAGGAAGTGTAAGCCTCTTTTTTTCGTCGCGGTTGAGTTTTCTCTTTTGGAAAAACTCTAGTGCTGCTTTTGGAAAGAGAGCATAGGTTAAGGCGTCTTCTTCGTTTTCCACAAGCTGCTTCACCTGTTCAGGAATGACTTCTAATTCGGGCTCGAGTAAATCAGCTGGACGACACGTTATCGGTTCTTCTTCTCCAATTATCTTTCGTTTAACCTTTTCATTGATTGCCGCCGGAGGTCTACCGTACAACCCTTTAACGTAATCCTTGACCTCTTTTGGGACGATGCTGTATCTCTTGCCTGAGAGCACGTTGAAAACTGCTTGTGTTCCAACTAGTTGACTCGTTGGAGTTACTAGAGGAGGATAGCCCAGTTCCTTTCGAACTCTTGGGACCTCTTCCAAGACGTCTTTGAGCCTGTCAAGCGCGTTTTGTTCTTTCAACTGGGATATGAGATTGGAAAACATGCCCCCGGGAATCTGGTGGACTAGGATGGAGGGGTCAACTCGTTCAGAGATTGGGTTAATAAGCCTTAACGGGTCGTAGTATTTCGTCCGCAATTCGTTGAAGTATTCTGCTATTTCCACGAGCAGTTGCATGTCAAAGCCAGGATCATATTCGGTGCCTTGCAAGGCTGCGACGACTGTTTCCACCGGTGGCTGAGATGTTCCCCAACCAAGTGGGGAAAAAGCGGTGTCTAGGATGTCAACTCCGGCGTCGCATGCACGTAGATAGCTCATGAGTGCCATGCCGCTTGTGCTGTGACAGTGCAGATGAACAGGCAATTTGACATCTTCTTTTAGGGCTGAAACAAGGTCGAAGGCGTCTTTGGGAGCCAGCATCCCAGCCATGTCTTTGACACAAATGGAATTGCATTCTAGTTCTGCGAGACGCTGCGCCACTTTCAAATAGTGCGGGATGGTGTGAACTGGACTCAGTGTATAGCAGATTGTGCCTTGAACATGAGCTTTGACTTTGCGGGCGGTTTTGATAGCCGTTTCAAGATTTCTAGTATCGTTCAACGCGTCGAAGATTCGAAATATGTCAACACCATTTTCCGCTGCTTTTTCAACAAACTTCTCGACGACATGATCTGGATAGTTCCTGTAGCCCACAATGTTCTGTCCGCGGAGTAGCATCTGCAATGGTGTTTTGCGTACGTGTTTTTTCAAGAGACGAAGTCTTTCCCATGGGTCTTCTCTTAGGTAGCGTATCGATACGTCGAAGGTGGCGCCTCCCCAAACCTCAAGCGAGAAGAAGCCGACTTCATCGATCTTCTCTGCGATGGGGAGCATGGATTCTGTTCGCATTCGGGTTGCCATGAGAGATTGATGAGCGTCTCGAAAGGTTGTGTCAGTGATCTTGACAGGTCTTGCCAAAATTTTGCACGCTCTTTCGGTCCTTGGAATTAGGAACAGTTTTTAACCTCATATTTTAACTTACCGTGCTTCAAATCATTTAAGTAATTTACAATATTAACTGTGAACGGCTGAGTGGACGGTGAAAGAATGAAACATGTTCGACATATGCAGCTGCAGGCCAGAATGACCGTGGGTGACTTTGTTGAAGAGATGAACCGAGCCGGGGTTTTGGGCGCTGGCCGAATCGGCAAAGCAACCGAGATGATAACAGAAATGTTTAGCAATCCCGATTGCACAGTCTTTTTGACTTTGGCTGGTGCCTTGGTTCCCGCTGGTCTGCGACGGATTATTTGCGACTTAATTGAGATGGAACATGTGGACGTGTTGGTTACGACTGGCGCCAATATGGTCCATGACATGGTTGAGGCATTGGGGTATCAGCATGGAATTGGCACCTTTGCTGCTGAAGATAGGAGATTAAGAGCTGAAAATTTGGGCAGAATAGGGGACATTTACATTCAGCAAGAAGCCTTTGAGGCTTTGGAAAAGTGGCTTTCTAAAATACTAGATGCAATACCTGAAGAAAAAAGGCAGCGTTTCGCTACAGCAGAATTGCTTTGCGAAATAGGCAGAAAAATCGACGATCCTAACTCTATACTTGCAACTGCAGCTAGGAGAAACGTGCCGATTATTTGTCCAGCTTTTGTAGACTCAATTGCGGGCTTTCAACTGTGGGTATACGGACAAGACAAAACTATGCATTTGGATTCGTTTCTGGACGTCAACGTGCTGATGGACAAGGTGTATGAAGCAAAGAAGGTTGGCATCATAATTCTGGGCGGAGGCTTTCCTAAGCACTTCGCATTGTTTGCCAACACGTTCCGAGACGGCGTCGATCTGGCAGTTCAGATTACCATGGATAGACCAGAGCCCGGCGGGCTAAGCGGCGCTTCTCTTGAGGAGGCCATTAGTTGGGGCAAAGTCAAACCGGAGGGCAAAGCTGCGACTGTCATCTGCGATGTTACAATAGCGTTTCCACTCATAGTAGCAGCAGTTCTTGATAAGCTCAAGACAAGGTAGGTTATTTGGCTTCTATTTTGTAGCCTTTTTTTCTGGGTATGTGGATCTCTAGTATTCCTCGCTTGAATTCTGTTCTTACGCGTTCCATGTTAACCAGCACCGGGATATTTGTTTGGCAATGGAAATATTGAAACTCACCTTTTCTGTGTGTTATGCCCAGCTCGTCGAAGCGTATTTTTCGTTTCATTTCAGCTATTATTTCTATAGTGTCAGCGTTTGTTGGGCGTATTTCTATAGTGTCTGGATTTGTGTTTGGGAGGTCGGCTGTAACGATTACTTCGTTTGGTGTTACGAAAACGCTGCAGAGGGGTTCAAGACAACACGATTGAGCATTCCAGCTTGGTCGTTCTGCGATTGACGGTTCCATGATTTCTTCAGATAGAGCTTCTATGTCTTCGAGGTATTCTCTTATTAAATCACGGATTGTGCGTCTTCTTCGTCTTTCTTGCATAGCCCATCCACCTTCTCCCTAAACATACAATGGCAGATCGTATTCCTGAGTTTTTTTCATGCGACCAAGCTCTCTTTCCGTGCGTTTCATCATGTCTCTGGCCTTCAATCGTATCTCTTCGCCTTTCTCTGTGAGTCTGGACAAATTGATCTTCCGTCCACTGATTTTGCTGAATTCCTTGAGAGTAGCGGCTGCGGCTACTGGGTCTGGGTACTTGTAGAACGACTCTGCCAACAAGGCAATCGCGGGCACGTCTTTTTCTGCGCAGTAACGCATTATGAGCGCGTACGGTCCAACCATGTAGCCGCCTTTGAGGACCTCTATGTCTTTTTCGCGTAGCATGTTGAGAAGCGATTTGCTGGATGCTGCGCCGAAGACTCTTGGCTCAATTATATCTTGACGGTTCTGAACGGGCATGCCTCCCATCGCAACCATCAGCTTCACCTTCTTTGCTTGTGCCCACGCCACCAGTTTGCGGATAAAGGGCTGAACGGCATCTGCTGGTATGGCTGTCTCTGAAAACGAAGCAATCAAATCGGTGTTTCCGAAGATTCTGATTGGCGCATGAGGCAAGCCTTCATGAAGGACAACTATTGGTGGAAGAAGATCTGAGTCCATGTAGGCTATTTCAGCCAGCTTGGCCTCGGATATTATGTGCGATGTTGCTATCAAGCCGACAAGACCTACGTCGGGCAACCCGTTCAGCATTATAGCGTTAGAAGGGATGTCTTTCCTTTCGATAATGTTGACAGTTTCAACCAAGACGGTCCCTCTGACGGTAGAAGTCCTCCAAGCCCAAACAAAAGGATTATGGTAAACGAACAACAACGAATACCTATTTAAGTGCGCATCAAACCTATGATTGGAGAAACGCCCATGGCCCTTGAACGCTTAGGTTCTTCCCTTTACGGCGCCTTACGAAAAGTTTTGCGAGCCCCCGTAGTTGACGAAGCAGTTGTGAAAGAGCTCGCCCGAGATATACAGAGAGCCCTTCTCCAAGCAGACGTAAACGTCAAGCTTGTTCTCGAAATATCAAAGCAAATCGAAGAACGATCACTTAAGGCGAAAGTTCCGCCGGGAATTTCGAGAAGAGAACATGTAATCAAAGTCGTCTACGAAGAGTTGACCCGCTTCCTCGGTGAGAAGCCCGTCCCATTGAAGATTGAACCGAGCAGAAGAAACGTGCTCATGCTCATTGGAATTCAGGGATCAGGAAAAACAACAGCTAGCGCCAAACTTGCGCGATACTACCAGAAACGAGGACTCAAGACCGCAGTTGTCTGCGCCGACACCTATCGACCCGGCGCCTACGCTCAACTGTCCCAACTCGCCCAGCGCACAAACATTCCACTATACGGTGAACCCAAAAACAAAAATCCCACAAAGATCGCCCTAAACGGATTAAAACAATTCGCAGACAAGGAAGTTATCATAATCGATACTGCGGGACGCCACAAAGAAGAGAAAAGCCTCATTCAAGAAATGAAAACCTTGGAAAAAACAATCAAGCCAAACGAAGTGATCCTCGTAGTAGACGGAACAATAGGTCAGCAAGCCGCAATCCAAGCTAAAGCTTTCAACGATGCCACACCAATCGGCTCGATACTCGTCACAAAACTCGACGGATCAGCCCGAGGAGGGGGAGCCCTATCGGCAGTTGCTGCAACAAAAGCTCCAATCAAATTCATCGGCACAGGCGAAAAAACCCAAGACATCGAACCGTTCGTACCAGCACGCTTCGTTGGACGACTACTCGGCATGGGTGATATCCAAAGTCTCATTGACAAAGTCCGCGAAGCCGAAGTTGAAGTCCCCGAGAAAAAGATGCGGGCTTTTTTAACTGGCAAGTTCACCCTAACCGACATGTACGAACAATTCGAAGCCATGAAAAGCATGGGACCATTCAAGCGCATCTTGAAAATGATCCCTGGCATGAGCTATAACATACCAGATGAAATGATGGATCAAGCCGAAGATCGCCTAAAAAGATGGCGTTTCATTATGCAATCCATGACACCCGAAGAACGAGACAAACCCAAAATATTCACTGCCTCACGAATAAGACGCGTAGCAAGAGGCTCAGGCACGGCAGAAAAAGACGTTAAAGAACTATTGAAACAATATGCCACAATGAAAAAGATGATGAAAACTATAAGAAGAAAAAAAGCGTTGCCCTTCTTCGGCAAGAAACTACCCATGGGGTCGTAGCGGCCGCAGGAAGAAAGCAGCCATTCTTGGAATATAAGTGAAAAAGAGCGAATTTCTGATGATAATCCTCGAAAAAGCCCAGCAAATGCTGAAGAACCACCCTCTCTGCAACCACTGTCTAGGAAGGCAATTCGCCCTGCTTGGCTATGGGCTCAACAACCAACAAAGAGGCGAAACCATCAAGCTCCTCTCAACAATGCAAGCCCACCAGCTGACACTTTCCAAACGTAAATCGGGAATGACACGTCTGAAAACGCTAGCAATCAACGGCTCGTTCAACATGGCAATTGAACTCCTCGAAAGAAATGGAAAGGAACTTGGCGAAAAACAACAATGCTACCTATGCGAAGGGCGTTTTGAATTTGTCAACGAGTTCGTTGAATCAGCTCTAGAAAAGCTGAACGATTACGAGTTCTCAACTTTTCTCGTAGGCGTCGAGCTGCCAACACAGGCTGAAGAAAGAGAAGATGAGTTCAAAGCTGAATTTGAGGTGAAGCACGGCGAAAGCATGCGCAACGAGTTCAGTCGAGAAATAGGCAAAGAAATATCTAAAGTGACGAAGAAGGTCGTTGACTACAAAAGACCTGAGATTGTTATTCTAGTTAATCCCTTTTCCGGACAAGTTCACCTCCAAGTCAACCCTCTCCTCATTGCCGGGAGATACCGAAAACTCGTCCGAGGGATACCTCAATCCAAATGGCTTTGCGCGGAATGCCGCGGGAACGGCTGCTCACGATGTAACGGAACGG
>CP070828.1:1208988-1212878 GCA_020344715.1 Candidatus Bathyarchaeota archaeon | reverse complement strand
GGAAACGAATCCTTCGAGTTTGTTGGGAAACAAATGGTTACTGGAGAGAGGAGTTCGCAATGAAAGCCGCTCAGCTCTCCAATAACAGTGGAGGGAACATCAAATTCGACCTCAAAACCTGGGATGGGAACCTAAATCTCGCTTTATGTGGGGTCTCAAATGCACCCACGTTAGAGATGTTTAGACTGCTGGGTGAGAAGTTTTTCGAGCAGCGGTCCGAACTTCCGATGTTGACGGCTAGTACGTTGTTAGTTCCTGGTTACGTGGATTCGGAAGAGATCAGCAACATCGCCCGGTTCATCGCTGAGGTAAACGCGGAAATTCCCTACTCGCTTCTTGCTTTCTCTCCTCAATATGTCATGGCAGATTTGCCACCCACAAGTAGAAGGCAGGCCAACCGATGCTACGAAGCCGCGAAGAAACATCTCGAAAACGTACGCGTAGGCAACATTTCGTTGATCAAGTGAAACGATTTCTTTAGGTAAAGCATAGAATGCAGGAACTCCACGTAGTTGTGGACGTCCAATCCGAATCCTTGATTCATAACGTATTTCTAGTTGTCATATGTGAAGATGTTCCTCACCTACAGTTGCAATGTGGAGGGTCACCTTGCGGGGGCGGAACAGTGAACCTGAACAATCTGAAGGCACCAGACATTTAAATTGTCCCAGTATCATGAAAGCGGGCGATCATGGAGTGTTCTTCTACCAAAGTCCACAGGAGAAACATGAAGTAACCTTCAGCTTCTTGCAAGCTGGGCTACAGAAAGGGGAAGGAGCGATTTATGTTGCCTCACAAGAAACCTGCAAGCAGATTCGCAGACGCATGAAAGATTTTGGATTGAACGTGAAAGCCCTTGAAAAGGATGATATGTTGAAGGTCTTCGATTATAATGATTGGTACATGATCGACGGCGAAGTGAATATTTCACGTGTAGTGATGATGTCACAACGTGTCTTTGATGAGGCTCTGGAGACTGGTCTTAAAGGAATGCGAGGAGTTGGTGAAACTGCGTGCTTCTTTGAACACAATAAACAGAAAGAGCTACTTGAGTATGAACTCACGATAGGCAGGAAACTCGCCTTTCCGGTGACTGCGCTGTGTGCCTATGACGCGAACCATGCCAAATTCGTTGATGGGAAATTCTTTGCCAGCCTAATCAAGGCACATGGACCAGTCGTCACTTCCAGATTCACGCAAGATATTGCTTTCGAGAACTTTTTTCCCGCTATCGTACTCAATGTGCTTGAGACCACGTTTGGCAAGATAGGAAAAGAAATAATTCTCGAGATTCTTGCCAAGCGCTATTCACTCACGCCACGCATGATTGCTGAAGACCCTGTAGCTTTTATTGAAGGATTGGAGAAACTGATCGGTTCTGGATCGAATGTTGTCAAGCAATCATTGCTGAGACAGATGCATTTGGAGATCGGAATAAGATAGGGAAGAAAAACTCTTGCTACCCTGAGTTGTGTCAAACTGCGCACTACCCAGCAGATCCGTGCTCATTTGTCATCTGCCAGATATTTCAGGTCTAGAGGTTTCATCTTAAAGCCTGAGCCGAGACTGACAAGGAACGATTCAAAATCAGCGACTATGTGCCCCCAATCCATTGCGTAAGATCGCATGAAATCCGCATATCGCGAGTAGTTCTGGTGAAACGAGATCATGATCACGTCTTTCCCTCCTAATCCTTCACCATCAGAGGCGAAGATGACGTTAGGATGCTTCCCCACCCATTCTTTGCCCTGCTGTACGATTCTTTGAGTTTCATCAAATGTTGGGTACGCTTTCATATTGATGAACGTGAACGCCAAAATTTCGTAGCCTAGCTTCACGAAGTCTGGGATAATCGTGTAGGTTTTGATGTAGCCTTCCTTTTCGAGTCGAGCTCTCAGCCTGCTAATGGTTGCTTGTGAGAGCCCGAGATGCTTAGCTATGTCTCTATCGCTTTTTTTGGAGTTCTTGAGCATTTGCCTCAGCAGTTCGAGACGCTTTTGGCTCTTCATGAATCAATAATACCGCAAATAGCTTTAAAAGATTGATGACGTTTGAATTGAATCGCCTGACTTTCTAGTCCAGTGTATCAGCTGTGTGTGCGGCTCCCAGGGCGGTTTTCTCCGCTTCTCTTGAGTCCGCCGTAGTTGGCAGAGAATCTATGCGAAGAAGCGGAAAGCTAGGGCGCTACCGGTATTGTGTTTTCCTGGTAGTCTTCGAGTTGCTGGTGCTTCACTAGTTTGAGCTGTTTTCCGCATTTCTTACAATAGGCTGCTTCTTTGCCGTTCCATGCTCCACATTCAGAGCAATAGAGACTTTCGGGTTGAACTGGGGTTCCACTTCTTCCCGTTTCCACGAGGTCTGTGAAGAGCAAGGCTCCCTGAAATACGAGAAATATTCCTACTATCCATACGAGCAGCGTTGGTAGCAGAATGACGAGTATTCCAAAGACGATGCACATCGTTGCTAGGATGGGCTTTGAAATTGCTATCCCAATCTTCTTCAATTCACCATCTACGTAATCGGCCATGGACTTGTTCACCTCAAAAAGAATTCAAGATGTCAACCTATTAGGCAATTATGAAAGCAGAATCAATATTCTTACTATCCAGAAAAAAGGGAGGTTACCGTAGCACGTATAGAACTTCAAAGTCTCTTTTCTCAGGTTTGGTTGAACTCTTTATAAACTCCTAATTCTCTCTTTGTTCAGTCAGTCATAAACTTGGCAAATTGAACGAGTCATGCGCACAGACTGAATGGGCTCAAGTGGAGAATGTCTCAACATGGATGCAGTCGTCGTCGATATTGATGACACCATAGTCAACACTGATCGGAGAAGACACGCTGCGTGGTGTCGAGTTCTGGGCAGAAAGATTCCCTTGCAAGAAGTCGAGTCTCTTGGATCGCGAGAAATCTTTGGGAGATACGCGTTTTCCAGCAGGAAGATTTGGGAGAAATTTTGGATGCTTACTCTCTGTGTTGAAGAAAGCGGATGTGACCTGTTAGAACTTGATAAACCAATTCCACACGCTTCAGAGACCCTTCAACGCTGGAACCAGCAGCACAAGCTGGTTTACCTAACTGGACGAACCGAGAATATGCGGCAACTCACAGTAGACGAGTTGCGAAGATTCGGGTTTCCAACTCGTGAAACAGATCTTGAAATGTTTGCTCTCAAAGATTGGATTCGGTTCTTTTCTTCGACGGCTTCCGTGTTGGCAACCAGGTCAAAAATGTTTTCCTCCATCTCGGAGCAATATAACATCCTGCGCGTGATCGATGACAATCCCCGCTTCTTTGCCGCCTACAGAAAAGCGCCTGTTCCAGACAGGGTGGGGTTGTTGAGAAAGAAGCGCTTTTCACCGCGAGAGTACCTCGAGAACGGTGCCACCAGAGTTGTCGAAAGCTGGGAACAACTGCGAGAGCCGTGGTTAACTTGAGCGAGTGATGGAGTATGAAGTTCTGTGAGAAGTGCGGTACCTATATGCAGGAGACGAAGGATGGTTTCGTATGCCGAAAATGTGGAAATCTAGTTCAGGCTAGTACTGCAAATGGAACAATCGCTACGAAGAAAGAGCGTCCACCGGCCATTTACATCGTTGACAGTTTAGAAGATGAATCCATGACGGTTTCTCAAGTATGTCCCGAATGCGGAAATGGAGAAGCATCGCGGTGGGTTTCGAGTGTCTCAGGTGAGCACGCTGGTATTAGAAGAGAAAGAACCATAGAACACTTCAGATGCACACGCTGTTCGCATTCGTGGAGTAAGCCTTCCTAGCATGCAGGCGAAATGCATCAGAGACTCGCGCATCAAGTGACGCAATACAAGTATTTCTTCAATTTCTTGACGTTCTATCTAACAAATAGTTCAATACAGTAATACAACTTGCTGC
>CP070828.1:1201309-1208888 GCA_020344715.1 Candidatus Bathyarchaeota archaeon | reverse complement strand
TTTCCACAACTCCATCCCTCTCAGCTCGGTCACTATCGTCAAGTCTAATCGTATAAAGGTACCAGCTATGTCTGCAACCGTCAGGTTCCTCTGGCAACGCCAAACGTCTTGCAGGACTCAGTTTTTCAGTCAGGCACTGAGCGTTCTTGCGCCTCTTATCCAGAAAAGTTGACAGCTTTCCCAGTTGAGCTAGGCCGATCGCTGCCTCCATTTCGGGCATACGATAGTTATGTCCAAGCATGAACGATACGTACTCGTCTTTTTCTCCGTGCGATCTCGCACAGCGTAGAATTTCGGCGAATTTATCGTCGTTGGTCGTAATCATGCCGCCTTCGCCAGTGGTCATGTTCTTGCTAGCGTAGAAGCTCCAACATGCCATATCTGCAAAATGCCCAGGCGATTTCCCCTTGTATGCAGCTCCATGAGCTTGAGCGGCATCTTCGATTACCACCAGATTATGCTCTCTAGCCATCTTGTTCAAGGTATCCATTTCTGCAGAAAGCCCATACAAGTCTACAGGTATAAGAGCCTTGGTTTTGGAGTTTATGGTTTTCCCGACTTTTTCCGGGTCCATGTTGTACGTCTGAGGGTCAATGTCGACAAAAACCGGTTTCGCACCACTCAACACCACGGCCTCAGCTGTTGCGACGAAAGTGAAGCTCGGAATGATTACCTCATCCCCTAGCGTTACTCCTGCTGCCAAAAGCGACATGTGAAGAGCAGCTGTACCGCTACTTGCCGCAACTGCATGTTTCGACTCAACGAGTTTGGCGTAAGCTTGTTCAAAGCCTGCCACCATAGAGCTACTTCCAATTCGGGCGGTTAATCTACCGCTTTTCAGAACCTCGGTGACCATTTGAATTTCCCGTTCATCGATTTGGGGGGCATTTATGGAGATCTTCTTGTTCAAGCCTGAAACCTTCCCAGACTAGCTAGATATACAACTGCTTGTTGCCTTTTAAAACATAGAATAACTGGACGTCGAATAAAGCAACTTAAGTTACTTGTGTGGAACATCGATGGTTATGTAGAGTATGTTGTTCCCTCGGACAAGGATATTCCCATAGTTTGCAGTTACCTTGTCGTCTACGTGTTCAGAGGCCCCGTTTAGGAGTATGTTCATGAAGCCGTCGCATTGAACCATTGTACCTCTATATTCTACTCCATTCTTCAGCGTAATCATGATGTACGTGTCCAAGCGTTTCGTTAGAACGTTCAATGGTTTCTTGCTTGGTTCCATCGAAGCATCACCAATCAACGTTATATTGACGACCATCACTACGTATAAAAGTTTTATGAAACCTCTCTCAGTCAGGGCTAACGCCACAAATGTGTATTCTGAATTCATAAACTAGTTAAATACGAATCCCTCAAAAGGCTGAAAAGTGGAGGATAAAGGTTGGAAATAATCACTACTCAGGCTAGACATGAAAGACTCGAAAAGAAGATTCTGCAGATCTTTCAAGACGAAATGAAGAAGCTCTCTGAAGATCTACAGGAAATCCTAGCAGATGACATGGTCACCGCTTTCATTAACAGAATGGCCGTTTTCACAGAGATCCAGGCAAAAGCAGAGATTTCCAGTCCTAGAAAGCATAGTCTGAATCCATAAATCATTTATATAGAAATTCATAAACGTATGAAAAGGTGGGTTTGCATTGCGTAGATCGAAACTGGAAATGTACGTTGATATTCTGAAGGTTTTGGCCCGCCACGGACCTCTAAAGTTGACCCACATAATGTATAAGGCCAACGTCAACTGCAGCGTCCTGAAAGAATATTTGAATTTTCTGATGGAACAAGATCTTCTCGAAGAGAAAACCGTTGGAAAGAAACGCATAGTTTACGCCATAACCGAACGAGGGCTGACAGTGCTCAAATATTTCAGAGAACTCAAGACCGTCTTGCCCATAATCGAAGAAGCACAAGGCAAACGTCTACCACCATCTCTCTACTAATAACGAATCACAATCAGAAGACTGATATTCTCAAGAGTCTTCAATTCAAGCAGCCTGCTTCTTCCTGGAAAAGAAAGAGCAGGTTATTCGATATCGCAGACGCCGAAATCTTTGCCACCGTAACTGTTCAGGCAGCATTTTCCCTGATCAATGTTAGTATTGGAAGCTTTTTCTCAAAGAACTCGTAATAGTGGTTGAAAGCAAGCTGGTGCGTTTTTTCCGGATATGAATGAGATTTCTCATCGCTGCGCTATTCATGTCAATGGGTTCCTTCAAAAGCAAGATTAACTTCAGTCTAGACCTTTAAGAAAGGTTGAAGCCACATTATTTTGCTTTTTGAAGGCATTCGTTCAGGATATTGCGAATACAGAGAAGTGTGTCGTAAGACTTAATAGATTCCACAGCCAAGGTTTCTGTAGATGTGTCAAACACACGTGGAGACTCGAACCTTTGACAGTTCGCAAGTTAGAAGGTACTCACACACGATTGCTGCAAAAGATCAAGGAAAGCCTCGATCGCCTCAATGACAAGATGGAAGTCATTATCGAATTACAGAAGCATAGTTCTGAAGCAAATGTTGAAATCCCAGATGTTTTAGATGTAATGACCCTTCTTTCTCTACCTGATCATCTTAGAAAGACTGCCATAACCATCTGCAAGTTTGAGCAAGCCACCGCGGAAGAAGTAGCTGAGCAAACAAAGCGGGCAAGAGCAGTTGAAAGCAGCTATCTTAACCAGCTTGTTATGATGGGATATTTAAAAAAGGAGAGGAGAGGTCGAAAAGCCTATTTTTTCGTTGACAAAGACGGAGGGAACAAAACATGGCAAAAATCATAGCAATTCACTCATATAAGGGTGGAACCGGTAAAACCCTGCTTTCTCTAAATTTGGCGGCATTATACGCTAACAGAGGAAAGAACGTATGTCTCTTTGATTTAGACTTTCGAGCGCCAAGTCTTCAATCCATACTTAAAGCTAAAAGCACTGAGTACTGGATAAACGACTATCTAAACGGAGTCTGCGACATAAAGAAAATCTTGGTTGACGTCTCTAAAACCTACGCTAAGCGAGGTAGTCTTCTCGTTGGATTTGCCAATCCGAGCACTGAAGCCATTCGCGAAATGAGCGCCAAAGACAGAAAATGGGAGATGAAAGCCTTAGGACGTCTCTTGTCTCTCAAAAATTCGCTGCTAAATGACATGCATTTCGATTACATAATCTTTGACACTAGTCCGGGTCTGCAGTATTCATCGATAAACGCCATTGTCAGCGCTGACCTTGTGCTGGTAGTCAGTGGAATGGACATATCAGACATAAAGGGAACTCAGAGAATGATAGATGAGCTATACGATCTATTCGAGAAGAAAACAGGCCTCCTAATGAACAAGGTGTTTGCCAACTTCCTCACAACAAAAGGGCATCGACAAGAGCTGGCAAAAAAACTTGTCAACAACTCCAGTCTGCCGCTGGTCGACATGGTTCCCTGCTTCTGCGACATACTTCGGTCAGGAGGAACCGTAGTGTTTTCCAACGAGAACCCAGACCATCCATTCGTCAAAATCTTGGACAGAGTAGCCACAACAATAGATACGCTTTAATCAAGTTTACTGCTCTTCAGATGTTTTTCGCTGAGCTTCTTTGCTTTTTCTGCATAGCTTTGCAGCTGCCTAAGTCGAATTTTCTTTTCAGGCAAAGTCTCAGGAGCATAAATCAAAGGTAAAACAGCTAGAAATAAGAAAAAGCTAGCAATGGAAAACGTGGCATTCGGGGGGACTAGTGCAATGTATGGGGACAGGTGGATGGGTACTAGGCTGGTCAGGAAGAGCGGGATACTTCCTACTACATAGTATTTCTCTCTGCTTCTGGATTGAGACAAATCTCCCCATAGAATCAGGAGGCATGTTACCGACAAAATACCAGCTGCAAAACCATCCAAGGTTAAATAAAGATAGTTAGACCAGAGCATTGTTGGAGCAATTCCCACTATGCCGTATGCAATTCCTAGAAGAACAAAGCCGTACACTACCACTCGTTTTCTTCCAATGCTGTCTGCCAAGAACCCTCCAAAGAGGGCAGAAACGCTGCCGATTAATGCTTCTGCCAACTGGCGCCCGACCAGCTCTCTTCCTAAACGGTCTATGAAAGTGAACATTATCCATGGAGTAAGATAGAGAATGAACGATCTGTCCTGAAAGATCTGGGCAAAGGAGGCTTGCTTCCTCTTCTCAAGTCTGTTTTCATATTCGTCTGTTGGTCTCAACGACAGAAACAGGATAAGCCCCAGACCTCTCCACATAGCTAATATCAGCGGGCCAACAGTGGAATCGGCTATCATAAATGGAATTGCAAGAGGGAAAACGCCCAGATTCGCAGCCAAGAATATAACTCCGCCTATGCGCCCTCGATTTTCAACTAGCGTCGAATCTGCGAAGTAGGACAAGGCCGAAGGCATACCTAAACCAAGTGAAACGCCCAAAAGAAGACATGTTAGAGAAAGGCTGACCATCGACAAATCGCTTGCGATTGCAGGGGAAAACGATGCAATTGCTCCTAGTGCCATCCACAAATAGAGAAAATTAAGCCTTTCAATCTTGTTTGACAAGACCGAACCAACTATGCTCGATGAAATGACTGCCACATAAAAGACTGTCCAAACTGTAGACGCGAAATAAAGATTGTCTAGAATAGAGCCTATCATTAGCACAGTCATGTAGAGCCAAGTGAGGGCATTGAATAACAGAATGAAAACTGTGAAGAAAGATCTTCGAGATATGCCCGTAGCCCTCAACCAATGTTTCCCGAGCAAGTTCTACACTGCCCAAGCTTTCTATCGGGGTCATCAGTTAATGAAAATTGCGAATCAGTAATGCTTTACAGGAAACCAGAGCTGAAATCAGTATTGAAAACATGCGCCCTGCAAGACCGAATTGATTAGGAATTGTAGATGTGTACAACAATTCTTATATGCAGATATACGTCCAACAAATATACTGGAGATAAAAATGGCGAAGAAAAAGAAGCGCACTAAACTGCCTTTGAGGGCTTGGTGGTTTTAACCAAGAACTCTGCGGTCCTCTCTATTTGCGGAATCATAGCCTGAATAGTCAATTCTAGGCTAGTTCGCCCGAATTTTATCGGAGATAATTTTGCAAAGGCGTTTCTGGCTAGCTCTTTCGTAAAATTCTCGTATTGATGAAATCCTTTGGCATTGTAGATAATGCTCAACACAGCCTTGGCGTCTCTTCTGCCGATTTTCTTTTTCGCAAGAATCTTGATAAGTTTGTTTCTGGTCTTGGGGTTTCTCAGCGCGTGGAGCAGTGGGAGCGGCAAGCATTCTTTCTTAATTCTGTGTACACTTTCTTCAAAGTCTATCATGTCAATCCAGTCATCCCTCAGTATGATTAACATACCTAGGAGTCGACCGTACTCGCTCAATGCTTCGATTTCTTCTTCTGACCCGCCCCCGATGATGGCGCTGATGCGAGTGTGAGCCTCTACATCCGCAGCTTTCTTTCTCACAACGCGAATGTATTCTTCTGGTGAAACTTCTTGACTCTTCTGTAGTTGTAGTTCCAAGGCTTCGGCGTCGCCAAGCTCAAAAAACATGTTTCTTACGATTTCCAAGATTTTGCTCATTTTTTCTTCGGCAATACCTTTTTGTGTGGAAGTATTGAGAAGCGTCAGGCCTTTGAAAAGAAGAGCGTCGCCTGCAAGTAGGGCTATGTCTTTGCCAAACTTTCCATAGACCGTTGGACGGTTATCTTTGATTTTGGACTCGTCTATGATGTCGTCATGTATGTCTATCGCGCCGCTTATCAGGGTCATTGGGACTGCTATCGGTGTTGTCAGTTCTGGGTTTCCGCCAACGGCTTCGCAGGCAAGAGAAAGCAATGTGGGCCTGGCCAAGTCGTTCCAGTATTCGGTCATGAAATATGTCAGGGCATCTTTGGCTTCTGCGGATTCGATTTTTTCTTTGAGAATTTCGTTTCTAGCCATTTCGAGAGGTTTGCTTCCTCTTTCTTTGAAGATTTTTTGAAGTCGTTCCATTGCTTCTTCAGGGCTGATTTCTGTGCTTCTCTTCTCCTTGTCTACCTTCACTTCTTGTTCTCCTTTTTCTCCTTGCGACTGTGCAGTTGGTGTCCTAGGAAGTTTTGGTATGTGTTGAGGAGCTGGGTACCGCTAGGTGTGATCTGGTAAATCTTCCTTATGCGTCCTTTGTGAAGTTCTTGTTCGCTTCTAATGTAGCCACTTGTTTTCAACTTGTTAAGCAGAGGGTAGAGCGCGCCATGTCTGAGTTTGACTTGATAAAGGCTCTCGGTTTCTCTGAGGATTTTGTATCCCCATATGGGTTCGTCCTGGATGAGTTTCAGAATAAGCATGTCTAGGAAGCTTTTGACGAATCGTCGTTTCATGTCTTTCATGAAAGCTTCGTTTTGGTCAACGTCTTTCATTTCCTACCCCGCTGCGCTTTCATGATATTGCTGAGGGTTGGGTCTATTTAAGTTGTGAGTGAGGCTATGCTTCAATATGCTTGTTTATGCTTCGGGTACGTGCGAACTTTTATATTGTCGTGTCGCGTCTATAAAGACTTGATATGTCCGAAAGAGGACATATTGTATCTATGTTGAACCGAAAAACTGTCTAACAAAAATGCAGGTCGAAAATATGAACCACAAAGCACGTGAAGTCCAAATCAAACTCATGAGAGGACTTCTAGATCTCGTAGTTCTCCAATACCTACGGTCCCACCCCGTGCATGGCTACAAAATCATTTCTAGCCTACGCAAGAACTTCGGTGTCTACTTCGGACCCAGCACCATATACCCGCTACTCTCAACTCTCGAAGGAAAAGGCTACATCAAAAGCCAATGGGATCTACAAAGCGAACGACCCAGAAAGGTCTACAGCATAACACCTCAAGGCTTGGATCTACTTGCTTGCACCGAGGAATCACTAACCCACATATACAGAAAACTATCCGTCGGCATAGGCAAGATAGGAATCAACGGCAACCACCTGGGCTTGATAGGGAAAGACAACCGAAAACTACTGTCAAAGACTCAGCTCTCAAAGTAGATTTACTACAAGATCTTGGCCAAGTCTTCAACAGTGCGTCTTGAGCAGGGAGTCAAATGAGCCTCTCGCTTCCCTACTCAAAGTTTCTCTAGTTTTCTCCTATTTGATCACTTATCATTAACGCTCTAGCGTTCTCATAGCAGTATTTATCAAATCTAGCATTGACCTATAATGCTGCAGGTGTCGCTCCTGACCAAAGCAGACATTCTAATTCATAACTGCACAATCCTTCCTATGAATGGAAAAGGAATCACCCCAAAGGGGTTCATTGCGATCACTGAAGGAAGAATCAGCCATGTTGGAAAAGCTACCAAAGCGTTGTCTGTACGGGCGAAAAGAACATTGAATGGGCAGGGAAAAGTGGTCGTACCTGGATTGGTCAATTGTCATACTCACGTCGCTATGACTCTTTTCAGAGGGATTGCCGAAGATAGACCCTTCGATGAGTGGTGGGAAGAAACCATATGGCCTTTGGAACAGAAACTGGAGCGAAGTCACGTATACAACGGTGCTTTGCTCGGCTGTTTAGAGATGATCAAAAGCGG
>CP070828.1:1193620-1201209 GCA_020344715.1 Candidatus Bathyarchaeota archaeon | reverse complement strand
GCAAAGAGATCTTGACCAAGACTGGAAGGCAGGTAGGCGTGCTCATAGTTGACAGTAGAATTTCTCCACTGCGAATGGGGACAACTGCGTTGGCCCTCGGTGTCGCTGGGTTCAAACCGATAAAAGATTGCAGAGTTGAGAGAGATCTCTATGGTAAACGGACACACATTACAAGGCATGCCTTAGCTGACGATCTGGCAAGTGCTGCACACCTTGTTATGGGAGAAACAGCTGCTCGAATACCAGCGGTCTTGATAAGAAACGCGCCAGTAATCCTAAGCGAGGAATGTGACCCAAACTCTATGACTATTCCTGCAGAACAATGCCTTTTCATGGAGTCATTTTTGGGAAAAGCATAAAGTGTTCTTTGAAGCTTCTTACAACGTCCCTTTGAATAGATCCTCTTGCTTAGAAATGAAAAGGTCTTTGATGGCGCATTTTTCAGCAAGTTCTGCTCTATCAAAGCTCTTTACGATGGCAACAGGTATGCCTTCGCTTCCTTGTCCCATAACTAGTTCAGCTGCAGCTGCGATTTCATCTACAATTGCTATGTTTTTCACCTTCAAAACATAATTGTAAAGATCTTCTTTGCCACGATAATCTCTGAAAGGGTTGATTCCCGCTATTCCGATGGCGTATTCTACTTGTCCCTTTCGAAAGGGTCGACTATAGGTGTCGCTTATTATTACTGCAACATTTTTCCCAGTGGCTTCCATTATTTTTTGGCGAATTCTTCTCGCGGAGTCATCTATGTTACTTGGCAGAAGTGCATAAGAGTCATCACCCTCGATGTTTGATTTATCTATTCCAGCATTAATGCATATTATGCCGTTATTGTCTTCCACGATAAACGTTTCAGAAGAGATCTTGACAATTCTCCTAGAAGCTTGTAGCACAAGTTCAACAAAATTTGGGTTCTTCAGTGTGATTTTTGCCAGTTTCCTTGCCTTTTCAGAGGGGTTGACGTTTCTCAATTGGAAAACTCTTCCTTCAGCCTTGGAGATAATTTTTTGAGCAACAACCAGAATGTCTCTATCTTCAATGGGGACTCCTTGCTCCTGTGCAGTTCTATTTATCAGCTCAGCCAAATCGTCTCCGCTTTTCACAGATGGAAAACCTACGAGACCAATAATGTTAATTGTTTTCGCATTCTTCATTTTGTAGTCATCACTTCAACGGTCTTCAGGCTTCTCTTGGTAAAGGAAAACCCGCTTATATAAATAAAACACAGCGCGTTCGCAAACTGCGATCCACGGTTGGTGGTTAGTTTATGGCAGAGAATGACTACCATACTATTGATAAGCAGGTCAGAGCCCCGTCTCCCTTGCGAAATTCTGATACTTCTAGTTCTTTGACGAAAAAGCCTTCATGCTCTATGAGCTTCCTAGTTTTTGGATAGCCTTTCGCCGTCAAGACAGTTCCGTTTACGGCAAGACAATCCGCAGCGTATTCTTCTCCTCTTGGAACAAAGATTTTCGTGCAATCGCTTAGAATTTCTGTGTCAAAGTGTCCCCTTGAAAGGATGACATGGTTTTCTCCAAGACAAGTGCACGCAGACTTCAGATGAAGCACGTTTCGAATCTTTACTGGAACTATCTCCAAATTGGTGTCTTCTAAGATTCTCCTGAGCTGCTCTACGGCTTGTAAATTAGTTCGAGCTGAGAGCCCTATCAAGACCTTGTCTTTAACTCTGAGAACATCTCCGCCATCAATGATAGCAGGCGGCTTAATGTAATATGTCTCTTTTAGATCTTTCAATACTTTGGCGACTTCAACCACTTCTCTCGCTCGCGATTCTAGGCTTGAATTGCAGATCACTGCTTTTTCCCCTAACACGACAGCCGTGTCTTCAACAAAACAGCTGTCAGCCAGAGCATTGTCCCCTTTTATCCAGACAAGCTTCAGTCCAAGCTCTTGTAGAGCCCCGCAGTATTCCGCATGCTGCCTTCTTGCACGAGCAACGTCAATTCTTTCGACACTCGTTCGCACGCATCGGTCATATGAATCAGGCACAGGTCGAACAATAGCGTGTTTCACTGTAGCCTTACTCATAGAATTCATTACTCCATTTCAACACCGCGCACACACGTTTTGCTTCAAGAAGCCAACGGATAGCATGTTATTCCCCAGACCGCCCATTCTTTGTGCTGCATGAACGCCAGCTTCCTAGCTATCTCTGCCTAACGTCAGGTGGTCCTTCTCTGACCTTTTCTTTTATATGCTCTAGATTTCCTTTCCAGCTGTAAACCCTCTCTACCCACCATGTAATCTTTCCTGACTTGAGGATCGGGTCAAAGTATTCTTTTATCTTCCTCTTGCTCTGGGGAGCTTTGCCAAGTGTTGCAAAGTCGAAACCATCTAGATTTCCTCTGTATCGCGCTATGTATTCTGCCACATTGTCGAAGTATTTCGCTACTTTTCCTCCGCTTCGATCTGTAAACTCAGGGAATGTTCCCTCAAACCTTGCTGCCCTTCGGAATGGTTTCATGCGCCAAGACCACTGGCCTCCGCCCACCCAAATGGGGATTCTGTCTTTGTCTCCGTAAGGTTTGGGAAGAAAGGTTGTTCCTTCGTCGATTGCATAATGTTTTCCGTTGAAGCTGAATGGTTTCCCCTTCCACAGTCCTTGTAAGATTTCTAGAGCTTCATCTAGTTTTTCTCCTCTTCGCTTGTTGTCGATTTCTTCTCCGAATCTTTGGAAATCCTGTTTCACCACTGAGCCTAACCCTACTCCGAGAATCAATCTTCCTTTCGAAAGATGATCCAGTGATACGCTTTCTCTTGCCACCTTCCATGGTCGGCGTCTTGAAAGAGGAGTAACCATCGGCCCCAGCTTTATTCTTCTCGTGTTCGCAGCAATTGCAGCCAGCATAATCCACGAATCAATAACCGGCAAATCTGCTCGTGGTTTATGCAAAATGTGATCCCAAGGAAATATTCCATCCCATCCAGCTTCTTCAGCGTCTCGTGCAAGAGCTATCACCTTGTCAAAATCGCTGTAGATACCTAAGTTGCTAATTGAGATTCCGAATTTCATACCGTAGATTTCGCACTTGCGTATATTTAGTAGTTTTTCGCGTACGTCGTGTTTTCGCAGAATCCCATTTCTGGTGAAAGGAGTACGAGGAGACGGCTTTCATGGTCACAAGAAATTGTTGAGAATCATCATGAATATGACACCAAGTAGAATCCCGATTGACACAGCATGCTTATGGCCGTGCTCGTGCGCGATCGGTATGAGCTCATCTGCTGTAATGTAGGTCATCACGCCAGCTGCGAAGGCAAGTGCTAAGCCAATCACCTCGTTCGAGGCGTTGATAAGCAACGTTCCCCCCAAGAGTGCTCCAAATGGTTCGGCTAAGCCTGAGACTAAAGTGGCGAGAATCACGCTTCGTTTCTTGCTACCGGCGGAAATCAAGGGAATAGCCGTAGCGATGCCTTCAGGTACATTATGAAAGAAGACTGCTACGGCGATCAGGACTCCTAGCTGCGGCAAGTGCGAGTAGCCTGCACTCACGATGACTCCTTCTGGGATGTTGTGGAGGGTGATGCCGATAAGGATCAGCAGACCGGAGTGGAGTAGTCTAGATTTGACGACGCCATTTTCCCTCTTTCCGAGTTCGAAATGGGGCAGTGAAGAGTCGATGGCTATCATGAACAGCGACCCAACGGCGAAGGCCGTGGAAACGTTGAGGTAGGAAGTTAGATCTAAGGATTCCACGAACAAGTTCAGGAAGGAAACGAGCAGCATCACACCAGAAGCGAACCCCATAGAACCGGCGACTGAACGATCACTGATTTTGCCGAGAAGAACAACGATGATCCCACCGAGTCCTGTCGCTGAGCCAGCAAGCACGCTGAGTAGCAAGACTTCGCTTATCATTTTTACTACCGCACGCCAGATATCCTCTAGAAGCAAACTAATGTCTTACTTTCTTCATAAAACTTCTTTTGCTCACAGCAAGAAGGGGATTTGCTAGCGATTAATCTGAAAGAACTCAGAACTAGGCATTTCTACCTGGAGGGTACTTGCGAACTCAGATTGATTGGGGGAAAAGGAATGAATTCGCTCTCTATCTTTCGGGTTACTTCCCTATGAATGCCCTTCAAGTCCACGTCCACAGTTTGCTTTACTCTTCTAAGTATTTGCCTGAAAAAGGATGCAACGAATTCTGGGAGAATGGCCTGAAAGGCAATGAAAGCCCGAAATGCTTCCATATAGTCCTCTGCTTCGTAGGTTACTGTTCTTTCATCTTTCTTCTCGTATCCAGGAAAAAGAGCCATGTTTTCTGCGAGTTTCGAGAGTTTGAAAAGGATGTCAACGGTAATCGGACCCGGGAAAACGTGAGGTTCGTGTTCTTCGGCCTTGCGAAGGGCGTTGAAAGCGGTTTCCTCGAGCTCAGCATGCACTTTTTCTAGCGGAAAGCATTCGACGCCTGAATCCGTTTTCCTCTTCACGACGACTGTTTCTATTCCCGGAAGCAATAGTTTTGCCTCATTGACACCAGCTTCATCACTTGAGACCATAATCGTCCGGACTCCAAAATGCCCAGCAAGCCAAGCAGCAAGTTCAATTTCTCCAACCGGCTGACCATTCAATCGTAACGCCACATCCGGGTTAACGGTGTGAGAGTAGAAACCGTTCACTGTGCCGCTCTGGGAATGATGGCCGACAAGAACCACAGCGTCATACTCAGCCAGAGCGCGGGTATTGATAAGTTCCTCGAGGGTATCTTCCCATCCTCCCGCTAGATAATCTGCTGAAGGGTCCAAATCCTTGGCAATGAGATTCCCTCCAAAATCATGCCCATCAAATACACTGATTTCAGTGGCTCCACCTCGTCTCAGACCGCGAATCACTGCGTTCACGTCCGCTGTACTCAGTTTTCGTCCTTCCGGTAGAAGGGGTGAACGGAAATCACACATTCGAGGATCACTTATCCCAGAAACTCCTTCCATGTCGAACCAGATTAGAACTCTCATTGACCGCCTTCCTGTCGACAAATGCGAATTGACCCTTGATCACCGAGTATTACTTTGTCCCAAGTTCGCTCCACAAAAGGGACACCTTGAAATGTCTTTGGGTAGATCTGACAGGTCTCTGCCACATTCCTGGCAAGTCTCCTTGTGGTGTTCAGTCTTCTCGATGTCTTGTGACTCTGCAAGACCGATTTCTTCCTTCAGTTTCTGAACGTGCTCTTCGGCTTCTTTCCGTATTTTTCGGATCTCTTCCAATGCCGAAGAAACTTTGTCGAATACGTCTTGCCGCGCCTTGATTCCTTCACTTACAAGGTAAGCAACGGCTTCTGAACGTGTGCCAAAGAGCTTTGCCTCAATCAACATGTCGAC
The DNA here is from genome assembly GCA_020344715.1 of Candidatus Bathyarchaeota archaeon. Lineage (GTDB taxonomy): Archaea > Thermoproteota > Bathyarchaeia > Bathyarchaeales > Bathyarchaeaceae. Next base: position 1,195,860 of record CP070828.1, on the reverse strand, counting down.
TAGCTTCAGCTCATCGTCGCCTATCCGTGAAGCAACGACATTGGTTCTGCTGGTTGACATGGAGTGTCTTGGAGGTATGGGAGGGATTGGTAGCGTCGAGAGCGCATGAGGAATAGCATATATCCCTTTGGCCCGTCGAGCTCTGACTTTTTCTCTCCATTCTTTGAGGGCTTTTCGGTATCGTTCTTTCCACTCTTTGATGGATTCTCGGTACCAGTCCTTCCATTCTTCCCATTCTTCGCTATTCAACTTCTCCACCCTTTCGAGCGTAAATCATTTACGGATCAGTAACCTAATTGCGTAACTGAGTTACGCCTATATAAGTGTTACGATGCGACGACAAACACTGCCTTCAACCTACAGATACGTATGTGCATCCTATGCTCTATGATCGACATTATTCAAACGGATAACATGCTTGGACCAAGCATCTCAGTCAACATCCAGCAGGATTCTTGCAGATTAAATCGCAGTCCAATCTCACTTCAGAGAAGCCCAGTTTTGTTTCATCGTGAATCTTCTTTTGTTAGAATTTCGACTATTTTCTTTCCTGCCTTTCCGTCTCCATACGGTGATGTTCTCGGCAGTTTACCTTTCAGCTTCAGAGCATTTTCCATGGCAGCCAGAACGCTCTCTTTTTGTACGCCAACGACACTCGCAAATCCCGCTTCCACAGCTTCGGGCCTCTCGGTTGAAAGCCTAATCACCAGAACAGGCTTTCGAATTTGTGGAGCTGTAGCTTCCTCTTGGATTCCCCCAGAATCAGTGAGGAGCAGTTCGCAGTTTTTCATGGCAACCAGGAAGTCGAAATAGCCCAGTGGGGGCAGCAGTTGCACGTTTGAGGATGAAGACAGCTTCCTCCAGAGCCGTTGTTGACGTAGTCGCTTTCGGGTTCTTGGGTGAACTGAATAAACTACTGGAAGCGGGGCTTCGGTGAAAGTTTCAACAAAGTTCTGGAGCACGACTGGGTCATCCACATTTTCGGCTCGATGAGCAGTTACTAGTGCAAAATGCTTGAACCTCAATTCATTGATGATGTTCGATTTTCGTTCTGCCATGGGCAGATGCTGAATTATAGCGTCGATAACCGTGTTGCCAGTGACGTGGATCTTGCCCCAGACGCTTTCACGTTTCAGGTTTTTCCTGGAGTTTTCAGTTGGGGCAAATAAGTGTGTGGATATGTGGTCAACCAATCGGCGATTGTGTTCTTCGGGCATGCGCAAGTCAAAGCTTCGGAGACCGGCTTCGACGTGGCCTACGGGAACGTTTAGCTTGACGGCGGCGAGTGCGGCGGCTAGAACGCCATTTGTGTCACCTTCGACGAGTACAGTTTTGGGTCTGGTTTTCTTGATGACGCGTTCAGTTAACGCGAGGATTCTGCCGGTTTGCAGTCCTGGTGAGTATACTCTGACTTTGAAACCATAGGTTGGAGCGGGAAGTTCTAATTCTTCAATGAACTGCTGAGACATGTTGTAATCGTAGTGTTGACCGCAGTGGACAAAAATGTAGGGTAATGATCTCTCTTCCAAGGCTCGCACGATTGGCGCCATTTTTACTATTTCTGGTCGGGTGCCGACAATAACCATGTATTCGTTGGGTAAGATGGTTCCCTCCAACTCTGATTATCTCAATTCTTGGACTGGGTCTGCCTTGAGCCACTATAGAACATGTATGCGATGTTTAGGGCTTCGCGATATTTTTCTGCGTTTCCAATGTCAAGTCTTTTCTCTTCAGATTTAAGTTCAACGGCGTAGGCTGTTCCTCCTTTGTTGATGAGTGCTTGTATGGCTGGAATCAAACTGATCTCACCGCTTTCTTCAAGCGGATTCACATTTTGGATTTCGGCGTAAATATTCGGTCTAAGCATGTAGACTGCAACGTCTGACAGGTTGGATGGCGGTTTCTTCGGTTGGTAGATGATTGTCTCGACTCTATGCAATCCTCTGGCAACTTGCTTTCCAACGATGACTCCATACATGGATGGGTTCCTCACTTTAGCTGCAAGGAAAGCCACATCGGCTTGGCGGTTCGTAAATACGTCGACGAGTCTTTTCAGATGGGTGTTTCCCTTGGATAAGATGATGTCATCTCCCATGTGAAGAAGAAACGGTTCATCCGCTGTGAAGGAACGCGCTCTCTGAACAGCGTCGCCAGTGCCCTTAAGTTCCGGCTGATTGGCAAAGCTCAATGTACATTCGTTGATTTGGAAATAGAAATTCTGCAGTTCGCGAGCTTGCATC
>CP070828.1:1190827-1193520 GCA_020344715.1 Candidatus Bathyarchaeota archaeon | reverse complement strand
TTTTGCTAATTAAGTAATATCTTCCGTCCTTTGTTGCAACAACACCAGAAGGTATGATTGTATTGGCACTCATTTTCAGCCACCTTTCATCAAGTTTGAGTGCTTTGGGTGTTTTAGCAGTCTCTTCAGAAGTAGCTCCCGCTTCTTTGAGTGCCTTTTTAGTACGCTCCAATACCCATCCTGCATAAGCTGCTACTGCCAATGGAATCACCTCCTTATCCTGTCAATCCAATTTCTCAGTTTGCAACAATTAAGCGCGCGCGACCCCAATACGCGCCGAACCGTTCTATTAACCTCGAAGTTCTTGTTGCAAACGCCTGTGCACAAGGAGGAAAGATGCGCTAACTGCCTGTTCCTGTTCTTAGTCATCGAAAACAAACAAATCATCGATCGTTGTCTTCAATGCTTTGGCTACATCATGTGCAAGCTTCAACGATGGATTGTACTTTCCCTTTTCCAGATACAGTATAGTCTCTCTTCGTACTCCAACCATCTTGGCCAAATCGTCCTGTGTCAGGTCATGTCGTGCACGCAGTTCTTTGATTCGTGTTCGCATCAGAAGTCGCCTTTTCTGCTGTAATACAAGCTTAACAAACCGTATGAGATACCAGAGACCAGCATTATTGCGATTATGGCCCATCCAGCGTCAAGTTCAGGCAAATCTAGAAACTCAGTTCCGAATATTATGAACAACGCTAGTGATATCATGAAAGCGAGATTGATATAGTATGTTCCAATAGCTGCTTTTCCCCTGATCTTTGTTGTGCGCTCATCTTGAATGGGGTAACCCGATTTTTTGTCTTTATGAATTTTCCACAGAACAAGCATGCCAACCAGCAGCACGAGGACTGCGTTCACGATTAAGATTATTGGCCACGCAAAATCTGTCATGATTTTACTTTCCCTCCTTTTTCTTTCCGGAGAGCAGGGCTGGATTCCCAGTGGCTATTAGACCGATTCCAATGATGCCCACAACCGTTGCAATGCCTGCATGGTCTACGCCCACAATTGGCTCTCCAAAAGCCATCAGAAAGGCGCCAACGAGGCAGGTTGCGATTCCCGAGACGAGGATGATGTAGTTCCAGTGTCTCATCATTCTTCCTCCGTTGTTTATTTATCACATTTTATTAGATATTTCTATCTTTATGTTAGTTATATATAACATCTGATATTTAAGATTACCGGTGAATTACCAGAACAACAGAAAGTAATTATTGCGCGCGGTTTTCAAGTAATGTATTTATAATTTCCTCGTTGTATCTAGTTTCTGTTGCGTGGGGTCGTAGTCTAGTTTCCTCATCTGGATTGGGTGCTATCCTAGTCCCAGTGAGGCTAGTCTGGTCTAGGATACCAGCCTGGGGCGCTGGAGGTCCGGGGTTCAAATCCCCGCGACCCCACCAGACTGATTTCTCGACTGGCCGTCTCTGTTAGCTAAAGCCATCGAGGTTTTCCAATAAGATACTCGGTTATGAGTCGTGCTAGCTCCTTGTTATTCTTGTACGAGTCTAGGATCTCAGCGTTTGTCAAGATTTGAAGATTTTCGGTGACTGTCTGCGAGATTAGGTCTGCGACTCCAGCTTGTCTTCCGCCTTTCTCCAGCGTGTCAGCGAGTAGAGCTGTGACATCTGTATACTTTCGTCTGGTTTCAACTATCCAGCGACCATTTTCTATGCGGGGTCCGGAAAGAGTATACGTTGATTTCACATGCTTTTGCAGAAATTTCTCGCAATCTTCCCTCTTCTCGATGGGTGGTCCCGAATGCTTTCGGATGTGCGGGAGAACCCGATTTGCGACTTCAAACAAGAAAACGTTGAGATCTTGTTCGTTGCTCCAGACCGCATCGCGAATAACACGGAAATCGTGCGTTTGAAGCCTCTTTCGCAGCGATCTCTGGGATTTGTAGAGCTGCCCCCATAACACATCGGGAACCGTGTTGACTTTTCCGAACTTCACGAAGACCAAAGTGGACCCACGGCTCTTGAAAATCTCTGCTATCCTCTTCGGCGTGAAGGCTTGCCTTTCAGGTGGGTAGAAATACTTGTCGCTTGGCTTCTGGAGAAACATCCGAGAGGCTACAATAAACGTGTCTAAACTCTTTTTTCTCAACGCCGACGCTACATTTCTTCCCTTGTCCACCGGGTCAACGACGATTAACGGTTCTTTGAAGACCTTCTCAACCTCTTGTTTTCTTCCTGTGTAATAGTTCTCGGAATCGATGAGCTTGCGTTCTTTCCAGTCTGCGAATGCCTTCAAGACGTCCAGAAACGATTTGTAGTGTAAGGTAAGCAATTCACAGAGATAGCCGCTGAAGCCGCCCACTCTGATTTCTGCACCATAGGTCTCAGTTCCTCGCATGAACCGTTTGAGGAGACGCACTTCGTTCTTCGCATGCTGATCGAGACGTCGCTTTACGTAAAACGTATGCAGAGGAGTGCGGTCTACGGATGACCCTGCTTCATCTGCTCGTTCAATTTCAAAGCAGGGAACGAAATCGATCCGGTAACCCTCGATCACACCTTGAAGGTAAGGATGCTCAGCGTAGGCTTCTACCCAGCTTTCTCCGACTAAGGCTTTGACAACTTCAAGAACCTTTGAGAAGATGTCTCTTGTGGACATCCTTGGAAGCAAAATGAACATGTCCACATCTCTTTCTCCAGCGAGCCACGTGTCCTTGGCCACTGAACCCTGAATAG
>CP070828.1:1179180-1190727 GCA_020344715.1 Candidatus Bathyarchaeota archaeon | reverse complement strand
GAAGACATAACATCCCTTAGCTTGAGCCTAGCCAGCCGAAAACTCGAGGAAGGAATTAGTTTCGCAGTTAGATGCAAAAGAGTTGGCGCGCATCCCTACACTAGTCAAGGCATCTGTCAACATGTTGGACAAAAAATACTTGAAACCTACCCACAATATGGATTAAAAGTGGATCTAACAAATCCTGCTCTTTCCATTGGTATCGAAATAAGAGATGAAAATGTCTACATCTATACAGATACCATCGCCGCCCAAGGTGGCTTTCCTGCGGGTACCCAACCAAACGTAATAGGTCTCATAAACCTTGATATCGACTCCCCTGTTGCGTGTTGGCTAGCAATGAAACGAGGCTGTCTCCTCACGCCAGTGTACTTCATGGAAAATCAGAACAAACAAACAATTAAACTGGTAAAAACCGTTTGCAGCGTTCTCTCCGAGTGGTCAATCGGGCACCCAATGAAACTCTACATCATTCCTTACGACGAGAATCTCGCCGCGCTCAATCGGGAGTGCCCCTCTCATCTCGTCGATGTCATTAACAAACGTCTCATCTACCTCATAGCAGCACACGTGGCCAAGAAAGAAGCCGCGGAAGCCATAGTCACGGGAGAAACACTAGAGAAAAAACCACATCAAACGCTACGTCGATTCAAACTGCAAGACAACGTCATGCAAGACTATCCAATCCACCGTCCTCTGTCAGGACTAACCCGTGATGAAATCAACGACTTCGCCAAGAGAATCGGAATCCAAGCAGCCTTGACCGAACAACCGAAAAAACAGGAAACCGTCAAACCTCGAGAAGTCATTTTGCCGACGCTGGATTCAGTAGAAAACATGGAAAGCAGACTTGGCATACAAGAAATGGTAAACACAACACTCCAAAAGGTCGAGACAGCGGCCATTTGAAATAAACAACTCTTAATAATGAATCGAACGATCATTTCGACATCATGTCAGATGCCAACACGGCGGTCAAGTTCTTCCGCGACCTAGAACCAGAAGACCTCAGAACTCTCAATGTCATCGAAGCCAACATGAGCCGCTACCGCTATATCCCCGAAAAGACTATACCGAAACTTGTTGGATTAGCCGAGCAAGAAACACAGTATCGGCTCGCTAGGTTAGACCGGTTCAAGTTGGTTTTTCGATGGACCGGTTCTTACACTGGCTATAGGCTTAACGCTGCGGGATATGATTGTTTAGCAGTAAACGCCCTCGTTAAAGCAGGAATACTTGAAGCTTTTGGAAAGCCCCTAGGCGTGGGAAAAGAAGCTGACGTGTACGATGCGCTCACACCAGAAAACAATCGAATCGCAATCAAGTTCCACCGTCTGGGCAGAACAAGCTTCCGTCAAACACGTAGAGTTCGAGGGTATATTGCTGAACGCCGCCACATCAGTTGGCTCTATCAGTCAAGACTAGCAGCAGAGAAAGAGTTCCAAGCTCTAAGACTTCTGTATCCACATGGCATAGCCTTACCTGAACCCTTAAGCCAAAATCGCCACGTCGTAGCAATGGGCATGATAGAAGGCGCTGAGCTAGCTGCATACAAAGAGCTGCCAAATCCCCGAACGACGTTAGACGAGGTTCTCTCAAACATACGCAAGGCTTATGTTGACGCTTGCATTATCCACGCCGACCTAAGCGAGTATAATATCCTCCTAAAGCCGAACTCGCATATACTGATCATTGATTGGCCCCAGTACATCACGCGAGACCACCCAAGCGCGGAACGGCTGCTTAAACGCGATATTAAGAACATTGTAGGGTTCTTCCGACGCAAGCACAAAGTCAAGACAAAACTGGAAGATGCATTAAACTACGTGAAGGCCAATTAGTTCAAGTTCTTCCTCTATCGAAAAATCTTCTTCTACCTGCTGTATCTCATCGCCAGTTGAGTGAACGGTCACTGGTCCCGCATGGTTCACAAACCGTAGGCTGTCATTCATAAAAAAGCGATACTCTTGGCAATTGTAGATAACCTGAGAAACGTTGAAAGAAAAGCGTAAAAAGGGGAAACGTTGGGACGCAGTTCTCTTCAGGGCATTTTCCATTCTTCAACGGCTCTCTTCATGTGTTGGATGGCTTCCTGCTCAAGGGGTTTAACTTTCCTTAGTATCTCTGCCGCTTTCTTCCGGTGCTCTAGTTTCATCTCACCCTCATGTTTGAAGGGAAAGATGCGGGTAAATTCTTTCATGCCTTTTGCCCCTTTCTCAAAGCATTCGGCAGCTTTGAGCAGATGCTCCGACTGTTTCCCAGGATGCTTCCCTGAAAGGCGTGTTAGGAACTCAGCTGACATGGATCGGCCTTCACAGACACAGGCACCGACATAGCTGTTGCCGTGATAGTTTTGTTTCTCTTCTGGCAGATTCTCTAGGACATTCGCCCACTCATCGAGTGCTGCGGGTCCTCCTACATAGTTGCTGAGAATGGATACGTTGGCTGAGGCGAAGTTTGTGGCTCTCTCTAGTGCTTCTTTGTCAGTTTTGGTTGGGTCTTGTTCATTCTTGTCTCGGAAGAAGAACGCCTCGAGGCAACCTGGCGCTTTCAGGTCGTGAAAGGGAATGGGATCTTCAGGCTGGTTGATGAGTCGTCGGAAAGTGCTCGTGATGTAGGAATTTCCTTCGTAGCCTTTCACAATTCCGTATTCTGGTACGACTAGCCCCCAAAGGACTACAGGACGCTCTTTTTCATCTATCTCTTGCTTGATCTTCGTGAATAGGTTCTTTGCTACTTCGATTTCTTTGGGGGTTGGATGGTTCTCTTTCGCTGGATAAGAGGATGGATATCCCCAGTATTCCATACTCCATCCGAGCGTTTCAGTTCCCTTGTGGATCTGTTTCCAAGTTTCGGCCGGTAGAGCTGTTGGTCCAGATGGACAAGTAACACCCTTAGAGACATTGATCAAGAAGGCATAGCCAGAGCGCCCGCCTACATCAACAGTGTCGCAGTTGATTCCTAAGGCTCTCAGCGATCCAGCCATGGCGCCTGTGTAGGACAACCAACATGGAAGGTATTCGATCTTCTTGCTTATTGTTTTCTTGCTCAGGGTCTTTCCCTCTGTCAAGCCTTTGGTGTAGCGTCTGCGTAAGAGTTCGATTCTCTCGTTTTCTCTTCGAACGGAACTTTTGAATATGGTGGTCGCGGCGTTCAGTAGTTCTTTTCCGTCGACCGTTAGGCGATACTCTCCTCTTGCGATTCTTTGAATGAGGTTCTTGTCTCTGAGCCGATGCAGGTGGTTGGCCAAAGCTGTTTTTGACAGCTCTGTTTCGTGCATCATTTGGGAAAAATCGTGGTTTCCTTTCAGAAGCATATTCAGTATCTGTATTCTTACCGGATGAGCTGCTGATCCGAGTAATTCTGCAACCTCCTTAGCAGAGTTCAAGAGGATGCTTTGCGACCGTCGATTACTCATCTTCCTGTTCAATGAAACTACACCGAAGGCAGCCTAGAATAGGTCGTAGAAACTATTAAATGTGTTGGTGAACAATCGTACTATTTTCTGTGAACATGTACTCGATAAGCCTGGCGAACAAGTATTGTAGAAAGCATGTGAAACATGTTCCGAAATCAACAGAGGAATCGAATAGCCAACATTGTAGGCATTTCCTGAGCATCTAGTTCAGTTGTTCGGCATAATACCGATAAAATGATTCAAAAAGCTGCATCAGATAATGCAGAATTTTCTTAGGTGTAATTCTGACAGGAGGTTCATAAACAACTTATGTGCGTCTCTCTCTTCAGTTTGTATGGAACCGGTTGATTTCTACCGCTTTGTATTGCCTTTGGGAGTTATGATTGTTCTTCTCGCATCGATGGTGCTCTACATTGCAAGAAAGGAAGAGCCTGATGAAGAACTTGAAGGATTAAGAAAGCAATTGCGTTCCGGTACAATTGATAGAAAAACCTATGAGCGCATGAGAAATCGCCTAAAATACGAGAAGATCTTTGCTGAAGAACTGGAGAAACTCGAGACAATGCTTCAAAGGAAAACGATCGATCAAGATCACTATACGAGGCTGAGGAAAGTGCTGGAAATGACCTTTACAAAACGACTTGAGGGACTTGACGCACACACTAGATTGTAGTCTCTTTTGGTATTAGCCAGCCGGAAACAAAGCTAGGCAAATCGCGCAGACGCATACCTAGGATTTGGAGAACTCTTTCAGAAGCTGAGACAGGTCCAGAAATCCTCGTCTTCTTCTTGCGTCTTCCGCCAAAACATTCGGGTTTTAGAATCTATGTTTTTGACATCAACGTCATGTGCATACATTTATCTGTCTTTTTTGAAACTGAAGGACATAGAGAAAACGTGGAGAGAGCGGTTTTGATATGTCTGACGACTTGAACTTCTATGACACGGTAATTATAGGAGGAGGACCTGCCGGTATTTCAGCAGCGATGCACCTGGTTTTTCATCATAGAAAGATCATTATTGTTGATCGCCAGACGTCCCCAATGAATTTCTATACGAATCCTGTACGTAACTATCTTGGTGTAAGACCTCTTGCTGCTGGTGTTGGTATACTTCGTAAGATGAGAAATGAGGTCAAGGAATCCGGCGTGACTGTTGCTGTTCAAAATGTTGTTGACATACAGGGTGAATTTCCTGAGTTTGAGGTTCATGTTGAACCAGTAGCGGGCGAAAAGAGGAATACCATCTTAAATGCCAAGACGTTGGTTTTTGCTACAGGTGTGGCAAGGAAACATCCGCTTGTGAATGGCGATTGGCGTGGATGGTTGCCATTTGCTGGCAAAGATAATATTAGCTACTACTGCCCTGATTGTGAAGGTCCCTTGACTTTTGGGAAAGACGTCCTAGTTGTTAATGCAGGTTCCGTCAATAGCGCGTTGCACGTTGCGAGGCAGATCAGACCGTTTGCCAGAAGAGTGCGGATTTTCATGACTGATGATGCTTATTCTCCTTTCCTGGCTCAATACCGCGAGATACTTGAAGAATCCGAGTTTGAATGGTCAAATGGCGTGATCGAGAAAGTAATTGTTCAGGAACCCGGAGAACATCAGCAATTGGTTACAACACGTGGTGAAATTCTTCAATGTAATCATTTCTTTGTCGCGTTGATCGCAGTACCTAGAAGTGAACTAGCTGTGAAAATTGGCGTCGAAGTGGACAAACGCGGGAACATCATCACCGATCACCGAGGGAAAACCAGCGTGGAAGGAGTATGGGCCGCAGGTGATGTACGGCCAATAACACAATCCATTGCCATGGCCGTGGGCACAGGTAACTATGCCGGAATAATGATCAACCAATTCTTGCTTCAATAGAACGCTCCAGCAAGCGAGCCCCTTTAAACGAAACATCTAGCGGGACTGCTTGCGCCTTCCTAGCTTATTTCTGTTGCTGCATCTAAACTGTGATAGGCCTAGCCCACGCTAGAGTATACCGAAGGAGAGGTTGCGTTGAAAGAGTGGCAATGCGTGCAAGTGGGTCACCACAAAAACGTCGGCGAAACGATCGAGACGTGGCAAAAGAACGGTTGGCAGCTCCACACCTATGTTTGTGCCGGAAACGCCACTGTGGCAATGGGAACCGTTCACTACTTGCTGTTTGAGAAAGAGACATAACACCCAAGCCAATCCCGAATTTCCCTCTTTTTTTGCGCGTGCATGGGCAATCACAAACCTGAGAGAATTTCTTTCTCAGATTAGCTGAGATTTCTTCCACAAGTCATAAGTATCGAAGAAGCAATCTAACGAAGGCTGAGCTCTGACTGGTGTGATAGTTGATGGATGTTAGCCTTCTTGCACCTTGCGGTTCATATTGTGGAACTTGTGAATTCTTGAATAGAGAAGAAAAGCCAAGTTGCTCAGGATGTGGCAATCAAAAAGGACATCCTTTCTGGGGTGAATGTAAACTATACGCTTGCGCTAGAGAACACAAAACTGAGCACTGTGGGATTTGCGAAGATTTTCCATGCGAACTGTTTGTGAATCAGTTTGACCCAGCTCATGGTCAGAAGAGTGCATTCACGAGGGCTGGACTCTTGGTCTATCGAAAGAAAACTGGGACAGAAAAATACGTTGAAATGGCAAAAAAGTTGAAAGACCAGGAAGAAAGACCCTAGGTTTTCTTCCCCTCATTCTGTATTTATGATGTCAAGCATGATGAAGCCGAACAGTGGATGCACGCGCATTGGTCTCACCATGACCGGATCCGACTGCCCCATGTGCACATGAAAACTGAAGTGAACGTGACAGTTTCAGCTTGCTTGATATTCGTGCCAAATTGAAGCAGTTACCAGAAATAGATGAAGCCGTCATTCGTTCCGTAGTTTTAAGTAGTAGTTATAATAGCTTTGAAAATAATATGCGAGGAGGTGACAGATTCTGGAGGATTGGAAGATAAAGACTGCAGTACTGTGGTTATTTCCGTTAGTGGGTTTTTTGGCTTCTGCGGTATTACTGTTTATGGAGCCTGGGGTGTTGGCTGAACTGGTAGAGGAGGGAACGATAGAGGGCATGCAAGCGGGTACAGAATTGTTGCTGGTGGGGGCAGCAATTGACATATTGGGTCCATTAGTGATGGCTTTCCTGTCTTTGACCTTGAAAGGTTCGATAAATCGTTGGTTAAACGTCATTGTCGGAGGGATATATGCTGTTCTTGAATTCATTACTTTGCTCGAGGAACTGGCAAATCCAAAGGGTTATGTGGTTCTAATGTTGATTGCAGCGGTTGTGGCTCCAGCCCTGATTGTCTGGTACGCATGGAAGTCTAAACAGGAAGTATGAGGCTCACTAACGAAATCTTCACTTTTCTTCTTACTTTTTTCATTTGAGGTTGCATTAATAATTTAAGGAGAAAAGGAAATACTGATGCAAAGGGATGGAAATGAGCCTATGCCTGACAGATATCTCAGGATTCTCGCGTTAGGTGGCGGTCTCCTACTGATTATTTTCGGGTTGCTGTGGACTGTCAGCCTTTCCTTCGAAGCACAGCTAGCTGAAAACGCAGCCCAACTGGTTATTATCGCAAGCATAGGACTAACTCTCATCATAATCGGATGGAAAGAGTAGGCTTGTACATTGTTTATGGGTCTGTGAAGGAAGGCTAAGTCTGCGTGCAGGATTTAGTGTTTACTTCATCTTGCTTGATATTCATGTTCTTCTGTAGACCACGACTGCCAGTGGTCCTTTATCATTGCGAGGCTATTTTTGTGAGAATCTTTGGTTCTTTCCATTCTTCTCGGAGAATGCTGTATTGAACACCATCTTCCCATTTCCCTTTGATGAAAATGGATCTGCGAATCAACCCTTCCCTTTTGAACCCTGCTTTTTCTAGAACCCGCTGTGATGCTCTATTTCGTGGATTAGTTTCAGCTTGAATGCGGACAATGTTTTTCGAAAGAAAGAGGTAGTCTACTATAATCTTGACGGCTTCAGTGCAATAACCTCTGTTTCTCTCGTCTGGAAGTAGTTTGTAACCTATCACGAAATGTGGTCCTCTGGGAGAGTGGAATATTTGACCGATTTTGCTTCCATCTTTTCGTTCTATGATGAACCATTTTTCGTCAGGGCGTAGGTTGCAATACCACTTCTCTGCTTCTTGAAGAGACACTTGTTCAAGTGGTTCATATTCACCACTAAACTCTGGGTTGTTGGCCCATTCCGTAACTGGGGGTAGGTCTTCTTTCTCTAGGACTCTTAAATTCACGCTCTTGCCTTTGAGCAATCCTATCACTGTTGATTGTCTTCTGCTTCAGTTTTTATGACTTCTGGAAGAAACTTGGATTACACTCAAAATAAGCTATGCGCGCGCAGATCGCTGAAAAAGACGGGGATTCCGTCTGGAAGCCGGGGATGGGAGTTGAACCCATTTAAAGCGGCTCTGCAGGCCACCGCCTAACCGGTCGGCCACCCCGGCACTTGTTTCATGTGAAAATCATCATGAAAAATGAAGCTTTTATGCTTTCTGTATGCTTAGGGTGATAGCTTTTCGTGCGATTTCTTGTTGCGCAGAAATTCAAACCGTGATTCCGCCAATATTTCCTCTGCTTTTTTCATATCAATTTCTGGAATGTGGTGTTTTCCAGTTATGCAAGATCTAATCCCAATTTCTCAATCACCTTGTTGTAGACTTTCAACGCGGCCTCTTCATCTTTCACATTCTTGACAAGCATGCGCCCATTACTGAAAAGACTGGCTTCGACGTCGTCATATTCGAATACGACTACAAAAGAGGATTTAATGAGGATTCTAAAATCACGCCTTAGATTCTCATGAATCTCACCCAGGTTCACCTTGACTGGTCTTGGAGGATTAACATTCACCGTGTTCTGTCCGCATAGCCAGGTCAGCCGCTTGCCCTGCTCAATTCTCGTGGCTGATTTGCCTTGGCATACGGGGCAGTCTGACCGTTTGAAAATCTCGATTGTCGTGAAGAACATGTCGCGGAAGTCACAGACCATGAGTTTTCCCTTCAGTGAATCGCCCATTCCCGCAAGCAATTTTATGGTTTCCAGAGCTTGCATCGACCCGATGATGCCGGTGGTTGCCCCGAGCACTCCTCGCGTATCGCAAGTTGGAAGATGCCGGTCGTCCAGATTTGGCAACACACATTCAAGGCATGGGGTTTCTGGAGGAGCAAAGACTGAGAGGTTGCCTTCGATCCCGATGGCTGCTCCAAAAACATAGGGAATCTTTTGAGCAGCACATGCTCTGTTCAGCAGATATCTCGTTTGCATGTTGTCCAGTCCATCGACCACACAGTTCATTCCCTCGACTATGTCGCGAATATTGTCTTCTCTCACGTGTTCAGGCAGCGGCTCAACTCTGACCTCAGGATTCACCTGTTCAATTCTTCTTGCTGCGGCTTCAACCTTCGGATAACGTAAACTGCCTAGTTCATACAAGACCTGGCGATGTAGATTATTGAGTTCAACCGTGTCCTGATCGACCAAGCGCAGATGACCTACACCAGCTAAAGCAAGATAGAGCGCGGAGACCGACCCCAAACCGCCTAGACCCACAATAACCGCTTTGGAACGTTTCAGTCGCTCTTGACCTTCAGGTCTGAGTTCGGGCAAGACAACTTGCCTACTGTAGAACTCTTCCGAGTCAAAAATCTTAGGAGAAGTCATCCTCTTCGAGCAGCCTTTTCATCTCTTAATCTCTTTCTAGTCTACCGAAACTCTTCTATAGATTTTTCTGAAGGCTGCTCCGAAGCTAATCTTTTGTCTCAACCAAAGACTGATATCTACCAGTGCGCCAGATCGTCACAAGGTCGCCTACTCCAACTATATACCAAGCGTAGCAAATTGTGCTTTTGCCTGTCTTTGCCGGTTTTAGTCAGGTCGCACTACTTGGCGGCTCTTGTCAGCAGGGCCTTATGGACGATCTTGTCAGTCTTGATTTTGTGGGTCTCCAAGGCCATCTCCTTCGGGTCTATTCCCAAGGCCAGACCCAGCAATTCCGAATAGTGGAGTACTGGCAGATCGAAAGTTTCATCAAGCTTTGACTTTATCTGCAGTTGTCCTAGATCCAGAGCGATGAAGCAGAACGGACAAAGCGTCGTGATGCAGTCAGCGCCCGCTTTTGTTGCATTGGCAAGTTTTTCTCTTGCGAGATTAAGCGCCAAATCATCGGAAACCCCTCTCAAAAGGCCGCCGCAGCACTTCAGTTTGTCTCGATACTCAGTACTTGTTGCGCCCAGCACTTCGATCAGTCTTTCTAGAATGCGGGGCTGTTCTGGGTCGTCCAGTTTTAGATACTCACTTGGTCTGAGTGCGTGGCAACCATAAAAAGGTGCTACCTTCAGGTCTGTCAAAGGCTTGGTCACGTGTTTCTTGAGACGTTCTAACCCTACGTCTTCTGTCAAGACTTGAAGAAAATGTTTGACCTCTATGCTTCCTTGGAATTCCTTGCCCACTTCTGACAGAATCGAATTGATCTTGCCCTTTAACTCTTCTTCGGTTTTTAGAGTCTCGTTTGTCATGGCAAGCGATTCAAAACAACCAGAACATAACGTAACTATGTTCAAGCCTGCTTCTTCAGCCAAGCAGAGGTTGTATGCCGCGACAGCCAAACTGGTTTCAACGTCAATGGATTGCACAGGTGGTGGACAACAGCATGTCATATTCGGCAGGTCTACAAGTTCGATATCAAGTTTGGCCAAGGCTTTTCTCGCTGATAGCTCGTAGTTTGGTTGACGAGCAGGTATAGTGCAACCGAGAAAAATCGCGTACTTTGTCATTGCACTTCTTCCTTTTTCTGGAATTTGTCAAGTCCCTTTGAAGCAAGAATTCTCCTGAGCGCTTCCAGACCTATTGGCTGGAGAGGCGGCAGACCAAGGATGGGTCTTTTGTTTTCCACGAATCTGGAAACATTGACCAAGCGGCCATTACTCCAGAGCGCAGAACCAAACTCTGAGTAGATATTCGGCAAATGGCCCTCACGTAGGGCGATATTTCTGAGCATGTACAGCACGTGCGGGATGTGAACTTTTTGGGGGCATCTTTCATGGCAGTTATAGCACGAACAACAAAGCCATATGGCATCGCCGGAAATCACTTCATTTCTTTCTCCCAAGAGCGACAATCTAATGACCTCTCTAGGGTTAAAGTGCTCAGTGATTTTCGCAACTGGACAACTGCTAGCACACGTTCCACACTGGTAGCATGGGGTCATATGCGTAACTGCTTGAGAGAATGCTTGGTCCATAGGCTTTTCTTCTTTTCCATGGTTCATTGACGTGTCACGCCTTTATCGAAGAATCGTCGGTCAAGCTGAGTGGACCCAGCTTTTCTAGAGTTTGAGTCATCATTTGCGTTGCTTGAGCGAATTCTCTTCCTTCAATGAAGACCATGTTAAACATCGCCAATCTGTCTGGCTCTATGCCGTATTCTTTCAGCAATGTTTTTGCAAGCTCCACCTTTTTCTCGGCTTTCTGGACGCCGACCTCGTAGTGGCAGCCGTCACTCTTGCACCCTACAACCATTACGCCTTGAGCACCCGATTTAAAGGCTTCAAGCAGTTGGTGAACTTGCAGGATACCCGTGCAAGGAACTTTCATGATTCTGACACTAGCTGGATATGGTATCATGGCCATTCCAGAAGAGTCTACGGCCGTGTGGCCACATTCCGAGCAGCAGATGGCTAGAACCAGAGGTTTCGGTGTTCCATTTATAGACATGAGACCTTTCATCTGAGCCAGCATCTGGTTTGGTCTTGAGTGTCTGAGTTCAATTGCGTTAAGGGGACAAGTTCCGACGCAGGTGCCGCATCCTTCGCAGAGGAGATCGGATATCCGAGCGATGAAATGTTCTTCGCTTGTTGGCTCGAGGCTTATCGCGCCGTATGGACAGGTGACGGGGCAGAATTCGCAATTTCCGCAGAATTCCTCGTTGACTACGGCGGTTCTCTGGTCCTTGATTATCTTTGCGTCGTTCATGAATTTTGCGGCTTTTAGAGCTGCCGAATGTGCGTGCAGAGAAGTTGTTGGTGTGTCTTTTGGGAATGTTGTTCCTCCACAGATGTATAGTCCTCTTAGCTTAGTTTCAGTTGGTCTCAGCTTAGCATTATATT
>CP070828.1:1174293-1179080 GCA_020344715.1 Candidatus Bathyarchaeota archaeon | reverse complement strand
TCATAAGATAAGTGGTGCGCATGAAGCAAAATCTGAGCAAAACCTGCTATCAATTCTTTTCAACTCTAGCAAATCCTACAAGACTAGCTATTGTTGAGCTCCTTAGCGATGGGCCAAAAAATGTGACTGAAATCTCTAGATCTCTAGGCCAAGAACAGAGTATGATTTCACATAACCTCAAACCCCTCGAGAGATGCAGATTCGTCTTTTCGGAACGAAGAAAGAGAGAGCACGTTTACTATTTGAACAAGGAAACACTAGGGAATCTATTCAAGATATTTTCCTATCATGCTGAAAAATACTGTCCAACAGAAGGAAAATGTCTAACGGCCAAGGATCTTCGAGAACTAAAGAAGGAAGACGCTTCGGCTGCGTTCTATTTGAATCGTCATTAAAGCTACTATTGACAAACCAAAGGAAGCGGTGAAAGCTGGATGGTTTTAAGAAAAATCGTCAAAATCGATGAAGAAAAGTGCACGGGTTGTGGGTTGTGCGTCCCAGCTTGTGCCGAAGGAGCCCTTAGGATCGTTGACGGAAAAGTCAAACTGGTCAGTGAGGTATACTGCGATGGCCTAGGAGCCTGTATAGGAGAGTGTCCACAAGGAGCCATAACTGTTGAAACGAGAGAGGCAGCAGAATTCGATGAAGAAGCAGTCGAAAAAAACCTGCAGTCGAGACAACTAGTTCCCACAGCACATCATTCTCACATTGAACACCAATCTTGTCCTTCAACAAGGGCAGTGCGTTTGGAAAGAGACTCGGTCAAGAAAGAAATTGCCCACATCCCAGCTAGAAGAATCTCCAAGCTATCCCATTGGCCTGTGCAACTAGCGTTGGTACCACCCGATGCGCCATTCTTTGAAAATGCAGACTTGCTAATAGCCGCTGATTGTGTGCCTTTTGCCTACGCAAACTTTCATAGCGACTTCTTAAAAGGCAAGACAATTGTAATCGGATGCCCCAAACTTGATGATTCTGCCTTCTACAAGGAGAAGTTGACCAAGCTATTCACGCAATCCAACATCCGAAGCGTTACCGTTGTGAATATGGAGGTTCCCTGTTGCTTTGGGTTATTCCACCTTGTCAAAGAAGCACTAGGTTCTTCAGGGAGAATGCTTCCTCTGAAGCAAGAAATAATCAGCATGAAAGGAGATAAAATACCTGATTCCAAGCACAAGCACCAAAGTTGAGTTCCTCCTGAAAAGGTGAAAAATTAATGGCTAGATCCGGTTTTGAGACTTGTCCAGGTATAAAAAAGTTTGTCAGACCGGTTCCTGAGAATTTCACTTGTCCCGACTGCGGCGGAGAAGTGGAGATTTGGAGCGACGAGGATGTTGGAACCTGCGACACCTGCAATAGGGAATTTGGCCGGTCTGAGAAAGAACAGTCGTGCCTAGAATGGTGTGAATATGCGGACAAATGCAGAGAGATAATCAAACAGACGAAGCAGCAGTAATCGGGTTCTCAAGATGACGCGGATCTAGGCTTTGAGGGAGAATAACAATCGTTCGAAAGAGTGTCGGGAATCATTGTCTTTCTATTGAAACAGAGAAGAGGATTCCGACGTGTTTTGGCCCAAATAGTGATGCTTCCTGCCATTGGTGGCAACGGCTTTGCTGTCAAAGAAAGCTTGATATTGACTCCGTGTTAGTCATTGTTTGGAAATGGTTGAAAAGATGTACGATGTGATAGTTATTGGTTCTGGGCCAGCCGGCTTGACAGCTGCGGTGTATACCAGCAGGGCTGAGTTGAAGACTCTTGTCATCGCTGGTGCTGTGTGGGGTGGACAACTGATGCTTACCGCGGAAGTGGAGAACTTCCCAGGATTCAAGGATGGGATTCTTGGGCCAGAGCTGATGGATAACATGTGGAAACAAGCAAAACGTTTCGGGGCTGAAATAATCTTTGAAGATGCTACTAACGTGGATTTTTCATCAAAACCTCTCAAAGTTGCTGTTGGACGTCAAGTGTACAAAGGGAAGTCAGTTATCATTGCAACCGGAGCTTCTGCAAAGTGGTTAGGTCTCGAAAGCGAAAAACGGTTGAGAGGAAGAGGAGTGTCAGCTTGTGCTACGTGTGACGCGGCTTTCTTCAAAGATAAGAAAGTGGCTGTTGTCGGAGGCGGAGACACAGCTTTGGAGGAAGCTTTGGCTCTCTCCAAATTTGCCAGCGAAATCAAAGTTATCCATAGAAGAGATAAGTTGCGGGGATCTAAGATTCTACAGCAACGAACATTTAAGGATCCGAAAGTCGCCTTCGTTTGGAACAGCACGGTTCAGGAAATTCTGGGCAAAGACAGGGTGGAAGGCATCAGGCTGAAGAACGTGGAGTCAAATGATGAGTCTGTACTGGCGTGCGACGCTGTTTTCATAGCAATTGGTCACAAGCCAAACACGGAAATCTTCAAAGGTCACGTGGAACTAGACCAAGCTGGGTATGTTGTTGCTAGAGAGGCTACAATGACTAGCGTCGAAGGAGTTTTCGTCGCCGGCGATGCACAAGATTACCGGTATCGTCAGGCAGTAACCGCGGCTGGGGCAGGATGTAGAGCTGCTCTAGATGCAGAGAAATATGTGGAGGGGAGGTAGAAAATGGTTCATGTATTCTGTCTAAAGGAGAAGTGTAGAAGTGTTATTCATCTTGACAGTCACGAATACTGGAACTTCAAAGGTAAAGTCAAATGCCTGAAATGCGGAGCTGAGTTCGAAATAGAGGTAGAAGAAGGTAAACTAAAATCTTCAAGGAAATCTGATTAGAAGTGATCTATCCTTATGTTACAACTTGCTTAATGATAGTAATGTGAGTTCGCGCGCGCATAGGCGCCCGATATCTTTTCCATTTAGGCGAAACACCAAGGGTCATCATTTCAGCGCACGGGCAACCGCGGAAATTGCCGCTCTGGCAAGCAGTGAAACACCGACAAGAATTATTATTGCGGACCAGAATTGAAACCATGTTGTGACTGATGTCGATTCACCGAGAAATGTCCGAATGAGATAGCTACTTCCAAACCAGAAAACAACGTTTGACAGAGTTTCTGCCTTTTTGTTTAATGGTGAACCAACGGCAAATCTAAGCGCGAGAATGACTAGTTGGTAAAGGCTCCAGATGAAACTGAATTGTTCGACTGCTGAATAGAGCACCGGATGGTCTCCCGGAGATGCTGGTGCTGGAAGTAAAATTTCCGTGTTCGGAACTCTCACAATATCTAGATCTTGAAAAAAGGCTATGATTTTGTCAAAGAGGTCAGGCGTGGTCACGAAGATCGCTCCGATGACAACAAAGAACACTCCTGCAGAAACGGCGCCGAAGATGCTTTCTTTGTGCTTGTGTGGGAAATCCTGAGAGCTCTTGTTCAAGTGATCTACCCAGCTGACTATTTTGCAGTAGGCAAATATAACATTTGTTTGTCACTAGGTTAGGACATGTTTTAAATACCCAATGTTTAGAATAAAATGTATACTAGTAGATTAGAAGGTGATTTTGTGCCATATTGTCAGAAGTGCGGCACCGAAATTCGTGAAGAAATGGTCTTTTGTCCGCAGTGTGGCGCCCCTTTGAAAGCCGAACAACCTCCTGTTGCAGCTGCACCTGCTCCAGCGCCTCAAGTGGCTGAAAAAGCAGAGAAACGTGAAAAGCGCGAGAAGGAAGAGAAACAGGAGAAGACTGAGAAACACGAGAAACGGGAGTTCGGAGTCATAGGTCCATTGATTGGCGGTCTAATCCTAGTGCTCATAGGTTTGCTGTCTTATCTCCAAGTGTCAGGTCTCCTTCGAACGGAAGTGGCATCCGCCTTGGCATTCATTATCATCGGCATAATCATCGTTGTTGGGTCGATCTATGCTGCGCTGATGGCATCGCGAAGACATCCTAGAACCTAGACGAACCATCTGAAAAACAGTCTATATAATCTGTGTTCCAGCAGAGTTAACATCGTGTGTCTTCCGACCACACGGAAATAGTTGTTCCCAGCTGCCTCTATGATGTCTCCAATGTCGTATCGTGGAAACATGCAGGACGAGATTATTAGTTTGCCCCACTCGCCACGTTTGAGTTCGTGTAGCATTTTTGCTCCTTGCCCTGTTTCAACTTCAAAGAAGTACTTGTCATAATTGGGCGTAACATACGGAAGGTCGTCGAGCTGTTGGGCGAAGACACCTTCAGTCGCGCTGTAGATCTCTACTACTGGAACTTGACCAAAATATTTCTTGAGCGCTCGTGCATACTTGAACTGTATCTTTCGAACACTTGTGCAGAACAAAGCCCGAAGATTCCAAAATTCCTTTGGGCTCTTCCCATGTTTTTTCTTGACGTATCTCGCAAAGGACAGAATAACCGGCGTGACTCCCATTGTCGCAGTCACATTCTCGTTTGCCGCCTGCTGATAAACCAATTCAAACCTCTTTTCCCAATCTGCCTTGGTGATTCCAGGGCCTAGCGCATCTATTTCTTCCTGCCTCGGCAGAAGACTGACCTTATCAAGCATTGGGTTGAGTCTCGCATAGGTTCCAGAACTGTATCCGTACGTTACGGTTTGTCTACCGATGAGCATTGTATGAACGTTAGATGGAAAGTTGAGGTTTAGGATTCTTCCAGTAAGAAATGTGAAATCCTTCTTTCGCAACACATAGTTGGCGAGTGCTCTGGCTCCACACGTAAAAATCTGTTTCAGATGGGTCTTCGTGGCTGGCAACACTTTCGCAGGACCTGTTGAGCCTCTGGTCATGACCCAGCAAGCAAGAGGTTCTGGCAGAATAGCTGTATAATTGCCCTTATGGACCTCAGTC
>CP070828.1:1170195-1174193 GCA_020344715.1 Candidatus Bathyarchaeota archaeon | reverse complement strand
GAGGACATATTGTATCTACGTGCAACTTCAAAACTGTCCAACAAAAATACAAGAGGCATAAGAATGGAGTGTTTCCACCTCCTCTACGACGCTTCCAAAAAAGTATGCAGACAAATGCTAGAGCAGGGCCTAGATGGGGAACTGGATGACTTCGATGTTACCCATTACTGCAAAGGCAATCCAAACTATTGTTTTTTCTTCCGTTTCGGCAATACTCGGAGCCACGTAATTGAGGAATCTGAAGCATTCGAGGCTGATTTACCTGTCATCCCCGTTAGTTCTATGGTAACCAACGAACCCATCCAAACGGACGGATCTTCTTCAAAACAGCCTGACAAACTGATTAAACTGAAACGCCTTCTCCACCGCATAGTCTAGATCCAGCTGCAAATACGCCCCATGTCTATTGAAGTATGGCGGTCCTGTTCTGGAGAATAGCGTCAGAATTTTTCTGTTGTGGTTGAGCTTGAAACCTCCTTGACTTGGTTCGTGTCCTCTAATCAGCGCTTTCACGTTGAACAGCTCTAGAAATTCGTCGGTTTTGTCTTCTCCGAAAAGTTTTCCGGCACCTCTGGGTGAAGCGCGAGTCCCAGTCAAACCTTCCCACGGGTCATTCCAAAGAATCTCCTCCAAATGGGTCTCACGTGGATGCTTTTCATGAGCATATGCTACATCGTTGACAGTTTTAGCTCGAGTCGGGACACCACCATGCAGGAAGATGCATGTTCCTTTGACAAGAACGGCGTTGTGCAGATTATGGAAAAGCTTTCGCAACCTATCGTAGGCGGTGCTTGAGTCTTCGCCAAACTTGATGTATAGATGATTCGGCAAGTCATGGGGGTATGCCAGAATATCATCCGGTCCTTCATGGTTACCTCGCATCAGAATGACATTTCTGGGGAACGCTTCTTTCAGCTTCAACACAACATAGTAGACTTCAGGGGAGTGAAGGCCTCGGTCACCGTAATCTCCAAGGAACACCAGGTGAGAATGCTCTCCTCCTTCGACCTTCTCAATGAAATCGGTTGTTTTCAATATATGAAAAAGGCTTTCTAGATCTCCATGAATGTCTCCGACGACAATCGCTTCACCTTTTGGCAGTAGGTTTACAAGCTTGCCGACGACTTGGACATCTCCAACACGATCGTGTTCACTTGCCTGTAGATCTACGGCGGTGTCAACAAGTCTCAGGAATTCTTTGATATCGACTTCCCTCGCCTCTTTAACGAGGTTTTCTGCGTTTTGGACAAGACTCATTTCTGCACCGTTGTGTTTTCGTGACGTTCTTCTTGAATTTTCAAAATAGTTTTATAATTGTCCAAGGTAATTAATGCTTCACCATTGTCAACAGCTACGAGGGATTTTCACATGACTAGTAACTCATGCTTGCATATGAAAATGCAGATGACCAGATTTGTACGTCTTGAAAGCGTTCAAGCACCGTCACAAACTCTACAGAGTAGAGTCGAAGGAAGGAGACTGCCTTGAGTTTTCCTAAACTGGGTTTTGAAGAAACGCTTCTGGAAAGGGTTGTATCACCGAAGAGATGCGTAGGTTGCGGGGCCTGTGTTCTGGTTTGCCCTTTCGGCTGTTTAGAGTATTTTGAGCAGCAGTCGCGATTGGTGAAGAAATGTGAGGTCTGTGGAATTTGCCCTCGAGCTTGTCCTCGATATGAATATTCGCAGCAGGATTTGGAGCAACTCGTGTTTGGAAGGAAAAGAGAGCCAACTGACGAGTTCGGTATTTATCAGCGTCTTGTACTTAGTCAAACAACTGACACGAACATTGCACCCATTGGCCAAGATGGAGGCATTGTCACAACTCTCGTCACTTACGCCATGAAAAATGGATTAATTGATGGAGCCCTGTTGTCAGGAGTGAGTCGAGACAAGCCTTTTCACCCAACACCTGTGTTGGCAGCAACTCCAGCTGAGGTTCTGAGATGCGCAGGTACACGTTATACGTATTCTCCGAACCTGCTTGCAATCCGAGAAGCCCTAGAGCAAAAGAGGAACAGCTTGGCTTTTGTAGGCACTCCGTGCCAGATTCAAGCCATCCGCAAGATGGAAGCAGCAAAGCTACGAAAATTCACTGGCAAGATAAGATTCGCAATTGGACTCATGTGCACTGAAAGCTTTACCTACCAGGGGCTGATGGAAAAGCAGGTGCAGGAAACACTGGGCATCAAGCTGCACGATATTAAAAAGATGAACATCAAAGGAAAAATCATCGTGACAACCTATTCAGGCGACGTGAAGACGATTTCTCTAGCTGAAGCAAAGCGTTACACTCGCAAATCTTGCCTGTCATGTCAAGACTTCTCAGCTGAACTGGCTGACATATCCGCTGGGGGCTTGGGATTGGACGGCTGGACTATGACCATAGCTCGTACTGAAAGAGGTCGAGAACTGTTCGAAGCTGCTGAGAAGGTGGGTGTAGTTAGAACGAGACCGGTTGAAGAGGCAAAAAACTCTCTGAATCTGCTTGTCAAACTTTCCAAAAAGAAACGTAGTCACACTTCCACACTGAAATGACGATACAATCCACCGCGCGCGCAGTGAAGCCAACGCGAGGATGCGAAACCTAAATCAAAGTCCTTACTATCTCTTTGCTGAGGTTCATGCATGAACGAGATAGAATTAATTGTCGAGATGTTGAGGGAGACATTTGATGGCAGGGCATGGCATGGCCCCTCACTCATGGATGTTGTGAGTGGAGTTGACAAGACCCAAGCGATTGCACGACCAATCAGGACCGGGCATACGATTTGGGAAATAGTAGATCACTGCTCGTTTTGGATGGAAGCTGTAGCAAACGCATTGCACGGTGAGAGAATGCCCGACATCGAATCCGCCGAGGACTGGGCAAAGATGGGGAAGACTGATGAAGACTGGACTAACGCACAAGAGAGGCTAAAGAGGGCCTGTGACGAACTCGTCAACTCTACAAAAGGTTTGAGTGAGGCTCAGCTAACACAGAAGGCCCAAGGCTCCTACAACGGGCAACCCTATGCAACTGCCTATCGAAGGATGCTTCATGGCATTTCTGACCACAACACGTATCACGCTGGACAGATTGCACTCTTGAGAAAGAAAACAGTCTAATGTATGCCAGGCAACCAGCCTCGTTTTTCTTTCCCCCGCCCAAAGATCTTGAATTGCCAGTTTTTACGCTACTTCAGTATTGCGGACTAGTAGTGCTCACATCCTTGACCTTCGCAAGAACCACTTGGATTCTCTTGTCGATCAGTTCGAAAACGGATTTTTCCAATTCTTCCTTCTGGATCTGAATCTTTCTCAACACTCTCTGGTGTTTTTCTCCAAGGGTTTTTCGTTTCGAACTCAGTGATTCTTTCTGGTCTTGCAGGTTCTGGATTGTTTCTTGGAGTTTGTTCAGTTCTCTTTGCGTGGACGTGACTGTTTGTGACGCTGAGAGCTGTCTCTTTTTTGAAAGGACTGCTAGACAATCCTGATGCAGATTGAATAGTGAGTTTTTGTTTAGAATGCCATCCATTTGTTCCTGGGCCTTTTTTAATCGCGTAGTCTTGAGCTTCAGCCTGCCACGACGAATTAGATCGTCAAGCTTCTGTAGGATTCTTTTCAATATGGGATGCCCGTGCTCTTCGCTGACGAGTGCCTCAAAGGGATTACTCATATACTGTTTCAGCTTTCTGGTTTCATCAGGCGGAAGGGCAACTTGTGAACGACGAGTGAGACCCAGCATTTTGTAGAAAGGTTTTCGCAAATGACGCAGGTTATACTTGACTTTTGCTTTCAATTCTACAGTTTGCTGCTCTAGTTCTGCAAGTTCATCAAGTTCAGTCTTATCCGTAATCAAACTGACTTTCTGGTTTTCCTTGTGTATCTTTTCGTCGTTGAGTTCTAGCCGTGTTTTCAGTTTGTTGGTCGATCTTTGAATCTTCTCAGCGTTTTCCAACAGTCGAGAAAGCTTGTCAATATCGTCTGCAAGGTTTCTTGCGGTTTCGACGTCAACGTATT
>CP070828.1:1165150-1170095 GCA_020344715.1 Candidatus Bathyarchaeota archaeon | reverse complement strand
TGAGCCATGAAGAAGGCTTGCCACTCCGTCTTTATGAGGCCTTTATCTAAGGCGTGTCTTGTAGTTACCTCAATAGGTTCTTTTTTGCCTTTCAGTTTGGCTTCAGCCAGTAGAAGCCTAAGCTTTTCGTTTTCAACATTCTCGAGTAACGGGCACTCAGACTCTTCTGGGTCAAAGAAGAATTCGATATCCATTATTGTGAATTCTCTCAGCCTTATGACCCCTTGTCTTGGGGAGATTTCGTTTCTCAACGCATGGCCAATTTGAACAACGCCGAAGGGTAAGCGTTCTCGGGCGTTTTCATACAGACGCTTAAATTCCACGAAGATGCTTTGGGCGGCTTCTGGGCGTCCGTAGCCAACTGCGTCCGAGTATGGGCCAATAGTTGTGGAGAACATTGTCATGAACTGCTTGGCTTCGCTGAACTCCCCACGGCATTCAGGACATTTGATCTCATGTTTTCTGATTTGATCTGCAAGTTGTTCAACGCTGAGCTTTTCGGTTTCTGTGTCGCTCATTTCCGCAAGCTCTTGCAGCAGGTGGTCAGCTCGAAACTTGCGTTTGCATTTGCCGCATTCAATCATGGGTTCCTTAAAGTGGTTTACGTGACCTGAAGCTTCAAACACTTTGGCTGGCAAAATCACGGAAGACTCCATTTCAAAAATGCCCAGTGGTCTGATATAGAATGCTCGAAACTTGTCCTCAATTCTTCTTTTCAACACAGCACCCAAAGGGCCAAACGTTATAAAACCGCCTACTCCACCGTAAATTTCAAAAGAAGGCCAGAAAAAGCCTCTACGTTTGGCCAATTCGTTGATGATTTCGAACTTGTCTGAGCCTTCCAAACGCTTCTGTTCTCCTATCAACGCTGATTTTATCAAACCTTAATGCGCTGTTCAACTAATAAATCAAGCGTCAGTTTCTGCTTCTGCAAAGTCTTCTGATCAAAACGCGTGCACCATAGCGTGGCAGTGAGTTGCAGCCATGCCCAGCCAAGTTCCCTCATCTATCGTGTTCGCTAAAACAATTCGTGCACCCAAACATTATAAAACAAGCTACGCAACAATCTCCACGTTCTACGACTTGAATACTGGCTCAGCGAGGTGGAGATCACATGACAAAAATCAAAATTGCGCTCGTGGGCGTTGGAAACTGCGCCTCCGCTCTTATTCAGGGCAGTCAATTCTACAAAGAAATCGACAAGAACGAGGATGCATTGGGCTTGAGGCATCTCTACCTCGGAGGCTATCATCCGAGCGACTTGGAGTTCGTGTGCGCTTTCGACATCGATGACCGCAAAGTAGGAAGGGACCTGTCAAAAGCAATGTTTTCACCACCCAACAACACATTAAAATTCGCCGATGTGCCACGACTGAATGTGCAGGTTTTGAAAGGGCCAGTCTTGGACGGACTCGGTGCCTATTTGAAAGAAATAGTAAAAGTCAGCTCGTCATCAGCCTCAGATGTGACCCAAGAACTTCAAAACAGCAAGGCCGAAATCGTGATAAATCTGCTACCAAGCGGAGCCACGAAGGCTTCTCAGCTTTACGCTCAACACGCCCTTCAAGCAGGTTGCGCTTTCCTGAATGCAACGCCAATTCTCATTGCAGGCGATCCGGCATGGACCAAACGTTTTGGAAATGCTGGACTACCCCTCGTTGGGGACGATTTGATGGATCAAGTAGGCGCCACAGCTCTTCACAGAACTTTGCTTAAACTTCTGTCAGATCGAGGTGTGAAAATATCTGAGACCTATCAGCTTGATGTAGGCGGAGGAACAGAATCATTGGACACTTTGGAAAGAACAAGAGATGTAAAGAGAACCATGAAAACCAAATCCGTAGAAACCACCTTACCCTACAAAGCCTCAATTGTCGCTGGTTCGACCGATTACGTAGACTTTCTAGAAAACCGCCGAGACAGTTTCTTCTGGATTCAAGGTCTCTACTTCGGACGAGTCCCAATGCGGCTAGACATGCGACTAGGCACAGTAGACGCACCCAACGCCGGCTCAGTCTTGCTTGACGCAATAAGGGCGACGAAAATCGCTATGGACCGCGGAGCCTCAGGAGCGCTCCTCAGCGTCTCCGCTTACGCCTTTAAACACCCACCCCGACTGTTGCCACTCGATGAAGCAGAACGCTGGTTCCAAGAGTTCATTTCTGGCAAAAGAGAGCGTTGATTCTAGTTTGATATGGTCTTCACCAATTGCGAGTCTTGCTTTGGCACTTGGCGTACGAGTACGTAAAGAGACAACTTCTCTCCACAATGAGGACAAAATCTGAACTCGGGTACTACATTCTTTCCACACGCTGGACATTTTCTAAGCCTAGCAAGATCAGTTTCCAAACCTCGCATCTTGCTTCTTAAACGTGCTGCGTCAATCTTTATTGCGGTGATACCATCTTTGACGAAGTCTAACTCGCCTTTGACAGTGTTTAACAGGGTTCCTTGGTTTGTTAGAGATTCATTAATCATTGACAACGCAGTTAATTCCGAATCAAGTCTTGCATCTGTTTGAACATCGTCTATTTTGGTTTCCGAAACCACCCTCTTTACGTACGACAAGACCGGATCGTAAAACGCAAAGCAGCAAGTGACTCCCATAAAGGCGAATGTAGAGGCCAAGGAAAGCCAGAAATACGCGACGATGCCCACGTTCTCAGCTACTTGACTGATCTCGTCCGAAAAAGGGTAAAGCTCTAACAGTGACCCTGCATTGTTGCTGGATGCAAAGCAAAGAACCGCGTCGAATGTGTGCAATCCAGCAAGGAAGGTCAAACAGCCAAGTATCCAGACAACTAGGCTCTTTTTCATCGGCAATCCCGAGATCTGGGTTGTATCTAACTTAATTCTAGAGAAAGCTTCTATAAGACAGATACTTCAGCAACGGAATATTACGGAAATGGAAATATGGTCTAGAAGCTCTAAACTATTGTCCGTTTCAATCAGAAACGCAGAAGCTTGTAGGTTTTTAGGTATTTTCTTTCCAACTTTCACTTGTCGGAAACCCGGTGAAAACTGTTTCATAGCCGCAGTTTGGGCAGAAAAAGTAGACTAAACCGTGGATGCTCATGTGGAGCAGAGTAGAACCGCATCTTACGCATCGTGGGACAACTTTCGTGGTTTATGTCCTCCACATCTCTAACAACGAAGCTCTATTCAAGTGGGTTATTCCCACGACCACAAGTCTCCGAAAACGGACTGATGAGTCCTATAGAGGAAAATCCCAGAAGCGGCAAATATTTAAGGAATGGTCGTGCTGAAAAAGTGTCAAAGCGAGGTTGCCCTGATGCAAACATTTAACTCGCAAGAATTTATCAAAAAACAAGTGGCAGAGCTAAGAAAACTCATAAAAGATGAAAAGGCTTTAATCGCGGTTTCAGGTGGCGTCGATAGCACAACAAGCGCTGTCTTGACGCATCGAGCAATCGGTAGCAATCTTCTCTGCGTTATTTTGGATGACGCCTTCATGAGGGAAGGTGAACCTCAACGCGTCGCAGATCTTGTATCGAAACCGCCCATAAAACTGCCAATAAAGATACTAGACGTTCAGGAACGATTCATGAAAGCACTTAATGGTCTACGTGATGCTGAAGAGAAGCGTAAGAGATTCCGTGAAACTTTCTACAAAGTGTTGGGCGAAACCGCTGAAAGAGAAGGTTGCAGAATTCTCGTTCAGGGCACCATCAAAGCTGATATTGTCGAAACAACGGGAGGGATCAAAACTCAACACAACGTCCTTGAACAGATGGGAATCAACACAATGGAAAGATACGGCTTCAAGGTTGTTGAACCTCTCGTTTCGCTTTACAAAGAACAGGTTCGCACGGTGGCACGTGATCTGGGAGTACCTCTTGAGATTTCAGAAAGGCAACCCTTTCCGGGCCCAGGCTTGTCTGTTCGAGTTGTAGAAGGGATAACAACAGATAAACTTGATTCAGAGAAGAAGGCAACAGCTATCGTTGAAGAAAGCTTCTCCAGACATTCGCCTAGTCAGTACTTTGCCGCGATCCTTGACAATGAAACAGTTCCTCACGAAAGAAGCAAGCAGATTCAAGAAACCACCGCACGTTTGCTGAAAGCCCATTTGAGAAACGTTTCTGTCAAAGTTTTCAAGGCAAAGGCCACGGGCATCAAAGCTGGAAAAAGATTGTATGGCACAATTGCGGCTCTGAAAGCGCAAACTCCAAAAGGTGCCATCTACAATCCTCCCATATCAAGTCTTGTTTCCCTTCAAGCAAAGCTCGTCAAGGAAGACCCCTCCTTCACACGAATACTCTATACCGTAAAGGAATTGCCTCGTGATCAGCCTTGCGTCGTGGTTTTGAGGGCTATACAGACAACCGATTTTCTAACCGCGAAGGTAACTGAGCTTCCATGGTCAACGCTAAATGAAACAGCCGGCAAGATCTTAGCTGCTTGTAGAAACGTTTCCGCCGTGTACTATGATGTGACACCGAAGCCCCCAGCGACCGTTGAAATGGAATAATGAAGAAAGATAGCCGACCGTGTCTTTGTTCGAAGTCGTTTGCGTTTTGATGGAAAAACGATTTATGGGAATCGAGACTCTACCTACTCTCTTAAAGGTGAGCAGAATGAAAAACACGACAAACCAAGATCGCCATATGCTTGAAGCGATGCCCAAAGATGAATTGCTTGCCCTTTTCTCTTTGCATATCCGGAATCTTTGGAGGGTTGATGGTCTCTATTTTTTGGGTATTGAGAAAAAATTCGGAACAGAAGCCGCTACAGAAATTGACACCAACTGCTGGAAACTTATGGGCAGAATTGAGGCAAGGGATCTCAAAGCTTTGCTTGGGATACGGCAGAATAGCATTTCCTCGCTCATGTACGCCTTGAGACATACAAGCTGGGCACTGGATCACCCCAACAAGGAGGTTGAAGTTTCAGAAAAAAAGGGGGTTTTCCGCGTTGTTAAGTG
>CP070828.1:1162213-1165050 GCA_020344715.1 Candidatus Bathyarchaeota archaeon | reverse complement strand
TAGTTCCCACCGACGTGTTTCTCCAGGAAGCTGAAACGATCGTTGAAAAGGCAGAGAAGAACGCCCTTGTCCTTCGAATTATGGGCGGACTTGGGGTAGCGATGCACTGTCAGGAGTTCAGAGATTTCACAGTGAAACTTGGCCGCGTTGGAACCGGCGTCGTCAAGGGTCAAGAATACAGCGACATCGATTTCATGTCTTACCGCAAACATCGGGGGCGGGTTAAGGAGTTTTTCGGCGAGATCGGGTATGCCAAGAGGAGAACAACTCTTTCGTCAGCGGCCTCAGAGCGGCAGATCTACTATCATCCTAAGGGCTGGTTCTACGTGGACGTCTTCTACGATAGACTGATAGTGGCCAATCATCCAGTGGATTTTAAAGGACGACTCGAGTTGGATTATCCGACAATTTCTGTGACCGATCTGCTGCTTGAGAAAATACAGATGTGGGAAGCCTTCAGCAGGAAAGACTTGAAAGACTGCATTGTGCTGCTTAAAGCTCATAGAGTTGAAGAAAGAGGAACTAATGAGAGCGTCGATGCCAGCTATATAGCTAGGCTGCTCGCGAAAGATTGGGGATTCTGGTATACCGCCACCACCAATCTCAAAAAAATTCAGAAGCTCATCACGGAAATGGACACTTTGGGATCTGAGGCAGGGTTGGATCCACGTCATTTTAAGAACACTGACAGAGAGAAGATAACCCGAGAAATCGAAAGCTTGTTGAACAGAATAGACGCTGAACCCAAATCTTTCAAGTGGAAGCTCAGATCGAAAGCCGGAGCAAAGAAAAAATGGTATAACCCGGTTGAGAGACCTGAAACAGTAGCTGGATTTGGAATTTGGGAAGTCATGCTCGAAAAAGACCAATCCTAAGCCTGAATTTCCGACAAGAGCTCGATGTGGAAGGCACGCGCTAAAAAATTATTTAAACCCCTCGTGATGAGTAGCATTGCATTGAGGGGCAGACGAGATGCGGCTAGATTATGGGTTATATATCGTATCTGTGGCATGGTTCATAATTGTAGGATTGGTCTTGTCCGAAGGAGTTCAGCAGTGGCTGCCAGATCCGATGACCTTTGAGGGGACGGTTGTTACCGTGATATCTGCGGCTTTGGGGTTGATATTCGCCATTTTGGGTTATGCTTTGAGGCCGAAGCCGGTGATATCTACTCCTGAAGTTTCTAAACCCAATATACAGCTCACCCGACCAGCTGTTCTCCCTCCCGTTGAAGAAGCTCCCGCGTCTTTGCCTTTGAATCCGGCTGCTCCCGTGCTGCCTCAGCAAGAGAACGCACAACCTGAGGGGAAGAATCCTACTAGAAAAACAAGACGACAAAGAACTAAGAAACGGAGAAAAAAGACTTAGTTTGTCATTTTCTTTTCTGATGCTGCGTTGTCAAGGCATCTCTGAGACAAAAGCATTCTTGAGATTGGAGCTTCCACTGTTCACAGCGGTCCAACGTTGAGTATATCGCCTTTTTTCCTTGTTGGAATTGGTTAAAGCAGAAGATAACATCTGGGTACTCGTACGTGTTGTGGTGATGGCAGTTTCCACAGAACTTTTTCGGTTCCTCGGTCTTCGTCATTGACATGCATCTCCTCATTAAGGGTTGCCTTTTCTGTGAAAATCACTTCCAAGTCTCTCGAGGACAGCGGCCACTGCTAAGGGAAAGATGATCATGGCGTCTCCTATGACCATGACTTTTCCGGCTTCTTTCTTCAGTTTGCCCCAGCTGATGGTTTCTTCAGGGGTTGAACCTGATAGTCCGCCGTATTCCGGTCGATCGGTCGTTATGATCACGGCGTAGTCGAGACCTTTGTCGGCCATTAATGCGGCGTGTTGCACTGCGTTGCGGGGGACACCGCCTCCGATGACGATCATGCCGAGTCGTTCCGATTTTTGGGCCACTGCTACCATGTCTGCGGCTTCTGTGAAGGCGTCAACGAGGAGATTTTTGCGTTCTTTGTTGCGTTTGGTGTGAACAATGTGTATGTATGCGAATTCTGAGTCTCGCATGGCAGGGAGAAAGATTGGAACGTTGGCCGTATAGGCCGATCTCACAATGGATTTCGGGTCGTTGAGCCGGCTTCCTATTAGCCGCATGAGCTCACTGGCTGAGAGAACTTGTCCTTGGCTTTCTCTTGAGATCTCGTCAAACATTTCGATTAGAGCTTTGTCGGCTTTTACGAAATCTTCTTCGGGAACGAAAATGTCGTAGATGCGGTTTATGTGATATTTGTATAGGAAAAAGTCGTCGACCAGCCAGTGTCCTTTGTAGTGATGTCCGCCGTGGGCTTCTATGAGATCGTGGATCATATTCGCTCCTGTGCTGACGAGAGCATCGATCAACCTTTCTCTGATAAGGTCGGCAATGATGTGGCGTAAACCGGCTGGGACAACAGCTCCCGCGAGAGAAAGGAACACGGTGCATTTTTCATCGCGAATCATGTTTTCAAGAACGTTGCATGCGGTTGCTAGTCGACCGGCTCCGAATGAGCCGGCGTTGTCGAATTGCTGGATAAGTTCGTCTATGGTCATGTGCGGTTTAAGTTCCATGGGGCTCACAGGTGTACTGAGTAAGTCTCGGCGGTTCATGTTGGGGGGCTCCTAAAGCTTGCAGTAAGGTGGCTGTTCAGAAGGAAAAACTTTTCCTAGTAATGGGCTTGCAGGCTCTGGGCACCTCTAGGCTAAACGGAGAAGATGTGAGTGGAAGGGGCGTCAGTGGCGAGATGACGGTCGAGTTGCGAGAGAGACTTGCTGGATGGTTTCGGTGGAGGTTAAGGTGTTGCTATCGTGAAATCGGCTGTTATTTGGTTTTGGTCTTCGTCTTTTTT
>CP070828.1:1158120-1162113 GCA_020344715.1 Candidatus Bathyarchaeota archaeon | reverse complement strand
GAAGACTGAATCACCGCGCGCGCAACGCTCTTAAATTTGTGCTTGGAACAACTAGAAAGAGGGAGCTTGAATGACCAAGTGTCCTAACTGCAAGAAAGAGCTCACTAGACCCAGGAAAACTTGGAAATGGAGCCAATTTACAGTCCAAGCTTACTCGTGCGGCAACTGCGCCACACACTTCAGAGAATACTTCAAGACTGGAAAACACAGTTTCACCTTAAAGAGAGCAAAGAAGTCTGGACGAAGATTCGTGAAGGTCCATTTCAGAGACTAACTGAATAGTGCTTGCATAGAGGAAATGCGAAAATGAAGTGTCCTAGGTGTGGATCAGAAATGGTGGAAAATAGGCAAAAAGGTCATAGAAGATCATTCCATAAATGTCCAGATTGCCACTACAATATAACCAAAATGAGGTAGCGCGCGCAAAGACCAACTTCTCCCTTTTGTCTGCAGTGCTTCTAGCTCAACGCCCAGCAATTGGGTGCCAATTCCTTTATTCTGATAATCTTCAGCAACCGCCAAGTCCTCGAGAGTTGACATATCGTCTCGAACTCCTCCTTGTACATATCCCACAACCTTTTCACCGATAGTAGCAACAAAAGACAAATCTGGGTTATCTTTCAACTCGTCAAAAATGTGTTCTCGATACCTCTCTTTCTGTGCATGTGGATTTGCCAGTACTGCAAGTTCAGAAACAACTTCTAGGTCATCTTCGCGATGTGTCGGATAGCAATGTGAGACATATCTTACCAAAACTTGCGCATATGCTGGTATAGAGATAAATCGGTTTTATGATTATACAGAAACACGGTAATAAATGTTAAGAAACAATCGAAAGTAGAATCTTTGCGGGGAGAATGCTTTACTTGGACAAGGTTAGGAGTGATGAAGACCTTTTCGAACGACTAAAGAAAATATCAGGGGTCTCTCTAATTCAAGATTTTGTAGGATATTTTTTGGGCCGACAAGTTAAAGTGGAGTATGAACAAGCTGGTCGTACCATCGATAAAGGAATAGGAACCCTGGATGGCATCTATCCTCAACCGTATAAACACAGCGTCTATGAGATACGAATTAAAGGAGGGCTTCCGAGTGGAGGGGAAGCAACGTGGGGCATCATATTCTATCCAATGAGGATAAAGAACGCAGAATTAACATCCAAAGGTGTTAGATTCTTTGATGATGCTCTCCGCAGAGCAACTATCCTTACATTAGAATAGCCTTTTTTATTTAGATTCTAATAGAACCCAAACCAGAGAGACCGCACAAATTTTAATTATCTGCCACTCATCAGCAAGGTATGGTGCAATGGCACATGAGTGAAGAGGTTATGGGTCTCATAGGACCTCTAGAGGGTAAAGGAAAAGGGCGAGTGACAAGACGGTTTGCCCTGGTTTTTGCCAAGAACGAACTCATCTGTGTCAAAATTGGTGGCACGTTAAGCATATTCACTTCACTCTTGGGTGAGGCGGGTTATGGTCTGTCTACGATTACTGACGTATACAATCATATCACAAATAGACGAGTGGATAAACTCAAAAAAATGCAGGTGCAAGATCTTTTGGACTTGGATAAACTCAATTTTTCCATATCCTACGGTGACATCGAGAAAATTGCGGTCAAGAAGAAGAGCATACTATCACCAAAAGGACGCAGGATAATCGACATTAAAACAAAGAATAAGAAGTATTGGTTTCGTATTGCTGAAGAAAGAGCATTCCGCGACTGTGCCAATCTCGTCAAGAGAATGCTTCCAAATAAGTCGTAGAGTTCCAAGATTGGCAGCATTGTACGCGCGCGCATCCAGCATTGGAAAGCTACGAACGAATATGCAAGAACCAAGGATATCTTACACCTCATGAAAATGCTTGGACACCGAAATATCAACACCACGCTGCTTTACACCCAACTCGTGAACTTTGAAAGCGACGATTTTCACTCAGCAGTGGCAGAGAATACGGAAGAAGCAAGGAACCTGATCGAAGCCGGTTTTGACTACGTCTGCACATATGAGCACACGATGCTCTTCCGAAAGCGAAAATGACAGGTCCGAAATGTATCGTTGGAAGACATAATGGTAATGTGCGAAAAAGGACAGTAAAGATTATAAGCGTCGGTTTTTATGGAACCATTTCTGAGGATTAGTAAAATATGAGCCTCTTGAAACTTCGACTGTCTGTAGTTGGGACTCTAGCCGTCATAATTGGCTTGTCCACATTATTCTTCACGGTCATTCTCAGCTTGATGAGTGTCAGCTTCATTGTGCTACCATTCATCGTCGTAGCCTTCAACATTATTCAATGGTTGATCTCCCCGTACCTCATAGACGCCATGTACCGGGTAAAAGAGGCGTCAAAATCTGAGAATCCACGACTCTACGCGACGGTGGAGCGATTAAGCCAGAAGAGCAGGTTGAAGATGCCCAAAGTGATGATCGCCAACATCCCGATTCCAAACGCATTCGCTTATGGATCACCCATCGCAGGAACAAAAGTAGCTGTAACAAGCGAACTCTTGAAAACCCTCGAAGATGAAGAAGTTGAAGCTGTTATCGGTCACGAACTTGGTCACCTAAAGCATCGAGACGTGCAAGTGATGATGTTTGTTTCCATTTTGCCGGCAGTTTTCTACTTCATATACTACTCCATGCTGCTTTCTTCAATGTTCGGAGGCCGCCGAAATGACAGAGGAGGCGGCGCAGCGGCCGCACTTATCGCCGTGGGAAGCCTACTTGCCTACTTGATTCTAACAGTGTTCACCCTCTACCTTAGCCGGCTCCGAGAGTACTATGCGGACCGTCACAGTGCCAGCATCGTAGACGAGGGAC
Source organism: Candidatus Bathyarchaeota archaeon (assembly GCA_020344715.1). GTDB lineage: Archaea > Thermoproteota > Bathyarchaeia > Bathyarchaeales > Bathyarchaeaceae. Next base: position 1,159,286 of record CP070828.1, on the reverse strand, counting down.
CTCGCAAGCTCTCGGAAGGCCTAGCAAAAATCGTTAGTTCCACTCGCAAAGCAAAGCTTCAACGTCGACAGGTTGGCAGCTTCAGCTCATTCAAGGCTTTGTTCATATCCGATCCAGACCGCGCCGAAGCAGATGCCATGTCCCTAACTCAATCAAGAACAAGATTGGCTGACCAGAAGCTTGTTGAACAAGTTCTCAGCAAAGAAGTGACCTTCTTCAGCAGGCTGGCTGAGCTGTTTTCCAGTCACCCAAACATAGTCAAACGTTTGAGAGCATTGCAGGAACTGGCCTAAACATCGGCATAATCCAGCTGGCGTGACGCGTGCAAGGCACTGTGGTAGCATTGTGGATAGTTCTCAGAGATTCTCCTTAGTCAGTAGGGTTTCCAAGGCTTCCGTTTGCGAGTTTCTCTTTTGCAGTTTGGAAACCATTTCTCGTCTGATCGGCTACGCTTCTTTTTTTCCACATAGCTTTTCAGACTGCCCACTCGGTCTTTCCACGATCATCAGAAGATTGACACGCTTTCAGACTATTCTAACATTGGAATCTTGATTTTCTTGGTTCGTGCTATCATCTTGGCCCGTTCGTAGCCCGCGTCAGCGTGCCGAACTACGGCTGTTCCCGGGTCAGTGGTCAAAACTCTAACGATTCTTTTTTCTGCATCTTCTGTACCGTCTGCTACTAGACACATTCCAGCGTGGATGCTGTACCCCATTCCCACGCCGCCTCCATGATGAACCGAAACCCATGTGGCTCCAGCCACAGCATTCAAAAGCGCGTTTAGGATTGGCCAATCAGCTATAGCGTCGCTTCCGTCCTTCATTCCCTCCGTTTCTCGGTTGGGCGATGCAACGCTTCCGCCGTCCAGATGGTCTCGTCCAATCCAGATCGGTCCAGAAAGATCCCCTTTGCGCACCATGTCATTCATAATTTTCCCGAACTTAGCTCGTTCCCCGAAACCAAGCCAGCAGACGCGAGCCGGTAAACCTTGAAACTTAACCTGCTCCTTGGCTTTCTCAATCCAACGGCAAAGCTCCTTGTTATGAGAGAAAACATCCAAGACCACCGTGTCCAGCGTGTATATGTCATCTGGATTGCTGACCAGCGATGTCCACCGGAAGGGACCTCGCCCTTCACAGAACATGGGTCTAATATAACGATGAACG
>CP070828.1:1155062-1158020 GCA_020344715.1 Candidatus Bathyarchaeota archaeon | reverse complement strand
GTGGTGGCGGATGAACCTGTTTCTATGATCGACGTGTCCCTGAGAACAACGCTCATCGATCTCATGTTGGATCTGCAGAAAGAACTGGGATTGACCTACCTCTTCATCACCCATGACCTAGCTGTTGCCAAGTACATATCAGACAGAATCGCCATCATGTACCTAGGAAAGATCGTAGAACTGGGAGAAAAAGGCGAGCTGTTCTCACATCCTCTACATCCCTACACGCAAGCATTGCTTTCAGCCATTCCCGTTCCCAATCCCGAACGAAAACGGGAAACAGTGGAGCTTAAAGGTGAAGTTCCTTCAGCAATCAACATCCCTTCAGGTTGCCGTTTTCATCCCCGGTGTCCCAAGGCTTTCGAGAAATGCCCTCTCGAACAGCCTGTTTTAGTAGATGTTGGAAAGCAGCATCTTGTGGCGTGCCATCTGTACTAGCCGTATCGGAACAGCAATCTCGTCGATGAAACTTCGCAATAAATATTTACGGCTGTTCGTCGTGTTGACTTATACAGGGCACGGCGGCCGTGGTCTAGTCCGGTTAGGACACAGTCCTTAGAGGTGGAAGCCTTCCAAGCCTGCAATCCCGGGTTCGAATCCCGGCGGCCGCACCATTCCGACACTGAATGTGAACACGGGTTCCAGATCATTGGTATTTGGTGTTCATTCGGTATGACTCTAGGTCTTTTTTCTTCTGTCCAGCGAAGTAGCTCCAAGTTAATAAGTCAACTCGGCCATAATGGCGCTTCTGAGAGTTGGATAATTGGCTGACGAGTTGGCTGTCAAGCGTGGAAGAGCGCTTCTCGAAGGTGTTCTAGCTGGCACGCTTTTCGGGACAGCTGCTGTACTTATTAGGCTTCTAAGAAACATCGATGTTTTGTCTATAGCTCTGTGGCGCTTGATTATCGCGGTTGTGGTTTTAGCTGTAATTATTCGCCTTTTGAGGAAACCTTTGGCACTCAACTTGCTGAAGAGCAATCTTGTCCAAGTTCTCTTTTTAGGAGTTCTTTTAGGGTTACACTTTGTGCTTTTTGTTTCTGCGGTTATGGACACTACGATACTTAACGCTACAATACTGGTGAACACGTCACCCATCTGGTCCTTGCTCGTTTCAATTTTGTTTCTCGGAATAAAGCCTACTCGCTTGGCAGTCTTAGGTTTAGTCATTTCATTTCTGGGGGTAAGCATAATCGCCTACGCCGATGCCACTTCTCCATACTTCCATTTGACTCTGCAGGGAGACCTTGAAGCGTTGCTGGCCGCAGTTGTTGAAGGATTTTACCTAAGTTACGGACGAGACATCAGACGTAGGATGCCTGTTTTGCCTTTGATGTTGTTTGTCTATTTGGTGTCAGCTCTAACCGTGCTCGGAGGAATGGTGTTGACGCAATCTGCATTCACGCCCTCTCCGGTGAACGTAGAGATTGTACTGCTGCTCCTAGGGTTGGGGATTCTACCAACCGCTTTGGCGCATACCTTGTATTTTTCTTCCCTTTCCGGTCTCAAATCGTTTGAGACCGCGACGCTAGCCTTACTTGAGCCTATCGGGGCTACCCTGCTTGGCGTAGCAATTTTTGCCGAGATTCCTAATGCCCTCTTTGTTGCAGGTGCTGGTTTGGTCCTGTGTGGCATCTTCTCAGTGGCTGCGAGCAAGTGAACTTGACTGAGGTTCTTGAAGAGTCCTACCACTCTGACCTTGAACGGGCATCGAAAGTATCAAATAAAAACTGCCGGCTTAGTTTCCTTTATGTATCCAAAACTCAATAGCTGGGTCACTACCTTTTCAATCGTAGCTTTTGACCCTTCAAACAAGGACTTGGGGGTGGCCGTTCACTCACGCTATTTTTCGGTAGGTTCCATCGTGCCATGGGCAGCAGCAGAAGTTGGTGCCATTGCAACTCAATCGTTTGTCAATGCTTCCTATGGACCTCGAGGGCTCCAATTGCTAAAGGAAGGTCTAGCTGTACGCGAGGTAATTGGAAAGCTAACGAGTCAAGACGAGGCCAGAGATTATCGGCAGCTGGGTCTGGTTGATTCAAAAGGAACTGCTGCAGTGTTCACAGGAAAAAAGTGTCTAGAATGGGCCGGGAGCAAAGTGGGGAAAAACCATGCTGCGTTAGGAAACATTTTGGCGGGCAAAGAAGTAGTTGAAAATATGAGTGTGAAGTTCGAGTCTGCAAAAGGTGATTTGGCGAGAAAACTGGTTGCGGCGCTGGAGGCCGGTGAAGCGGCGGGAGGTGACATACGCGGTAAGCAATCTGCATCTTTACTTGTTGTCAGGAAAGAAGGCGGACGTGGAGGCTACGGAGATCGCTACATTGACCTGAGAGTGGAAGATCACGCAATGCCCACTGAAGAACTCAGGCGTTTGCTAGGTTTGAGTCGCGTCTACTACTTGATTGACGAAGCCGAAGACAAGTTCACGGCAGGCGACCTTGAAAGCGCTCTATCCAACCTCCAAAAGGCCATTTCGTTGAACCGCAACATTGACGACGCACATATCGATCTGGCGTTGATATTCATGAAACTTGGGAGAAAAGAGGAGGCTATAGAGGCATTCAAAGAAGCGCTACGTCTCAACCCGAAACTGAAACGGGTGATAAAACAGCTTCCCAGTGTTGGCTTGATGAAGCGTGACAAGGAGCTCTTTGCCAAACTCAAAGTCACGTGAAAGATGTGAGACTACGTTAGGAAATGACCAAGGTTCTCCTTGTCAAAAGAGAGAAATAGCTCTTGTTGAAATACTGGTACTTAACAGAAGGGTTGAGAGAATGGCTAGATCCGTGGAGACTGCAACCGTGAGACAGGAAGAGGGCTATTCAGGTTCGCCTGCACCTTTTGTGTTCTTTTTGGCAGTGTTTGTGTTTTTTCTAGCGTTGGCTTTCATTTTCTTTCCCTATCTTGGAATGGAGCCACAAGAATATACGCTTTCAATTTTGTCTGTCGTCGTTGCCTTCG
>CP070828.1:1151553-1154962 GCA_020344715.1 Candidatus Bathyarchaeota archaeon | reverse complement strand
TCGACATGTCTCTTCGTTTCTGGCTTCATCACTCGAGACTCTCACGCGATCATATGTCCAATTCTTTCGTGAGCTCCTGCTAAGCCGCCCACAATGGGAATCTGCGTCTCATGATTTCTACAAGTTCGTTTAGTGCATCAAGCTCATCAAGAGACAAACGGGTTTGAAATTTGGATAGCAATATTCTGGCGTGGCTTTCTGGAACTTTCACATATAGAATGTCTCCCTCATTGATGTGACGCCCCACCACAGGCTTTTCCATTGAAATGGCAACCTGCATGCCTGATTTCGCTTCTGAAATAGCTTTTCCCTTGTCTTGTATTTGCATAACTTCGCCTAGATCTCCAGTGTTTTCATCGACAAGTGGAGTCTTTGGTTTGACTTGACCTGCTAGGATTTCGACACCCACCACGGCAGGTCTGGCTCTTCTGAAAACATAACCTGGCAGAAGCTTCATTTTGGCTGGCTTCAGCAGTCTATCAAATTCCTTTAGCGCAAGCATTTCTTGTTCGCTTTTCAGCCATTGTGTGTAGTCATCGATGAGATGGTAGATGATTTTACGTTGAAAAATCTGAATCTTTCTGCTCTTGGCCTCTTCCTGAGCGTCTGGCAGTATTCTCACGTTGAAGGCTAAAATGACTCCGTAGAGAGGTTCACTGTCTTTCACAACGGTTGCTTCAGCAACATCTCGTTTGGAAACATCGCCAACATCGGCTAGTCGGATTGGAATGTGTTCTCGCTTCAAGATCTCAGCTATGGCTTCTAGAGAACCTAACGCATCGGTCTTCAGCAACACCCCGTTTATATCCGTGGTCACTCGAAGTTTTTCCACCTCTTCGGAAACCTGATCAACCAACCTGTCCAGTCGTTCTTCAGACGAAACCACGAACAAAGGAGCCCCTGCTAAAGTGCCATCCAGATTTGGAGCCGCAACTTTAACTCCCGCTGCAGCAGAAACCGTATCTACAGAGGAGAACCTGTCTCGAGGGTCTCTGATTTCATCTAAAGGTTTAGGCAACAACACTGCACGTATTTTGGTTACGATGGGCTTTTCTTTCCCTCCCACAACAATCGTGTCGCCTTTCTGAAGCACACCATCGTAAATAACAGCGTTGATCGTTACTCCCAAGCCTTCCTCTTCCTTAACCTCCAAAACTGTGCCCTTCGCTGGACCTTCGGTTACCATCAGCTGAGTTTTTAGGTATTGCTGGGTTAATCCGATGAGAACCATCAAGAGTTCGGGTATGCCTTCGCCTGTCTTGGCGCTGACAGGAACTATAGCTATTGTTTTTGTGAAATCAATGATTCTATCGAAGCGATCACTTCGAAAGCTGAGAGTTGAAAAATCTCCAATAATCGTGTAGAGGCGTTCATCTAAATCTTGACGAGTATAAGAATCTTGGTCTTTATAGGAAGCCAGAAAACGCTGCCTAGGTTTCGATATCCAGCCTGGAACTCTATCTATTTTGTTGGCTGCAACCAAGAATGGAGTCTTTCTGGCTTTAAGAAGCTCAATGCATTCGTAGGTCTGAGCCTCAAATCCTTTTAGCACATCGATGACCAAAATGGCAATATCAGCAACGCCTCCGCCTCGCTTTCGAAGGTTAGCAAAGGCTTCATGACCGGGTGTGTCAATCACAAGCAATCCTGGAATCTGAACATCTCCTTTCAACCTTTCCAGAAGAGGACCGCAAAGTTCAGTTAAAGTCTTGACGGGAAAGAAGCTTGCGCCGATATGTTGTGTTATACCGCCGGCTTCACGTGCTTGAACGCTACTTTTCCTTATCTTGTCTAGGAGGAGAGTCTTCCCAGTGTCGATGTGCCCAAGCACGCAAATAATGGGTTGGCGCACTGGCATAGCAGGTTCTTCCTCACGATCATCAACAATGAAGGAAACAAGGAAATAAATTGTTTTGCCATGATGAACGAAGCAAATTAGACTAGCAAGTTGGCTTTTTGCAGTTTCCGCAGGATTTCCCGAACTATAATTTCAGGGGGTATACGCGCTGAGCTGCATTTTATGTTAAGAATAGGTAACTCATCTTTGTAGTATTCGACCAAAGGTTGGGTTTGGGATTCGTAAACTTTTAGTCGTTCTCTAATTACTTGAGGTAGGTCGTCTCCACGTTGGAAAAGCTCGCCCCCACAATTATCGCATACGCCAGGTTCTTTGGGCTTCAAGTATTTTAGATTGAAAATTGCCCCACATTTTTTGCATACTCTTCTGTTCGAAAGGCGCTCTACAATAATCCGTTCGGGCACAGTTAAACGAATCACCGCATCAATTTTCACCATCTTATCAAGGGCTCTTGCCTGCTCGATAGTTCGGGGATATCCGTCCAGAATGAATCCATGCTTGGCGTCGTCCGCGTGGATTTTTTTCGCGAGAATGCCAGTGACAATTTGGTCTGGGACCAATTCGCCACTACTCAGAAACTCAGCAGCTTTTCTGCCTAGATTGGTGTTTCGTCTCACTTCCTGACGGAAGATATCGCCAGTTGAAACCACAGTGATTCCAAGTTCATGCCCAAGTCTTGAAGCGTAGGTGCCTTTCCCAGCCCCTGGAGGACCAAAGATGATGAGCCTCATCTAGGCTCTACCTTTCTCTTCTTTTCCATAGTATTTTGTCCATTTGAGCTTGCGTGCGTCCCTGTGGAGCTTTATTGAGCTTTTTCTGCATTTGCTTGAGCAGAACCAGAGTAGAGAACCGTCGTTCCTCACGTATAGGATACCGGTTCCACTGGGAAAGCTCTGTCCACAAAAGGAACAGCGTCGAGGTTTGGGCACCGGAGTGAATCCTCCACTGGCTTCAGCGCCTGATCTTCTTGGCTTCGCGTTCTGTTTCCCTCAACATGAGAATGTCGTTTACCCTTACAGGTCCTTTGACGTTTCTCGTGATGATGCGTCCTTTGTCGTTTCCTTCAAGGACACGAACGCGTACCTGCGTGATTGCTCCAGTTACGCCGGTTCTACCAATTACTTGGATGACCTCGGCTGGTGTTAAATCTGATGTGGCCTCTTCGGATCGGCTCATTCGCTAGTGCCCTTCTTCGTTTGCTGTTCTATTCGCTTGGTTATTTCTTTGATCAACGATGAAGCTTCGCCAACTTCGACTATGCATGCAGAAGCTGAAGGAACATCTATCGCCACGGCTGATCCTATTTTTTCCTTACTTGGTACAAACACGTAAGGAATCTTTCTTTCATCGCAGATGAGGGGTAGATGCGCCACAACTTCCGGAGGGTCAACGTCTTCAGCGATAACTACAAGTTTAGCACGCGCACGTTCGACAGCTTTTGTGGTCTCATTTGTTCCTTTCCTTACTGAGCCCGTTCGAGTAGCTATTTGGAGGGCTTCATAGGCAGCGTCCGCTACTTCTTTTGGGACGCTAAACTTTGCGTAGAATGGT
>CP070828.1:1144179-1151453 GCA_020344715.1 Candidatus Bathyarchaeota archaeon | reverse complement strand
ATTAGACTGCCTGTGATCATGTTTCGAGCAAGAGGGAAAGCGAAAGCAGTTATAGTTGTTCCAACGTTTCATCCGGGTCCTTTTAAAAACGTTGGTAGCAGTGCTCTACCGTACTTGATTCAGAAAGAGCTGGAAAACAAGCTGAAATGTGTAGTTTCTGTTCCGCATGGACTGTCAGGACATGATGTTGACCTCACTTCGCAAGCTCAGAATCAAAAGATTATCGCAAAGATCTCAAATATTGATGATATGTCAGATTCTGACCGTGCGACGACCCATTTTGTGCGTGTTCAAAAGGATGGCGCCAATTCGAGTTGCCAGATTTTTGGAAAATGCGCTCTCTTCACGCTGACTTTGGCTCCTCAGACAATGGAAGATCTTCCGTCAGATTTGGATTCTTTTATCACACAGGAGTCTGGAAAACGAGGTCTATCAATGGCAATAACGATTGACGCTCACAACAGCATCGAAGGATCTGTTTATGTAGAAAGGGCGATTTCTTCCCTTGGAAAAGCTGCTGTTGAAAGCTTGGAAACTGCTTTGAAGAGCCAGAAGGGTCTTTTGGAGGTTGGAGCAGCAAACATCGTACCCCCCGATTTAAGTGCGAAAGATGGTATGGGTCCTGGTGGGATCTCTGTTACGGCAGTGAAAGTGAAAGACCAGTTGACAGCCTATGTCACCATTGATGGAAACAACATGATTTCGGGTCTCCGAGAGAGGATCCTTCAAAAACTAGATGAAATCGGCTTTACTGATGGCGAGATCTTGACCACAGACACTCATGCCGTAAATGGCATTGTGCTAACTCCTAGAGGCTATCATCCACTTGGAGAGGCAATAGACCCGGGGAAACTAATCGAATACGTTACGCAGGCTGCAACAAAGGCAAAGAGTAACTTGGAATCTGCTGAAGCCGTTTGGCTTACAAAGGAAATACCGAACGTCAGGGTCATTGGGGAGAGATACATAGAAATACTCTGTGTCTTGGTCGAAAAGGCTTTCTTACGTGCGAAGAGATTAGCTACAATCATATTCCCATTGGTTGGCTTGATTTGGACAACACTACTCATTATTTCCTAGGTGTCGCTTGTGTTTTGAGAGTTGATAGTTAATCAAGAGCAGTTGGTGGCTGGTGGGCATCATCGAGGAATATGTTATGGAATGGATGATTAAGATATGTTACATTTCCCAAGCAGCTTATGCCAGCGCTTGTTCACTGTCTCTTGAATCCTGCCAATTACGTGTTCAAACTCAGGTTTGAATAAGTGTCTAAAGCGTCCTTGCATTTTCAGATACTCCGTCACTGTTTTCTTCCGTTCTGGTCTTAGAGCCATGACCTTGCTTGGTGCTGAAAGGCTATATTCCCCATCTGTGGCTTCCCACAGTGGAAATGTACATGTCTCAACAGCCAAGCGGGAGATCGCAATGCTCTTGCTTGGATCAGAACGCCATCCTCTTGGACAAGGAGCTATCACGTGCAAGAAAGCTGGGCCATCCACTTCCAAACCTCTTCTCACTTTCCTAAGCAGGTCTGTCCAAAAGGCCGGAGATGCCGTTGCGACGTATGGCATTTCGTGGGCGACCATTATATCCGCAATTGGTTTCTTGAGCTGAGGCTTTCCAGGGATTCTTCTTCCTGCCGGAGAGGTTGTGGTCCACGCTCCAAGCGGCGTTCCTCCGCTTCTCTGTATGCCTGTATTCATGTAGGCTTCATTATCATACAGAACGTAAAGAAAATCATGTCCTCTTTCAACGGCACCTGACAACGCTTGGATGCCTATGTCAAAGGTCCCTCCATCTCCTCCGAACGCAATAACATCCACATGTTCATGTTCAATTCTGTCCTTTCTCTTGAGTACCTTTAGTGCGGTTTCAATACCAGACGCGTTCGCAGCGGCAGTCTCAAAGGCCGTATGTATCCATGGTATCTTCCAGGCTGTAAATGGATAGATGGTTGAGGTCACTTCCATGCATCCAGTTGAATTTGTCGCTATTGTTGGTCCTCTGATAGCCTTCAATACCAGTCTATGGACAGTTGCTGGGGCGCACCCTGCGCATGCCCTGTGCCCTGACATGAAGAGATCGGTTCTTTCCGCAATTTCCTTCGCTGTAAACTTCCATTCTGATGACAACTTCCCTGCCTCCTTTCACTCTCTTAGTCCAATAAACTGAACTGGATGCTGTATTTTTCCTGTTATGCGAATTTTCTCTAGGTCCTGGTAGATTCTCTGGATCATGTGTTGTGGCATATCTCTTCCCCCCAGCCCATAGATGTAGTCTACCGTGGGTGGATGTAAATTTGAATCGTAGAGAGCGTGCCTGATCTCGTGGAAAACCGGACCACCATAGCCGCCGAAGCTGCAACTCCTATCCATCACAGCTATGGCTTTCGCGTTTCGTAGGGCTTCGACTATGTCTTGAACAGGCAAAGGTCTAAAGGCTCGTATTCTTAGAAGTCCCGCCTTCACTCCTTTTGCTCGCAGTTGATCTACAACTGTTTTGACCGTTCCGGCGGTTGAACCTAGGCATACAGTTACTAACTCTGCATCGTCGAGTCCATACGTTTCTACCAGTCCGTTTCCATAGGTGCGTCCACTTCTTTCTGCAAATTCATCGTGGATCTTCCTGATTATCTCAGGTGCCTTTTGCATACCTTCTTCTTGTTGTCTCTTATGCTCGAAGTAATAATCCTGGAGGTCTAGGGGACCTATCGTTATCGGGTTTTCTGGATCAAGCTTGAAAGGTACCATTTTGCCATCGTGATTTTCTACAAGCGGGAACTGCCTTTGCTTGACAAAATTTCGAACCGTTTCATCTGGCAGAACCGCTACGTTTTCTAAAGTGTGACTAAGGAAGAAACCGTCTAAACCTACCAACGTGGGCAAGAGGATTTCTAGGTGCTCCGCTATTCTGAAGGCTTGAATGATAGAGTCATATGCTTCCTGACTGTTTTCGGCATAGAGTTGTATCCATCCCGAATCTCTTTCGGCCATGCTGTCCGAGTGGTCACAGTGTATGTTGATCGGGGCCGACAAAGCTCGATTCGCAACTGCCATGACAACTGGAGCCCTACAGCCCGAAGTGACATAGAGAATCTCATGCATTAGAGCCAGGCCCGCAGAGGCTGTCGCTGTGAAGGTTCTTGCCCCAACTGCTGCCGCTGTCAGACAACACGTGAGGGCGCTATGTTCCGATTCTGTGCATATGAATTCTGTGTCTACTTCACCGTCGTGAACATATTCACTGAACTTTTCAACTATAATTGTCTGCGGAGTTATAGGGTAGGCGGCTACGACGTCAACATCACATTGCTTCACAGCATATGCAACTGCTTCGTCACCGTTTAAGGCTATTACCTTTTGCCCCTTTTGATGAATTGCGGTCATGTCTAGGGTTCCCCCTCCAGTTTCATTGATATTGCATCTACGGGACATTCTGCTTCACAGATTCCGCATCCCTTGCAGTAGTCATAGTTAAATATCATCTCGTTCGTTTGGGCTTTCCATGTTATGGCACCATCTGGACAGAAAAGGTGACATAGTACACAACGTGTGCATTTTTCTGAGTCCCAAACAGGACGGTAGGTTTTCCAGTCTCCTGTAAGGTAAGATGTGCTTGGAACCCAACATACTCCAGCCATCGGGATTTCTTTCCAACCCTTCTTTTTTTTCGGGTTCATCCGGTTTGAGCCTCCTCGTAGGCTTGTTCAATTATCGCAATATTTTTCTCGGCCACGCTTGATGGGAATCTTCCTTTTGCAGCTCTTTTTATGCTTTCTAGACTTACGATCTTTGTTGCTTTCGCAACAGCGCCGACCATTGCAGTGTTTGTTATTGGTCGGCCAAGGATTTTCATAGCAATTTTTGTTGCTGGAACTGTCCAGACTTTTCCAGATTTTAGATCGAGTTGTTCGCGAATCTCAGTTGGAGTCGCCTCTGTGTTGACCAATAGAGTTCCGTGTTCTTTTAGTCCCTGGATCACTGGAACTGCTTTTAGCAGAGTCGGATCTAGGACTGCAACCGCATCGGGATTATAAACAGAGCAGTGCAAGTTTATTGGCTTGTCACTTATTCGTGTATACGAGTTTACTGGGGCTCCCATGCGTTCCGGACCGAACTCTGGGAAAGATTGAATGTATTTTCCTTCCAGTATAGCTGCTTTTGCTAGGATTTCACTTGCTGTCCATGCTCCTTGACCGCCTCGACCATGCCATCGGATCTCTTTGAGCTTCTCCATAGTATTCCTCCTTAGGGTTCTTTCGAGATAATTCACAGAGGTTAGATATACACGTTGTCTTTCTCTAGCTAGAATTGGTGGGAAGAAGAGTTTCCAAAAACTGAAATCGTCTACATGCACGCGTCCTAGTTTGGAGTGAGACCAAACACTAATATCTTATGAAATATACGTTTGTTTTCTCTGACCAGAAGGATGATCTAATTGAAAGAAGTCAGAATTCATGGTCGAGGCGGTCAGGGTAGCGTAACCGCCGCCGAGCTGTTGGCTCATGCGCTGTTCGGAGAGGGCAAATGGGCACAGTCGTTCGCATTTTTTGGGGCCGAGCGGAGAGGGGCCCCAGTCGAAGCTTTTCTTCGCATAGCCGACAAGCCTAACCCTATACGCAGTCGAGTATATCATCCTGATTATGTAGTGGTTTTTGATTTTAAGTTGCTGAAAATTGTGGCCGTTGCGGATGGACTTAAAGAAAACGGTATTGTCATAGTGAACACGGCGAAAGGACCTGAGGCGGTCAGTATTGATGAGCACCGCGTGGCAACAATTGATGCCACTGGAATAGCTCTTGAACTGGGGCTCTTGGTTGCCGGCCTTCCAGTCGTCAACACCGCAATGATTGGTGCTTTCGCAAGAGCGACTGGTGAAGTCAAGCTGGAAAGCGTGAAGGAAGCCATATGCAAGCATTGGCCTGGATCCGTTGGAGAGAAGAACGCTGAGGCGGCGACAAGAGCTTATGCAAGCCTAAAAGTTGGTTGACCCCTATGGGTAAGAAACCAAGAACCATAAAGGACCTACCACATACGCCCCTTTCGCTCCCAAAGACTGGCAGCGCGGGAGAAACTGGTTTCTGGCGAACGTTTTGCCCTGTTTTCGACATGTCCAAGTGCACCGGGTGCCTGTTATGCTGGATATATTGTCCTGAGGGCTGTATTGAACGAGATGAGCAAGATAGGCCAAAGGTTGACTTCAAATACTGCAAAGGATGTGGAGTGTGCGCCAATGAATGTCCGGTCGATGCAATAGAAATGGAGAGAGAAGTTTGACAGCTCAGAAGATAATTGACACAGGAAACCACATAGCCGGCTACGCCTGCAGGGCTGCTAGAGCAGAAGTGATCGCTGCCTACCCGATAACCCCTCAATCACCGGTAGTTGAACAGATCGCGGAGTTTGTTGAAAAGGGAGAGATGGACGCCAAGTACATACGAGTTGAATCAGAGCACAGTGCAATGTCAGCATGCATTGGAGCAGCCGCCGCTGGAGCCCGAACCTTCACAGCCACATCAGCACATGGGTTGGCGCTCATGCACGAAATGCTTCAGTGGACAGCCGCAGCTCGTCTTCCAATCATCATGTCGGTGGTCAACCGTGCTATGGGACCAGGCTGGAACATTTGGGCCGATTTCAGCGATTCCTTGTCCCAAAGAGACACTGGCTGGCTCCAGTTCTATTGTGCGGACAATCAAGAGATCTTCGACACGATTATCCAAGCCTACAAGCTATGCGAGAACAAACGTATTGCGATGCCTGCAATGATCTGCCACGAAGGGTTCATCTTGTCTCACACATCCATGCCCGTCGAAATACCGGATCAGAGCGAAATCGACGAATTTCTACCAGCGTATAAACCAGCCTGGACACTGGATGTGAACAATCCAGTCACTCACGGCAGCCTAATCTATCCCGAGTGGTACATGGAATTTCGCTACTTTATGCATAAGGCTTTGGATAACGCCATAGAACTGATACCCGAAATCGACAAAGAATACGGCAGAAGATTTGGCCGTGAATATGGCGGGCACTTGGAACGTTACAGATGCGACGACGCCGACCTTCTGTTGCTGTCAATGGGAACCATCGGAAGTGAAGCTAAAACAACGGTCGACAGACTGCGAAACCATGGCCATAAGGTGGGCGTAGCTCGAGTCCGCGTCTTCAGACCATTTCCGAAGGAACAGATTCAAGACCTTGCAGAAAACTCCCGCATGCTGACGGTGATCGACAGACAAATCTCCTACGGGATGGAAGGACCGCTTTTCACAGAGACCAAAGCATCACTCTACGAGAAAGAGAACTCACCACTTATGACAGGTTACATAGCTGGCTTAGGAGGAAGAGACGTAACTTACGCTATCATAGATGAAATCGCCCGCAAATCCTTGAAGGAACTCAAGCTGGGCAGAGTGGAAGAGGAGGTTAGATGGGTCGGCTTGAGGAAGTGAAAGGCATGGTAAAACTGAAAGAACTCCCTCGTGAAGAGTATTTCCTCCCCGGTAATGCTACATGCGCCGGATGCGGTCTCTCGATAGCAATAAGATTGGCCTACAAGGCCCTTGGTCCACGCACCGTTTTCGTGGTTCCTGCCTGTTGTGCATCTGTGATTCACAGCCCTTTCCCTAACACTGCGTTTGCGTCTCCTTGTCTCAATATAGCATTTGAAGCAGCAGCGGCAGCAGCTTCCGGAGTGGTTGCGGCTTACGAAAAAAAAGGTGTGAAAGATGTGACTGTGCTTGCTTGGGCTGGCGATGGCGGCACTGCAGATATAGGTATCCAAGCGTTGTCAGGCGCCGTTGAACGTGGAACCAACTTCATATACGTCTGCTATGACAACGAGAGCTACATGAACACAGGCATCCAAAGAAGCGGCTCCACTCCATACGGAGCATGGACAACCACGACTCCGACAGGGAAAAAGCAACACAAAAAAGACGTTCCTTTGGTCATCGCAGCGCATGACATTCCCTATGTTGCGACAGCCTGCATATCATATCCTCTCGACTTCATTTCAAAGCTAAGGAAAGCCAAGGAAATAAAGGGACCCAAATACATTCAAATCCTGACACCCTGTCCGCCGGGTTGGAGATTTGCCACCGAGAAGACCCTAGAGACAGGACGACTAGCGGTTCAGACAGGCATGTGGGCTCTGTTCGAGGTTGAGCACGGTGAATTCCAGCTGAGCCGTCCAAGTTCGCGTTTGCTGGACAAATCCAAGCGCAAGTCAATCGAAGAGTATCTAAAGAGCCAGGGACGATTCCGACACAT
>CP070828.1:1140899-1144079 GCA_020344715.1 Candidatus Bathyarchaeota archaeon | reverse complement strand
TAATAGCCCCGGCTTCTTGCATCACTTTCTGCTCGTTGTCTCACTTTCTGCATATTGGTCAAATTTCTAAAGCCTCTCGGATCCTATCTTCTTGAAAACTAGTGATCAAGACTGTGTTGTCCACAATTATTGTAGGATAGCTAAGACGTCCTCCTCGGCCCAGAATGTCTCTTCTTATTCGTTCTCGGTCTTCTTGGCCGCACAGATCAACATCAATATACTCAAATTCGATGCCATGATCTCGCAGGAATCTCTTCGCTTGTTTGCACCACCCGCAAGTACTGAGAGCATACATGAGGACTCGATGCTTGTTGTTTTCACCCGGAACCTTTGTTGTTTGCATTTTTCCTCTTGTTTTCACCCTCTTTGTTCAATTTAAGCATTTTCAGGTTGGTATCCCAATAGTATAGTTCTTTGGTGAAAACTGAAAGGAAGGATTTCATTGTAGCCTGAAGACTTGAATTAACGTTGGCGATATCAAGTGTTTTTAAGGAGAAGGTTCGATAAACTCTGCTGTGGTGTCGAAATTCACAGATTTGGCTATCGCTTTTCTGACACTGGGGGTCTCCATGGCTGTGCTGGCCTACGCATCACGCTATGTTATACTGGCTGTGGAGAATTTCATGTTGTTCACTCGTCTCAGTGAAACCTCCGTGGGCTTTGCCCTTCTTTCTGTCATTACATCCACACCTGAGCTTCTAGTCGCCGTATTTGCGATTTCAGCTGGTGCTCCATCGTTGTCAGTTGGGGATCTGTTGGGCTCTAACATTTTCAACATAGGAATAGTGGTCGGAATATTGATGGTGACAGCTGGGTTCCTCAAGGAATGCCCCGAAGGTCTGGACGAAATAGCAGATTTTCTATTGCTTTCTTCGATCATTCCTCTGGTCCTCGTGGTTGTGAAGCTGCCAACCGGGTTCATAGGTTTGGGTCTGCTCTTAATCTTCGCTCTCAGCGTTTATCGAGAAATTAAAAGCCCCGCGGTCAGTACACCAATACCAATGAGCGAAGATTCACCTAGAACCACTGAGAAGACCACGAAAAGGCTTCTGATCGTGCTTAAAATTCTTATGGGAACTCTTGTTGTTTTGGTTGCTGCCAGATTTACAGTATCGTCGGCTTTGGAAATCACCGCTGTTCTTGGCATCCCGCAAATCTTTATCGGTGCACTGGTTGTTGCATTCGGCACGTCTCTGCCCGAGTTGGGCCTGAGTATAATGGCAGTCAAGCGGGGACGTATGCGTTTGGCTAGCGCGAACGCGATTGGATCCAATCTTACAAACTTGACTCTAATCTTGGGTCTGGTGTTCCTCTCATCGTTCTTCTCACCGTTCTCTGTGGGAATTACCTCATTCTTTGAGATAATCTCGTTTGTTTTGATAACTTCGTTGATTATTTGGTATCATATGATCAAGGGAGGAGATTGTCGGCTCGTGGGAATAGCCTTGATTTCAACGTACGTGATTTTCCAAGTCACGGTTATCTTGAGCTGACATGCACGTGCACTTGATTCAACGGAGTACGCATATTTCGAGAACTCTGAAGCCGAGGGAATAGTCAGGTTCAGTTTAACTGGATAGGCATTGCGCGCAAAATTGGGGGAATGAAAGCTAGGCAAGTGGAATTTCTTTCAACAGTGCCAAGCTTTCGAGGTTGTTCAGCTTTATTTTTTTGTTTGAAATGGTGTAGAGCACGTTCTCGATGTAGAGGCCGCGTCGGACATGGTAGTCGCTATCCCAGCTGTCAATTCCTGGTTCTTGATGCGTTACGTTGCCTCTTAGGACAAGACCCTCTGCTAACGTAATGTTGAACACGAAGAGGCCCTGTTTTGTGTGCGCACGCGACGTATAGTTGAAGCTGGGCTGATCCATCATCACTGGAATGGCGAGCAAGTCTTTGGTGTAGGCAAAGAGAAAGGCGTGATGATCCCACAGTGCTGGTGTGTCGGACCATGTTCCTTCAAATCGGTATTCGCTAATAAGTTCGGGAATACTTACGTTGGTCACGTTGAACAGCGAGATCTTGACATTGTTAAGTTCGTCTCGGCCCAAACCTATCACGTGGTTCTGATCATACGGATGAAGATACCGATTGAACCCTGGAATCTTCAAGTATCCTAGTATTTCAGGTGATGTTACGTTTTCCACATCGATGACGAAGAACGGATCTCTTCGAACGACTGACGTGGATAGGTAGCATCGGTTTCCCATGAATCTGGCTGAGTCAAGGGTCTCTCCAACTTCAATGTCTTGAAGGCTTCCGACTTTTTCCAGATCCATAGTCATTATGAACAAGTTGCTCCGAGGAACACCCTCCACCCGTGTCGCTGTGGCCACTCTGAAGTAGCCTTCGTACTCGTCCATTGAGAACTGGTTTAACACATTTCCGGGCACTTGACCTTCGGCTTCAGCAGTTATGCTATTTTCTTGTATGCGTATACGATATATTGTCGTGTTACTGTTAAACTCTGGAAATGTGACGTACATGTTGTTTTGGGACACGTACATATTGCTTGTTCCGCCTAGCATGAGGGCCATGTAGGTTGGCGCTTCGGCTGCATCCTGCACGTTCACAGCGACGAAGGTGGTGTATTGATAGTAGTTGTCTGACCCGTTGTAGTAGTGTATTTCCGATGGCGCGATTTCTTTCAAGAATCTGTCGTTTTCGTAGAACTTGGGAAGAACCACTGTGTCGTAAACCATGTATGCAGGCTGACTGACAACGAAATAGACGTAGTCGCCTATCATCCTAGAATTGAAATAGCTTCCCGTCAGCATGAGGTCGCGCAACAGTTCGGGATTTGCCTTGTCTTGAATGTCATAGATCCGGATGAAAGTCTTAATGTCGACCATGTAGAATCCATAGCTGAGGAATGTGGGTACGACGTACTTGCTTCCCAGCACCGTCAAGCGGTCTCCATCTACAAAAATTCCTATTGGGTATAAGTCGTCGTAAGTCATGTTGACGAGGATCTCAGAAGCTTCCGGTGGATACGCCTTGATGATCAACAGAGAGCCGCCGGTGAGGACATAGAGGTATTCGCCGTCCGTTTTCACAATATCTGCTTCGTCAACGCCAGCGACTTGAATATTTGTGGTTGAAAAATCATCCAAGCCCCACTCCGAACTCGGCTGCGACTCGAAATCCAGAACCGCGCGCGATAACGCCCTGACATCTTCG
>CP070828.1:1138096-1140799 GCA_020344715.1 Candidatus Bathyarchaeota archaeon | reverse complement strand
AGTGAAAGAGGTTCTATTGAACATCAACACGCGGGCATATGACTTTTGGAGTATCGCATTGGAAGAATGGACCGCCATCGCTTTCAGCATGATGAATAAAGAACTCCGCGTTGTGTTCCAATTTCTGGAACACAGTATAATTTTTTGTTCCAATCATTGGTATTATAAGAGAAGAAAACCAAGAATTGAAAGGGGGTTCCTTGTGCAGAAGTTTCGCCCTACGTGGATATTTGCGTTCCTATTTCTAGTCTCCATGTCCATTTCTTCTGTGTTTGCTGATAGAGGCATGATTCCCGTTAACCCTGAGGTTTCAGTTTATGAGCCGGGACAGAAGGCAATACTTGCATGGAACGGTCATGAGGAGATAATGATACTCTCAACAGACGTATCTTCAAGCCAACAAACCATAGTCCTCGAGATTCTGCCGCTTCCATCAAAGCCCACTATAGCTGCTGGAAGCTTTCAATCCTTTCAGCGAATTCAGAACTTGATTTGGAATGAAGGTCTCAACCTGTTTATATATGGCGACAAAAGCGAGGTTCGGTCTGGAAGCGTGGAAGTCGTTTTCCACGAGGAGATAGGTGCCCACAACATCACAGTTGTCAAGGCAAGCGACACCGCCGAGTTGAGTAGCTGGATGGACGATTTTCTGGAAGCCAGCGATGTTGACGAGTTGGTGTCTCTAGGAAGCTTTGAGTCAGTAATTGAAGACTATATGAATCGAGGATTCCGCTACTATGTTTTGGATTTGATAACTGTTTCCTCTGAAGAAAAAAGCGTTGACCCGATACTGTACAGATTCGACTGTGGCTTCCTCTACTATCCTCTAGTCATCACAACTCCTGTAGGTGGGAATACGGAAATAACGCTGTTTCTCTTAACTGAGGACAGAGTAGATGAAGATTATTCTCCCTTCGAAAGAGCAAATTACCGAGTTTCCTTGTGGAGCTGGCAGCCAATAGAATTTGTGCTTTCGAAAGGCGACTTGTCGACGATAGATCTCCGCATCGGGGAAATCTTCCAGTACAAAGCTTGGCTCACCGTCCTCAAGTACAACGGGAAGGTGAGTTCCTTAAACAAGGATTTGATGATTTCAGGTTATACCCCAACCGAACCGATAAAGGTTGAAGTCTTGTTATCACCCATGCTAATTGTTCTTTCCATTCTCCTTGGAGCAGCATCCGCCTTGGCCGGAGTGGCTACAACTCTTTTAATCACTCGTTCAAAGCCTAGGAAACAGAGCTGACACTGAGTAACCATCTTCATGCACGCGCAGCTCAAGTCAGAGAATTGATGCGATCACAAGTTACATGAGAATGCGTGTCTGTCAGTGTTGCTTGATCTGTAGGGTATAAAATGGGAAAGCTAGGGGAATATCTTGTCCCACAAACGCTCCTTTTCTTCCGTAGTCACATTTCTGAACTTTCCAGTCTTTGCATCAACAACTGCGACCAACACGTCTTCCGGGTTTTTTTTCTCTCTCAAAGCAGCTTTAATAGTCAGCATCATGGCCTCGTCTAAGCCCAGTTCAGGTTTGTATCCCTCTTTCAATATTCTTTTCGATTCTTCACCGCCGATTCCGACATTGCATGCTTTGTATTCGTGAGCCAGTCCAGCACTATTCAGCAGAAACAATCTTGGTTCATGGTTTGAATCCAGACCGCCAATAATCAAAGCCACAGCAAACGGTCGGACATCCTTTTTCTGGGCAAAAGGTTGCATGAAAAGCGTCAGTCGTTTGGCTAGGGTTTCGATGTCAACTGAACCTTCTTTCTTCAGTAGCTCAACTTGCTTTCGAGCTTCTTCAACAATGAAAAAACCATCTGAGAGTATTCCACAATACACTGCGCCGATGTTTTCGCCTATTCTAAAAGCCTGAGCAAATGGATTCGGCAACACTAGCAGCTCAGCTTCCTTTTTGGGCAGTTCTTTCGCTAACACCACGCCTTCCTGACAGCGTACTCCCACGATAGAGCCGCCTCTCTTCATAGACTCCACGGCATATTCGAGTTGAAAGATCCTTCCATCTGGAGAAAACGCTGTTTCTAGGTCGTACCCTTTCTGCAGTTGAGTAGGTACCGTTGAGAGAAAATGAGTGATTGCTGTTCTAGCCAGTTCAGCCTTGTTGCCAGCAAACCCTGCCTTGACCAGTGCTTCTAACGCTCTCTCTAAATCACTCGGGATTATCACTCTCACTTCTGGCATCCATCAAACCTCCATTCTAATGGATGAACCTTTATCTGAAACACCCGACTAATAAATCTACGTGGGAAAACACCCGTTGAATAGAAAAAGGATAAACAGTATTGAGCTACTTGACAATTTGTACAAGTCCAAGCTTGATGACAGAGGAAGAATCTACATACCGAAATCAGTCCGCGAACGACTCTCCATCAAACTAGGCGACACGATATACATTAAATCAAACGAAGAATCATTCTCAGTCTTCACGAGGCGTGCCATGAAGAAGCAATTAACCAAATAAGATCCAACTCACAATAAATGGCAAATAGTCCATCGGAGGAGCGGACGTGCCGATAACACCATTTCATCTCTTCCCAGCAGGTGCGATTTATTTTCTGTTTCATCGGCGTCTTCATGGAATTGCCTTCATTTTGATCTCAGTCCTCAATGGACGTGGAACCTGTATTATATTTGGTCTTGGGTTCTCCAAGGGGTAGTTTTCCTCTGTTGCTTGGCAGT
>CP070828.1:1125994-1137996 GCA_020344715.1 Candidatus Bathyarchaeota archaeon | reverse complement strand
TCGTCAATTTCTTTTGCACTGTTACGTGTTCTTCTTTCAAATTCCACGTAGCATCCTAGCGAGTCAACTGTGTCTAGGTAGATCTGTGTCCTTTGGCACCAGTAGATTTCTCTTGTTTTCGTCACGGTTACCTTCACTTTGAGAACTCTTTTCAGCAACGCTGAGAAAGATGCGCTCTTTGGGATTTCTGCGACGAAAACCTTGCTTCTTTTAGGCCTCGAGATGTTCTCCCGCTCGTAATAGATCAATTGAGTTTCTTTGCCTTTGTCACTTTGCCGTAGTTTCAATCGACCTTTGGGAACATCGAAGTAGCTGTCCGTTTGTCGAAAAGTTCCCATGTGCAGGGCGTTCAAAGCCGTGAGTCTGCTTCGCAGGGGTTCAAGATTCCGCACTTTCGCTTTGAGTTCCACCAACGTGTGCTCTGACAGGTTCATGAGGTCTCACTACGTGTCGCCTCATTTTTCACTTTTCTCCACCTTACTCCTTCTGACGTGTCTTCAAGAAGGTAGCCGAGGCTTTTGATTTTCTGTCTGAGTCTATCAGCAGCTTCCCAGTGTTTTCCTTTTCTGGCCTCTTCCCTTTGCTCGATCAGTTTCTCAACTTCTTCTGGCAGTTCTTCTCCGATGGTTACCTCTTCTTCCAGAATACCGAAAATACCGCCTAGCTCTCTAAGGGTCTGCGTTGCTTTTTCTGCCTGTTCCCAGTTGATTTTCTGCTTGCTCACTATTTTGTTTGCTTCTCTTGCTAGACCGTAGAGGTGTGTGAAGGCAAGATGCGTGTTAAAATCGTTGTTCATTGCTTCGGCGAATCTTCTTTCCGTTTTGGCTAGAAGCGTTTCGACCTCTTCCGAAGTCTTTCCTGTACGAGAAGCAGCATGTTTGATGTTTCGTAGGGTGTTATAGAGATATCCGAGCTCTGCTTTCGGTCTTTCCAAATCCTCTTCGTCGAACTCCATAGGTTTTCGATAGTGAGTTGACGCATAGTAAAGCCGGAGAACCTCAGGTTGATATCTGCTCAACACGTCCTTGATGGTTACAAAATTCTTCAATGATTTGGACATCTTCTCGCCTTTAATATTCAAAACGCCAGTGTGCAGCCAGTACTTGACAAAGGGTTTTTTGCCGGTAGCTGCCTCTGCCTGAGCTATTTCGTTTGTGTGATGGGGAAAAATCAGTTCGCTGGCTCCTCCATGCAGGTCGTATTGGGGACCGAAAATGGTCACAGTCATGGCAGTATCTTCTATATGCCATCCGGGTCTTCCTTTACCCCAAGGTGAATCCCAAGCCAGTTCGCCACGTTCTTCGCGTTTCCAGAGAGCGAAATCAAAGCTGTTTCTTTTCCTAGGGTCAGGTTCGATTCTGTGTTTCTTCAATTCATCAATAGACATACGAGAAAGCTTTGTGTAGTCTTTGAACTTTGTTACGTCATAGTAGACGTTGCCCATTACGTCGTAGGCATAGCCTTTCTCGACAAGTATTCTGATTTGGTCGATCATTTGAGGTATATAGTCAGAGGTTGCAGGAAACAAGTCAACATTCCTTTTCACTTTCAGCGCTTCCATGTCCTTGAGGAAGCGTCTACTGTAGTGCTTGGATAGGCTCAAAGGCTCTACGCCTTTCTCTTGCGCTCGTTTGATTAGCTTGTCGTCCACGTCGGTTATGTTTTGAACATAATAAACATCGTAGCCCAAATGCTTGAGCCAACGTACGATGATATCGAATTGAACATAGGTTTTGGCATGTCCAACGTGGGCGTCGTCATAGGTGGTTTGACCGCACACAAACATTTTCACCTGCTTTCCGTGCATCGGCTCAAATGTTTGCTTTCGTCTTATCAGTGTATTAAAAACCTTCAGAGTCATCGATTAATCCCCGTCTTTATTGTTCTGAGAAGCCTTAAAGCCTTTAATGCAACGTAATGGAACCTTCGGAAATTAATATGTGAAAATTGAAGCCTCGAGAATCTGAAGGCAGCGGAGACAAACATAAGTCCTCCAAGACATGCCATGCATCACCTGTGGGAAATCACCAATAGATGTAGATCTACCGCTATTAGGCTATCGCTCACAAAGATCAAACTTGTGCTCAGTTTTCGGAAAGACCTATTGGAGCATAATAGAGTTCTTTGTTTGAGGCTCAAGACAGAGCGCCAAGCCTTTCTAGTCAGCCTTGACTATTGCTTTCGCTTGCTTCTTTGTTCCAGCTAGATACTCTACCATGGCATCATCCAATTCTAACCACTTAGCTATTCCAGATGCCATTCCAGCATTGTTCTCGAAAATCACCCTCAAGTAAGGAAGAAACTCGGTTATGGCCTCTGCCGCCGAGATGTGGCACCTGCGCTTGATTTTCCAGCCGATCTTCGATTTTGTCTGCCTTTCCTTTTTGGTTCTCGAAAGCGTTTTGATGCGTTCTGGAAAACGCAGCGGCACAAATCCTGCAGGCTCCGTTTTTTCTCTAGCTACAGCTACTCCAGCGGTCATGAAATCAACTACGTAGCGAGTTAGCTTCCAGTTGCGGGTTTGACGGATTCGACTTCGGTAAAGGTCAGCTGTGGCTAGGGATTCCATTGCCCTTGCTAGATCTTCCAAGTCGCGTAGATGGTAGGGCATGTTTTCATATATCCATTCAAAAAGCATGTTGTGGTCAACGTCAGCCATGTCTACAGCGCTTTTGGCTGCATCACAGCTTTTCGAATAGAAGATTAGCCTAAGAACATTGAAGATGGCGTCTTTTCGGTCTCGATAGGCTAGCCAAGAAACGTCTTCATAGGTAAGCTGTTGCTTTCCCTGAGCTAGAGCCTGTAGATCATTTATGGCGGACCGAACATCCCCTTGTGAGCGTTGAGCAATGAACTTGAGGGCTTCCTCTTCGGGTTCAATTCCTTCACGCTGGCATATTTGTCGTAAACGTTTTGCGACCGAGCGAACGTTTGGTTTCTTGAATTGAATGAGAAGGCAGTAGAAGCGTAGAGAAGAGAGTCGTGGGTTGTACGCGTTGTTGGCTATCAATACAATTGGGCAGCGAGCTTGCTTTACCACTTTGATTATTGCTCCAACGCCGCCGCGATCTTCTCTGCCAGTCAAGCCATCTAGCTCATCGAAGAGGACTAGACGTTTCTTTCCAAAAAGTGTGCCATATTGAGACGCCAACCCCGCGAAAGTCCGCACAGCTTCTTCGGTTCGATAGTCGCTTGCGTTTTTTTCGACAAGTTCCAAGCTCCAATCGCTGGCCAGAGCCTCGACGGTCACGGTTTTCCCTATACCGGGTGGACCATACAAGAGTGCTGCTCGCTTTTTAGGGATGCCCTGTTCCCAAGATCTCAGCCAGCTGACAAGATCAGCAATAGCCTGAGGGTTTCCTATTATTTCCCCTAAGGTTTTGGGCTTGTGCCTCACCGTCCAACTGGCGTACATTCCGAGTTACCCACTTCGTCTCATTGTTATGCCAGCCTCAATAAACCTTGCCAGCAAAGCGCTCAACTGAACTTCCTCATCAGCGCCAGAAATCAGTCGGTAGTCAATCTCCCCAACAGCGTCAGCCAGTTTGACTTTCCATAGCTCTGGGATGTCTCGCATCCTGAAAAGTTCCCTGTGAATCTGACGGATAATATCGCTGCCAGCAACTCCGTATTTTACAATCATTTCGCGCAGTTTGTCGCGTGCGCCGATGAAGTTTCCGTTCATGGCGAGCTGAATCATTTCTCGTACATCTAATGGGTTGGCTCGTCCGATAACTGAATACACGATCTCGTTGCTGATGGGCTTGCCGAGCGAGGCAGCGGCCTGCAGAGTGTTTATTGCTCTTCGCAAATC
The DNA here is from genome assembly GCA_020344715.1 of Candidatus Bathyarchaeota archaeon. Lineage (GTDB taxonomy): Archaea > Thermoproteota > Bathyarchaeia > Bathyarchaeales > Bathyarchaeaceae. Next base: position 1,134,182 of record CP070828.1, on the reverse strand, counting down.
ACCTCCGCAAACCTCATAGATGGCGTTGAGCCCCTCAGCTTCCAGTTGCACTTTTTCGCTTTCTGAGATATGCCTTAGATAAGCATCTTGATCTTCTCGTGGTAGATAGGTGAAACGAAAAGGCGCACAGCGAGATTGAATTGGCTCAATGATCTTGCCACTATAGTTTGCAATCAATATTAAACGACAGGTCCCTGTGAAACGTTCCATGGTTCGCCTAAGTGCTTGTTGAGCATCGGAGGTCATGTTATCGGCTTCGTCTAGAATCAAAATCTTGAATGGGATCTCCCCTAAAGTGCGAACACGAGCAAAAGTCTTCACGGTTTGGCGCACAACGTTGATTCCTCTTTCATCGCTTGCGTTCAGCTCCATGAGATGCTCTCTGTAGGCTTCTCCGTAGAGATCATGAGCCAAACAAAGCGCTGCAGTTGTCTTGCCCGTGCCGGGTGGACCGGCAAAAATACAGTGGGGAATATTTCGAGCTTCCGCAAAACTCTTTAACCGTTCGACAATGTCTTTTTGATTCACCATGCTCTTGAGCGAACGAGGACGATACTTTTCAACCCACATTTCATAGCTCAACAAACACACTTCCACAGTTGACGCTATAACAACAGAACTTGTAATAAAAAATGTTTGTTGTGTTGAGCCTTACGGCAAAATCCATATGCAACACGAATCAACGATGTAACTATGCTTGATGTGTTCCAAAGCATAATCTTGGGAATCTCACTTGCTGCCCCAGTTGGTCCTGTAAATGTTGAAGTAATTAGAAGAGGACTGAAACATGGTTTTTTCCCTGCATTTATGCTGAGTTTAGGTGCGGCATCAGCAGACGCAACTTATTCACTACTCGTTTACTTTGGACTAGCCAGTTTCATCAACGTTCCTGTTGTAAGATTAGCCATTTGGATTCTTGGAGCTGCTGTTTTGATATACCTAGGATGGCAGAACATGAGGCAATATTCTGAAAAAATAGACTTAGACCAAAGCGAAGCCAAAACAAGTAGAAATTCTTTTGTTGCAGGGTATCTGATTACAATATCAAATCCGTTGACAGTTATCTGGTGGTTAGGTGTATTTGGGGCGATTTTGTCATCTACAGCCCAAACTGTGACAAACACAACTGCGTTGTTGAACATTTCTGCAATAATCAGTGGCGTTGTGTTGTGGTTCTTTGCATTGTCGATGTTGCTCCATTGGGGAAAGAGGTTCGTCAATGAGGCAACGATGAGATACATTTCTGTAATTGCGGGATTGCTGCTGATTGGGTTTGGATTGTACTTTGGATATAATGCAGTTATCATGCTAACGTAGGTTGACAACATCTTATCGTCGTCTGACCGGGAATAGCTGTGTACATCATTTAGACCCTTTGAAAGTAACGCTTAAAAGTAAGAGGCAACTTCCCTCGGTATTCTATAGTTTACAAACGTAAAGATGTGGGAAGATGGCTGAGAAAAAGAGCAATTTGTATGAAGAGAGTTTAAGACCACTGAAGAACGCAGCCGACATACTGAACCTGGAATCGGATATTGTAGAAGCCTTAAGCAGTCCGGAAAGAGCTTTGATTGTCTCTCTCCCAGTGAAGATGGACAACGGAAGAATAAAGGTTTTTGAAGGCTATCGAGTGCGACACAATACTGCTAGAGGCCCAGCAAAAGGCGGCATTCGATATCATCCGAAAGTCTGCCTGGATGAAGTTAAGTCATTAGCGTTCTGGATGAGCATAAAAAACGCTGTGGTCGGCATTCCTTATGGTGGTGGCAAGGGAGGAATTACGTGCAATCCCAAAGAGATGTCCCTTGGTGAGCTGGAGCGATTAACCAGAGGTTATGCAGCGGCGATTGCGAGATGTGTTGGACCAGATCAAGATATACCAGCGCCAGACGTGGGAACCAACGCTCAGATTATGGGATGGTTTCTTGATGAATACCTAAAAATTTCGGGGAAATATGATGCTGGAGTTATCACGTCGAAGCCTTTAAGCTTAGGGGGTTCGAGAGGAAGGAACACTGCAACTGGGCGTGGAGTATTTTTTGCGACGCTTGAAGCCGCTAGGGTTTTTGGAATACCTCTGAAAGGAGCGCGGATTGCTATCCAAGGATATGGGAACGTTGCAAGGCCAATCCCTGTATATCTCCATGATTTGGGATGCAAAATCGTGGCAGTCAGCGATTCTGTCGGTGGGGCATACAACCCCGAAGGTATGAATCCTATGAAGCTTGCAGATTTCAAAGCCAAAACACGCAGCGTAAAAGGCTTCCCAGGAAGCACAGAAATGGACACTGCGGATCCACTTACCGCCGACTGCGACATACTTATCCCTGCCGCTTTGGAAAACCAGATCACAGAAAAGAACGCAGATGACGTGAAGGCAAAGCTTCTAGTGGAGGGCGCAAATGGACCGACAACTTCCAAGGCTGACAAAATACTGTACGAAAAAGGTGCCATAGTAGTTCCAGACGTCTTGGCAAATGCTGGAGGCGTTACCGTGAGCTATTTCGAATGGGTTCAAAACCGCATGGGCTACTACTGGAGCGACGAAGAAGTCGACGAAAAACTGAAACGGGTGATGACAGACGCCTTCAAAGACGTCTACCAGACCGCAAAACAGACCCAAATAGACACGTCCTTCGCCAAACAACCACTCAAGGTAGATATGCGTACTGCCGCTTACGTCACCGCAGTTCGAAAAATCGTCGAAGCAATGCAGGCTCTAGGCCGCATCTAGCCCCTCTCCCTTTTTAACAACATGCAAACAAACTTTCTCGAGTGATTTGGGCAAAGCTAAGGTATACTATATTTAATCGCCAAAAACTGTGCTTGTGCTTCGAGGAGACCGACTCGAGAACAATCGGGGCATACAATTTCTTCAATACGCAAGTCTACTAGTCACCACCAAGAATATTCAGTTTTCGCACAGGTGATGACGGAAAATGCTATAACCTTTGTTTCCACTGAGAGATTTATATTTCAAAGTCGCGATTCTTTCTTAGACAGCTTTCAGAGAGAGAGTGAAATTGTCAATAGGCACGTGCGTATCCATTAAGGATCTAGACTTTATGTTTGAAAACAGCCCGGTCAAAATCGTGACAAACAGAAATTGTCCAGAAATCCAGCTGGTCGGGGTGAAAGTTGGACCCTTCGAAGAGGGAAAGGAGTATGAAGTCAAACATTGGATTGCCAAAGAACTGGAACGCGCAGGTGTCGCTCGGGTCCGAGAAGAAGAACGCCTAGATGCGGTGAAGCTTCACAAGATCTCTTGGAAGGAAAGCATTCAACAAGCCAGACAGGTTTCGCCTTTGGAAGAGGATTTCTATCCGCGACTGAGGCGATATCTTGCCAGTCTCAAAAGCAAAGCCGTTAGAAGTCCAGAAAAAATGAAAGAATACGGAAAATCTACGCGTCTTTCTCGTGACATCGTTAACTGCCGCCTGCGAAAGATAGTTTCTCTCGCTTCTTCCCCTGCCCAAACCAATCAGATCCTGAACAGTCTAGCTCGGGAGGAACGGGTCCTTTACAGGCAATTATACGAAATTATTAACGATTGGAAAGCAAAGATACTGAAGGGGATGAAAGAGAGTTGACGGAAGCTGCAGTTCTAGATCCACAAGAACGTTTCTTGGACTTATTCAAATCTGAGAAGTACCGGCAAAGAATTTCTCAAATGGCTATCTCTGACAAAACCTCGTTCGTCGTGGACTTCGAGGATTTGCTGCTTGCAGATTCGCCCTTAGCCAATAGTCTAGTTAAGACACCAGATGAATACCTGGGGTACGCCAATCGAGCTGCCTTAGCTCAACTGCAAATCGAAGCGCCGGTTTATGCTGCGGAAGTTGAAGTTGTCAAGGTTCGATTCCGTGGACTCCCAGAAACTATACACCTGCGGATGTTAGGATCTGCACACATCGGAAAACTCGCCATGGTTGAAGGCATAGCGGTCCGAGCAACCCCAGTCCAACCAATGGTTACAAGAGCAGCTTTCAAATGCAAACGATGCGGAAATATCAGCTACGTCGACCAACCCCCCACTCCATTCCTAAGAGCACCTCTCGCATGCTCTGACCCCGCTTGCCAAAGGAAAGGCATTTTCGACTTCCTACAAGAAGAATCCCATTTCGTTGATTCCCAAGAGATTAGAATACAGGAACGCCCAGAAGACCTGCCCCCTGGTCAGCTCCCGCGCTCCCTAAACGTGAAGCTGGTGGGCAGAGATATTGTTGACGTTGCAAGACCAGGCGATCACGTGGCGATAGTAGGCGTTGTGCGAGCTGTAACGCGAACTCTTCCGCAAGTCGGAAAACTTCGCGTGTTTCAACTTCATCTAGACGCCAATTACATAGATGTTCTGAGCAAAGAACCTGAAGCTATACTCACCTCACCCGAAGAGGAAGAACAGATAATCGAATTGACAAAGGATCCTTGGATCCACCGTAAGGTAATTCGCTCAATCGCCCCGTCCATTTACGGCTATGATCACATAAAGGAAGCCGTGATGTACCTTCTGTTCGGAGGCGTGCCAAAACATCTAGCTGACATATCTATCCGAGGAGAGCTAAACACGCTATTAATAGGAGACCCGGGAACCGCGAAATCAGCGCTACTCCAATACATTGCCAGAATTGCTCCTCGTGGCCTGTACACTTCTGGAAGGGGAACAACTGCCGCGGGTCTAACAGCAGCAGTTCTACGAGAACAAGGAGGAGGTATGACCCTTGAAGCCGGAGCACTCGTTCTAGCAGACAAAGGCGTTGCCTGCATAGATGAAATGGACAAGATGCGCCCCGAAGATCGAGTAGCCATTCACGAAGCAATGGAACAGCATACGGTTTCGGTGGCCAAAGGCGGAATCGTTGCAACACTTAACGCCCGAACAGCTGTATTGGCTGCTGCCAATCCTGCCCTAGGCAGGTATGAGCCTTACCGCACAGTTGCAGAAAACATTGCTCTTCCTGTGACAATCTTATCAAGATTTGACCTCATCTTTGTCTTGAGAGATGTTCCTGAAAAGGAATCCGACACAAAAATGTCAGAACACATTCTGAACATTCACCGCAGAGGGGCTACTCCATCAGAAGCGCCCGTTCCTTCAGGTATTTTGCGGAAATACATAAGCTATGCAAGGAACATTAGACCGGTTCTAACCGAAGAGGCCCTACAGAGACTTAAGGACTTCTATTTGACCATGCGCGCAGCAAGCGAAACTGAAGGCTCACCTATCGCCATAACACCGCGTCAGCTCGAAGCACTAGTACGCCTTGCGGAGGCTCGAGCTCGCGTGGCGTGTCGGAAAAAAATTCTCGTGGAAGATGCTGAAGCAGCGATTGCCATAATGCAAAGGTCACTGGAAGAAGTGGGCATCGACGTTACATCTCACAAACTTGACATTGACATCATCATGACCGGCAAACCAAAAAGCGTCCGCGACAAGTTGCAGGTTGTTTTGGGTGCACTAGTTGAAATGGAAAGAGAAACTGGCATGGTTGAGAAAGCAGCGCTCCTAGAAAAGCTTGAAAGAGAATACGAGATTACGATTTCCGAAGCTGAACGGTTCTTGGGGCAACTAGTTAAAGAAGGCACGATATATTCGCCCAGAGACGGCTATCTAAAGAAGACTTGACACACAAGGGCTAAAAGTGAAAATCGAAGACCTGGCAATCCCAGAACCTGCAAAACAAGTCATAATCAAATCAGGAATAACCGAACTCTACCCGCCCCAAGAAGAGGCGATATGTGAGGGCGCCCTAGAGGGGAAAAATCTTGTTCTAGCCAGTCCAACCGCATCTGGCAAGACGCTCATAGCTGAGCTCTGCGCCCTCAAACATATACTTGAAAGAAAAGGAAGGGTTCTCTATCTAACGCCTCTGCGGGCCTTGGCCAGCGAAAAATACGAAGAGCTGAAAAGGTACTCTTCTCTCCGCAAGACTGATGGTAGAAGAATCAGAGTGGGAATAAGCACAGGTGACTACGATAGTAGCGACAACTGGCTTGGACAATTCGACGTAGTTGTCACAACAAACGAAAAAGCAGATTCCCTGCTAAGGCATAGAACCAAATGGATGGATGAAATCTCCCTCGTAGTCGCCGATGAAGTTCATCTGCTGAACGACAAAGACCGCGGACCAACATTAGAAGTCGTGCTGGCCCGGCTACTACAAATAAACCCAAACTCTCAACTCCTAGCATTAAGCGCGACAATAAAAAACGCAGACGAAGCCGCGGAATGGCTCAACGCAAACTCCATCACAACAGAATGGAGACCGGTCGTGCTTAAGGAAGGCGTAGCCCGCCAAAACGAAATCCTCTTCAAAGATGGTGGCGCAACCAAGATCGAAAAGCAGTCAACGAACCCTGCAGTGAACCTTGCCCTACACATCGTAGGATCAGGCGGCCAAGCGCTCATATTCGCTTCAACCAGAAGAAACTCCGTGAGTCTAGCGAAGAAAGCATCATTTGAAGTAAACAGTCGCTTATCAAAGCCTCTAAAGCGCTTTCTGCAGCGACTCTCTGAACAGATCTTGACTGCAGGTGAGAGAACCCGCATTGGCGATTTGCTAGCTGAACTGGTTAAACGTGGGGCTGCCTTTCACCATGCAGGTCTAAGCGGTGCCCACCGGAGATTAATCGAAAAGGCTTTTCGCAATGGAAAGATCAAGATCTTGACTGCGACTCCCACGTTGGCGTTTGGCGTCAATCTACCAGCAAGAATGGTGGTTGTCCATGATTACAGAAGATACGAACCAGGCTATGGCTACTATCCGATTTCAGTGCTGGAATACAAACAGATGGCAGGACGAGCTGGGCGACCCCGTTACGACAAGGTAGGTGAAGCCATTCTTCTAGCAAAGAACGAAGATGAACAGGACTATTTACTGGAAAGTTATGTGTTGGCGCAACCTGAGCGCATCTGGTCTAAACTAGCGGTCGAACGTGTTCTGCGCTCTCACGTTTTAGCCACCATTGCTGCTGATTTTGCCCACACTGAGCAAGGAATATACGATTTCTTCAGCAAAACCTTCTACGCGTATCAATACGAGGCAAAAGCCATACAGGGAGTCATCACAAAGATTCTGAAGTTTCTTCATGACGAAAGAATGATTGAGGTAAGCGGCAAAGATATTCATGCGACGAAGTTCGGGCGCCGAATCTCAGAGCTTTACATAGACCCCGTCACTGGTGTCTTAGTAAGAGAAGCTCTGCAAATTCGAGCACCAAGGCTCACGGATCTCAGCTATCTACATATGATATCGCACACGCCTGACATGTTTCCAAAGCTTAGACCCTATTCCAGAGAAATCGACGAACTCGCCCTTTTCGTCGACCAGCATGGAAGCGAGTTTATGTTTCCAGTTCCAAGCGAATGGGAAGACCACATCGCCTTCGAAGAGTTTCTAGGTGAAGCCAAGCTGGCCTGGGTTCTGGAATCTTGGATTGCGGAAACCAGCGAAGATGAAATGATTGGCAAGTTCACGGTTCAGCCAGGTGACCTCTACCGCATCATCGACTCTGCCAAGTGGCTACTTCATGCCTCACATGAACTGGCACGCCTCTTCAAGCATAAAGACATTTTGCCAGGTCTCTCAGAAGTTATGCAAAGAGTGCAAAAAGGAGTGAAGAGAGAGCTTCTACCACTAGTCCGACTTGAAGGCATCGGACGAGTCCGCGCTCGCATACTCTATAATGCTGACCTAAAAACCATTGCAGATCTTAAGAAAGCCCATATCAAAAAATTGACAAGCTTACCTCTTATCGGACTTAAAGTGGCAAAGAAAATCAAGGACCAGACAGGCGGCTTTATCAAATCAGAAGAATGGAAGAAACTGAAGAAAGGCGAGGAATCGGAGCAAAAAGCCATAACAGAGTATTGAGCCAAGGCCGACTCTAGACCCTTAAGAGTCGAAAAACATCATTCGGCTTCTGCGCGTACAAAAATCATGATGAAAAGATACCTCAAAACGCAGCAAAATTCTGGAAGAAACATTTTAGGCTAAAACAATGGGAAAATGTAAAGAAGCGTGTAAAGAAAGATGTAAAATCACCTATTCCTCAGTTTTTACGGTCTCCGCAAATGGAGACAAGTTATGTTAAAGATGGGAGACACTACATTTTTTTGGAGACAAAAATCTCAGTGTCTATACTAGCTAGAATTCAGTAGAAACAAGTGCGATTTCTCAATAACCGGGTG
>CP070828.1:1123036-1125894 GCA_020344715.1 Candidatus Bathyarchaeota archaeon | reverse complement strand
GTGATCGAAGGCGCCCGAATAGCCATAATTAATGAGCTTACTCGCATAGAGGAAATGCTTGAGGAAAGGGCTAAAATGGCGAACGTGCCACTATGAAGAGGGAAGACCTATGAGTGAAGAAGAAAAGACCCCCGAGCCAGAAATCAAAGCTGATACGGCAGAGGCAGAAGCAGATAGCTCGACTGATACTTCAAGCGTACCGACGTCAGCAACCGAGGTTCGTGTCGAAGAGGAACTTCTCCTACCCCAGGATACGTTACTTTCGGTGGGTATTCACATTGGAACAAGAACGAAAACAAAAGATATGGAACCCTTCATCTACCGCATACGCCCAGACGGGCTTTTTGTCTTGGATATCAAGAAAACGGATGAACGCATAAGAGTTGCAGCTAAATTCTTAGCTCGTTTTGAACCGTCCAAGATAGCAGCTGTGGCTGCAAGGCTCTACGGGCGCGAACCTGCCCGAAAGTTTTGTGAGACAACTGGCGCAGTTCCTATCGTAGGGCGTTTTATTCCAGGTTTGTTTTCAAATCCGCTCTATCCTGGTCGCATTGAACCTAGCATAGTGATTGTTTCCGATCCGAAGGCAGACGTGCAAGCCGTGAAAGAGGCCGGAAATATTGGAATCCCAGTCATCGCACTTTGCAGCACCGACAACGACTTTTCCGGTGTTGACTTGGCCATTCCAACCAACAATAAAGGAAGAAGAGCCCTCGCTGTGATTTACTGGCTTCTAGCAAGACAAATACTACGTGAAAAAGGCGAATTGCCGGCAGATGGAGACCCACCCCTGTCAATTGACGATTTTGAGGTGAAACTGACTAGAGAGGAGTAGAGCGTGAAGCTTAGACACCCCTCACAAGCTGGGATGTTCTACGCAGGCACCGATCAGGCTTTGAGGGCTCAAATCGAGAAATGCTTTACGCATAAACTTGGTCCCGGCAAGTTGCCAGAAATTGCAGAAAGAAAACTCCAAACTATAATTGGGTTAGTTTGTCCCCATGCCGGGTACATGTACTCCGGACCAGTAGCTGCCCATGCTTACCATGACCTTGCTGCTGATGGCAACCCAGACACCGTGGTTCTCTTCGGTCCTAACCATACTGGATATGGAAGTGCGCTCTCTTTGATGAAAGACGGTGTATGGCGTACTCCATTGGGCGATCTGGAAATCGACTCCGTAACTGCGAATCTGATCTTGAAAGAGTCAAGCGTTATTGATGTTGATGACTCCGCTCATGCGTATGAACATTCTATCGAGGTCCAGCTTCCCTTCTTGCAGTATCTTTATGGTTCAACCTTCAAGTTTGTGCCCATATGCTTTCTCATGCAAGATCTGGAGTCATGTCGTGAAGTGGGACGAGCCGTTGCAACGGCATTGTCTGGGAAGAACGGTTTGGTAATAGCCTCCTCAGACATGACCCACTACGAGCCTCACGATAGAGCAGAACAAAAGGATATGCTGGCAACTGAAGCAATCGTGAAGATGGACGAGGAGCTCTATTTCTCCACCGTGGAGACTCACAGCATTTCTACATGTGGTTACGGCCCCACGGTTGCTGCGATTACGGCTTCAAAGCTGCTAAGTGCAAGAAAAGCGCGGCTGCTTTGTTACAAGACAAGCGGCGACGTTACCGGCGATTACGCTTCAGTTGTGGGTTATGCGTCCATATCATTTGCAAAGGCTTAGATAGCACGTGCACGTTCCATTTCTAAGGATCCTTAGCCCTTCTGATAGCTCAAGGTTCGCAGTCTGAGTGTCCCCAATTATTTAAATTTTTGAGATTATACTTTATTCAGGCGGTTTCAATGGGAAGAGGTTTTGGCTTCGGGAAAGTCATTCTGTTTGGCGAACACTTTGTTGTTCACGGCGTGCCAGGAATTGTTTCTGCGATTGATTCAACAGCTGACGCAGAAGTGAGAAACATTGGAGAAGGGATCAATGTAAGTGATGACAGAGAAGGCGCGAAAGGTTACGCTAGACAGAAAAGAACTCAACAAAGAGAGTCAATAAGAAGAATGCTTAAGACAATGAGAATTGATCCTCACAAGACTTCTTTAAAGATCTTGTTGGGTGGAAGTCTTCCAGGCTTCAGTGGAATTGGTGCGTCTGCTGCAAGCAGTGTTGCAATTGCAAGAGCGATCGCAGACGAATTCGAAATGCGTTTGTCAGATGAAGAAATTAATGAAATTGCTTTTGAAGCTGAGAAGGCGTACGCTGGGACTCCCTCCGGTATTGACAACACGGCCGCGACCTATGGGGGGCTAATCTGGTTCAAGAGGAATCTCAGCGGAGGACCAAACACAATCGAGAAATTGAGCATAAAGGAACCAGTCGAAGCTATCGTGGGCAACACAGGAATTGTAGCTGACACCAAGGCAATGGTTGCTGGAGTCGCGGAAAGAAAGAAAAGCAATCCGCGAAAATACAACCAACTGTTCAAGCACGCAGAAGACTTGGCGTTCACAGCAAGAAAGGCCTTAGAAAGGTTTGATCTACGAACCGTCGGACAGCTAATGAACGAGAATCATCATCTACTGCAGGAAATCGGCGTTTCCTGCAAAGAACTGGATTATCTTGTGAACTTCGCCCGAAAGCAAGGGGCGTTAGGGGCAAAACTAACGGGCGGAGGCGGCGGAGGCTGCATGATAGCCTTGGTCCCAGGAAAAGAACTGCAAAAAGCGACTGCAACAGCCCTAGAAAAGGAAGGATTTAAAGTGTTGCGAACAAAGATTGGAATTCAGAATATAAAGAAGATATGAATCTGCTGTGAATAAGGAGGGAAACTATTGGGTTTTAGAAGTTTCTTGGAACAGCTCGACAAAGATGGGGAACTGATCAGAATAAAAAAAGAAGC
>CP070828.1:1115866-1122936 GCA_020344715.1 Candidatus Bathyarchaeota archaeon | reverse complement strand
ATGGCTAGGACTTTGAAACCTTCTTCTGCAAGAAAGTGAGCGAGAACACCTGCGACTAACGTCTTACCAACGCCACCTTTACCTGAAATGGCAAGTTTCATTCTATTCATCTCGTTTTGTTCTACTCGTGGCTATGAGCAGATAAAATGCTTTTGAAGCTTCATGATGGTAGTAAGACAGAAAGCTCGTTGTGGAAATCAAATCCCTCAACACAAGACCCCTGGATGATAGAACGCCGTGGAAACTCGTTTTTCCTTCGTTGGTCAAACGTCTCTTTGGAAATAGCCGGTTCAGCTCCGTCACGTTTTATCGTATCCATCTAGATGCTTCTGATAAATAGGTTCCATTTCAACTCAAGAGTTCTCATAGCTTCGGAAGTGCAGATACGCATTTCACATTTTTCTGACTTCCATTCTTCCCAATCGTGCGTCGAGTCCTGTGAACAAGATTGTGCCGTGAGCTCTGGCCAACTCAGTGTAAAGATTCACTGGGTCATAGCTCCTGTTTAGCAAGCTGGCGCTATACGCGCAGATGGCAATCATGGGAATGTCCAACACCGTGTGTAATGCTTTCTCATACTCTAGCAGTTCATGGATCAAGTTGTGCTTGAAGAAACATGCCATCTCCCCAGTGACTCTGAGTCCAGTGAAGCCTTTTTCCAAGCTGTCCTTGTAGAGGTTGGTCCACGTGTTCATCGTGGTGGCCATATCGAATTTTTCTCCTTTAATGTAAACTTCTTCGTATCCAAAAACGCGCAAGGCACCTGTTCTCTCATGTTTCTCAACATCTATCCCGAACCGCCTCATGGCTTCTCTTACTTGGTTTGGGTTCTCCTCGGAAGCTACGTACACCCCAGCCTCGCCTTTGTCAAGTCCGACTTTTAGGTAGTTAAAAAGAACATTGTGCTTGCCTTTTGGATCATCATACACGAATATTACGTGATTTGTGGGTCGCAATTGCTCCACGAAGTGAATCACCTTTTCAGGAACAGCCTCCGTTTCGATAGCCTGCCAACGAGTGGCATTGTGCCAAAGGTCTTCAAAAGACCTCTGAAAGACTCCTACTAGACTGTGGCTATTTGTCCACAGTTTAGGATTCTCTGCCAAATTTCCAGTTGTCGTAGTTGCGATCAGGGCTTCTTTATAATCAGCGATCATAAAATGGGCTGGCTGCAGATCAGTGTATCTTAAGTCAAGAGAGATGTTGGGCAATGTTTGCCTTTTTATAGCATCAAGAATGGAATTCTCACGTTCTGGCATGTTTGATATTATACGAATACGTACCTGTTTTTTTGCGGCTCCTGTCATTTGCTCAGCGAATTCGTGTATGAATTGCATGAGTTTGTTTCTGGAACAGACCAGGTCAATGTTTTTCTTAGCGTTTCTTATCATCAGCGTGGCTTTGCTCGTTATTTTTTCTCGATCTGGAAGCAGGACGAAATGGGGTTTTTCTTCAACTTCTAAGCTAGGCGTTCGCGCGAAGCGCTTCAACACGATCTCTTTTTTAGTTTTTAATGCTGATACTTTCTCGCGAGCTGTGTCTTCTTCATGTTTGATCAGGATGGAAAGAGCGTCTTCCACGGGTGTGGCTCTGATTTTGGTTGGCTTTCCCAACAATCTTTCAGTCAATCCCATTTTTTCGAGCTTCGGCAGTATTCTGTAAACATCTTCCCGTCGCACCTTCGATGCTTTTGAGATTTGACTGACTGACGCGAGCTTCAGTCTAGCGACAGCTACGTACACCTTGGCCTGATTATGGGTGAGACCGAAGTCAATCAACGCTTCGACATTCTTTTCTGAAAATGACAAGAGGCAACCTCGTAACTATCAGCTGTTACTGTTTCGTCACAGTCACATATATTTATTACTTCACATGTCGCCTATGTCTCTTCTGAAGATATCAACTGGAAGCTAAATGCACAGAAAGTGACTCTGATGGAATTGAATCATCTTGTCTGAGAAAGTTTCTGTTGACACTGGCGTTAAGGAAGCCGCAATAGTGATCCTCGTCGATCTTAGACTTGAAGCAGTCAGAAAAAGCAGCAGCGAACTTGAAGCTGAGATTCGCCAAGCGCTGGAGAAAGGCCTCGTGAAGATACCGGGACTGGCTGTGAAAGATGTCATCGTAGTTGAAGAATACTACTAGACGTGAAATGCAGCAACTGTTACTGTTGTTTTACAGTCACATACACTTAAAAGGCGTCTAATCTGAAGAAAGAGTGTCAGAAACGACGCTAGTGAATGGAAGTTGTCTAAACAGCTGTGGGTTGAGTAGAAGAAGATGCTGGGAAAAACCATTCAATTGGATGAGAAGCCAGAGTTTCAAATATTCTTCTTGAGAGACGACGACGAACAGAGTGTTGAAGTTCAAGAAGTTGAGAAGATCGATTATGAAGAGGTCAAGAAACGAGTGGAACATGGAGAATCGGTGTTCATCACGCGTAAGTCGAAGGAAAAATCGACACGAAGTCTAGTTGAAGAGGAGAGTACAGTAGACCTGTGGTATTTTAGTCACAGTTGAGCCTTCAGGATGAGGAATCGAAACGAAATTGATCCTCGTCTACAATGCAGAAAGCGGGTTCTTCAATATTGTTAGGGATAGTTTGCACAAGATAGTATGACCCAGCACATAGCAATGCCGGTTATGCGCCCTTACCTACGGAACGATTGGAATGCGCGCGCGTGAACGTTGCTGTCTCATAACAGTCACACACATTTAAGAACTCACACATTCATACTGCCCTCGTGTGTTGGATATGAAGGCTTACGATCTGATAGCGATTGGCACAGGCTCTGCTATGAATATTGTGGACGCTATGATACACCAGGACCCACAGATCAAAGTGGCAGTCATAGACAAAGATGAACCAGGCGGTATCTGTCTGACCCGAGGTTGCATCCCATCAAAGATGCTGCTATACCCTGCCGAGTTGGTGAGAACAATTGAGAAAGCGAGAGAATTCGGCATAGATGTGGATATCAAGAAGATAAGCTTCGAAGCGGTCATGGAACGGATGAGGACTCTCATCACTAAGGACATCAACATGATCCGCCAAGGCCTATCACGTTCCAGCAATATCGACTACTATCCGGCTGTCGCCGAGTTTGTCAGTCCATATACGCTGAAAATTGGCGATGAGACTATCTCGTCAGAACTGATATTTCTATGCACCGGATCAGAGCCCATCATACCTCCGATAAAGGAGCTGGAGAAGGTGGGTTATCTCACCAGCGATACAGTTCTCAAGCTGAATCAACTACCCCAGAGCATAGCGATTGTCGGCGGAGGATACATAGCTGCAGAATACGGGCATTTCTTCTCAGCTATGGGATCGAAAGTCACCATCATCGGCAGAAACCCCCAGTTTCTCAAACAGGAAGAACCCGAAGTCTCGACGCTGGCCAAGAGAGAGCTGGAAAAGCACATGACGATCCTCACCAACCACGAGGTCCGCGACGCAGAGACAACTTCGACCGGCAAGAAAAGGCTTGTCGCTATCAATCGAGAGACTGGAGAATCGACAATAACCACGGCAGACGAGATATTGATTGCAACCGGCAGACGTCCGAATACCGACGTGCTGCATCCTGAAGAAGGAGGAATCGAAACGGATGCCAAAGGATGGATTGTTGTTAATGAGTACCTCGAAACCTCACAACCAAACGTTTGGGCTTTTGGAGATGCGAACGGCCGCCACCTCTTCAAGCATGTGGCAAATTACGAATCAATAGTCGTCTACTACAATGCTGTGTTGAAGAAGAAGGTGAAGGTGGACTACCATGCCGTACCACACGCGGTCTTCATGTATCCTGAGATAGGAAGTGTCGGTCTTCGAGAGAAAGAAGCAATAGAGAAACATGGAAGAACCAATGTGCTAGTCGGCATGTACCGATATGAAAACACTGCCAAAGGAGAGGCTATGGGTGTGAAGGACTGTTTCGTCAAGGCAATCGTTGAGAGGGAAACCATGAAAATCCTGGGGGCCCATATCATCGGACCGTACGCATCTGTACTCATACAGGAGATCATAAACTTGATGTACACTACAGAGCGAAGTGCTGAGCCAATAACCAATGGGATGTATATCCACCCAGCGTTAAACGAAGTCGTACAAAGAGCGTTCAATTCCCTTATGCCGCCTGAACATTACCATGAACTCATTGAGCAGCACAGGCACCAGGCGGCGCGCGCATGAATCCTGAGAAAGGCTGTAACCCACATGAAGTACGTATATCATCTTCGTTGCTAGATCATTAATCATCAACCATGGGAAAGCCTTTGCTTAGAGTCTATAACACTTTATCAGGAAAAATTGAAAAGTTCAAGCCGCACGAGAAACAAAAAGTCAGAATGTTCACGTGCGGTCCTTCAGTTTACAGGCGTCCTCACATAGGAAACTACCGAACATTCCTCTATGAGGACTTGCTCCAACGTTACTTGGAATACCTAGGCTATGATGTGGTTAGACTGATATCGTTAACTGACATTGAAGATAAGGCCATAGTCGAAGCCCAGAAAGAAGAAGTAACAACAAAAGAGCTGGCGGAGAGAAATAGAAGGATATTCACTGAGGATGCGAAGCTTCTCAGAATGAAGGGGCCCACGTATGCCGCATGCATGATGGCCTGCTCTTCGACTGCTGTGGAGGAAACTGCTAAACTCATCAAGGCACTGCTGAACGAGGGCTACGCGTACTACTATACGTATAGGAGTAGACGCAACGTGTATTTCGACCCTTTGAAATTTGCTGGGTTCGGAAGATTATCGAAGCTGGATATGGACAGGTGGCCGAAGAAGAAGCGTCGGTTCCATCGGGACACTTATGTGGGGACGCGTTGGAACAGGGGAGATTTCATCCTTTGGCATGGCTACAAGAAAGGCGATGCGGACCATTGGGATACAGAGATTGGAAAAGGTCGACCATCCTGGAACATTCAAGACGCAGCTACCATAACCAAGTACCTAGGCCGCTCCATTGATGTTGCCTGAGGAGGAGTAGACAACCTCGCCAGACATCACGATTATACAATCGCAATCGTTGAGAGCGTGTCGGGACAAGAGTTGGCCCACTATTGGTTTCATGGGCAGCATCTTTTTGTTGACGGAAAGAAGATGTCCAAAAGCAAGGGCAATGTTTTCCATCCCGGCGATCTGGTGAAAATGGGTTACAGTGGTGCCGATATTCGCTTCTTTCTCATCTCTGGGCATTATAGAAAGCGGTTGAATTTCACTCTCGAAAAGATGAGGAGGGCAAGCTGGAAATTGGAGGTTTTCAGGAATATGGTCCATGGTCTAGAGAAGACTGAATCAGAGGAGACACATTGGAAAGCCAAGGAGCTGATTGAAGATCTCGTTACAGCTTTTGAGGACAACATGAACAGTGATTTGGACGTTAAAGCAGCTTTTCATGCTCTCTTTTTCATCGTCCGGAAATTGAACCACTTGGCCAAGAGAAAGAAGCTAAGATATGAAGACGCACGCACTGCGATAGATAAATTGAGAAAAATCGACTTCGTTCTCCAAGTCATCTTCTAGTTGAAAGCCGTCGCGACCGGTTGCGTGAAACACGCGCGCATGAGAACCAGTGCACAGATTTTTGTGTTATCGGGAGGAGCGATCAGGTTCTGAACCTTGAGGGGCAATCCGTATCGGTCTGCCTTCAGTGAGAGCTTGAGCCGTTTTCTTCCTCGCACTCTGCGTGAGTCTCCAGACGGTTCCTCTAGACACACCCATCCTCTTTCCAGCCTCCTCCTGCGAGAGACCTTCTAGGTCTACTAGTCTGAGAGCTTCAAGCTCGGCTGGCTCGATATCGATAGGTTCAGGATTTCCTTGGGGCGTGGGAGTGAATTTGCCTGCGGCGGGAACCTTCTCGATGCTTATCGGCTTCGGGAATCTTCCTCTGTGTCCGCGTCGACGTCTGCGTCGCCATCCCATCTTCAGTCACGTCGTAGTATACGAACCGTAACTTTTATATATTTCTGTGCGTTATTCCACAAATGATTATGTGCATAAACACACAAATGGAGATGAGCTGAGAAATGCCACGAGACCGAACAGGACCTTGGGGTCTAGGACCTCGAACTGGAAGGGCGGCGGGCTATTGCGCGGAGCGTCCTGTCCCTGGATTCATGAATCCCGTACCTGGATTCGGTAGAGGTTACGGCAGAGGATGGGACCGAGGTTATGGCAGAGGCTTTGGTAGAGGATTCAGTAGACGACGCGGTCGATGGTGGCTGGGTTATCCGCCACCGTATCCATACGCGTATCCACCCCCGATGACTTCGCCGAGAGCTCCGCCACAATCCGCAGAGCAGGAATTAACAGCAATAGAACAATACCGAAAAGAGCTAGATGCAGAAAAAGCTGATCTCGAAAGGGAAATGAACGAAGTTGCAGCGAGAATCAACGAGTTAAAGACGAACCTTCAAGGAGAAGAGCGCCCACAGAAACCTTGAAATCGCTAACCTTACCCCGCTGCAGAGCTCTCCAAAGCTCCCCCCCAAATTCTTGAATTGAATCTCACATCTGGATCATGAAAGGCAACTAGGAGTTGGTATGCGTGAATGAGAGAAAGCTACGAATTGCCCTCTCTACAAAAGGATCGAGCGGGCTGAAAGATGTTGTGTCTAAAGCTTTTGGCAGAGCAACCGCCTTCACTTTGGTGGATATCGAAAACAATAAAGTCAAAGATGTCAAGGTAGTCACGAATCCAGCAGCTTCAAAGACTCATGGGAGAGCACTCGTAGTGGTTCAGGCTCTACTAGATCAAAACGTGAAAGTAGCAATTGGAAGCGAGTTTGGCCCGGGCATATCTGCAATGCTTGATAAATATCGGATACGCAGAATGAAAGTTGAGGCAGAAACACCTGTAATGGACGTCGTGAGAGAATATGCTTTCAGCTTCCTCAAGCTCTGCATTGACTAATATCCCAAAACAGACTTCTGCAATTGCCGTTGGAGCAGATCGGAAAAAACTGAGCGCGCATCTTTGATGGAAGCTTGTGCACAAATTTATATGGTTGCCACAAGATTCATTCTCGATCTAAATGCTCAAAGAAGTAGTTGAAGCT
>CP070828.1:1105987-1115766 GCA_020344715.1 Candidatus Bathyarchaeota archaeon | reverse complement strand
GATTACGAAGCTGCATGGAGCAGCATGCTTGCAGTCCAGAAAGAATATGAGGGCCAAGAAAAAGTCTACCAGCGGGATTTCGACATACTTGGAATGGACAAACTTCAAGTTGAATATCACAAATCGATCGAAGAACTTTCGCTTATCGGAGGCAACCTTGAAGAGTTGAAGAAAAGACTTGCAGAGGCTGAAATCTCTCTTCAAGAAGCCACGGGCAAGCTTCAAAACTTGGAGAAGTTGCAGAGGCAAACCGACGATCTCTTGAGAAATGAAACCAAATTAACAACTCAGATCACGAGTGTAAAGGACCTGTACGGCAGACTGGTTCGCGAAATTGAAGGAAAAGGCACGTTTATCAACAACATAATCAGCCAGCTAGACTCTCTAGAAACTCAAAAAGGCTCTCATCGTGAAGTCCTTCAAAGCTTGGGACTGGACCCTGTACAAGGGATTGACCAACTGAGAAAGCACGTGTTGACCCTGGAAGGACAAGCAAGGAGTGTCGCAGGCGAGTATGAAGCTGTCAGAAAGGAATTGTCTGGCAACGATCGAAGGATCTCCAGCCTCAAAGCTGAGAGCAAATGTCCCTTGTGTCTACGGGCTCTTGATGAACATTACAAAACGAGTCTAATGGAAAGGCTGATACAAGAGAACTCTGAACGAGAAAAACACATAACCGAGCTCAGAGCAAATCTTGACAAGCTGGAAAAGCTGCGCAACGTGGTTGACCCGGTTGTCTTGGCCCTGCAAACTCTCGAGCCCAAGATTGCCGACCTGCAAAAGAGAATCGCCGAAGAACAGCAGTCTCTAGACAAGCTTTCAACAGAATTCAAAGAAAAACAGAAACAAGAAAGAGAACTTCAAGACCAGCTTGAAGTAGTTCAAACCGAAATTGCCAAGTTTGACCTTGCACAACTCAGATCAACCCGCAAACTCCGAGATGAAGCATTCATTGAATTCTCAGAGTTAAAGAGTCGCCTACAATTGGAAGAAACTCGCAAACTTGGCGTTAAAACCATAATCGAAGAGCTTAAACAACGATTAGATAACGCTCAGCGAAAAATAGATCATATGGAAAAAACCAAGAAGTTGCTGAAAATCATCACAGAAATTCGAGGAGCCTACCGAAGTATTCAACCTCTACTCAGAAGCGAGTTTGTCACCTACCTCCAAAGAACGATCCAACATGTCCTCGATGACCTCGTTGGAATGGCTGGACCTACACTCAGCGTAAAGATCGATGAAACATACACACCCATTGTGCAAAGCGAGGAAGGTCACGAACGATATACCCACTACATTTCAGGCGGGGAACGAACACTACTGGCCTTCGCTTACCGTCTGGGTCTAGGCCAACTCATCATGCACTCCAGAACTGGACATGGACTCTACATGCTGCTTCTCGACGAGCCCACAGAAAGCCTTGGAAGAGAAGATGGTTCCATCGACCGCCTTGCTGAAGCAGTATCTCGCCTCAAGACAATTGAGCAGATAATCGCAGTGACTCATAGTGAAGCCTTCGCTGAAAAAGCTGAACACGTCATACGCGTTGAAAAAGAAAACAACGTCAGCAGAATTTCGCTGGAGTAGCCAAGAATTTTGTTATTCATGCATCATATTCTTCTTCAACAAGCTTGTTGGAGTTACTATCGACTATGCAAGAAAGAATTCTTTGCACCATAACCTCTGCGATCAGCCATTTACAGAACTCTGTGAAGCAACTTTCAAGCAGAAGCGAGAAAGAAGCTTTTAGCTTGATTTGGCAAGCTTCGTCTGACGTCGAATGTTGTCTTTTCCTTTTCTCCCTTCTTCATCCTAACCAAGCTGAAACCTTCTCTCTGAAACGCAAACCTGTGTCGAAACAGACCGAGATACAAGAAGCTTTGACTTCCGCGGTGAACATACTTGAAGACGCGAAAAGGAATGTTGAAAGCAGCGATTCAACCGAGGCTTACAAAAAGGCTTGGAAAGCTCGAAGCCATCTTTTCAATGCACAAAAGCTCTTCGAGAAAAAACGGAAGATTCGTGCAGTACGCTCTTCTACTCCTCTCTCCTAGCTTCTCTCCGAATCTTTATTACCAAGGCATTTTCTCCACTGGAAATCACTCGGAGTTCTCTTTTTAACTCTGCTCTATGCAGAAACTTGCGGAGAAGCACACGAAAGTATGTTTTTGCAGGAAGTGTCCTTCCTTCATCCCTAGGCTTCACAATGATTTCGTTGCTGCCTACATCGATTTTGGCTTCAATCTTTTCCTCTAAGAAAGAAGCGAGCTCTTTGACGCTTTCTCCTTCCACTTCACGGAGTTCAGATATATTGATACTCATACTTGACAAGACTCTCACCTCGTTTCGCTCGCTATCGACGAACAATAATCACTCTTACCTGATCGCAAACGTTTTCACACCAATCTGCAACTGTTTCGATGGCTTCAAAGAGCTGATTAAGCATAATTGCCACGCCGATCTTCATTTCTGTCTCCTTCGCGAGCTGTTCTCTGGCATTTTCGTGCAGAGCATCAACCTCTTCTTCCAACGTCTCCACCTCATCTGCCGCTTTTAAAGCTTCTTCAGGCTTTTTGGTAATGTGGCTCACGCTTTTTCTCAGGGCAACTGCACATTTTCTTGCGCCACTCATCATTTCAACCGCTGCCTTCTTGAGGCTATCTGGCACTTCGCTTGGTGGAATGACGTTTAAGATGCGCGTTGATTCTCGGCTCCAATCAGCTACCATGTCAATACGCTTCATAAGATGCATGAGGTCTTCCCTGTCGTGCGGTGGTAATTCTCCCTGTGCGAGTTCGCGCATGTCGTCTCTTCTGAGTCTGTCGGCTTCTTTCTCTGCGGCTGTGACGCGGGCGATGCTTTATTTCATCTTCTTTTCGTCGTCGTTTGCGGCTGCTTTCACAGCTCTTTCTAGGTCTTCGACGGCGCTTATAGTTGTGGCCAAGTGCTGTTGCATCATTGTGATGACTTTTGTTTCTCTTCTTTTCTTAAGCCATTCTATTAACTCACTCAAGGGCTAGTTCTCTCCGTAATCCTGCGGTCGGATAGGTGAAAAGGTAGCTTTTGTCTGGTGAGAAGCGGGCCGTGACGCTTTCACCTTCATTGATCCATTCACCCATTAAGGCCGGACGCACAATCACAATTGTGTCCTCGTTTTTAAGTGTAACTTCGTAGCGGACATCGGTGCCTTCAAAACGAAAACGCTCTATGTAGCCAGGAAGACCGTTTAGCACTTTTTTGTGGCCCTTTTCAATGCTGAGCGTCTCTGGTCTAATCGCCAAAACAACGCGCTCTCCTTTACGTCGCGTTTTATCAATAGCATGAGCGATCAATCCTCCCCTCAACTCTATTATACAGCCTCTGTCGTCGGTTTCCACAACGTAGCCTTCGAGGAAATTGGATTCGCCGATGAAATTGGCAACGAAAACGTGTTTTGGTTTCATATACAACTCTTGTGGAGTTCCAACTTGCAGGATTTTTCCCTTCTTCATAAGAGCAATTCTGTCAGAGATTGCCATTGCTTCGCCTTGGTCATGTGTGACATGTACAGCAGTTAATCCCAAATCATTCACGAGCTTCCTGAGTTCATATCGCAACTCAAACCGAATCTTGGCGTCTAGCGCGCCCAAGGGTTCGTCCAACAACAGAAGTCTTGCGCCTGCGGCCAACGCTCTGGCCAAGGCAACTCTCTGCATCATGCCACCACTCAACTCTCTCGGGACAGCATCTGAACGGTCGTATAGTTTAACCATTTCAAGCATTTCTCGTCCGATTCTATCGCGTTTCTCTTCTATCCAAGCTTTCACTGTTGGGCCATAGGTTACATTATCCCAAACGTCCATGTGGGGAAACAATGCATATTGTTGGAATACGTATCCTATGTCACGGTCTTCTGGAGGCAAACCAGTGACGAGCTTGTCACCGATGTAGATCATTCCTTCATCTGGTTCAATCAAGCCTGCAATCATTCGCAAGGTTGTCGTTTTTCCACATCCGCTGGGTCCAAGTAGCGTCAAATACTCTCCATTGCGTACATGAAGGTCTATGTGGTCAACAGCCACGATGCGACCTTTCGCAAAGGTTTTGGTCACATTCACGAGCTTAACGTCGGGCATTTTAGGTCACTCAGTCGCAGTCTTCCGAGAGCTGCTCAATCTTTAAGTCAATTGTGCCTATTAGTATCATCTTCTTACAACCACTCTGAAAAGCAGAAGGAGCAGCAGAGATAACGCAATCAGGTATGCGGATGCGAAAAGCGCAGCGGGTATAGCTAGCGCCTCTGCCATGTTCACTACTAGCGGCGGAACAGTAACGTCGCTTCCCATAACTAGAAACGTAGCGCCCGTTTCACCCAAAGAGCGTGTAAACGAAAGAATCACGCCAGCGAAGATTCCTCGTTTTAACATTGGAAGCGAAACAGTTTCAATAGCATCGTAGGGTGTAGCGCCTAAAGTGCGGCTTGCATTCTCGTACATTCGTATTTCTGAGCCTTCATAGCCGGCTATTGTAGATTCGACCACAACGGGGACGGAAAATACCATGTGAGTTATTATTATGAGCCAGATGCCAGGCATCGCGAGTCTCAGGCCGCTTGGTCCCCAGAGGAGAAGCACAGATAGACCTAGCGCGGATGTGGGAACAATTAGAGGGATTCTTAGCAAGTAACGAAGGATTCTGCCAAATCTGTAGCGTTCAATCAAATAGACGCTGGGTATTGCGATACACGCAGCTATGTAGGTTGCGATTGCGGCCACTAGGAAAGATGTTGAAGTCGCCTTCATCAACGCGTTGAAATAGTTTGGCGGACCAAAGAGCTGATAGAGCACGCTTCCTCGAAACAGGCCAGTATCTGGATCAACAGACCAATAAGTGCCCACTGAAGCTAACACTACAATTACTGGCAAAACGACCACGATTGCGACTGCACTCAGACTTGCGATGTCCTTGATCCATCGAGATTTCCCAGAGAGAAACTTCTCTCTCTTCAAGATTTTATCTTCGATTCTAAAGGCTAGAAAGAACTTCGGGATTTTGAAGGTTCCACCTCGTCGTGTGAGGAATTCTACTGAAAGAATCGCAACAGTAGCTACAATTATCAAGATGAATCCAAGAAAAGAGGCCGTTGCTAGTTTGAACTCGGATACCCAGCGGACAATAGCCATTGGCGCAGTGGTGTGAACGCTGGCAACGACCATGGTTGCGCCCGTTTCTCCGAGCGACCTCGCAAAAGCTAAGACTCCGCCGGAGAGTAGCGCTGGGAGAGAAAGAGGAAAAATGATCTTTCTGAAAGTTGTGAAGGCAGAAGCGCCAAGGGTTCGTGATGCTCGTTCAAATGCGGGCTCCAAGTCTTCGAGTTTTGCTTGAAGAGTTTGAACTATGTAAGGAAAAGTCAGCGCAACATGCACTATCAGCATTAGGAAAGGAACGTTGATAAACGGAATCACGTAAGATGCTTCAAAAATTCCTTTACCTATTAAGGCGCCCAGCCCAGAAATCCCAGTCCACGTCAACAGAGTTGCTACGCCAAAACCGGATGTCGGAATAACCAATGACAGGGTGATTATATCCTCCAAGAAGGCTTTTCCGAAAAAGCGCTTGCGGGCCAAAAAGTATGCAAGAGGTACACCGAAGAGGAAATCCAAGGCAACGGCAACAAAAGAGAGGCGAAAAGATAGAGCGGAAAACCTTAGAATCTGTTGCCAGTTTGCGTCTCCAATAAGAGGATTAACAAAAACGTCTGTGTAAATCTCAGTCCATTGGGTAAGCGTGAAAGATATTAGGTAGAAGGTTGGCAAGAGCACAAAGATGCCTACGCTAGTCAAGACCGCAAATATTGCCGTTCTGGCGATGAGCTTTCTTCTACTTGACCCTTTCATAAACCATGCTATACTCCCATACGTTGCTCATATTCCCTGGTTTTTGACTGTGATCCAGACTGTGAAAAGAGCGTCCAGGGCTTCTCCCGGCAATGGATCTAATATCGACACTTCAGTTATGTCTGCACGAACTCCATTTGCTTCGTTAAATATTGTTGTGTTGAGAGGAACGTTCGGGTTCGCGGGTCGGAATCCATACTGCTGTGCTTTCTGTTGGTTTTCCTCGCTTAATAGAAACGAGAGATACTGCTGTGCTACTTCTTTTTGCCAAGGCTCAACCCAAGGCGCGTCCAGAACCACGAATGGATGGTCAGTGAAGAGTGTGCCGTTCTCAGGATAAACCGCAACCAACGGATCTCCCCATCTATTTTCGGCCTTCAGCGCGTTGTCCAAGACGACATTCTCATAGACACTGAAGAAACTGATGGCAGAAGGTCCATTCTCGGCTGCCCATCTTCCGAAGAATCCTGTGCTTTTTCCATAGTACACCGATTTCGACTCTAGAGTGCTGACAAATTCCAATGTTTTTTCATGTTTAAAATCGTCGATATTGAGTTCGCTAGGTTTCTTGGTAGCTGCTTCGGCGAATTCAAGGACAACCGCCATCGTGCCGCCGTTGCTGTCTCTTGGGTCTGGATGCCCAAACTTGAAATCGCCAGTCTTTGCCAGCTCATATAGACCTCTGAAACTGGCGATATTGTATTGTTCAAAAAGAGATTTCCATCCGGCAATAACAACAGGCGACAACAGAGTTTTGTTCCAATTATCTGGCGCGATTTTTTCGGAGTAGCCTATAGTCTTGTTCCACATTAGGTTTAGATAGGGTATCCATATACTTGAGGCCGGGCTCCACGCAACAGGTTTAACGTTGCCCCAGAGAATCTGAATGACGCTGTCATGGGTTCCAGTCACAGTAAGCTTGACATGTATTCTTTTTTCAAATGTTTCGAAGTACCATTCTTCAAACAGAGGAGTAACCTCTTCAATCCAACCTTGCTTTTCGCTTGTGTAGAGAAACTCGATAACCTCCACTCCTCCTCTCGCAAACATGATCGAGATTGCAGTGAAAAGAAGAAAACCAATCAATATGCCAATCAAGAGGAGAATGTAACCTCGCTTTGGAAACAGTCTGAATTTCGGTTTCCCAGCCGTCAATAGCATGTCACCCAATGTGAGTCTCTTGTATTATTGGGATGTAAGAAATATATAGCTACATTCAGCTTTCTAAATTAGATTTTCCACTACGCCCGTCTGTCTACAATCTCCCAAGCATCAGGTCCTGTGCCGACCAAAGTCACTGGAACTTTGGTTTCCTTTTCAACTTTTTCAACAAACTTCCTAGCTTCTCGCGAAAGCTCACCGTATGACCGGAGGCCTTTGCATTCTGGGAATGACACGTCAATCTTAGTGATTGCCAATTGTGTAGCTCCATTCAACATCACTGCTCTTCTAGCCAGTTCGTAGCTGAATGGCGCTGCACGCCTCTTTCTTCCAGTAACGGTGGCAACTTCCAGCCAACCTCGTTCAGTTGCTTCTTCTTCAGAAAGCTCATTAGGAAGAAAACCCCCTCCAACACGAGTCGTGTAGGCTTTGAGCACCAGTATAACCTCATCAACCTTTGTCGGTCCTACCCCTACATCTGAGCAAGCGGCGGAAGCTGTCACGTCCTTTGATGTGCAGTACGGGTAAGTTCCGTGAAAAAGTGAAAGATAAGTTCCCTGCGTTCCCTCAATTAACACATTCTTTCCCTCATCGATTGCTCTATTGACTTCTGAGGGAACATCTGCTAGGAATTTTTGTAGGCTCGGGATGTCTTTTGCAATCTTGACGATGCGCAAGGCTCTTTCTGCGTTGCAGGGACCAGTTCCAGTACCTGTTGTCTGTATTTTTTCGGCTAGGTGCCCTTTTCTGTCGGCTTCAATATGTTTTTGTTCAATGATGGCACACTGAAGATCAACGCCCACTCTGTCTTCTGAATGTGTCATTTCTATCTCTTTCAGAAAAACATTCGGATTGACCAAAACTCCTGGTCCTATGAGTAGGCGGCAGTTTTTGTACAGGAAGGAGCTTGGAAGCATTCGTAGCTTGTATTGTTTTCCCTCATGAACTACGGTGTGCCCGGCGTTTGGTCCGACACCAGCTCGGGCAGTCACTGCAATTTCATCTTTTAACGCCAAGTAAGATATGATTTTTCCCTTGCCAGTATCTCCGAAAAAGCCACAAACTACGACTGTACACGTCATGGATTCTTCTCCACCGATATCTTAACATATTCTTGTTTAATTTGAATTGGCTAATAAGGTTTTTTGTATGATTTTTGTCAGAATAGAGCCTTTTGCAAGATCGCTTAGAGGAGGCCTATCGCGTGCTCTACACCACGTCTGTTTTTCCATTTGCTGAAAGAATTATTATCGAGTATGACCTTTTTTACGTTGAGAATCTGATGAGAATCAATAATTACAGCCTGGCGAAGGGGGAATGACGTTTAGATCTATTTGAGACGATTAAAAACCGAAGAAGTGTGAGAGCATTTACACGAGAAGATGTTACGCGAGAAGAAGTTGAAAAACTGATTGATGCTGCTAGATGGGCGCCTTCTGCGGGCAACCTTCAACCCTGGGAGTTCATAGTTGTGCGCAAACCAGAGATTAAACGTGGATTATCCATAGCGGCGTTGAATCAAACTTTCATTGAAGAAGCACCCGTGGTGATAGTTGTCTGTGCCAACCAGACACGTTCTAGTCGCGGATACGGGGTAAGAGGGATCAATTTGTACTGCCTGCAAGATACTGCTGCCGCAACGCAAAATATGCTGTTGGCCGCATCGGCCCTTGAACTCGCAACATGCTGGGTTGGAGCGTTCAAGGAAGAAGAAGCGAAAAGAGCACTAAATCTGCCAGAGCAAGTACGACCTGTAGCAATTATTCCTATTGGGCATTCAGCAAAGAATCCCATGACTCGTTCAAGAAGACCTCTAAGCGAAATCATTCACTTTGAAAGCTACCGTGGACAGATTTGAAGCAAGGTAATAACATTGTTTGCCAATGCTTTCAACTCAATTTGTAGTTTCGCAAGGTTTTGACACGCAAATCAAAAGCGTCTCTTGAAATCAAGAAAAATTCCTTGAGACTCGAAACAAAAAGTCACGGTCTTTATCGTGAAATCAGTTTTCTTTCGTTGAAAATCGAATGGGAAAATCGCTAATTCATACTATACGGAAATCCCATGCCAAGCTGCGCTTGGCAATCAAACCTTTATTAATCTCAAAAGCAACACATATAAATGCCAGAATCGCCACAGAAACCTTTTGGCGATGATGAAATCGCATCATTGAAAGCCGCAACTCAGACGGCGGCGTCAACCAGACAAAACAGGGCGTACATTGCCCAAGGATGAAAATGTTGACCTCCGGTTGCGGCAACAAGAATGAGGACTCAAGAAATCAACGTGAAAGCCAACTTGGGTCTAATCATGGGCTTGGCGTAGGAGTGCAAGTCCCCAATTCCAACCAGCAAAGCGGCGAGTACATACGTACTCTCCACACAAATCCGGTTGATCCTGCCGGACCCTACTGCTATCGGGGGAGGACTAAGACATGTTAGTTGTGCGCCTCCAAGCTATGATGGAGACGCGGCATACGGCTCAGTAACACGTGGCTAACCCACCCTTGAGACGAAGAAAACCCCGGGAAACTGGGGGTAATCCTCGATAGAAGAAGACACCTGGAAGGGGTCTCCTTCCAAAAGGCGTCCAGATCATGCTTCTGGACGTTGCTCAAGGACGGGGCCGCGGCCGATCAGGTTGTTGGTGAGGCAAAGGCTCACCAAGCCTATAACCGGTACGGGCCGTGAGAGCGGGAGCCCGGAGATGGGCACTGAGATAAGGGCCCAGGCCCTACGG
>CP070828.1:1102410-1105887 GCA_020344715.1 Candidatus Bathyarchaeota archaeon | reverse complement strand
CTGTAACGTCGGAAATGTTCGTCGAAGGGATGAAGATCCTTCTCGAAGACCCTGAGATTCACGGTATTATCGTCATCGGCCTACATCATGCTCCAGCTTTACAAGAAGATTTTGTGGATCGTATAGCCAGCTTGGAGAACTATCACGCCAAGCCTGTGGTTGCTTGTGATATCGGTGAAACTGAAATGGCTCTTTACCTTCGATTTAGATTTGACAAACAAGGGATTCCGGCCTATTTCTCACCGGAGGATGCAGCGAGAGCCATGATCGCCCTCGTCAACTACGGGCAGAATCTTAAGAAAACCGGCAGTTTTGAGCAATATCTGGAGAAATTCCGAGCTAGCCAAGGATAATCAGTGTTTATTATGCTTCTGAACGCTCTTTTAGCCATGTAGCAACCTTTTTAAACAGCGAGCTTTGGCTCATATCGATCACTGGAACCATTATTTTCTCTTTGGTTTCTATTACCGGGCGGTACTCAGGCATTATTGCGTAGCTGACAAAGGCCCAGAAGACTCGTTTCTCTTGAATCAGCGCCTTTGTGGCTGCTTCGGTTGTTGCAGATATCGGATAGTAGAAGAAAGCTACCCCTTCTGACCAGTAGATGCCGGTTGGTTTGCCTCCAGCAGCTACGCTTAGGAAACGTGCCAGATGATCGGGGGTTTGAAACTTCGTGTATTCCATGACGATGACTTCTTGGAATGGTTCATAACGGATAGCGAATTCATCTGTCAAGCTCAGACCTCTTAGGAAACAACAGCGTCACAATTATTAATTCTTTGCGCCTACATTCACGCCTCCTCCGCACGAAGCTCCTGAGCATCATACGCACGTTTAGAAATAGGTGCACACGTGATTTCCTGACGAAGTTTTCTTCTTACGTTTAACTCTTCTTTCGATTTCAACCCTCGAGGACGGGACAAATAATGCTAAGTGGTCACGATAAACAGCATAAACCATCTTACTCTTAGTCCAGACTGCCTCGAAAAACTGAAGGTCCTCAGTTTGCGTGTTCAACCATCTTTCTCTTCTTTTTCCAAGATAAGAAGTGATGCCCAGAAGCAGAAAGAACTCACCGAAGATAAGCGCTATCAACGCGAGACCGATAGGCAAAAGTGCTTCACTTCAATTCTAGATTATCTCAATTAGTTAAAAACCTTTGTTGCGCTACTCCAAATAATCACCCAAGCTATCTCGATTCACGCACGGCAACAAGTTTACCTCCTGTAGCGACTTCTCTACTCCCAATATCTTGCAGAAATCAATCTCGAAATGTTTATATTTTGGGGGAAAAGTGCATAGTTAGATTTAGAAGACACTTGGAGGTTTGATATGGCTTATTTGACTTCTCAAGCCGGACAGCCCATTTTAATTCTAAAAGAAGGTACCGGTCGTAGACGCGGAAGAGATGCCCAACGAAACAACATTATGGCAGCACGGATCATTTCGGAAGTTCTCAGGTCAACGCTTGGTCCCCGCGGTATGGATAAAATGCTCATAGACAGCCTAGGAGACATAACAATCACCAACGACGGTGCCGCTATACTCGACGAGGTTGAAGTAGAACACCCCGCCGCAAAAATGATAGTTGAAGTAGCTAAAACCCAAGATGACATGGTGGGTGACGGCACCACAACCGCAGTTGTCCTTGCGGGCGAGTTACTACGCAGAGCTGAGGATTTGTTAGATCAAAACATTCATCCCACAGTGATTGTCAGCGGCTATCGAAAAGCCTCAAACACTGCTATCAAAACGCTGAACAAGATTGGAATAACCGTTGATCTCGAAGACCGTGAGACCTTGAAGAAAGTTGCTTCGACAGCCATGGCAAGCAAGGCCGTCGGAGCGGCCAGGGATCATCTGGCTGACATTGCTGTTAGCGCTGTTAAACAGGTTACTGAGCGACGAGGAGACAAAAACGTCGCAGATATCGATCAAATTCAAATTATAAAGAAAGAAGGCAAGAGCCTCTTCGACACACAACTTGTAAGCGGCATGATCATTGACAAAGAAGTTGTTCACCCAGGGATGCCGAAACGACTCAAAAATGCCAAAATAGCCTTGCTCGATTGTCCGTTGGAGATCGAGAAGACCGAATTCAGTGCAGAAATCCGAATCAAGGATCCAGCACAGATGAAAGCGTTCTTGGACCAAGAGAACCGAATGATTCGAGAGATGGCGGGTAAAATAAAGACCTCTGGGGCCAGTGTAGTTCTTTGCCAAAAGGGCATTGATGATATGGCTCAGCATTTCTTGGCCAAAGAAGGAATTCTTGCGGCTAGAAGAGTCAAGCAATCTGACATGGAGAAATTGGCACGAGCCACAGGTGGCAAAGTCATCACTCACATCGACGATCTAAAGCCCAAAGATCTTGGCAAGGCTGGACTTGTAGAAGAGCGGAAAGTCGGCGATGACAAGATGATATTTGTAGAAGACTGCAAAAACCCGATGTCGGTTGCAATCCTGATTCGCGCTGGTCTGGAACGCATGGTAGATGAAGCTGAGAGAGCCATGAACGATGCGTTGTCCGTGATTTCAGACGTAATTGAACATAACAAGATCGTCGCAGGCGGAGGCGCCATTGAATCTGAAATAGCCAAGCAGCTCCGCGATTATGCTCCGAAAGTTGGTGGAAGAGAACAACTCGCCATTGAAGCCTTTGCTGACTCCATTGAAATTGTACCGAAAACTCTGGCTGAGAACGCAGGACTTGAATCCATTGACATACTCGTCGGACTTCGAGCGGCTCACGAGAAAGCAAAAGGACACCTTATGGGTGTTGACGTCTTCACAGGCAAGATCGTGGACATGTACACAAACGGTGTGATTGAACCTGAAAGCGTAAAAGAGCAGGCTCTGAAGTCGGCAGCCGAAGCGTCTTCTATGATCTTGAGAATCGACGATGTCATTGCCTCTACAAAGCCTAAAGAAGGAGAAAAACCGGAGCCGGGCGGATACGGCGAAGAATACTGATCTTTTTCCCTCCTTTTTCTAAGGATTTTACAGCATAATCTGCCTATGCCTGATTAGCACTCGTTTTAATGTCGTTGAGCATTTTGAAGTCGAAGATGTCGAGTCTTCTTGCGTATTGCATGAGGTACGATGTGCCGCAGTCCGTGAAGTTGCCCGAGAAACGAAGCTTCTCAAACCATTCAATAGCCAACAAGAGCTCTCAATCGAGAGGTTGTTCTCGGACAGGTTCACAACATACAGACTGAGGACCAAGAATCGATTCCGCGTAGCTTATTAACTCCCCTATTGAATTACCTATAAAACAGTTTGAGCCTAGGGAAGAAATTTCAATGACAAAAGAGTTATCCGTTGAGAATTTGAGAAGAAGAGCTGAACCTTCTGGATTACATTGCAAGACGACTGAAGAGTTGACTCCCCTCGAAGGCATAATCGGTCAAGGAAGAGCTGTAAAGGCGCTACGATTTGGATTGGACATCAAGGAGGAAGGTTTCAACATTTATGTTG
>CP070828.1:1098514-1102310 GCA_020344715.1 Candidatus Bathyarchaeota archaeon | reverse complement strand
TTTCTCCACCTTATCGACAATCGCTTCTTCTTTATTATGCTTCCTCAAGGCTCACACTCATGTCTCGTGTTCAAGATTTCTTCCTTTTTCTCTGTTCGAAAACAGAATTTGCGGGAAAACCCTTCTCGCTAGGCTCTAGTGTTGAGTTCCCAGCGGAATTCAGCGTTAAGTCTCCACACATAGAGAGAGGGTTTTCGAATTGGATTCTGAGATCAACTTTATATTTTATGGGCTATCAGGATGCAAACACCTAAACTCCAGCAAGAAGACGGGTATATACGGGTTCAGCTCTAGGGGAGCCAGATGATCTTGGTCGCATTTGAAATTAACGGAGTTCCGATCGAGGATACATTCTGCGAAACTTTCAAGGTGCGGATAGCTCGGATCCTCGTGACATCGGTGAACAAGAAATGGGCCTTTGAATCAGCCTTGGAAACTAAAGGTCTGGGCAGATCAGCCACTATCCCTCCTTCGGAAGCCTCAATAGAGTCGGAAGCGAGATCCGAGGAAACTCCGGATGGCAGACCAGGTTTCATAGTCCAAGTCATTGATCGAAAACTTGAGCAGCTGAAGCGATGGCTGATAATTAGAATTAGGAAGGGAGCGATGCCCTACCCTAAAACCAACGTCTTTGATGCTTTGCCAAAGGAAATGGCTGAAGACTTTGTGTACGTCCAAGGCACAATCATACAAACCTTCGGAGATGGATTTGAAGAAAGGACCGAAGCCTTCGGGAGAGAGGTTTTCAAAATACCGAAGATGGACGGTTGGTTTCACGTGGAAAGGAAATTCGGAATCACTGAGGGCGTTGCTGGGGGTATGTTCCTCATCCTAGCGGAGTCCGATGAAGCAGCGTTAGAAGCTGCGGAACATGCGATTGCAGGCATAAACACGGTTCCGTACGTAGTTGGAAAGTTTGCCGCCTCAGGAAGCAAAGTTGGAGGAAGAAAGTATTCGGACGCTATTGCCACTACCAACGACGCGTACTGCTCATGTATAGCTAGAAGCGAAAGAAGCGAAATCTCCAAAGAGGTCAAATGTGTGTATGAAATCATCGTAAGTGGACTGCGGTTGGAATATGTCCGCAGAGCGTTGAAAGCCGGCATAGAAAGCGCCACGAGCATTCGTGGAGTGATAAAGATAACGACAACAAACTATGGTGGAACGCTGGGAAAAGGCAAGATTTCTCTTCAAAGCCTTTTCCAACCTCAAGAGTCAAAACAGAAAAGGCAAGTGGGGAAACCCAACTGAGCTGTAGTCACTAGTACTTGTTGATGGCGGGTTCGCGGCCTTCATTGCAGAAGCTCTGGCCTCCCTCTTTTGGCGAAATACGTTATATAAACCAACAAGAAAGAATAATAGGTCGTCAAGAACAAGCAGACTTCTTGTATCCTTGGAAGAGGAGAAATATCATCTGCAGAACCATAATCTCACCTTAGAGTTTGACATTCCCACTTGGGAGCAAATCTACACGCTATTGCTGAACTTGTCAGATCAAATCAAAAGAGCCAGATTTAGACCTGACATCATTGTCGGCGTTTCTCGAGGCGGGTGGCCTCCAGCACGTATCTTGTCAGATCTACTAGAAAATCCAGAATTAGCTAATGTGAAGACCGAGTTCTATCTTGATGTAGCCAAAACCAAGAGTGAACCAGTAATAACTCAACCGGTATCAGTAACGGTGCATGGAAAGAGAATCTTGATCGTAGATGACATAGCAGACACTGGCAAAAGCTTACGCCTTGTGCGGTCGCATCTAAAAGAGCAGAGCGCCGCTGACGTAAAAATCGCAACAATTTATTACAAGCCATGGAGCGTGGTCAAACCGGATTGGTATGAACGCGAAACTAAACACTGGGTAATTTTTCCATGGGAAAGAAGGGAAACAGTGAAAAATGTTGTGAAGAGATTTGCAGACGAAGGCAAAACCGTGGAAGAGGCCAAGGAAACATTGATCCATCATGGACTAGACCGTAAATTGACCGAGAAATTCCTCAAGGAAATTCTTGAGGGGCAAGCTTGATTCGGAAGCTAGAGGGTTTTGACGAGTACATCGTCATCGCTGGATTTGGAAACGTCAAGATCACGAATATTGACAAGTTTTTCCTGCGTGTTAAAGAAAAAACTGGAAATGCTTGCGTCCAGTTTTTTGATGCAAAGCTGATAGCAAGCTGGCATCATCTCTATTTTTCTGTATTGAACGCTGTTACTGCTTTCAAAAACAGGATGCAGATCTCAAAAAGCCGAGCCATTGAAACCCTGCTTTATGCTTCAGCTCAGAGGCAAATCAAGAAAGCTGTGAAGCTTATAGGAATTCATCCGAGTTCTCATGAAGTCGCCGTCGTCATCATCGCAAACAGCAGCAACGAAGCATCATCGCTACTGAAAATAGTTTCTGCATTGTTGGAGGGAAGCATCCGAGATGATAGGCTTCTTGAGCTAACGAACGAGAAGGCTGAGGGCATAAAGACACTGTTCGAAATTTCAGACATCGAACTAGAAGCAAAAACGAAGAACGAAGACGAAAAGAACGAAGCTTTGATAGATTTAGTAATTGAACATGTGGCCTTGCTTGTGACGCAACGTTAGGATTGAAATCTCTCTTTCATCACGGCGAGAATTTGTTCAGGCTTTATTATTGATATGCCCGTTAGCCCTCCAACAACCTCAACAAGGATGATTTTATCAGGGTTTCTTAGATCAACTTTTCTCTCAATGCTTGCCGCCGCAGCTTCAATCATGTCTTTGGTTGACGTGTCCGTGAAACGTTTTTCCACGGTTACCCGAAAAGATTCGTTCTCCTTGATTTTCGAAGCCAACTCAACAGCTGTTCGCTCTATTTCGCGCAGATCGGTTCGCACAACCTTTTCGACCGGAATGACCCTAAACGTGTAACGAAACTCGTAGGGCCTCTCCTTCAGTATCTCCCGCAACTGCTCGACAACCTCAAAAGGACTGAAGGCAGTTTTAGCCGCAACTAGTCCAGTGATGCCAGTTTTATCAACCTTGACAGCAGAATCCCCAATTTCGCCCAATAAATACCATATTTCAGAGCAGGCGTCTTCCTCGTTTCCTCGTGAGGTTGTTATGAGCAAATTGAAATCTTTCAACGCCATATGCTCTCCCCACGCTCAATCCGCAAGTGACCAACAAAAAGAAGCTTCAGCGCGGCCACCAAGAAGAGTTTTAGCCCTTTGCTTCTTTTAGCATTTTCTGTTTCATCAAATCTTAGGTGCTCGGGGTCAGAGGACAGCGTCACACCGCCAAACCTCTCTACACGTACAAGATTAATCGAAACTATAATCTTTGTCAGTTCTCTTGCAGATGAGTGGGCAGAGATCTTAAATTTGAAGATCCAACACGTAACTGCTCTGTTTACTTGAGGGAAAGCGATGAAAAAGCCAGTTGTAGTTGTTCATGGGGGAGCAGGAGTTTGGCGTCCTGAGAGAAAAAAGCCTGGGTTGGCTGGAGTGATGGAGGCAGCTTTCATAGGCTTTGAAACTTTGAAAGCCGATGGAAAGGCAATAGACGCTGTGGAGGCTGCAGTTGCTTGCATGGAAGATAATGAGGTCTTCAACGCTGGAAAGGGCTCAACATTGACAATGGATGGAGAGATCGAAATGGAAGCCTCGATCATGAATGGAGAGACCCTTAACGCTGGTGCAGTTGGGCTTCTGAGAACTATCAAAAACCCTGTTCGTTTGGCAAGAATCGTAATGGAACACACGGATCACATTTTCCTCACTTCTACAACTGCAGAAAAGCTGGCTCAAGCTTTCAGTCTAGCAAGAACTGA
>CP070828.1:1092856-1098414 GCA_020344715.1 Candidatus Bathyarchaeota archaeon | reverse complement strand
TGTTCCTCGGAGTATCTTCTTCATTTCCTCTTTGGACACCAGCAAGTAGTCAAACCATCTGCTAACGTATTTTCGGAATCTTATTCGAATTCTCACTTGTCCACCCATTCTGCCCCTTTCTTTGTTGTGTCGATGGTATCTCAAGTGATCATGATTGTCGGTCTTGTATGGATCAACAGTTTCAGCAACAAGTCGAGCATTTCTCGAAGTCATTTCATGGAATTTCTCAAGTAGCCTCCGTGCTTTTTCGAGGCTGCCGAAGAGGCCAAAATTGTTTCCCATCATCATAATTGTGTCAAATGAGCCGGACTTGAACTTTATGTCTTCAATAGACATGACTCGTGCTTTCTTTAAACCTCTCAGTTTCGAGACTTCTATAGCGAGAGGAGAGTTGTCAATTCCAAGCACGTCCAGACCTTTTTTCTGCAAGAATAATGAATGCCTGCCTGCTCCACAACCAATATCTAATACGCTTCCCTTCACAAAATCCATAGCAAGTCTATGATGTGACGGCCAATCTTCAAATTCAGCGAAATAGGCTTTTGGACCACTTGCGTACGGATCAATGTATCCGTCGTCTCTTTCTACTACTTCAGAGACCTCTCTGCCTTGGTAGTAGGCCCAGATCTCTTGACCATAGGCATCTTCTTCAGGTTTCAAGGTCTTGACCACAGACTATAGTGTTCGATGAGTTGCTATTAAAGTGTAAATGTGCTAGCACGTTGCAACCTAGGTGTTGTATAGGTGGCAGTCAACAAAGTCAGAATGACTAGTGCCAGGCAGGTTTTTTTCGAGGAAAAGCAACTGGAAATGTGTTGATGAAACACTGCGTACGAAAGAGACTGGAAGTATTGAGAGAATTGAAAAAACTAATTTGTCAGTGCGTTGTAGATGCACAAGGAGAATCATCAAGATGAAGATCGCAACCTATAGAGAACTTCAATCCAAAGAGGAGCTTCTTCCTTTGTTTCAGCATGCCTTTTGGTGGCCGTTCAACCCGACAGTGTTTGACAGGACAATCAGAGCCGATTCAAGACTGAAGGATAGTCCTGTCGGATATGCTGCCTTGATAGACAAGCAGGTAGCTGGCTTCGTAGGTGTCATGGACATACAGACACGTACACTTCATGAAGCCGAAGAAACTGTCGGCGGAATTTGGGGAGTCGTCACACACCCAGTCCATGCGAGAAAGGGAATCTTCAAAGCTTTGATGCAAAGAAGCCACGATTATTTCAGAGAACAAGGCTATCGATTCTCCTTTCTATACACAAGCAAGATTCTCATAGCTCACGCGTTCTATCGAAAACTCGGATACAATGACACAGTGGTCTATTCTAGCGCTTACAAGACTATCGAAGACATGAAGAATGCAGCTAGAAAGCCGGGAAAGAGAAGCAAGATAGATTGGGACAAGCTTTCTGAACTGTACACTCGAGTCACAGGGAATTCCACAGGTTTCGTCATAAGAGACAAGCAGTACAGAAGAATGCTGGTAACCCGCAAAAAGATCCAACCAGCAAAATGCATAGTGACGGACAAAGGGTACGCTCTCCTACGAGAGAACGAAGGAAACACGTACGTTCGGGAGCTCATGGCTTTGACACGAGAGGAAATCAACGAGCTGATTCTTCACGTTGAAGAGAAAACTGCAAAGACGGTCATCGACGAGAAAGTTGTGGACAAGGATACGCTGAGCACTTACCAGTCGCGTGGATACAAAATCATGAGAGAAGGGTATGATGTGTTGATGTCCAAGCAATTATCAGATGCGACATTCACAGAAACATATGGCCATCGATTTCACGCTACTAGTGTCGACTCGTTCTAGGGCCGCCAGGTAATAGATCTCCTGCTGTCTAGATCTTTTGTTTGTGTAAGACCGTTCTGAATGTCCCGTGCTTAGGACATTTGAAAAGCCCTATTTGCAGTTGCAGTCGTTTACCGCTCTTGTCTGGTCGTCCAGCCATCTTCCATGTTTTTTTCGGTTCCTCGACCGCTATTTTGCACTTGGGGCATTTGGCGCTGCTCCTGCCTACCATGAAGTACATTCGCCCCCTGACAACCTTCATTCTCACTTTTCCTCTTCTCACCAAATCATAAAGAAGGGCAGTGAAATCAGATATAGCAAAGGTTGACATCTTAGCGATTTCAAGAGTGTTAAAATCGGTGCGGAAATGCACTCCTCCCATTATTTCATGGGATGTGAAGGCCCTCTCTTTACGTTCACTCAGAAAAGAAACTATCTTGTTCTCAACACTACTGTGGAGCTTTCCGCCAT
Source organism: Candidatus Bathyarchaeota archaeon (assembly GCA_020344715.1). Taxonomy (GTDB): domain Archaea; phylum Thermoproteota; class Bathyarchaeia; order Bathyarchaeales; family Bathyarchaeaceae. Next base: position 1,096,136 of record CP070828.1, on the reverse strand, counting down.
CGAATTTCTCTCTATCTATAGGCAAGAGGATTTCTCCTGTGAGCACATTGGTGCTTCTATCTTCTCAGCTCCTGTTAATTCCATGAAACAATAGCAGATCCTGGTTTATAGTATTAATGAATTCACAATACGTATTCTGACGAATGTAGCGAGGCGATGAAGCAACGAGGAGCATCACTGAAGAAGAGAAAACTGAGCGGAGCGCAGAACATATAAGAGACTTAGAGAAGTAGGGACTAAGCAAAAAACGCAAATTGTGAGGTCATATCGTTGCCTTTCTGCAAGAACTGTGGAGCCAAGTTGAAAGAGGACGCAAAGCTTTGCGATTCCTGCGGAACTCCCGTGATTGCCGAGGCAAAAATCAGGCGAAGAACAAGGTATACAAAAGAGAGAGAAGCTTGCTTTGGGCCTCCTGGATCGGGTGGAGGCTTGTGGGGAGCAATTTCCTTTGGAGTCTTCGTCGTTGGCCTTGGAATCCTTTGGCTTTTCGATATTTTTTGGCCAGGAATCCTCATTTTAATAGGGATAATGGTGATAATTGGGGCATTCGTGACGCTCTCACGGAGATGAAGAGGTTAATCTCAGAATCAAGGGCGAACGAATCCGCGCGCTTGCTCGCCTGACTTATCTCTGTAGCGAGCTTCTGATTTCTGGCTAGACAGTGTTGGCAGTTGAAATAATGGCTGTCGCTTTCTTCTAGTACTACATGGCATGACCAGAGTAGTCGTGAAATTGAGTACATCACGCTAGCTCTCTAATTTGAAGGTTCCGGAATACTCGGAGACCTGATCGGTTGTTTCGAGTAATACTCTTGGAACAGGGTGGGTATGGACCGTGGTCGACCGGCTTTGGTGCATTGGTCAAGGACGCACGTGTTCAGTTGTATACGTGTAAGACAGAGAGGGAAGAAGGTTTATTACATATTGCGATATAATAGATATTCACAATTCTTGGATGTGATGAAGGATATGCTAGAGCTGAAGAATGAAGCGATGCTTTACGCAGCCAGCGCTGAGAGACAAGAGTTCAAGATGAAGATTCTGACCGAGCTGCAGAAACTGGAGGCAGAAATTCTAAAGATAAAAGGAAAAAAACGGGAAAAAGCCATAGAAGCGTATCGCGAACTCCTGGGTCTTCTCAGGGAAGAGCCGATTTACCTAAAACGATACGAATAAGACATGTGACTTACCTACTGCAACATATGTTTATTTGAGCGCTTGAAGTATGAACTATTTCTAAAGTCTGAAGTGCAAGAGTAGGTGAACGAAGGATGAGTGATTGTCCGAATTTGCAGACTAATCTAGCAGATTGCCCATGTACATATCACTGTGACCGAAAAGGTAGATGTTGCAACTGCATAAGAAGCCACAGGGCTCACAATGAACTGCCAGCCTGCTATTTCCCTCCAGAAGTCGAGAAAACCTTTGACAGATCCATCAGCAGATTCATATCCCTCCACAAGCATTAGGGATCAACTTGCCAATTGCACCAAGTCAGTCTAGAGAATTGGTGTCTTTGATCTAGGCGAAAGGAAAAGAGGCGTATCCTCAATTGCTTTCGCTAATTGGCGCCTCTGAGTATTCTTATATTCAGAGCAGTTGCATATTGAGTTTAATGGTGGAGTGAAGATGAGTAGGACAAGTGAAAATTTGGAAGATGCGTTTGCTGGTGAGTCGCAGGCAAATAGGCGCTACTTGGCCTTTGCTCGGAAAGCAACGAGAGACGGCTTTGCACAAGTTGCAAGGCTTTTTAGAGCAGCGGCAGAAGCAGAGACCATACACGCTCTCAATCACCTGCGAATAATGGGAGAGGTCAAGTCGACAAGTGACAACTTGGTCGCTGCAGTTTCGGGCGAGACTTTCGAATTCAAGAAGATGTATCCGAAATACTTGGATCTTGCAAGACAAGAGGGGAAGCAGCAAGCGGCTTGGAGCTTTGATGTAGCAAATAAGGTTGAACAGGTACACGCCAGTCTGTTTTCAAAGGCTGTTGAAGCACTGAGAAATAACAGGGATTTGGCAGAAATCGACTACTATGTCTGCGGTGTGTGTGGCCACACAGTTGAGGACACGGCACCTGAAAAGTGTCCCATTTGCGGAGCACCAAAGGCGAAATTCTCCCAAGTAGCCTAGGACGATGTGCACTAGAATTGATCTCAATGAACGTCTCTAGGTGATTTGACTGAACCTGATAGTAGACGTACGAAGTAGAGAAGAGTACTTCAAAAGCCATGTGAAGGGATCATTAAACATTCCTCTATTCGATCTAGAGTACTACACCGATTTCTTAAGAGGCAAGGACGTGCGTTTCTATTGCGACACTGGTAGTAGGGCGACTAGAGCTGTTGAATATTTGAACACGCGAGGCGTTAAAGCTGCTTTCATTTCACAAGAGGATGTTGCCAAATACGAGAAAGAGGGAAAGTCAATATTGTGTGCCATAAACTATCTCTCAGTTAAGCCCGGCTTGGAAAGCGAGTTCGAAAAGCAAACTGAGACGTTGTGCCGAGTGACGATTGGAATGAAAGGGTTTCTGGGCTCTAAGATATTTAGAATGACGACAATTTCCTACGGAGGAAGTGGACTTCAAGGAACATACAAAGACATCGCTGTCAAGCCAACCAAATATATGATGCTAACCTACTGGGCAAGCAAGAAAGCTCATGAAGAGTTCCACAAGCAACCCACCATCGTCAAAGGATTCACAGAGCTACTGAAATATCTCTCAATAATGCCATACGAGGAATACGGGGAAATCATGAGGTGAAGTACGAGTGAGCGCGGATTGCGAGAGAAGTGCGGAGATAGAGTTGGTCTCTATGTCCACCTCGAAAACAGGTTTTTCGCACATGTTTCTCCCAGATGAGATCTTCTCAGGCGTGAACTCTTGAATCATAGAGTCTGATCTAAAAACTGAAGCTATCGTTGTTCAACTTGCGCATAGACAAGGACACAGAAGGAAGGTTTTGGAGCGTGGCAATCTACAGGTTGCTGACCCGAGCGTACTCTATCTACAGAACGCTAACATGCATGGATTAGAAGTTCACAAATCATATAACACGCTTCAGGTCGAGGATTAATCGGCGTTCATAATGGCAAAATACGGTTAGTTCCTTGTCGTTCCCATCGATCCATCGAGGATGAACAGGATTTTTAAAGAATGCCGTATCGACGAAGAAAGAATAGATGCGATAGTAAAATATGTTGTTCCAATAATTCAAGGAATATGGAAAAAAGACAAGAAATTGCCAATCATCCAGACCGAGCTTACTCAAATAAGC
>CP070828.1:1086867-1092756 GCA_020344715.1 Candidatus Bathyarchaeota archaeon | reverse complement strand
CTTTTCTGTCGAATCGCAACTACCTAGCGAAAGCAAATATCGTAAGAACGACTTCACTTTTGCAGGCGGCAGACCAAAATCCCCCGGCAAATAACCAGTTCTCTTTCGTATCGCGACGACATCCTTTGAAGAGTCCAGGCCAAGTATGGCTATCCTGCCCTCCGTTTTGGCTATAAGATCAAGGCAGCAACGTATCGTAGTTGTCTTGCCGGCACCATTGGGTCCAAGAAAACCCATGATTTCCCCTCTGTACACGATTAGATTGAGATTCTTGACGCCCACGTGATTTCCATACATCTTCGTTAGATTTGTTATCTCCATGACGGTGTCAGTCCCTCTCAAACCAGCCATCACCTTCAAATTTCACGAAATTTAAAACTTCTACCTTAACAAGGTAAAGCGTTCTATATAAGTCTTTTCAATTTTCACGAACTTTAAAAATACTTATATGTGAAGAGCCCCAATGGAGTAGATGTGGTATGAGCATCTGAACGCAGAAGCGGAACTCAGGGCAATTGAGAAGAGACTCGTTGAGATTATTGTGAATCTGGGATACTTTAAAGGTCGCTCCAGACGAACCTCCGAGATTCTTGCCTATCTATGCATCCACAAAAGGGTTAATCAAAAGATGCTTCGGAAAGCCACAGGATATTCCCTAGGAACAGTTTCAAACACTCTCAAAGAGTTGCGACAACTAGGGCTAATCCGTGAAGGCCGGGATCCCGAAGGACGAGAGCGTTTATATGAACTCGCGGTTCCATTGTCTCAGCAGCTAGCTCATTATTCTACAGCATTGAACCGATATTTTCATGAGTGGAATGACTTTCTTAAACAGCTCGAAAATCAACTCTGCAGGGACCGTATCGCTAGGAAAAAGGGAGCTGAAGAGATCCGTCATTTCATCAGCAAAATGAGAGCGGTTATTTCGGTTACCGTCAATGCCATGCACAGACTGCAATTCACCCCATCAGAAATCCAGCAGGAAGTTGCTGACAAATGATAGCAGAAACTGCTATCGGCAATCTCAAAGGATTCGACCCGGAAATCAGGCTAATTGAAAAAGATATAGTGGCTTTCTTCAAACAGAAAGGCGCCGAATTCGGCGGCAAAGATCCAATGTTTATGGCGATTCTTGCCTATTTCTACGTTCGCGAGAGACTGACTCAACAGGATCTGCAGAATTTGAGTGGATTTTCCGCCGGAACTGTATCCAAGGTCCTCCGCCAGCTTGTTGAGATCAACATTATAACAAAGAGAATGATCCCAGGAACCCACAAGCATCTCTACACCATGGATCAGCCACCTGTAACCTTCTCACAGTTCTATCTGCCAACCGAGAGAATCCTGTTGAAATATGAAGACGAGCTGAAGCAAATAAAGGCACACCTGATAGCTCATACCTCGGAGATGCGAAGAATTAGAAGTTTCAGCGAAGTGCTTGCGGCAGTCACTCTGCTACAGGGGTCCGTGCATCTTGTTTCAACTCTAATCGCAGAGATGAAAAAAGAAGCGGAGAAACAAGCAAAGAAATGATTTTTCGCCCGATGGTATGGATTCAATCATTATTCCCGGCTTCTCAGCATTTGGCAATATTCAGAGGCAGAGAGAAACTCTTTCGGATTCGCTTGGCGCGTGCGTGTATCTTCCATCTGAATTTGTCTTGCACAAGGCTTTTACCGCAACTAGAGCTGACTTAACGCAAATGAAGAGAAGCTCAAAGAGCAGTTTTCACCATATCCCTGATCTTGATCTCAAACCATGGAGAATTTAAAGTTGAAGAGAGCATGGGCGTTGGCAGGTCTTTTCGTTGCAGGCGAGTTCTTGACACTTTCGGCGCCCTTGAATCTTCTTTCAATTGACTCTGAGTCAGTGCTGATGTTTTTCAGTCAACTGGGCTACGTAGTCACCTATGCTTCTCTCTTGATCTGCCTCTGCACCGTAACCGCTACTTTCCTGTGGTACCCGCGTGTCAGGAAAAAATTTTCTTCGCCAATCAAACATTCAGGATTATCCGTGGCAAACTTAATTCTGGGGACAACAATTCTCATTATAGTGGTTCAAATCGGCGTAATGTTTCTGTCCCCCGATTTTCTGTATCAAATATCCTTTTACTTGTTCTTCGTCTCTCTAGTAATGTTTGCAATTCGAAACTTGGTTACGTTTGGGGGAGCGTATCTTCACAAACGACGGGAACAGCACGATTTAAGCTCTGACCCCGCAAATGGAACACCCGTAGTCACAGTAATCGTTCCGGCTTATAATGAGGCAAGGGCTATTGGCAAAACTGTGGAGGCGCTTCTGAATCTCTCCTACGGCAACAAAGAGATTATCATTGTAGATGATGGATCAACCGATGAAACTCTTGATGTCGCAGAAAGGTATACAAACAATCATTTCACCCGGGCAATTACAAAACCAAATGGTGGAAAGTGGGATGCTCTTAATGCAGGAATCAAAGCTGCCAAGGGAAATTTCATCGTCTGCATCGATGCTGATACAGTTCTTGACCCAAATGCCATTCAGCATCTAATCAAGCATTTTCGTGATCCTAACATTGCCGCGGTCGCGGGAAATGTCAAGGTCGGAAATCGACACGGTCTGTTGACCAAACTTCAAGCCCTTGAATATATAGTGGGAATCAACCTTCACCGCCGAAGTGAAGCGAACCTGCAACGTGTTACAGTGGTGCCCGGGCCAATTGGAGCCTTTCGAGCATCTGTACTCCAAGAGATTGGCTTGTTTGAAGGGGACACCTTCGCGGAAGACGCAGACGTTACGCTCAAGATTCTGAAAGCTGGATACAAAACGGTGTTTGAAGCGCGCGCCATCGGCTACACTGAAGCCCCCATATCAATGACCAGCTTGGCGAAACAACGATACCGATGGTATCGAGGGAGTCTCCAAGTGCTCACTAAACATAAGGATATGACTTTCAACACGAAATATGGACGCACTGGCACCTTTGTAATGCCCTGGAGGCTTTTCAATGGAATTATCTATCCGTGGTTCATGTTCTTCACCCTGATGTGGCTGCTAGTTTTCTGCTTCAATCCGATTTCACCTTATACCATCTATCAGCCAAGAATCGGAGGCGGACCTCCAGATTGGGCAAGAGGACGGTCACCCTCAAACGGAGGGGCTCAACCGTCAAATGGCAGTCCTCAAATCGGCATAGTCATCGATTTTTTCCAGGCAGTTCCCTACATCTACGTTTTTTGGTTCTTGGCTTTCGTTGTCTTGGAAGTCGCGGTCGCTGCGTATGCGTTGTCTCTAGACATTAAAGAAAGAAAGTCACTACTCCTATACACAGTCCTCCACAGATTCTCCTTCCTCTACATCCTTGACATTATACGAATGCTCAGCCAGCTTGAAGAGGTCTTTCACTATCCAATGAAATGGGAAAAGATGGACCACCAGGGAACCGCAACGATTTAGAAACCTCTGTTATTACACAGTGTTACATGTAATCGATCATGAAGGTCCGTCTGGCTGTTATTTAGCTGCAACCGCGAGGGTATACACGAAAACGTCAGATCAAATCTAAATTCGCGGGTCTAATACCCCTTGATGGTGCAGTGTTTTTCAGCGTACTCTTCTGCTTTGTCTCCTAACGTTTGTTTCAGCAAGCCCCTTCGCGTGTTCAGATATTCCTCCCGAAGGATATCAAAATGGTAGCCATCCCATTTGCGTCCATTCACAAAGGCTGCTTGTCTCACCACTCCGCCTCTCTTGAACCCACAGGCTTCGAGAGCTTTGTGGGCGCGATGGTTATACTCTACGCTCCATGCTTCACTGCGTTCCATGTTTAATTGATTAAACGACATTTCCAGTAGCGCCACAATGATTTGTCGACCGAACCCCTTTCCCCACAATTCCTTCTTGCCGATATACGTTCCCACGTCGGCGGTCTTCACGTTTCCCCACTCTTCTCGTCGCAGGCGTGCGATTCCTATGGGGTCTTCTGAATCTATGAGTTCAACCATGAACCGGAGTTCTTTCTCGTCTTTCACCCACTCGTCGTATTGCTTCTCTAACTGGGCTGTGTTCACAAAGTTCATCGGCTTGCTTCGCGAATACATTATTAATTCAAAGTCGTTCTCCCATTCGTGCAACAGCTTCAAATCTTCTCTTTCTATGGGTCGGAACCTGAGTTTTCCGAATTCAAACATGCCTATTCACCGTGCAAGTCTACAATGCTTTACACATCGATTCTATTAACGTTAGCCAGTTCGAGAACGAACGCACCAAGGCCAACGCGTGCGCGGACTATATGAAGAATGCGTGAGTTTCATCCTCCTATTTTGACAGCAAGTCCATAGTTCTTTATCAATCTTAGGGTGTGAGCCAAAAGTCTGTCGGATGGCTTTGCGCAAGGTCTAGCCTTCTTACCCAGCCTCTTGGCTTTGTCGATTCCGAGTTTATTGTAAGGTAGGATGCAGATCCTTTTGATATTCTTCAACCCTGAAAGCAGCATGCACATGCTGGTTATGTTAGCGTCAGCGGTGTTGACGTGTGGGATGAGTGGAAAGCGAATGATTATCTGCTTGCCAAGTTTGTCTAGCATTTTCAGGTTTTCTATGATTGGTTTATTGGAGACTCCTGTATGCAGTTTATGTTTTCGTGGATTCATCATTTTCAGGTCGTAGAGGAATAGATCTACCTTATTGCTGATCTTGGCCAAGGTCTTCCTTTCGGCGTAGCCACTTGTGTCTACTGTCGTGTGGACCCCTGCATCTTTACATCTTTTCAAGAGGACGCGCAGAAAGACAGGTTGAGCGAGCGGTTCACCGCCAGACGCGGTTAAACCGCCAGATTCGCCGTAGAACTCGTGGTCCTTCTCAACTTCTGCCATCAGCTCTTCTGCGGACAGCGTTTTCCCCACGATCTCCCTTGCGTTTGCGGGGCATTTCGCAGCGCAAGCTCCGCAGATTCTGCACTTTCCACGTTCAGTGACAATTGAGCTATTCGAAATGGAGATCGCTGAATTGGGGCAAGCGGATATGCATGTCCGACATTCTATGCATCTGTCTGACCAAACCATGAGTTCCCGACCGAAGGATTGCCCCTCGGGGTTATGACACCACCAACAGGAGAGAGGGCACCCTTTGAAGAACACCGTAGTGCGTATGCCTGGACCGTCGTGTATAGCATATCTTTTAATGTCAAAGATCAGTCCTTCAACCATATTCACTCACCCTGCTTCGCATTTGTGAAGCTGCGTTCCAGGTGAAGCTTCTACATAACCTTAGACCGCTCGCTTCATCTATAGTCTGTGTTCTGTTCTTGATATGATTTCATCTTGAAGTTCCTTATGGAGACCTACAAAATAGTCACTGTAGCCGGCGACGCGAACAAGAAGATTTCTGTAGCGTTCAGGGTTGCGTTGAGCGTCGCGGAGGGTTTCCTTGTCAACTATATTGAACTGGACATGGTGCCCGCCAAGCTTGAAGAATGTTCGGATGAGGCGCACCATCTTCTGCAGGTCCTCCTCAGTCTTCAGTACTTGCGGTGAGAACTTCATGTTTAGAAGAGTGCCTCCTGTTTTCGCATGATCCCATTTAGTCACCGATTTCATCACTGCTGTTGGTCCCTCTCTGTCTGCTCCTTGAGTCGGCGAAACACCCTCTGATATGGGCTGTTCAGCCTTTCTACCATCGGGAGTGGCATCACACAGTTTTCCGAAGTAGATGTGGACTGTTGTAGGGAGCAAGTTTATCCGGTACTTTCCTCCCCTCGTGTTGGATCTGCCATCCACCGCTTCAAAATAGATTTCAATGAGCTGCCTTGCGACGCTATCTGCGTAGTCGTCATCGTTGCCGTACTTTGGGGTCTTGTTGAGAAGAATTTGACGGATTATCTCGTATCTGCCTTTGAAGTTGCCTCTACATG
>CP070828.1:1081461-1086767 GCA_020344715.1 Candidatus Bathyarchaeota archaeon | reverse complement strand
AGAAGTAGAAAAGGAAAAAAGAATGAACTCTCGCCCATACATGATCGTTCCTTACTTCGCCGCGATTATGCTAGTGTCAACAACTCTTTTGACTCTTCTATTCGTCGGCAAAACTGTGAGTATTGCAGGCGAGACATCTGGAAGTTTCGACCTAACATCTCTTTCGTCGACTTTCACCATTTCAGTGATCGTCCACGTTTTCATGATTGGCCTAGTAGCTGGGAAAATCAGCGAAGAATCTGTTGCTGCTGGATTCAAGCATTCAGCCTTGCTCGTCGTCATTACGTTGCTAGCCTCGATCCTGGTTCCCCAGTTGGTGTCATTTTGAGAAAGCCACTGACTCAACTGTTGCGAAATTGCAGTGGAGTTTCGTACACGATTTCAGCTGTCATCATGACTGCCACTACACTTGCTCTTGTCCTTGTAGCTTCTGGTTACACGTATCAAATCCTGGAACAACAACGAGGAGCAACTGAATTCGAAGCTGCGAAGAAATCGATTTTGGCTTTTGACGACGCCTTGACAGATGCTTCTTGGAAGCCTCAGGCGTCTCGCTCAGCTCGGTTCACTGTCAATTATGGACAATTAGAGTTAATACCGGAAATGCCCCTAAGAGTAAATGTTACCGATTACGCAAACGCGAGTTATGATGGATCCACGGCATATATAAGATATCGGACGAAAACGACGTACACTAGTTTTGCAGAAGGCTACAAATCGTACTTCTTGGGAAATGACACCACTCTTTCAAGCGGCGCGGGAAGCTATGGCAGAGCTTCAATAGAGCAGAACTCAGGTTGGGTGGACTTGGTCTTAATGTACGGAGTTCGAGCCATGAAAACTTCCACTGTTAACATGACGCAAGGCGACCAGACCGCGCGTATAAACAACGTCGATATATGGATTATTACGATTTACCTAACGAATTGGCCAACATACATCGGTGATTTCGATCTTCAAGCAAAATGTCTGGATGTGACGACGGAATCCTTTGCAGATGTTGACAACAACGGCTATCCGGTAGACGGCGACAAGCAATGCACCATCAGTGTTCAATTGGGAAACAATCCTGTTGACACTGCTTCAATTGAACTGGATGGTGACAAAGTCGTCTTCAACTTTGTTATTGCTACAGTGCGGGTGAGTTGGTAGGAGGAAACGAAGATTTGCCAGCTCAAACGATGACTCACATTATATGTACCAGTGCGCTGATCACGTTGATCTTTGCAGTGCCGATTTTCTATTTTTATGTGGTTGATAACATAAGTGTTGAGAATATGGAGAGAGAACTGAAAGAAGTTGCCGACTACGTATCTAACTCCTTAGGGAACCTCTATCTGCTGGCAAATTCAACCAAGTGTGAGATTCTGCTAGAGAAAACACTTGATTTGCCCTCAACCATCCGGGACTCAACATACTATCTTGAGATCGTGTATGATGTGGATGACAACTCGGCTCAATACGTCAAGGCTTATCCAACAGATAGTTCATGGATCAGCGTGGGTTCGTTGATTCTTCCAGGCCCAAAGGCTGACAGTGGAACTGGTGTAGTGATAGAGAGTAGCGAGCAGACTGTGGTGGCAGGCTGTCTTCGCAATGAAACGGGTACGTACGTGTGGATAAAAGAGGGGGAGTAGATGATATCTTTTGTATCGTAAGACAGAAGATTTAATATACTGATTGGGCATTCATATGTGGGAGGATCGAATTTGGTAGGAGAACTGTACGATTACATGGTTGGCCTAGTGATAGTGGGTATAATCTTCATTTCCGCAGTGTCGGCTGTGCCGACCATCAGTTATGTCAATTTGTTTCAAGTCAACCAACAGCAACTGAGAAACACCGCACTAAACGTATTTAACGCCATGCTTCTAGGAACAGGGTATCCGTCGGATTGGGGGTCTTCATTCCCCTTCAACGAGAGCAATGTTGACTCTTTTGGGCTGGCTTACTCAAGGGAATCTTCACTGTACGTACTGGACTCAGATAAAGTGCAGAGATTAGACCAAGAAAGTCCAGGCTATTTGACCTATTCACATGTACGGGAGTTGCTTCGACTCGAAGACTACGGTTTTCACCTCACGATTTTCCGACCGTTTACAGTGAACCACGATCTTAGCATTCTTGGCGATGAAACGCCGACACGAGTTTGGTTCGCTGTTAACGTGACCCGCATGGAAGATGGGAGACCCATCCCAAATGCTCAAGTCAAATGTACAATTATGGTAACAGCAGAGAAACTTAAGCTTGAGCCCGTTGCCATCATCACTTCGCCAGAGACCTATTTCACTGACTTGCTTGGACACTGTGAAGCAAGTGAACCTATAGATGTCCCAGAGGGTTACACTCTAACTGACGCGCTCGCAGTATTGGAGATATCGGTCGCTGGCATGTCAACAATTGTGGTAGCACGCGAGAGTCAAGAGATACAGAACTATGTCAAGATTTACACTTTTGGAGACACCATCACTCTCAAAATGCGAGATGAATTCGAAGACACAGCTCCAGGAGAGAAACGTGTGCTTGACATAAGTTCCTACAATGATGGTGAACTGATGCAAATATTTGATGGAAGCGACGCGCTCCCACCCGACCTAAAAATCACCCCAGGGGAGGGCTATGTAACTTGGAGCGCTACTTTTCCTGGCATCAGAGTTACGAATCCACTCTTATTATTGTACACGCTACGAGTCAAAAACCCAGACAGATTGATTATGATCGCTGGTCCACTCTCACTTGGAGAGGCTTCCAAAGTCTTTAGTTTTGGTCCTGATTCAGAACCGTTTTATGATGTTGCGACAAAACTCCGACGTTACATTATCATCTCTGGCATGATATACATTGCAGAACTAACGCTGTGGAGAGAACAGATGTGAGGGTGATGAGGAACACCAAAGGACAGATGCGCGTCATCGAAACCATACTTGCTTCTTTCATTTTTTTCTCTGCTTTGACCTTTGCCAACATGCTTGCTGTGTTGCCATCAAGCCCAAAATATGAAATCAGTGACCTCGAAAGAATGGGGCACAGTGTTTTCCACGATCTAGATGAACAGGGAATCTTAAGCCGCTTTGTCTACAACGAGACAGAGTGGGGAGAGCTTGCTTTTGCGCTGATGATTGTCTTTCAACCGGACGTATATTTCGATTTGACCATCTACGAAGTGCACACGCAAGACCAGCCAATTAACCAGCATTTTCCCATACGCTTCGGTGCCCCTGAAGTGTTTACAGCCTCAGATTCAACAGCTTCCGTATCATACATCCTCCCTGGCCAGCAGGCAGAATACAGCCCAAGAATCTTGATCTTGCAGCTTGTGAGGGGATAACGCTTTGCGGATTGTTAGAAACAAGAAGGGGCAATTCATCCTGATCGCAGTGATGATGATAGCGATCATGATAGTTTCCATCGGAGCAGTACTGCACAGCGCGGGAACCTACTACAGATATGAACAGTGGGAAGAGTATATCACATTGGTAGAACACATAAAGTTTAATACGATTCGCTTAGTCGAGATAAGCTTGGCCAACTTCACAACATGTGGGAATAACTCCACAGGCATGCATGCATATGCGCTGCGCATGTATAACTCTACCTTAAAAGACAATCTGAACCAATGGCAAAACGACTTGAGAACCGCATATCCTGGCTATGGGGTCATCTTAGCTTATGAGTTAGCTGATGGCACAAACATCGACTATTTTCAAGGATTTGCTTCTAAGTGGGACGAAACGGTTTCGTACTCAACAGCAAACGCTACCTTTGCCCTTAACATAACCTCTGTGGGGTTAACGGGATTCAGATTCATGGCAACACCGTTGCTAAGCTTGGCGATCGTCAACGCTTCCGCGTCTACTGACGAGATCATCGTGGCTGTAACGCAAGAAGACGAAATGCCCGTACTCAAACTGGAAAGAGACAACTTTCAAGTGGACGGGCTTAATGTAACAAACGTTGCCTCAAGCTACGACCCAGATTATGTGCTTGTCTACACTATAAAATGTGACAGTAACATTCCCGCAGCAGTTACGGTGAGAGTCCGGGACCACCGGGGTATACAGGTAATTGCCAGAAGTGGCTAATTGCAGCTCAAGCGTCCTAATTCAGTGAGTTTAGGTATATTGTTACAGTTTTTTCAAAACACCCTGGCTCGCCTTCGCAAATGAACCAACATGACCAGTGACAATCTTACGTTACGGGTCACCCGCGCTTTCATGCTCAAGGTTTCAGCTATTATAAAAGTCAACTAATGGGTTTCTTTTAGAAAAGCCTAGAGAGAACAACCAACTGATTGCCGAGTCATCCTAGGGCAAAAAACAGAAGAGCCCACACGAGATCTCCGAAAACCAAGGCGATGATCAATCCCGCTGTGATAAAAATAAGCATAGGCAAGCCTGGAGTTGCCCAGACCTTGTCTGGAATTCTCCCCGTTCGTGCTGCATCCAAGATTCGTGCAACAATTTTCTCTCGGTCTTCATCCTTGGGCATCATAAGCAATTTTCTGTCAATTGGACTTTCTCCGGTTGCACTAATGTCTTCAAGCGGATACAGATAGTCATATCTTTCCAACTTGGCGACGTGAGTTTTGTAGCCAGTAAGCAAGGCAAGTAGTTTCCGTCCCAAAGACTCCGTTTCCAAGCCTTCGAACAATTTGCTCCCCGTTTTCAGCTTCCATGAGAGATTGCGAAGGAGAGCATATACAACCGTGAATGCTGCTAACAGAACAGAGTTGCTGAAAACCGTGATGGGGAAAAGTGGTGAATAATAGGGCTGAGGTGAGGAAAGAAGGTAGATGGGGTAGTGCGGAAGAGCGAGAGACAAGCAGATGAGTGCTTTTGCGTCAGCTCCGCCAAAAGCCCCAGCATAGAAAAGGATAATCGCCAAACCAGACATCACTGCACACGACAAGCCATAGAAAACCAACGATTCAATAAGATCCTTGGCGAACAGAATATATTGAACAGAAGTGAGAAGAAGAGCTACTGGTCCAAGAACCGCCCACACTTTATTGCTTACTTCACGCTTCTTCCAATCGCTCCAAGACGCGTAAAAAAGGAAACACAGAGTAAGGATAACTCTCATGCCATCGAAAAGCTGATTCAATGGACAGGCACCATTTCTTCTCATAGAGACTGGCAAAATAAAAATTTTGTAGCCTGTACGAAAGCGAATGTTGGCATGAGAAAATGTGTAGAGAGCGATCCACTATGACTTCTTTGCCTTGCGAACATGGCTTCTTATGGCGCTTGCTCTGAAAATTCAAGAATCGCTGGGCTGTCGGTAGCTACTTTGAAGTAGTATCTTGT
>CP070828.1:1076132-1081361 GCA_020344715.1 Candidatus Bathyarchaeota archaeon | reverse complement strand
TTTCCAGCTATGCATCGTGATGGTTCACAAAAAACCGTCATTCTGATAATCTAGATTTCTAGTGCGGTTTCTCCTCTCGATCATCGTTGACACATTCTGTACAGGATGTATTGATTCATACATAGCGGTCGCATTACCAACTATTTAAGTTGGGACCAAGCAGATTTCTGACTTGTTTGACACAGTCCCAAGCGTCCTTGGCATAGGCATCGATTCCATACGCTTTACATGTTTGTTCTGAAACGGCGCGTCCGCCAATTACTGTTTTGACTTTGTCAAGAAGCCCTTCTCGTTTCAAGTTGCTAATTATGTCTTTCAAGAGGGGAACGGTTTCATCTATTGTTACTGAAACAGCGATTATCTGCGCCTTTTCTTGGATAGCAGCGTCTACAAACCTTTCAGGTTCAACGTTTACTCCTAGATCAATCACTTCAAGACCTGCAGATTTTAACGTAGCTGCCACAATATCTTTGCCCAAGCCTTGAACGTTACCTTTCAGAGAACCGAGAACCACTTTCCCTCTGATTTCTGCTGGACCTGTCTGGAGATGAGGCTCCAGAACTTTGAAGGCTTCCCGCATGGCTGAGGCTGCTGCTGCGACATCGACAAGGAAGTATTCCTTTTGTTCGTACAGCCTATCTACCTCGTGCATGGCTGCGGTTAATCTTTCTGTGACCCGATTCGCGGGCAACCCAACTGCCAAAGCATCTTCTGCGACCTTCTTGGCCTCTTGAACATTGCCTTCAACAACGGCTTCAAACAGATTTTGCAGAACCTTGCTCGATTTCTCCAATTCTCAACCATCTCAGATGCCTAGTGACCTCTTGAGGACCTCGACGTTCAGGTCGCCTGCCCTATGAATTTTGCCAGTTCTCATATTGTCGACAACGATCACCGCAGGAGCAAACAAGCCCGGATCTATTTTGTAAAAGTCATAGCCAGCTTCTTTGAACACTTCAAGGAAAGGGCGGCCATAACCTTTGGAGGCAGAAGATGGAGTCTTGCGTACCAGTCTCTCTAGTTCTTCGTCATCTTCATAGTTGACTGTATAGTGAGCAGTGCCCGCATACAGGATTGCATCGTTTGTCCTTCCCATGGCTTCATCAAACCTCGGATGCACGGGTACGATAGGTGCACAGCCCCAGGCGTACTTTACGACTTGTGGGTCAAGACCCAATTTTGTAAGCTTGTGCAGCCCTGTCTCTGCGATTCTTCCAGAAACTTGCGTGGAGCCAGCTACGCTCGCAGTGGGCACTAAAATAAGAGATAAGTTTTGCGGCGTGACTTTGCATTGGCGAGAAATCTGTTGGATTACCTCGTCTGGCGGCCTTTTGCTTGTTTCCAACACAAGTATTGCAAGATCTGCTTCGTCTCTATAGTTGATTTTTTTGTAGAGCTCTTTGGGTTTCAAGGACAACGCTCGAGCTGGACCTGATCCAATAGCTGAGTATTTGTCAGCCTTGATTTGCCAACCAGCAAACTGAGAGCCCAAGGTTGCTACAGCCGGATGGTTGGTTTGCACAGAAATTGATGGTAAAGCGAAGTCGCCATATTTGACGGGGATAACCTGTGCTTTTCCATAACCGCCTAGACAGATTTCAGTGATCGTCTTGCCAGCGAGGAATCCACCTCGCGCTTTGATTCCAGCGTCGACTAAAGTGCTGCCTGACGTTGTCTCTTCAACAATGACCCCATAGTTTTCAGCTTTGGCACAAAGCTTCCTGACCAACGACAAAGCTGCACGATTCACGCTCAGTTTAGTGTCAGACAAGTTTCGTCCTCTAATCAACTAGACTTGTTCATAACACTCAAGTGTGGCGTAATAAAATCTTTCCTCAGTAACATCGATCTGAGAGCTTGGCTACATCTCATATTAGTTTTTCATAGAACTGTAGATGCGGATTGGAAGGTTTTGATATGTAGAGTCTGCCCTTTCCTTCTTCTGCGGTGTCGCCTGTGAAAAGGTAGAATGGACCGTCAAGTTTCTCTCCGTTGATCTTCACTCGAGGCTTGATGGTGTCAATGGTGAAAGAGGGAAGAATCGAAGGCACACTGCCACAAACAACAATTTTTCCCCCGGTCATTTCAGCCCCGTTTCTCCCTGCAGAATTGCCATAAACCACAATTGTGCCGTTTTTCATGTGGACGCCTACGAATTGCCCGGCATCTCCATGCACCTTGATTATACCCTTATGCATGGAATAGCCAAGTTCGTTCCCGGCGTCGCCATGTATAACTATTGTTCCCCCGCTCATCCCTCGCGTGTCGCCTCCTCTGTAGGCCGCGCCCACGTAGTCACCAGCATCGCCTTTGACCTCGATTTCTCCGCCCTTCATCATGGATCCTACCCAAGAGGCTACATTCCCATCAACCAGAATCTTTCCTCCAGCCATCTCTTCCCCAAGATGAAACCCAACATCGCCATGAACAACGACTTCACCAGCCGACATCTGAGTTCCTATCCTTCTAACCCGGTGAACATCGCCAAACATTCGGATTGAAACCTCTTCTGATTTTGCACTGCTTTCGCCTTCAACTTTGAACAGCTCACCCAATTGGCACCTTCGGTTTCCCTGCCAAACGCCAAGTGTTTCCATTTCTTCAACTGACTTCCCAGCGAAAACATCTGGAGTGATGCATTCCGCCTCAACTGGAACCGTGAACACCTGTTTGGGCCGCAATACTACGACCATGTCATATCTCCGCCTTCGTGTGGACTGGGCATGAGACAGCCAGATGATGTTCTGGCACAATGTAGTTTTCATATTTCACCGTGTAGTAATCTTCGAAAACCTGCTTCAACCTCGGCGCAAACTCGTCGGCGCACGAAGTCTCCGTTTCTACCCAGAACGTTTTTCCGTCAACAGATTTTACGATCTCACCATCTTTGACCACAATTTCACCGCCTTTCACTGTGTAGGCCGCGTGTTTGAAGGCTTTCCGAACAAGCTTGAAATCTTTGGACGGCTCCACTATCGTCGGGTTTATATTATAAATCGCAAGGTCAGCATCTGCACCGACCCCTAGATGTCCTTTGTTTTTTAATCCTAGAGCTCTGGCTTGACCAGCTCTTGTGGCGATCGCCACTTCATAGAAAGTGTACTCGCGATCGATTGACGAAAGCAGACTTTTCTCTCGCGCCCGTCTATTCATCTTTTTCATGACTGCTTCCCGTGCCGCTCGGCTCGTCAGCCAAGAAATGACTCTTGGATAGTAGATAAACGGACCTGCGTTTGGATGGTCGGTTGTCAGGTAGATTTTCCACGGATCCTTGATTAGCAGGGCAAGCTCGAGTCCGATCGACCATTGGGTAGCGTGAACATAGCTCTTGCGACTGTACGTAAAAGGCACGATTCCAGTGCTTGTTTCGGTTTCTACATCACCATTAATCCACTTGTTTCCGCTTAGCTGATAAAGAATGAACTGGAATGGACCATCTGCCGTCATCGTTGTAGTATTTGTGAATATAACCTGACCCATATCGGTTGTTACGTGACTATGGTTGTTCATGTACTTGGCGATTTCTTCTGATCCGGACGCAAAGGTGCGCCAATCATGCCCTTTGAAAGCACTGAATTGACAATGGGTAATGTGAATTACTGGTTTGTCTCCCCGCGCCAAGTCTTCCACGCATTTCATTGTTTCCAAAGTTGTAACGTAATTGCCAGGCTTGCCCAGATTGTTGGTGTGCACATGTATCGTATGCGGCATGTGAAGAAGCTCGTTGACCTTGCATAGTCCATGGACTATTTCTCGTGGAGTGATGTTGAAATTGGGAACGGTGTCATCAATATTCCGCATGTTTCTGCCGAAGCCCCATGCCTCAAGACCGCCTGGGTTAACCACTTTTACGACGTACCCCTTCGTTGCATTCATGGTCCATGCAACGTAGGCGGCACATTCTTCAATCTTGTCTTCTGCCAGGCATTCGAGGACAAACCAGCTGTCGCCCAGAAGTGGATAGGCCGCTGTGTCGATAATTGGCGTATCATTGAACTCTTCATGAGTGTGTCTAGCTTTGAGAGCGGGCATTGCCGGATCAAAAACAGTTGTGTAGCCCATTCTAGCGTAGCGATAGCCAGTTGTAAAGGTCGACGGAATGGAACGTCCAACACCTGACCGGGTCTTTTCGGTTTTCACTTCCACATCCTTGAAGTGGTCCTCTGGTCGCAGCATCCTGCCGGCGTTGACTTTGGCTCCCGCAATATGCGAATGAATGTCAACTCCACCGGGCATCACGATCATTCCAGAAGCATCAACAATCTTTAGGTTGTTTCCTTCAGCTTTCTCAACGATCTTCCCGTTTCGTATGGCAAGGTCCATGATTTCCCCGTCAATCTTGTTGAGCGGGTCGTAAACAAATCCGTTCTTGATGAGAAGATCTGACACGTTAGGCCGCCTCCACCTTTTCCCTTCTGATCTTTCGCACTCTATCCAGAATTCTCTGCAGTACATCCACGTCTGAAAGACAACCATTAGGGGGTTCAACAACCTTCTTCAAGGGCAAGGGAACGTGATCCATTCGATACGCAGTTCCTTCTGCTTCTAGACCCACAAAAGCACTGGGAAAAACAACATCGGCCAGCAACGAAGTGGCTGTAGGCTCAGGATCAACGACTATCAAAGGCTTCTTGACAAGATTTTCGGCCGCGGCTTTTGGAAAGTGAGCAACCGGATCAGATGCAACGACTAGGCCGGCGTCTGACTCTCCGCGAGCAAGTATGTCCACAACCGAGGTTTCACCCGGATTGTATCTGGGATAACCACGCGAAAAATCAACAGCGTATGGATATCCCGTCTGCCATGAGTAAACGACGTTGGCGCCTGTAACATTGAAGTGACCGCGCATCGGCATGATCATGAATTTGGTGTAACGGTTCAAATCTCGAACAAGTGAAATGGCTGTGTCGACGTTCCGCAATTTGCCAGCGCTCATCGTTAAGCCTAACCCAAAGAAGATGACTCCAAACTTGCAGCTCATCATAATGTCAGCTAGATCCTCGAGAGTTTTCACAGGTATTCCAGCAACCTGGTCTACGTCGATTTCTTCGTCCCGAACAAGAGCGCGAAGGGCTTCCAAGACCTCGTAGTCTTTGTTGGGTTCAACTTTCAGGAAATAGTCAGCTATATCAGCGGTTCTGGTGCGGCGAACGTCTACTACAATCATTTTCCTGTCTTTTCGAAACAGTGTTGAAGGCAACTCCTGCACAACTTCTCTATGCAAAGGGG
>CP070828.1:1071213-1076032 GCA_020344715.1 Candidatus Bathyarchaeota archaeon | reverse complement strand
TCCGCCATCAAAGTAGGATACATAGAAGAAAAGTCAACTTCAGCAACCCCATCATGTATACCCAACTTCGGCTCAAAAATGAACCCTCCCCTATCCGCCACAAGCAACTCCCAACCCGACTTGAACGCTTCAGGCTCACTCTTCTTCCACGGAATAAGAATATCATCCCTTGTTGCCTGATAAAGCTGCAAAGAAGACATAATTGTCCCAATCGACGCCCTCGCAGCCTTTTGCAAAGGAACCCTACAAGTCCTGGATACTTCGATCAATCCATCGAGTCCGCAAGCAGAGTAGATGAAAGTGTTTTTTTCATCCACATGGATTCTTCCATACAGCCTGCGTAGAGGCGCCTTAAAGTAAACCCTTCCGTATGAGAAGAACGTGGTTCCCTGCTTCTTCCTAGCTCTAAGGGGAACCTCCTCTCTTCCGAGAACCAGCTTGTTACGAATGCCATTCACAAACGCCCTACGAGCAAGATAAGGAAAAAGAAAAGAGTCCCCGCCTCGAGTAAAGACAATGTCAGGATCTTTCTCGCTAATCGCTTCAACCATCTTGAGAATCTGCTCACTTTCGTCTTTCTCATCAATGACAACTCGTTCTCCATCGAATTCGAGAATAATCGAGCTGATCGCATCATCAAAGTTTGGAACCGCTCTATCTGAAACTGTTTCCACATGCATTCGCATCCATCGAAGAGAAGGGACTTGATAGTCCACGCTTTCAACAGAATCTAATAACCAGTAAGCAAGCCTATCGCCTTGATTGGTAACCACTAAGTGTGCCAGTGGGAAAATATTTCTGTCATAAAGGTATGTCTGAGCAGCAGGAACATCCACATTGTGAAGCTTAAACTTCTGATAGCTCCCTAGTTTCAACAATCTACGAGCAAAGAAAGGCCTGGTTCGACAATCTGTCATAGTTATCTCTAAAACCTTCAGCTTTTCGTCTTCCATAAAATCAGCATACTTCTCCACATATCGCCAGCTAGCCACAGACCCGCTAGTCGCAAAATAGTCCGTGAGTTTAGACAGATCTGCCGTTCTGCCTGAAACGTAAATTCTCGACTGAAATCTATCCATCAGCTTTACGCGCTCACCATTTTCCGCTATAATCCAAACTGTCATTTGACCGAAACCAGAAGGATATACATCAAGCAACCAACCTCTAACCGGTCTAAGACTGACTAAACCGTTTTTCCAGCCTGACAAGGCATTCTCTCATCTCTGCTAAAACCTTCTCCTGATGCAGCAGAATCGACATAAACATCGTTTCGAGCAGAATCGACCTCGTAGCCATGCTTCCCGCCGATGCAAACATCCTGCAAGCGTTCATCATGCGATCAAAAGCCTCAGCATCCTTCTCTCTCAATCCCCTTCTGAAACCCTTCCACCTCTTAATTTCACGCTCTAACGCCTGTCGGTACGAAGGAACAGTTCTTCCCATTTGCTTACGCCTTCAAAAACCGGTCCATCGTCACCCCATTGGAAGGAAAATACACAACAAGTGGCTGAATACTTGGATGGCGCGCTACAATGAGTTTCAACGCGCCCTTCGACTTTTTAAGCCCAATTACTGTGCCCGCTTTTCCATATAGAACCCGCTCTAAAAAGCGACTTCTGTTAGAAAGAGCTTGCGGAAAATACGAAGCGACAACGATGACTCGTCTTCGAGCAGCAAGGTTCAGAAGATGCTGAGTCATTTTGAAAAAGAGGTCGCTGCCTTCAATTTTAGGAACATCACGGTCAAGAAAAAGCCCAGCTATATCTGAAACAACCACAAGCTTTGAGTTATGTCTTTTCAAAGCCTCTTCTAATTTTTCACAAACTAGCGCTGTTAGCTGATATGCTGTGAAAGCTCTTGAGACAAAAATCTTCTCCAGTACCGATTTAGGCTCCAAGCCATATTCTTGAGCCGTGGTTGAAACCGCATATGGATCAAACGTGTTTCCGCCATCAATGAATACTGTTGTAGAATTGAGTCCGCCCTTTCTCCGTGGTAACTGACAGCGAACGCTAAGAAGAAAAACCAGCATCTTACAAGGAGAATGCCCAAACAAAACCGTGAAGTCCCCTCTCTGAAAACCAGGAAAAGCCGTGTCAATCCTCGGCATACCGAAAGACAACACTCTCTTAGATTCTCCAAGCAATGTATTCACGGCACACAAAGGATTGAAAAAGTCGAAACCAAGACTCAAAAGGGTTTAGTAGAAAAATATTCCGTGGGTCAAGAGACTCTTTGATGAAAGTAAAAGCGCACAGGATTCTCTAGAGGTCAACTCGCATCAACATTTCTTTTGTCTCAATCTCCAAAACTGCGAAATCTTCGCGCGTGCAAAACAGGCGGGGTTCATGTCTAAAGGGATTCCAGTCTTATTGGTCTAATCCTTCTGGTGCGTCCAAACCGATATTCTCTTTTATTTCTGACCATTAGATACGTGTGAGGATTCCTGTTTGACACGATACCTCATCGGGGCAGGGGGATGGGCGTACTTTCGAGTTCCCGGTCTACACCCTCTAATAGCCTACTCGAAAGCGTTCAACTTTGTAGAAGTGAATTCCACTTTTTATGAAACGCCAAATGTCAAACTCGTCGAGTCGTGGCGCAAACTCGTGCCTCCAGACTTCGAGTTCACCGTGAGATGCAACAAGGCGCTTACTCATAAACACAAGTTTCAGCGGACACCAGAAGCGTACGAGATTCTTGAGAAGATGATCACCATCTGCAAGATTCTGAAAGCACAGATTCTTCACCTGCAAACTCCACCAACTTTCCAGCTTACTGATCCCAATGCTGATCTCGTACGCAACTTCGTTTCAACAACAAGCTTGAAAGGCGTCCGATTAGCTCTGGAGCTGAGAGGCAGCGAGCCCCACTTCCACCCTCATTTTCTCAAAATGATGCATGACCTTAACATGATCCACTCCGTTGACCTCGCCAACGACGAAGAACCTGCCTACCACTCCGATATCCTATATTCAAGACTCTTTGGCAAAGGCACTCACAACATTTACCAGCCCACAGATGAAGAACTCAGAAAAATCGACAAGAAAACCTCGAAAGGTGACCACAAGACAATAGCTGTGAGCTTCCACTTCGTCAGAATGTACAAAGATGCCGCTCGCCTAAAAACCTACAAAGAAACAGGAAAATTTCCCATGGTCACCAAATCTACAGGCTTGCATTCACTCGAGGAAGTCCTCAGTGAAGACGCTAGGCTCCCAAGCAACAAAGCGGAGCTGATTCGCCACCAAGGATGGAAACTCATCGACCTAACAAAGACTGAAAGAGTTCACGCGTCTTCTCTGCTTCAGAAACTCGAAGAAAGAACGTATAACAACGTCAGCGAAGTAGTTCAAACCCTCGAGTCTGTCCAATCATGGTGATTACGTTGACCAACATTGTACTTGGAACATCAGGGTGGAGCTACAGAGAATGGATCGGACCTTTCTACAAGAAGAAAGTTAAAAGCATGCTCTCGGCCTACTGTAAAGTTTTCAAGACCGTTGAGATAAACTCTACTTTCTATCGTTATCCGTCAAAAGGGACGGCCATGGGATGGCTGAAATACTCCCCAGCTGACTTCATTTTCACAGCGAAAATCCCCAAACTGATAACCCATGAAAAGAAATTGAGTCTAGACGAAGGCGTTGAAGATGATCTCAAACGCTTCTGTGATCTCATGGAACCGCTCCATCTCAACGGCAAACTCGGGTGCATGCTAATCCAGCTTCCTCCCCGATTTGGCTTCAACCTTGACCCTATGGAAGACTTCTTCAAGATTCTTCCAACCAACATCCGATTCGCCGTAGAGTTCAGAGACCTAACGTGGATGAGAGACGAAACATGGCGGTTACTCAAGAAATATCAGGTAGCCTACACAATCGTCGACGAGCCTCTATTGCCTCCAGAAGTGAAAGTGACGTCAAAAATAGCGTACTTCCGATGGCACGGAAAAGGAACTCGACCCTGGTACAACTACCGATACCACATTGGCGAACTCGAACCGTGGGTCCCGAAAGTCAAGGAAGTTGCATACAAAGTGGACACCGTTTACGGCTATCTCAACAACCACTACCATGGCTATGCGGTTGAGAATTGTCTTCAAATCCTGGAACTGCTCGGCGTCTTGACCCCAAGACAAGCACAAGCCAAAGCAACTGTAGAGAACTACCTCAAAGCGCCTGTCGAAACTAAAATGCCGACTCTGGAAGCTTTTGTGGAGCGCAAGGAGATAACCTTCGAAAACCTACTGAGTACTTTCATTGACAACCCACGACTGCAAAGAGCCCAATCCATCAAAGACGCAGATTTGACCATCCAAGAGCAGACGGACAATCTGGTAAAAGCTGCGATTAGAGACTACCACATAATCATTGATTTCAATAGTCATGAAATCCTGCATGACTGCGCAGACTGGAGCCGAGTGTCGCTGAACAAGCGATTTTGCAAGCATGTAGGCAAATTACTGCTTGCCCTAGATCCAGAAAGATCACTAACTCTATTAAAACAGATCTCCTCGAATCGAGAAGCGTGGAAATTCAAACCATATGCTGAATGAAACAACCTAGACGCGTGCGCTTGCCTCTTCTGGCTGGAATTTGGATGGAAGATAAAAAAGAGGGGGTTGTGGGAGTTCTACTTCTCTTTTGCCATGGCTAGAACGCCTTTGATTGCAATTATGACCGCGGCGGGGGCTGCAAATGCGGCGATGTATGAAGTAATTGCAGCAGCAAGGTAATAGAGAATCTCTAGGGCCTCAACTTGCAAAAGTGGACTCCATACTTCTCCGCTTCCAGCAACCATGAGAGCGATTGTTGCT
>CP070828.1:1067716-1071113 GCA_020344715.1 Candidatus Bathyarchaeota archaeon | reverse complement strand
GCGTTTCGATCGGCAACGTTTTGTCGCGGATAAAGAAGCTGGAAAATGAGGGAATAGTGAACGGGTATTCGCCGATGTTAGATCACGAGAAGCTCTGGTACTAACTGACCGTTGTGAGCGAAGTGACGGTTTCGAAGGGGAAGCTTTTGGAGATGGAAAATGAGATCGCGCGTCTGCCAAACGTCTGTTGCGTGTACGACGTCACTGGACTGATCGACGCTTTGGTTATTGCAAAATTCAGGAATCGCGAAGAACTTGGAGGCTTCACTAAGCGCTTGCTGGCATTGCCCTTCGTTGAACGGACAAATACACACGTTGTTCTGACAACAGTAAAAGAAGACTTTCGGCTACTCTAGGAGCCGCAACGCAGACGTTCCCCTTCGCCTACAATTGCGGTCATTGCGTGGTTCATCTGATTTGGCATTCTGGGCGTGCAACCAGTGAGCAGGCGAGGTTTGCTCTGCGTCCAGAATTTTGGTGCATTTGATGCTTTTGGATGAACTACTCATTTGGACGGGAACGACCCGTTTTGAATTTGGTGGGCAGCCGAATCTTGGAAAGTTTGTACATTGCAAGTCCTGCTAGCAAGAATAAGAGACCCGACAGGATTATTACCGTGTTGAATTGCAAAACTAGCGCTAGACAGGATAGCAGACCTAGGAACCCAGTTACTGGGAATTTTCCTATGTTGAGTGGAACCTTAAACGGTCTCTTCAGCTCAGCTCTTCGGTACCTTATGTATATTAGCGAGCCATTCACAAACGCAAACGTGATGAACGCTCCAAAGCTTGTTAAGCTAGCCACGAGCTCCAAGTCACCGAGAAAGACGAACGCTATCGACGCGAACATGGTGATGAGAATCGCGAGAAAAGGCGTACCTGTGTTGGCATGGAGCTTTGACAGCACTCGCGGAAAGGCTCCTTCGTTTGCCATCCCGTAGATCATGCGAGAGCCTACAACAAGCATAATTAGCACGGTGTTGCTGGTGGCGAAGAGGGCTACTACTGACATCGCGGTGAAGGCGTTTTCGCCGAGAGCCTGAGACGCTGCGAAGGCGAGAGGGGCGCTGGCTCCGCCCAAAGCTTCCCAGTCAGCCAAGCTCACGACGACTGAGGCCACCAAGATGTAGAGACCGGTTGTTATTACGATGGAGAGAACCAACGCTTTTGGAATTGTCTTCTCTGGATTTTTCGTCTCTTCTGCTATGTTAACGATGTCTTCGAACCCGAGGTAGGCAAAGAATATCAGAGCGGCAGCTGACAAGATTCCAGCTATTCCGTTGGGCGCCTCCAACAGATCGACTTTTCCAAGGCTGCCTGCTCCAATGGACACAATGAAAACCAGTCCAGCCATTTCCACCAACGTGAACAGAATATTCATTCGGGTCGACTCTTTGATCCCCGAGAAATTGATGTAGGATAACAGAATTATCAGAATCACCGCTGCTAAGAGCCGGGGGAACCCGAAGAGACTTTGAAAGTAGCCCGCAAATCCTAGCGCAACTGTGGACACCGATATTGTTCCCGTCACGATTATCAACCACCCGATTACGAAAGACAGGATTTTGCAGCCACACGCCGTCTTGACGTAAACGTACTCGGCAGCTTCCTTCGGGAACATTGATGATAACTCGGCATAGCTCAACCCTGTTAGGACCGCCACCATTGCACCAATTAGAAATGAAAGCCAGACAGAGTTTCCGGCTATGCCTGAGGCCTCTCCGATCAACACGTAGACTCCGGCTCCAAGAATTATTCCCACGCCCCACGATGTGATCTCGAAGAGCCCGATCTCTCTTTTCAAATGAAAGTCCCCGACTTCAATAGTGCGTTAGACCAATCATATAACACTTTGATTCTGCTGTAACCACTTCGGATTTGCTCGTGCTGTCTTGGTCCAGAAGTAGTAGTGCGTTGACGGGGCGTGAACACCACTACTTCTGAGAGCGAACGTGCGAAGCGTAGCCGAAAAGCGAAAGAACTATCAGAAAGCAGAAAAGTAGAAAGTAAAAGAATATTCCTGAATCGCGGGGGTTGCCAAGCCAGGTTAAAGGCGCAGCCCTGAGGCGGCTGTCCCGTAGGGGTTCGTGGGTTCGAATCCCACCCCCCGCACCTGCAAGGCGGCCACGAACTCGCGTGAGGATTCTGCCTGTCGTTTTCTCATGATTCCTTTTCCTATCGCGTTTGATACGACGGTCAGCGTTATGAAGGTTTGTAGTAGGAGTCAAATAGGGTTTGAACCTCGGAAGGATTTGGCGCGCGCATCCTTATCCTTTGGGTGATAGTAGTGTTCCCTCCATTTCCGCCACTACTTCCTGGTGCGTATCCACGGTAAATATTTCTCCTTCATACAAAGCCATCATCTTTAGCCCTTCAAACATACCAGTACCCTTGGCTACAAGTCCACCTGAAATATAATGCGCGTCTGTGATTATGTGAGTACCGTGCTCTGAACCTTCAAAAGTGCCCATTCCAGCCACGGTTAATACAAATTTCCCATGACATTGACCATGACCCGTGTTCAGATCAAGGGCGAGGTCATGCACCATCATCATTGTGCCTGACATATCACCAAGAATGCTATGTATCTCTGCGGTTCCTTCCGATATTGCTCCCTTGAAATGGTAGATACCCTCCTCTGTGGTCCATTCTTTGCCCAAAGAGACGCTTCCAAAGCCAATATTCACTTCTGATGTAAACGGAATCTTTGCTGCAGGTGCAGCTATCACTGGCGTTACCACGAACAGCATTAATAGAGTTGTGACAGGAATCAAAGCTCTCTTCATTTCTCATCACCTCCTTTCAGTTAACAGATTCAAGAAGACATCCAGCAAGCGCTGGAATCCTGAGTATAACTACATTTACGTTTAGAGATATTAATAAATTATGAAACAAATCTATAGAACTCAAAGAACAACTCCTATGGTCATTCATATCACATTGCGCGCGAAGAGCATTACTTACCCAACCTGTTTTTCACTGCGCGCGCTGTGTGTCAGCATTAAATAGGCGCGGTGTACGATGACTTCTGATAGAGAGCGGATAAGCTGAGCATTCAGGTTTTTGAGCAACTTGCAGAAGCTTTGAACAAACTTCCTAGCGGCTTTCCAGAACTCCTTCAAACGTGGAGATTAGAGTTCTGAAGAAGATATTTTCTCCTGAGGAAGCTTCAGTGGCAAGTCAGCTCACTGGCTCCTTAGAGTCAGTTGAGGTCATAGCCAAGCACATTGGGCTTTCATCTGTAGCATGCGCGCGCGCATCTGGCTTGATATTCATGTTTTTGTCAGTATCTTTGGTTCTTTCCAGTCTTCTCGAAGTATTCCGAGAATGCAAGCGTCTGCATACTGACCCCAAGTGAATCCACCCTTTCGAATTATTCCCTCTTTCTTAAAACCTGC
>CP070828.1:1064602-1067616 GCA_020344715.1 Candidatus Bathyarchaeota archaeon | reverse complement strand
GGATTCGTGATGCCGTTTCAAATAGCTGGGATGACATTAACAGGATTCGCAGGAGGCACCTACAAAAAATATTTGATCGAAACACATCTCGCTCAAGCTGGTGCCGAAGTTGCAGTTCTAGGCGCCTTTCTCACTTTCCTATACGACACAATCACGACCATCGGCGTTGCCACAGAAGCGACGATAGTTGGAAATATCCCATGGCACATTTCTCTGATAACGACCTTTTCAGTAGGAGCCCTGTTTTATCTAGTTCACACAGTTTCTAACTTCGTCCTGTTTGGATTAGGACTCATCCCGCTTTTAGAAGTCTTTCAAAGAATCCCAGGAGGTGAAGCATTATGGTCGAAAAAAGAACCCTTGCATTCGCAACATTAGCAATATCAGTCTGGGCGGCCTTGGCAACCAGCTTGTTTGGTTACTATTACCTTCGTTTTCAGGAGTACGTTGACTTGTCACGCGAATACGAAACCGTAACGATGACCGTAGACATATACATCCACTATGGCAATGAAACAAACGGGATCTGGCATAACACTACTATTGTGCCGTTGGGTGTCGCTCTGCTAAATGCCACGGAAATCGTCGCTGACAGTCAATTCACTTACTATTCAGAGCTTGGAGCTGCGTTCATTGATTCCATAGATGGTGTTGTAAATAACGTAACCAAAAGGAAATCATGGTTCTGGTGGTCCTGGGACACGACGAGTTCTAAATGGCTTCTAGGAGAAGTGGGAGCCAACCAACATATGCTGCATCGCCGAGACATTGTGGCCTGGACTTATCAGAGCTATGAGAATTGGCCTCCTTCACCACCTCAATAGGATTACTCGGCTTCTCTTTCTATCACACATAGGCTAACCAAGAATTCATGTTTCCGTTTTCTATGAAATTTAAACATGTATGGAATGGTCATGATCATTGCATATGCGGTACGTATTTTTCCGCCGCATCGCTGAACGAATCTTTGGAGGAAGACAGAGGGCTGTGCTGGTTTAATTCGTGTTCCTCGTGTCAGCGTCTTGGCCAGCTCTTTGCTGTTTTCTCTTTTGTGAAGCGAGTAGATTCTTTGAGCCAACTCCAGGGATTTTTGAAGAAATCTTCGGTCTGCCTTTCTTTTTTGTACACCAAAAGGGGGGTTTTGGATGACCGTGTCAAAAACTCCATGGATAGCATCTATGTCTGCTACAATCCAGCTAGTCCTATCTTTCACACCTAAGCTACTTGCGTTCTTAGAGGCCAGCCTGACAGCAGTCTTGTCGATGTCAACGCCAACTGCTTGTTTGGCTCCCAAAAGCGCTGCGCCAATTGCGAGTCTCCCTGTGCCGCACCCTAGATCTACAACGGTCTTTTCGATAATGTCATCATTTACGTAAGCTGCCAAGTAGAGAAATTCCGACGCAACGTTTGCGGGTATTGTATATTGCTCCAGATAGGCTTTGGGCGAAGGGTGAGGCTTGACTTTTGACAAGGCAATTTCTAGGTTGCGTTTCCGAACCAGCCTTCTTTGCACAATTTCTCCCAACTCATTTCTCCCAGAACAACTGATGTTTCATCCAATGTTAGAACTGGCTTAAGAAATTTCGACGCGTCATCTAGCGATATGCGCGGACACGCGGTGTTTACGAAAACCTCGACCGTTGGAAACTGCATTAACGCTTCTGGAGTCACCTCTCTCAATGCAAACAACGTAGTCTTCTTCTCTTCCATTTCCAGTTTTTCCTTGATCTGCAGGGCTCTATCGAGTTTTTCTTGTCTGCTTTTAAGTCCGATAAGCACTCCAAACTTTTCTGCTTTTT
This sequence comes from Candidatus Bathyarchaeota archaeon, assembly GCA_020344715.1. GTDB lineage: Archaea > Thermoproteota > Bathyarchaeia > Bathyarchaeales > Bathyarchaeaceae. The sequence goes on along the minus strand of CP070828.1, from coordinate 1,065,817 downwards.
CTGCTTCATGAATGCTTGCCCAGCGCTGTTTCACTATCCTCTGAACTTCTCCATCGACAGCGTAAGCTCTTTTCTCATATGGGTCAGCCACAATAACTGGTTTTGCAGTGGCCAAGGCTAAGCCGATGGCGTGGAATCTGCCGCCACCAATAAAAAGAAAAGCTTCCACATCATTTGCGATTGCCTTGCCATTGCTGTAGTTGCAACCTATGACTTGACCAGCGTATTTCAGTTTTCCAGTGTATCCAATTGCAACGCTTTTTCCAGTCTTTATGAGGAGATCACGCGCTTCGCTCAACATGTCAACATGCTGCACGGTAGTTGCCAGTCCTAGACTTTTCCAATCTTTGAGGTACGGCACTGCTTGGTTTACTGATTCCCGTATACCGACGCTAGCTTTTGCTTCTAAGTAGATTGTTGGCACTCTTTGTTGGGTAGTTAATGAGCTGTGCCCAAAATGAATAAGCAAGTCGGCTCCTAGATCTTCTGCTTCTTGAATAGCCAGATCACAGGCTCCATAGCAGGGATCTGCGGAAACTATGGCTAAGGCTCCAGCTTTCTCAGCAATCATCGCCAAACGAGGTCCTTCTGCTTTCAGTCCTTCGGGCAGCTGAATAAGTACGCGTTTGGCGTTTCGCCTCTCAATCTCGTCTTTTAACATCTCTTCTTCAAGGTAGAAGCTTGCTCTTGCTGGCATTAATGATCCCACTGATGCATGGCAAACGAAACCCAAAAAAATCGGCAGTTTTACTCGAATGACTGCCCAAAGTCCTCTTCAGACTTTTGAGCGGGGCGTTCGGTGGTTTTTCTTTGCATGTCCATCAGTCTTTCCAGCAAGACCTTCTGTTCGAGGCTTGCTACGAGCTGTCGAGTTGAAACAACCGCGTCTGCGTTTACTGAAACGCTGTCGATGCCACAGCGGACAAGGAAGTCCGTAAAGTCTGGCAGGTTAGATGGACCTTCTCCGCAGATAGAAACCGTTACGCCATGTTGGTGTGCCACTTTGATCAGATGAGCGATTATGCGCTTGACCGCTGGATCTCGTTCGTCAAAGTAGCCCATAAGCCCAAGGCGTTCAGAGTCACGGTCTATCATGAGCACGCCTTGAGTTAGGTCATTTGAGCCTATGGAGAAGCCGTCGCAGAGTGTAGAGAATTCATCAGCTAGAATTGCAATGGCAGGGGTCTCTGCCATGAACCACACTTGGAAGTCTCG
>CP070828.1:1061614-1064502 GCA_020344715.1 Candidatus Bathyarchaeota archaeon | reverse complement strand
GGACACACTTCTTGACAGTCTATGCAACCTATGTCGCATTTGGTTGGGTCTACTTCGATGTCTCGTTTAAGCTTGGGAAAGCTTTCTTTTTCGAGAACGGGCACCATGTGTTGGCCGTCGATCTTGACCGCAAGGGCACTGAATGGACAGATGGGTTCGCACATGCCACAGTAGGAGCACTTCTGCTCACTTACATCAAACTTGGGTCGCCGAGCCTTTTCTCCGTTTTTCTTTGGAAGCTTTCTGACTTCGATGGCTTCTCTTGGACATATGATTTGGCAGATTTCGCAGCTAACACATCGGGTTTTGTCAAGGGTTAGCGAGTACCGTCTGACGTGCAAAACACGTTCTATGACAAGGGAATTTTCGGTATCCGTCTTGAGCTCCTTTAACGGCATTTGAGCCTACCTTTTTGAGTTCACGTCTAGTAAGCTGTTTTGAAGATAGTAGCGAAGGTAAACTATTATTTATAGTTTTTACTTTAATGGTTACAACGACTTTTGATTGCGTTTTCTGCAGAAGGATGGATCGCCTTTTTGAGCGGTCTACTTAAATTCTGATTCAGCAGGTTCACGTACCTCATTCAGGGTCCTCGTTTTTGTGATCCTTCCCGGATTCAAATGCTGTAGAGGTATTATGCCAAATTCTTGATCACTACCAACGGTGTTCCAGCATCGGCTGAACCGCTGACTAAATCTGCTAGGCTTGCGGCAATGTCTTCCAGTTTCCTAGGGGTAGTGCCTTCCATAGAGTCATCATCGATCTTGTACGATTTCCTTTTTTCTTTTTCAATACACTGTTCTATTTCTTTTCTGTTCTTGCCTTGAGATAGCAGTAGACCCACAAAATATTTGTATTTGATACCTTTTCTCCTCGTGATCAGACCATCTGTATGACCAAACGAGCAGACGGGATCTGCCAGTTCATAGATCCCTGTGCTCGGGTCCTTGTACGCTCCATCACCGTATATCAAAACCTCCGTGTTCTTGCCGATGGCATCTCTTATCTTGGCCTGAATGTTTCTTGCAACTTTGAAAGATTCGCGGGGTGCCAGTTTTATTAGTTCAGCTGAATGCAAGTTACAGCCCAAAAGGCCCCATTCAGACCAAGCATGATTAGCGGGCTCATTGTGCAATTCGTCCAAAGCTATAGTGTTGCTGAAGCTTTCCTTCATTTGCTGGAGGATTTTTCTCCTGTTATGGATACATGAAACAATTATGCCGTCGGGCATGTACTTGGTTATCGTTCTTGGGTCGTTGGAAAGGAATATGTTGGGTTTGGCACCTTCCTTTTCGATGATTTTGCGGTATAGGGCAACGTAATCGACACCCGTCGCAGGATGATAGAAACGGATTCTTTGGAGTTCGTCGAAAGGTATTTCATCTGCCGACACGTTTCTGTTTAGCTGCTTATCCAACGTGTCGGGTACCAACTGGTTCCCTACGCAATCTGTTGGGAAAGAGAATTGAAGGGTAATCTCTCCTTCAGGAACGGCTCTTGCTAGGCTTTCTAGAATTGGAACGAATCTGTTTCTGCTGGCTATAGGATAAAGGATCCCAAGGTTATCTTTTGCAGTTAGGTTCAGCTTTCTCTTTACTTCTTCAGCGATCTCTTTCTTGGAAACATAGTTGTTTTGCGCTTTTGCTACCACAGATTCCGTGACGCACAGGATGTCGCCATCATCGATCAAACCGTCCGCATCGCACTTTTTGACAGCGTCATAGACGCTATCTATAATATCATCGCCAGGTAGAATGACACCCATCTTGACGCCGAAAGCAAGTGGTCCGATATAATTCGGTATCTTGAACATGGATTGGCTATGAATATTTGGAAGTTTTAAAATTTTTCTATAACGCGCGCCTCATTAAACCACCAGTTTCTGTTTTTATCCGGCTTCAACCTCAAAACATAGGACGCATGTATCAGCTAGACAACGGGGATTCATTCGAACTAAGACAGGCAACAAATAGCTACAGCTCAAGATGACTTCTCTCCAATTGTCGCCAGATTTCCTCTGGATACTTTACCATCTTAACAACGAACTAGCCACCAAATTCCATGACTGGTTTTGCTTTCAAACTGAATACAAATCTGAGTAATTTCAATGGTCGTGTGGCTCAACAGATTCCTAACGTATATTAAGTTCCGACTTGGGGCGCACACATACTGTTTATCTAATAGTTCGGAACCTACCTAATCGGGATGACCTTGGAAAATCCTATTGCAAGCATTGGAGCAAGCGTACTCGACGATAAAGGCAAAGTCAAGTTCAGGAACGAGCGGAGGAAATTCGTCGAGTTCATTGAAACAATTCTAAGGGTCTTCCCTGAATCAGTTTCAAATGACGGAGTATTAGTTGAGCCATTCAGATCTCTCGCATTTCTAGTGACTGTAGGGCAAAGACCGATAACTTCGTTGCTGATTCTTGAAATACTGCGAGAAGCCAAGAGAAGACCTCTTAACGGAAAGCAAATTGGCGAAACGCTGGCAAAGAAACTTGGAATTCTTCCCGCTCTAACCACAAAGGGTGGAAACTACGAAGATAGAGTTGGAGATCTTGTCTTAGCCTTCGTCAAGATTGGAATTCTGGAGACAGTTGCACGTCAGAAAGCAAATCACCCCAAACAAGAAGGATTCAGAATAAAGAAGTCTGCCATGCCAGAAGTTAGGACGCTGCTAAATAGAATCGCTCTCAAAAGAAATGTACTTCGTGATTCAAGACCAGCAAACATCAAAGATCTCTTCAATGCAAGATTTGACGAGCGGCTGGGTCATGTCATCAAATCGGGAACCCGAAAGAAACAACCTTTCAGCATTGGGAAAATTGTGAAATCATTGCTGAACCCAAAGCTAAATATCTCATTTGAAGAAGCAATTGCGATAGT
>CP070828.1:1052526-1061514 GCA_020344715.1 Candidatus Bathyarchaeota archaeon | reverse complement strand
TACTTGCCCGCCAAGCTTGAAGCCTTCGAAAAGAACTGAGCCAGCTTCGACAAACTTAAAATAATGCCTAGGTCAAACCTATGTAAACCTTCAGGATGGAGTACGTCATGAGCCAAGTCGAAGCACCTTTCGGGCTAACCATTATGGAAAAACTAATCGGATTTTTCATAATGCTCATCGGTATCATCATTTTCTACGTGACATACACAAACATCAGCAATATCGGGTCTCACCCAATCATATTCTTGGTTGCCGGCTTGGTCTTGATAGGACTAGGCGTCGTAATGATCATAGCCAAAACAGAATAGCATACTTGCCTGTTGTCTCTCGGAGCCACTTTTACTTTCGCAGATTCTCCTTCGATACAAGCAGTTCATTTTCGAGATATCTCTGATTGTACATCTTCCTGATTTTCAAGAATTTCTGCAAGCCTTTGTCAGTTTCTTTCTCATACATGCTTATCTCTCCTTCGAAAAGATCTAGAATTGCACGAGCTTCTTGTGGCGGATGCATCTGAGGATCCATTGCTGCGAGTATTGTAAACCCCTTCGATTTCAATTCTGGAATCAACGCGTTTAGCCATCTCCTGCTATTAACGGCGTGATGCTGCAGTAGAACGTCGGAGATGATCTCGAGGCAAATCCTTCTGGGACGCTCAGGCTCCGTGCTCAGTTTGCGAAATGCTGAGGATAATGCGATATTAATGTCTGTCAAGTTTTCTACGCCCTTTAGCGTTAATATGTTAGGCAAGCTCTTGAGGATCTTATCAGCTTGGGGATTACATATGAGCACGTAGAAGTTCGACTGGAATTTTTCAGCTAGAGTCTCGACTCCATCAACCTTCGTGGTGACGTAAAACGTGACCTGACTGTCTTTTGTTCCTGCCTCAAGGAATTTTCGGATCAGCAGGTTTCTTTCGTCGCAAGAGGGTGAGGTCAATATGACAGCATAGTTTCGGGGTATCCCGCCGAACAACAAGTCGTTGAGATCTCTATATCCGGTGGCGACGTGACCTGGCGTAGCGATTTTTGAACGCTCGACGGTTACGTGTACAGGTTCTGAGACCAGTTGCTGACCAGTTTCCAAAGAAGCCATTCTTGATCTCACTTTTTCGATCTTCTTTCTGGCGTCCATTTTTTGGTATATGTTCAGAGATTCGTGCAGAAGCGAATGAGCTTTCTCTTTGTCGCCGTTTTCTTTTCTGTCGAGGAGCATGGAGGCATATTCATACAGGAATTCAGCGAATCGAGGAAGAAGCCATTTCTTTGTGTTCAGGAATCTGTGTTCTTCCCAGCTCTTTTCGAAGTGTTGCGTGGATTGTTTCCATTTTTTCTGTTCGTTGAGCAGCATTGCTTTTAACATTTCGGCGTAGGAAAGGATTAGTCGGTTTTTTGTCTTGCTTGCGTACCGGCAAGTTTCTTCAATTAGCTTTTCGGCCTTTTCAATCTCCCCTCTTTTTAAATATAATTTTGAAAGAGCAGGAAATACGTAGTTGAACTGATGGATTGTTTCTCCTGTTCTTTCGCAGATCGCCTTGGTTTCGTTGAGACAGTTTTCCGCTTGCACGTAATCATTCATTTCTAAATATAGTTCTCCAAGCGAGCCAGTGGCGAGCCCATGAGCTTGATATTCTCCGGTTTTTCTTGCGATGTCACGTGCTTCCATCAGATAGTGAAGGCTCTTTTCGTATTCTCCTAGCCAATAGGAACATACTCCCAGACCCCACATGGCATAAGGAAGGTGGGCCGTGAATTTAGTTCTCCTATCTAGCTCCAAGAATCGCTCCAACATAGAAATGGCCTTCGGGATTTCTCCCATGTTTACATGATACATCGCCTGCACTGAGCCATTCCAAGCTAGGTTACCTAGGGCGCCAACTTTTCTTGCGAATCGCACTCCCATTTTAGCCGTTTCGAAACTCTTTTGAAGTTCTCCAACGGAAAACTGAAATTCAGAAAGATTGTTGTAGAAAAGGAGAGCATGTGGGGCAAAGTTATATTCTAAGCTCAGTTTTAGTCCTTCTTGCAAGTACTCCTCAGCTTTTTTGATATCGCCGGATTTCTGACTGAACACTCCTAAGTTATTGTAACACCGTGCGAGAACGTCGGCGCGCGCGCGGAGAGCCTTGGAGTCACGTAGTCTTTCGGCTATCTCAACAGCTTTTTGTGTCCAAGGCAGAGCTTTAGCAGGCTCGCCCGTGCGCCAGAGCATGTGCGAAATATCTTCATATACGCTGGCTAGTTCCAGGCTTTCAGGTTCACCCTCTAGTATCTCCAATGCTGCCTGATGATGCTCTGAAGCTTTGTCCTTGTTGGCGGCCCACATCCAATATCTGTTTGCCATTTTGCCGTGAAGTCTTGCAAGGTTTTTCTTGTCTCCCAATTGATCCCATAATGTCAGAGCTCCGGTCCAGTATTCAGTGCAGGCTTCAGTTTCACCTGACCATCCTTTGAGGTCGCCAAGCGTTTCCATTGTGCGAACTCTCTGTTCAAGGTCACCTTCCTGTTCTTCAAGAAGCGCAAGGGTGTGCTGGAAATACGAGAACGCTTCATCATGTGCATGTATTTCTTGCGCTTTTTCGCCTGCTTTGGAGAAGTAATCAAGTGCTTTGTCCTTGTCACCGCTTTCAAGAAAATGATAGGCAAGTTCTCCAAAGTGTTCGTCGATTTTCTTTGCATATTGCTTCTCTAGTGCAAGTCCTACTACTTTGTGAAGCCGCTTGCTCCGCAAGCGGCTCACCTCGTCATAGACAACGTCCCTGACTATTATGTCAACAAATGAGTATACATCTACTCCGCGGACTGCTTCCTCTTTGACTAGACTCGTCTTGAGCAGCTTCTCCATTATGTCTACCAGTCTATCCTCTTCGATGTCTGAGGCTTCGCGTAAAGTTTCAAAAGTGAAGTCTTTTCCAATGAAGGAGGCTAGTGTCAACACGCGTCGACTTTCTTCATCTAACCGGCTCAATCTGGCTCTTATGACGCTTTTGACTGTCTTGGGAAACTCGATCTTTGAGATTTCTTTGATCTTCCATTCATGCCTGTGGCGGTAGATGATTTCTTCTTCTTTCAAGGATTCTATTACTTCTTCAACAAAGAAGGGGTTGCCTCTTGTCTTTTCGTAAACCAGTTTGCTGAACTCGGTTGAAACGTCGTCTTGCGCGAGTATTCGCTTGATCATCTCTGAAGCATCATCAAAGGACAGACGTTTTAACGGAACGGATTGAAGCAAACGCTCCCTGTTCAATTCTGTCAATACTGGAAACAGTGGATGCTGCTCGTCAACGTAGGTGTCACGGTAAGCACCCAAGAGTAGCATGGGCTCCTTACGGATTCCCCGAGCCAGATAGTGCAGCAACAAAAGCGAAGACTGATCCGCCCATTGCAGGTCATCGAGAATAACAAGTAGTGGGATCTCTCGGGAAATATTGGTTACAAACTGTGAAACGGCCTCAAAGACACGGTTCCGTTCATGTTCCGGATTTATCGGTAGAGATTGTGGGATCACCCTAAGTTTCTGGGCAACTTCAGGAACTAGCTTGGCAACCTCAGCTGGATAGTAGCCGATCACCTTGAACAGCTGCTCAGAGGTGGAATTTTCCAGATAGTCTCGAATAACATCATTCCAAAGAACGTAGGGGGGAACACCGTTCATTCTGAACAGGGCTGGGCATCGACCAGATAAGACTTGAATGCCTTGCGAATGAGCGTATGCTCCTAGCTCTCTGGCAAGCCTTGTTTTGCCGATTCCAGCTTCTCCATAAAGAAATACAACTCCACCGGTGCCTTGAACTGCTCGGTCAACTGCTTGCTTGAGAAGCTGCATCTCTTCAACTCTGTTGATGAGCTCAATCTCTTTTGCAATCAAAGGATTCAAGCTTGGAACGACAACTCTTGATTTGTCAGAAGACAACAGAACTGCTCCTGTACTACTCTTTCAGCCATATTTTGTAGTCTAATGTGCAATCTTAAAAGTATTTTTCAGCAACGTCTGTCGGGTCTTCGACGCGCTTGACGTCATAGTCCAAATCATTGACCGTACGCACGCCGCAACAGGCGTATCTCTGTCCCGAGAATTCACGTGCTAAAGCCTTAATTTTGCAGTGGAGCAATAAGAATCCCTAAAGATCAAACAGGCGATGGATTTCTAATGGTGAGACAACAGAGACTGACTCGTGACGTCATAATTCAAACCCTTGTAGACGCTTTGGAGCCACGTTCTTATATTCACGCCTTCTGGGAAGGTGGTGCGGCAGCCTTCAACCGGATCGACGAATGGTCGGATATCGATCTGTATTTGGTGGTGGACGACGAAAAGATCGACAAGGCTTTCCTAGCTGTCGAAACGGCTCTGCAATCATTAAGCTCTATCAAACAGAAATATCGGATGCCGAAAAATCCTCGTCTGGATCTCTCCCAAGCTTTCTACAGATTGGAAAACGCAAGTGAATATCTTATCATTGACCTTGCTATATTCAACCCTAGCAGTCCTGAGAAATTCATAGAACCAAACGTGCATGGCAACGTTGTATTCTACTTCAACAAATCCAACAAGATTAAGCCTCTTCCTCTGGACAAAGATGCACTGACCGCGAAATTACAGGAAAGGCTAAGACGGTTGCGTGCAAAATTTGACATGTTCAATAATTTCGTGCAGAAGGAGATCAACAGAGGCAATACGCTTGAAGCCATGGATCTCTATCATGCTCTAACCCTCTCCACACTAGTTGAGATTCTGCGGATCAAATATGAACCGGTCCATCATGATTTTAAAACGCGCTACATACACTATGAACTTCCATCTGAAGCCGTAGGGAACCTCGAGCATCTCTTCTTTGTCAAGGACAAGATTGACCTTCAAAGGAAGTATCATAAGGCCTCTAAGTGGATCCGAGAGGTATTTTCAGAGATCGATCAAAAAGATATGGAGCAGCTGGCAGGAACGTCATAGGATCTTTGCGGCTCTGCAAGACGCCTATGACAAAGGTTTTCTTTTTCCTCTGTGAATACGTTTGCTTCCAAGTTCACTAGTCTATCGGTGATGAAGTGTTCAGTACGTTCAAGGAAGATCTAATGATCCTCTTTAGATATTCTCAGCTGTTTCCTCTGTGTTTTGCAGTGTTTGTCAGCATGTTGGGTTTTGGGCTCGTAATGCCCTTGTTGCCAATTTATGCCAGAGATTTCGGCGCGACAGGCACGCAACTGGGCTTCCTAACTGCTTCGTTCGCAATAGCTCGGCTGGCTACAACTTTTCCCGGCGGGTGGCTCGCTGACAGATCAGGAAGAAAAAAGCCAATAATATTGGGGCTACTTGGTTATTCCATTGTGATGGCTCTGTACGGGTTCTCCCAGGATGCCAATCAATTGATACTTCTTAGAGGCTTTCAAGGTATGGCTTCAGGAGTAGTTTGGCCAGTTATTAGCACCATGGTCGTTGATATGGTGAAGCCAGCAGACAGGGGCAAGGCCATGGGACTGTACGAGATGATGCATTTTCTAGGGATGGTTATAGGTCCTGGATTAGGCGGTGTGCTAGCCGGCGTGTTCACAATCGCTGCTCCGTTCTTTGTTTGCGGAATCCTAGCCTTCTTGAGTTCTATTCTTGTGGCTTTTACTGTTCGAGAGACAGCTAAAACCAAAATATGTGTTGGTAGTTCTTCAAACGAAAACCTTTCATTCGAAACAAACTCCGAGATCCCAGTACGCAACAACTTTGTTAAAGTAATCAAGGAGCTCACACCTTATGGTGGCATTTTTGTGGGTCTTTGTATAGCTCGGTTCATCTTGGCCTTTTCCAACTCCCTAATGCAGCCAGTATAGTCAGTATACGCTAATGAAGAGATCGGGATATCAGAAGCAGGCATTGGAATACTCTTCATGGTCCAAGGAATTGTAACCCTGTTTGCAACCATACCGATGGGGATAGTTGCCGACAAGGTCGGAAGGAAGCCAATGATTATTCTGGGAAAGATTGTTCATGCTTTGGCAGCGTTGCTAGTCGTTTTTTCTGGAAGTCTTTGGCCTTTGCTCATGGTTATGGCGATGCGTGGATTTGGCCGGGCAGTATCTAATCCGTCAATCACCGCCATGTTTTCAGGTCTAGTGCCGGTTTCGAAAAGAGGGAGAGGTATGGGGATTTTCAACATCTTCCAAAGTGTCGGATTGGTTGTCGGCGCAACGTCAGGTGGCTTTCTCTATGAATTTTCCTTTTCTGGGGCACCTTTCATCGCTTGTGCGGGGGCAGGTTTGATTGGAGTACTTGTTGTATCACTGTTGATTTCCGAGCCTAGACAAGGCTTGCGATAGTAGACGTGGGTGTTGAGAGTATCATGAGAACGCCTTTTGTATGGTTCGCGGATTTCGTGAAAAAACAGAAGAAGAATTTCAGGGTTTTGCTTGCAAGGAAGCTGGGATATAGCTTTCTTGGGAGGTTAAGCCGTCAGTATACTTCGCTCTACGCGATAGCTTTGGGCGCTGACAAAATCGCTCTAGGAAGCTTGAGTAGTGTGGGAAGCGCGGTCAGTACACTGCTATCTCTGCCAATTGGCAGATTCGTGGATAGGTATGGCTTGAAGAAGATGATGCTTTTCGTGATGATTCTTGAAATTCTTGTGCCGTTGGCTTATGTGTCAGCCTGGGATTGGACCATGCTCATTCCTGCCCTAATATTTTACCAAATGACGGGATTCCGATCTATTGCGGTCACGATTGAAAGCGTGTATGTAGCTGGTTCGTTGAAAGATGACGATAGGGCAAGCGGATTCGGAGTATTGACGGCGATCTCTACAGTCGGAGGGAGCTTGGCTCCGATTGCAGCAGCCTATCTGGTCATCTCCTTTGGAGGAATCAATCTCACAGGTATGAGATCGCTTTTCTTTGTCCAGTTGGCCGGATTGATTCCCTTGGCAATAGTAATATTCCTATATCTGAGTGATGCCGATCGAGCAGGATCTGAGACGCGAAAAGGTGCCAAGAGTTTCCTGAAAGAGTTTGGTACGCTGTTCGAACATTCAAAAGGGTTAAAACGGTTCATTTTCATGGAGTGTCTAGGCGCGTTTTCGATGAGCGCAGTGTTTCCTTTTGCCATGGTTTTTGCTGTGGAAGTGAAACAGGCAACTCCCTTTATCTTGGCGTATATGGGCATCGCTGCTACCCTTTGCAACATGGTCTTTGCGATTCCAATCGGAAGACTGTCGGACAGAATCGGTAGGAAAAGAACGTTGTATCTCATGCGTCCAATAATGTACGCTTCCTACCTGCTTATCGCCTTCGCGCCAGACGCCTACTGGCTTATACTTGCGTGGGCTTTTTTGGGGTTCCCATGGGAGTGGATAATTTGGAGTACGATGAGTATGGAGATGGTTCCGGAGAGCAAAAGGGGACGATGGAGTGGAATGCTTATGCTGTTCAGAAACCTTGTAAGAATTCCAGCTCCGATTATAGGGGGGATAATATATCAGATGACTACTCCTGCCGTGCTCTTCTTGTTGCCACTCGTTGTAGATCTTGGCTTAAGACTCCCAATTCTGATTACAGCGCGTGAGACCCTGACAAGATCCTGAGACCGACTCTAGAATTGCGAACGCCGGCCGCCATTTTTCAAACACAAAATGGACGTTGAATCTTCCATCTGACTCTCGAAGGAATAGAAGCATAGGACATCATCCAAGAGTGCGAGTCAATAAGCAAGAGTTAAAAATCAATGCCTCATTCGGTAATACTTCTGGCTTATCGGGGAATCCTTAATGAAGGGAAAGTTGGAGCTACTCGAAAGTGAGAACGTTCTCAGATTCATATCTGAAAACGGAGTTAAGATTCTTAATCTTTGTCACATTCCAGAGGATGGCCGACTCAAAACACTAAGCTTTTCAGCTTCCGACAAACGGCAAGTTCACGAGGTTTTAGAATTTGGCGAAAGGGTTGACGGCTCCAGTCTGTTTTCCTATATCAAGCCTGAGAAAAGCGATATTTACGTAACGCCACAACTGAATGCAGCCTTTCTAGATCCTTTTAGTTCAGAGCCAACACTGAACATCTTGTCAAGGTATCGAGACGAAACGGGAGAACCACTCGATATCGCACCTCAGAATATCCTGCGCAAGGCTGAGCAGAAACTGAGTTCCTCAGCAAACTTAACTCTGAACGCGTTGGCTGAGCTGGAGTTCTACATCATTTCAAAGGTTGAAAACGCAAACCTCTTCTCAAGTGCTGCAGAGAGCCACTATCACGAGTCCGCGCCCTTCAGCAAATTCGGCGATCTGAGAAGTGAAATTCTTGTTACATTGACCGATATTGGGATATCCACAAAGTATGGACATGCTGAAGTTGGCAATATGCGCAAAGACGACGGCACAGTTGTGGAACAACATGAGATAGAACTTGCGCCTGAGAACTTGACGAAAATGGCAGAGACAATCGCTCTGACAAAATGGGTCATACGCAATGTTTGCGCAAAACACGGCGCTACCGTCTCTTTCTCGCCCAAAATCTCTCTTGGGCATGCGGGGAGCGGAATGCATATTCACTTATGTGGACTGAGAAACCAAAAAAACGTAATTGTAGACTCTGAGGGCAATCTAAGCAATGACGCGAAAAGGATGATCGGCGGCATTCTGAAACTCGCACCAAGTTTATGTGCATTCGGAAACACAATACCTGTTTCCTATTTGCGTTTTATTTCACGCAAGGAATCGCCCGTGCACATTTGCTGGGGAACCAGAAACCGCTTGGCTTTAGTACGAATACCCTTGTGGTGGAAGTTCAAGAGGATCAAAGAAGAGGTTGGTGCTGCTCAGAGAACGTTTGAGTTTAGAGCGCCAGACGCCTCTGCAAATGCCCATTTGCTTTTTGCCGGGATAGCAGTTGCCACAGACTACGGATATAACAACTCTGAAGAGGCTTTCCGGATCGTGGAAGAGCTTCACATTGAACCGAAGGGAGAAGTGAAAGAGAGTTTGAATCGATTACCTCAGTCCTGTGCGGAATCTGC
>CP070828.1:1048025-1052426 GCA_020344715.1 Candidatus Bathyarchaeota archaeon | reverse complement strand
GGGTGGTCCAGCAGAAATCGCGGAGTCCTCTCGAGACGCTACCGGTCTTGCTTCTATCAGCGGTGAGATCGTTTCTCTTGCTGCATTTTCAGTATCTTCTGGCTGCGCGATTTCGAAAGATCCTACCGTTTCCTGTGGAGGAGCTTCTTCTGCTTTGCCGCGTCCATACGCGAGCACGTAGAACTGGAAAGCAATCACCATGAAAATGTTGACCCAGCCCATTGCAAAAGCGAACGTCGTCATGGTCCAATAAGGCATAGCCCATTCATAACTGAAATTGAGACCGTATCTGTACAGATCCGTATGAACTATGTTGTCAACACGGGTAAGCGCTATCATCGAGATGAGCGAACAAGAAGCTACGATTACGAGAACTAAGGAAGTTAGGCCGCCCAGATTAGACTTCACAGGAGTCAGCTCCACCGTAGCACAATGAAAAACTCAGCAAACATTAAACTTATGATTGAACAATCTGTATTTCAAATAACCAATTCAGCTTGTCCGGCGTCTTACGTAAATAATCCGATATTTCTGGTATTCGGCTTGATTGCACGCGTTGCACCGTTCATCTTCTTCTTTGAATTTTGCCGGCTCCAAGTGAACCTGGAAACCTAATGATCGATAGAGCTCAACTGCTTCACTCAAACGTGGTTCTTCAGCCGCGAACCGGCGTGTCCATCCCTCCTTTTTTAAATCGTCCTCGCTGGGGTCATTGTTGCATCGCGAACTCAAAGTCAATCCCGATCTGATTCTGAATATGAAATGTGCAGTTTTGAATCAGCACACCAAGTTTCGTGGTTTCGTTGTATATACGCTTTGGTGTCAATTTGCTGTGGGAACACCCAGTAGAGCCCCCGCCGGGATTCGAACCCGGGGTTTTCAGCTAACACGGGTGATGGATTTGCGTCTTTCACCTTACAAGGCTGACGCCTTGACCGCTAGGCTACGGGGGCCCAATGTTCCAATTGCTAATGTAGTAACCAGTGAAACCAAATATTAAGTGATCGATGTCATGGTCCTCGTCGACCGGTGCAACTGTATATTCGTTCGACAAAGATGCGAAAACGTTTATTATCTATCACGACTCGATATACTAATTAGAAAACTGTAGGCGAAATACATGAAAGCCCTACCTAGATCTGAGCTTTTTCTCTGTCCTTACAGGGACTGTGGGAAAGGTTTTGTGAAGCCCTTACTGCTCGTGGATTCTTCGCAGCTTTTGAGGGAAACCTACTATGCTTGCCCTCATTGTCATTCGAAATTGGATGTTACCGTGGAAGATTCTAATGTAATTCGTCTTGAAAAATGCGAAGGTGAAAGGGACGATCCGGCTCCAGTGACTTGTGCACAGAGTTTTGGGCATCTGGGGACTCTTGACGAGAATGTTCAGATTCCGGATGAATGTTTGACTTGTCCAAGAATCTTGCAGTGTTCTCTCAGAAAATAGCCATCAACATGGTTTTGTGTTGATTTCTTGCTTTACCGTTTCTATGATTTGGTTGACTCGCGTTAGATTGCTGAGGAGTGCTGCCATTCTGAAGCTGCTCTTGAAGGTTCTGAAGATCTCTTTGAATAGCACTTCTGGGCGTAGGTAGAAGGTTCGAAAGTAATCGTAGATGAGAGAGCGAATTATCGGAAGTGGAACAGCATGAGGTGAGACTTCTGACACGTAGACGCCGTTTTCCCAGTGTTGATTTGCGTCAACATATCCTTTTGCCACTAGTTCGTTCCATGTGGCTGTTCCGGGGAAAGTGCCCAAAACGTTTAGCTGCGGTACATCGATGTCAAGTTCATGAGCGAATTTTAGAGTATTCTGGATTTCTCCTAGAGTTTCATCTGGGGCACCAACAATGAACGACCCTACAATGACGTCTATGCCTGCCCTTCTAGCTTTTCGCACGGCATTTGTGGTCTGTTGAGGAGTGATGCCCTTCTTGTAGTAGTCCAAAATCCTTTGGTTGCCGCTTTCTATTCCAAAATAGAGAAGTCTGCATCCTGCCTTGACCATTTCTCTCAGCATATCGTAGGTGCAGTTGTCTACGCGAGAGTCGCACCACCATTCAAAGTCCATTTTTTCTTTTCTGATTCTCCGACAAAGCTCTATCACTCTTTTCGGGTTCAGGGTAAAGTTGTCATCCACAAAAAGGAACTGTTCATACCCTTCGCCTTGCAGGAAATACAACTCGTTCATAATGTTTTCAACAGATCTCGGCCTCCAGAGGCGCTGAGCAAACATGGTGCACGCACAAAAGCTACATCCGAACGGGCATCCACGTGAAGAAACAATCGATGTGAATTTCCTAGAAGCAACCTTTATCCCAAAAATGTTGGAACTATAACTCGCATCGATTAAACTTCTGTCTGGAATTGGAAGACCATTCAAATCT
Source organism: Candidatus Bathyarchaeota archaeon (assembly GCA_020344715.1). Classification (GTDB taxonomy): domain Archaea; phylum Thermoproteota; class Bathyarchaeia; order Bathyarchaeales; family Bathyarchaeaceae. The sequence continues at coordinate 1,050,039 of CP070828.1, read as the reverse complement.
CTTAACAGAGGTCTTTCAGCAGTCGACACAGCCTTCCCGTTTTTTCTGAATACTATGCCCGCAACCTCTCCTAGTTTTCCGTTCTTCTCCAAGCATTTCGCCAATTCCAGACTTGTATGTTCCCCTTCTCCGCGAACGATTACGTCTACAAAAGGATATTTCTCTATGATTCTTTCAGCATTGAAAGTAGCTTGATAATTCCCGAAGACGATGATTACGTTCGGATTCTGCGCTTTCACCTGTTTTGCCATGCTCAATGCGCCTTCAAAAGACGGAAGCAAGACTGAAAATCCAAGAACATCTGGGTCTTCTCTTCCTACCCATTGAATCGCCTGTCTAGAAGAAAATCCCTGCGCAGCTTGGTCCAGAACAGAAACACTATTTCCATTTGCAGCCAGGAGAGTAGCGCAATACAAGATTCCAAGCGGAGGCCAAGCTGCCGTAACTTTGCCTGGAGTATCCAACGCTGGGCTCGGGCTGATGAAACTGAACTTCATTGCGTTCACTGTAACCCTAGAATCAAAGGCAGATAAGATTTTGCCAAAACGCAAACCGGCGCGTTCGCAAGAGAGTCAAAGATTTATTAGCAAATCTAGGGCTTTACTGAAAAGAGATAAGGGGCTGTGGGCTAGCTTGGTCTAGGCTAGGAGACTCAGAATATTAGGCTCCAATTGGGCTCTCTTGACCCCGGTTCAAATCCGGGCAGCCCCACCAATCAGAACCTCTAGGTCAAAGAATTCAGCAAGCGTCAAGGAAAGCTATTTTTGTGTTTTCAGTGTTACGCTGTTGATTTCTCCTCAACCCAATTTAAATATGTAGATAGCATTGTAAATGTAAAGCTGAGATTGTGCAAAAGCTGGGAAAGTGAAAGTAAGAAATGTCGAAGAAAGCTACTCTCTACGAAGATGTGGATGGAACAACCTTCGAGGTTGGCTTACCTCTAACTTCAAACGTTGATCTTGAAGGAATCACCAAGGAACTCGGTGTCCCTACTTATGTTGACATGGGTTATTTTCCAATGAAATGCGCGGCAGTCTCTATTTGGGCAGCGCTCAACGCAAGTCAGCTTCACGAACGATATCCTGAAGCTTTTGAAAAAAGAGTCAGCAAGAAACCTATTCCCGTGCTATTGTTTGGAGGAGGTGCTGTCAAGATGCACTGTGAGCACGCAAACGGCACTGGTGTACTATCAAGGGCAATCAAGGATACCGATTTTATCGTTCCAAAGAAGCATGGATTGGATTTCTACAGACTTCTGCTAAGCATGGACAAAGCCTTTGGAACACGGTATAAATCTTTTAGCACGAAGAGCGATCGGCTCTTCAATGCTTTGAGACATGGGGACCGTTATCGAGTTAGGACAATTGAAGGATCCACTGATGAAGGTGTGCCAGTAGTCGGCGTGATGGATGTGCTCTGTGATCATATCAACCTGAGACACAACATTGAGATTAAAGATGCCTTCAAGAAACACCGGGAGAATCTCTACACGATTGGCTTGGAATATTTGATTCTGACGAAAGTTCAATTCATTACGGATTTTCCGAAAGAAAAGGTTGAACGACTCAAAGATTATGAACAAGAGTTTCGAATTCTATCGTATCCTTACTACAAAGGTGACAGTGTTGTACTTGGCATGGAGGAGAAGGATGTTAAGGATGTCTGTGCGATTTTCCTTGGTCATTCAATCGGAGAAGGAAAAGAGGAGATTGACCCTAAGAAAATGATGAGAGTTTTGAGAAAGGATCAGAAGTTTGCGTTGACAGCCACTCTGAATCTTGAGAATTTGGCTGAGAAACCTGATGTGCTCAAGAGATGGTTGAGAGGGACCGACGCCTCGACAGTTACAGATAGGATAAAAACTCTCTTGCAACGTCTGCCTGCGGTCGATAAGAAATGGGACAGACCTTGGTGGAATACCGCTGTTGAAACTCCTATTATCGAGTAGGTTTCTTTTCCATCAATATTTGTTTGATTGCACGGTAGGTTTCTTTTCTGGAAAGACCTACTCTCG
>CP070828.1:1045320-1047925 GCA_020344715.1 Candidatus Bathyarchaeota archaeon | reverse complement strand
TAGCGTATGGTCTCGTTATTGTCTGGGCTCTGGGGGGCATCATGATGAACCAGATGGAAACTCAGGAGATCTTCCTCTTCACAGGAGTAGGCATAACGATTGTTCTGGTTGCTTTTGGCGTAATCACTATCGTTTCTCGACTGAAACAGTGAACTGCTAAAGGCTTTTCTCTGGTGCCTCAGAATGCATCGTACTATGAGCTGTACACAAAGGAAAGCCCTGAGAAAAAATGCGTAGCTAGGCAGATCCCTGCCCTGTATCAAACGAAAGAAGAGAAAGTGTCGGCATCATTATCGTTTGACCGCTTGCGGATCATTACGGGTCAAATCCAGTCCTCAATTAGAAAACCCCCGACTGCACTCCAGAGGTCTCGGCACCCGCCATCTCTACTCGTAAGACAACGCAGACGCATTTCGTGATCCTTGTGACAATCAGCGAAATTAACAACCTGATCAAGTCTTAAGCAGCTTGCAGAAAGTGCGTTGAATTCGAAGACCGAGGATAGGAGCCGATGGTCGTTGAAGTGTGCACTTCTGCTTCGTTGTTAGGCTATTTCTTGATTGCCAATTTTGCTCCACAAGCAGAACATTTACCTTCCGCTGTAATTTTCGGTTTTTCCGGCAGCTCTGCGCCACATAATCCGCACTTTGCCATAGGCATTCACCTCCGCGAATTAATTTATTGTTGTAACTTTCTATTTGAGCGCGCTTTTAAATCCATGTGACTGTGGCGCAACAGCAACATACACTTAAATACAGAATAATCTGCAACAAGAATGGGGAAACCTCATGGATCACAAAGAAAGACAACAGATAATTGCCCGTTCTCCTATTTCGTTCAGGTATCTGAAACGTTTCAACACGGCTGCAGGCATTTTACATCTGATCCAAGGAGCAATAATGTTGCTCCTAGGTTTTCTCCTAGAGTGGGAAAGAGAGATTTACACCTTCTACCTGGACATTGACATAATACAGGGACCACCGCCAAGATTTGAAATCATCCCGAATCCCCAAGTCGTGTTCACTCTCAGCTACCTGGGAGTGATTGTTGCATCTTTCGCCATAATCTCGGCCATTGCCCATTTCACAATCGCCTATCCCAAAAACAAAAGCTACAATGAAAATTTGAGAAAAGGAATGAACCCATATCGATGGTATGAATACGCCTTCTCAAGCTCCATAATGATTTGGCTGATTGCGACATTTGTAGGAGTCTGGGATTTCTGGTCGTTGACGATGATTTTTGTGCTGAATGCAATGATGATCATGTTCGGATATTTGATGGAATACGTGAACCAATACACGGAAAAGACCAAATGGTCCCCATACGTCCTTGGATGCATTTCCGGAGGAGTCCCATGGGTCGTTTTGTATGCCTATTTCATTGCCGCAATCGGCTCAGTTGACACAAATCCACCCGCATTCGTCTACTTCATATTGTTCATCTACTTCATATTGTTCAACGTCTTTGCCATTAACATGGTTCTGCAGTACAAAGGCGTCGGACGCTGGAAAGACTATCTCTACGGCGAACGAGTCTACATCATACTGAGTTTCGTCGCGAAAACAATCTTGGCTTGGCTTGTGTTCGTCGGAGTGTTCGCACCCTAAACACACTCCGCTTCCAGAGTAGACTCGATGAAGCTTGTAAGTCATAAAACTCAAGTATTTCGGCCAACACAGTTAATCGCAGAGCAGAGCGTGCGAATTTTGACGATTTTCAAATTGCCAAGAATGAACAAACAAGAAATCCAAAGCCTGATCCGAGAGCAAATGCTTTGCCGGATTGCGTTCAAGGCAGCCGAGTACCCGTATATAGCTCCGTTCCAATATGTCTACATAAATGATTCCATCTATTTTCACTTCACCGACTATGGCAGAAAGAAGAAACTGATTGAGACTGACAATCGGGTCTGCGTAGAGATCGAGAGCTTCCGACCAGATATGAGCGAATACAACTTTGTCGTGCTGAGAGGCAGGGTAAAAACGGTGACCGATCCCGTAGAGAGAGCCACAGTCATCAATAGGATTGCCGAAGACGGGAAAGAAAAAGTCTCTGCAAACTTTCTTGCCGCTCATGGCTTCAAAAAGGAAGACGGTTGGTCTTCGCTTTCTCCGGAAAAACCTTTGACGATATTGAGATTTGAAGCAGCTGAAGAGATCGGCCTAAAATCACCATAAGAGTGGTTCTTTCGACTAGGAAGAGCTCAGATGAGAATCGGATATCCCTGCATAAATACGACAATAGAATGTAGGAGCAATCGGACATTCCGCCTGAAGTCTTACTCAGAACATCGTCTAATCGAAACCATTGAAAACAACCTGGCCTGTCTTGGTGAAATCTTGAGGTTCAACCAAAGACAGAACCTGCTGTTTTTTCGAATAACCTCTGACCTCGTTCCTTTTGGCTCACATCCAATCTGCAGATTCAATTGGCGGCGATATTTTTGCAAACAGCTCAAGGCAATTGGAGATTTCATCAAGTGTAGCAATATGAGAATATCCATGCACCCTGATCAATTCACGATCATCAATTCTGTGGACGAAACCGTTTTTGAGAGAAGCGTCAAAGAACTCGCCTATCACGCCGACGTCTTGGATTCAAT
>CP070828.1:1040401-1045220 GCA_020344715.1 Candidatus Bathyarchaeota archaeon | reverse complement strand
GTTTTTAACATTGTCGCGCATTTGCCAACCTTGACCTTGCGATGATCAAACGGTTCCATTTCTGTTGATTCTCAGCCGCCACGACTGGTTCGCTCAACACGAAGAAGGTAAGTGCGTGCCAAACAACGAAACGGGCGCAGACACGAGTTCGCGGTTGAGAAAGCGGCGCGAGAAAACTAGGTAGAGTTGACGTCTTAAGACGTAGGTTCGCTTGATTCGAAAAATAAAAGGGGAAGCTAGGCTACTTGGTAGCCAGCTTTAGGTTTTCTGAACGCATATACAATCGCTGCAATGCCAATGAATACGAAACCGAGACCGAACAAGATCCATGCGTAGGATTGGTTCACAGCAGCATCGGCTTGCTTCAGCATTGCATCTGCCACTGCCATGTTTGCTTCGGCTTCAGTTAGAGCGATTTCGAGTTCAGCTTCTTCGACTCTTGTCTGCCACTCCATTTCAGCGGCAAGTGCCTCAGTGTACAATTCAAGAGCGGTTTCATACTGTGTTTCAGCTAGGGCGTAGTCGCCACGCGAGTAATACATGTCACCCAGGGATGCCTTGATACTGGCTTGACCCGCTAGTTGAGACGCGTTAGTGTTGCCGAAGCCCCAAGTAGGATAGGCGCTTGCGTAGGCTTCATATTCTTCAGACAGATCATGAGCATTCGCTTGATCCGCTGGAAATACCACAAACAGGTAGCTAGGCCAGAATGAATTCCATGAACAGCTCCAAGTATCAACAATCTCGACGGGTCCCGTCGTGGCGTTGACATGTTCGACGTAGATCATGTATTCATGTGCCCAATCACTGGAAACGGCCTCCGATGCGCTTGCTGTGAAGCTGACAGTGAAAAGCTTCGTTTCGTGCCACTCAATTTGCTCAATATCATCCAATAGATTCAAAGTCTTGTTTTGTCCCCAATCGAAGTTTATGACGACTTTCGAAACGTTCATGCCGTTTGGATACCCGTCATTATTCACCGGCACAATCAAATTGACAGCTGAACCATCCTTGAAGACGACAACACCATCATCTTTCTGCATGTATGGTGGCAGCCAAGTGAACCTTTCGATGTCCGCTCGTACAGGACTTATTGTCAGCATTGAAATCAAAGCACACAGTGAGATGCTAAACAGGACTAGTGCGGATTTCTTCATTTTTGACCCTTTTGCGTTTGTCTCTTCCCTTTTACATATATAACTTATGAACCAGTAGTTCACGTTTTCACGTTCGCAAACACCTGGCTTGAAGCCGCGATTCTTGCAGGATAAGTCAGGAGCTTCAGAAAATTAAATGGAAGATGGAATCAACGACAGACTGGCCCTCGTAGGAACCATTCTGCCTGAAACAGTTTTCGTGTTCCTTTGCACAGAGGAGACTCAGACAAGCGCCTAGATGGCTGGATTTGCTGCGACTTGCCTCGGACGCTCCATGTAGGTATGATTCAGCAGTTCCTCGGCATTCCTTACTTCTTCCATGAACTCAAAGCTCTCCTCGATTTCTTTGGGGACTTGAAGCTTTGTGTAGAGAACTTCCAAGATTCTCTTTTCGATAACCTTTGCGCCGAATCCGAATATTTTGTTTAGAATTTCTTCAAAAGCTTCGGGGTCTTTCACTAGGTTGTCGGATTGAACAGAGCCATTTTTCCGCAAGCAGAAGAACACGACAGATGGGATTGACGGGCAAATGCTGCTTAGGCCTTCATGTACGGCTTCAGTGAGAATCACACAGAATTTAGGTTTGTTCCTTTTCAAGTCAAACTACCCGATGTTGTCAAGTTACGTAGGGCATCAACGAAATGCCCTCATTTGAGATGACGATGTTCATGTAGTTCTGGTTGTGGTTAGTGTTTCTCATCTTCCGTATAACAGCGCGTTTTCGGATGCCTTCATTCTCGTTGACGGTCTCAAAATGAATTATTCCATCCGCCACGAACTCTTCAAAGCCGGATCCAAAGGTTCGGCTTCCTGTTGGGATTTCCACAAGTAGCAACGTAGTGCATGAGGTGTGATGCATCAACTTGTTCAACATGTGAAGTATAATCCTTGCATCTATCCTCATCTTGAACGCTTGAGCCATTGCCGAAAATGAATCGACCACGAGTCTCGTCGCGTTGATCTCCAAGATCTCACTTATTGCCATGTCAAAAGTAGATGATGTTGCCTCTTCCCGAGCAGTCATCACATCCAAGAATTTGAACCTGTCTTCGCTCTCCAACACCTCAAAATCAAGACCAAATCTCTTCATGTTGCTGAAGAAGAAATCTCGTCGTTCAGCAAAGGATAGGTAGACCCCATTCTCGTCAAGGTTCTTTGCACCATGGTAAATGAAGTGAGCCGAGGCAATGGACTTGCCCGAACCAGGAGAACCTGCCAACAGAATCAGACTGCCACGTGGAAAACCTCCTTCGATTAGGCCGTCCAAACCAGTTATACCAGTAGGAACTCTGTTAGACAATACGTTTTTCAGTTGGACTTTCATTTGGTTTCACCCTTGTTCTTGGAAATGGTCAATTTTCCTTTAACCTCATCAAGTTTATTAAAGTGTTATGAACTGATGAACTGTATTCGAGCTACTCCTTGTTCTTTCTGAGAAGAAGATGAAGAATGCAAGGTGGATTCTGAATTCATACACGTTATATCGATCATCCTAGAAATCGTTAGGCGGAACTTGCAAGTTGCCTATGAAAAGTACCGATTGATGAGATGATTAGGAAAGACGCGAATCGCCTATGTTAAAACATAAACCTGACTCTCGAAACATTCACCGTTCACTTACGCTATCACTCAGCATCGTTGTTCTAACCGGATTGGTCAGCAGTGTAAGCGGAGCCTTTTATTCAACCTATTACGCGAGTGATTACAGCATCGTGAATGGAAAACCTCTATCTGAGAATGATCTGTCAAGTGTCACACGCGTAGACCACGAGTATTTCATCGTGGAGAGCGCAAGAACCAGCACATCTGTAAACACTTACAACCCCACCGTATCTACTTCTAAAGGTTCCACTTCTCTGATCTTGGGCTCGGTTGCAGATTTGTCTTCAGATGATGGCTCAAGCATGGATTTCAGAAGCGGTTCCAGCACTGCGGATACAGAGGACCATGTTGACAACAACACAAGTGATGTGGATCTCGTCTCTGATCGTGGAACACACTCAGACTTTGCCGCTCAACAATACGGTCCAGATACAGTCTACGACTCAATAGGAGAGCAAGACGTTGGTGGCTCAGGATTAGTCTTGAGACCGAATGCTGTTGGAAAAAAGAGCGACTGGTATCCTGTCGGTTCTACAAGCAACTGGGAATGTGTAGACGAGTCGGCATCAGATGAAGACACAACTTTCGTTAATATCACCGAAAAAAGCAAGAAAGACTTTTACAATCTCCAGAATCACACAACGGAAAGTGGACCTATCTCCAATGTCCGGGTACATGTTAGAGCCAAAGGCGATCTAGGTGCAGAATTAAACCTCAGGCTGGTTACCGGTTTGGTTGAATATCAAGGGCAAATCCATACGCTTACTACATCCTACGCGAACTACTGTGATGACTGGGCAGTAAACCCGGAAACTCTTGTCGACTGGACTTGGTCAGACATAGATGCGCTGGAAGCAGGATTTGTATCTTCAACATCAAGCGAAGTTGAACATATTGTCACTCAATTATATGTCAATGTGACTTGGGGACCTAGCTACGAGCTTGATTTAGAGGTTCAATGGGCATCAGCGGATTATGACAAAGCCAATGAGTATCTGTGCATCTATGGAGGACCAATGGGTGCGGAAGACATTAGGGTTGATGTTTGGAACGGTTCACGTTGGGAAAGTCTCTTTGCCGATTTGGGCTCCGGATGGAACAACGTTTCTGTTTCCACATATTTGCACTCATCGGCTTTTACGATCAGATTCAAAGGAGGCGTAGAAGTTGACGACGCAGTGAGGGACACATGGAATATAGATGCTGCAATACTACATACGTGGACTGGACAGTATGCAGCTGAAATTGAATTTACAGGCGTCTCTGACACCTATAGTTGGAGACAGCTAAACTGGACAATTGTTTCAGCTTGGACGGCTGACTCTATTGATATCACTGTCCAACTCTACAATTACGCTCTGGAAGACTATCCAACCGGTGGAGATGGCTACATAGCCTACACAAGTTCATCTGAACCCAACACAGCTGAGACAAAATATCAGTCCATTATATCTGACCCAGAAGATTTCAGGAACAATACAGGCGGTTGGAAAATTAAGATTGAAGGTGTACAGAGCACTGCCACTGCATTTGATCTGAAAATCGATCTGATAGAGTTCAGACCTACCCATAATCGGGGCACGCTCTCAACAGAGTTTCTTTTCTCATCCATGGCAAGCAACAAGCCAACACATCTCAACTTCACCATTGTAAGTCATTTCAATATTTCTAACATAAACGTCATCATCCGAATCTGGAACTATTCTTCGTCTGCCTACCCAGTCAGCGGCGAAGGCTCTCTGATTTACACAGCTCTTGGTTCAAACGAAACCAAAGTGCTCAACATCTCCATCAATCCTCATTTCTACACGTCAAACGGAAACGCGAAACTCAAGATCACAGGTGTCTCCGCGACCTCGACGCCGTTTCGACTAGAGCTGAATCAAATACGGTTACTTTACGGTCTGGAGAATCAAAACTCTCTTACCATACCGTTCGACTGGTTTTCAACGTTCTTGTATCTATCACCCTTAATCTTTGTACCCGCATTCTTTATAGCTCTCAAACTCAAGCGAAAGAAGACAATTGAACCTTACACTGGAAGATTGACGGGCACATTC
>CP070828.1:1034781-1040301 GCA_020344715.1 Candidatus Bathyarchaeota archaeon | reverse complement strand
GTTGTCCCACGCGTGCAGAACCAGCAGGAGCACGGATTTTGCTGAGGGCAAGATCTCCTCTGGCGGCCGCAAGTTAGTGATTTTGCCTACCCAACCACAAGATAAGTCCCGAAGCAGGTTTGGAGTAGAGACACCGGCGGCCGCGAAGCCAGCGGCCATCGCCTTGCGCTTCGCTTCCTGCGTCAATGGCACTATTCTCATCACCAAGCATATCTAATCGGGAGATCATATATAGCGTGCTCTCAGGAAGCAAGGACGTGAACACGGAACGGGAGCAAATGAGAATTGAAGATGGAAAGCGAAGAACTGCGTTATCGCAGAGCCTCAGTTGACGATGTTGAAACGTTGGTTCGCTATCGAATTCGGTTCCTAAATGAGCTGCACAATCATCCAGATGACGAGGAAACCGAGATCTTGAGAAAGTCACTGCGAGAGTATTTCGCCAAAGCAATTCCTTCCAACGACTTCATTGCCTGGTTAGCAGAATGCAATGGGAGAATCGTCGGAACAGGCGGAATGGTGGTGTGGGAAAGACCCGCCAACTATGGAGGTCTGGAATCTGGAAGACTCGGGTACATACTCAATTGCTACACGATCCCCGAGGCGAGACGAAAAGGGATTTGCACACGCCTACTATGCGAGCTGATCAAAGAAGCGAAGTCACTTGGACTAAGATACTTGCATCTGAACGCGACTGAAGATGGGATGCAAATCTATCGAAAAGCCGGATTTGCTGAGCCTGACGACACAGAGTTGATGTTGAGACTTGAATAGAAGGACGCTAACCGCGCACGGCAAAGGGAAAGTCACGGTGCGCTCACTGGATTTTTAAATAAGCCAGGTTCACCTTATTAGGCAACACGAAACCTAAAAGGAAACGAGGGATGCTTCAATGACTCGAATCATTTTCGGCACGGATGGTTGGCGTGGCATAATAGCCGAAGACTTCACGTTTGATAACGTAAAAGCTGTGGCGCAGGCTTTATCGGATTATCTCATGTCGCAAAATCTGCATGAAAAGGGATTAGTTGTTGGCTTTGACACTCGGTTCATGTCGGATCGATTCGCCAAGACCGTGGCTGATGTTGCAGCCAGCAACAACATACGTGTTCTGCTAGCTTCTAAACCCACCCCGACGCCAATTATCTCGTTCTCAGTCAAAGACCGCAGAGCAGGCGGTGGCGTCGTCGTCACCGCGAGCCACAACCCGTCGATCTACAATGGCGTAAAGTTTAAGCTCGAACACGGCGGACCCGCGCCGACAGAAATCACCAAACAGATTGAAAGCTTTCTTTTCAAAAACACGCCAAAGCACGATGAAACGGAAATTCAAAGAAACATCGAGAGCGTAGATTTCGAAAGCAATTATGTTGAGCACATAGAGCAGCTGGTGAACCTACAACTCATAGGCAACACCGATTTCAAAATAATCTTTGTCGCCATGCTCGGAGCCGGAATCAGAATCATCCAATGATTATTGTTATCCACAAAATGCGAAGTTATAACCATACGCGCCGAGCAGAATCCAACTTTCGGCGGAGTCAAACCCGAACCCATGGCTCAGAACCTAAAACCTTTGATGGAAGCAATTGTTGAGTCAAACGCCGACGTAGGCTTTGCCACTGATGGTGACGCAGACCGAGTGGGAGTGGTCACGTCAGACGGCGAGCTAGTTACACCTCATGAAGTCTTCGGTTTGCTTCTGCTCCACTTATACGAGAACCGGGGCTGGCGAGGAGGCGTGGTCAAAACCGCGTCGGTGTGCAGTATTGTGCCGAGAATAGCTGAAAAGCTCGGCTTGCCGGTCTATGATGTGGCGGTCGGCTTCAAGAACATCTGCGAAATAATGCTTCGAGAGGATGTGCTGATTGGCGGAGAAGAGAGCAGTGGGCTTGGATTCAAAAATCACATTCCGGAACGTGACGGCATACTCTCTTCCCTGTTCGTTCTGGAGAACATGGCGATGGAAAGAAAAAGCCTGAACCAGCTCTTAGCTGAATTGCGAAAGGAATTCGGCGAAATCCACTACGACCGAATAGACCTACCGTATGAAAGACCCAACCGCATGAATCTCATTCCCAAACTTCAGCTTCATCCGCCACGCCAAATAGACAACCTGCCTGTTGCCAAAACCACCACGTACAAAGGCGTCGAAGCCGTCAATGGCATCAAGTTCCACTTCGGCGACACTAGAAGCTGGCTGCTGATAAGAGCGTCGGAAACCGAGCCGCTCATTAGAATCTACAGTGAATCGACCAGTGACAAGATGGTGCGGCAACTACTGGACCAAGGATTGCAGCTTTTGAAAGCGGCTACTTGAGGGCTGAATACTTCTTTCCTTTGAGAGTATTCTTCAACTGGCGTAGAAGTAATGATGCTTCTCGGGCAGACTTCGCATAGGCGATCTTCCGCGATTTTTCTACCTTGAACCTGAACCCACAGTGAGGACAATTCCGAGTCTTTTGTCGGGCCTGAGCTAGCAAGAGTTGCCCACATCGGTAGCAAGTTATGACCAGGTACATGCAACCACACTCAAGCAAACGAAAATCTTCTTGGATTATTGATGCCAAACCCGAACATCAATAAACATAAGGGATCAACCTCTTCGTCTTCCGCTTGTAATCTTCATACTCAGACCCGAATACCTCGATAAGCATTTCTTCTTCAGCATGTATTCTGAACAGAAGGAGGATTGCACCAATCATGATGAACAGCATTCCGTATCCACTCGAAAAAATCGATACAATGCCAAAGTTCCTTAGGATTTCACCCAAGTATAATGGATGTCGAATGCGTTGATACAATCCATCTTTAACCAACGTATGACCTTCAACAATTTGAAGTCGTGAAGTGGAAACAAGATTGTCAAATCCAGCTTTCTTCCTAAGCTGCACTCGTGCCTTCATCCGCAGGTACCCGCCTACTACTACCAAAGCTAAACCAACGAGACCGAAAACCTGAAACTGCAGATTCTGGAGAAAAACAAAATCTAGAACTGCTGCGACAAAACCCATACCTGTAATTAGGATGAAAGGAAGTGATGTCCAATCTTCCCTGAAAGATTTCTTGACTTTCGACAAGAACCTCACTTAGAGATAATCATCATTGTAGGGATTAAACTTTAACCCCAAACCCAAACTTGTGCTCGCGCACACGTGCAAACAAGAGCACTAATCCCAGTGCCAGTCCGTACACGATTGCTCTGTCTAGCGGTTGTGACCATGTTTCCAACAGGACTGGAATGTAATTCAAAGTTCCATGTAGTGCGCCAACGAGATAGAGAGACCCTGTCATATGGTACAGTAACCCTACAAGAAGGAACAGAATGCTGCCAGTCAATACTTCAAGAGGTGACAGTGGATTAACCAATAGATGGATGAGGACGAAGGAAACAGCGACCACTGGTATCCCAATTATTGCGCCGTAACTCTCCACAAGCCTCGTCTGTAGATACCCTCTGAAGGCGATTTCTTGCCAGAAGCTGTCTAGCATGGCGGCGGTTGTTCCGGTTAAGACTGAAATTGAGGCAATACTTGACGTCATGGGTGTTTCAACAGTTCCTTGTGCGATGCCCATCCCCCAAGAGAAGAGTTCCAGAACACCGCCAAGTATTACGCCTCCACCGAAAAAGACGAATATGTTAGGTTTCCATGACAAGCCGATTTCAGCCCAGCTGAAATCTCTTCCGTCTAACTTGGTTGTAAGCACATACATCAACCCTGTGACTGCTATGAGGTCCATGATGCCTGCAACTATCTGCGAGTCAGTGGTATCATGGAGTAGACCAATCACTCTCAAGATTATGCGATTCAAGACAATTACTGCCAACACAGAGAAGGTTACTATGAACAGACGCCAATATGGTCTGACGGTTCCCTTTTTACTCCGAAATAGTTGACCAAACATTGTGCTTCTTCTTCATAGTTAGCTATTGATACACTTTTGTATATCGAATAAATCTTCTTGGGTTTGGGTTTGGGGTCAAAATTTAGCCCAAACCCAAATGAGGTGGTTAGTTTTTTAAACATAACAAAGGATAATTACATTTGCAGGACTAGATTTTGGAGATTTACGTATGATTGAAGAATCTGTGGTTTTTTGGATTGGAGCATTAATCTTTGCTCTAAGTTCTTTGATGTTTACGTTTTTAGGAAATCGAAATAGCTCGAGGAGATATTTGTTTAATTCACATGTGTTTGTTAGTTTCATCACTACTATCTCTTATTGTATTATGGCCTTAGGATTAGCTACGGTGACTGCGGAAAGTGGTGATCTAATTTACTGGACAAGATGGCTTTTCTATGCGGGTAGCTGTAGCATATTAACTTTCGATATAGCCACTATCGCTAAGAAACCAAATGAAAAGAAAGCTGAAGTTGCAATATTCACAACTTTAACTATGTTTTGCGGGTATTTGGCAAGCATAATCTTAACAGTGGACAGATGGTTGTTTTTCGGATTAAGTACGGCTGCATACATTGGAATGCTTTACAGCATTTTCACCAAATCTAGCAAAGATAGTTCTGAAATTTCCAATATTAAGTGGTTTATTCTTGTTACTTGGAGTCTATTCCCTTTAGTGTGGGTTCTGGCACCCACAGGATTTGGAATTATAACAGTAGATATTACAGCGTCACTATACCTTGCACTAGACATTGTAACAAAGATAATCTTCGGCATTTATATGCACACGCACCACACTCTGTCGACTTAGGCATGTGGTGAGGAGAAGACATGCAAGCCAAAGACCTTCGACGCTATATCAAGACTACCGAGAAGATGGTCATACCAGCCAAGGTTGCATCCACGACTCAAGGCAGCGCCATACTTCGCAGGTTACCACTCAGACTCCAGCGGTACATTGTCAAAAGAGGAGCACGCAACAACCCGTACATGAGTTTTGTAGTTGAACCGTATTCTGTTTTCCTCGCCTTTGAGGTCACCGATACTAAAGCGGCCGAGAAGGTGTTGCCACCAGACTACAGCTTGTTTCCTTCGGCGATGTTCAACGATACCCCGAAAAGGCCATGCGCGATCATTAGCGCTTTCAACGTCCACACGAGCGTGTTTTGGGGAAGTCGTGTAGAGTTCTACCTGATAGCTGAGAACTGCAAGACTGGACTTCTCTCTTGGATCATCACTGAGTATGAGAGTAACACACACAGCTACGATCCTAGCCAGGGCTTCATCGGTCCGAGTACGTCACATTCGGTAGTCACGACATCTTATCTCGGAGAGATCATCGTTGATGTCGCGAGTGGGCAGTCCGATAATAGTCTAGTTCTTGTTGCCGATCTGAAGAATAGTGTGCTCACGAAACTCGATCAGCGTCTGTGGGTCGAGGGTAATCTCTCAGTCGACTACGGTGGTGAGCTGCAACAATGCACTAAGCCGTTCAGTCTGGTGTTTGATCCGAAGGAGATGGCGAAGGCACTGAAGCTCCCGCTTCAAGATATCTCGCTGTGCACCAACACGTTTGGCTCTGGGGCACTGGACCCTATGCCGTTCGAGGCAGCGTGT
>CP070828.1:1021001-1034681 GCA_020344715.1 Candidatus Bathyarchaeota archaeon | reverse complement strand
GGTGAGTCAATAACCGTGAAGAAATACTTTGGCGTTTCAAATCTGAGGAAGGCAAGATCGATAGTCAGACCTCGTTCTCGTTCTTCCTTGAGTTTGTCGAGGACCCAAGCGAACTTGAATGTCTCTTTGCCCAGTTTCTTTGCTTCCTCCTCGAAGGCTTTGACTCTGCGCTCATCAATGGTTCCTGTTAGGTAGAAAAGATGACCTACCGTTGTGGATTTTCCATGGTCAACGTGTCCCATGACGACAAGGTTTAAATGCGGCTTCTCTGTTTTGCTCATCTTCTTTTCTCCATTCTTACCTTTTCTTAGATTGTTCCGCAAATATTGGTGAAATTCGTATCAACAAACGTCGCTTCGATTATTTATCCTTTTTGAAACCTAAGCTGTACGGGACTCATCAAACTCAGCATGCGTCGTCTAAAGACTTGCCCATAAAGTGTAGAATAGCCCCAACCCAACTATCCATGTTATGAAATAAGCACCGATACCTGTTGTGGCAATCTTGGAGGGCTTCTCGACTAGAGCGATGAATTTCCATTTGAAAATGTAGTATGCGACCATGTAGACAATTAAGGCTACCGACAGGCTAGAGAAAATGCTCAGACCCGGAGAGAAGATGTTCAGCAGTAAACAGAGAAAGGCTGCGCCTATACCAAGGGAGGCTCTGCTCCAATAGATTAACTTCATGGGCTTCATCGAAGACACGCTCTCGTGCTGATTTGTAGTGCCCTATACACCTTCTTACCTAGTATTAAAGGGTTTAATTAGTATTTTTCGAGACTGCCCTTTTTCCGCACGTAGATGTCAGTCAAGTGAAACACAAGAATGCCGAAAAGAATCCAAGCCGCATCCAAAGCTAGAAGATGCAGGAAGATGTTGCCAATTACTTCCGGTTGGTAATTTTCGATTAGGAAAACCCGCATTCCAACCAAAGCGGGAGCTGTTGGGAATATCGCGCTTGCTTGTTGAGCTACTGTTGGGAGCACAACCAAAGGATAAACTACCGGAGAAAGTATCATCATAATACTGTGAAGTCCTTCAGCAACTATCCACCCCTCTTTCAAGACCAGACTAAGAGCGGAAACTAGGATACCGAAGCCATACAGAGCTAGCATCATAAGTACAAAGATCCCTAAGGCAGGCAGAATTCCCCCGATCTTCAGTCCCAAGCCGAAAACGGCGTATATAATCGCAAATTCGACTGCTGTGCCTATGCTTTGATGTACCGTGCTGTGTAAAGCCATGCCTAACACCAGACTTAAACGGCTGGTGGGCGTCACGAAGATTGACTCCAAGGTGCCAAACCATTGTTCTCCCCTAATGCTGAAACCCATTGCCCAAACAGCTGTTCCGATGAACCCCATTATCACGTAGCCAGTGAAAATGAAAGTCACGACATCTCCCGTTCCAACCATACGCTCCAGATTCTCGCTGTACCTTCCGCCGACCAAAACCATCCCATAGATGAGAAAAGGTAGTAGAATGATGAGTGGTGAAACGGATTGGCGAAGGAAACTTACAGGGTAGGCAAGCTCGATTTTCCAGGCTTTGATGCTGGATTCCCAGATGGCTCTCAACTCAGCTTTTAGATTAGTCCAGTTGAAACCCGTGGGACACGTGACCTCTCCCAGTTCATGACCCTTTACGCGGTTCTTGTTCACATATGCCTTCTCCTAGTAATGGCTTATTGTACCCGACGTCTTCGTCTTCTCCTCCATCCAATTGAAGAGATAGAAGCCTGTGAGAATCATTATACCATCAATGATAAGAAGTGCCAGAATCTCCAGATAGATGGCTGGAAGATTTTGTTTGAGAAGTATTAGACTCCGTACGGCAATTAGCGCATAGGTTAGCGGAAGAAGCCTACCAATGATTTGTCCCCAGAGAGGCAAGCTCGCAACAGGATAACGCACAGGCGAGAATACATAGAAGACGTATTCCAGCGCGTGTGCCATATCATGAGCTTGTTTATACCTAAGAGAGGCTGCGGCCAAGATTAGTGCTAGACCATAGAGTCCTAATATTAGCAGGATGATTATGAAAATCACTGGCATAATTATGCCTAGGGTCAACTCCATTCCGAAGAACAGTATGCTGATTGCTAGTTGACTTATCGCGTAGAGCGTGCTTGAGAAGCTCTCACTAAGGGCTTTGCCAATAAGTATGAACGCTTTGTTGCAAGGAGATGAAAGTATGTAGTCCAATGTACCGCGATAGGCTTCTCTTCTGATGCTTTCTCCCATACCGTAAAGTGAAGTGAGCACGTAACTGTTCAGAATGGCTCCCAATATAATGAAGGGAATGAACTCTTCAGTCCCTGCCACTTCGCCAAAACTTGGACTCTGCAAACCACCTACAAAAGCTTGCCCCTGGAGCACGAAAGGAATAAACCAGAAAATAGGAAAAATCGCCCAGAACACAAACACAATTGGATAGGCCAACAGGAACTTCAGGTTCTTAACGACTTCGCTCCACACAATGAAGAAATTGCTTTTCGCCGAAGATTGTAGCAAGACGTTTCTTGGCACGGCTATTACCCTCGGCCTTCTCCTTCAGCAAGCTTTGCCCCAGTTAGCTTGATGAAAACATCTTCAAGCGTTGGCACACCAACGTTCAGACTGCTGATGCGAACGTTTTTCTTCCGGAGCGCATCTATGGCTGTGCTAATGTGTTCTTCGGCATTGCCACCGATTATCTTTATTTTTGAGGGATTTCCCTTCGTTTCATCGCCGTGAACAAGTGTGATGATGTCGACTCCCGGGCATAGAGATTTAAGGTGTCTTTCAACGTCTAACGGCGGATTAAAGCAGGTTATCTCCACAAGCTCTGTTTCCTTCACTGTTGCCTTGAGGCTGTCTGGGTCGTCAACCGCAACCACCTTGCCATCGTTTATGAATGCTACACGATCGCATAGTTGGTCGGCTTCGTCCATGTAATGTGTAGTCAGAAGGATGGTTTTCCCATGTTTATCTGAAAGCTCCCGTATCTGGCCACGAATCTGCTTTGAGAAGGTGGGGTCCAAGCCCAACGTCGGCTCATCTAGCAGCAGAATTGAAGGGTCGTGTAACAAAGATCGCGCAATGGCGATTTTCTGTCTCATTCCGGTGCTGTAGTCTTCTAGTCTTTCATCGGCCCGGTCAGAAAGCTGCATTTTCTCCAGGAGTTCTTCAACTCTTTCTTTGGCTTGGTTTCGAGGCATCTTGTACAACGAAGCAAAGTACATGAGGTTGTCTCTGGCAGTGAGCTTCCAGTAAAGAGTTCTTTCACCACCTATGACTAGACCTAAACTGGCTCGAACCATAGATGTTTGCTTTCGAATGTCGAAGCCATTTACAACCGCTGTGCCCTTGTCTGGAATCAGAATCGTGGACAAGCATTTGACCAATGTCGTTTTGCCTGCTCCGTTGGGTCCAAGTAACCCGAAGAGCTCTCCTGAGCGGATTTTGATGTTAATATGGTCTAGCGCTACTGTAACTCTGGAAGATTCACTTTGCTGCTTCCTTTGTTTGCGTTCTTTTCGCAGAAAACCGAAGATACCCCTGTGCTTCTTCTTAGTGAACCTTTTGGTCAAATCAAACGTTTGAATGCTGTAGGTTCCATCGTCCTCAGTGTAATCCAATCTCAAATCCCTTGCAGCCTCAGAAAAAAGGCGCTGTAAACTTATTAACCTTTCACAGCATTTCAGATTAACAATGCTTAAAGGCTGCACTTATTTTCACATTTTGGAGGGGCACAAATGAAATCAGAGTTAACAAGTTTCGACGTTGCTGCAGTCGTTTTTGAACTCAACCATGAAATCAAGAATGCTCGCATCCGAAAGATCTACCAAACCGACCCTACAACATTGATTTTCAAGCTTCATCGCCCGAACGAACCGCCTTTTCATTTGCTCGTTGAATCTGGAAAACGCATAAATCTAACTTCCTACGTGCTTCAGAAACCTTCGAGACCCCCAGCTTTTTGCATGGCGCTCCGCAAGCACCTCGAAAACGGAAGAATCACAGATTTGACACAGCTGGAGTTCGAGCGCATTGTCACAATCAAAATAAGAAAAAAAGCTGGGGAATTTCAACTCATAGTTGAGCTTTTCAGAGAAGGAAACATAGTCCTCGTAGGTCCAGAAAGCAAAATTCTTCAAGCCCTCACCTACAAACGAATGCGAGACCGAAACGTTCTGCGAGGAGAACTCTTTCAATACGCTCCTTCAAGAGCCAGAAACCCATTTAGAACAAGCCGAAAGGATTTTGATGAGATCAGAGATTTTGGGCAATTAATGATTGTGAAGGCACTTACAAAATTCCTAAGCATTGGCGGATTGTACGCAGAAGAGATTCTTCTGAGAACCCGTATCAGCAAAGAAACGAAGTCCGAAGCACTAGGAAAACCGGAGCTTGACAAGATTTTTGCTCAACTCCAAAGCATCCTTTCTCCTTTGACAGCTGGAAAAATTCAACCTTGCATTGTGGTTGGTGAAAATGGTAAAAGCGTTGACGTCACACCAATTCATCTGAAAAGATACGAGCATCTTCGAGCCAAATCTTACGAGAGATTCAACGATGCTCTCGACGAATTCTACATGGAGACAACGCTAAAAACCGGAATGGCTCAAGCCACCCGCAAGTCTGAACATCAGCTAGCGAAGCTTCAACGAGTCATAGACAGACAACAGAAAGCACTTGAGGACTCCAAAGGAGAAATAACGCGAAACAAAAAGCTTGGGCAACTGATATCTGCACATCTGGGTGAGCTCCAACTTCTGCAGCAGAGAATTATGAGTGAAAAAGAAAACGGCAAGTCATGGAAACAAATCATCTCTGACCTCGAAAACGAAAAGGCACTCATACCAGCAAGATACTTCCAAGACTTAGACTCAAAGCATCGGATTCTCACAGTTTCGCTACGAGGCTCAGTGATTCAGATTGACCTAACTCGCTCAGTTCAAGCCAACGCAGCCACATTCTATGAGAAAGCAAAGAAATCACAAAAGAAACTTGAAGGGACCAAAAAAGCCATCCATAGAACTCGGGCCAAAATTGAAGAGCTGCAGCAACAGAAGCAGAAAATCGTGGAAGAGCCGAAGCTTCCCCCGGTCAGAAGAGAAAAGGCTTGGTACGAAAAATTCCGATGGTTCCAATCCTCCGACGATCAATTGGTGATCGGTGGAAAAGACGCTACGACCAACGAAATTCTCATAAAAAAACACACCGAATCACACGACATCGTTTTTCACGCCGACATTTCAGGTGCCTCTTTTGTTATAATCAAGACGGAAGGAAAACGGCCGTCGGAGCAATCGTTGAAAGAAGCTGCCCAGCTCGCAGCCTCTTACTCTCGAGCGTGGAAGGAAACACTGAGCACTGTTGGCGTCTATTGGGTGCATCCCAGACAGGTTAGTAAAAGTCCCCCGTCTGGACAATACTTGAAAAAAGGCTCTTTCATAATTCGTGGAACCAAGAACTACATTCGAAACGTTCCACTGGCAGTGGCTGTTGGAGTACAAATTGAAGACCACGCCAGAATTATTGGAGGTCCGCCGGAAGCCATTCGCAAACACACAAGCATTTATGTTGAGCTTGTCACTGGTGAGCGCAAAAGCAGTGACCTTGCAAAACAGGTACGTGGCATGTTGGCTGAGAAGGCTCCAAAGGACTGGCGGAAACAGATCCTTGGAACACCATTAGAGGAAATTCAGACTTTCATACCTTCAGGTAAAGGTGACATTAAATCAGCTTGACAAAGCAATAGTTCAAGGCTCTCTCTAGTTTTGAGAGAAACTTGAACAACAGTTTAATATTCCCTCTTGATTTATCTTCGTAGTGGAGGGAAAAATCGAATGGCAGAGATGGGCATCAGAGGAAAAATGCTTGTTAAAGACGTGATGTCCAGTCCAGTGGTTACTATTAACGAGAAGGATACCGTCACCAAGGCTGCGAAACTTATGGGAAAGCATGAGTTGGGTTGCATAATTGTGACCGGAAAAGACAGTAAACCCCTCGGAATAATTACTGAACGCGACCTCGTCACTAGGGTGCTAGCCAAAAACCGAGTTCGATACAAATTGGCTGCCAAGGACGTGATGACCACTCCTCTAATCATGATCAGTCCGGACGAATCCCTCAGCGAAGCCGCACGTAGAATGAGCAGATTGAACGTTCGAAGACTTGGAGTCATCTACAAGGGAGACATGGTTGGAATAATCTCCAGCAAGGATATTTTGGCGATTACACCAGAACTCATCGAAATCCAGCAAGAAAAGGCTAAGATTGAAAGCAAGGCTGAAGCAGAAGATGAAGAACATCCGCAAATGGCTGGGTATTGCGACCAGTGTAGGCAATGGTCCAACACTCTTGAAGAGGTTGAAGGCTCTTTCATCTGTGAAGACTGCAAAATCGAGATGAAGAGTGAATACTGAGGGCGATGGTTTGCGTGTTCAGGATCTAATCGACAAGAAATATCCCTTCATTTACGAGGATGAACAGGCCACAAAGGCTCGAGCAGTCCTGCGCGAAAGAGATTTGCGTACGCTTCCAGTGACAGATGAAAACAAGCATGTAGTAGGAGTAATCACGCGTAATGACATGTTGACGATAACTTCATCTATTTCTCCAATCCGCGTCAAAGGAATAATGTCAGCTCCAAGACTAATCGTGACTCCTGACATGGATGCACATCTCACTGTGCGGAAAATGCTTCGACTGGATGAATGGTTTGTGCCAGTCGTAAGATCTTCTCAAGATAAGACTTATGCTGGAATGCTTGGACTGGAAAACTTCATCACAGTTTACATAGCGAAAGAAGCCTCTAGGCTTGCTACACCCTTAAGTAAGATCATGTCAACTGAGCTTTTCGTTTGCTCTGTTGACGATGAAGTCGACAACGTCTGGCGAACAATGCAGGAAAAATCGTTGTCTGGATGCCCAGTTGTGACGAAGGGAAGACCGGTCGGCATGTTGACCCAAACTAACCTACTCGAGAGTAGTATGGTTTTCCCGACCTTTGAAGCGAAAAAGGGTCGGTTCAAGGCTCCTTCAAAAATCTCTTCCATAATGAAGACCCCCGTTATCTCATTAAAACCCACAAATACGATTAAAGAGGCAGCTCAACTCATGCTCAAAAGGAGCATTGGCCGCATGCCAATTGTTGACAACAAAGGCAAGCTTGTGGGTATTGTAGATCGCGAAGACATTGTTCGAGCATTAGTCAGATAAGGAGTGATGTTAAGAAATGACATCAAGAAGAGAATCTTTTCGTCGAAGTCTTCGAGAAAAAGGCTCGTTAGAGCTAAGGGGACACCCCTCGAAAAAGCGAGAGGGTGAAATCATGACTATTGCAACGAGCCCTGTCGTCACCATGGCACCGACTACTCCCATCCACGATGCGATCAAAATTATGGTGCAAAAAGGATTTCGTCGTATACCCATTGCTGATCCTGGAACACAAAGACTGCGAGGCATAATTACTGCTACCGATCTCGTCAACTATTTGGGAGGTGGAGAGAAGTATCAGCTAATCCAACGCAAGTATTCGGGCAACTTTTACAAGGCGATAAACGAACCAGTCCGGTCCATCATGACCACTGATGTGTTTTGGATTTCAACGTCGGCTAAGATACGTGATGCTTTGCGGCTTATGAAAAAACACAATGTCGGAGGTTTGCCTGTTGTGGACGAGGAGAAGCGTGTTTGGGCTATTGTTACTGAACGCGATATTGCCTTTTTGTTCACTGGAAGAATTAGTGGAGTAAGGGTCTCCGAAGCAATGACAAAGAAAGTCGTGACTACTGCCCCTCGAATATCGATCTATGAAGCCGCAAGGATGATGATTGAGCGTGGATTTAGAAGACTGCCCGTGGTCCTAAACGGCAAATTTGTTGGTTTGGCCTCTGTCAGAACAATTCTCCAATTTTTCGGGTCAAGTACAGTGTTCAAGCACTTGCAGTCAAGAGCGATGGCTCAGGTTTTGCAGACCTCAGTACTAGAGGCTACCCGAAAGGACGTTGTTACAGTTGAGCCGAGTGCAGATGTTGGAGAAGCAGCAAAACTCCTGCAAGACAATAATGTAGGTTCGTTACCGGTTGTCGAAAATGAGCGACTTGTGGGAATACTCACTGAACGTGACTTCTTCAAACTTATAGATTAGAAAGAAGAGAAGATATGATCTGTTCTCCAACAGTCGAAACTGGAGAAGGGAAAAACCTCAAAGCATCAGAAATAGACTTCAAGAAGGCAATATGAACAAACGAATGGAAATCAGCAATGTTCAAGAATTTACTGGACCAAATGGTTCAGAGGCGAAAAAATTGAAAGAAAAGGAGCAATTGATACTTGAGGTCATGGCAAGAGCTGGAAAACCATTGAGATCTGGAGAGATCGCAGAGCTGGTCAACCTGACCAAAGATGAAGCATCCAAGATAGTAAAGAACCTGAAAGAGAAAGGCAAGATCACCTCTCCAAAAAGATGCTTCTATGCACCAGCCAGGTAAGAATTCAGTTTTCCGTGTGCAATTTTGGAGTTTCCTCACTTGAACTGTGTCGACAACATCGAAAAGTTGTCACGCAAGTTGAAACCGACATCAGAAGACCAAGATGCTGATGCTGCAGTTGTTTTACTGTTGAAACTAATAGATCGAGATCCTCAGATCTTGATTGTAGAAAGAATTAAAAACCCCACTGATCCTTGGTCGGGCCAACTTGCTCTGCCTGGAGGAAAACGTGATCCAAAAGATCGAAATCTCAAACAAACGGTCGCTAGAGAGACTTTGGAAGAGACAAACATAAATCTCCTTGATCATTGTCGCTTTCTCGGAACAATGAAAACGCTAAGATCCACACTGAAGCCTGAAATGAGGATTCTTCCTTTTGTTGTGCTTCTTGAGGCTGAACCAGCAATCAAATTGAATGAGGAGTTGGAGGATTTTGCTTGGCTTTCACTGAGGGAACTAGTCAAACAGAAAGGGACTGTCGAGTTTGACTTTGGAGAGTTTCCTGCATACCACGCTAGGAATAGTGCTATTTGGGGTCTGACTTTCAGAATTCTTGAGAGGTTTGTTCACATACTGGAATGTCTACACTAGCCACATCAAGCGAGAGCGATGCTGCCGCTTTTCGCTCCATTGTCACTGGAACCAATCAGATATCTTCTTTTCGCTTTTCGCTTCAAACTTTATGTTCATGGGCTCGAACGTTTGGTTTAGCGCGGTTGTTAGGTTTCGGATATAGTCTCCAATATTTACCTCGGAAACACTACGTACGTGTTCCACTGGTTTCACTGTGAATCTTCTTCCTTTAAAATCAAAAGGCCTAACCTTTACAAAGGTCACAATATCTCGTCGTTTGACTACTTTTCCTGCCGCCGTCAATTGAGCAACACACTGATAGGGCTGAGGCAAGTTTCTTTGGCGAAGCTTCTCAATCGGGTCGTGATACAGCCTAACCGAGTAGACGAGGTCTTCAAGTCTTGCCTTTCCACGTTTCAAATTTCTGATGGCTTTCTGTACAACTGCCATAATTCTCTCTTTTGCCAAATCATATTCCTGCGCGTTTTGCACGTGACTCAGCTCTTTAACGCAGCTTTGGAATACATTTTGGATGAATTTTGGAGAATTGGACTTTATCGCCGTGAGACCCTTCAGATCTGCCGTGCCATCTTTAAATATGCCGAAGTACGCTTTCTTGGCTTTTGGCAAAACGCAAACCGAGTAGTGCTTTTCAAGTGCAAGGTCTAGTTTGAGCTTCTCTTTTACAGTCTTCATTAACCATTCAACTTCCTCCGACGATGCGTTTTCTAGGAAGATTGAGTCAGTGTCTCCATAGACTGGGTGTAAGCCACCTTTTTCGGCCATTTCCCACGTGGTCTTGAGAGCATAGCGACCGTAGCCAGTGATAGATTCAGCTAATGGGGGACAGGATAATCCATGAATTCGCACTGTAACGCCATAACTGGACACGGTTAGGAGCTTTAGAAGACTGGCTAGTGTTTCGGCTTGTCGCTTTCTTTCTGCAGATTTGTTCTTGCTTTGTGATAGCGGCTTATACCAGTGGATACGAAGGTCTTTGAGTGCGCCAATCAGCAGGGAGAGAAACCCGCGCCGTTTTGTACAGACGTGGTGTCCGACTTCAGAAACGCTATTCTTCGTACAGGACTTGTGATCGCAGTCAACAGTTTCGTAGGATAGATTGTAGCTGTCGATACAGCTTGGGTATAGGCTTTCAAAGTCGGTTACCACTAAATTGAAGTAAATTCCGCTCTTGGGCGTTACGGTCAAGGCTCCTGGAACGGCATGAGGCTCATAACCGCGTCTCAGTTCCCTTGAAGTCGGAATCAAAACACCGTTTCTTCGAAGATAGAAGTAGATCATTGACTTCAGTGAGTTGCTCACGCTTCGGCTTCTGTAAGTTTCGGGAACGGGCAAGTTGACAATTCTCGAAAGCATGAAAGCACTGTAGCAATTTTCTGGATTGATTTTACCATCAGTACGTGGCAGCTTGGTCTCAATGTGCGGAACTGGCTGATGCAGCAATTTGAACCAGTGTTCAAGTTGGTTATACTTAAGCTGATCAGAGCTTTTCACGGAGTCAAAAGCGGTTTCAAACTTGTCTCGCAGGTTTTCCGGGAAACTCAGCACAGGTTTGAAGCTATTGCCCATCTTGACATGCGTTGCACCAAAGACAAGACCATGGTCATAAACATAACTATGAGCGAAATCTATTTCGTTTTCCCAGAATTTTTCGAATCTTTTTATGGCTTTTGAAACCAGAAATGAGCTCAGAAATTTCACCTTAGCGAATTCCTTGACTTCATCGGTGAACAGGTCGCGTTTTTCAACGACTTCAACTTCTCCTTGAAAACTATGCGTCGTTTCTTCATCTTGCTTGCTGAGGGGATATGGAATCATAAGGTAGGGCTTGTAAGTTTCGTCTTTGAACTCTACTAGTCTGTTTCTTGATGATTCATAAAAAGTCAGTTTCACTGTGTTGTCTTCGACGTTCGCGTCAATTAGATACACAGTATTCTTCCTTCTCGATAATCTCTAAATTTGGTGTTCTTTTATCGCTCTTATCTCATCAGGCAAAGGTTGCCGAGGATAATTATATAGTGGGCCACCTGGGCGTTCATTGTAGTACGGACGATTGCAGCCTGGGCAACCCGAAGTTAGAAACGGCGTGCCAGTTTCAATAATTCGTTGAAGCAGACGCTTGGAGATTCCATGATCGATGAGTTGTTCATCTTCGTCAAATTTCATGTGCTCAAATCGAGTTTTCCCGTGGACAATGAGGTAGTGTGCCAATTGAACCCGCCTGTAAGTTGTCACAGAAGGTTGCGGCAAGGCTTCAAGAGCTGTTCCTGGAATTGGAGTGAAGGCAAAAAGGCTTGGATATACGCCGCAGTCTGTACACCATTGAATCGCCTGGATAATTTCCTTTTCGGTTTCTCCAAGGCCGACAACAAGATGCGTATAGACACGGTTCTTTCCGAAAACTTGCACCGCTTTCAGCAATGTTTCTCGCTGAGTCTCCCACCTATATGGACTGTTTGTTCGAGTCCCCTTTACCCTGTCAAACAGCTCTTTGGTTGCAGCGTCTAGCGCAACGCTGATTTTGTCAACACCAACCTCTGCCAAAAGCTTCATCTGCGCCGAGTTAAAGGGTTGACAAGACACTGAGAGCGCCACATCAGTCCGTGATCGTATCTCTTCTGCAAGGGCAAACACGTCATTGAACACATTAGGATAGTTCAGCGCTTGAATGCAAATCCGCTTTATATTTGGCTCTTCTGCCAGTGTTTCAATGTTCGAGATCACCTGTTCGGTTGGAAACGCTGGCCATGTTATTCGTGCCAGCATGTCTGCTCGGCTCTTGCTTGCCTTGGCTTGAGGACAGAAGCCACAATTGGCCAAGCATTTACCCTGGTGATGAGTAAGCAGGTAGATTGTGGTTGGTTTCGCATCTAACTTTCCACGAATTAGTCCTAGCACAATGGCTGAGCCTACGGAAACTCTGATTTTTTCAGGTAATCGTAGGGCAGTCATTGGCTAGCCTCAGCTTGCTCGCATCACTTTTCCTTAAACGTATAGATTAAAATGGTGCTGTCTTAATACTTATCCGTTAACTCTGGTGTGCTACGGTGTCGAATTGGAAAAACAGATGTGAACAACTGCTCTACGCTGGCAAAACTGAACTTGAAGAAGCCTTGGCTATGGCTCAGAGCTCAAGCTGGAAAAATTTCGGAAAGAGGATCAGATTTTATGCTCCAAGTTTCATGCACTATAAAACAGGATATTTCCATTCGGCACCGGCTACCTTTCCTTCCATCTCTATTACTGGTCAGTTCTGTGCTTTAAAATGCAAGCATTGCAGCGGAAAAGTCCTGAACACAATGCTGCCAGCGGTCACTCCAGAACAGCTATTCAATCTATGTATTCAGTTGAAACGGAAAGGGGCAATAGGCTGCCTAATCAGCGGTGGCTGTCTCCCAAATGGGTCGGTTCCACTTGAGCAATTCACAGATGCTATTGCAAAGATTAAGCAAGACCTAGGCTTGACGGTAGTTGTACACACTGGAGTTATCAGGCTATCCCTGGCAAAGAAACTAAAAGATGCAGGAGTAGATGCTGCTCTCATCGACATCATCGGCTCAAATGAGACAATAAAGGAAATCTACCAACTGAACGTGAAAGTTCAAGATTTCGATACGTCATTGAAAGCACTACACGAGTCAGAAATACCCTATGTGCCCCACGTGCTCGTCGGGCTTCACTACGGCAAACTCAAAGGCGAATTCAAAGCGCTGCAGATGATTTCGAAATATCCGCCTTCCGCTGTGATTATTATAGCCCTCATGCCAATACCTGGAACTCCAATGAAAAATGCTTCTCCTCCAACATCAACCGACATAGCAAAGGTTCTCGCTATGACCAAGCTGATGATGCCTAGCACGCCTTTGGTCTTGGGATGTATGCGTCCAAAAGGCAAAACCAAAGAGGAAATAGATATTCTAGCTGTTGAGGCTGGTGTAAACGCTATAGCGTTTCCAGCTGAGAAAGCAATAGAGCTGGCAGAGTCACTAGGCTTGGAAATCACATTCTCCTCTATGTGTTGTTCACAGATTTATGAAGATATTTGGCGCAATCTATAGAACCTGTAGCCCCCTTGGCTGTCCTTTATGGGTAATTCAATCGTCAAGTCACTCAAATTGCCTTCGGGTCTTCGCCGCGCGCGAACTGGAATACGATCGGGATGCAGACGTCAACAGCCGCAACGTTGTCGACACCATGCATGCATACTTTACCAGACGCTTCGTGGGATCATCAGAAAACGTACCCGTAGCTTCAATAACGTCTCTATTTTACCCTGTTCTCCTATTGCTTTGTGCGGTGAAAGGGGAATGCGCGCGAGAAACAAGTGATGTGAAGCAAGATTTTACAGCCTACAGTCCGGAAGCTTCTCTTTTCCCATCACTATTCTATCAACTTGATGACCCCGGCAGTATCTGCCCAAGGATCAATCGTCAATTCAGAGTCGCTTTCTGTCATTCTATTTGAATCAAAGTCTCTCAGGGTCGGTCTAATCCTTCACCGAATGACTCTCAACTGAAAAGAGAACATGTCAAGTTGAAAACGGTTTGAATGGTTATCTCCAACCTCTCAAAGATTGTTTAACCGAGTTCTCAATGTTGTCCT
>CP070828.1:1009821-1020901 GCA_020344715.1 Candidatus Bathyarchaeota archaeon | reverse complement strand
GGGTTGGCTGTGTCCCCGAGGCATAAACGGGTTAGGGGATTATTTTGAGTTTGGTTTGTTACCGAAGTTGAAGGGGTTGTATGCGAAGGAGCAGCTGGAGTGTACGAATATTCCCTATATGAAGCCTAGGTTTGACGCGGTGTTCTTGTCTCATGCTCATTTTGATCATGTAAGTCATATTCAGTTTCTGGATCCTGAGATTCCTGTATTTCTCGGAGTAGGCACTAGGCTGTTTCTAGAGGCTATGGAGAAGACCAGCAGTTTCACCCGTTACGGTGAGCATAAATATCAGACGTTTCGAACAGGCGACAAAGTTCAGATTGGAAGCCTAGTCATTGAGCCAGTTCATGTTGACCATTCGATTCCTGCGGCTTACGGGTTTCTGATTCACACGTCTGAGGGCACGGTTGTGTATAGTGGTGACCTCAGAGCTCATGGACCAAGAAAGGATATGACTGACGAGTTTGGGGATATAGCCCGCGAGTCTGAGCCTGTGGCCATGATCTGTGAAGGTACGAGGATGGTTGAGAAGGAAAAGCGAAAGAATTATTCTGAGCAGCAAGTCAAAACGCTGAGCAGCAAGGTTGTATCTTCGACAGAGAAGATTGTGTTTGTTACCCGTTATAGTCGGGACATGGATCGGTTTAGAAGCTTCTATGATGTGGCTAAGAGCAATCGTAGAAAGATCGTTGTCTCTCCGAAGACCGCTCACTTGCTGAGCAGGCTTGTGGAGGACAAGCGTCTTGATCTACCGGATCCATCCAAGGATGAGAGTATTCTGGTGTACTATAAACGGAAGAAGTCTGGAGATTTTGAGCAAAAGGACTACTATGTTTGGGAGCGAGAGTTCATGGACAAATTGGCAACGTTTGAGTTTGTGCATGAAAACCAGGGCAAGCTGGTTATGGATTTGGATTTTTATCAGTTTGCAGAATTAATTGACATCAAGCCGAAGGCAGGCAGCCATTTTATTCACAGCATGAGCGAACCCTACAGTGAAGAAGACATTGAAGATCAAGTAATGCACAACTGGCTAGACCATTTCGAAATGCAGTTTCATCAACTGCACGCTTCCGGCCACTTAAACAGACCACAACTAACACATCTAGTCAACGATATTAACGCAAAGAGGATTTTTCCAGTACACACGGAAAACCAACAACTCTTCAAGGACATCATGAGCAAAGTTCAAATGATCAAATACGGAAAAGAATACGTCTTGTGACAAAATGAGTTCCGCAGACACTAGACTTTCTCTGCGGCCGCGCGCTGTTTTTTGCATACACTGTTTCACAACAACACACGAACAGTTCCAAGCCACAAGGACTTGAGCGATAGCCAACAGCTCATGATTAAGAGTCTGTAGCCCCAGTTGAGAAGTAGTAGTCTTTGGGGGCTATCGGACTACTATTTCTAGAGCTTTGCGGTACTCGTTGTGACTATCTACGTTCGCCTACGGCAACAGAAGAAAATCTTCAGGAAATGAATTCACACATTCACCTTCTGGCAGACAATCAGCCGCCAAAGAGACGTATTTATAAACATACGCCTACACTTTCTAATCTCCAAGTTTCGTCCAATAGCGATTCTATCAGGAGAAAAAACTATGGCGAAAACGCAGCCTGGAACCTTCTTCTGGCAAGGAAACCAAGCATGCGCCGAGGGAGCAATAGTTGCTGGATGCCGCTTCTTTGCAGGTTACCCAATAACTCCTGCCAGTGAGATCTTTGAGCACATAGCGCTGAGGTTGCCTCAGAACAATGGTATCGTTGTTCAAATGGAAGATGAAATGGCCGCGTTGGCCGCTGTTATTGGCGCCAGCTGGACTGGAGCCAAAGCGATGACTGCCACTTCTGGTCCGGGCTTCAGCTTAATGCAAGAGCTGATAGGCTACGCGTTTATGACTGAAACACCAAGTGTAATCGTCGACGTTCAAAGAGCAGGTCCAAGCACTGGTCAGGCAACCAAGTGTAGTCAAGGCGACGTCATGCAGGCCCGATGGGGTACTCATGGCGACTATATGAGTCTTGTTTTGGCGCCCAATTCGGTTCAGGAAATGTTTGAACTCACAGTTCAAGCGTTCAATCTCGCCGAAACCTATCGAACTCCAGTTGTGCTCTTGGCGGATGAAATCGTAGCGCACATGAGAGAAGGAATAACGGTGCCACCATTGAAACAGATGACGATTGCCAACAGGAAAAGACCGAATTCAACAGAGACCCAATTTTTCGGCAAGAAAGAGGTAGCACCTATGCCTTCGGTCGGGGAAGGATTCAATGTGGCAGTCACCGGCTCGACCCACGATGAACAGGGACATCGCTTCACAGCCGACCCACACGTTCACAAGCGACTCGTCGAAAACCTCATCGAAAAGATTCGAAGCAACGCTGACAGAATAGCCGACTATGAAACCTACAACATTGACAACTGTGACGTTGCAGTAGTCTCGTTCGGATGCACTTCGAGAGCCATGTACGAAGCGGTCGACCATGCAGAACACAGAGGAATCAAGATCGGATTCGTAAGACTGAAAACCATCTGGCCTTTTCCAGAAAAGATTGTGCGGTCAATAGCCCAAGAAGCACACACGATAATTGTGCCCGAAATGAACCTCGGAGAAATCCTCTACGAAGTCCAACGAAGCGTTAAAGACACAACTAGAGTTGTCCCGCTCAACAAAATCGGCGGAGGAGAAATGATTACCCCAGAAGAACTGTTAGCCGAAATCGAAAAGAGCGTGAAAAAAAGTTGACCGAACCCTTCACAATTCGCAAGTACCTTCGAGACTTGCCATTACCGTTCTGCAAGGGCTGCGGCTGCCTCACAGTAATGAACTGCTTCCTCAGAGCCTTGCACGAGCTGGATTACCACGATATGCGCAAATTCGTCTTCTGCAGCGGAATCGGTTGCGCCGCTTGGATTCCCTCACCTTACTTCAAAGCTGACTCCATACATGCAGCTCATGGAAGAAGCATACCAGTGGCCACTGGCATCAAACTCATGCGACCTGACCTCAACGTCATCGTCTTCGGCGGAGACGGCGACATCGCCGGCATCGGACTCAGCCACCTCGTCCATGCAGCTCGAAGAAACATAGGCATCACTGTTGTGATGGTCAACAATATGATCTATGGCATGACAGGCGGACAAGTAGCACCAACAACACCTCTTGGAATCAAAACCACAACCACGCCGTATGGAAGTTTCGACCCACCGCTGGATACGACACGCCTAGTAGCCACGGCAGGAGCAAGCTACGCGGCGCGTTGGACAACCTTGCATTTTGAACAGCTCAAAGACGCCATGAAAACAGCTGTGACGACGAATGGATTCGCGTTCATTGAAGCAGTTAGCCCTTGTCCAACAACGTTTGGAAGACGGATTGGATTGAAAGACGCTGCGGAAATGCTCAGATGGTTCAAACAAAACACTACACTGAAAGAGAAAGCCAACGAAATGACAGAAACGGAGCTGGCAAACAGAATCGTAGTTGGAAAATTCGCACACACAGAGAAACGGACGTTTACAGATCACCTTCAAGAAACCCTGAAGAAGGCTGAAAAAGCTGCTCGAAAAAACTGAAATAAGAATCGCAGGACTCGGCGGACAAGGAGTCGTCCTAGCCGGACAGCTTCTCGCAAAAGCCGCAGTCTACGACGGAAAACACGTGGTTCAAACTCAAAGCTACGGAGCGGAAGCCCGTGGAAGCGCCGCACAGAGTGAAGTCATAATTTCAGACCACGTGATAAAGTACCCAAAAGTCAGACAATGCGACATCCTAATCGCCATGAGCCAACCAGCTCTCAACAAATATGTAGAAAACTTGAAGGAAGGCGGCGTCCTCCTCCTAGATAAAGACATGATCAAAACGGTCCCGAAGCTAGAAGCAAAAATCTTTCAAGTGCCAGCGACAAGCACAGCAGAAGCAAAGCTAAAACGTAAAATCTACGCCAACACGGTCATGCTGGGCGCCCTCACTAAAGCAACAAGGATCATTAGCCAAGAAGCCATGAAAAGCACAATCAAAAACAGTGTGCCGAAGGAGATGCTGAGGGAAAATCTCCGAGGATTCCAGCTAGGCCTTCAACTCGTGGAAGATCTTAGAGCAGCAACATGACGGCCAACAGAGCGATTCGAGCCCTACGCTTTTTGGACATCTGAACCTAGTTCTGCAGGGTCTTCCAGCTTCAACTAACGATCGCTCCTCGAAGCAGTTCGGCTTCAGCCTGTTGACCTTTCTGTCAACCAGAAGGTTGCGACGGAAAGTGGCGCGCGCAGGGAGAGAGAAAGGAGAATTCATAACATGCACGCGCGCCTTCTGCATTCTCAATCTTTTGACATGAAATGCTAAACCAGTAGAGGTTTAAAAGTAGAACTCACTTGTTGTAGTCACAATTTGTTACTGCGCCCAGGCGAACCACTTCTAATGCGCGAGAAAGGTGAGAAAAACTGGTGAAAGAACTGTAGTAGACGTAGGTGCGTGCACGAAAAGTGATTGGAAATATTTGAATCAGCAGGAATGGGAGAATGTCAGGATTTTGCCTATCTCTTCCCAGATCTCGACAAATTTTCCGCCCTTTGGGGTCGCTTGATACCTGATCGGGCTACGATGAATTTCCAGAAGCCGAAGTGAGCGCATTTGGTCGAGATATCGATTTAGCATGCTCCAGGACAGATTTGCCTCGTAAAGCAGTCGTGTCTTGTTTTGAGGTCGCCGGCAGATACTCAGTATATCTGCCATAATTTCGATTTTGGTTCGCTTTCTCATGAATGCCAGTACTGAAGTAGGTTATTTAAGTCTGTGTGACTGTGGGGCAACAGCAACACTCGCAATCAGTTAGGTCTATCTTTCTCTCGTTTTAGGCTCTTTAACCGTAAAAAGTATTATCAAACTCACTGCGATGCCCAGAATAATTGCGAAAACGAACGGATGAACAGGGTTGACGTCGTAAAGGAAGCCACCAAGAGTCGATGAGGGAACGGTTGCTAGAATGTTCAGGGTTACAATTGTGCCCAGAATTCGACCTCGTTTCTCTCGGGGAATCATGTCGGCCAACAAGGCATTGTACGCCGGCATGATTAAGCATCCGCCCACGCTGAACACCATGAAGACAACGAGCAACTGAGCAAAGCTTCCAGAGTATAAGAAAAGGACACTTGCCGGGATGTAGAGAAGATTCGCCAGAAGTATAGACCTTTTCCGTCCAATCTTGTCTACAATCTTGCCGAGAGGAAATCCTAGAACCAGTGTAATGGCAACAGATGCAGTATTCACAAGACCCCATTCCATCTCGCTTACCCCAACCATATCGAACACGTAAAGCGACGTGAACATGCGAAACATGGGTTCTTCAAAAGCGCTCACCAGAAAGGCAATCGTAAGGAACCTTAAGGTTGGTGGCATGTCTCTCCAAGCTTCTGCTATTGCGCTCAAAGAGTTTCTGAAAGCTGCTTTCATCTCTGCTAGCTTGATTTTCTGGGGAGTATCAAGCGTTTCCTTGAGAAAAAGCAGTCTAATGACGGCTGCAGCCATCAGACAGAAGAAAACCACGGTGTAGACTATGCGCATGCCTGGAACGAGGCCGAAAGTCTCTACCATGAACGCGGCGGTAGCGGGTGCAAATATCGTTGGGATGTTGGGAATCACATTTGTGGCAGCATAGCCCATCCCACGTTTTTCTGGAGGAACAGAGTCGGCAAGTATTGCGTCGAGAGCCGGCTGGTAGATTAGACTTAAGTTCGATAGAACCATGCCGATGAGCACAAATCTCCAGGTTGGGGCAAAGATGTAGAAGAGATACGAAACGGCGATCATAAACGTCATGGTCACTATTATCTGTTTTCTGCCATACTTGTCGGCAATGTAAGCCCCTGGAATTCGAACCAACCCTAAGGTTGCGGCTCCAATAGAACCCATTAAACCGATGATCGAGGGAGGAGCCCCCAGCGCTCTAAAATACGGGGATTCAAAAGAGAACACCAGTGAGAAGGTAAAATACACAAACAGCCAACTCACAATTAGAGTAAGCAAGTTGCCTCGCATGAAAGCGAATTCACTTCTGATCTTTGCTCGAACAGTCTTTGACATCTTCGACCGCTCATTCCTCAGCGAATGTATTCCTCAACATAAGATCTCGAACTTAAAAAGGTGAACCGTTTCCAGCTCTGAAAAACCAGACCTCCTTTTCGTGGTCAAGGCATTTTAATATTGCGGGCTGGTTCTCACATGTGCGAGGCTAGGTGATTAGCAGAAGAGCTTTACACATACGAACGTGTGAAAGTGATTACAGATTCATACATGATATTCTGATGCTGCTTTCACAAGCGTTTTATCCTTTCTTCCAGCAAGAACACAACAAGGTGTTGAACAGTGAGAGCCAAAAAAGACACTACTTGGCCTTGGAAAATTATGGTTCTAGTTCTTCTGATCGGGTTCATTACAGGTATTCTTGGCGGGGCACTCGTTGCCCCATTCTTTGCAGCTCCAGGACCGCAAGGTCTCCAGGGCGAAACCGGACCGGCAGGACCGCAAGGTGACGAGGGACCGCAGGGCGAGACCGGACCAGAAGGGCCTGAAGGACCACAAGGTGAACAGGGAGTACCTGGCCCCGAGGGGCCCGCAGGTCAAGATGGCACTGATGCCATTCTGCAAATCCGGCAAAACCGAAACGACACTCAAGTCGACACCAGCAGCTACGCGACGGAACAGTGGCACAACATGTCCACGTTCGACGCTTCCATGCAACTCACCATCATCGTTCAGCAGGATTCCAAGATCTTTGCCCAATTCTCAGGCACGCATCTCGTAGCGTCACCGGCCTCAATCTGGGTACGCCTGGTCGTGGACAGCAATCAGAACAGCAGCAAGTATGTCTGTGCAAGTCAGACTCCTGCCAGCGGAGTCTACGAAATGAACGGACACATTGAATTCCTCACTGACTCGCTTCCCGCTGGAACGCACACTATCAACGTGCAGTTTCAGGTAAAAGTGGCAACCGGTGGTTTCCCAAACATACTTGACCGAACGCTTACAGCAATGGAAATCGCTTCGGACTGAGCCCACTTAAGAATCTGCTGAGGAAGAAAACCAGACGCGGGCGTGCATTATCAGTACTCATTCCATTTCAGGATATCCTCAAGATCCCGTTTAGGGACATGCAGCACCTGGTCACTATCGAGCCAGTATTTGATGTCTCCATCTTTCACTCTGTCCACAATCGGATTCTCAGCTGGATAGCCGAGGGCCACAACCAAGATGATTTCAAGATTCTCTGGGAGGTTCAGAATTCGCCTTAGCTTTGGCTTGTCAATCGCACCCAAGATACACGAGCCTAGTTCTTCTTCATAGGCCACCATAGAGATGCTCATGGCCGCAATGCCTGGATCAACGCCATAGCTTTTGCGGATGTCCTTGTCCAGCAAAATGACGATGTACCCGCTGGGCATCTCCTCCTTGCTGGGGTGATAGTCAGGCAGGTAGCCCGCCCATTTCAGCGTCAAGAATACCTTTTCCAGCAATCTTTGATCATCAACAATCATGTATTTCAAAGGTTGAAGGTTCATCGATGAAGGCGAGAGCCTCGCGGCGTCGACACACTTGATGAACACGTTTTTTGGAATATTTTTTCTCACATACTTTCTTATTGTTCTTCGGCTCGTTATTTTCTCATAGATCATGGTCTCAAACCCCCAAGATCCAGTCAGCGCTTCCATTGTTGTCAGAAGGATGGATAAATTTTTCCCGGGAATTTGTATTGCAGGGCAGCAGTATGCGTTCGTACATTCTGAAATGGAAATCGAAATTTTACAGTTCGCCTTCGGAATCTACGTTAAATTGGAAAAAAAGCTCTTTGAAGGCTTGTTCAAGCCAAGAGACGTCGTGGTACACAATCAGGTTACATGTTAGCCCTCAACATTTCTGCGAGTCGCTGAATTCCTTCCACTATTTGTGGCTCTGATGGGTACGAGAAATTGATCCTCATGGTGTTCTGTCCTGTGCCATCGCAGTGAAAAGCCGTCCCGACAACATAGGCGACGCCGTTTTCAACAGCTTTCGGAAACAGATCGTTTGCACTCATCCTCTTCGGCAGTTCGATCCACAGGAATAACCCTCCTTTCGGCTTGGACCATCGGACGCCTTTGGGCATGTATTTTTCCAAGGCGTCAAGCATAATCTTCAGTTTTCTGCTGTATAACTTGCAGATGCCTTCAATCTGCCTTTGTAGCAGTCCACGCCTCAAGTACTCAGCTACTATGAGTTGCGTATAACTGGGAGAGCACAGGTCCATGCTTTGCTTGGCCACGACCATTCTGTCGGTCCATTCTGCCGGCGCCATGATCCAAGCGAGTCGGAGACCTGGGCAGAGCAGCTTGGAGAAGGTGCTCAGCGCTATGATATGATTCTCAGAGTCTAAGCTGTAGATAGCAGGAATAGATTTTCCTACAAAACGTAGATCTCGATAAGGACTGTCTTCCACAATTGGAATTTCATATTGATGTGCCACGTCGAGAAGTTGCCTGCGCCTTTTCAAGGACAAAGTCGCACCTGAAGGGTTCTGGAAATCAGGTACAACGTAGATGAATTTAGGCTTCTTGTCTCTCTTGGCAAGTTGAGCAAGTGTTTTTTCCAACAGATCCATCCTCATCCCGTCAGTGTCTTGGGGCACGCCAATCATCCGTGCTCTGTAGGCGTTAAAGGCTTGCAAACCACCAACGTACGTAGGCATCTCAACTACCACGATGTCATGGGGGTCCAGAAACACTTTTGCAATGATGTCTAAACCTTGTTGTGATCCGACAGTGATCAAGATGTTTTCTGGCTTTATTGTGGCTTTCTCGCGGCTCATCCACTTGGCAATCTCTTGCCGCAACGGAGCTTCTCCTTCGGTGGGTCCGTACTGCAGAGCAATAGCTCCTTTGTCTCGCAAGAGCTGGCACGAGATTTCTTCAAGGTCTTTCACTGGAAAAGTTGCGGGATCAGGCAGTCCGCCGGCAAAGGAAATGATGTCAGGTTGTCGGGTCATTTTGAGAAGCTCTCGGATTTCTGAACGCTTCATGTTAAGAGCAGCTTTGGAGTAAAAAGCGGTTAGGTCTTTAATCATGCAAATACCGTCTTTTCCACGTCACCTGCAACGATCTTGTGTTTGTTAGCCAACGAACGAAAAAAGGATATAAGACTTCCGTTGCTCCGTCTTCGAAGCGCGCGCAACACTGCCGACCTTTGCAGCGTCTAAGCTTCGTCGATGAATCTGCTAGGTTTAGGCACTTCCCGAGGCATTCCTCGTCGCTCACGTGTCTCCGCTATGACGGTTTGCGCTATGCTTTCAGGAGCTTTTTCCCAATGATCAAACTGAGTCTGCCAAAACGCGTGACCTGAAGTTGCGGACCTGAGTTCAGCGGCCAAGCCGAAGGTTTCTGAGACCGGAATGTAACCAGTGACCATAGTCAAGGGACCTTTCTGCTCAGAAGATGCGATTCTTCCTCTTTTCCGTGTGATGATGCTGCTCACATCGCCAACCCACTGTGCTGAAACTGTTACGCCGATTTTGTAGATCGGTTCGAGAATGACTGGACTGGCTGTTAGGAACGAACCGTACAGCGCACGACGAGTGGCAGGCATGATCTGAGCAGGTCCTCGATGTACAGGGTCTTCGTGCAACTTGACGTCGAGAAGCATGACCTTAATCGCTCGCATTGGTTCTCCCGCTAGAGGACCGCTCTCTGCGCCCCATCTAAAACCAGAGATAACTGTATCTTTGACTTCACGCAGATATTGGACACCTTTGGTTGCGTCAATGATAATGTTCCTGTGATCTTCCAAGGCCAAAACGTTTCTCGCAAGGTCGGCTGGCCACCCCGCTTCCTTGCGAAGCACGACACCCATCTCCTTGCGGTTCATAACCTCAGAGATATCGCCTTTCTCGATCATTTCCACAACTTTTTCTTCAAGCGGTTCCACCTGCATCCAGAACCTGTTGTGCTTGTTAGGGCTCTTGGCCATTGCTAACACCCCTTGCCCAGCAACGCTTTCTCTGTAAACAACGAGCGGCTTCGACGTGATGATCTCAAGGGTCCCGCGTGTGAAGTCTCTCAGGAATTTGCAGGCGATTTCTAGATGAAGCTCGCCCATGCCGCTGAGTAGGTACTCGCCCGTTTCCTGGTTAATTGTGGTTACGAGATTTGGATCTTCAATGGCCAGCCGATGCATTGCGTCAACCAAGCGTGGTAGGTCTCTTGGATGCTTGGGTTCAATTGCGATCGTTACAACCGGCTCAGACACATATTTTATGCGTTCAAAAGGCACCATAACATCCTTGTGAGTGGTGCCGATCAAGGTTTCTCCTGCTCTCGCAAGGTCAAGCCCAAGTAAGGCAGAAATGTTTCCAGCGCCTATGCGATTAACAACTTCTCTGAAAGCTCCCATGTACATTGAAACCTGCTGGGTCCGATATTCTTTTCTGGCACCTATAAGGTAGACTTGATCCCCTTCTGTAACTGCTCCGGAAAACAGTCTTCCGGTGGCGACGAGTCCAGCGTGAGGATCGAGCTGCGCCAAGGTTATGCACATGACTGTAGGTCCATCGTCGCGACAATGAAGCATGGCTTGTCCCACTTCAGAGTCTATGTCGCCCTTCCAGATTTTCGGTATTCGATATTTCTGAGATTCAATCGGGTTTGGGTGATGCTTTACAACCATGTTGAGTATGGCAGTGTGAAGCGGAAGAGTCTTCGGAAGTTCTTGCCACGCCTCTTTCTTGTAGGTTTCGACGATGTCGCTGAATTTGATTCCTTTCTGTTTGGCCATGTCAAGAGTGAAACCCCATTTGTGGAGTGCAGATCCAAAAGCAACTGTTCCTTTCGCCGCATCTACTTTCCACTTCTCTTTGAATCCAGGTTCACCGTAGACTTCAATCAGATTGTTGAAGTCGCGGATGATGCGGAGAAGTTTTTTCTCAACTTCCTCAGAACTGAGCTTGAGTTCTTTTATGAGACGATCTACCTTGTTAATGAACAGCACAGGCTTAACCCGTTCAGCTAGCGCTTGTCTAGTCACGGTTTCGGTCTGCACCATAACCTCTTC
>CP070828.1:1001564-1009721 GCA_020344715.1 Candidatus Bathyarchaeota archaeon | reverse complement strand
GTTGAGGTCTGCGAGAATGCTGGCTTTGTTGAGCATCTTTGATATCCAGGAGTTTCCTCGTTCGCTATTCCCTGCTGCTCCGCCCTGGCATTGTTGGCTCATTTTGGCAATAGCCTCTCGTGGATAGACAGAAGCTAACCTTGGCTTAAATGTACGTATGTATCTGGCAGCAAGAAATCACAGGACGACTTGTATGTTCATGTTTAATTCAGGGGCAGAATGGGACAACGCCAAGAAACTCGTCGAGGCAGGAGCATTCGGAGGCAAGGAGACACCTGTGTACGCAGCAGCGGTGATCGGCGACACCGTTGGGGATCCCCTGAAGGACACCGCAGGGCCCAGTCTTCACATACTTATCAAGCTCGAGAACATTCTTTCAATAACATTGCTTCCGTTGTTCATAACGTACGCCATTTTTCAATGACTTCTGAAGTCGAAATCCATGCACTGATATTCTAGTCGAGTCTATAAATGATTGAATCTATTGGCCAGAAAGCCTTGCGAACGTTTAAAGATGGAGACCATTTTTGGTCTGTGCTCGCGCTATTGCATGGCGAAAAACGTTTGATTGCGGATTTCTGAAAGCCTACCTCAAGATAATGCTAAGATAAATTCACCCAATATTATTAGGACGTCTAATAGAAGAAGCATTACCGTTAGGTAAATCAGAGTCCTCTCAAGTCTGCGAATTAAGCCTAAGTCCTGCAATCTCAGAATGCCATCCAAAGTTCTACTATAGGAGTCTGCGAATTCAAGCTCTCGTTCAATGTCATCAATTGCATCGGCCACGACCAATCTAGCTTCTTCATCGAGTTCAACGAATGGGATCATACGCTCTTTCACATCAGACATTAATTCCTTTTCTACCCACAGAAGTCGATAAAGAGTAGAAATCTCCTTCTTAAGCCTGAAAACGAAATGCGTAACTGATTTGTCCGAGGGTTTTGTAAGCGCCTTCTCCTCAACCTCATCAATTAACTCTCTTATGGACATCATTGCCTCGGAATTCTGCTCTGCTATTTCACGAAACAACCTAGTAACTACGAAAGACAGATGCGTCTCTCCGTTTTCTACCACGTAACCTCCTAGCGTTTCAACTACTTTTCCAACGAGTTCCGTATCGCATTCATTCCTTAGGGTGATTAACGTCTTCTCTTTTATGATCACGGATATAGGGTGTACATTTAGCGC
Source organism: Candidatus Bathyarchaeota archaeon (assembly GCA_020344715.1). Taxonomy (GTDB): domain Archaea; phylum Thermoproteota; class Bathyarchaeia; order Bathyarchaeales; family Bathyarchaeaceae. Next base: position 1,008,530 of record CP070828.1, on the reverse strand, counting down.
CTTGTCAAACTCGATGGAGGGGATAGAAATCAAAACATGATCGTGATGTCGTTCACAACAGGGGGAAACTTTTCCCTTTGTTATATCACTCAGAATTTTTTCTTCGATTCCAAAGAAGGTCGATATCATTTTGGTCTCTTGTTTTTCCAAATCTGAGCCATCAATCCAGAGCCAGGTGACTTCTTCACTCAGCTTGTTCAATGTTTTTGACGAAAGTATGTCACCACTTTGAAGTTCTTTCCCCGATACGCTATAAGCCCGTATCATTGATTACCCAAGCTCACGCCATTCAACGCAACGAAATTACAATCAAACAGCATCCATAAAAGGTTTAGCTGAACCATATCGAAAATTAGACCTGCAAAGCAGTTCAAGAATCATCCCGTTAAAGCATACAAAGCAATGAGTTCAGCAAACATCGATGCAGTCAACGACATGACCACAAGCAGAGTGTTGATGGAAGGGCCAGCGGTATCTTTGAATGGATCGCCAACTGTGTCACCAACGACTGCAGCCTTGTGAGCGTCCGAACCCTTTCCGCCGAGTTTACCATCTTCTATGTATTTTTTGGCATTATCCCATAAGCCACCAGCGTTTGACATTAAGAAAGCGAAAACCATCCCAGATAGTATGCTACCTGCCAAAAATCCACCCAAAGCCTGTCTACCGAGTACGAACCCAACTGCCAAAGGAGATGCAATTGTCAAGACACTGGGAAGAATCAGTTCTTTCAAAGCGCCTTTTGTCGCAATATCAACACATCTTGCATAATCAGGTTTCGCGTTTCCTTCCATCAACCCAGGTATCTGCTTAAATTGCCTCCTTACTTCTTCAATCATCCTGAAAGCGTTCTTTCCCACTCCCAAGATCATCAAAGCAGACAGAAAAGGTGGTATAGAGATTCCAATGATGGTACCCGCCATGACAAATGGATCCATGAAATTAATCGTCTCGATTCCAACTATCTCTGCGTACGCCACCAACAAAGCAATGACAGTCAGACCCGCTGAAGAGATCGCAAAACCCTTTGTTATAGCTTTGGCAGTATTGCCTGCAGCGTCCAATCTGTCTGCTCGGGCAATGACTTCTTCTCCGAGTCCTGATTGCTCAGCTATGCCCTTGGCGTTGTCAACGATGGGACCATATGCATCTGCAGATACTATCATACCAGCTGTAGCCATAATTCCAACCGCAGCCATTGTGATTCCAAAGATACCTGCTAATTGATAGGATATTATTGTTGCAACAGCAATGCCGAAGAGTGGGGGTACGATACTTATCGAACCGTAAGAGAATCCAGTCAAGATGTTTATGGCGACCCCTGTCTGGGACGATTCGGCGGTCTTCCTTGCCGGCGGTCTATCTATTGATGTGTAATAATCTGATGTAAGACCGATGATGATTCCTACAATTAGTCCAGCCAGCGTAGAATAGAAAATGTTCATTTCGATTTCTAGATAATACACCAGTAGAAATGCAAAAACAGCGAAAATGACACAAGTTATGTACGTTCCCCGATTGAGAGCAGAACCGGGACTGCTTTTCCCTTTTACTCTCACGAGAAACAATCCGATAATGGAAGCAAATATCCCAAGTGCTTTGATTAGTAGAGGCAAGATTACACCGATTGCTCCTAAAGTTAATGCTCCTATGATCATTGCTGCTAGTACGCCAGCAACATAAGAATCGTATAAATCAGCTCCCATGCCAGCCACATCGCCCACATTGTCCCCAACATTATCGGCGATCACTGCCGGATTTCTGGGATCATCTTCAGGAATGTTCATTTCAACTTTTCCAACAAGATCCGCACCAATATCAGCCGTCTTTGTGTAGATGCCTCCACCAGCCTTCGCGAAGAGTGCAATAGTGCTCGCGCCAAAACTGAAGCCGAGAAGAATATTTGGGGCATACGAGATGTTGAGAGGATCGTAGTACAAATAGTAAAGAACACTGACTCCCAACAAAGCTAATCCTACAACAGCCAGACCCATTACTGCACCACCATAGAACCCGATTGAAAATGCCTTCTTCAAACCTTTTCTAGCAGCCTGTGCGGTTCGAACATTCGCATGAAGTGCTACATCCATTCCGAGAAACCCCGCTAGACCAGAGCAAATGGAACCAATGACATATGCGATAGCTTGATTGTAGTCCAAGAAAACAGCTATTAATATGGCCATTATCGCACTAAAAACTGCGAGTGTCATGTATTGTCTCTTTAAGTAGGCTACAGCACCTTCTCTAATGGCATTAGAGATGTTCTTCATCTTGGAAGTTCCTGGATCTTGGTTTTTGATATAGAAGTACAGGTAAAGTGCGGTGATAATCGAAGCGATTCCTGAAATCGGAGCGATTATTAATATATCCAATTTGATCACATCACCAAACGTTTCTGACTGCCCCGTACGCACGCAATTGGCGCAAGTATCAAGCAGCCCATTCTTATCCAGCCTTGAATATTTCTTCCTTTAGAGAATAGGTGTTTCCTTTTAACCTTTTCTTCAACATTCACATCTGTGAAGAAAATTTTTAAGTAAACGTTCATTTCTTAAGGGGAACAATAGGTCAGCAGGAAACGCTTAGGTAAAGAACATGAGCGGTCAGAAATGACTTCAGCGAATCATGCGATGGACATTGAAGAAGTCTTGCGTAGTTTGGGAACTAATCGTGAAGGCCTGAGCAGCGAAGAAGCCCAACGCCGACTAGAAGAAACTGGATATAACGAGCTTGTTGAGCGGGGAAGAGTAACTCCACTTGAAATATTTCTCAACCAGTTCAAGGACATCTTTGTAATCATGCTTCTAATCGCGACCGCAATTTCGTTCCTTATCGGAGAGATTGTAGATGCTTCAACCATAGCAGTCATCGTCATCCTTAACTCTGTGATTGGCTTCGCCCAAGAATACCGCTCTGAAAAAGCAATGGAAGCCATGAAAAAACTGACAGCCCCAAAAGCGCGAGTGCTACGCGATGGAGACGAGACGATTATTCCTGCAAGAGAAGTAGCGCCAGGCGACATCGCCATACTCGAAGAAGGCGACCGCATCCCAGCGGACGGAAGGCTCGTAGAAATTGTCGAGTTAAAAACGAACGAAGCAGTTCTAACTGGCGAATCGACCCCTATCGGAAAGACAACAGAAGTTGTAGACGAGAAAGCACCCGTGGCGGACAGGAAGAATTCCGTTTTCATGTCGACCCACATTATATATGGTCGAGGAAGAGCCGTAATCACATCCACAGGTATGCAGACCGAGTTTGGAAAAATCGCTGAAATGGTACAAGCTGTAGAAGAAGAAGAAACGCCTCTTAAACAGAAACTGAAACGCTTTGCAAAAAAACTTGGAATACTAATCGTAATTGTCTGCGCCATCATTTTTGTCATGGAACTCTACGAAATATTCGTTCTTCAAATACATGCGGAAACTGCAGCCTTAGAAAACATTGTGGAAGCATTCGAGATAGCAGTGGCGCTTGCGGTTTCAGCCGTGCCTGAAGGCTTGCCAGCTGTGGTCACGATATCGCTGGCTCTTGGCGTCCGAGAGCTTGCAAAACGCAACTCAATTATCAGGAAACTTGCATCGGCGGAAACCCTTGGAGCCACAACGATGATCTGCTCAGACAAAACTGGCACACTAACCAAAGGCGAAATGACTGTGCGCAAAATCTACGTGAATGGCGATGTAATTGACGTGACAGGTGTAGGCTATGAACCCAGAGGCGAGTTTCTCCTGTATGGGAAGCCCATAAGCGCCAAGGAAGGTGACGATGTTCATCTGCTCCTGAGAGCGAGTACATTGTGTAGCAACGCTCATTATGACGGAAAGAACATTCTAGGGGACACAACCGAAGGCGCGTTGATTGTAGCTGCAGCAAAAGCTGGAATAACAAAAAAAGATTTAGAAGCTGCATATCCACGAATTCACGAAGTTCCATTCACATCCGAAAGGAAGCGCATGACCACAGTCCATAAAACATCGGGGAAAAAACTTGTTGCTTACGTCAAAGGAGCCCCTGAAGTCATTCTAGAACGTTGCGCCTATCTGTCAAAAGACGGAAAAAGAAAGAAACTGGATAGAAGAGAGAGAGAAACAATTCTTGTAACCAATGAGGCAATGGCAAGAGGAGCCCTCCGTGTACTTGGTGTAGCCTGTAAAGAACTACCTGATGATGCTATAGAGAAAATTGATGCTGAAACAGTTGAGAGCGACCTCGTCTTCATAGGCCTAACTGGAATGATCGACCCGCCAAGAGAGGAAGCTAAAGAGGCAAACCGTCTGTGTCAACAGGCAGGCATCAAGACCGTAATGATAACAGGAGACCATAAGCTAACCGCGGTAGCAATAGCCAAAGAATTAGGCATGCTTCGAAGCGACAAGGTTCTGACTGGTACCGAGTTGGACCAGATAAGCGACAAAGAATTTGAAAAAATAGTGGAAAACGTAACGGTTTATGCCAGAGTTTCCCCAGAACACAAGCTTCGAATAGTTGTGGCCTTGAAAAAGAAGGGGCACATCGTGGCCATGACAGGCGACGGCGTAAACGATGCACCCGCTCTGAAGCAGTCAGATATTGGAGTGGCAATGGGCATCACCGGCACAGACGTAACACGAGAAGCCGCAGACATGGTTTTGGCCGACGACAACTTCGCAACTATTGTCAACGCTATAGAGGGAGGTCGATCGATATACGACAATATACGAAAGTTCTCCTTCTTTCTGCTGCGTAGCAATTTTGACGAATTGCTCGTTATAGGCAGTTTCGCTTTGCTAGGCTTAGAATTACCGCTGACAGCTGGCATGATTTTATGGATAAACCTAGTAACAGACGGGGGACCAGCCTTAGCCCTAAGCATGGATCCAGCCGACAAGGAAATAATGAAGCGCCCTCCACGCAATCCAGATGAGGGAATACTTTATGGAAGATTGGCCTCAATTCTCGCAACGTTTGTAACTCAAGTTCTAGGAACCGCTGTGCTGTTCTATGTTGCATTTTATGTTTGGGGACGCCCACTTGAAGAAGCGAGGGCCATGGCTTTCGTGCAGGCAACGTTGCAAGAACTGATTATTGTATGGAATTGTCGTTCAGAAAGGGACAACGCGTTTAAAGTTGGGTTTACTTCTAACAAGTTTCTGCTTTTAGCTGTGGTCGTATCAGCAGTGGCAACAATGCTCATACCTTATACCAACTTGTTCGGAACAGCACCTCTAAGCGTCGCTGACTGGGCACTGGTTATACCAATATCTTTGTCAGGTTTTCTACTAGTGCCTGAAGTTTTCTACGGCAGAAAAATATGGCGATGGAGTTGAGGCCCACAGATTGGCGATTTGTTCAGGTGCAAAAAATCGTTCAAAAGTGCAGAGGACAGAGAAGCCTATACTAGACTCTGATTATATTGAAGCCTGAAGCTTTCCGCAGTCGGTTCATCACAGCTAGACCTAGACCAACTAGAGATATTCCCTCAGCAATAATTACGTCAACTTTTTCCTTGTCAAACTGTCGGAGAAGCTCGAAGAGATTTTTCGCAAGCATGGAGGAGTTTTGTCGGCTTCCCAAGGACCTAACAACATCAGCTTGATAATTGAAGATGCTTTCGTCAGTGGCTAGGATGCCAATTTTTTTCCCTTCGGTCGCGTGAGTTTCGGCTAGCTGTTGAACCTTCTTTATGACTTTGTCGAGTGTTCCTTCTACTACAATCATCTCTGCTTCTGGAGCATAGTGTTTATGTTTCATTCCGGGTGAAACGGCCTGGGCCAAACTTATTCTTTTTTCTGCCCTGACCAGTGGATGCACCTTGACCCTACCCAAAACTTCCATCAGCTTTTCGCAAGAGGTTCCTCCGGGTCTCAAAATCTCAGGCGGGTCAGAAGTCATGTTGATGACAGTGGATTCTACGCCGATTTCTGTTGGTCCTGCGTCCAATACAACATCGATTCTTCCAGCGAGATCTTCTATCACATGCTGGGCTGTGGTTGGGCTAGGCTTACCAGCAAGATTCGCGCTTGGCGCAGCAATCGGTGTGCCAGATTTGTTCAGAAGGGCAAGAGCAACTTTGTTCCTAGGCATTCGAATGGCGATGGTATCCAAGCCTACAACAGTTATGTCCGGCACCTGTTTCGAGCGCTTCAAAACAAGAGTTAGGGGTCCTGGCCAAAACAGTGCTATCAAGCGTTCAGCGACTTTGGGAACATCTCTCGCGAGTTGATACACGTATTCTTTGCCGGCTACGTGCACAATTATGGGATTATCTGCCGGACGCCTCTTTGCTTCAAATAGTTTCTTCACAGCTTTAGCATTCAATGCGTCCGCGCCGAGGCCGTACACCGTTTCGGTTGGAAAAGCTACTGTGCCTCCTTCTTGGATGACGCTGGCAGCCACTTGTATCTTCGCTATTTCGGGAATAGTAGCATCAACTCTGAGGACCAGCGTACCTTTCACTCTCTTTCCAAGTTTGGCCTCACAGGTCTCTTTGCTCAACTCCGAATCGGATCGCGTCACTTGCTCAACTGGCTTCTCCATAGGCTTTTCTTCTCAGGTTTCTATCTTCACACATACATAAATCACTTTTATAAATTCCAAATCGCTGCTATATTGATTAAAACGTAGTCGCCCACTTCCCTTGTCTATAGTGAGCCCTGCCAGAAGAAAACATGGATCAGAGGACCGTCACTGGGAAAACTTGGAGAATGGAGACCGCCCAGTTCAGGTTCGGTTGTGTGGAGATCCTAATTCAGAACCCAAGCGTGTACTGCTCTTGGCGCCTACTCCTTAACATTGTTCGTCGGGCAAGTGGGACTCGTCATTCTAGTCAAGACAAATGACCTGTTTGAACCTATCGTTAGTCATGTAGCAGACAACTTCGTAAAAGCCCTCTATCCGCCGCAAGTATGAAAAGTCTCTTAACACACAGCTCTAGCGGTTTGAAAGTTTATAGCGGCGATTCCCCGTATCAACGAGATCCTTCTC
>CP070828.1:993170-1001464 GCA_020344715.1 Candidatus Bathyarchaeota archaeon | reverse complement strand
TCAAGATTCTGGGGCAGATGCGCTTGTTGTTGCTTGTCCTTCATGTCAGATGATGTTTGACATGCGCCAGAAAAGCGCAGCGGCGACTGTGGGAGCCAAGATTAGCGTTCCTGTTCTTTTTTTTACTCAGCTGCTGGGAATCGCCATGGGAATAGATACAGAAGAGCTTGGACTGCACTTGAACCGAAGTCCCATTGACGAGTTTCTGGAGAAAGCTGGTCTAATATCATCGACCGCTTCCGTCTGAAGTCGACGCGAACGCGTCTCTAACAAAGCTTATATGACTGATGACGATACAAACTTTCCTCTTTGAAAAGGTGAAAAACGCATGGTAAATTTCGGCTTTACAGAGGAACAGGAGCTTTTCAGAAAAGTTCTCAGAGAATGGTGTCAAAAGAACCTACCCATAGAAAAAGTTAGGGAAATCGATACTAAACAATGGATTCCTGACGAAATCATTAAAGGAATGGCTGATCTTGGCTTATGGCTCATGACCGCTCCCGAAGATCATGGCGGACTCGGAGCAGATTGGGTCACCGCTTGCATAGCTGCTGAAGAATTAGCCTATGCTGACCTTACCATAGCAATCCCTGTGCACTTCTTAGTCGAGAGCAGTTGGGGATTTGTCGCTGATAAATACTGCTCAGAAAGGGTCAGAGAAGAGTGCATCCGTCCCTCAATAAAGGGTGAGGCATTCATAGGCATAGGTACAACCGAAGCTGGCGGAGGTTCCGACGTCGCTGCCTTCAAGACAACAGCAAAAAAGGACGGGAACGATTGGATCGTTAACGGAGAGAAAACGTACATCAGCGGTACCGAAGAATGTGTACATCTAGGCAAGGGTGGCTTCTGGATAACTGCTAGAACATCACCCGCACCGCCAGAAGCTTCGCATCGAGGCATGACCTCCTTCTATCTTCCAATGACGGCTCCGGGCGTTGAGGTGAGCAAACGTTTCGATGACATGGGCAGAATGGGCATATCCTGTGGAGCTTTCACGATGAAAGACGTTAGACTGCCGAACGACTATCTCATGGGAGAAGAGGGCAAAGGCTTCTACATGACCATGGAAGGCTTTGACCTTGCCAGGCTATTAATTGGAGCCACTTCTATCGGATGTTCGCAACGCGCGCTTGAAATCGGAATGGAGTATCTCAAAGAGCGTAAAGCTTTTGGACGCCCTATTGGAAAATTCGGTATGATCCAGTATGAATTGGCAGATGACTATGCAAGATTAGAGGCCCTACGATCATTGGTCTACCGAACTGCCTGGATGATAAACGAAAGGTACAAGACAAAAAGCTACACGGCACTCGAATGCGCAAAGTTGATATCAACTGTCAAGTTGCTGGGTCCACCGCTTGCGTTTAAGATCTTCTATGACACAATGATATGGTTGGGAGCTTGGGGATACACAAAGGAATGTCCACTTGAAATGGGAATGCGCGGAATAATGTCGTACGTCATTGGAGCTGAGGGCGCTCTTAACATCCAGAGGGTTGTTCTCGTCAGAGAACTGCTTGGCAAAGAATACATCGATTACAAGTAGCCTCTGCGGAGGCAACTCCTTCCTTTTTCTTTTCTTGGAAATCAAGTTGAAGCTAGAAGTTTTCTCAAAGCCGCTGAGAGAGCTGGGACTATTTCGTACAAGTCGCCAATGACAATGTAGTCTGCCATCTCCATTATCGGCGCTTCTGGGTCTTTGTTGATCGCTACAACTATTTTGGAATCGCGTATTCCAGCCACATGTTGAATTACTCCGGAAATCCCGCAAGCAATGTACAGCTCTGGGCTAATGGTATGCCCAGATAGTCCAACCCATTCCGTGAACCACTTTCTATCTTCAGCAAGCGGTCGAGTGTAGCCGACTTGTCCGCCCAATATTTGGGCCAGTTCGTCGAGAATTTTGAAGTCTTCTTTCTTGTCGAGTCCTCTTCCGCCCCCAACAACCATTCGGGCTTCTTCAATCTTTGTCTCAGCTACTTCGATCGGTTTGACCTCGACAATTTCAGTTTTGGAGGGTTCGACTTGTAGGTTTTCTGCGGCCGTAATCTCGCCTTTGCTTGTCTCTGTATATTCTGCTTTTTCAAATCTTCTTCTAGGTATGGTAACTATTTGTGGCTTAATTCGGAAAACCTGCGTCACGATGGCATTTCCTCCATAGACAATGCGCCTAGCGAGCAGCCTTCCTTGGTCGTCAACATCCAACTCTTGGCAGTCGGGAATGCATCCTACATTGAGCCGAGCGGCAAGTCGTGCTGCAAGTTCTTTTCCTCTTCTGGTAGAACCTATCAAGAATAGCTCAGGTTTGTGTTGCTGGGTCAGTTGAGTCAAAACACTTAGGTAGGGTTCAACTTGGAATTCCCTCAACTGAGGACTGTCGACTATGACGATTTTCTGAGCGCCGTAACCAGCTAGTTCTTTTGCATGCTCCCTAGCTTCATGTCCTAGCACAGGGACTGTCAATTGCGTGTTCAGCTTGCCTGCCAATTCGCTTCCTTTTCCAAGCAATTCCAGCATAAGTTCTTTATTTTCTGAGTACACCCAAATTCCACGATATTCACTCACGCATCTTCACCTTCCTATGACACCTTCTTGAACCAACGCCTTTGCTAGTTTTTCTGCGGTTTCAGTAGGAGTTTCTCCTTTTATGACGATTCGCTTGCGTTCCGTCTTAGGAGCTAGAACATCTAGAATTTGAACTGCTGAGCCAGATTCACCTGTTTTTTCGCTTGCAATGTTGATGTCTGCCGCTCTCCATATCACTATCTCCTTTTTTGAGGCTTTCATAATTGCCATAAGCGAAGGAATTCGCGGTTCATTAATCTCCTTCGTTACTGTCACCAAAACAGGCGTTTTTGCTCTCATGGTTTGGGAGCTGTCCTCTAGACTTCGTTCAGCGGTAACAACGTCTCCATCGAAATCCAGTTTTCTTGCGTATGTTATCAATGGGATGCTCAGTCGCTCGGCCAATCGAGGTCCGACCTGCGCTGAGAAGCTGTCAATCGAAGCTTCACCGCACAAGATAAGGTCAAAGGGACCAGTCTTTTTAATCGCCTCCGCGAGAATATAGGAGGTTGCCAGCGTGTCAGAGTTTTCGAAACTGGGGTCACTTATTAGGTAGGCTTTATCGGCGCCCATAGCCAATGCCTCTCTTAAAGTTGTCTTCGCGTCTTCTGGACCAACTGTCACCGTGAACACTTCGCCCCCATGTTTCTCTTTAACGTGGATGGCTTCTTCTAGCGCGTTCTTGTCGAAATCACTTATTTTCTTAGGGGCATCCGCCGTAATTATTCGCCTTGTAGTCGAGTCAACCTTGAGCTGAGAGACGTCAAGGGCTTGTTTGATGCAGACCAGAATTCTAGTCATTTCAAGATCTCCTCAGTGGTATCTCTAACATTCTGTCCAGCTGTTTCATAAACTTTTTGAAGTTTCATAAAGAGCTTAGAAAAATTTATATTGAGAAGCGTTTTCTAGTGTTCGAAAGCGTATTAGGAGAATTGATTGAAGTTGGCTTCAGATGTTACAGGAGTACCTGTCCTAATTCTGAAAGAAGGTTCATCTCGTTCTAGGGGCAAAGAGGCACAACGCGCGAACATCATGGCAGCCCGAGTTGTGGCCGAAGCTGTGAAGAGCTCTCTTGGACCAAAAGGCATGGACAAAATGTTGGTTGATAACTTCGGCGACGTCACAATCACAAGCGATGGGCGCACAGTTCTCGACGAAATGGATATCCAACATCCAGCGGCTAAAATGATGGTTGAAGTAGCCAAAACTCAGGACGATGAAGTCGGCGATGGAACAACTACCGCAGTTGTCATCGCAGGAGAACTACTGTCAAAGGCTGAAGACCTTATAGCGAAAAATGTTCATCCCACGGTCATTATAGATGGCTATCGAAAAGCTGCTGAAAAGGCGTTGAAGACGCTTGAAAAAATCGCTTTGAAAGTCGAACCAACCGAAAAGGAGTCTCTCAAGAAGGTTGCAACGACTTCTATGGCAAGTAAATTGGTGGCTGAACACAAAGAGTATCTCGCCGACATTGCAGCTTCCGCCATTCTGCACGTGGCTGAGAAGGTTGGAGGTCAGTTCAGGGCTGATATCGATGACGTAATGGTGGAAAAGAAGCCTGGCGAATCGCTAACTGACACAAAGCTCATACAGGGCATAGTGGTCGATAAAGAAGTCGTTCACCCAGGCATGCCCAAGCGAGTAGAAAAAGCCAAAATCGCTTTGCTTGACACGGCTCTCGAGATTGAGAAAACCGAGTTTGACGCCAAAATCAACATTGAGAATCCAGAACAGATGGAAGCCTTCCTACAACAAGAAGAAAATATGTTGAAAGAAATGGTTGAAAAGATCGTTGCTACAGGTGCTAACGTTGTTGTGTGCCAAAAAGGAATCGACGACATGGCTCAGCACTTTCTAGCTAGAAAGAAGATTCTCACTGTGCGTCGAGTTAAAAAATCAGACATGGAAAAATTGACGAAAGCAACCGGTGGGAAAATTATCACAAACCTAGATGATGTGTCAAAAGCAGACTTGGGATTTGCCAAGCTTGTCGAAGAACGCAAGATCGGCGACGACAAGATGACCTTCATCGAAGGATGCAAAAACCCACGTTCTGTAGCCATTCTCGTAAGGGGCGGGACAGAAAGAATCGTTGATGAAGCAGAACGCTCCCTACATGATGCCTTATGCGTTGCACGTGATGTTGTTGAAGAGCCTAAGATCGTGGCTGGTGGAGGCGCACCTGAACTAGAGGTGTCAAATGTGCTACGGGAATATGCTCAGACTCTCCCCGGAAAAGAACAACTTGCTGTTATGGGTTACGCCGAAGCATTGGAGGCTGTTCCAGTGACTCTGGCTGAAAACGCTGGATTAGATCCTATTGACATACTTTCCGAACTCAGAGCGAGACATGAGAAGAAGCAAACTTGGGCAGGCGTTGATGTTAATGAAGGAAAGGTCAACAACATGAAGAAAGCAGGCATCTTTGAGCCATTGGCAGTCAAGAAGCAAATCATCAAATCTACAACTGAAGCGGCAACTATGATTCTGAAAATTGATGATGTAATCGCGTCTGGCAAAATGAAGACTCCTCCGATGCCTCCGGGTGGTGGCCCGGGTGGCATGGGACCGGGCGGAATGGGGCCTATGGGTGCAGGGGAGTACTAACTCAACGAGCCTAGACCAAAGAATCTGGATTGGTACGGCGAAGCTAACTAGGTTTGAGAAAGCTAGGATAGTGGGAGCAAGGGCCCTTCAGATATCTATGGGCGCCCCCATACTCGTAGAGGCTTCAAAGAATCTGTCAAATCCAATTGACATTGCGCTCAAAGAACTGGAAAGCGGAATACTTCCAATCACCATCCGCAGAACCCTACCAGATGAAACCTACCAGGACATACCACTCAAATGGCTTTTGCAGGACTGATTTTCTCTTTTTCATTTTCTTTGGGAGGAACAGATTGCCCTCACAAGAAGCAGCTACGTACACTGATGAAATTAATGCTTGGCGTCAAGCTACTTTTGTTGTAACGTCATTGGCCGCCTTGGTCTTTCTCGTTCAGCGTCTTTTCGGTCCTGCATTCGAGGTTGCCTTCGAAATTTGCGTCTTTTATATTCCAGCCGTTGCCATTGCTCTGCTTTATCTATATTATAGGACAAGACCATCTGCCAAACGCTAGCTATTGGCGCCTCGAGCGTTATTTCTTTAACGCTTTTCTAGCGTCTCTTAAGGTCTTTTCGATTCTTTTCCAGTGAGCACCTTGCCAATAGACCTGCTTGCAGTTAGGGCATTCCCAGAATTCGTTGTAGTAGGTCGAGGTTTTTTCTGGAATTCTGTCAATGATTCTGTCCTTTCGAACAGAGCGAATTTGAGTATTACATTTAGAGCATCTTGAAGTCTTCAAGTTAATTTGAAGTCTGAACCTGAATCGCGTAGCTAGGTCGGCGAGGTTTTCAGCTTCGTCCATGCCTTCAATGAGAAGAGCTTCTGCACCTCGGGTCATGGCTCGCTGGAAAAGCTGGATGTCGCGAGTTAACAGAATGCGGCTGGTTTTCTTCGCTTCAAGAATCAGCGTCTCATCGGCCATCGCAGTCGTGTATTCCACATCTTGTCCTAGCATCCGAAGCCAGCGAGTCAACTTCCCGAGCATGCCATCTGTGAGGAATCTTGGTTCTTTCACCGTATGATTTCACCGGTTCCTGGTTTCGCCACGATCTCTCCTTCTTCCATAACCAGACAACCATTAACAAAGGTTTTCACTGGTGTACCTTTGGTTTTCCATCCATCGAAAGGCGAGAATTTTGCTTTCGAGTGAAATTTCGATGAATCAATCTTGTGTTCTTGCTTCAAATCTATTACCACTAGGTCCGCCAGGCGGCCTTTAAGTATGGTTCCTCTATCTCTCAAATGGAATATTTCTGCCGGGTTCTTTGCTGTCAGCTCAACGAGTTCTTTTATGGTCAAACGTCCCTTGTTCACCTGAGTGAGCATCAGCGGCAACGTTGTCTCTAGCCCAGCGATACCTGGTTTTACTTTCCATAGAGACTTTTGGTTCTTTTCTTTTATCGCATGAGGAGCATGGTCTGAACCTATAGTATCAATTAGACCTTGCTTTAGGGCTTTCCAAAGTGCCTCAGTGTCTTTTCTAGTACGCACTGGTGGTAGGGTAACCGCCCAATTCTTATAGCGTTTCATGTCTCTCGAAGTTAGAAGAAGATGATGCGGGGTGGCTTCACATGTAACGCTGACTCCAACACCCTTGGCCTTCTTGATGAGCTCGAGGCTTTTCGCTGAGCTTATGTGGCAGAAATGAACGTGTGCCTCAGTTCTCTCCGCCAGCCCGATTATCCGTTCTATCGCTTTGACTTCAGAATCTGAAGAATGTGCTTCAAGATAGGCGTTAATATCACTGCGGTTTTCTTCTTGTTTTCTTTTCGTTTCATTTTCAGTAATGCCTTTGTCTTCAGCGTGCACTGCGACTTGAACATTTGTCATCTTAACTTCGTCTAAAGCCTGCAGCACTTCGGTGTCGTCGTCGATGTTCAGGCCTCCAATCTTTTCTGACAGATAGAGTTTGAACGCAATTGCACCTTCGCCTACAATGCTTCTAATTTCCTTTGTGTTCTCAGGGAAAGCGGAACAAAATGCAGCATTCACAAGTAGTTTATTCTGGGCAAGTTTCATGCGTTCTCGCAAAGATTGAACGTCCATTGTTACTGGCTTGTTGTTGGGCATATCCACGACTAGACTGAACCCACCTGCGGCTGCTGCAGCAGTTCCTGTGACAAAGTCTTCTTTGTAGGCATAGCCTTGGTCACGAAGATGCACGTGCGAATCTATTAGGCCAGGCAAAACAAGGAGTCCATTTAAGTCCATTTTGAATGAAGCCTTTGGAAGATTTGTTTTCTTCGCTATCTTGAGTATTCGTCCTTCTTCTATCGCTATACCTGCTTCTACAATTCCTCTAGGAGTATGAATTCTTCCGTTGGTGAGAACACAGTCAACCTGCACAGATTCTATCCTCTGCGGAACTTTCTTTCAAATGCATAATTCAAGTTTTCTACTTAAACCTTCATATAAAGGCGTCTTTTCATCAAAACCGTTGTTGATAATACATGTGAAACGCCAATATAACGTGAAAAACGTAAACGACAATTGCAGGAAAATCGAATCTAGAAGCCTTCTGTGCCGATTAGAATTCCGATTATTGCTTCTAGTTTAGTTTATCACTCCAGTGACCTCGGCAAGTTTCTCAGCGGAATCGTGATCCAATCTTTTTTCGTCGAGTATGGTATATCTCTCTGGTCTTAGGGTGCAAGCATTCACCAAGGCTTCGACTACGTGTTCAGGCTTCACTCCGAGTTCTTCAGCCGTCGTGGAGGCACCCACCCTTTGTAACGTCTCTTTGATTCTTTTCCAGTTGATATGGTGCAAACGTGCCATTAGAATTGTTCCAACGCCACACTGTTCGCCGTGCAACGCAGGTTCTGGCGCAATCAAATCCAAGGCGTGGCTAAACAGATGCTCTGAACCGCTGCCAGGGCGACTGCTGCCCGCGATGCTCATGGCAACACCGCTGCTAATCAGTGCTTCCAAGAGAATTCGTATGCCCTCTTCCGCTCTAGGCTGAATGGATTCTGCATTCTTGACCAGTAGCTGAGCGCTCATTAGCGCTAAACTGTCTGCATACTCTCCATAATACTCTCTATTTACGTTGTGAGCCAGTCGCCAGTCCCGAACGGCTGTTAGCTTAGATATAATATCTCCGCATCCGCTGGCTATG
>CP070828.1:990275-993070 GCA_020344715.1 Candidatus Bathyarchaeota archaeon | reverse complement strand
GTGGTAGGCAAGAAAATGGATGAAGCGCTGATATCCATCGTGGGTGCCGGCTCGGCAAACACTCGAACCGCCATAGTTCTCATGAGAGCAGGAGTCAAACCAGGCAACATCATGATGGTAGACAGCAAAGGAATTCTCCACCCCGACCGAAAAGACATAGAGGCACAAAAGGAAGACAATCCCTGGAAATGGGACTTTTGCGTACAAACAAACGCGGAAGGCAGAACCGGTGACACATCTGATTCATTAAAGGGAGCGGATGTCTGCATTGCGGCTTCCAAGCCCGGTCCAGGTACGATCAAGAAGGAGTGGGTATCCAATATGGCAACAAACTCCATAGTGTTTGCATGTGCAAACCCTATCCCCGAAATATGGCCTTGGGAAGCAAAGGAAGCAGGTGTCAAAGTTATGGCGACGGGCAGGTCTGACTTTGAAAATCAAATAAACAATTCTCTGGGTTTCCCAGCAATCTTCAGGGGGGTCTTGGATGTGAAGGCGAAGGTAATCACCGACGACATGTGCATTGCAGCTGCAAGAGAATTGTCCCGGTTTGCGGAGGATAGAGGAATTCATGAAGGCGATATAGTTCCCAGAATGGATGAATGGGAAGTTTTCCCACATGAAGCCGTTGCCTGTGCGTTGGAATCAATCAAAGAAGGAGTCGCTAGAGTAAAACCCAGCAGACAAGAACTTTGGGACAAGGCAGTAGCTATCATCAAAAACGCTAGAGAATCCACCGCGCTACTCATGAAACACGGACTTATTCCATCTCCCCCGCCAGAAGAGGAAGTGCTCAGCAAACCCTAGCCCACGCTTTCCACTTTCTGTGAAGACCTGTCAAGACCTCTGACTGCGGTTCACCCAAGACCCATCAGATCCGGTCTGAGGAGTTCCACAAATATTGGAAGTAATCTCTGGCGAATTTGACCAAGCCCAAATGATTCGACCATATGACGAGGGCGGGCTTTTCCTCACCTAGAAAGAGCATGGCTTCTTTTCTGTCAACAATAACACCGCCGCCGAACATTTGATTCCTAACTTTGACGCTGGCAACATGTGCAATCGTCTGTGCTCGCGCGTTCCAATCTTTTGCTTCCTTTGAAACCATGAGCAACACATTTACCTCGGCATCCTGCAAGCGCGCCAACGTAGACACCAAAGTGTTTTCCAGAGTTTTTGGCAACGACGGCGTCGCTATCATTACTTCATTCTCAGCCTTGTCCAAGGTCTCTTTAAGCTTGGCAAGTATGTTAAATTCACCTCTCAGAATCCATATGTCAGGTTTCTCGCGTATACCCATCTTCTCGTAAAGAGGCTGCAACTCACCCAGAATAGCTTGCTCCCAAGTTTTCGTCATTTCTTCAAGGCGCAATTTGGCCGCGTCCAATGCCTCAGACGGCGACTTTGGATAATACTTACTTGGTCTTCCGTGCTCAGCTTTTATCCAGCCCTTCTTTTCCAGAGAAGCGAGAACCTCGTAAACCTTGGAGTATGGAACCTCTGCATACTCACTGATTTGGCTAGCAGTTAGAACTTCTTTGCCAAGCACAGCCAAATAAGCACGCGTTTCGTATTGTGTGAGCCCAAGTTCACGAAGAACTTTTCTAGCCTCACCGCTCAGAGGCGGAGACGCTGAAGAACTCATCAACCCTTTTCACCTTTGGAAACGTTTGGAAATCTTCTTATACGTATAGCGCCGACCCTTGTTAAATGTTTACAACCAGCAGTGGTGTCAAATTGGAGACCTTGAAAAGACGAGAAGAAACGAGCAGCAAAGACAGAGACTCTCACTTCATCAAACATACACGCAGTCTATGCCCAGAATGCCTTGAGAAATTGGATGCAGATTTGATAGAGAAAGATGGCAAAGTGATCCTGGCAAAAGACTGCCCAAAACACGGACATTTCGAAGATACTTACTGGTCGGACTACAAGATGTTCAAAAGATTCGAAATATATGAGCAAGTCGGCAAAGGCATCCAGAACCCGAGAACGAAAACAGAGAAAGGCTGCCCCCAAGATTGCGGTCTTTGCCCAAATCACAAATCGCACACAGTTCTCGCCATAATCGATGTCACAAACGCCTGCAATCTTCAGTGTTCCATATGCTTCGCCTATGCCGGAAAAATAGGCTATCTTTACCAGCCTGACTTGGAAACAATCGAAGGCATAATTGACAATCTAAGAAACAACCTGCCTGTTCCACCTCCGGCTCTACAGCTGTCAGGCGGAGAACCAACCATACGACCAGATCTAATTGAAATTGTCAAGATTGCCAAAAAGAAAGGGTTCAGACACGTGGAAATCAACACAAACGGCGTGCGGCTAGCCGATGAAAAAGACGGAGTCAATTATGTCCGGGAACTTCAAAAGGCTGGTGTAGACACCTATTATCTCTCTTTTGACGGAGTCACACCGGAGCCTTACATCGGAAGAGCGCCGAGCCATTTAGACGCTGAAGGGAAAATGAAGCATGCAAAGTGGCTCTTTGAAACAAAGCTCAAGTTCATCGAAAATTGTCGAAAGGCCGGGCACAGAAGCGTTGTCCTAGTTCCGGTTATAGTTAGAGGAATGAACGACCATCAACTGGGCGGCATCATCAATTTTGCAATCAAGAACATTGACATCGTGCGTTGCGTAAACTTCCAGCCAGTCTCCTTTGCTGGGCGAACAGAAGAATGGGAAGTAAAGCAGGGCAGAATCACAATTCCCGAAGCTCTTGGCAACATCGAAGACCAAACAAGTGGGGTGATAAGAGCAAGCGATTTCTATCCCATTCCGTCCACATATCCGAT
>CP070828.1:987456-990175 GCA_020344715.1 Candidatus Bathyarchaeota archaeon | reverse complement strand
TCTTGGTGAAACGTTCTCCCACGAAAACATGGCCTAGATGTGCTCCGCATTTGGCACAAGCGATTTCTGTGCGAACTCCGTCAGGATCAGGCATCCGTTTCACTGCGCCTGGAATCTCATCATCAAAATTGGGCCATCCACAATCAGCTTCAAATTTGTCGTTAGAACGGTAAAGCGGTACACTACACCGTCTGCACACATACGTGCCCTTTCGCCAAAAATCGTAGTATTCGCCGGTGAACGGTGCCTCCGTGCCCTTATGCACGATGACTTCCTCCTCTTCTTTGGTCAATTCCTTGTAGGTCACCGACTTCTCGGACATTCCTTCACCATCAAACAGTGGAAGACAATGCGAATATAAACGCATCTCTAGTCCATGTTAAGTACACGATCCTTTCCAGCCGAGTCATGCATACGCATTAGGATGGCCCGCTTGCCGATGAAAAACCATAAACACATAACGATGTTCTAAATGAGCCCTACCGTTGTGAGGATGATCATTGCACACGCCGAGAACCTGCCAGCCAAGAGGAACAACAAGAAATCCATCGCGTTGTTGTCGCAAGAAGAATAAACAATCACCTTTGAAACGTAAATGGAAATTCACTTGGCAGTCTCAACCTTGGTCATTTCACCGGATTTTCCAATGTTTATTCTCCAATCTCCCTTGAACGACCTGACATAACCATTCTTAACCTGCAACAAGTCTCCAGGCTTTAATGGTTCAATTTTGTCGTCCCACAGAACCAACGTAATCGATCCCGATTCGTCTTCAACCTTCAATTGTTGGACATCACGTTGAAGGCCTCCGCCTGTGGTGATTCGCTGAACCGCTGCTGTGCTGGTAACTCTTACCTTGACGCTTACATGGCTCATCCCAGGTCGTATATTCCGGATCTTCAACGGATTCGCTCCACCGTGCAAGCAAGTCCAGAGCGGTCTCTTATAACGTGCTTCTTTCTTCCTAGGCGTTTTTTTCAACCGATAAAGAGAAGTTGTGAAAAAGCTAATTCATAGATGGAGCCTGCGGCAATGACGATTCTCCGTTGCACTCGGTGTTCCGCAATCTATGAGCGTAATCCTCCTCAGTTTCAATGTGAGAAGTGCGGAAACCTTCTTGAATATACATACGATTTTGAAGAGGCGGGCAACTTCGAATTCACCGGACCTTTTGGTTTCTGGAGATACAGACAGCTGCTTCCGGAAGTCGGAACTCTGGCTACCCTGGGCGAAGGAGGCACACCTTTGCACAAAGCGGAACGTCTCGCAGAAGAAATGCGCTTGAAAGTCCTCTACCTCAAGGATGAGACGCGGAATCCAACGAACTCGTTCCGAGACCGCTGTGCAGCATTGATGGTTTCGAACGCGCTCGACTTGAAGCATGACAATGTCATCTGTGCCTCCAACGGCAACTTAGGTGCTTCTCTAGCCGCCTATTGCGCCAAGTCTGGACTCATCTGCCACGTAATCGTTCCGAAAATCGTGGACATGGGCAAGCTGGCGCAAATGCTAATCTACGACGCCATCATCGAAGAACACGGCGAAGCCGTGGACGACGCTCTCAAACGGGCACGATCATTGCAGAACGAAACTGGCTGGTATCAAGCCACGGCAGAGCTGAATCCCCTAGCGATTGAGAGTCAAAAGACGATTGCGTTTGAAATTGCGGAGCAATTCGGAGTGCCCGATTGGTTCATTGTCTCCATGGGCAGTGGCGGCACTACATATTCGATCTGGAAAGGCTTCAAAGAACTCAAAACTCTTGGCAAAATCGACGATCTGCCAAGAATGGTCGGAGTACAAGCGAGAGGCTGCGCCCCCATAGTGAAGGCCCATGAGGAAAACAAGCCAGAGCCGACAGTTGTCCAGAAACCTGTCACGCATGCCCTAGCGATACTTGTGGGCAATCCTCTCAACGGGATATTGGCTCTTCAAGCCTTGAAAGAATCCCGCGGAATCGCCATTTCAGTACCCGATGCAGAAATCATCGCTGCCGAGCAAGAGATTGCGCGACTAGAAGGAATCTTTGCAGAACCGGCAAGTTCGGCGACGATTGCAGGCCTCAAAAAACTCGCTCAGCAGAATATCATTACTCAGGAAGACAAGGTTGTATGCCTAATAACTGGAAGCGGACTGAAAGCTACTGACGTTCTCCAATCGTTGACCAAGAAGCGAAAGACAGCAATCCTTGGCTTGGAACTGAGCACCAAGGGAAAGATTCTGCGCATCCTAAGCAGAAAAGACGCATACGGCTATGGTTTATGGAAGAAACTGGGGAAGACGATGACACGTGGCGCCATCTATCAGCACTTGAATGAACTCGCAAGAAAGGGGATCGTGATCACTTATGAAAAAAGCGGCAGAAAGTACTTCAAGATCACTGCTCGGGGAAAACAGATCTTGCGTTCAATTGACGAATTAAAGACTCTTCTCTGACTCCAGGCGTAACGCTTAAATGGACACGCTAGTATAGTTGGAGCTATACTAGTAGGGGGGTGCTACTTGCGAAACCAAACAACCACATCAACCGCAATACAGCTCTCTATCGGTGCGGTCTTCACGTCACTCGTGTTCATAGCGACAGTGATCTTTTCCATTTACGTTCCACTTACACAGGGGTTCTTTAACATCGGCGAGTCCATGGTGTATGCCACAGCGTTACTTTTTGGTCCGCTCGTAGGCGGGTTTGCTGGAGGCGTCGGCGCCGCACTTGCCGACT
>CP070828.1:982473-987356 GCA_020344715.1 Candidatus Bathyarchaeota archaeon | reverse complement strand
TTCTCGTTCAAAGGTCCAGATCAACGAAGAAGGAAAGGTCATGACGCTCACTTTTGAAGCGCGGGATACTTCTGCTCTAAGAGCTGTGACAAACTCGTATTTGCGTTGGATTGCGATGATCAATGATACTCGGTCAGCAATGGAAACAGCGACACTCTTATGTGGCAAATCACTGGTTTTTTGCCTCTGATATCTCAGGAGCGAACTTGAAGAGACATGCTGATCATATGCTGATCAAGAAAGTTCCTTCGTGATTTGGAGCTTTGATTTTAATGTCCGCAATAGATAAAAAACACTTAATTGATAGGAAACCCTATTGCTGAGAGAACTCGTTAAAATTGTTTGAGGCAATTAGATGAGCGATGAAATCTCGAGGCTTCCGCCGAAGGTGCAAGAGCGTCTTCTTAGGCTTCAGCAGCTGCAGCAGACTTTACAGATGGTTTTGTCGCAAAAGCAGCAGTTAGAACTGGAACTCACCGAAGCGGATCAAGCCTTAGGCGAGCTGGAAAAGCTTAGTGATGCCACGGTTATTTACAAATCTATAGGTTCACTTCTTGTCAAGGCTAAACGGACAAAAGTTGTCACGGAATTAGCCGAACGAAAGGAACTTCTTAACACCCGTGTCACTGTGCTCGGCAAGCAAGAAGAAAGATTGCGAACACAAGTGAAAAACCTACAAACCAAGCTTCAGCAAGATCTGCGTCCAGTTTCACCTTGACTTGCCAGGTGAAATCTCTTTTGGAAGAGATCGGCATTTCAGAGCTGACTAACGAACAGGTAGAAACACTATGCTCCATCGCTGAGAAAGCAGCGAGAAACTACGTTTTGTCCAAAGTTCCTTCACGTAGAGTTCCAGTTCTTAACATAGCTGTTGATATCGAAGGACCAAAACCGGTGACTGTCGATGTTGAAGTTGAGATCGCCCTGTCGGCTTCAATGAAAAACTATGACGTACAGACACTTGCAGGGGAAGCCACAAAACAAGCGTTTGAGGCAGTTAAAGCCTTCCTAGGGGAAGTGGCATGCAAATCCTCGAGATAACATCGCTTTTAGACGAATGCAATGCAAGGCGCATTCTGTTATTATGTCATCACAACGCCGATCCCGACGCGATTTGTTCTGCTTTCGCTTTCTCTCGACTGCTAGAACGATTACGTCCAGAATTGAGAACTGAGATTGCAGCTGCGCAAGGACCAAGCAGACTTTCAAAGTTCATGTTGAAGTCTTTGCCGGCAACATTGATTGATCAACCCAAGATTGAAGAGGCTGATGCTATCGTGCTGCTTGACACCAATACCGTTCAGCAACTTGATGATTGGGGCAGGCAAGTTGAAGCTTCAAGTGCTCCTATAATTGTGATAGATCATCATGCAAGTCACCCAGATACTGAGAACTTGGCAACCCTCATCGTGGCCGACGAAAAAGCATCGTCCACTTGCCAGATTATCTACAACCTTTTTAAAGAAGCAGGAGTGAAACTGACATCAATTGAGGCCAAAGCCCTGTTTCTCGGAATAGCTTTTGATACTAGACATTTCATCCTAGCCAGCTCTGCGACATTGAAGATCTTGGCTGACCTCACTGAAGCTGGCGTAAAAGCTGGAGAAGCATTGTCATCGCTTTCTCTTCCGATAGTTCTCTCAGAACGGATAGCCCGTCTCAAAGCAGGTAAAAGGGTGAAAGTCTTGAGAATCAACAACTGGCTACTGGCTTTTTCTCATGTCAGCGCCTATCAGGCCTCAGCTGCTCGTGCTTTAATAGCGCTTGGAGCTCACGTGGCGATTGTTGCTGGTCATCATGGCGGAAAGATCCAAATCAGTATGCGGGCAAATCGTGAGTTTCATGAAAAAACCGGTGTCCATCTTGGGCGAGACGTTGCAAAACCGCTCGGTGAGTATCTTCATGGCATGGGCGGGGGACATGCAGTTTCCGCAGGCGCCAACGGGACCGGGGACTTAGACGCCAACCTCAAACGTTGCATGACGCTTCTGAAAGAAACGTTGACACAAACCTAGTTTTCATATTCTGTCTTCTTGGGCATGTCTGAACAAAAGAAAAATCAAGACACATTTTTAAGTAGCTACTCTTAAATGATTGCGTTCCATCTGGGAACTGGAGTGACGACGACAACTTGCCCATCATCGAAGCCAAAAACCTGACATACACCTATCCAGGTGGCACAGAACCAGCCATCAAGAACGTATCATTAACAATCGAGAAAGGAGACTTTGTCATCCTCACCGGCCCAAGCGGTTGCGGCAAAACCACGCTTTGCCGCTGCTTTAATGGTCTAATCCCTCATTTCTATGCTGGAAGACTTGAAGGTGAGCTGTCAGTTGCCAGACTCAACGTAATTGAGCGTCCAATCTACGAGATGGCTCGTCATGTTGGGCTTGTCTTTCAGAATCCCGAGAACCAGCTCTTCGCACTTTCGGTTGAAAAGGACGTTGCCTTTGGGCTGGAGAACCTTGGACTGCCAAGAGACCAAATTCGTGAACGCGTAGATTGGGCTTTGCAGATGACAGGTATAGAAGAGTTGCGAGAGAGAGCCCCGCACGAGCTTTCCGGGGGACAGCAACAACGAGTTGCAATTGCATGCGTCCTTGCCATGCAGCCCGAAGTTATGGTTCTCGATGAGCCCACTTCTTTCCTAGACCCTTTAGGTGCCCAAAAGATCTTTGAAGTTGTCAGCGAACTCAACAGAAAACTAGGAGTCACAGTAATACTTGTTGAACATCGTTTGGACCTAGCATCGAAGCACGCAAACCATGTCATCATAATGAACGAGCGAACGATTGTCTTAGACGATGAACCCCAAGAAGTATTCGATTCCGAAAGCGCTCGGCTCATTGGAGTAGGGATTCCAAAAGCCACCAAACTCTGGGTAATGTTGAGGCAAAATGGAGTTCGTCTCGGCAGAGCTCCAGTAAATCCTGAAGAGGCAGTTCAGCTGTTGCGAGGTGTTT
This sequence comes from Candidatus Bathyarchaeota archaeon, assembly GCA_020344715.1. Classification (GTDB taxonomy): domain Archaea; phylum Thermoproteota; class Bathyarchaeia; order Bathyarchaeales; family Bathyarchaeaceae. Next base: position 984,390 of record CP070828.1, on the reverse strand, counting down.
TGCAGCGTGATCGAAGTTAAGGGTGTTTGCTTCGCTTACCCTACCGGCGTTGAAGCCCTAAAGGAGGTCTCTCTTGAGATTCGAGACGGTGATTTTGTCGCTATAATGGGCTCCAACGGTGCTGGAAAAACGACGTTAGTTAAACATTTCAACGGATTGCTAAAGCCAGCCAGTGGCGAAGTTTTCGTTGATGGAGTAAGCACACGAAGTGTGAGCACGGCAAGCTTGGCCCGCGAGGTTGGATTTGTGTTTCAGAACCCAGACCATCAACTGTTCTGCGAAACCGTCGAGGAGGAGGTTGCTTACGCTCTCAAGAACTTTGGGTTTGAGGAAGGAATCGTCAAGAGCAGAGTAACTTGGGCGCTTAACCTCTTGGGGCTAACGCAGTATCGTCAAACCTCTCCTTTCATGCTTAGCGGAGGCGAGCGAAAGCGTTTAGCTTTGGCTTCAGTGCTTGCTTGGGATCCCCAAGTCGTCGTTCTCGATGAGCCTACAATTGGTCAGGATTATGAACAAAAGGAAAAACTACGCCAGTTTATTGTTCAGCTGAATGCGCAAGGGAAAACGGTTGTCGTCGTCACACATGATGTAGAATTCGTTGCAGATTGTGGTCCAAGAATCGTGTTGATGGCTGAAGGGAAAATCGTGGCTGATGGTGACGCCAAAGAAATTCTTACAAACAAAGAACTCACCTTCAAAGCTTCCATTGTACCACCACAGATGACTCAAATTTTCGTAGGGTTAGCCGACTTTGGGCTACCTACTGATGTCATCAACGTTCACGAAGCACGTAGGATATTGCTGGGCTTTCTAAAGGAAGAGGAAAAGCCATGAGCGTGTTTGAAGGCTTTAGATTTAGGCATGTTCATTCACCGATTCATCATTTGGATCCAAGAGTTAAATTCCTGTATGTGCTGGTAGTTTTCGGGATAGCCATCGCCTTTCTGGAAGTTTTTCCTCTTGTCCTTCTTTTTCTGATTCAAATACCCTTTGTGCTCTTGGCACGTGTGCAACGAGAGTGGATACGATCATTGAAAGGAGCTCTATTTCTGGCAATCCTCATTTTCGCTGTAAACCTTGCTTTCGGATATTTCGGCGGCACTAGTCCTTCGTCTATGTTTCTATGGGAATATCCGCTAGCCATGTCTCTGCGATTTTTAGTTCTCGTTGAATCTTTTTCAATATTCTTTCTAACAACTTCTCCAGATCATCTGAGTTTGGCGCTTGAACAAAGTCATGTACCCTACGAGTTTTGCTTCGCTTTCACCACTGCGATTCGGTTTGTTCCAGTCCTAGCCGAAGAGGCTCAAACAATTATGGACGCTCAAAAAGCGAGAGGTTTAGAACTTGAACGGGGCAATTTCATCAAGCGAGTGAAAAACTATGTTCCAATACTCATTCCGCTAATTGTGAGCGCTATTCGGCGAAGTCTAGAGCTAGCGGAAGCAATGGAGTCGCGGGCGTGGGGGGCAACTCAAAAACGTACCAACCTCTACGTGCTTAGACTGAAGAGTGCGGATTATACTTTGATTATTGCTTCTCTTGGCATGTTGGTTTGTAGCATATACCTTCGCTTGTATGTTGCCGTTCCCTCTCTTACAATGCTCTTAACGTGAATTACCTTGATGATAGCTGGATTTCCTGAACCTCTTGATCAAAACCAAGCTGAAACCGCAAGGCTTTTAGCACATGATGCAATATTGCCCTCACAATACTAAGAACTGTAGTGGTTGGCAACAGATCAAAGGATTCTGATGGGCCACTTAGCCTTGAGTTAAAAGGGTAGGTTGAAATGAGGGCGAAATGGAAGAAGAAGCGCATGCGTAAGGAAAAGCGCAAGAGAAAACGGAGACAGAAAAGGTACAAATAGTCTTGACCCCAAGATTGCCAATCTCAAATCTGCCTTCCTTCATGTGT
>CP070828.1:979217-982373 GCA_020344715.1 Candidatus Bathyarchaeota archaeon | reverse complement strand
CATCAATGGTCGTTTGGCCCGTGTCGAGTAGTATTCCTGCAATTTGATGGGCCAACACGTCCAAGGCGTTTTCATGCATCTGTGTGGGCTCTAACTGACCTTTGTAGGCTCGTCGTACCGCAGTTAATGCTTCCATTATGTCATCTGGAAAGGCCGTGACAATAACGCCTTCAGAAATCTTGTCCAACTGGTGACCGCTTCTGCCCACGCGTTGAATGAGACTGCAAACTTGGCGAGGCGAAAGATACTGTATGACGAAGTCAACATGACCGATATCAATGCCCAATTGAAGGGTACTTGTGCAGACTATGGCCTTTAATGTCTTGGCCTTGAACTGGTCTTCGATTGAGGTTCGCTCCTCCTTAGACAGGGAGCCGTGGTGAACTGCTACGTCCTTGGTTAGCTGGTTGAATTTGTGTCCCAGCATTTCGGCGTTTGTTCGACTGTTCACAAAGATGAGGGTTGAAGTGTGCCTTCTCACGTGATCCAAGATTCGCCCTATTCTAGCAGCAGCTTCGGGGGTGGTTCGCAGTTTCTGAGCTAGATCATAGTCCGGGTCGTCTGGAACTGGATGTTCTACGCGGTAATGATAGCCCTTGGGCAACGAGACTTCTAGGACCTTAATAGAACGATTCGTTCCAGCGATGAAATCCGCAACCTTCCGAGGATTTCCCACAGTCGCAGACAGCCCGACTCTTTGAAACTCTTCCTCCGTAAACTGCAAAAGACGTTCCAGTGCAACGGCAAGCTGAACGCCTCGTTTGTCTTCAGCCAACTCATGTACTTCATCAATGATGACATAACGAACACGTTTGAGGTGTTGCTGCATTCGACTCCCAGGCAAGATAGCTTGGAGGGTCTCAGGCGTAGTAACCAGAATATTCGGTGGGCGAATGGCTTGACGACGACGAATTCGGATTTCAGTGTCACCATGTCGAACCTCAATTGAAATGCCCAAATGCTCAGCCCAGAATGAAAGCCGCTTCACCATGTCTCTGTTAAGTGCCCGAAGAGGAGTTACGTACAGAATCGAGATTCCAAGCTTCTCTGGTTGTTGAATGAAATTAGAAAGAATTGGAAGCAAGACAGCTTCGGTTTTGCCGCTTCCAGTTGGAGCAATTAAAAGAACGTTTTCTCGTCTCAGAATATGAGGAATAGCCTTAATTTGAGGGAGCGTAGGCTCAGAAAACCCTAGCTCAGCGAATGTGTTCAGCACGGCTTTCTCGAGCAAGTTGAAAACGCTAGAATGCCCGGACTCCGCTTCAACCATTCTCCTACTGTCCTTCAGGCCTCAAGGCTCTTCTCCAAATTTCTAAACAGGGATATCAGATAAGGCTTAACTTCCTTTTGCTAGATCGCGCGCTTTAGAAAAGGCAGGGTATTGAATAGACGGAGAGCAACTGAAATCGCTGAACGAAGAATGCAAGAATTTGCAATTTTTTTGGTAACAAAGAGAGAGGAAGGGATGCTAATTCCGTCTCACAGGTAGAGAACTCGATCTCCTTATGCCAAGTGAAATCTTCGTCTCCACTCTTGAAACGGAAGATGAGAGTCGAAGCTGTTGGGTTGTTTATGCCTCTGATGGTCCGCTGAGGTAAGCCCATGCCGTCATTAGGAGCAACGTTAAAGCGGCGCCAGCGAATCCTGAGAAAATCCAGTCTAAGCCTAACACGGGCAGCACGATTTGACTGAGCCATGGAAGGACGTACTTGTAGCTAAAGTTGGCAATCATTCCAGCAAAGAATCCCAGTATAGCGAAGGTTGTTAGCATTTTTATTCTATCACTCATTCAATCACCTTAGCTACTCAGTTAGGAGAAGTACTTTTTCTTTTTAACTTACACAATTATGTTTATCGAGACCCGCAGCTACTCACACCTTTGCCTTCGTAAATTTAAACAAATTGAAAGAAACTTCGAATGCCGATACTGCCACATATATACACGAATGTTTTCAACATGTTAGCAATGTAATAAAGCGCTTAAAACATCTCTCCTCTAAGGAGGAATAATCATGTCAGAAAAATTCGCAAAACAATGGGGAGGTAAAGAGCAAGACACACCGCTCACCACGAGAATCAGAGAGACAGTGAGACCAGCAGGACCGTTGAAACCCCGAATCGACTTTGCAGTCAGGCGAATAGACATGCAAATTCAAAGGCTCGACAAGGCATCTGACCGTTTCACAGAACGCGACAAATCAATTTTCACCCGCATAGTTCAAGCTTACTCAAAACACGACATGACAAGAGCCAACGTCTTCGCCAATGAACTGGCTGAAATCCGCAAGATGGAAAAGATGATAATGCATGCCAGACTAGCACTAGAACAGATAGTTCTAAGACTGCGAACCGTTTCAGAACTTGGCGACGTGGTATCAACGCTCGCACCAGCAGTAGGAGTACTTCGCACAGTGAAATCAGGAATGGCAAGTATTTTCCCAGAAGCTGAAAAAGAACTGGGACAAATCGGAACCTTGCTCAGTGGGATAATTGTGGACGCCGGCCATAGCACAGGTCTAACACTAAACTTTGAAGCCGTAAACGAAGACGCTCAGAAAATCCTGAACGAAGCCGCATCAGTAGCGGAACAGAAGATCAAAGACAAATTCCCAGAGCTACCAGCGGGTTTGCCAACAGCAAGCGAAAAAGCTCTGCCCGAATCCCAATCTCAAAACCTGTAGACCGAACCAGTGATCCGAGGTGAAAAACATGTCACACCCAACTTCAAACCTTTTTCTTTATGTTGGAAAACCCGTGAACGACGAGTACGGACGCTCCATTGGTCGAATAGTCTCGTTCTCTGTCAACCCAACAGGCAGAGTAACCAACGTCTTTCTCAAGCACGAAGACGGCGAATTCAGAAAATACTCGAGTGAACAGTTTCGAGTCGACGGAGACAACGTGGTGCTATTGCCCTCAATCAAGTTGAGGGTAAAAACTCTGTGCGACGAGATTCCTTTGATTTGGCGGAAAGAACAGGCTTTGGACGAGCTTCTCGAGAAGAAGAAAGTTCCATCTGAGATGTACAATGAACTCCAGAAGACCTTTGAAGGAGCACTGAACCAGCTGAAAACTGACGCAAAAGCCACAACCGACAATATCGACAAATACATCTTTAGATGCAATACGCAAATAAGACAGCTCAATTCTGCGTTG
>CP070828.1:972506-979117 GCA_020344715.1 Candidatus Bathyarchaeota archaeon | reverse complement strand
AGGCTTTCCATTTTTACTATGGCATGGATTTGTATTCGCAAACCTATGCAACCAACCTAAGAGATTTTTGCGACAAAATTCAAGCTTTAGACACCAAGTCTCTTGAGTTTCATTTAGCACGCAAAGATTTCGAATTATGGTTTTTGGGCTTGGGTGACTTCAAGCTTGCCCGCAAAATGAGTGCTATTAGGGAAACTGGGCTGCTGGGAGAAACCCTGCGCAAAAAAGTCTACGAAGTTGTCAAGTCTCGTTGCCAAGAGTTGGAAGGCTTATCTAGTAAGCTGGTATATGTCAAGTAATATCTGAATCTTCAGGAACGATGTTACGGCAGAGCGATCAAGCTGGCTTAAACCTTCGCCTCAACTTCTTGAGGATCAGCGGCAGAGTTGTGTATTCCATTGTATCAGCGCCTAGTCGAGCAGGCTCAAACTCGCCCATGCGACGCAACGCTGCTGCATACTCCATAGCTTCATGCCGAGCCATGTCAAACGCAGGATCATCGAACAGGTCATTTACTAGCGGAGTGCCATCGCTGTCGCTGGCAATGGTTCCATCGGAAACTTGGAAACCTAGCGCTACCATTCTTGGCGGTCCATCGAATACCGTGCACTTGCTGAATTCAAGTCCAACAGGCATGAGAGGCCCCCAGTGGCTACCTCGCATCCATCCCTCAACGAAGTAGCTGTGCATGAAAGGTGCTAGAATCTCACCCGTCGCAGGCAACCCGTGTTGAGCTCTCACAATACTGACCGGGTCATCTTTTCCCACGTATTTTCCAGCGATTAACGAAAGCTTTGTTGTGCTGTTTGCTGCACAGATGAGGTTGTCCTTGGTTCTCCATATTCGCGAGATCAAGTAGCGCTCGGTCGTTCCGATTAAAGCAATCAGCTCGTACATTTCTTCTGGGCATTTCATCACAACTTTCCGGTTTTTCAGGACATCCAAGACTTCGAACTTGAAGCCTCCAGCAAGGTTAGGGTCAATCACCAGTCCCGCAGTATTCATCGGATCGGCAAATACGCGGAACAGGGGGTAGTTGAAGGCGCTTCCCGAAGTCTTGTCACCGGCAAAAACGATTATCGGGTCTGAGCGTCTTTCTTCGATTTCCATTTCGGCTACGCCAGGCCCCATGCCGCGAACGTTTCCACTAAAAGCTGATTTCAGGAGATCTTGTCCCGCACCATAGAGTTTGAGGCTCAATGCTTTCTTAGCTGCTTCCTGAAATGTTTCCCATGCAACCTCGTGTATTTTCGGGTCGCCCTCACCTTTTTCGTGGACCATGAGTAGTTCTAGGTCATCTCCCGCGTGGAAAACATAGTAGCTGTTAATTGTTCCTTGCTTCTGTGCTTTCTTCATACGGTCTTCCGCAATATCCAGCAACGGTCTGGGAACTATATGATGGCCAGCTGATGAGCCCACGTCACATTTAATCACCGAAACTGTCGTCTTTTGAACCATCTGTTCCACCACACAAACCTGAATTTTGATGGCTAGATACACACGTTCTTCTTAAAAGGTTTCTCTTTATCATAGAAATCACGCACGTGCGGTTGACCCTTAATGGGCAGCTAACGCTTTTACCTTTCAGGCTAGAATAAATATCGGAGGCAGCAAAATGAGCAAGTTCAAGATGGTTTCCGCCAAGATTCCAGAAGAGGTCTACAATGAGCTGGTTTTACGTGTTCCTGAAGGAGAAAGAAGTGAATTCCTTCGATCTGCCATTCTTGAAAAACTGCAGCAGACTCCTCGTCCAGACAGAATCTTGGAGTTCGAGCAGAGGATCCGTAAAGTTGAAACTGACGTTTCTGAAATTAGGAAACATTTGACAGAACTGGAAGTTTTCACATACGAGGAGGGAAAAGTCAACCCCCACGTATTCTGCATTGACGAAATGGATCACAAAATCGTAGATTTCTTGATCAGTCACAAAGGGGCCACAACTCCAGAGTTGGCTGAACTGCTCGGAACCAACAGGTGGCATGTACTCAATCGACTTCGGAAGATACAGAAGCGATCAAAGAAACAGCTTGGAAAAGCCATAGTTGAATATTACGCAGGCGAGAAGATGGAGAAACGAAAAGCCTGGTGGATAAGAGAAGAGCTTGTCGAAACCTGAACTTCCTTGGTTGAGAAGCCAAAAGGATTATTCTGATAGCCACTTCCTCACAGATCTGTTCAACATCTAGAAAACTCCATTTCAAACTTGCGCATTGGAATCATTTGAGCTTCTCTAACATACGAAACTTGTTCAAGTCCGAAAATCTCACGTTTGATCATTCAATTTTTCCGAGCCTTAGACAGGCGAAGAAGCGCAATAGTGGCACTTTGGATTAAAGCGAAAACTGACATAATGTAAAGACTTGCCGTGTATCCTCCCGTGAGATCCTTTGCTAGTCCTGTTAGGTAAGGTCCAGCTAGAACTCCAATGTTCAAGCATGCCGTGAGAATTCCGAAGCTTAGACCAAGATTCTGAGGTCTCGTCAACTTGGAAGGCAGGGAAAAGATTGAAGCAGGCACAAATGCTGCAGAAATTCCTATTAGTGCAAGTAAGGCAAGATCAAAGGGCGTCGATGGGATAAGAATGAACAGCAGAGCTAGCGTTACGCCTCCAAGAACTATGAACATTTCTTCCTTTCCGAATTTGTAAACGAAGTAACCTATGATGGGGCTTAGAAATAGGGAGCCCATCATCACTATACTTGACATGAAGCCAGCCAAACCAATTTCATAGCCTTCTGACGCAAAGAAATCGGGTGCGAAAGTCAAAAAGGAGATGAGTGCAGCGTTGAACCACATCCAAGTAAAGCCTACAATCCACATTGAAACTCCTATGATAGCAATATCTGAAGACAGCTGTCCTCCACTTCGCATTTTATCTGCTCTTGGTTCTTTGAAAAGCCAAAGAAATGCGAGAAACGCTAGGACGCTAACTGCCGTGGTCAGAAAGACGGGAGATGACCAGCCAAGACTGCTGGCTATGATGCCAAAGACGTTTAGACTTGTTATCGTGCTTAGCGGCATGGCGGTGTTGAATACGCCCATTCCAAGTCCAAGTTCTCGATCTCGGAACCATTGAGATAGCAATTGAGGTAAGACGACGGCTAAAGTCAGGCCACCCATGCCTGAGATTAATCTGCCGAGGCATATCGAAAGAAAGCTCCTGCTTATTCCTACAATCAACGTGCCGAAGATCATCAAAATCAACGATGATACTCCCACTTTTTTCATGCCAAAGCGATCTGAAACTACTCCTCCAGGTATAGCTACGAATATGCCTGGCAGAGCGAATAGACTCATGAGCAGACCTGCTTGGGCATGAGTGATGTTCAGCTCTTCTCGAATTAACGTGAGAACTGGAGGAATTGACTGGAAAACCAAGGCAAAAGCAACCATACACATGTATGACATTGCTAGTATTTTCCATCGATAATTGTCCCGCTCGATTTCCAATTCTCAGCACCAACAACCCGAGACTTCAATGACCTTGACCCAATGATAGTAGGTACAAGAGTGCACTCGTGTATAAGTTAAATGCTCAGCGATGTAGATGCAGACTTGATTTTCAACTTGAAATCACCGCAATCTTTTTAGTTACGTCTAATATGGTTGCATGTATGACAATTATTGCGTTCTCAGGAAAAGGCGGAACTGGCAAAACAACCCTTGCAGCGTTGAGTGTGAAATATTTCGCTGAAAAGGACGACGTAACTCTGGCCTTTGACATGGATCCCGATGCGCACCTCAACAAGCTCCTAGGGCTACCATTAACGAAAACGATAGGAAATGTTGTTGATCATATTCACAAGGAAAAGAAGCTCGAGCTAGAACCCAGAAAACCGGTTGACGTGTCAGACATTGAATACTTCTATTCTCGAGTGATGAGCGATGTCATAGTTGAGGGCGAGAAAACAGATTTGTTAACGCTAGGGAAACCTTCAAGCGACATCGACTGCTATTGTCCAGTTTTTTACTGGGCGGAACACGCAGTTTCCAAAATTCTCAAAAGCTACAAAAAACCCTACGCGCACATTGTCACAGATTGTGATCCCGGAACCGAAATCTTTCCCCGCAAGATACTGGACAGAATCGCAGATGAAAGCGGCATAGACTACGTTTTCACGGTTCTTGACGGTTCAAGAATGAGCCTTGACACTGCGAAGGATATTGAGAATGAAATAAACAAGAAACATTCAAAATTTGGAAAAGTCTACGGGATTTGCAACCGTGTAGACGATTTGAAAAGTCAGCAACTAATACGGGAAGTAGCCCGGACGAACTACGACTTGGAAGTGATTGGATTTATCCCTACAGACCAAGAGATCGCAAGAAGAAGCTTGATGAATCAGAGCATGTTGAACATAACGGCTTCTTCTGCTTTCGAGTCAATGAAAGAAGCTTTCAAATCACTGCACATATGATGAGTTGACTGCTTTCGAAAGACCCCTCAGGAGACACCGAAGTCATATAGAATAGCAGCTATGAACTTCGTTCCTTTGACGAATCCTTCCACAGTCAGATTCTCATTGGGTGCATGACCGTGAGATTCAGGGTGCGCACAGCCAACTGAGACTACGGGATAGCCAAGCCAGTTTCGAAACAGATGCATAGGTCCAGACCCAGCGCTAGTAGGGTAGACAACAGGTTGTTTATCATATACTCTTTTGGCAGTCTTGATCACGGTCTGAACAAAGCTGTTATCGATGGGCGTCTTCACAGGCTCTGTCGAGCCGTGCTCAATTACTTCAATGTCATTGAAACTATGATGTTTTAGATGTTCCTTGAGCTTCTTGAGGATGTTATCGGCCTCTTGACGTGGAACCAGACGGAAGTCGAGTTTCACCATCGCCTTTCTTGGCAGAACGGTTTTCGATCCCTTGTCAGTATATCCTGCCAAAAAGCCGTTTATTGTGCAAGTGGGACGGTATAGCAATGCTTTCAGAGCTTCTAATCCTGATACGCTGTGCAGAAATTCACTCAATCCTAGATCTTGCTTTTCCTCTTCCTCTTCGAAAGGAATCTTCTGAACATACTCCATTTCTTCGTCTAAGGGAGATTCAACATTGTCTTGAAAGCCGTCGATCAGAATCTCATCCTTTTCATTTTTTATGCTGTTGAGGGCCCAAACCAGGCGCCACGCAGGATTGGGAACCAAAGGAGCATTCGCCGAATGCACATCTCTAGCTGCCGCTTTCGCTCTGAGCTCAACAGAGAGAACACCTTTCAGTCCTAAGTATATTATTGGACGCCCTTCGCGATCCGTTCCACCGAACTCCCAAATTGCTGCATCAGCCGAAAAGAGTTTTTTATGCTTCTGGACGACCGGGGCTAAGTGAGGGCTACCGATTTCTTCCTCCCCTTCAGCCACAAATTTAATGTTAACTGGAACATCAGCCGTAGTTTCCAAGAGAGCTTGAATGGCTTTCAACCTTGAAACAATGTTTCCCTTATTGTCAGAGACGCCTCGACCGTAGATTTTTCCATTCCGTATTTCGCCGCTGTACGGATCGTACGTCCATTCTTCCAAAGGTTCAGGAGGTTGAACATCGTAATGGTTGTAGAACAACAGTGTCTTTTGCGAAGATTTCGATTTGATTTCCCCGTACACGACTGGATTCCCTTGAGCCACAGGAATTGTAAAAGTGGAGAATCCGACATTTCGCATCATTTCCTCTACAATTCTTGCGCATTCGATGATTCCTTCTCCTCTAGCAGAGACGCTTGGCTGCTTGACGAGTCGAACGAGATCATCAACAAACATTTGCTGGTTGGCATCGACGTATCTGTAAACATCTTCAAGTGGCATGGAAGATATTCTCTACACGTAAACTATTAAGGGATTTTGTGCGAAACGTCTTCAGCCGCCATGTGATACTGGAATCAGAATTATCTGGTCGCCTTCTTTGACTTCTGTTTCTAGGCCTTTCAGCACGCTGATTTCTTTGCCATTCACGAGAATAAGCGCGTTTGGACGTGGGTCATTGAGTTCAGGGTCAATTAGCATCCTTTTGGACTCGACTGAGAGAGTCTCAGCGATTTTCTCCACAGCTTCACGCACAGTGGGTTTTTTCAGTTTCAGAGAAACACTGTTTTTCCCTGAGAAAACTCGAAAAACTCCCAGTAGCTTGACGTTTACATTGACAGGCATATTTGTCCCTTGCATCTCGAATGGTTTGTTGAGACGTATGACATAAAGAGGCTTGCGGTTCCTCCTTGTTGAACCAAGAAGCTGGTCTCTAGATTCCTTTCACTTGGTCTTCGTAGTCTATTTTCGGCATTCTTGTTTTTTTGAAGATGACACGTTGCGCAAAATCATGGGTTCTCGAGGGCTTTAGATATGCGGTTCAAAGCCTTCTGAATATTTTCAATTGAATTGGCAAAAGACAGGCGCAGGTATCCTTCTCCGTATTGTCCGAAGGATGTTCCGGGCAAAACTGCTACGCCAGCACTGTTAAGCAGATGGTCTGAAAGTTTGCGGCAATTCATTCCTGTTCCAGTTATGTTTGGAAACACGTAGAAGGCTCCTCGTGGTTTTTTGCAGGCTATGCCGTTAATGTTGTTCAGTCCTGAATCTATGATTTCTCTTCTCTTTTTGAATTCGGCAACCATTTGCT
>CP070828.1:969583-972406 GCA_020344715.1 Candidatus Bathyarchaeota archaeon | reverse complement strand
CAGGAACATATTCGCCAAAAACCGGAATAGCCGGAATGAGCGGTCTTGTGGATCTGCTTAGAAAGGTCGCGGAGCTGTGGCAAAGCGACCGAGGCAAGCTTGTTTCGGCCGCTGAGAACGCCACGCAATATCTAGTTGACTATGTGAGACCCAAGCATCACGAGGAAGAGCTGACTGAGGTAGCCCTTGATGAAGCTTTCATCAGATTGCTGGATAGTTTTGATCCCATCAATGGGGGATTTGGTCGAAGCCCCAAGTTTCCGACGCCTCATAATCTCTTGTTTCTCTTGAGATATTGGAGGCGAAAAGGTAGCCAGCAAGCGCTCGAGATGGTTGAACAGACCCTGCAAAAGATGCGGCTAGGTGGAGTTTTCGATCAAGTGGGCTTCGGGTTTCACCGGTATTCTACCGATTCTAGATGGCTTGTGCCGCATTTTGAGAAGATGCTTTACGACCAAGCGATGATGGCTCTTGCCTACACAGAGACGTATCAAGCGACCGGCAAGGTGGAATATCGACAGACGGCTGAAGAGATTTTTGAGTACGTTCTCAGAGATATGCAGAATCCAACAGGCGGGTTTTTTTCAGCCGAGGATGCTGACAGCGAAGGTCAAGAAGGCAAATTCTACGTGTGGACTGTCGCGGAAATCGAGCAAGTGCTGGGCGAGAAAGCTGACTTGGTCACTGAGGTGTTTAGCCTTGCACGAGAGGGCAACTACTACGATGAGGGTCACAAGACTCGAACGGGAAAGAACATTCTGCATTTCCGGAAGTCCTTGCTCGAACTATCTGAGCATTTAGGCGTAGAATCTGAGGAATTGACCAGTATCCTGAGACAGGTGCGGCTGAAGCTCTTTGAGGCTCGGGAAGAGCGGATTCATCCCTTGAAGGATGATAAAATCTTGACTGATTGGAACGGACTGATGATCGCTGCGCTTGCGAAGGGTGCACAGGTTTTCAACGCGACCAGATTTTTGAAGGCTGCTGAGGATGCAGCTGGGTTCATTCTTAAGAACCTACGGAGAACTGATGGAAGGCTTATTCATAGATTTCGAAAGGGAGAAGCAACGGTCGATGGCAATCTAGACGACTACGCGTTTCTCATTTGGGGTCTGATTGAGCTTTATGAAACTGCTTTCGATACGAACTATCTCGAAGAAGCGTTGAGGCTTCAAGACGATGTGCTAGAGCACTTCTGGGATAGGAAGAACAGCGGGTTCTTTTTTAATTCAGATGACAGCGAGCAACTTCTAATCCGCCACAGAGAATTTCGCGACGGGGCAATCCCTTCAGGCAATTCGGCCGCATTTTTGAATCTCCTCAGGCTTTCGCGGCTGACAGGGAAGACGCATTACGAAGAAAAAGCCGCGGCACTGGCACAAGCTGTTTCCTCCCATGAAGAGGGCGATCCATCCCGCAACACGATGTTCTTGGTCGCTCTCGACTTCCTTATCGGACCCACATATGAAATTGCAGTAGTGGGTCACCTCAATTCCAAAGAAACTCGTAACATGCTAGAAGCAATTCGGACAAGATTTGTACCAAACAAAGCAGTCTTACAGAAGAAAGAGAATCAGAAAGACCTCGAGAATCTTGCGGAGTTCACGAAGGATATGAAAATGATAGGCAACAAGACAACAGCCTACGTTTGTAAGGACTTCGTTTGCAGCAAGCCAACAACTGAAATACAAGAAGTATTGAAAATGCTTGCCAACCCTAAAGGTGCCTAAGGATCTGCGGGGCGCAGTACACTGCTGTAATCAGGCATCTTTGGGGTTTATTCCGAGTAAGAAGATCATTTCAAGGAAGTTCGGAACGACGCGCTCCGTACTGGGCTGGGATTCCGACCCAATTTTTGTTTATAAGGCAAAAAAAGGGGATGATTTAAGTTCTATCTGCCCGTAAAAGCTGTTTTCTGTGTCTTTTCTGGAATGAAATGCACATATACCAGTTGTATGGGGTTAAGCTAGTTTTGAGGGATAGCTGTGCACTGCTGTTCAGAAGAGGATTGGAACGACGAAGAACCGGAAGACAAGGAAGAAGAAGAGGAAGAAGAGTGGTAGAGTAATGGGGAAGAAAAAGGGTAAGAAAGCAAAGAAGAAAGGAAAGAAAGAAGAATAGTTACGTGCGCGTTCAAACCGCTTAGGAAGCATGGAGAACCTGTGCTTCCACCCTACATTTTTCTATCGCCGCAGTCGTATTGAATGGGCACTTGGTGGGTCGCTCCTCTTCCCATTTCTGACAACAATTGCCCGGTGTGTTTGTCGGTATGGTAGTGTCCCTTTGGGTCGGTAGTCCCTGTTTTCGGGGAAGGTTACGCATTTTGTTGAGATTGAGAATAGCAGAATTCTGGTTTGTGGGGGGGAGCAATTCTATAGATGCTGTTTGCCAAGCGTAGTTGGCGATTGCTACTGCTGATTTCGTGTCAGCTTGTTGAAGTCTATGAAGTCGCCGCCAACAATCTTCAGCTGGGGACTAATTTTTCCGTTTTCGATCTGTATGACGTTGTAGGAGTTTTCGAAGAATCCTCGCAGTCGTATGGTTGAGATGGCGCCGGAGAAGAAGAAGTTGATGTCGTTGAGTTTCCATGACCAGGGTCGATGTCTGTGCCCGCTCAAAACGAGTTCGGGGTTCACTTTTGAGAGCATTTTTAGGACGTCGCCGGCGTCCTCTGCAATAGCGGCTTCCAAGCCGGTGTCGGGAACGGGGATTAGGTGATGGTGCATCACGAGCACATTGAGCCTGTCTTTGGCGATGTTGTTCTCGATGAATTTTATCTGGTCTCGTCCCATGTGGCCTGCGTCTCGGTCTGGTCGGGCGGTG
>CP070828.1:964793-969483 GCA_020344715.1 Candidatus Bathyarchaeota archaeon | reverse complement strand
TTTTATTAAGTCAAAATCCATATTCTGAGTAATGTTTTGGCAGGATTCTTCAACGCGCGCGATTGTGTTTCAAGCAAATTTTTTACCCTTGCAGTGAGTAGTTAAAAATCGAGGAGAATGTATTGGATTCTGTCGCTATAGTCAGGCATGACGACGACGTTAGGAAAACTCTTGGAGAAGGCGTTAGGCTGCTAGGGGGGTTCGGAGTCCTGCAATCGCCCTTTATTATTAAACCCAACATTTGTGCCGGGGTGGTCAAGACTGGTTTTGCCGTTACCGACGTAGAGGCGGTTGAAGCCTTGATAAGCTTGGTTCTTAAAGAGGACGAAAACCTTTCGATCAAGATAGTGGAGTCAGACAGCGAGTCTAAGTTCGCGGAAGAAGCTTTCGAAAGATTCGGGTACAAGAGTCTTGAAGAGAAGATGAGAAAGTTAGGCTTTGATGTGTCTCTGGTCAACCTCAGTCAATCACCAACCCTTCCAGTCAAACTGGATGGACTCTACTTCAAGAACCCTGAGCTTCCTAGTTTGATTGCCAAGTCCAAGTGCTTTGTATCCTTTGCTATTGCGAAAACCCATTATCTGACCTTCATCACTGGAACCCTGAAGAATCTCTTCGGCCTTCTTCCCAGAAAAGACCAGTCCTTTTATCATGCGCGCATCAACGAGGTCATCGTTGACCTGAACCGTCTTGTGAATCCAGACCTTTGCGTCGTCGACGCGAGAGTAGGTGTCGAAGGCTGGGAAGGCCCGAAAACGAGGCGGCTTAACACGTTTATCTTGGGAAAAAAGCCGGTGTGTGTAGACGCTACCATGGCTCGAATGATGGGGTTCAACCCAGAGAAGATTCGTCATTTGGTGGAAGCAGAAAACCATGGTCTCGGCAGCCTTAATCCCAAGATTCTAGGCAAGAGCCTCCAGTCCACAGTGGTAAAATTCAATTCACCATCCCACTTATCTCCGACCGCTCTCCTGAACTGACTCGCGCGCAAAGACTTATTACATGATCATTCGGAACCTCAAAGGCAGAGTATGAAGAGGGGTAAATGTGAAAAGCTCTAAGAAAGTCTTAGGGATTGTTGCGAGTCCTCACAATTCGGGAAACACAGCAACATTAGTTAACGAAGTTTTGAAGGGAGCAGAAGAGAGAGGATATGAACCAGATCTGAAATGTCTAGGCGACCTAGAAATCTACCCGCTGATTACAGATGCTTCAGATAAACCCTACGGCGTAGAGGGGCCGAGAGACGATATGACGTCGATTTACTCGTCTCTTGAGAAAATGGATGCACTGGTTCTTGGAACGCCCATTTACTACGATCATGTTAGTGCTCGTGCAAAAATATTCATTGACCGCCTAATCTACTACAACAAGGAAAGCACAAAGAACCGTTTTCCCAAGAATGTACCTGCGATCATTGTTATTGCCTACGAATGGAACAAGCCTGATGCTTATGGTAGTGTGGTCGAATGGATAAAACACACGCTGGAAGCATATTTTAAGATGAAAGTCGTTGCATCGCTGCATGCTGAAAACACGGTGAAAAACCCGGTGGCCAATCGAGAAGATCTACTGAAGAAAGCTCGAGAGATTGGCAGGAACTTGTCGTAGGGATAATATTCCGTCAGAACATCTATGCACGAGCGCGCACGTTTTGCGTGTATACAGAAAAACTCGAGAAAAATGCGGAAGCTTGTGTCTGCTGACTGTATGGAAGAGTGTGCATGTTGAAAGTAGCTCCGGCACTGAGAAAAAAAGGGGAGATATTGGGACTGCTGTTGGGCTCACCCTTCAGTTAATATTCTAATAGTATCGTAGCCTTCAAACAATGTGTTCTTCACTCTGCCAGAGATTTTCAATGTTACTTCGAAACTTTTCCCAGGATCTTCTGAATAGTCAGCTATTCCGAGCCATTCTACTACTGAGGCTCTGGAAAATTTTGCCATTAAGTCAGGAATGCCGTCTTCATCATAGTCTCCAATTTCGACTGGGGCACTAATATCCACAGGGATTGTCTCGTTCATGAAAATCAGGCTGAAGTCGATGTCATCTGCAGCATACCCTTCTGGAAGTTCTATGTAGCACGTAATCCATTCGCCGTTGCTTTTTATGTTCAAAGTGTTGGAATCGATATCCACGAGGGCTTCAACTGTAGGTCCTAAGATTAACGCTCGAATTTGTGTCTCAAGGTCTTCAGCTTCAACAACGGTGTGATAAGCATCTAGATAGAACATTTCATCGTATTGCTGGAACGCTTGGTCAATCTTGTCAGTTGTTCTTCCAAACAACGAATCTATTACTGCTGAGGGCTGTCTTTGACTATATAGATATTCATCCTGCACTAGTTCGTCTAGAAGGTCTAGAAGCTTTTTGTCCACAATGGTGCGTCTCATAACATCCGTTGTCAGCTTGCTAAAAGAGTAGGAATAGGGGTAGTAACCCATCACGTCGTATTTGAAATCTCCAGCGAATTTATCCCACTGGAAGTTATGGGGAAGTCCAAGGTTGTGGCCTAGTTCATGGATCATCACAAAGCCCAATCCGCTCTTAGGAGTTACATCGTCCGACCGAAAGTACCGATCTACAGACTTGAGGATCAATGACTGACCTCCACCGCCTAAACCTGTATATTCAAGGCCATCTGACATCATCGATGCGTTTTTGAGAAGAAATACGAAACTGTTCACCACAAGGTCGGCTGCAGTGAAATCGAAATATTGTTGGCGTACCATGTACAGATAGAAAAACAGATAATAGCCTTCGATATAGGTCCACGAATCTTCCTTTGAGGTCACGCACCAATTTAAGATCGCATTGATTTGAGGGAAGTCCATGAGGTCCACAAAATTGACCGAGACTTGAACATCTAAGTAGGGGAGTAAGTTTTTGACGCTGTTTCCCACTAGGCTCTCATCAAGTATCCATGCCATCCTTTCATTTGTATAATCATATTGCGATGCATTGTTCAAGATGAGAATCTGTAGGGACAATGAGTCGACTAGTGGTGGGCCGTCTGGATACAGGAATTGTGGCACTGCAAAATCATTAGCTAGTATGTCGTCGATCCAACCAGCCAAATATTGCGCAAAAGCCAGTTTTCCTTCACTTGTGGTGACGTCATGAGTGGCGAGAAACTCGTCTAAGTCTTGGTAGTAGTATTGGTTTTTCGGACCAGTTACCTCCAAGTCCCACCAGATCCGAGCCCAAGGTAAGTACCATTGAAAGGCTGAAGGATCCAAGTAGAACAGCCTATGCATCGAAGAGAACCCTGGATAAGGGAAGCGCACGTTTGGGTTGAGCGCATTGTCCCATTCAAGTCGCCAGAAGTCTCGTATAGAGCTCGCTTCAAGATCATATTCCGTGATCGTGTACCAATGCTCTGTTAAATGGTCGGGCGAATCAAACTCCGTGAAATTCAAGACATAGAAAGTGTACCCCAATTCATCTGTAAGGGGATTGTCTGCAAACCATTCCTCTACAGCTGATGCATCAATAGCCTTCCCAGACTGATTCGAAAAGATCGACATTCGAACTCCAGTGTTCTTTTGTATCTGAAGAGCTGTTTCATTTAGCCGCGATGTCCAAGCATTATCTACTGCGTTTTGGAGGATGAACGACCTAAGAGATTGGCAATACGAAGAACTGGCAAAAGCGTAGTTCAAGTCGAATTCGTAAGATACGACAGCATCTGAGTAATCGAACTCATAGTGATTGTTAATTTCCGAATCGATGGTCTCAGTATTCACTGTTTCATTATCATACCCGATGAACACTACATTGAAAGGGATTTCATGGGAAAGGCTTTGGTTCTGGAAATTATTTATGTCGGTTTCTTGTGCTGCGGGTTCAAGCTCCGCTTTAGACAGTTGAATCCCTACTGGTTGAGGGTTGAAAGCCAACGCAAGCATACTCATCAGAAGCAGTATTGGAACTATGTCTTTTAGTGGTCTCTTCATTTTTCATTCTCCTTCCTCTCGGAGATTAAATATTTTATACAATTCTTATTTAATATTTTCGATTCAATTGCTGATGGGAAATCATTTCTACTTTGCTTGACTCTACGACCGCGCGCGCAGGAGATAAAACAGCCTGCAGACGTACGTGAGGATCAAGCAAAATGAAGAAAACACTCCGTACGCTTTCGCTAGAAGAAGTGAATGTCTAGTCTCAGGCGGACTCGAACAACTATCGATAAGCAAGATAATCTCGCAAAGCTTTTATTTCTATTGTTTCTTTTAGCCATGCACGTTTTGTTCAAGGCAGGTAGAGATGTTGGCGGACAACGACAAACAAGCCATCAGAGAAGTAATTGAAGAAGCTTATATCAACGGTGTCCACAGACATCAAGATGAAAAAAAGATGAAAGACGGGTTTCACCATGATTTTGCGATGCTTGTTCTCAGCAACAATGAGATTGACAAAGTGAACATAGATGAATGGTTGAAAAGAGTTGCGGAGCTGAAAGAGAAAGATCCTGAACTCTGGAAATCTGAGACATCTTGTGATTTTAGATTAGTAGACGTCACCAGAAACGCCGCGGTGGCCAAGCTTGATGTCTATAAAGGAACAACTCAGTTCTCCACGGATTACATGTTGCTCTATAAGTTTAAAGAAGGTTGGAGAATAGTATCAAAAATATTCACTGTTCCATAGTAAAACCCAGTAGTAGGTTCACGTGTTCTACTTCTTC
>CP070828.1:959571-964693 GCA_020344715.1 Candidatus Bathyarchaeota archaeon | reverse complement strand
GCAGGAGTGTCTAAACGCAAGCGTCTCGTCAAAGTTGTCTTTGATATACATCAAAGCGTCAAGCAGAGTTGTTCCCTTGCGAACAGGCATCTTGTACGTGGACACGTAGGGCCTTTTTTGTTTGGGATCGAAACGATGTATCGTGAATTCGACAGTTTTCTCAACTAGAGTTGTCATTCAAACACCTCCTAGTAGGCTCTCTTGGTCGGCGGCCACTTAGTAATCGTAACTGGAATGTACTCAAGCTTAGGTCCCTCTCTCGTATGGTACGCCAACGTATGCCTTAGCCAGTTTTCATCGTCACGCTTCGGGTAATCGGGTCTGGAATGAGCTCCTCTCGACTCTGTTCGCGCAAGGGCACCAGCGATCGTAGTTTCAGCCAGATCCAACGTGAAGTCAAGCTGCAAGGCGGCGACAAGTCCAGTGTTGAATGTCATACTCTTGTCCTCAACTCTTACGTTTTGAAATCGCTCCTTGAGCTTTCTCAGTTCCTTCAAGGCACTTTCGAGCTCGTCGCCTTTCCTGTAAATCCACACCTTCTCGCTCATGACCCGTCTCATCTCATCCCTAATCACCGGAACCCTTTCATCACCCTCGCCACCCAAGATTCCGTCAAAGATTCTTCTTTCCTCTGCCAAGACTTTCTCACGCGGAACTTCGCGAAAACCGTTCGACGTGGCGTATTTGGCAGCTTCTTCGCCGGCAACTGCTCCAAAAACCAGGCAACCCGTCGTGGAGTTTGTACCCAGCCTGTTTGCTCCATGCACATTCAAACAAGAGCATTCGCCAGCTGCGTAGAATCCTGAGACCGCCGTTTCGGTTCTCATGTTAGCGTGAATACCTCCCATGGAGTAGTGCGCCGCCGGCCTGATTGGTATAGGCTCCTTGACAGGGTCCACTCCGCTTAGTTTCACCGCGACATCGCGAATGAGCGGTAGCCTCTCGTTAATCTTCTCCTCGCCCAGATGTCTCAGGTCCAACGCTATGTAAGATCCATACGGTCCTTCTAATCCGCGTCCTTCCTGAATCTCTGTTGTCTCCGCTCTGGCTACGATGTCCCGTGGAGCCAACTCCATCTTTTCAGGCGCATAGCGTTTCATAAAGCGCTCACCTCTGGCGTTGACCAAGTACCCTCCTTCGCCGCGCGCTCCTCCAGTGATCAGTATTCCGGAGGGAACAAGACCTGTAGGGTGGAACTGAATGAATTCCATGTCTTTTAGAGGTACGCCAGCTCGATAGGCCATGGTCATCCCATCGCCAGTTGCCGTATGTGAAAATGTTGTAAATTCGTAAATTCGTGCATAGCCGCCAGTGGCCATTATGATGGCTTTAGAGTGGAAGACGTGCATTTCACCTGTCTTCAGATCTATGGCTGTCAAACCTGCCGCAACGTTGTCCTCAGCGATGAGGGAAGTGACAAACCATTCATCAAAGAAAGTTATGTTGTCAAATGATGTGGCTTTTCCGTAGAGTGTATGCATTTCGTGGAAGCCAGTCATGTCAGCGGCGAAACATGCCCTTGGGAAGCTGTGCCCCCCGAAGGGGCGTTGATTGATCTTTCCGTCGTCGGTTCTGCTCCACGGACATCCCCAGTGGTCTTGAATGATTATCTCCTTGGGAGCTTGTTCGACAAAAAATTCTACGACATCTTGATCTGCAAGGAAATCAGACCCCTTGACGGTGTCCCAAGCGTGCAAGTCAAAGGAATCTCCGTCTCCTAGCACTGCGGCCGTTCCACCTTGTGCGCACACAGAATGCGAACGAACTGGGTAGACCTTTGATATCACTGCTACATCGATTTCACTGCCAAATTTTGCGGCAGCAACAGCCGCCCTTAAGCCTGCCAGTCCGGATCCGACGATAACAACATCATGAGTCAGCTTTTCCATTCAAATCTCCTGCTGCTGGCCATTCGAAGAGAGGACCTCATTCTATAAAACAACGGTTTAAGGCTTGTGCTGATGGCTAGAGGTGACGAGCGCGGAATACGTATTCTAGATTCATAAGGAATAATACGAATATCCAACATGAGTATTCAATAAAGCCTTTGCCGTTGCCCGTCTGGTTATACACTGACGGCTGGCGGTTTCTCACAATACGTTGAAGGAAGGTTGTTAAGGTGTACGGGAGAACACAAACGATTGCTAAACACTCGGTATCCCCTCTTAAAGTTGCGGATGTAATGATCAAAGAAGTCATAGCCGTTGATTCAGGCGTGACAGTCAAGCAAGCAGTACACTTCATGAACAAGTTCGAGATTGGATGCTTGGTCGTGTTAAATAAGGGTAAAGTTGATGGAATAGTCACGGAACGGGATATACTGAAACGAGTCATAGGCAACAGCAGGAACGTAGACAACACGGAGGTCAAGGAGATCATGTCGAGACCCGTCTGGGTTGCCAGTCCAACTACTGAACTGGAAACCGCGCTGCAAAACATGCTAAAGCAGAAGATCAAGAAGCTTCCAGTAGTACAAGATGACAAGCTCGTAGGACTCGTGACTCTTACGGATATCGTGCGGCTTCAACCTAAACTTCTGAACAAATTCAAGAGACTTGTGAAGGAAGACACACCTGGGCGTATCCAAAGAGTAGTAGAACACTACATATCGTGAAGAGAAAAGTAAGCACAGTTCTCCGTTTGGAACATCAAATGGTCTGTGACAGCAGTTCAGCGATGTCCATGACTTGAATTTTTCCCTCTAGACCTGTGGTCTTAACAGCGTCTTCGAAAGTCAAGAGGCAAAAGGGACATGCAGTTGCCACAACTTCAGCTCCCGCCTCGGCTGCATCTCTGACACGGGTCTCTCCAAGACGTTCACCTGGAATATCAACCCACATCCGACCTCCGCCTCCCTCACAGCAGAGGCTTCGCTCTTTGGAACGGTCGAATTCCACAAGCTTCACCCCTGGAATGCTCTCCAAGATTCTTCGGGGTTCGCTGTAGACGCCGTTTTGTTTGCCCAAGAAACAAGGATCGTGATAGATGACTGTTTTGTTCAGTTTCCTCGAAAAGGCTATTTTGCCGTTGTCGATTGCGTCCGCGAACAACTGCGTGTGATGCAAAACCTCGAAGCTAGTCTGGCCATACCTGTTTTTAAACGAATGATACGAATGGGGACAGCTTGTAACAACCTGTTTTACGTTGTACTTGTTGAGGACCTTCGTGTTCTCTTCGACGAGAAACTCAAACAGCCCTTTCTCGCCCATACCGTAGACTTCGTTTCCACAGCAGTTCTCCTCGTTTCCCAAGGTTCCGAAGTCGATTCCAGCTTTTTCGAAGCATCTCACCAAGCTCCTTGCCACTTCTTGAACTCGCGGGTCATAGGCGGGTGTGCAACCCACAAAGTAGAGGATGCCTACGCCTTGTGACGCATGTTTGATGTTCAGACCTTCCGCCCACTCTGACCTTTTGCCTCGTATTCTTCCCCAAGGATTGCCGTTTTTGAAGACCTCTTCTAAAGCGTCTCGGAGGGTTGGGGCGATTTGACCTTTTTCTACGACGAGGCTTCGAATATCGATTAGAAAGTCGTATGGAACTAGTTCCTTTGGACATCGAATACCACAAGTGGCGCAAGTCGTGCAGCTCCACAACTCGTCTCGAGGATGTATACTGACCTTGCCACTTGCAGAAACTTCACGCATGTACCTTCTAACATTCAGATTCGCTTTTCTAGCCACTGGACAGCTTCCAGTGCACATCCCACACTGAATGCACTCTAGCAATTTATGTTTCTCAACAAGTTCTTGCGCGTTCATGTTCCAAATCTCGTTTACGATAGAAGGAAACAATGAAACACAAGATTTTTTAAGCGTTTTGCATCAGTGTAACAATTCCAACGAACGAATTCGAACGGAAGATTGACGAAATGGATGGCAATCCCCCAAGAGTCGGAATTTTTGTCTGCGAGTGCGGCGGAAACATAGGTGATGTGGTGGACGTAAAGGCTGTTATAGAAGCCGTCAAAACTTGGGAAGGAGTCGTTGTTGCCAAATACAACAAATACCTTTGCTCTCGGCCCGCACAAGACATAATAATCAATGCAATAACAAAAAAGAACTTGGACCGCGTCGTTGTTGCCAGCTGCACCCCAAGAATGCACCTCCCGACCTTCCAAAGCGTTTTGGAAAGGGCTGGGTTAAACCCGTACATGCTTGAATTCGTAAACATCAGGGAACAAGCCTCTTGGGTGCACGGTCCAAAAGCTTCTGCAGAAGCCACAAAAAAAGCTCTGACCCTAATTAGAGGCGGCTACGAGCGGAGCTTGGAACTTGAACCCCTAGAGAGCATAAGCGAAAAGAGTTCAAGGGAAATCCTCATCATAGGTGGAGGGATAGCCGGCATCACCGCAGCCCTAGAACTCGGCTACTTGGGTCACAAGGTCCACGTTGTTGAGAAAAGATCAAGCGTCGGGGGGAACATGGCAAAACTGACGAAAGTTTTTCCAACTTTAGACTGTGCACAGTGCATACTTACACCGCGAATGGCAGAGATAGGAAGAAACCCAAACGTGAATCTGCTCACTTACGCTGAGGTGCAAGATGTTAGCGGGCGCCCGGGCAATTATACCGTAAAAATCTTCATGAAACCGAGAGGCGTCGACACTGAGAAATGCCGAAGCTGCGGAGTGTGCGCCAAGGTCTGTCCAGTAACTGCGATAGACGAATATAACGAAGGCTTGTCTGAAAGAAAGGCCGCATACATAGAATTTCCGCAGGCGGTTCCTTCCACTTATACGATAGATTTTGACGCCTGCACGAAGTGTGGAAAATGTGAGCAGATGTGTCCAGCTAAGGCTATAAACCTTGAAGACAAGGGGAAGATCGTTGCGCGGAACGTGGGTGCCATAATTATGGCCACCGGCTACCAGCTTTATGATGCGAATATGCTCCAGAATTATGGATACGGCATCTACAAAGACGTAATCACCATGATGGACTTGGAAAGATTAACTTCTGCCTCCGGACCCACGGAAGGTTTCATCAGAAGAGCTGACGGAAGTGACGTAGAAACGATGGCGATTATTCTCTGCGCAGGATCTAGGGACAAGAACTACATTCCCTACTGCAGCCGCATTTGCTGCATGTACTCTTTGAAACAGGCCTTTGTGCTTAAGAAGATG
>CP070828.1:956727-959471 GCA_020344715.1 Candidatus Bathyarchaeota archaeon | reverse complement strand
TCTGATTTGCTAGGCTCGAACAAGACAGTATAAAGCAATAATCCTAGCCACTGAATCAAGCGATGACAAAGGAAGTCCTCTGCAACGGTTCTGTGAAAAGCATGGATTCAAGACTGTTTCTAGATCTGAGACAGGGGGCATCACAGCGAAATGCTTTTGGTAATATCTGGCATTTGACTTGTTTGGCTACTTGATTAATCAAAGTCTCTGCCAGTTAAGATCGCCACGAAGGTTCCCTTCACGATAAAACCTTCTTTGCCAAGACTCTGCATGACAGCAAGGGTGCTAGCGGCTGCGGGAAGGACACTCAGACCTTCTTCGGAACGGATTAGCTTAGAGAATTCCATCATTTTGGCGTCTGACGCGTATTCTGCAAAACCTCCAGATTCATGAAGTGCATCTAGAGCAAGTTGGCCATCGAATGAACGCCAGTTAGCTAGAGGTTCGTTGATTTTACTTTCCTTGATTTCCTCAGGTCCTAGATCAACTATATTTTGACATTTTGCTTTGAAGGATTTTATAATAGGATTGCCTCGGCGTGTACTCGTAGCTACCATCTTTGGAATTGTCATTGTCTTACCAGAAAGGTATAGTTTTTTGAAACCTGCGTAGATACCTGCAAGCGTTGTGCCGTTTCCTACAGGACAGAAGACATAATTGGGGACCCGTCTTAGATCTTGATAGATTTCGAGCGAAATTTCTCCGTAGGCTGCAAAAGATAATTCCGGAACCTCGTTTGTGCCGGGGTTGGCGTCAAACCATTTGTTTTCTATCGCCTGCTGAGAAGAGTAGGCGACCGCGTCTTCATAGTATCCCTCAACAAAGTGAACCTTTGCTCCAAAATTCTCCATTCGTCTCAGTCGATCTTTTGGTACATCATATTTTTGAGGGATATAGATGTGGGCAGCTAGATCATAATGTCGTGAAGCGTATGCGATAGCAACACCGAAGTTGCCACACGTTGCGGTCGTGATTCCCTCTACTCCCGAGGTAACCGCCTGATCAGCGAGTACCATCGCTATACGATCTTTTTGTGTTCCAGTAGGGTTACTCCCTTCAAATTTGAGATAGACGCGCTCACAGCCTAGAATAGGTGCGAGATTTCGGGCTTCTAGAAAGATCGTGTTGCCAACAATTGCTTGCCATGAGTGACGTTTTAGTTTCAATTGGCGTTCGTGATATTCATCCCAATCTTTTGGTCGCGAATCTGACAATCCGGGGATTGTACTTCTTGTGATTCCATCATTTCGGCCTTTTGACATTTATCTAGGTGGACACCTCAAATCAAATTGAGCGTTTCTATTAGGCACTGAATGGTGCGCAACCTGTTTTAAAAACTTACTGGGCGACGATTGTCCGCACGCAATATTTGGCTTTGAGACCAGAAGTGTCGCCACCTTTTGGCATACATGCATGGCGCCCCTGCTGAACCTTTTGCCTATACCTTGTTTCCATTTACAATTTGTCTTTCAACAGATTGAGAAGACTCGTTTGGACTCATCTTCTCTCAGTTTTCTAACTTTCTCAAGAAACCTTTTGGTGGCTTCTTCGAGTTCTTCTGGAGTATTGATAGGTTCGTCCCGTTCTTTCATTTTTCCAGTTTTCTTGTCGAGAAGTCCAATGGTATCTGTGCCGAGGCTATGGGCGTCGGTTTTCAGGCTAGGGAAGCCAGAGCTGGCGCAAACTCCCCTGTTTTCCAACGCCGCTATTCATCTGGGGCAACAGGAGCTGGTTGATCGGGGCCCACTTTTCCTTCTCTGATGTCGGCAAAGATGAAGTTCTCCGAAGGTACGGGAGAGTCAGCCATTCTCCTCAGCATCAACAGCTGTCCTATGTGTGCCATCGCATCCGAGAGAGGTCCTTGAAGAAGCTGTTCCTCGGTGACTTCGTTGGGCGTCTGCTGTTGGAATGACGCGTCGAGCCTGGAGAGTATGCTGTAGAACTCAACCATCTCCGCATCCCATGACTTCACGTCAAAATGGGTCGTGTTATAGTGTTCATAGAAGCTATGGGCATACGTGAGTACCCCCGTGATGTGGTGTAATATTCCACGTGGGGTTCTAGCGTCTTTCCCAATGTAGAGGTTGGGATAGGTTTCAGGCGCATTCTGTATCGCCTTGGTGGCGTGATACGCTATCGAGGCAAGAAAGTGTCTAAGCATCTCCCTCTTAGTTGACATAGTCTGAACTCTATTACGACGCACGTATAAAAACGGCTGACCGATCTCGATCGCTGTCCACGTACATGTGCCGAAAATTCCACGCTACGGTTATTACTCGACGAAGTGAGATGTCCCCGCATAATCCCATTTTTTATGCGTGCTTAACCTAACTATCAGTTCAGGCAGGGACGGCCATGAACGGCGATGTAAAGGCTTTCAAGGAAGAGCTCTTGAAAACTCTGGGCACTGATAACGTTGTTTTGATTTATCATCATGGAAGCCGCACCAGAGGGGAGGCACGCCCCGATAGTGACTACGACACGATTCTTGTTCTTCAGCAGATTGACGAAGAAGCTATTCAGAAGGTGAGGACGATTCTTTCCAGACATCCCACTTTCCAAGTATACTTACTATCATTAGGCGACTTCAATGATCTTCCTCCTGGTCAACGACTTCAGTTTTTTGAAGGCTCCAGGCTTCATGGAAACTTGGATTTGAACCTTCCTTCCCGAGAACAGGTCTTGGGAGAGATTAGAAGAAGCCGCCTAGAAAGTCTACACTATCTTCGACACTATCTCACATT
>CP070828.1:954120-956627 GCA_020344715.1 Candidatus Bathyarchaeota archaeon | reverse complement strand
TAGCCTTTGACGCGACAACTCTCTTCCTTGGAGGAGTCCTAATCATCATAATCTTCACCGTCCTCGCATTGTTCGGAGTAAGACTCTACGGATGGCTCATGCACGGGATGTTCTGGCCTACACTAATAATTACCGTTGCCTTCTTCGGAATGTGGATCGCTGGCGCCATGGATCCGTCGGTCGTTGCAACCGGCGTCGAAGACGTTATGGGCGCACCGCCGTCGACATTTGTAACTCTCGCAATAGATTCCGGAATGACGGATCCTGCAAACGTGGCAAGCTTCTACGACGCCTTCTCATATGCACTTGCAGGAGCCTTTTGGGCTTACATGGGATGGTATTCCGTCACTTTCATCGCAGGAGAGGTCAAAGAAGCAAACAAAAAACTTCCTATGGTCGTTCTCTTTTCGGGTCTCATCATCATGGTGATTTACCTTGGATCCTCGTCTTTCTCAGCTATATCAACTATGGGCGTAGCTGAGAGAACGGTTGCTGGAGATAGATGGAGTTTCTTCCAAGCATATTCTTGGCTAAGCTATGGTCCAGACGCCGCTACGGAAGCTGCCGCTACGATTCCTAATTTCCAAGCCGCATGGAGTACAGGGATTGCCTCGCTAATCGCTAGAGGTATGGACCTAGGGTGGCTCTCATGGATAATCGCTTTGGCTGGAGTGATTTGGCTCGCAAACGACATACCTCCGTTCCTCCTGGTCGCATCCAGAACCATGTTCGCGATGTCCTTTGACAGAATGATGCCTGAGAAGCTGGCAGCAGTCAGTGAGAGATGGCACTCACCAACTTGGGCCCTGATCGCTACCGGCGCATTCGGAATCCTTGGATGTATAGCCGAGTCAAACGTTGCTGATCTAGGAGGTTATGTCCAATTCGCCGGAGTAGTCGGAACCGACATCTTCGACGCGACCTTCTTAACCCTATTCTGTCTCTCAATGATGCTCCTCCCACTAGAACGAAAAGAAATCTATGATAGAGCTGCCGTCAAGTATTCAATCGGATCTGTGGTTGGGCTGGGTTTCATTGCAACGTTGCTATCGGGCTACTGCTTGTTCACGTTCACAAAGGAATCCGTTGGCTTCATGTTCTCACCAGCAACTACCCAAGATCTCGTAAGCAGCCTCGGCTTCTGGGGTTGCATCGTTGTTGGACTAGTGCTATACGTGGCCTACATGTACAGAAACACCACTAAAGGCGTCGACATGCGAACTCTCTACCTAAGCATCCCGCCAGAGTAGCTTCAAACAACTTCACCCTCCTTTTTCTTTTTAGTTTTCAACATGGTGCTTCCGATGTCTCAAGAATTGGGCTTCATCGCTGACATGATGGAAGAGAGACTAGTTAAAGGGGATTTGAGATGGCTAGCCAATTTCACAGAAGTCTATAGAGATTACGCCCTTGGCGACATCACAGTTCCAATTTACGCTGTGGGAAGTCTCACAGAGAAAGGATTCTTTCTTTCTCGAATATTCTCGGCTTTCGTAACTCCAAAATACAAGATTCATTTCCTTGTCCTCACATCAAGCGAAATCACAGTCAAGTCTCTGAGGCGACTCATTCTATCGTGCAAACGCAAGTTTGGCGCTGATGACTGGATATTCATTGCGTCAGTTCAAAGCCGACCAATAGGCAAGGCAGTCAAAGATGTCGTCTTGAAACTTGCCGACGAAAAGGTGGGCTTGGCAGCATACAGTCTCACATCTAGGAGTGCAGTTACAACGGAAAACGTGCTCGGAAGGTCACTCAAGAAGCATCTAAAGCTATCTGAAGCAAAATATGAAGCAATTCACGTCCCTGACTACCTGAAAAGCGTTGCCATCGTATTCTCATTGGGCGCTCTTTTCCTAATTGCTCTCTTGTTTCTCGGTCTGAAAACGCTCAACATTCCTCTGTCTCTCTTGATCATGCTCGCCTTCTCAATTGTAGTGGCATATCCGATTTACAAGCGACGCTATCACACCATCTTTTCATTGGATAGTAAAGAGTTTAGGCTCTCAAAAGGCAGAGATCTTGCTCAGGGCAAATGGTCTGACTACAGAGACGTTTCAGTGTACCTCACGCCACAGCACGAGACTTACATTAGGTTATATTCCAAAAAAGGAACATTTGACATACCGATATCGAGAGTAGGTCTTTCCAGAAAAGAAACCTACCGTGCAATCAAACAAATATTGATGGAAAAGAAGGCTACTCGATAATAGGAGTTTCAACAGCGGTATTCCACCAAGGTTTGTCCCATTTCTTATCGACTGCTGGCAGACGTTGCAAGAGAGTTTTTATCCTATCCGTAACAGTTGCAACGTCGTTCCCTTTTAACCATCTCTTGAGCACATCAGGTTTCTCAGCCAAATTCTCAAGATTCAGAGTGGCTGTCAACGCAAACTTTTGATCCTTTCTCAAAACTCTCATCATTTTCTTAGGGTCAATCTCCTCTTTTCCTTCTCCGATTGAATGACCAAGGAAAATCGCACAGACATCCTTAACATCCTTCTCCT
>CP070828.1:944563-954020 GCA_020344715.1 Candidatus Bathyarchaeota archaeon | reverse complement strand
TAATATAACTTCATGCTATTCCATCTTTCGCAAGAGAGTTTTGTGGTTTTCCCATAGGCTCTGAGCGCGTGCAATCTCTAGTTGTCAATTCTGCGCCATCAGCTTCGGTGGGTCATTTGGAAAATTCGAAAAGAGTTCTTTGCCTGCGCTCGATTTCTTCGTCGCTCTCTGTAGGCTCGATTCGGCTCTTCGCTGGTTCGACTATTGTTTTTTTCGCCTCTTCTTTTCTCTTCGCTATCTCTGCCCTTTCTTTTGTTTTTTCCGGGACTTTCTTCTCGGGTTTTACCCTAGTTTGTGCCTCTTTCTTCTTGGAGATTTTGCTTTCTGTCTTTTCAGTGGGGAACTCCAGTTTGGCAAGAACTCGCATGTAGCTCGCCCACGCGGCGAAGTAGCCTCGGTCATAGTCCGCATGAAGCTTGTTTCTGGCCTGTCTCAAAAACTCTCGTCTATACTTCTGCAGTTCATTGTGGTTCTTGAAGTTCGCGTTCGAAAGGAAAACATATCGATCGTCATTGGTTTTTTGAGCGAGAAGCATACCTCTGAGAGCTTGGAAATATCCGGTGTTCCATTCTGTTCTTGATATTTTTTGTCTTAACCGAAGAAGCACACGTTCTGCTTGCGCAAATCGTCTAGCGGTGACGAGTTGGAAAAATCTGGTGACGTAGATTGAAGGCATCGGCAGCGCTATCGCCTTCTGTGTGTTGGTTCCTCATCTTCACTTATGTCTTCAATTCCATTTTCCGTAATCTTGAACACGCGTTCGCCCTCGGGCAGGTAGACACTCGAAACCAGACGTGCGATTCGTACTGGTCCTCGAGCCGACTTACGCAGGAAAACTCTAGTGTGACTAGTATGTCCTACGACATGACCCCCAATTGGATGCACCGCATTTCCAAAGAAAACATCTGGTTTAGCCATTACCTGATTTGTTACAACCGCAGCCGTGTTGAAAGCTCGAGCTAAACGAATGAGCCTGTGCATATGCTTGTTAAGCTTCTGCTGTCTCGAAGCCAGCATCTCTCTACCAATGTATTCGCTTCTGAAATGAGAAGTAAGCGAGTCTACGATGATTAGGCGAATATTGTTCTCTTTTATGACGCTGTCAGATTTTTCCAAAAGAAACATCTGATGATCCGAGGTGTAGGCTTCAGCCACAATGATGTTTTTCACCACGCTTTCAGGGTCCAGACCGAGATTTTTGGCCATCTGCACGATACGTTCTGTTCGAAAGGTGTTTTCAGTGTCGACGTAGAGAACGCCACCGTCCAATCCTCCTTGTCCATGAGGCAGCTGCACATTCACGCAAAGCTGATGGCACACTTGGCTTTTGCCGCTTCCATATTCGCCATAGAACTCTGTAATCGTTTGGGTCTCCAATCCCCCACCCAGGAGCTCATCGAGGGCTTTGCTTCCAGTGCCTAAACGTAGCACGCTTTGACGTAGTTTCAATAGCTCGTCAGCACGTACAAACGAAAGCGAGAGCGACGATCGAGCGGCTCTAATGATTTCTAAGGCCTTTTTTTCACCAATCCCTGCGGATTCCAGCTCCCGTGCCGCAGCAGTGCCTAGAGATTCAACTGTGTTAAAGCCTAACTCCCGCATTTTCTGTGCAGTTGCAGGACCTACCCCAGGAAGATCTTCTAAATACTCATATTTCCGCTTCTGAGTTTCCGCTTCCTCTCCCACATCCATTATTGTGCCCTTCAACAAACTGCAAGTGATTTGGCTAGAATTTGTATTTAAGTTGCACGTACGCCGAGATAAAACATTCCGTGAGAGTGCCAGCTGAAACTGAAATGTGTCATCCGAAGAAGAGGCAGAACAAAAAAGGTATAAGGTTGAGATTTCAATTCCTATGCTCTTCGTGGAGGAAACGTATTGGAGATTCAGGACACTATTGAAGACGTAGCTTTTAACCTCTTGAAGCAGGCGGTCATCAGATTGCCAAGTGATGTAAAAGAGGCTCTTCAACGAGCCTACGAAGAAGAAACAAGCGAAGCAGGAAAGGTTAACCTGAAAGCGATATTGACCAACATCGAATTTGCTGAAAAACTGAATACGCCGATCTGCCAAGATACTGGCACCATCATATTCTATGTGAAAGCTGGCGCTCAAGCCAGAGGCTTAGAGAAGGTTGAAGCCGCGTTGCGCCGCGCAACCAAGAGAGCAACAGAAGAAGTGCCGCTGCGCCCGAACGCGGTGGATCCGCTCACTCGGAAAAACTCGGGGGACAATACCGGAAGGTTCATCCCGTTCGTACACTGGGAAATCACAGATGGAGACAGTATTGAAATCACAGCTCTCCCCAAAGGCGGAGGCTCAGAAAACGTCTCAGCTTTGGGCATGATAACTCCTGGCGAAGGCATCAAAGGCTTGAAGAAATTTGTGATAGACGCCGTCATAAAAGCTGGAGCCAAGCCTTGTCCACCGAATACCTTAGGAGTCGGTGTTGGAGGAGGAGCAGACATAGCTATGAAACTGGCTAAAAAGGCACTCCTGAGACCACTTAACCAACCTAATCTAAATCCAGACCTGAGAAAGCTAGAGAAGGAGCTCTATGAAGCTGCGAATTCAACGGGAATCGGACCAATGGGACTTGGCGGCAAGTTCACAGTGCTAGGAGTCAACGTTGAATACGCGCATCGACACCCAGCCTCATACCCAGTTGGCGTTGCCTATCAGTGTTGGGCAGCTAGAAGGGCTACCGCTCGCATCAACGCTGATGGAGCAGTTGAATACTCAACCCATAAAGCGAGGTGAAGAAAATGACTGTTTTCAAGTTGAAGACGCCAATCTCTGAAGAAGAGATAAGAGAGCTGAAGGTAAACGACGTCCTCTACGTTACTGGCACGATGGTTACGGCACGGGACGCAGCCCACAAACGAGCTCTGGAATATTTTGAGGAAGGAAAGACGCTACCTATCAAACTTGAAGGGCTAGCGGTCTTTCACTGTGGTCCAATCGTGAAGAAGGAAGATGACAAGTGGATAGTAGTTGCAGCTGGACCAACGACAAGCACTCGCATGGGCCAGTTCGAAGACGAGTTCATAAAAAACTTCAAGGTTCGAGTCATTATTGGCAAAGGGGGCATGGGAAAACGCACCACCGATGCCATGAAAGAGCACGGTGCAGTCTATGGTGCCTTCACCGGCGGAGCAGCAGTTCTCGCAGCCAAAGCCATAAAACACGTTAGAGCTCTGGAATGGTCTGACCTTGGAATGCCCGAAGCTTTATGGATCTTTGAAGTTGAAGAGTTCGGTCCTCTAACCGTTGCGATTGATTCCCATGGGAACAATCTTTTCGAAGAGGTCAAGAAGAAAGTAGAAGAGAAGAGAACAACAGTCTATAAGAAACTGGGCGTTTGAGAGCAAAGTGTAGAAACATACCGTTATTGCAGATCTTTCACTATATTCGCCTTTGTCGCACATCTTGAACGTGCGTTCCACAAAATTGAATCATTCTCATCTCTGGCTTTTCTCTCGTTTACACAAAGTATAAAGCTCGCGTTTGATATCACTCACGATATCATTGGTGACATAATGTTCGATGATTCACCACCTCCACTTAGACGTTGGCTAAGACACACAGCAAGCGTGCCGAAAGGATTTCTCCGATTCCATGTACTTAAACTCCTGAGAGAAAAACCCATGTCCGGATCAGAAATAATGGAAGAGGTTGAAAAACAAACAGATGGTCGATGGAGACCAAGCCCGGGTTCAGTCTATCCTCTCCTAGGATGGTTACAAGCAAAGGGCTACACGAAAGAACTCCCAAGGGACGAAGGCTGGTTGAAACGATACATGTTAACGGAGAAAGGCAGTCACTTCTTTGAAGAACACGCAAGTTTGGGAGAAAGATTGAAGGAAAAGTTGGAGCTTTCATCACCTTTGCCTTTTGGCAGGTTGTGGGTTGGTGCTACCCCTGAGAAACTAATTGAAATTAGAGATCCTATCAAACGATTCGTAATGGCGCTTTTTAATCTTCGAAAGGCTTTGAGAGGAAGTATGACGGATCGAGCCATCAGGGAAGTTGGAGAATTCTTGAACAGCACCGCTGAAAAAATCGAGGAGATGAATAAGAAAGTTGAAAAAGCTGATGCGTATGGCGACACCGATTGTTGAGACGGTGAAACTCAGAAAAACCTACATGCTGGGAAAAGTGCCGGTAGAAGCTCTGCAAGGAGTCAATCTGAAAGTTCAAAGGGGTGATTTCCTTGCAATCTTAGGTCCTTCAGGAAGCGGTAAATCCACGCTTCTAAACATGATTGGCGCACTGGACAAACCGACAAGTGGAAAAGTCTTCATCGAAGGCGTAGATGCTTCCACGCTAAGTGACAATGCCCTGGCGGATTTAAGGCAGGAAATAGGTTTTGTATTCCAATTCTTTAACCTCATTCCGCGGCTTACAGCAAGAGGAAATGTCGAGTTGACAATGACCATACCCGGATTGGGTAGGGATAGAAGGAGAAAACGTGCTGAGGAACTTCTCGAAACGGTAGGCTTGTCAGATAGAATGAATCACAAACCAGCCGAACTGAGCGGAGGCGAACGTCAACGCGTGGCAATTGCCCGAGCCTTGGCAAACAACCCGAAATTCCTCCTCATGGATGAACCTACAGGAAACATCGACTCAAAAACTGCCAAAGAAATAGTTGAACTAGTTAAAAAGCTGAACCGGGACAAAGGCGTGACCATCATAGTTGTTACACATGACCAGCAAATAGCACTGCAAACGAGGAGAACAGTGCAGATGATCGACGGTTTAATCGTTGAGGAAAAAGTGAACTAGCATGAAAATAAGCGATATCTTCTCTTTTGCCTTCGGCGCAATACGATTGAGGAAGCTCCGTGCAGGTCTCACAACCCTGGGCGTGGTTATTGGGATTGCGGCTATTGTTGCTTTGCTTTCAATCACGCAAGGTCTCCAAACGACTATAAGTGATCAGCTGCAATCAGGATTCGCCACCGACACGTTAATTGTCTCCACACAGAGAGGCTTCGGCATGAGTCCAGGCGCAATTGTTGCAGCGGAATCTGATTTCGAGCTGTTAGTAAACTATACGCAAATAATCGATGAAATAGAAGATGTTGACATGTCGGTTGCCGTAATCAGGAAACTCGGCTACATCAAATCCGGGGAACGAGAGTTTATGCTCGCGATCGTAGGTGTGGATTTCGCCAAATATGCAGACGTTTACAGCAGAACCTTTGTAGCTGAAGACGGAGACATATCCCTCAGTCCAGAAAACGAAACAGTCGTGGTTGGAAAGCGAGTCAGTGATCCTTGGGAGAACGGCACAGCCTTCACCAACGTCGATAACATCGTCGAGATCACCTGGACTAACGCAAGCACACTGCCGCCGAAAAACGAAACCTATAGTGGCCAAGTTGCAGCTGTTCTCAAGGAGATAGGAGGCTTCGGCTTCGGCGGACCTTCAGATACCAATATTTACATTCCAATCACCCGAGCCCAAAGTTTCTTTGGAACTGACGAATGCGACACAATAATTGTGCAGTTGGAGAACGACGATAGCGCTACGATTGAGAGCGTGTCGGAGGCTATAGAGGAAGCCTTCGGTGGTCAAGTAAATGTAATCTCTTCAACAGCTGTGCTTGACACCGTATCAACAATCTTCTCAACCGTCGAGCTTTTCTTGACGGGAATTGCGGCCATCTCGCTACTAGTGGCGGGAATAGGTATAATGAATATTATGATCGTCTCGTTGATGGAACGGACACGAGAGATCGGGATATTGAAAGCTTTAGGCATGAAAAATCGAACAGTGCTTTCGATTTTCTTGAGTGAAGCAGTTATCGTTGGCTTGATGGGGGCAGCAGTGGGCGTAGCTTCAGGTTGGGTTTTGGCAAACGTAGTTGCAAGAGTCTTTACTGGAGGAGGTTTTATGTCAGCAGGAAATCAAGCGGCCATAAATGCTGGAATGACCATAACTCCTGTCCTCACCCCCACTGTAATCCTTGGCGCTTTCGCCTTCGGTCTGTTGATCAGTGTCATCTTCGCCCTTTACCCAGCTTGGCGAGCTTCAAGACTCAGACCCGTTGATGCACTACGATACGAATAAATGGAAGCCTCATCAGAGTTTGACCAGACAGGAAGAATGGAAGTAGGAGAGTGCAACAGAATCAACATCATCGAAGTGAAGGCACTAACGAAGGTCTTCAACGACAAGGTGAGAGCAGTAGACAACATAAGTTTCAGCGTCAAGAAGGGTGAAATCCTGGGATTCCTGGGTCCCAACGGAGCTGGCAAAACCACCACACTGAACATGCTGTCGACATTGCTACGACCGACCAGCGGAAGCGCAACTGTAAATGGTCACGACATTCTCCAAAACCCCGATGCTGTCCGACGCAGCATAGGCTACGTATTCCAAGACCCCACACTGGACATAGAGTTGACAGGTCGGGAGAACCTAGACTTTCACGGACGCCTATACAAGCTCAAGCGAGATGTACGACAGCAACGGAACAAGGAGATGTTAGAGATAGTCCAGCTCACTGATCGCGCCGATGACCTAGTAAAGACCTACAGCGGGGGCATGAAGCGACGACTAGAAATTGCCCGAGGATTACTCCACCATCCCCAGGTTCTGTTTCTAGACGAGCCGACACTCGGCCTGGATCCCCAGACCAGACGCTCCATATGGGAACACATCCAACGCCTCAATCAAGACAAACAGGTCACCATTATCTTGACCACGCACTACACGGAAGAAGCCGATTATCTCGCTGAGCGCATACTCATCATCGACTTTGGAAAAATTGTCGCACTGGACACCCCAGACCAGCTGAAAGCGCAGTTAGAAGGAGATATTGTGAGTCTGACTTTCAAAGACCCGAAAGAGGTGCCTAAAATACGCCCTCTACTAGAGAAAAAGGATTGGGTACGCCGCGTTAATGTCGTTGCTTCTGGCAACAGCCAGGGCACCTTGAGTCGTATGATGCACATGATGCGTGGGATGTCAGACGGCGTCGGCATGGGCGGAATGATGACTGGGATGAATTCTGGAAGCATGGGAGGCGGTCGTAAGATGCCTAAACATGTCCAACAGATGATGACGCAAGGCATGACCAACGAGAGCGGTCAGCACGATCTCAATCAAGGTTCGAAAGGTTTGAATTTGCTAGTGGACGATGGCGGACATCGCATTCCGGAGATTGTTAAGCTGGCCGAAAAAACCGGAGCGGTTCTTGAATCAGTCGAGCTGCATAAGCCTACACTGGACGATGTCTTCCTCTCAGTGACTGGTCGTGACATACGTGACGAACGTGGAAGTTTCATGGAGATGGTGCGGCGTCACCGTATCATGCGCCATGCCCGTGGACGGCAGGTCAGAGGCTGACGCCCAAGAGAGGTGGAAGGAAAAATGGTTCAGCCATTGTCGGGCCAAGCAATCTATGTGGTCTTGCTACGTGAGTTGAAACGCTATTGGCGAGCCAAGGCACGAATAATCTCGTCGGTGGCGCAGAGCTTCTTCTTCCTTGCTCTTTTCGGTTTGGGACTCGGGGGCTTCGTTGGCAGATTTGGTGGTGTTAACTATCTTTCATACTTGGCGCCGGGTATAATTGGCATGGGACTGCTCTTTGGCTCCGTCTTTTCAGGCGTCTCTGTCATCTTTGACCGCCAATTTGGCTTCATGAAAGAGATGCTTGTCGCACCCGTCAGTCGAACCAGCATCATCCTAGGCAAAATTCTCGGCGGAGCAATCACGGCATCAATCCAAGGTGTATTGCTGATGGGGATCGCTGGAGTTATGGGCGCATTCACGCCAACTACAATGCTAGTCGCCGGTGTGGTAGCAGCGATAGGTGTGATGCTTCTCATCACCGCGGGCTTTGTCGGTCTGGGCGTCGCCATCGGATCAACTCTGAACGATTTCCACGCGTTTCAGTTGTTGTCTACATTTGTGATGTGGCCGCTCTTCATGCTTTCAGGAGCGTTTTTTCCCATTGATGTTGTGCCATTTCCGCTTCAGGTCGCGATGTTGTTGGATCCCATGTTTTACGGGGTCGAACTATTGCGATGGTGCTTGTTGGGAACTGGAACGTCGCTCCTCGGACCTTTTGGGTGGCTGATTAGCTTGGGTGTAGTTGCTAGCTTCAACGGCTTGATGGTCGCTCTTGGTACCTATCTGTTCTCCCGTGCCCAAGTTTAAGACACGCGCGCACAGTTCAAGTTGCAAGTGACCTGGAAGATTCTTGAGAAAAAATGAGTGGGAGAAGTAGACAGACCGCGTTTGCGTCAGCCGTGTTTACATTCAGGAACTTCTTTGAGTTCCTGCAAGGCGTTGCCCAGCGTTACAACATCTCCAAACGCTTTGACCAGTGTAACGGGTAGACACACTGTCAAGTGACCTAGAAACGGCTTCTTGAAGCCCAGTTCCCTCGTGGCTTCATCCGTTAGTTTGACATGCATGTGAGTGATCTGCCATGAACGAGTGTCGACTTCAGCTCCCGCGACCTCGCCCAGTGTGAATGCATCTTCGCTTATCACTTTTCTTCCCATTAATTTGCCAGTCGTTACCACAAAACCACCAGACCAAGAGTGGATGCTGGAAATATTAAAGATTTTTGACGTAAGGATTGGCCTCTGCTCTGTTACGCGGTGCATGCAACACGCGCGTTTCTTTCATACCTTCAGGCTAGGCTCTGCTCGCGCGCTACTAGTCTACGATTGTTTCGGAAGTTTTGTTGTGGAGACGGAGAGAAAGAAGCAAGGTTATGGCTAGGACGGCAGCTCCACCTATGTTGTAGCTCACATCAGGGAATGGATCAAGTAGAACAGAGATGTTATTGGTGAAATGAAGAGCCGCAGCAATGAGATAGAACCGTACAGGTTGCTTCTTGGCTATACCGTAGGCAGTG
Organism: Candidatus Bathyarchaeota archaeon; assembly: GCA_020344715.1. GTDB lineage: Archaea > Thermoproteota > Bathyarchaeia > Bathyarchaeales > Bathyarchaeaceae. The sequence goes on along the minus strand of CP070828.1, from coordinate 945,138 downwards.
ATGGATGTGCTTCCTGCGTGAAAAACCAGACCGGGCAACCTGACATAGAATGGTGTTCCAAACGCAATTACATATAGGAGAAATTCGGAAACACCGAATCCAAGTCCGACTAGGAGCCCCAAAGCAAAAATGGACTTTTCGGTTTCACCATGACGATAAAAAAGGGGATAGGCTTTTGCGAATTCCTCAACAAAAGGCGTGAATATCGCCAAAGAACATAACGTCGCATAGAACGCTGGCAAGACAACGCAAAGGGAGTCTGTGAATGTTCCAACAAAGAGTGTAAGGGGAACGCTGGTTACTATGCCCGAGGCAAAAAAGAAAAACTTCTCTGTCAAATTCGGTCTATGCAGCGGTATCAGCACTTTCTTGTCTTGCACTTAATCACCTATAGGAAAAGCTCGTTCAGAGCGCATTCTTGCACTGTCAATTTATTTGTTTTTTTACACCACCAACAATCAATAGCCTTTCAGATTCTAGCACACACGAGCTGTTTACCAGCAGCTGCAGAGTATTCATCATCTGAGTTCATTTCAAGGGCGTGTGAGTCTCATCCTTGCAGTAGTTCGTTTTCT
>CP070828.1:941217-944463 GCA_020344715.1 Candidatus Bathyarchaeota archaeon | reverse complement strand
TCAACCATGTCCAACCTATAATGACATCAACACCAAGGAATGGTTCAGCGGTGAAGACCGCCCAGACCCCGCCACAGGAAAACCGGTATCCCGACTCTACAAGCTGGAAGAAACAGGCTATGACCCGATAGTGCGTAGTTCTGAAGAGGAAACGTCCAAGCTTGTTTCTGCGTTGGCAAAGGCTCAAGAATGGGGAGACCAAATTCCTACTGGTGTTTTCTATCAAAATGAGACATTGCCGACGTATGAGGATCGTATAACGAAACGGATACCAAGTTATAGAGAAACGCCTCCGGCAAAACAGAAAATATGCAGCGATGATGGGACTCCAACGGCAAATCTAGCCGCGCTACTTGACGAGTTGAGGGTAACGTAGTCCAACCGGAACTTCAAAAGGTTATCACGATCCCGTACAAACCACGTGTGCCCCCGATTCTTTTCGGTCCGTGGGACAATCCAAGTAGCGTAAAGGTGGGTCCGCGGGAAAAAAGGAGACAAGACCGCAGATTCGACGTTGCATCTCCACGCTTATTAGGTCTCGCCCTTCCAATTATGGATTGAACGCCAGGAAGTCGAAAAATGCCAGGTGAACTTGTCTTCATAGGCTTAGGCTTAAACGATGAGAAAGACCTTTCCCTCCGAGGGTTGGAAACAATCAGGGAAGCAAACACGATCTTTGCCGAGCTTTACACAAATCTAATGCCCACCTTTTCACTTTCCCGACTTGAAAGACTAAGCAAGAAAACAATCTCCGTTGTTTCCAGACGCGATTTGGAGGAAAAGTCAGGAGACAAAATATTGGACGCAGCCAAAAAAGGCAAAACGGTTCTGCTAGTTCCAGGCGACCCACTAATAGCTACCACCCATGTGGATTTGCGAATCCGCGCCGAAAAACAAGGGGTCAAAACACAGATCGTTCATGGAGCGTCCATCATTTCTGCAGTCATTGGCCTCTCAGGGCTTCAAAACTACAAATTTGGACGAAGTGTCACCATTCCTTTCCCAAGCGAATTTTCCAGTGTTGAAACACCCTACACGGTTGTCATGGAAAACATGCGACGGGGTCTTCATACGCTCTGCTTTCTCGATATTAGAGCTGAAGACCAACGGTACATGACGATACAACAAGGCTTGGAAGTTCTTCTGGAAATAGAGAAACGGAAGCGAAAGCATGTCATAACTCCTGGCACTCTGGCGGTTGGCATTGCGCGGGCTGGTTCAAGCCACCCAATAGTGAAAGCGAGGTTCGTGACCGAACTAATGAATTGCGAGTTTGGTCCTCCGCCTCATTCGCTTGTTTTTCCCGGGAGGCTTCATTTCGTTGAAGCAGAAGCACTGGTAACATTTGCTGAGGCTCCTGAAAGCGTGACGGAGCTGGTCAGATGAAGCTGCAGGCACTGCTCGAAAAATATATCCGGAGCACTGAAGCAGTTTTGGCGGAAATCGAAATCGACCAATTCATTCACGTTGATAACAAAAAGGTGAATTTTGTCGTAGAAACCGCCAAACGTTATTTTGACGACGCGAAGTATTATCGGGATAGAAAGCAATTTGAGACAGGATTAGCGTCTATTGCTTACTCTGAAGGGCTGTTGGACGCTTTGAAACTGCTTGAGGTGGCGGAATTCTCATGGCCGAAAAAGAAGCAATAAGCAAAACGAGCAAGGTTGTTTTGGCCTCCGGAACCTTTGATGTCCTGCACATGGGTCACGTGAGGTATCTGGAGGAAGCGAAAAGAGCAGGAGGAGCAAACGCGAAGTTGGTCGTTATCGTTGCCAGAGACAAGACAGCCGAAAAGCGCAAAGGGTCCAAACCAGTTGTGCCCGAGGATCATCGAAGAGCCTTGGTTGAAGCCCTCAAGGTTGTGGACGAAGCCATCTTAGGGTTCGAGGATTTCAACATGGAGAAGGTGATTGAAAAAATTGGGCCCGACATCATCGCCGTAGGGCATGACCAAAACAGCATAGTAAAGCAGGTGCAAGCGGTTATAGCTCGCCAAGGACTGAGCATTAAAACTATTAAAATCGGAAAGTTCGGCAGAGACAAATTGAATAGCTCCTTAACAATTAAGAGAAAAATCATCGAGTTATACAGAAAGTAAAAATGAACGAACCTGGTTCAATTCTTCTAGAGTTTAGGACTTCTCATATGTCGCTGCGTGCGGCTAGGGCAAGGTTAGAATTTCTATTTTCACTTTATGGCCATCTTTCAGCTTGAGCTTGCTTCGAAGGTAGTAGGGGGCGATTACTTCCATCACCGAGGAATCGTAGTGGCTGCGAATGGCAGTTACAACGGCGCCTTTTATTTTGTTGTTGATGATTGCTGGATAGCATTTGACAGGACCGAATGTTCTCGTTTCATTTGTGAAGCCTTGAATTTCGATGGCAGGATAGGATTCCAGTTCATCACGTGTTTTCCTGTCGTAGTCAGTGGCAAGTTTGAGGTTGAGTGTGCCAGGATAGGGGTCGAAGCCGATTTTTTCGATGAATTGTTTGCGGTAGCTGTCTCGTGTGATGTAGTAGGCTCCTTCGCCGAGGCCAGTGAAGAGAACGCCTTCTAGGGTGACAGAAATCGGGTACGCGGCTTCGAAAACCGCTTGCAGACTGGAGTAGAGCTTCCTCAACTCGGTGTTTCCTGAATCGGTAGTTTTGATGAGGCACCCTTCGGGCGTGATGATTCTCGTTATCCAGCCTTTTTTTTCCAGTTGTATCAGATGCCGAGAGGCGGTTTGTTGCGACAGACCTAACTTCTCGGCTAGATATTCAGTTGAAACTTTCACTGTTCGACGGTTTGCTCCCATCTCGGCTAATTTGAACAGTGTGAAAAAGACCTTCCAAGACTGCGCATCAACGCCGAACGTTTCCATCCGAGAGCCGCCTAGTCTAGGGTAACAACGTTTAATATTGATATAGATTTAGTTTTTGTCTTCTCTGTTGCTCACCATTTCTTAAGACTCGTGTCCGCCCATCCTTTGAAAGGTACTATAGAACATTCTTGCATCAGTTTATTATTCCTATGTCTTCGAGATAGCTTTGAGGTGTGAAAAAACCACTTCTGCAACCGACCCATCCTCTCACTCTCTACCGCCTCCCGCCACACCTCTGAGAGAGAAAGGAGTATTCTCTGTGTATGAGAAAGGGACGATGAACGAACGGAGAAACTGCCATGATATAATTGCTGAAATAATGAAGGTATCTAGCGAGAGCAAGATGAAGACGCATATCATGTATGAGCTAAAGTTGAGTT
>CP070828.1:938391-941117 GCA_020344715.1 Candidatus Bathyarchaeota archaeon | reverse complement strand
CGTTGATTTTCAAGGCGTCCACAATACCTCCTGTCATGGCTTCCACAATGAGCGGTACCGAAAAATTGTGATCAAATACTGTTGTTGTGAGGTTGATCTCGCTTCTTTCGATCTCAGGCAGAGCCTTATGGACAAAATAGATGTTTTCGAAACCTGTGGTGACACAACAATGCTGAACGTTTTCGTTTAGGCAGATCTTAATGTGGTCTGACTTTCTGTCTTGTGTTTTGGTAGGCAATCTTTCACCCTTTCACAATGGTTGTGCCAATTACCCTTTCACCCTTAAGAGCCTTGTAAATGTTATTCGGCGTTGCAGCGTTCACAATCAAGGCTGAGATTTTTTTTCCGACCGCTGGCATCAATTCCAACATTTTCCCAGCCATACCGCCGGTTACATCTGTAACTCTAGCTTTTTCTATTTCATGCTCCATGTTCCTCAAGTCGGAGAGAGTTGCCCGTCGGATAAGTCTTGCTGAAGGATCAGATTTGGGGTCAGAGGTGTATAGTCCGTCCACATCTGCGCCCAGAATTATTTTGCTTGCGCCAAGTTGCACGGCAAGGAAAGCGGCCAGCTGGTCGCCGGAAAGTATCGTGAAGCCCAAGTCAGAATCTAAGACAGCGTCTCCGTAGAAGACAGGCAAGAATCCCATTTCAAGCATGTTCCTTAATGGTTGCTCTTCAATGGAACGAATTCTGCCAGAGCTTGTAACGACAAGAGAAGAAGGTTGTAGTCCGACCGCTGCCATGTTTTGACGTATCAAAGCGTCCACAACTAGCTTGTTCAGAGCGACCATTGCTTGATGGGTCTTTGAGAATCCTACAAGTTGGGTTTGTTCTTTGTATCCCTCTTTCAGCGCGTATTGCTCGGCCAAGGGATGTCCATAACTCCCACCACCGTGAATGAGAATCAGTTGTGAAACTTTTGCCCTAGCAATTTCTCGGCTCAGCCGTTCTATTTCCGGCATGTTGGGGGTCATTGGTTCTCTCTTATTTGTAATCACGGAACCTCCGAGCTTCAAAACAGCTGGTTTAATGACCATTGATCACACCATCGGTGGCCTTTGTTAAAGTGAAAATGTTGACAGGTCAGAACTCCTTACTTCTTTATCGTAACAACACCATTTTCGAGTCGAACGAGGTCTCCTGTTCTTATTTTCGAGATATCGATTCCGTCAACACAAGGTATTTCTGAGATTATTGTGCCAACGGCGACTACAGTTTCGCAGTCTTTGTTGACGATTCCAGCGGGAGCGGTTCCACTCTTCTTCATTCTATAGAGGGTGTAGGATCCAACGGTTGATCCTTTGCCATTGGGGAAGACCAATATCTTTCCTTTTATCGTCTTTCCTTGCAGTTCATGTTCTTTCTCGATTATCTCGCCGGTGTCGGGGTCTACTCCACCGTAAAATGAGATTGGTTGTGTGGTGGTTATGGCTTCTCCTTCTGCAACTCCCTTTGAGATGATTCTGCCTTTTAACTCCACTTTCCCGTCACCGCAGCTTCTAGGCATTCTTTTAGGCTGCCCAGTTTTGTCTTCATATCGTTATGCCTTGAGTAGTAACACCCTTTTGCGGATGTTGTTGCAACGGATCTGAATCGTCCTTTCAGTGGGGCCACTGCCATACAGGTATCGCAGGCGAATTTCCCGCCAGCTTTCTCGATTAGCTCTGTGTAGCTTCGTTTGTCGGCGAGTTGCTTCATGGATCTGGAAGTTGCAATCCAGAGTTCAGTGTTGGGGGATACTTTTCTGTTGCTGAGCAGATTTGCTATTTCAGCGATTTCTCTGATAGACGTGTGAGGACAGCCTAGGCAGACGAAGTCGATGGCTTCAACGTCATCGTTGATGCTTTCGTACGCTTCTTTGATGTCGGTGTCTTGAATGATGATGCTCTCCTTTGGAAGTCGTTGTTTCTCAGATCCAGGAGTTATTCCTTTCATGTAGAATAGCGGTTTTGCGCCGTAGGTCACGACTGAAGCACAGAAGGTTTTCAGCTTGTCTAGATCTGCATCTTCTATGCCGGTTATGTATGGGATTTTGTTTTGCACTTTTTTGCCGATGGAGTAACCCAGAGCTCCGTAGTCCGAGAGCGTTTTCAGTTTGGCCTTCACGTCGACGTGAGTATCTGGCACTCGGTTCTCTTCTAAATGAAGCCCGTAGTACGGCGTTTTCCCGACGAAAGCTGCTGCGAGAGCGGATGGCCCGCCTTCCCTGTTTGTCCTTGCTCCAATTATCGAGTTGGCGAAAGTGACTGCAGAAGATTCGGACCACGCAATGTGTTCTCCATACGTTGGTAGGTTACCGATCAAGTAGGGCGTACATGTACATGAGATGATTATGCCCATCTTCCTGAAAGCTTCTATGACCAGATTTTGCTTTTCCGCAAACTCTTCGGAGATGCCGAGTTTTCTCCAGTCTTCCAAGTCCATGCCTGCCGGGTTCAAAGTTGTCAGTACCTTGACCTTTCCATCCTTCGCCAATTTATTCAGAAATTCTAGACCAGCATCTCCAAGGTTATGGTATGACACGCCTGCCACTTGAACAGAGCCTACTCGGATGAGTTTCTCTGCGCGGTAGATACGCCCCAAGGCAACGAGTATCTCCATTGATTTTTGTATCGCGTAGCCTTGTTCTCCATCTAGCATTTGTTCTTCTTCTTTTGTGAGGTGCATACGATCACAGGAACTCGTTTGGATCGACTTTGCGGTATTCCTCTTTTTCGAACCCT
>CP070828.1:934991-938291 GCA_020344715.1 Candidatus Bathyarchaeota archaeon | reverse complement strand
TGGAATTGTTCTAATCTTGGGTGTGCTCCGCAAAGAGTTGGCACTCGAACTTTTGGTCGTGCTCGCCATTGCGCAGTATGGTCCAACTGCACAGAATCTTTTGATGTTTATGACACCAATTCAAATCTTCGTCTTTGCTCTGGTTGTTACTATTTATATTCCATGTGTAGCGGCAATAGCGGTTTTAGGGCGAGAATTGGGTTGGAAAACTGCTTTGTTTATCATGATCTTCACCATAATTCTTGCCTTACTGGTTGGAGCCCTCGTCTATCGCGTTATCCCCAGTACAGGGCTTTTGAGATGAGAGAACAATGTCTGACGAAGACCGAAAAACTATGGAGAGAGATTTCACTGTCCATTTTGTGGTTGTGCGTCGAGGGCAAGAGAAAGCAGCAATGAGGCGTGATGCCTGTATCTCCCGAAAACACATGGTCCAATTGTATATCTTAAGTATTGTCACGGATTAATCCCAGATTGAAGTGAGATTGGGGAATTCTTAACGTTAAAGATATATCTCCCCGTGTGGTTAGGGTCTTTCTCAATGAAACACGGGGCGAATCAATGAATCTCACTGATGAAATCATGAAACTCAAACGGGAAAAGAAAGCTGTCATTTTGGCGCACAACTATCAGCGGCCAGAGGTCCAAGACATCGCCGATTATGTCGGAGACAGCATTGAACTCTCTAAGCGGGCAAGAGAAGAAAGAGATGCAGAAATAATTTTGTTCTCTGCCGTTGATTTCATGGCAGAGTCTGCGGTCATCCTTAATCCAGGCAAGAAAGTTCTTCTTCCAAGTCAAGGGGCAAGATGCCCGATGGCTCAAATGCTACGTGCAGACGAAGTCAGAAGGTGGAAGAAGAAGTATCCCAAGGTACCAGTTCTGCTCTATGTGAACACGCTGGCAGAAGTCAAAGCCGAATGCGACATCTGTTGCACATCTGCCAACGCGGTTGCAGTCGCCAATGCTTTGGACTCGGACACAATACTTTTCGGTCCAGATCACAATCTAGCTCTATACCTTCAGAAGAAGACTAACAAGAAAATTATTCCCATACCTGAAAATGGTTTCTGCCCCACTCATGTGCTCTTTCAGAAAGGCGACATACTACTTCTGAAAGACGAACACCCAGACGCGGTAGCTATTGTGCATCCAGAATGTACGCCAGACGTTCAGGAAGTTGCTGATTACATCGGAAGCACTTCTCAGATGTGCACGTATGCAAAAGAGCTTCCAGCCAAGAAGTTCATCATTGGAACTGAAAGTGGACTTGTCCACCGATTGAAAAAAGAAAATCCAAGCAAGGAGTTCATGCTTGCATACGACGGGGCAGTATGCCCCAACATGAAACTGAACACGTTAGAACGCGTCCACTCTGCTCTGAAAGAAGAAAGACACCAAGTCAATGTGCCTGAGCGCATAGCCGACAAAGCGCGAAAAGCCCTAGAAGCAATGTTCACTGTAACCTAATCTTCTGGACACAGTGATAGCTTTGGATACGAAAAGGCAAGGTGCAAACGAAGAACTGGAGAAGGCCGTTGAGAAAGCCGTGGATTTTCATGGACATCTTGGGCCCTTCTTGGTTATAGGCATCAGAATGGGAGTCATTGGCTTGAGAGAGCTAGAAGTCAAGAAAGGTGACCCAAAACTTCATGTTGCAATGACAACGAAACCTTCTGTTCCCTTCTCTTGCACTATTGACGGAATACAAGCGATCACGAGATGCACGGTTGGAAACCGAAAACTGAACCTGCAAGATTCATCGGGGGATATCTCGGCGAAATTCCAGCTTTCAGATGGAAAGACAACAACGGTAACTCTTAATCCAGGCAAACAAGAAGAACTGGAGACGCTGATTTCAATGCACGTGAGCTCGCAAGAGCTAGAAGGAATTGCCCGCAACATAATTTTGGCGTCTGAAAGCGAGCTGTTTAAAATAGAGTAGTCTCCTCTTTGAACCTTTCAGGGAAGCAGAATTGCCAGCAAACGATTTAGACACCGCAACGGAGAGGTTGAAACAGAAGAACGTAGCTTTGGCGATTGCCAAGAAAGGCGAAGTGATGTTTGAAACATCTGCTCATGGATTAGGTGGCTTGATAGAAGCCATTGACGAACTGGGTGAACAGATAAGAGGCTCTTCCGTCGCGGATAGTGTTGTTGGTCAAGCCGCGGCTTTGCTCTGTGTTTATGCGGGGGTAGTTGCAGTATTCGCTGTCACCGCAAGTGAGAAAGGAATTCAAACCCTGAGAGATTACAGTATTTCATTTCGCTTCGAGAATAGGGTTCAACGCATTCTTGATTCCAAGAGGAAAGACGTCTGTCCTTTTGAAAAGCTGGTTGATAGCATCTCGAATCCGGATGAAGCCTATGAGAAATTGAAGTCTCTTACGGCTGAGAGATTTGCTATATCTTGAAAAGACCTTGGTCTAAGACAACATTGGCGGTTCCATTTTCCATTATCGCTGTAACTGTCGGCTTGGCGATCAGCATGTCGATGTGGTTCTTTGATTGATTCTTGCCGCCAGGCATGTCGGTGTTCGCTCCAAAGGCTAGATGTATTGTTCCTAGGATTTTCTCTGCTTCAAGAAACTCGTTTACGAACCTTGCTTTGGGGTTGATTCCGAAAGCAAATTCGCCGACAACATCAGACCAGTCGTCTGTCTCAAACGTTTGTTTGACTCTGCGCAGAATCTTCTGGTCTTTCGAATGTAGTGTTTCGGCTTTGCCGTTCTTTGAAACAATCTCCACGGGTGTGTTGAGCTTGCCTATTCCTCCAATGGCCATGTCGCAGACGAGTTTGCCCTCTAGTGAATCTTCAACAGGAGCCACAATGACTTCCCCGGTAGGTAGATTCATCCATTTCATGGATTTCCAGTCGAGTTTTGTGTCGGTGAAAAACGCTCGCTTTTCCGTGCTCAATGTTAGGCTGGTTCCCGCAGGACTGCTTATCTCTACTTTTGCGGTGTTGTTCAGGGTCTGCATCAATCTTTCAGCATGGCTTTGCATGGCTTTGTGCTCGATGGATGACAGGGCGAGGGCGCCTTCCGTGAGCATGTCAATTGTCACTCCAGGACAGTGTCCTAGACGTGAACGGTGGTCGCGGGTCTGCATCTTCACCGTGCTTATTCGGAAAGGAGTTTCTTCGCGGTTTTCTCGCATGAGGTTGACGTATATGTCGGGTTTCCGTGTGGCGAACACTTCAAGAAGCTGAGCTGGAACTTCGGTTCTCGGTTTGCTATTTGTTTGGAGAACGATCATGCGTGTCCACAAACCGAGCGTCGTAGCTCCACTGGCAAAGGC
>CP070828.1:927969-934891 GCA_020344715.1 Candidatus Bathyarchaeota archaeon | reverse complement strand
GATGGATTCCTCCCTTTTGAGCCAACGTTGACAGCTTTTTCATTCTTTCGAGACAAACAATTATGCGGGAGATTCCTGTCCATGCGTCATGCATACTGAAAAACAAGTCATCAAAAGATGACGAAGCAACTCCAACCCTTCTAGATTCCTCAGATAGGAAAGCTTCAACCACAGATGAATGAGCAAAAATGTACAAATCTACAAGGTGAATCTCTGGAATAGCCAAACGGCTGTAGCACCTACGTATCGTGTGGATAATCTTGTGTACCTTGTGCTCTTCCAAGACGCCAAACCTTCTGAGCACAATTTTGAGTTGAGAAGTCCCTGCCAAGAGAGAGCCACCTCACTCTCAAAGAGATATGGGATGCCTCATGCTCTAATCCATTTCTGCTTGAGGCTCAGTAGGTTATAGTGACAAACCGCTCTTCATTTACCCAGTGTTTTTGGAAGTATTCTCCACAGCGCTTCCGAGCTTCTTCCACAGGCAGGTCCCATAAAGGAACAGTTATTGTTCCCCAATCACATTCAACTTCCTCAGCGTCTACTTGTAAGGCAAAGAGATCGCTGGAATGAACAAGGCTTGGACTCGCCAAATTTCTTCTATTGAGAACCAACGCGGCGAACGATAGGGAAATTCTACGCTCCTTGGCTAATGAAACTGCAACGCTTTCCAGTTTCTGCTTTGTGAACCCGGAGTTTACAACATCATCGATGATAATCATGTTTTCGCAACGACTCAATTGCTCTTGAAGATAGGATTTCCACTCAGAACTGGGCAAATATGAGTGAACACCGTGCTGGAATTGAAGTGGGCGGTGAGCCACAACTGGGACGAAGTTCTCTAGTATGCGATTTGCACTCGCAATGCTAAGTGCGATGGGAAGCCCCTTCAGCACTACTCCAAGAATCAAAGTCTTGGTGATGTCCAGTTTGCCTAGGATCTTTTCGTTTAGTCTTTGAACTAAAGTATCAGCTGGAATTTTCTCTTGCATACACCTGAGAACCCAAAGCTTATGGGTGCCTATCGTGCTATTATCGTTTTCTTGTAAAGTTTTGGAGACAAACGCTTCCAAGCTAAAAGTCAGTTGGCCGTAGATATAGCCGAAATTCCATACCCAGTTAGGTAATGAAGCCAACTTTGGATTGACTTACATTCCTAGGGGCATTCGCGCCTTTCCAAATGGCGTGTCCCAAGACTCCTGCAGAATCTATAAATATACTTCAATGTGAATGGGGCTTATGAGCTTCTATCTCTATTTCAATCTGGTTATTATTGCATTTCCCCTTGTTTTTTCATTCGAGAGAAGACTGAAATTCTACCTGAAGTTTAAACCACTTCTGGCTGCAATAGTTCTGGTTGGATGCATTTTTGTTGGGTGGGATGTTCTTGCCACTTATAGAGGACATTGGTCATTCAATCCATCATATGTGACCGAGATCCGACTCTTGGGTCTTCCACTGGAAGAAATCCTCTTTTTCGTTACGGTTCCCTATAGTTGTCTCTTTATCTTCGAATCGATCAGAAAGTTTCTAGGTGACTCAAAGCTCTTTTCACTTAGTAGACGGTTTTTTGCAGGTGCAGGCCTTTTAGTGGCTGTTTCATCAATCGGATTTCTTTATAAAGAGTATACGTTTCTAGCGATTCTTTCGGTTGGCCTAACCATTTTCTTGGTATCGATGATCAATGTCGAAATTTTCTCTTCGCGAGCGTATTGGACCTATATCACCATCACTTTGTTTCTCTTTCTCATTTTCAATTATTTTCTTACTTCTCTCCCTGTAGTCGAATACTCTCCGCTGGCGATATGCAATATTCGCGTAACCACGATCCCGATAGAAGACTTTTTGTTTAACTTCTCCATGCTCACAGCGCATTGCACAACATACGTCTGGGCTCTGAGCATTCAAAAGAAAAAATGACTCAACGCTGCTCACTAGCTATCTTGAGACCATACTTTTTTGCTATCAGGTCAGCTGTCACAAGCCCAGATATATAGATGGTAGGCAATCCGCTTCCGGGGTGAGTCCCTCCTCCGACCAAGTAAAGGTTCTCAAGCTCATCAAACCTATTATGAGGACGGAAATAGAGCATTTGAGAAAGGTTGTGCGCGAGATTGAATGTCGCTCCCAAATAAACATTGTAGTCTTGTTCCCATTGATTTGGCGTGATCATTTCTTCCGCTTCTATGTGATCCCTTACATCAACCATGGGAGTTCTTTTCTCAACAGTCTTCAACAGGTTTTCCCTGAAGTCCTTTTTTTCTTTGTTCCAATCGATTTCGCTGCGATTGTTTGGAACTGGCGCCAGCAGGTAAACAGTGGATTTCCCTGCAGGAGCCAAGGTATCATCTGTGACACCTGCGTTCTGTACATAGAAAGAGAGGTCCTTTGAGAGTCTTCCTTTGAGAATATCTTCAAGGTTTTCTCGGTAATTCTCTGCGATCACTATATTGTGGTGCGGGGCAACGTACTTTTTATCGACCCCCAAATACAGCATAAATGTTGAGCATGAAAATCTCTTCTTTTTAACGTTATCAGGAGAATATTTGCGGAGCAGCTTTGGCTCAACAAGCTTGCTCATCGCATAGCCAAAATCAGCATTTACAACCAATTCATCGAAGTGAATCTTTCTACCGTCCTTTAGCTGCACGCCGGTGGCTTTTTTTCCATTCGTAATTATTCGTCCGACTTCTGATCGAGTAAGCACAGCTCCCCCTTCTTCTTCAACAACCCTAGCCATCGCTTTGGATATCTGGTTTAGCCCACCGATGACGTGATATATGCCAAATTCATGTTCAACAAAGGGAATCATGGTAAAAGCAGCTGGACACTCCCAAGGAGACATTCCTAGGTACTTGGACTGAAAGCTGAAGCAAACTCGCAATTTCGCCTCCTTGAAATATCTTCCCAAATTGTCGAAAATGGAGCCACCGAGAAAAAGCGAGGGTAGCGCAACGACAAGTTGCGGGGACAGGAATGAGAGAAAACTAGAATAGTCCTTGTACAAGCTTCGAAGTATTTTCTCGTATCTTTTTCTTTCTCGTGAGTAGAAATACTCAAGCCCCTTTTCGTTCCCCGGGAACACTCGGTTGAGTTCTTCTTTCATCTTTTCCTTATTACTGCTTATTTGAATGTCGAAGTCTGGAAAGCTCAGTTGATACATTGGGTCAATTGGCTTGAACTTCAGATAATCTCCGCTATTTCTGCCACAAATCTTGAAAAGCCTGTCGAGGATGAACTTCATCATTAGAAAAGTAGGCCCAACATCAAACTTGTAGTCCCCAACTCTCAGAAGAGCATTCCTTCCTCCAACTTCGTTTTCTTTCTCAAGGACAGTGACATCGAATCCCTCGTGAGCTAGAAGCATGGCACAACTTAATCCTCCTGGTCCTCCCCCAATGATGCCGATCCTCTCTGTCTTTCTCACTGGTTTTTCCGTATTCACTAAAAGACCCCACCAATGCTGTTGAATGTCCACTTCCCAGCACTTAGATTTTTCGCGCGCGCGCATGCTGGTACCAACACTTAAGTATGACTTATGTCATATTGCGCACATAGGTGATCACGCCAAAAGACATGTCAAAGCCTTCAAGCTTGACAGAGCTACTGGGCTAAATCGTGTTGACGCTGGAGCACTAGTTGAAGACTTCATTGAAGTGCAGGTGGCTAGCAAAATTCAGAGGGACAAATTTGAGAAAGCTCAGCGAAGAGCATTGCTTCTTCCTCAATGTGCAAGATCACACATGGACAAGAGGTGTATGGCAGATTTCAAGGCAGATGTTTCCACCCATGAGGGTAGAAGCTGCAGAGAGAGCTGTCTCATCAGCATGACAACAGCGTTAGGTAAAGCAAAAGGCTGTGACGTGTACGTCATCCCAGGCGGAACTTGCTCAGAGAGAATATTGAAAGGCAAAAAATATGATGGCGTTGTAGGAGTGGCTTGCGGTATGGAATTAAAGATGGGGCTCGGTCTTTTGAAGAAACTAGGCATTCCAGGTCAAGGCATTTTCTTGACGAAGAATGGTTGCTCAAACACAAGTCTTAATCTCCAGAATCTGGCAAGAGTATTGTAGGCTAGCGTCTTCGCACGCGCATGAGAAGTGGCCTGCGAAGATAGATAGAACCATGATTAGTAGCGGAATTCGATCCTAGTGAGGAGAACCAGATGATCATAAATATCCTGATTTACACAGTCACCACATTAGTCACATTTGTCTCTATGGAAGGAGTCGCTTGGTTTCTTCACAAATATGTGATGCATGGTATTGGATGGTATCTCCATGAGGATCATCATCATCCCAGAAAAGGGCGGTTTGAGAAAAATGATGCTTTTGGCCTGTTTTTTGCTGTCGTTTCATTTCTCTTTATTTTGACAGGAATATTGTCTGGGTTTCATGTTAACTTGGCAATTGGATTCGGCATAACGCTATATGGTGTAGGATATTTCATGGTGCATGATGTTTTCTTTCACAAAAGAGTCAAAATACAATATCGCCCGAAAAGCAGATACATAAAACGCATTCTGAATGCGCATGCCGCACATCATCGAGTAAGTACTTCAGATAGCGGCGTTTGCTTTGGGTTCTTGTATGCAAGCACGGAGTATTCAGTGTAGGACGCACAGTTCTTGAAGACACTGTCCGCACGCTCCGCTTTCTGTTCCGTTGTTATGTGATGTGCGGGGAAAATGATGTGCACTCGTTGGTTGACTCTGTGCACTGACCAGTGCTTGGTTTTGATTAAACTCGTAGGTGCATTCATGTGCGGTGCAGGTACGTGAAAAGCTTTTTACGCGAGTAAAGACCTTTATTGAATGGGGCTATGTATGGAGAAAACCACAAAGGATTTTGGCCAAATCTTGATACAGCTAATAGACAAGCTAGCAGGAAAGAAATCTGATATCAAACTCAGCTTTCAGGACCTAACACTTGACACAGGGATTATGAAAGTCAAGCTCAATGGATCTATAGTTCTTGATGTACTCTACGTCACAGAAAAATAGTTGATCACAAATTGTGCGCGCATCTAGTGGAGAAGTCTTGGACACATTAGTATGGCTGTTCAGCTTTCTCGAGTCCGGGGCAGCCAGCTTTTCCACTAACGAGACTGAAACCTTTCACTTGGAAGTGGCTGAAAAAAGAATCAGTTTCAATTTGATGGACAAAGAGCTGTTGACGGATTTCCTCAGAAGCACTGGGACAAAAGAGAAATCTCTTTCGAAGAAACTTGAAGCATTGAAGAGTGTCGCTCAGGGGCTGAAGAGGGAGGGACTTACGTTGTCTGTCTTCTACAGAGGCGCTCTTTTGCTGACTATGGGTTCAGAAGCAAAACCTACTTTTTCACAGATTTTCACTGGAACTGACGCGATAGAAATAAATGACCTGAATCGATTGAAGCAGTTGCTTGCGCGAACAGATGATTGATTCAGTGAGTCTACATTGTCACCTGGCATGTTTCGCTTATCTATTTACGCACACAACGATTGGAGTCATCTGAGGAACTGAAACAAGAGTATAATGTCAACTATAGAGATGAACAGGATCATCGTTGTCATGCTAATAGTCACCTGACGGAGAACGTTTCTTCTCTCTGCGCTCTCTTGAATAGCAGTTATTGCTGCGACAATAGGCATGACAGAGAGAAGTGTGATCCACTCCAAGTTTGGTTTTCCGTCCAATATTCCAGACAAATGGATGGCCGCAAGGAAAACGGTTCCCAAAATGGTTGCTGTAACTGAGATATACGTACCAGCTTTCCTCCCCCATTTCACAACTATGTTTGTCTTGTTCGCAATTCTATCGGTTTCAACGTCCGGCAACTCAACTGCGAGTATGAAGAACAGCCCATAACAACTAAGAGGGAAGACGAAAACCAGGAAAGAGTAATCTATTAAGCCAGATGCGGCGAAATATCCTATCCCGGGCATCATCACTCCAACAGCCAGCACAGTTGTCAACTCGCCTAATCCTCTATATGCAAGCATCAGCGGTGGCGCTGAGTAAAACCAACCTACTAATCCTCCAGATATCCCAAAAACAAGGAACCAGTACGAATAAGAATGTGCGAAGGTGAAGAAAGCAGTTGCAATCATCGACGTCGCAAGAAAAAAAATCGCGGTCTTTAGGGCTAAACCTTCAAGCTCAGGATGTTCAACGAGCACTTTGCTTCCTCCTGAGAAAGCAGTTTTTGTGGAATTTCTATCCGAATACCTGTCAAAGTAGTCATTGCTGAATGACACAGATAATTGCGCAAGCCCGAGAATCAAATATCCAGAAACAAATTTCCCTAGGTCAAAGCCGACTCCTCCGAGAACCGCCAATAGATAGCCCATTAGATAAAGCATGAAACCAGGAAACAAGAAATGGAGCCTGGCAAGGCGAAGCACAAGTCTCAGTATTTTTGTTATTGCATTTCCCCCGTATGATCCTGAAGAGTATTTCTATTTGCCGATTTTCTCTCGCGTTGCACTGGTACTTGACATCAACAACAGAATGTGTAGACCACAAAGAATATAGACCCATTCGTTTAGCATAAGCTTGGTGTTCTGATTGCGTCTTCTTGAAGCCATGAGAACTCGAAGAAGTATCCGAAGATATAAGGACAAGCCTGTTGAGAAGGAAAAACTGGTAAACATACTAGAATCTGCAAGACTCGCACCGTCAGCAATGAACAAGCAGCCCTACACACTAGTGGTAGTCACCGAGAGAAAAGTGATAAAAAAGTTGATTGCTGCGTGCAATCAAGACTGGGCTACCTCAACGATCATAGTGATGTGTGCGCTTCCAAATGAAGCGTGGACTAGAGATGATGGAGAAAGCTACTGGAAAGCTGATGCGGCTATTGCAATGCACAATATGTCACTGGTCTCACTTGAAGAAGGTTTGGGAACTTGCTGGATTGCTGCGTTCAAAGAAAGCGAAAT
>CP070828.1:925015-927869 GCA_020344715.1 Candidatus Bathyarchaeota archaeon | reverse complement strand
TCACTGAATCGTGCGATTGGACAGTCAGCAGTGCATGTGCCGCATTGGAAGCATAGCAGAATGTTTTCAGCCCCAGGACGCTTGCTGATCTCGTATTTGAATTGTGGGTTCAGATCGTTCGTTTTGATCGCGATCTCTTTTTGGGTCTCTTGTCCTTGGGTAATATCTTTTTCCGACATGCAACTAACCTCCGGCCTTCAATGGACTTGGGCCGAGCTTCTTTATTTCCTCAGTCATATCTTTAATGACCGTGGCGAATCGGTCCCCCTCAGAAGCTGATACCCACTCCAGTCTTAGCCGCTCAGGTTCGAGACCAAACTGTTCTAAGACTTTTTTCAATAAGGAAACTCTGTTTTGCGCCTTGTAGTTTCCTGAGAGATAATGGCAGTCTCCATCGTGACACCCGGCGACGAGAACTCCATCTGCTCCGTTTTTGAAAGCTTCGAGGATGAAAACGGGGTGTATTCTTCCGCTGCACATGACTCGTACGATTCGAATGGTTGGGGGATACTGGATTCGGCTAACACCAGCGAGATCAGCACCGGCATAGGAGCACCAATTGCAGAGAAAACCCACAATCTTTGGTGTGAATTCAGGATCAGTCATATCGTGCTTCCTCCTTTAATACAGCTCTAACCTGAGCAAGAATCTGATCGTTCGTAAAGTGACGCATGGATATAGCTCCTGTCGGACACGTGGCACCGCAAACACCACACCCTTTGCACAGAGCTTCGATAACATGGGCTTTCAACTTTCCATCGACTTCTTCCATCTCGATGGCACCATACTCACAAACTGGCTCGCAAAATCTGCATCCACCACAGAAGTCGTCATTGACGTTTGCAATGGCTCCCTCTGCTTCCAAGGCCTTCTTTGACAAAATTGTTGTTGCCCGAGCGGCGGCCGCACACGCTTGTGAAATACTCTCTTCGATGGATTTCGGCCAGTGAGCCAATCCGCACAGGAACACACCATCGGTTGCGAAGTCGACGGGACGAAGCTTCATGTGAGCTTCCAAGAAGAACCCATCCTTGCTGAGAGGAACCTTCAACTTTTGCGCTATGTCTTGGTTGTCTGGGTTTGGTACTGTGGCTACGCTTAACACTAAGAGGTCTACTTCGATGGAAATCCACATCTTGACGACGGGTTCCCACGCTATAACCTTGAGTTTTCCCTGTTCTTGGGCAACTCTGGGCTTCTTTTCATCATCGTAGCATATGAACAAAACTCCTTTGCTTGCTGCCTCTCGATAGTAATCTTCGATGAATCCGTAGGTTCGCATGTCCTTGTAGAGAACGTAGACCTCTGTTTCGGGGCTGACCTCTTTAATCTTTAAGGCGTTTTTCACGGCTTGGGAACAACATATTCGTGAGCAGTAGGGATGTTCCTCGTTTCTGGAACCAATGCACTGGATCATGGCCACGGTTTTGGCGTTGAACTGATTATGAACCAGTGTTTCCTCTAGCTCGTGTTGAGTCAACACTCTTTTGTCAGTGCCGTAGAGATACTCAGTTGGTTTGTATTCCCTAGCTCCAGTGGCGACGATTACGGCGCCATGTGCTATCTCTCTTTCTTCTCCATGGCAGGTTAGAGTCGTTTTGAAGTTCCCAATGTAACCATCGACATCTGAGATCTCCGATTTTAGATAGACGTGGATCTTCGGATTTTCGGTTACTTGCTTAATGATCGACTTCAGTCGCTCCTGTGGATTCTCAGATCCCAGAAGAAACTGTATGTGGCGCAGATGACCTCCTAGTTCAGGCTCTTTCTCCACCAGATGGACCTCGAACCCTTGTTTCGCCATCTCCAAGGCTGCGGTCATCCCAGACAATCCTCCTCCAATCACGAGACCACTGGGCGTGACATCGATCATGGGTTTCCTCAGAGGCTTCAGCAAGCGGGCTTTGGCAACAATTGATCTGATAAGATCCTTCGCCTTTCTAGTGGCTTGCTCAGGTTCATGCATGTGCACCCAGCTGCACTGGTCACGAATGTTTGCCATCTCAAAGAGGTAAATATTGAGCCCTGCTTCTCGTAGGGTCTCTCTGAAAAGCGGTTCATGCGTTCTGGGAGTGCACGACGCAACAACCACGCGGTTTAGGTCGTGTTCCTCTATGATCTCTTTTATTCTTTTTTGAGTGTCTTGTGAGCAAGTGTATAGGTTGTGCTCCGCGAAAATGACGTTTGGCAGTGTTTTGGTGTATTCCACGACCTTTGGCACATCGACCACTCCACCGATGTTGATCCCACAGTGGCAGACAAAAACTCCAATGCGAGGGTTCTCATCTGATATATCTCTTTCCGGGGGATACTCTTTCGCTGTAGTGAGCGTCCCTCTCTCAGAAGAAATCAAGCTAGCTGCTTTCATTGCAGCCCCGCTGGCTTGGGCCACGCTCTCCGGGATATCTTTCGGAGAGGGGAAAGCTCCACAAGCAAATATGCCTGGTTTCGATGTTTCGACCGGTGAGAAAGCGTTTGTCTGGCAAAACTTGTGCCTATTGAGTTCTATTCCCAGTACGTCGGCTAGTTTTTCAGCGTCTCTAGGAGGTTGCATTCCAATGGATAAAACCACCAGGTCGAATTCTTCGATTCTCGGATCTTCGTTTTCCACATAATGCAAATTGAGATTGTTTGTTGTTGGGTCTTCTGTAATGCTTGCCGCTCTTGATCTTACGAATCTAATCTTGTATTCTCCTTTGGCGCGGTCATAATAGGAGTCAAACTCTTTCCCATAGGCGCGCATGTCCATGTAGAATATTGTGCAGTCCAACTTCGTCGGCACATGTTCTTTCGCTATGATCGCTTCTTTAATGCCATACATACAACATGCGGCGGAGCAGTAGTCGTTTCCAAG
>CP070828.1:920884-924915 GCA_020344715.1 Candidatus Bathyarchaeota archaeon | reverse complement strand
TTTCAGCGTTTCTAGAATATCTCGCATTTTTTGAGCATCTTTGTCAAGATACGGAGTCTCACAAATCATCACGGGTTTTAAGCCCAATTCTATAATAAGAGATGCTAGGATTCTGAAGTCGGGGCCGTATTCAATTTCATCCATTGTGTGATGACGTCTTTCACCTTTGTCCGTGAACTCTATGTGAGAATAGTGACAGTGCAGGTTTCGTGTGGCGTGTGTCCCTAGCCGCCTTTCAATTTCATCTATGATCTTCCTGAAATCATCAGTTGTCTCTAGCTTGCCTCTTTCTCTCGCGTGCAGGTGAGACCAGTCAATGTTAGGTTCGGTCAGTTCTACCTTCTCGCAAAGAGCCAGAATTTCCTCCAGATTCCCAAGCTGAGATAGCCTACCAGCGGTTTCAGGTGCGAGATGCACTCGTGTTAGGCCGTTTGACTGCATGAATTCCACGATCTCCTTCATCGCCTTGACGCAGATTTCCAGTGCTTCCTTGGGAGGGTTTTCGCCATAGTGACCCGGATGAAATACGACTGCGTCCGCGCCCATCCAGTCGGCTGCGGTTACACATGAAAGGAGGCGGCTTTTGCTGGCCTCGATAATCTTTGCTTCACCGCAGAGATTGACAAAGTAGGAACCATGAAGCGTCAACCAGACGTCGTGTTGAACGGCTTTTCTCCCGAGCTCTTCAGCATTTTCCTTTTTCATCTGAGGTTTTGGCCCCCATCTGACCGCTTGGTACTCAAAGGCGTCAAGTCGTTCATCGTGAAGATATCTGGGAATGTCTGTTATGGGTTTCTTCAAAATTTTGAAGTTTTGAGGCACTCCCGCGGGGCCAAACCTTGGGTGGTCTGCCATTTCCGGCGTTCTCTCGCTTATCTCTTTTTGTATCGGCGAGTCTTTGCATAATTTCCATAAACTAGTGCGATTAATGCACAGACCCAAGCGGCTAGGTTCTGAACGAGAAGGTACTTCCCCGCAATGTCTAGTTTGACTAGAGGTTCGGCGTAGACCCCAAGATTTGCCAGGCTGCTTCTGAAACTTGGCGCACCGCCCAGCAAGGAATCATTTATGGCTGTTGCTATCCATTGTATAGGTGTTAACATGTTGCTCAAAGATCGAAGGCTTTCTTGAGCTCCTATCACAAATGCTAGAAAAAGTGGATTTCCGCGGTAAAACTTGATCATTGCATCGTGAATCCACCAGGGATATGCGAGCAAATACGCTAGAAGGGCGAAGGAGACAAACGTCATTAGAATTATGCTTGCGCTTCTGACGGCGGTTCTGGCGAAGAGGAGTCGTCGAGAGAATATGGAGAATCCTGGAATGCGAAGAATGGCTTTCTTGAGAGCCCCACCGGCGCTTCGCATGCTTCGGTTTATTCTTCTGGTGAATTTTCTGGCGGATTTGAATCTGCGACCTTTCGTACGGCGTCTTTCAACTGTTGCTTTCCGAGGTGTTTCCTTTCGATGAGGTACTAGGGCTAGGTGTTTGGTAGTGAATACCCAGCTTGACATGAGTACAACTACGACGGTTAAGGGTAGTAGATGAACTAGTGGACTGACAATTAAAGTGAAACTCCAATTGCCATATGGAATCCGGACTGTTTCTATCCACGCGTATTCATCGGTTAGGCCACTAGATAGAAAAGAGTAGGTTACTAGGTATTCTAGCAAGAGACACAAGGCTAGAAAGAGCAGCATCGCTGTAAATCCTTTGGGAGCTGTCCACTTGATTATCGAGTATTTCCAGCGCTTTTCATGACCAGCCATTGTTATCACGACTTGACCATATTCTGGGTCACTTGTTATCTCTCAATTTGAAAGCGACGCTTAGTATGTGTAATTACCATATCTTAAATATCTACCTTAAGTCCGTACCAAAATCCCCAGAAGATTCGTCCACGGGCGATTTGAATCGTCACCGCGTTACAGCAAAAGCAACGCAAGTCCTGCAGCTAACGGTATAGTTAGGTTATCATTTACAGGTGTGGGAAGAGCCTCCATAATCATGCCTATCGCGGCGCCGACTAGAGCTTCGATGTGGCTAACAAAGAGAAGGGCCCCGAGAAAAGCGAACAAAAACCCAAAGATTGATCCTTCTACTCGTTTGCCTTTGTTCAAAGGAAATACTGTTTTTCCCAGCTTTCTCCCGAAAAGCGTTGCAGTTCCATCGCCTAGAGTAAATATTGCTATAGATGCGTAGTTTATAGGATTTGGAAATAACACAAGTGCCAGCATGATTCCTGCGGCGAAGAATATGGGATTCGTTACGAATTCGTGGATTTCAGGCTTTGTAGCGGCTTCACGAGTTATTGTCGAAATTACGGGAAGGTTTACTCCCTCAATTCTGGCGAATTCTGAAGCAACATATACCGCGGTAACAATGAAAATTAAGAACGCTACCATAAATCGAGTGCGAAGGTAGATGCTAATGAAGGACACAAGAACCCCGCTGATGTGGATGGCTTCCCGTATCACCATGTCTTTGGAAAAAGAGGAGTAGCGGGCAGCTGAAGTTTCCAAGTTTAGAGGTAACAAAATCTCTTTCAATTCACCTCTTACAACCACGTCAGATTTGATGCTTAGAAGGAAATCTGAATTGTAGCCAACTCGCAACGAACACAAAGGAAACATAGGCAGGTTGTTTCTATCATCCGCAACGACAGCGCAATCTTGCGCAGTATAACCGGTTGCATCTAGAATTTCTTTCAAAACCGCGGCCTTGCCCTGATGTTCAAGGACGACCCCACTAATTTTGCCTGTCAAGCGGTTGCTAGCAATCTCCAGATCTAAGCCATAGGCATAGTCGGCGTTCAGCTCGGAGGCTAACGTTTCCACGAAGGGTTGAGGCAAACCAGAACTGATCAGAGCAATCTTGCATTTGGCTTTCTTTAGCTTTTTGAATACATCCTCCACTCCGTAAATCAACGGCACCTTTTGGTAAAGCTGAAATAGATCATCTATGAGAAGGCCTTCAAGCAATCGGAAGATTCTTTTGAGCGCAGATTCGAGAGAGGTTAGTCCAATTTCGTAGAGAAAGCCTATCAGCAAGATTCTTACAAACCGCCAGAAACTCAGTTTCCGAGCAGCTTCGAAAACCAGATAGCGCCTTTTGGGCAGCAACACGCCTTCAACGTCAAAAACGACTAGCCGCGGAGGCTTTGATCTCTCAGGGTTCCTTTTGGTCAAAATGTATCCTCAAAACCTAGCAGTTGGCATTCCTAATTCTTAAAATGCTCTATGCCGGTTCAGAATCTCTTTGGATATTTTCCGTGGACATTTTGATGCTGGCCGGGCAATGGAAATTCATGACCACACTTGGGGCATTTCGCCATGCCACATTGAACCAAAGAAGGACAGCCCCCGCACGCGAAGGCCCTGCCGTAGGATATGTCAAAGGGGAAGTTGCATTTTGGGCAGTGCAGGATGTTTTTTCTTTGAGCCATTGGGATTGCCTGCCATGTTTAGAATCAGAGAGACTCGCGTTTTAAAAATCTTACGAGTGCGCATTCTGGCATGCTGTCAAAGAAAGAGAGCGTTCAGCTGATTCTCGTTATTGGACGGCTTCAACCTTGACTACTTCTGGGATCTTCTTCTTAAGGAATCTCTCGACTCCCCATTGGATGGTCATGCTAGACATTGGACATCCGGCGCATGCTCCTTTCAACTTGACCTTCACAACGCCCTTTTCTACGCCTAAGAGTTCAATGTCTCCACCGTCGGCTTGCAGATTTGGCCTCAACTCTTGAATGGCTTTTTGCACCCTACTTTCAATCGTATCTTTCATCGGTTTCACCACTCACCTTCTGTCAACAGCAACATAAATACTTTGTATTTTCGAACGCCACCGGTGTAGGAGCCAAGCTCAAACGCCAGCATTGCAGCCTCGACGAACCTTGCCTCGCTACAGAGCCAACGAAGAGAACAGAGACCTCTACTTGTTTGCATGCACGTAGGCAGCTGGAAACGTTTCTCTTATTCTTTCGATTTCTTTTCTGAGACTCATCACTTCAAAGAGAAGAAAGACATTGC
>CP070828.1:913162-920784 GCA_020344715.1 Candidatus Bathyarchaeota archaeon | reverse complement strand
GCGAAGCGTGGCTTATCAGCATATTGATTCGTTCTTCTGTCGGTATCTTAGGTAGCTTGTCGTATCGTTTGTAGAATGGTTTTTGCCATTGTTGGCTGAGTGATTTCATGATTTTGTCGTAGGCTTCGATTAGTGCTTCTTTGTTGGCGTTGCTAACCTGCTTGGTTGCGATGTATCCTTTCACGTCTTCGGGGTCTCTCATGTTGCAGTTTCTTTCTAAGTGCCTTAGCCTTTTGCCTGTTGCTTTGATTGTTGAGTCTGCATATGCGTTCTTCTTCATCCACCACAGTGTGTTTGCTATGTTAGGAGACAATGCTAAAATAGTACGGGACGCTGTATTTTCTATTGGGGATGATGACGCCGTCCCAGACCGACCTTTATGCGGGTATGAAGAACTCATGACGGACAGACCCCTCTAGACTTCTGGCTGCATCTACTTGATCTTGAAAAAGACCCTGCAACCACGTGTAAATAGAAAACCCATTGTTATCATTGATTCATAAATCTAATATAAGCTCAGAAAGCTACAAATCACTATGAAACTGCTTTACGCGATTGACGCAGGGTATTTCATACGCTTTCTATTACAAAATTCGAAAACTGAACATCGAGGCAACCGCAGTTTCAACTCTACCTCCAACGTTGAGTGGATGAAAAATGGAAATCGAGTATAAAGAAGTCAAGGAGAAAAGCAACCAAAACTTGAAATGTGACTACGAAAAAGGCGAGATAAGGTTCTTCGATACCCGAGTTGCTTTAACCAATCTTCTTCCAGCGTGCAAGAAGATAGACGAAATATTCGGTTCTGGAGCAGAAGTCATTGTGCACTGCATAGCCTCTGAACAAGGGCGACAGCTCTTCGAGACGGCAAAGGCTAGCAATCCAAACACAAACAACGAAGATCTGTTAAAAAGCATAGTTGCAATTCAAACTCGAGGGGGGTGGGGGATCACTCAACTGAAAATCATAAACAACAACCCTGCAGAAATAGAGGTTATCATAAAAAATTCCCCAATCAAAAGTCTGCAGGGTTCGTTAAAACATCTAATATGCTCTTTTTGGGCTGGAGTTCTTTCCGAGTACTTCGATCAGCGGCTCAACTGCGCAAGTCACTCCCTAGATGAGGAAGGCACGTTCAATTGTACAATCACCGCTTGAAGCGCTCTTGCGTGTATCGACATAGGCGATAGAGAATGCTAGAAACTTCGAAAGAAGAGCGGGCTGAAGTCTACCGCGACTCCCGCTTTCAACTACTCCTTAACAAGTTCTTGAGCGGAGAGCTTGACAAGTTGAATCCTGTTTACGATCCACAACAGGGATACAGATACCCCCAAGTAGAACTCATAATAGGCGACCCAACCCTCACAAGCGAGTTTCTGAGCCGTCTTTATGAACATGGGTTCCTTAGAACGGAACTCTATGACAAAACCATACATTGCCCCGCTTGCGACTCAGCTAACGTCTCCACGAGATATCTTTGCCCCTACTGCAAAACATTTGATATTAGGAAAAACTCGTTAATTGAGCACATTTCATGCGGGTATATCGACACTGACGAACGTTTCGATAACCGAGACAAACTCGTGTGTCCAAAATGCAACAAAGAATTAGCAAAGCCAGATGTCGACTACAGGAAAGCCGGAGTTTGGTGCAGCTGCAACGAATGCAAAAAAAGCTTTGACATCCCTGTTCCATCTCATCATTGTCGCAATTGCAACATGGACTTCATGTTTGAAGACGCTCAGTACCGAAACACATACACGTACTGTCTTAATGAGACTTTGATGAGGGAAGCTGGCACCCACTACAAGCTAGTTGCGCCTGTAAGAGATTTTCTACAAAGCCACGGCTTTCATGTAGAAAGCCCTAGCTTCTTAAAGGGCAAGTCTGGAGCGAATCACATTTTCGACATCATAGCTTCTATTGATGAAACCGCCAAGGAACTACTGGCAATTGACATCGTTCTTTCTCCAACAGGCGAAGCCGTTTCAGAGCAATCAATTATCTCCATGTTTGCCAAGGTTTTCGATGTCACCCCAGCCAAGGCTTGCTTGATTGCGATTCCAAAGATGAGCGAAAATGGAAGAAAACTTGCTGAACTTTACAAAATCAAGTTAATCGAAGCAAAAGACCAAAATGCCGCAATTGATCTCCTAGAAGCCAGCCTGGATCAGACTTCTGCCGAGTAAATCGCCTTGTTTCCCCTTTCTGTTACAACTTTTACCGTGTAGAATCCGTCAGTCAAGTTGATGTCAGCTCGAATATATGAAAGTGCTTCTGCCGAATTCACAATAGCATCCATGTCGTAGTGCCGGTGCACTGTGGAATTGATGACCCATAGAGAAACCATGTGCAATGTTACTGAACCTTCATTCTTAAAGGTGAAACACGATCCGTTGATTCTAACTCTAACACCGAGAAAATCTATTCCTACTGTCGTTTGGTTGACATCTTCTCCTTCATCATGCAATTGTACACGCACTGTACCGCTGTCACTTACATAGCTCTGCCATTTGTCTGTTAGATTCACAGTATACGTGTCATAGTCACTTGACGGCACTTGTCCCGAAGTGCTGTTAAAGTTCGAATCGCTGTAAGCAGTGGTTGTCCAATCATAGGCTTTCAAGTACCAGTTTTCGTCAGTGTCATCAGCTCGCCATCTCAGCTGTATTTCTACCGTTTGAATTTGGTCCAGAGGATACGTAGACAGATCTAAAGTAAAAGGGCAATTTAGGTCAAGACTGTAGTTCGGACTCGCGCTGTAGCTTACAACGACCCAAACGGCTGTCATTCTAGGCAGGGCAGCACCCAATTTTATACTTACAGCACCGATCTCTAAAGAAGCTACTTCTGACCACGTCCAATCCGCTCCGGTGTAAGGGTTCATATTGTATTGAGTATAGTTGTCTTGGTAGGAAGTTGAAAGCGTAATGTCACTGCCTTCATAATCTGTGCCGTAGGTTCGCATGAAGGTTCTTAGTATGCTACTTCCCGAAGCAACAAGCTTTGCTCGAACATAGATGCGAATCCAGTTGATGGATCCAGAGCCCGCAGGATCTTGCAGATTGAAAGAATCTTTCTTCGTAGTCGCAGCGTTGTTCTCCACGTAGGTGCTGTCGTCGTCAGGTGAGTCTTCGTCGCATAGACTCCAATGTGAGCTGCCAGAAGGATACTCGACAGGCCATTGTGTATATTGACCCGCGGCGTTAGGATGAAGGGTTTCCAACTGATACTCCAAGTCTTCCTTGAAGGTTTCGCAAACATCATTTGCTGTCGTGGTGTAATGGAAAGAGCCGTCTACGAGATTGCCTTGGTTCACGATGAATTCGCTTTGCGCTACGAACCATGACGAATTCGTGACTTTCGTGACTTCAGTTATGCTGAAATTTTCGTTCATTTTTTCCCAGTCCAGTTGGTTCATCTCGTAGCTCCAAAGGACCACATTGGATACTATGACCACTATAATGACTAGGCTTAGCACTATCGCTATGATAGTGCTGGCGCCACGCCTATTGTGACAAAGCCGGTGACCTATAGTAGTCCGCAATTTTTGTCCCTCTGCTTGACACTACGTTCATGTGATAGACGGTGTATGCGCTCCAAACATAGGCTACGTTCAGCCAACCGTGTTCTCCTTCCTCCATTGTAAGATCCGCAAACGACTGTGAAGTATGATTTATGTAGACGGCTGCAATCCTGATAGACACCTTACCGGTGTTCCGAAGATAGATCCGAATTTCACCTGATCTAAACCATATGTCTTCAACAATGAACCTTTCACCCATAGTATCGTGAAGATTTCCTGTAATAACGTAGGACGCGGTTATGGCAATAGACATACCTGCCACAGCAATAAGCATCAGCAAAACATTGCTTAAAACAGGACTTAGCGCTCTTGCGTTTCTCAAAAACCTCTTCATTTCCGTCACCCTTACACCAAGAATTTGAGAGATAGATAACCCACCGCAAGAAGAATCGCACTATGTTTCAAACCAGCACTCATAGTCCCTTCACCCATTTTTCCAGCCACAAGTCCTCCGAACAGGGCTTGCATGAAGCTCATGTGGAAGAAAAGCGTCTTTGTTTCTTCGGGGGATAGAAGCGCAAACTGAAACACTGAAAGCTCCCCCATTTGGATGAAGAAAGTTTTGAAGAGCATAATAATGGTGAACAGAAAAACGAAGAAGGCAACATAGATAATGGCAACGTAAGGTCTTGTTTGAGCCCGCCGTTCTCTTACTGCCATTAAAGTTGAGTCGACGAAATTTCCCAACGGCTCAAATATTTTCTCTACTCTTCCTCCGGAATAGCCTGCGTCGACAATTAATGGAACGGCTTGGCGGGTCAACCGGGTATCCACTCGCCTGCCAAAAGACTGCAGAGCTTCTTCAAAAGACATACCCCAAGACATCTGAGAAGCCATCTTTTTTAACTCCCCAGTTAGAACCCCGTAACGCCTCTTGGATGCGTCTTCAATTGCTTGAGGAAGCGCTGTTCCCGTCTCTTGAGCTTGGACTATGCTTCGAAAGAGATCTGGCAAATGCGCGTCTGCTGATCTTTTCCATCGGTTATCTACGTAGTCCAATATTGCTGAAGGAAAAATAGCAATAATTACAGCGAGCAATAGATACTCATCAAATAGGGAGCTACCAACGAGCGTGAGAAGGGCTGTTGCAATCACAATTATCGCTAGAGAAACCGATACGAACCACGCAACTTTCTTCTCCCAAACCTGAACCTTTGGCATCTCTATCGCCTCGGGGAAACCATGTCAAGTATTATCAAGAAGACAATGGATCCTAGTGGAATTCCAAGATAGGTGAGAAGATTAAGCAGGAATTTCGGTTCTAGCAATCCCTGACCGCCGCCGCCAAGCATGGCCATTACAGCGAGCATAACTACAAGAATGAGAGGACCTGCCACCAGCATCACAACATAGAACTCAGCCAAGACTCCAAGTGTATCAGCAAATCGGCGTAAAGCGATTCTTCGGAGTCCAATATAGTGCTTAAAGCGCTGAGCTAGATACTTGGCCATGTTTCCGCCAGAATGTGCAGTTGCGGTCAAGCCTTCGAGCAAGTCCTTAAATCTGGCTGATGGTGTTCGTTTGGAAGCTACGTCTAATGCTGACAGAACGTCCATTCCCAAAAGCTCAATGTCCCGAACGATTGTTCGAGCTTCGCTTGAGATGGCCAAAGACACGTCAACCCTAGCTAAAGAGCGAAAAATGCTGGCCACTGGCACTCCCGCGCCAGCAAGTATAGCCATGTAACCACTCATAAACGGAAGCTCGTCTTCGAGAGTTCTTCTGAGGCTATCCGCTCGCACAAGCGGATATATGTAAAAGCCAATTAGGGTTAGAGCCATCACAAGCAGGCTTCCCCCAAGCCCGAAGAGGACAGAAGACACAAAAGAGAGCTTGAAAGCGGAAAGCAGAATGAGAGGAATTGCTATCAAGGTAGCTATCGAAAGAATCACGGTAGACAGAACGGCTAGACTCACATAGGCTTTGAAATTTACTTTCATCCCGGATTTTTGCAGGTTCACATCCGCATCCTTAAACAAGGGCAGAAACGTAACGGTTCTTTTTCCGAGGAACTGATACGCGAACAACCAAAGGCTGAAGTGCTTGTTTTGACCGTTCCGATTTCTGTTTATTCGTTTATTAGGAATAGGAGAACTGAGCTTTTTCATCTTGTCGATGCTTTCCTGAACCTTCCTAGGGATCTTCTTCAACCAGTTCGCTGTCACTTTGCTTCCAACCTCGCCTTGCGGAACATCCGGATAGGATCAGCGTAGTAATCTCGAATAACGCTAGCTACTTCAGTATACTTCCGAATGTTTCTCTTCGCCATCCATTCTAGGACAACCCTTCTTTGTCGGAGTTCAGTCTGAACATCCTTTTCGTCGAGTCCCCTTCTCTTCATGATCTTTTCTAGGATGAAGCTGCCCCCAGAAAAAGCGAAGGAGTCTGTCCTAGGGTTCCAGGTGAAAACCTCGTGAGTTTGGATTTCCTTTGTTTTCGAATCTAGACCCACCACCTCGGTTACAGTTCTGATCCGTCGAGCGGGTTTTCCCCCAACTTCCACTCTTGACTGCACCAGTATGCCGTCAATCATGGTAAGCATCTGTTTCGGAATGTTCATCGGCTCAGATTCTAATCGCTGAAGCACAGCTGTAGAAGACTCGGCGTGTATTGTACCTAAACCTAGGTGTCCTGTAGCCATTGCTTGAAACAACGTGTAGGCTTCTTTTCCGCGGACTTCACCTACGATAATAAAATCAGGTCTCTGCCTTACCGCTGTCTTCAGCAAATCAAAAAGCGTAATTGTGCCTGATCCCTTCTCTTCAGTTCCTATGCGCACAACTGATGGAATCCAATTTTCATTCGGCAGATTTAGTTCTGCTGTGTCTTCTACGCTGACGATTTTCAGTTCTGGTTTAATGAACATTGAGAGACAGTTGAGGGTCGTTGTTTTTCCAGCTGCAACTCCACCTGCAACAAGAACTGATGCCCTATTTTCAATAGTATACCAAAAATAGGCAGCCATTTCTGAGGACAAAGTATTGAAATTTATCAAGTCTGAAACAGTGGGGGGATCTGTACGAAACCGGCGTATAGTAAAGGTCGAACCTCTGCGTGTAATTTCACTTCCATACGTCAACTGAATCCGGCTTCCATCTGGAAGTGTTGCGTCAAGCATTGGTGTTGCAATAGAGATCTGTCTTCTGGCAAGGTAGGCAAGTCTTATAATGAATGAGTTTAGTTCATCCGTCGTTTTGAAAACGAGGTTTGTAGGCAAAGATTCGTATTCGCGATGCCAAATATAGATTGGAATATCAACGCCATCTGCAGAAATATCTTCGATCAAATGATCTCTCATCAGCGGGTCGATCTTGCCATAACCGATGAAATCTCGTCTTATGTAATACAGGAGTTTATTGACCGCTTCTCTGGCAACACTTATGTGATAATTCGCGATGATTTCTCTGACCTTGTTTTCTAAATACTCTTCTGCTTTTTCGCTGGTTTCTAGGTCCT
The DNA here is from genome assembly GCA_020344715.1 of Candidatus Bathyarchaeota archaeon. Lineage (GTDB taxonomy): Archaea > Thermoproteota > Bathyarchaeia > Bathyarchaeales > Bathyarchaeaceae. The sequence goes on along the minus strand of CP070828.1, from coordinate 913,742 downwards.
TCAAACTCACGTCCACTTCTTGCATTAAGCTGGACTTGATCTCCCTGAGAGCCTCTTCTTCCCTCTTCAGGAGAGTTGGCTCAATAATCTCATAACGTACTTTCTGTGTGAGATGGTCTCGTACAACCGCAGCGAACACGAATGGTTCTTGAATTGAATAAACTCGGCGAAAGACCGAAGTCTTCCCCTTTTCGACTTTTACGGGCGGTTTCTTCTTATGCTTCACGCTCCTCACTGCTCCATCGAATCTCTAGAGTTTCGCATGAATAGGCTTTCATGTAAATAGTGTATCATGAGACTTAATAAATTATATGAACGTTGAATCACGCTTCACTTCGTGGCTGAAAAAAGAGATGTTCAAATGGCTGAGAATTGGGGCAGTCTTTTAAGTATTTGGCTACAGATTATGTTTAGTCTTGTTTGGTGGGATGTTCATGGAGAAGTGGTTTGCAAAACGGCGTAAAACTAAGGTTTTGGACATCGCGGGTAGACAGATGATTTTGGCAATCGACACGGTAACTGATCTGAAGAAGGCTATCACTGCGGCCTCAAAAGGTAGAGTCAACGAGACCAAGAGTTC
>CP070828.1:906230-913062 GCA_020344715.1 Candidatus Bathyarchaeota archaeon | reverse complement strand
AGTCACCGTCATACTTATATCTCCCAGAATGCTCGTGATACTTCGGGTTGCCGGCCATAGGGCGTGGGACCCACCTGAACCCGTTCCGAACTCAGAAGTTAAACTACGCTCCGTTTCCGGCTGTAGTACGGTCTTCGGCCGCGCAAAACCGGAAAAGCCAGCAGCCCTATTTGAAACTCCGAAATTTAACCTCAGAATTCAATGTGGAGGGAAAATCCTCAAAGTTTATTACCCTCTCTCTACAGTTTTCCACTGAGTGATTCATATTGATACCGCCGCAGATTTCGCAACTGCTTCCAACAGGTGACAATGTCCTAGGTTGGGTGTTCCAAATTGTCTTCTTCGTCTTCTTTATTGTATTCATGTTTTACGGACAGCGAATTCAGATTTACATCATAATAAGAGAGATTCAAGGTTCCATGATGCGACTCAAGTTCATGCGCGACGAAGGCAGAAAAATGGCGATAAAGACCGTCAAGGAGCTAGGTAAGCCTTCAACTGAGCCAGCACAACGCGTCGACCAGTTTCTTGAATATTTTGCGATATCACCAGTGAACCTTGACCCTGCTGGCATCATTGGGAGATTAGAGCATGTTTTGGATGTACGAGACGTCCGCTTCAAAGACGATGTGCGCCTTATGGCACCTCAAGCAAATGACACGCAGGTAAACAATTTGGAGAACATGCTTGAAGCAGCTCTGGCTCTAAACATCATCTATAAGATAATCAGGCACTACTACATTCTGGGGAAAAAAACCTTCAGTTTGTATGTGATAATGCAGCTTCAGATGGTACTTCCGCTAATAATGCGAGAGGCCGAAGCCTATGCCAGCGCGTTGAAGGCTTTCAAAGATGGGCAACCTATAGGTGACGGGGCAGGTGCATTAGTAGCTGCCAAACTGATGCGCGGCCATGAAAAAACCCAAATTGCAAAAGACGTTGTCATGGTCAAAGTGCCAATAGAAGGGCGAACCGCCTATGTTCTCAAGGCTGAGGGTCCAGGTGCAAACGTCGGAAAACCAGGTGAAGCAATGAAACGCATAATTGAAGAAAACGACGGAAAAATCGCCTTGACCATTGTCGTCGACGCTGGACTAAAACTTGAAGGAGAGAAGCCAGGCGAAGTAGCCGAAGGAATCGGTGTTGCGATAGGAGGACCCGGAGTGGAGAAGTACAAAGTTGAAGAAGTCGCCCTCAAGCATAAAGTTCCAGTCAACGCGATCATCATTAAAGAAGATATTGGAGACGCCGTTTCACCGATGCGAAAAGAAATCAGCGACGCCATAGATGAGGCAATTCAACGAATCAAACGGTTGATCCTAGAACGAAGCAAGGAAGGCGACAACGTGGTAATCGCTGGAATCGGCAACACAATAGGCATAGGACAATAGGTGAAAATCAATGAGTGAACCCTTCACTGCTCAAAGAAGGATGTCCCCAATTCTCCTCGCGATCCTGGTGATAGCCCTTCTACTATCAGTTGCCTCAGTTTTTCAAGGAGTTGACCTGATGCTCGCGCGCGGCAATTTCGAAGAGGGAAGTTTCTACCTAACACTGGGAGCGACAACGTTGGCATTGTCCATGTATGTATTGTTCCAGACAAGGAAGCGAATTATGAAACTAGCTTTGAAAGCACAACCAGTAACCTCAACAATACTCTGCGAAAAATGCGGACTAAAAAATGTCCGAGATTTTCAGCGTGGCGACTTCGTATTCAAAGAAGCAGACCCATGCCCAAAATGCAATGAAAATATGGTAATCGCCGAAATCTACCGTGAAGTCAAAGACACGAAAAAAACAGGGACTACACTAGGTTAGTACGCGACAGCCGTCTTTTGTTATGACAACTGTATGTTCCGCTTGCGCTACTCGTTTTCCGCTGGCTTCAGTAAACACGGGATAGGCCATCAAGCTTTTCGAAGACAGAAGCTCTGAGAAAGCAGCTGAATGATAGTCACTTGGCACGCATCCGTCAAGCCAACGCTCCGAGAAGGGCAATGTTCGAAAGTTCTTTTCAATGTAGTTCAGTAGCTGCTTTGCATGTTCAGTCTTCGAAGATTTTCGTTTGACAAACCTGAAAATATATGCTTCCCTCGCCCTTATTACTCTACCAGCAGCTTCAGACGTGGTTACAAACGGTTCCACAGCGTAGATTTCCCCTACTTTTACTCGGGATGTAGATAGGTGAAACACGTTTGGTAGAGCTTTTCCAGCATGCAACGAAAAGCGACTTATCTTGTGTCCGGTCAGATTGGAAATCGGTTTGAGCCCCCATTTCTGTATTGACTTCTGAATGGCTGAACCGAATCTCGCGATAGATAGCCCGGGCCGAAGCAATTTAATGGCAGTTTCCAACGCTTCCTCAGCCGCACGCGTCAGATTCTCATGTTCTGGATCAAGGCATACAGTTACGGCAGTGTCAGCTATGTAGCCATCTACATGCACGCCTACGTCTACCTTGACAATGGAGTTTTCTGGAATAGCTTTCTTATCTAGCGGAGGAGAAGAATAGTGAGCGGCAACTTCGTTTATTGAAACATTACACGGAAATGCAGGTTTTCCTCCGCTCTCTCGAATTAACGCCTCAGCCTTCTCGCAGATATCAATCACTAGTGTTCCTTCTGAAACCGCTCTTCGCATTTGTTCCCGAACTTTAGCGGCGATGTTTCCAGCTGCTACGTACTTTTGAAAATCCTCTTCCGGAATGGACATGACCAGCACGGATTCCCTTAAAGAGGTTAAAGGTTAAAAAAGTTTGGAAACCTATAAGCTCCAAAGATGTGAAGACGCGACCTTTGATGACCAAGTTGCGAATTACTTCCCTCAGGACGATGAAGATGATTCATCCTAAGCTGCTGAAACTGCCAGGCTTTTCGTGCGTCTTCATTCTAAAGCGCCCTGGAATAGGGTGTAAACCTTTAAGTGCGTGTCTTGCACTTCAATAACCAGGTGAACGCCTTGGACTGGGGCTGGTCCCTTCAATTGTATTCAACCGCGATTTTCTAGTTGCCGATATTTTCACGATGAATAAGCTTTTCAGTAGTGTCTCAACATCAGATTTAGGAGGCGTTGAAAATTGAGCAAGTCCTCCCCTAAGAAGACTACACTTGACCCCTTTGGCACGACAGTGGTGGAAGACTACGAACGCTTATATGAAGAGTTTGGAATCCAACCCTTCAAGCCTTTGTTGATGCAAGTACCCGATCCCTACGTGTCCATGAGAAGAGGAGTAATCTTCGGACACCGAGACTTCGCCCCCATTCTACACGCGATGAAAACCCACGAAGAATATGCCGTGATGAGCGGCATCAAGCCGACGGGAGAATTCCACCTTGGAACGCTCACGACAGCCCGAGAGGTCATATACTTTCAACAGCAAGGGGCTACCGCATTCTATGGGATAGCAGATGTTGAAGCATATGAAGATAACAAAATCCCATTCGAGAGAAGTGAAAAATACGCCGTCGGCAATGTTGCCGATCTTCTAGCTTTGGGGTTCGATCCTAGACGAGGCTGCATCTACCGTCAGTCAAGAGAGGAGAGGGTAAAGGACTTGGCTATAATCTTTGGCAGAAACGTAACTCTGGCTACCATGAAGGCCATCTATGGCGAACGCCACATGGGGCTCTACATATCGGCACTCATCCAAGCGGGGGACATACTTCTACCTCAGCTTGAAGACTTTGGGGGGCCAAAACCAACTGTAGTGCCAGTCGGCGTCGATCAAGACCCCCACCTCCGACTAACCAGAGACCTTGCCTCCAAGTTTCGCCGAAAATATCGCTTCGTACTGCCGTCTTCTACCTATCATAAACTCATCAAGTGCCTAGACGGTTCCCCCAAGATGAGCAAGCGGAACCCCATGAGCTACTTCACCTTTCAAGAGACCCCTAAAAGCATCAAGAAGAAAATTTCCAACGCGTTTACAGGGGGAAGACCAACAGCGCAGGAACAACGCAAACTAGGTGGAATTCCAGAGATTTGCCCCGTCTATGATATGTACATGTTTCACTTCTTCAAAGAGGACAAACAAGTCGCCCAACTATATCGCGATTGCAGAAGCGGAAGAATCCTGTGCGGAGAAGACAAGCAACGGCTGATCGAGATTGTGTTGAGCTTTGTGAAGGACCATCGAAGAAAACGACGACAAAACATTGACAAGGCAAGAGAAATACTGGAAGTTGAATGATCATCATGACCAGGATAAGTATAAATAGCGCTGCTACATACCATTTCGTGTCGGTGAAGGGATGCCCTACCAATTTCCAAGATTCAACTTTTAAGCGTGCGCTTAGCTAGCACAGGGCATTATACTACCGTAGAAACTTCTATACGATGTCAGCGCAACACTATACTGCATTGTCAACCTCTGAAAGTCGCATATACCGAATCAATATTCCGGAGAATAAAATGAATGGCTGAACTCAGAGAAAACGAACAGAAAACCCTGCTTGCCCTGCAAGAGCTGAACCGAAGAGCAACCGTGGCACAGATTATGGAAACCAGCGGCCTCGCACACGCAGCTGTCATGCGAGCGGCACTGACCCTTGCTGAAGGGAAACTGATAGCGGTTCACGAACGAAAACAAACTATCATGACCCTGAATCAAGAGGGAAAACTCTATGCTGAAAAAAAGTTGCCAGAACGCAGAACCCTCGATCTGACCCACAGAAGAGGAGGCGAAATCCGAATTTCAGACGTCCAACAAGAAGTGGACATACCGGCAGACACCATTCCTGTTGCGTTGGCTTGGCTAGCACGGAAACATTGGGCAACAATAGACAGAGAAAAAGGTACTATTGCTGTAGCCCAAGAAGAGAAACCTCCACTTGGAGACGATGAACGGCTCTTGAAATTTCTAGCCAAAAGAGGCTCAGCCATAGCTGAAAAATTAGACAGAAAGCTGCAAGACTCTGCTTCAATACTGAAGAGACGAAAACTCCTAGAGGTCACAGAAAAAACAGTGCGAGAACTCGAACTCACCGACGCAGGCCGGCAACTAGTTAAGAAAGGCCCTCAAATTACTTCAGAAATAAGCCAACTAACACCTGAACTCATCGTAAGTAGAAAATGGAGAAAGATGAAACTCAGAAAGTTCGACGTGACTGTAGCGGGACCGGAATTCTATCCAGCGAAGATCCATCCACTACAACAAGTCATTCAACGAGCCCGAGAAATTTTTCTACAGATGGGGTTCACCGAAATCAGAGGACCACTGGTTGAAACAGCCTTCTGGAACTTCGATGCTTTATTCCAGCCACAGGATCATCCAGCACGAGAGATGATGGACACATTCTATTTGGCGAATCCGAAGGGTGGTAGGTTGCCAAAGAAAAGTGTTGTTGAAGCAGTTGCAGAAACTCATGAAAACGGGTGGACTACCGGTTCGAAGGGTTGGGGCTACAAGTGGAGCTCAGCAGAAGCAAAGAGACTAGTTATGCGAACTCACACCACCGCCGAGACTATCAAATATCTTTCTGAACACAAGAAGGCCCCCATCAAAGTCTTCTCGGTCGACCGAGTTTATCGAAACGAACAAGTCACCTACCAAAACACAGCGGAATTTCACCAAATAGAAGGGATTGTGGTCGATAAAGGCTTGACCTTGCGCGACCTTATGGGAACACTCAAAATGTTCTACGCAAGGTTTGGGCTGAAAAAGGTGAAGTTCTGGCCATGCTACTTCCCTTACACTGAACCATCAGCTCAGGCCACCGTCTATGTCCCAAAACTGAAACGTTGGATGGAACTCTGCGGAATGGGCATGTTCAGACCAGAAGTGTTGGCGCCTATGGGCATAAAACACCCAGTGTTGGCCTGGGGAGGTGGTCTAGAACGCATCGCAATGCTTCAACTAGGCCTAGATGACATACGCCTGTTGTATGGCAACCGTCTAAGCTGGATCAGGAGGACCCCAGTATGCCGGTGATCACACTGCAGCAAGAGCGGCTAAGCAAATTCGTTGAACGACAACTCACTGTTGAAGATATGGCGAAGTGGCTACCTTGGCTAGGCTTCGACTTGGAAGAAATCGGCTCAGACTACGTCAAAGTAGAGTTCAACCCCAACCGCATCGATTTCAGCAGTTACGCAGGAGTAGCACGCGCCTTTCAAGGATTAATGGGTTGGAAGACAGGACTACAAAAGTACGAGGCCAAAGACGGAGTGACCGTGCTAAAGATCGACAAGACTGTTTCAAAAATCAGACCTTACATGTTGGCTGCAGTTGTACACAACATAAGGCTTGACGAAGATGTAATCGTCGATTTGATGGAAATGCAGGAAGACTTGCACTGGGGAATAGGTCGAAACCGCAAGAAGGCATCGATTGGTGTACACAACTTGGATGTGGTTGAGTCGCCATTCACGTTTGCAGCTGTTGAACCTGACAAGACCAGGTTTGTTCCCTTGGACGAGACAGAAGAGATGAGTCTGAGGGAAATCTTGGAAAAGCATGAAAAGGGAGTAGCTTTCAGATCCTTGGTCGATTGGGCGCCGAGATATCCATTACTGACTGACAAAGATGGCCAAGTTCTCTCCATGCCGCCCATCATCAACGGCGAGCTGACCCGGGTCACCCCTAAAACAACCAACCTGTTCTTAGACGTTACAGGAACTGATTACGTAGCAGTTGAAAGAAGCCTGAACGTTCTAGCCACTGCCTTGGCAGACATGGGAGGCACGATGGAAAAAGTGCGTGTGCAATATCCCAACCGTACAGTCATTTCGCCTGACCTGACCCCCCAGAAGATGACCCTCAGAATAAGCTATGCCAACGAATTGCTGGGACTCAAACTCTCACCGGCTCAGGTTGTTGAGAGCCTAGAGAAGT
>CP070828.1:899780-906130 GCA_020344715.1 Candidatus Bathyarchaeota archaeon | reverse complement strand
ATGCCCAACCGATAGATTTGAAAAACCATTGGCGAAAGCCTTTCCAACAGGTCCAGCTTTATCGCCGACCAACAAGTCGACATGGGCAACCTCGTTGCCTTCGCCCACTAGGGCTTCACCAATAAGGTAAGTGTGTTTTCCGCGCTTCTCTAAGACTTCGCCGAACAAGGCTTCTCTTCGTATATCCTGAAATTTGACATTTAACTCCTTCATCCATGAGTAGAGAGTATCGCGGTGGATCTTCATAACCCTCGCTGTTCCTGCAATTGTCGGCTTCATTGTCTTCCTTGTTTGCATTTCTCTTCTCATGGCAATCACTAACTGTCGAATAAGCTCTTCTCTCGTTGCAGGTTTCTCACCGACAGATTTCGACAAAATCCCACTTCCCTAATAGCTTGATAAAGCAACTGATATTAAAGCTTGTCGGAAATCATGGATGATGCGTCGACATTTCCGACAAAATCGACAATCACTTTGCTTTTTCGTGCGAGGAAACTGCGCCGAAAAAGACAGAACTGCCGAAGTTGCGAGCCACGAGAGAAGTCACTGCAAGCTTCTCAATGCCTTTTTGAATGCTAGAACAAGGTCTTTGGTGAACCCGACTAAGATTATCCGATTCAAGGTTGTTCCTTTGTCGATGTGTCGCTTTATTTCTTGTATCATGATGTGGGTCGCTTCTTGGGGTCTTAGTCCTCCTACACCAGTGCCCATTCCAGGAAAAGCCACACTTCCAATCTTCAGTTGTTTTGCACATTCCAAAGCACCTCGTGTTGCCAATCCAACATTTTCTCTGCCGATGCGCATCGCGGGTCTTTTCATCGTGGGAGCGTGAATAATGTATTTTGCCTTCAGCGCTCCAGCCCTAGTTGCTACTGCGTTGCCCACTGGAATTGGAGCGTGTCTCAGCGCTTCTTCTTGGATTTCTCTTCCCCCAGTTTTCAAGATCGCTCCCGCAACGCCACCGCCCATGACAAGTAGGCTGTTGGCGGCGTTTACTATAGCGTCGACTTCAAGTTGGGTGATATCGCCTTTTCGTGCCGTTACGTTTACGTCCTTGTAAGTGTGTTCAGGTTCTGTCAAGCCTTGCACCTTGCCTCAAGTCTATATCGAGGTTTCTTGATTAAGTTTGTCGCCAGTTGCGATGGCCCGAGGCGATGGAATTAAAAGAGTTAGTAGGAAATCATATGTAAGTGCGTTGGTTTGGAGGACGGAAAATTGCTCGATGTCAGACAGATAAGGAACGATTTTCCAATTCTGGATACTGGCATAATCTACTTGGACAGCGCGGCAAGCAGTCTCACTCCTGAGCCTGTGCTTGAGACGATGCTGGAATTCTATCGGCAGTATAGGGGCAATGTTGGTCGAGGTATTCATCGGTTGTCTGTGAAAGCCAGCGAAGAATATGAACGAGTCCACGGGAAGGTTGCTGATCTTATTGGCGCAAAATCCCGGGCTGAAATAGTCATGGTGCGAAACACAACTGAAGGAATCAATCTCGTGGCCTGCGGTTTGAAGTGGAAGAAGGGCGACAAAGTTGTGACGTCAATCATTGAGCATCATTCGAATTTCATTGTTTGGCTTCGAGTTCGAGATCGACGTGGCGTCCACGTAGAGGTTGTTAGACCAAAAGCTCCAGTTGAAGATGGAATTTTGGATCCAGCGGATTTTGCCAAAGTGATTGATGATAGCACAAAGCTTGTTGCGCTTACACATGTTTCAAACGTTTTGGGCGTTGTTACACCTGTGAGGGAAATTGCTGAGATTGCTCATGAACATGGTGCCTACGTGCTGATAGATGCCGCTCAGTCTGTGCCTCACATGAAGGTCGATGTTCAACGAGTTGGGTGTGACTTTCTAGCTTTTAGCGGCCACAAAATGTGTGCACCGACCGGTTCAGGGGCTTTGTATATTCGAGAAGAGCTGATTGATGAGGTCGAGCCTCTCTGCATCGGTGGCGGAACCATTGGCGACGTCGAATTCGACAGCTACAAGCTGGATGAAAGCCCTAGACGTTTTGAAGCTGGGACACCCGACATTGGAGGGACGATTGGACTTGGTGCGGCCATCGAGTACTTGCAACGAATTGGTATGGAAAACATTGAAAGACATGAGAAAGATCTTGTAAGCCAGATGTATGAGGCACTGTCGGAACTGCCCAAGGTTGAAGTTTATGGTCCAGAACCTGAGCGGAGAGTTGGAATTTTGCCGTTTAACGTGAGCGACTTGAATCCACATGACGTGGCGTTAGCACTTGATGTTTCTGCCGATATCATGGTGCGATCGGGGCATCATTGTGCTTTGCCTCTCAGCAAATCAATCTTAGGCAAACCAGGAAGCGTGCGAGCTTCAGTGTACATCTACAACACTAGGGAAGAGATCAACAAGTTCGTGTCGACTGTAAAGGAAATTGCTGAGACGCTGGCCAAATAAGCAACCATTTATCTGATGACTTGAGAGCTTGTTGTAGCTTCGTGAACTTGCCACCAGAGAATCCTTTCAATTCACATGGGCAATGGTCTAGTAAGAAGTCGTGAAATGTAGAATCCATTTACTGCAATTTTCTCAATTGCAATCAGCAAGTTTTCTTGGGGTGTGCTTCGAAATGCTTCCATCCACCGCTCTTTAAATTCTTCGTATCTTGCGCGAACTTGTTTGGCTTTTTTCGAGTCAGCTGTTCTGATATTGTAGTAGGCGTCGGTTGCTACGGCCATCGCTTCTGGGAGAAGATGGGCGAGCATCAGAGCTGAGATTTCGCTGCTGATGGACGTCAGTCTTTTCAACCCGTTGACTATTCTGGTGGAATCCATCGCTAAACCGCTGAGTATCAAGCCGATATAGGCATCGTGAACGTTCGACGTTTCAACGGTGAATTGGATCGCTAGCTTGTTGGCTTGAGCAATTTTGTCTTCCGCGAGTTTTAGCAGTGAGTCATTAGCTGAATGCTCCATCGAAGATCTGAAGTTGGTTTGGTTGAAAAGGCGGAATGCTTCATCTAGTTGCATCATTCCTTCCTCAAAGTATCCTCGAGTCTTGAGGGTCTTGACGCGGTCAAAGATTGCCGGAACTGTGGTGGCTTGTGTCAGATGTTGTCTTTCAACGACGGGGTCTGGTGGGCCGCCTTTCATGACTGGGCAGACTTGAGTTTGACACTGTTCGCATCCGCCTGAGGCGCAGTCTACGCTTGCGTTGCCGCAGGTGCATATTGTGGCACTCCAGAGGGCCCGCGCCACTTGACGGATTGTGTATTGAGCATCTTCTTTGTCCTTGGCTTGTCGGACATTGATCTTTCCGTTTTTGGAGATTAGAACTGTCTTGCTGTTCACGTGTGCTCTTCCGATTCCGAGGCTTGGTGAGCATTTGGCATTCTGGAAAACATCGGTTGTGTTCAGTATGACGCATATCTGCAGGGGGTCGAAGAAACCGTATTTGAGGTTTGCTGCGGTTTCTAGGCTTGACATGAGTTTTGTTTCTGCTGTCACCTTGTCTGCTTCAGTTGTGCATGGGTGAATGTATGCGAAGCCGGTTTCTTCATTGACTATTGTGCCTGTTGCTCTGATTTCGGTTCCTTCGCGTACTAGTGCCTTGATCTTCTGGGTGTTTTTTTTCAATTCGGAGTTTGCATACAGCGGGAGACATTCCTCTGGTTCAGAATCTCGGACAGCGATCTTTCGCGTCATTGTTTGGCAGGACGGGTTTCCACACAGTCCACAGTCTAACTTGGGCATGAGATTGTAGAGTTCATAGAAGCTATGGGGCATCAGTCCAACCTTTGGGGTTTTTTGGGAACTTCTAACATGGGTAAGCTAGCGTTCCTATAAATGCTAACCGATACGTAGGAATTTACGAATCTGAGACGCCTCGCACTTGCGCAGGTGGAAGAGGGAGATGTTATAAGAAACCAGCCAAGTATTTTTTCTCCAGCTTTGAGGTCGTTACATGTCAGGTGTTTCCAGTGATCTCAAGAGAAAGATCGCTCATCTCTATACGACGAATGAGAACGCATTGAATCAACTGGACCCGAAAGCTCTAGCAGCGTTTGCTCTAGAACTCTTGAAGTTGATACGCCAAGAAAAGGTGAAAGCTGGATCCTCGCATGATTTGGAAGTCTTGGAGGGAAGTATCCGTCATCTCAAGAACGATTCGGAAAAACTCAAAGCATCCAAGCCGGGATCGGATGATTATGATTTCGCGGCAAACGATTGCAAAAAAGTGATTGATTCAACGAAGAAATGGCTGAAGATGGAAGGCCTCATCTAATTTCTTGGGCGTGCGTAAAGCAAACACCATGAATACTAGAATTCTTCATCATAAATCTTTAATGCAACTTGGATGGAAAACATATGTTTCAAAGAGAATTGGGGGTGAGAAGGTGGCGAAATGTCCGAAATGTGGAATGGAAGTCTCCAGTCCAAGAAAGACATGGAAGATGGCTGGTCGACCCGACAAGAGTGGCAAGAGAAACGAGCTTACAATAGGACTCTTTGATCATTGTGGAAAAGCCTTCAGAGTTGTCTTAGGCAAGAAGAAGATTTAGAACTGAACTTGTTTCTTACTCCACAATTTCCCACTCTTTTTTGTGGGTTTCTGTCATATCAGTGTTGAGAATATATTACGTTCTGTAATTATGGATATATTTTCTCTTTTGATAGAGATAAGTGAAGAGGATTCAAAGTTGCTGAGAAGAGTCCAGTTTCACTTCCGTTATCCGCCGTTTATCTATGGGGTCTATGATACCGGTGATGGGGCAATCTACATCTTCGGTGAGCAGAATCGGGAGATTGAAGAAGTTGTGAGCCACGAGATGTTACATTGGGTCGTGCAGAAAGTGGCAGGAAAACAAGCCAGTCTAAACTTGGACAACATTCCACAAGAACTGTTGAGCTAGAAGAGCGAGTAGACTCCGAACACGTAGATATGGCTTCTTTTTCCTAGTCGCGCGTGCGTTTTCGGAAGACTACTTCAGCTTTCCTGCTTGGGCTCTGAAATTAGCGTTGTACGTTTTTTTCTTCATCATGTTTATATCAAACGACAGTCCATCTCGGAAGGTCACTCCGGTCAGGCGTCTCCAGGCGTTGCCCAGGTCTTCTTCTTTGTCTTCGAACCAGCAGAGAACATAGTGATCCGACGTCCCTTCGTTTGAGGAAAGGTAGTCAATGTCACCCATGAGTGGGAAGAAGTCATTAATGCTTCCACGATATCCTTCTCCCTCCTCATCTTCAAAGATGACTAGTCTTCGCGCTTTTACGACCAGAAATGCTTTTCTTTCCGGTTCATCTGCTCGCTCTTTATAGAAAACTATGACTGGTTTATCCCAGGTAGGCTCCATATTCCCACTAGACCATTAGTGAATCATGGAACCGAATTTAAAGATTCTTGGATCTGTAGATCACCAATCGTTTTATTGATCGCTTGCGATAATGGAAAGATGAGCGGTACCCGGGTGGCACTCTGTGACACGATTGAATCGCCTTGCAAAGGAGAAGAGTCCGTACCTACTGCAGCATGCGCAGAACCCCGTCGACTGGTATCCTTGGAGTGAAGAAGCTTTCATTAAAGCCGAGAAGGAGGACAAACCAATTTTCCTATCCATCGGCTACTCTACGTGCCACTGGTGTCACGTGATGGAGCGCGAATCTTTTGAAGACGAGGATGTTGCCGCAATCTTGAATGAGAATTTTGTTTCCATAAAGGTGGATCGAGAAGAAAGGCCGGATATCGATAAAGTCTACATGAAGGCGTGCATGCTGATGACGGGGAGCGGGGGGTGGCCTCTAACGCTAATAACGACTCCTCAGAAGAAGCCTTTCTTCGCAGGAACATATTTGCCAAAAACCGGCAGAGCCGGAATGGGCGGTCTTGTGGATCTGCTTAGAAAGGTCGCGGAGCTGTGGCAAAGCGACCGAGGCAAGCTTGTTTCGGCCGCTGAGAACGCCACGGAATATCTAGTTGACTATGTGAGACCCAAGCATCGCGAAGAAGAGTTGACTGAAGTAGCCCTTCACGAAGCCTTCATCAGATTGCTGGACAGTTTTGATCCCAACAATGGGGGATTTGGTCGACGCCCCAAGTTTCCGACGCCTCATAATCTCTTGTTTCTCTTGAGATATTGGAAGCGAAAAGGTAGCCCGCAAGCGCTCGAGATGGTTGAGCAGACCCTGCAAAAGATGCGGCTAGGCGGAGTTTTCGATCAAGTGGGCTTCGGGTTTCACCGGTATTCCACCGATTCCAGATGGCTCGTGCCACATTTTGAGAAGATGCTTTACGACCAAGCGATGATGGCTCTTGCCTACACAGAGACGTATCAAGCGACCGGCAAGGTGGAATATCGACAGACGGCTGAAGAGATTTTT
>CP070828.1:894586-899680 GCA_020344715.1 Candidatus Bathyarchaeota archaeon | reverse complement strand
CGTTGTTTTGGGAACGAGATCTCTAAGATTCACCCCCAAAGGCTTGCACCATTACATAAAACAACGTTCAGATATTTATCATGAACTCTCTGAGGACTGTTCTAGCTGTGTAAAGATATAGACAGTTTCTGCGGGAATCGAAGAAGTGAGCTTTCACGGTCATGCAAGAGTGCTAAAACCAATTGCGTGTTATTTCTGCCCGATCAGCTCAACTCTTCTTTTGCCTCTTGTTAGAGATGAAACGTGAATTTTGCCCTCAATTTCCATCGTCATCAACGTCTGGTTGAAAGCTCGGAATCCGACGTCGTCGTGTTTTTCCTTGATAGCGTTGAATAGCTCTATGTCTGCCATTGATCCTTTGCTTTCTAGCATCTCGATTATTATCATGTGAAGTGGATAAGGTTTCCAAGTTCTAATCGACAATATGTTTTCCTCAACTACTATGAAATCGGAGTCGTAGGTTTCTTGACTCGTCTTACGGCCTTCATAAAGCCTTTGTACCAAGCTTCCATGTCGGGCGAAATTGTTGGTCCAATTTTTTCCAAAGCTTCTTGGAAATCGGCGACTGTGACCTGTTTAGCGTTCAAATCTCGTCTCAGAGCATTTAAAGCTGCCTCTCGGCAAACAGCTTCAATATCTGCTCCGGAATAGCTTCTGGTCTTGTTCGCCAATTCTGCCAGATTAACATCTTTGACTAGAGGCATGTCTTTGGTGTAGATTTTGAATATCGCCAGCCTCGCCTTTTCGTCAGGTTCAGGCACATAGATTAGGCGATCGAATCTTCCTGGGCGCAAGACAGCTGGGTCAACGATGTCAGGTCGGTTGGTTGCAGCAATAATTACAACATCCTCAAGGGTTATTATACCATCCATCTCAGTTAGCAATTGACTGATAACACGTTCAGTCACGCCGCTGTCGGCGTACCCCATTCCCCGTCGAGGAACGAGTGAGTCAAACTCGTCAAAGAAGACCACTGCTGGTGAAGCCATTCGGGCCTTTCGGAAGACTTCTCGTATGGCTTTTTCTGACTCACCGACCCATTTGGAAAAGACCTCTGGACCTTTAATGCTGACGAAGTTGGCTTCGCTTTCGGTGGCCACGGCTCGCGCTAGCAAGGTTTTTCCGCATCCTGGTGGTCCAAACAGCATGATGCCTTTTGGTGGGCGGATGCCCATTCGCTTGAAGAGTTCTGGATTTTTGAGCGGCCACTCGACTGCTTCTCGTAAATCGCCTTGAACTTCTTCTAATCCGCCTATTTGGTCCCAGTGAACTGCGGGTATTTCGATGTAGACTTCTCTCATGGCCGTGGGTGTGATCTCTCGATAGGCGTTTTGGAAATCTTCGTTGCGTGTCTCCATTTTTTCCAAGACACTTGGCGGTATCCGTTCTTCTTCTAGATTAATCTCAGGTAGATATCGCCTTAATGCTTTCATAGCTGTTTCTCTAGCGAGTGCAGCGAGGTCAGCGCCCGTATAACCATGGGTCATCTCAGACAGCTTTTTCAAGTCAACGTCTTTGGAGATCGGCATTCCCCGCGTGTGGATCTGCAGAATTTCGTATCGGCCTTGCTTGTCTGGTACGCCTATCTCAACTTCTCTATCAAATCGTCCTGGCCTTCGTAGGGCAGGATCAAGCGCGCCTGGTCTATTGGTCGCGCCAATGACAATGACGTTTCCTCTTCCGCCTAGTCCGTCCATCAAGGCAAGAAGCTGAGCGACTACGCGTCTTTCAACTTCGCCTGTAACTTCTTCTCGCTTCGGGGCAATGGCATCAAGCTCATCTATGAAGATTATACTTGGCGAGTTTTGCTGTGCTTGCTGAAACATCTCACGCAATCGCGCCTCAGATTCACCGTAAAACTTGCTCATGATTTCTGGACCGTTTATTGAGTGAAAATTGGCTTCCGACTCATTTGCCACAGCTCTTGCAAGCAGGGTCTTTCCGCAGCCAGGTGGGCCATGAAGTAAAACTCCCTTTGGAGGGTCAATTCCCAATCTCTGGAAGATTTCAGGATGACGTAGGGGAAGCTCAACCATCTCTCGAACGCGCTGGATCTCCTCTCGAAGTCCACCTATGTCTTCATAAGTGGTTCGAGGCATGCCTTTGGCTTCGGGAGCTGGCTCGTTCAAAATTTGCAAGTTCGTATCATAAGTTATGCGAACGATGCCATGAGGTCTGGCCTTAGTTACCATGAATGGAATAGCATGGCCGAGCATCATCACAAGCGTAGTGTCCCCTTCAACAAAGGTGCGCTCCATAAGTCGGTTCTTGACAAAGTTCGTGAAGTCTTGATCTACGTTAAGTCGCATGTCCACGGGGGCCAACACCACGCTCATTGCATTTTTCACCTTGCCCGGTTTGACAACCACGTACTCGTTTAGGGCTGCTCCAGCGTTCTTACGGGTAAATCCGTCGATTCTTATGATGCTGCGATCTTGATCTTCCGAATAGGCCGGCCATGCAATGGCAGCTGTGGTTCTTTTTCCGGAAATCTCTACGACATCTCCAGCGGATATGCCGAGTTTTTGCATGGTTCGCTGGTCGATTCTTGCTATACCTCTACCCACATCGCGCTGTCGAGCGTCTCCAACTCTTAGCTGTACTTCACTCATGAGTCTTTCACTTCTCTTGCAACTATAAGTGTGAATTTCTGTTCGAAAAATCTGATTTGTTTCTATTATATAAGCATAAACCCTTTTCGAGGGAAACTAAACTCGGCGAACCATGACCATCTGGATTTGACTGACTCCGTTAATCTTTTGAATGCCTTGCTCTATTTCCTCTAGGCCACCGGATTTCTCTTCTGGGAGCAAGACATGTGCAATCAAGGCATTAAGTCCAAATGCCACGGGTTCCTCCGCAAATTTGTAAATCGACGAGTCAACCGGCAGGGTCTTTTCTATTCTTTGTTTAAGTAGATTCAAGTCAATGTCAGTGCCTGTTGGGAAAATCTTCATCGAAACCAACACTTTTGCCATTTTGTTTCTCGCCTTGCTTTATGGTCCTTGGAAGCCGCATTTTGGGCAACGGTATGGTCTTCCGAATTTTCGGCACCTATTACATCGCCAGATTGTAATTTCGCCGCAGCTAGGACATGGAAACCTTGTATGTTCTGTGCTTGGCGCTATTATCTTATGACATGAAGTGCATATTGGCATGGCTACCGTTACGCTCGTTTTTTCAGCCATCGTGACACCTTCAAAGCAGTCTCGTTATAGACACTCTGGTTTATATATACTCTGCTAGCTAGTTACTCCAGTTCACATGACCATCACACAGACGGAGCCCGAACTGTTAGAAAAGCAGAATCTAATCGAAGAGTTGGCGCTCCTATGACAATAACCGAAGTCATATTTGCCCGTGGACATATGAACGTTCAATTGACCCACAAAACAACTCTCCAGATAACGAAAGACGCCTTTCTTTCTAAGCGTGGTGATTGTGTCATTGCAATTGCTGCAACCAAAGGAGCCACAGACTTAAGTCCCAAGTTTAAGGAAGCAGCTCAGCACGAAAAGACCCGAATCGAAGTCGTGATTGAGATAGACAACGAAAAGGAAATCGTGACAGCTCAAGGCAGCCCTAGATTAACGTTCTCAAATCCAAATGATTTGGTTGTGAGAAAGAGCAACTATGTCTGCAGTCGAACCTTGGCCATACATGCTGATAAAGCAGCCGCTGACCTTTCCAAAAAACTCGTGGAGAAGCTTCAGAATCCTGACCAAACGGTCAAGATTACGTTGGTCGCAGAACTCGCTACTTGATCTCTGCGTCCACGACAACTTGCCATGTGTAGGGCGCAATTGCACGAACGGCTCTCACTAAAAGGATTTTCTTGAGGTTTCGACTGGTTTGTCTCATTGATTCGTTGAAGTGGTTCTTTGCGGTTTCCAGTGGTTTTGGAGCCTTCGCAAATTCGTAGTAGTGTATAATGCCGCCTTCTTTTTGAAGGGCCCCACAGGCAATGTCGATATATTCTATGGCTTTTTCTGGCAAATTCATAATGACACGGTCTGCAGCTCCCTCAAACCTTTCTTTGATTATCTGTCTTGCGTCGCCTAGAACTGGTATGACTTTGGCTTCAACATTGTTCGCTTTAATATTCTTCTTGAGGTAGCTTACGGCATCAGGGTTTGCGTCGATGGCATATGCTCTTACCTTGGCGCAGCCTTTGGCGATTTGAATCGAGAAAGGCCCCACTCCAGCGAACATGTCCACTATGGTTTCGCCCTCTTCAACTTGAGCTGCTATTCTGCTGTGCTCAAAGGATAGCCTAGGAGAGAAATAGACCTTGGCGAGGTCTACATGAAAAATGCAGCCGTGTTCTTTGTGAACCGTTTTGGTTTGATCAGCTCCAGCGACGATAGCAAACTTTCTAACACGATAAACGCCTTCGATTGCGCTTGACTTTGCCAGAACGGTTTTTACTCGTTTGTGCGCGAAGAGGATTCCTTCTCCTATTATTCGCTGATAGCTTTCAAGCTCCGGTAAAACCTTGATGATAGCTATGTCTCCGACAAAATCAATTGCGTGAGGGAGATTCGTCAGAAGATGAGAGGGCATCCTGTCCTTTAGCACATCAACAAGTTTGACTCGGCGTTTGGCGCGTTTATGGAATTCATAGAATGATGTTTCGAATTGCAGCTGGTTCTTCTCGAGTGTTTTGATGTCTGCTTGAGTGGGCTCACTAGTCAAAGGTATGTACAAGTAGTTCTCAACTTGTTTTATCTTCAGTTTTCGGTCGAAAAGATTGAGGGTCTTAACGAGAGTTATGGTCTTTTCACCGTGAACCCTCGGAACCTTCAAGCAAGATGCTTTCGTCACTGGATATCCCCCAATACTTTCAGTCTTTAAGTGGATTTAAATGCCCTTAATCAAAACTTTGGCTAGGTCCACGTGAAAGGCCTTCATGATTGTCTGAAATCGAAACGTTTCAACAAAGCTCACGTCTAGCATATCATGCGAAATCGTCGTTTTCAACGGTGTGATCAGTTTCTGGCGGGCCCGAGGGGAGTTGAACCCCTGACCATCGGGTTAAGAGCTTCAGTCTCAACCTAATCAGAGCCAGGTCGAGTCCGCCGCTCTACCTTGCTG
>CP070828.1:891584-894486 GCA_020344715.1 Candidatus Bathyarchaeota archaeon | reverse complement strand
TGTTGGTAAGGTCGTCGCCATGTGGGACCACATAGACTTTGAGCTTGTCTTCAGGAATGTATTCGCCCAGTTTCTTGATAGCTTCCATAGCTCGTTGCTTGGTAGTTTCGTCTGCGTATGGGTAATTATCAAAGAAAACAATAACGGGAAAACATCCTTTTCTCATCATTAGCCAAGTCGCGACGGGGGAGTCTATCCCACCCGAGACAAGACAGATGACCTTGCTTTGAGAATTGAGCTTGGCAATTTTTCTGTTGCTGTTGAACGATGCTCTTGCTGTTGTCGCTTTTTTCATGGAGGTCTCACCGAAGATTCCTGAATTTAATGTTGCTTTTGTGTTCCTCGAAGAATTTTTCCAACTCTGACCTGCTTGGTGAAGACTGGGCGCCTTCGCGTGTACATTTTATTGCGCTGCATGCAGCTCCATAGACAACCGCGTCTCGCAAGCTTTTTCCATTGAGAAACTCTGCTAGAAAGCCAGCATTAAATGTGTCGCCAGCGCCCACAGTGTCTCTCATTTTTATCTTGAATGTGGAAACTGAGAATTCGGCAGTGGGTGAATAGGCGAGAATATCTTCTACACCGCCTTTGACGATGTAGATTTTGTCTTCTCCTATTTTGTTTTTCAGTTTTTCCATAACGTTTGAAATCGGGGTATCGGTTTCAAAAGCTAGAAGTGCCCTAGCCTCTTTCCTGTTTACGAACAAGATATCAACGTTCTCTAGTACTGGCTTCAATATTTTGTATCCCAATTCTGATTTCTTTCGTCCAGGGTCAAATGAAACTGTAAGATCAGAGTTTTTTGCGACTTCAGCGGCTTTCACAAGCGCCTCTAGGTTTAGTCCCGTCATGTGGAGATGTCGAGCGGCTTCGATGTAGTTTGGACGAATTTCTTCGGGACATATGGGCTCCGACGCACCTAGCATCTGAACAAATTGGGGTATTCCCTTTCTGTTCACAGTGATGAGAGAAACTCCCGTGGGGTTTTGAAAATCAACCAACGCGTGGTCAAGGTTCACATTCTGTGTGCGAAGGCTTTGGATAACACTCCAGCCGTACTCGTCGAACCCAACTTTTCCAATCGTTCCGGTTTTCAGTTCGAGCTTGGACGCTGCAACTGTGGAGTTTGCAGCAGAGCCGCCAGCGCTGAATTTCAGGTGTCCCATGATCACCGCCAGCTTGTCGGGTAAGGGAAAATCGTTTACGTAGCATCTGATGTCATATAGCAGATGCCCGATCCCGATAATATCAAGAGTCAAACGATGTTGCGCTCCTAAACGTTTCTTGCCTACGTGGGTACGTATTTATAGGGATTCTTTTCAAATGCGTCTTTGCATCCAGCGGCGCAGAAGTAGTAGGTCTTTCCCATGTGCACCGTTTTGTGCTTTGCCGTTTTCTCGTCCACGTCCATTTTGCAGACAGGATCTTTCGCCATGCGTGCTCACCTCCCCCTACCTTAAACACTGGAGCCGCGCTTTTCCTTCTTTTGATAACTTGGACGAATGCGGGTCCTCCTGAGGAGGTTGGCGTTGGTTACGACTGTCACAGAACTCGTGGCCATGGCTATTTCTGCTAGTACTGGGTGGGCTAGCCCCAACATAGCCAAAGGAATAGTGGCAGCATTGTAGAAGAACGCCCAGAAGAGGTTTTGTTTGATCTTGCTAAAAGTCTTCCGCGAGAGCTTTAGGGCCGTGACAACACTAGACAGATCTCCTCTCACCAATGTTACGTCGGCTGACTCGATGGCGATGTCTGTTCCCGTTCCTATGGCTATACCTACGTTGGCCGCCGTTAGCGCAGGAGCATCATTGATGCCGTCGCCAACCATCGCAACTGTTTCGTCGTTCTTCTGCAACCCTTGAATTTCCTTCACCTTCTGATCTGGCAGAACTTCTGCTAAGACCCTTGTTATCCCCACCTTCTTGGCTATGGCTTCTGCGGTGCGTCTGTTGTCTCCTGTAAGCATGGTGGTTTTGAGCCCCATCCTTTCAAGTTCCCTTATAGCTTGCACAGAGTCTTCTTTCAGCGTATCAGCAACCGCTACAGTTCCAACGATCTTTCCATTGTTAGCCACAAGCATTGCTGTCTTGGCTTCCTCTTCAAGACGCTTCACGTCATCTTCTATGGACTCGAAGTCCACTTTTTCTTCTTCCATGAGCTTTCTGTTTCCAACAAGCACCAATCTCTCAGGAAAAAGACTGATCTTGGCTTTCACACCTTTCCCAGTTACCGCGTCGAACTCCTTCGCCTTGTACAGTTCGAGGTTTTCTTCCTCTGCTTTTCTGAGAATCGCCTCGCCCAGTGGATGTTCCGATCCCACTTCTACGCTTGCAGCTAGGCGAAGAACCTCTTCCTCTGTATGTCCTTTTGCGGGTACGATGTCGGTGACTTCAGGTTTTCCTTTAGTAATGGTTCCTGTTTTGTCAAAGACTATTGTGTCAAGGTCTTTGAGCGTTTGAAGGGCTGTTCCGTGGCGTATCAGCACGCCGTTTTCAGCTCCCATGCCGCTTCCGACCATTAGAGCGGTAGGAGTAGCTAATCCGAGAGCGCATGGACATGCAATCACGAGAGTCGAAACAAACGCAGAGATAGCGAGAGTAGCGACCCCTAGGTCTGAATCAACCCATGGCAAGAACGGCTGAGCCCAAACACTCGCTCCCTTAGCCAAATCAGGCGCAACAAACCACAACGCGAGAGCGAAAAACGCCAAGCCTAAAACAGCTGGGACAAAGTAACTCACTACTCTATCCGCGAACTCTTGGATTGGCACCTTGGAGCCTTGAGCCTCCTCCACCAGCTTCACGACCTGAGACAAGAAAGTGTCCTGCCCAACTTTGGTTGCTCTCACCTTCAACAAACCTCGCTGGTTTACCGTGGCACCTATGACCTCATCATTCGCTTT
>CP070828.1:887554-891484 GCA_020344715.1 Candidatus Bathyarchaeota archaeon | reverse complement strand
TGTATCATCGATTCCCGATGCAATCTTGCCAATCGTATTGGCAGTTGCTGGGGCGACGAGAATCAAATCTGCCTTGTGAACGTGGTCCCCGGCCAACGCCACGTGTTCGATTTTTCCAGTTAGCTCGGTCACCACGGGGTTTCCCGTGGCCCATTCCATTACGTAGGGATGAATGATCTTCTGAGCCATCGTCGACATGACAGCGAAAACTTCGGCGCCATGTCTCATGAGTTGCCTGGCAATCTCTGGACTCTGGACTGCGGCGACGCTTCCTGTGATGCACAAAACTATTCGTCGTTCCTTCAACTCTTCTCCTCTTGTTTGCAGGATATCTTTCGAAGGATGAACCAAACCAAAGGCCTCCGTTTACGTGCTTTCCTTCACCGCGTTCTCCAAATCATTCAGGAAATCGTGAACATGTTCAAGTTTGACATGAGGCATCACTGCAACTCGAATGTGATGGGGAAATACGGACACGGCCCTACCTCTCTCTCTGAGTTTTTCCGCCAACAAGTGAATATCGATTTTACTTGATTTGATGCCAACGATATTCATGACTGGCTTGGTTACAAGGCTGACCTCTTCCATGGCTTCTATTCCCTCGGCAAGTTTCCATGTCAAGTCCATACATCGCTTGACTATTGCCCTATAGCCTGCTCGTCCTAGATGCATCAACAAAGCCCAAACAGCCACGGCGGACGCTCCTGAACGGGTCCCTACTATGGTGCTCTGTATCGTGTTTCCCCCGGACAAATAGGGGACTTCGACGCTAATGCTTTTCATGATTTTCTCGTTTCGAAAAAATATTCCACCAGCTGGGATGGGAGCTAGCCCCATCTTGTGTGGATCGACTGTTATCGAGCTGACACCCGGCGATTTGAAGTCAAAGTCGAAGTTAGCGTAGCCCAAATCTTTGAAGAACGGAAGCACAAAACCTCCAAAAGCTGCGTCAACATGAAGATACAACCCGTGCGCCACGGCGATTTCAGAAAGCTCCGGTATTGGATCTACAACACCGAGATCAGTTGTGCCGGCTATCCCAACAATCGCAAGAGTGTCAGATGTAATCTCTTTTTTTACCGCCGCCGTATCCACTTGAAACCCTTCATTGGATCTCACCCTGATCAGCTTGAGGCTCAGTAGGTCTGCCGCTTTGTCGAAAGAGTAGTGTGCTGAGGCTGGAACGATGACTTCGCTTTGTTCTTCTTTGGATAGATTACGGGCTGCCCATAACGCTGTGATGTTTGCTTCAGTTCCCCCAGAGACAAAGTGACCACAGGCTTTTGGATTTGAAAGCAGTGATCCGAGAAGTTTGATTGCTTCTTTCTCTAGCTCCACGGTAGCGGGAAAAAGCCCAGGGTCGCCCAGGTTCTTCTCCAAGCATTTCATATAGACTTGTTCAGCAAACCTATGGGGTCTTGTGCACATTGAGCCGAGGATTTGCCCACGGTCATAGGTCAGGTCTTCCTGAAGTTTCAACTCGAGTTGTCGTCGGATCAATGTCTCTGGCAAGCCCTTCTCGTTCAACTCATTCACCAAACCTTTGCCGTCGTATCAATGGTAGGTATGGTCGCTATCTGGGTACACGACACTTGAAACCTCTTCCTGAAACTTCGCAATAGCGTCCTTTATAATCTTGTTTAGGCTTGCAAATCTCTTCAGATATTTCGGAGCAAAGCTTTCGTCGAATCCAAGCATGTCGTTGATCACTAAAACTTGCCCATCACAATATCTCCCAGCTCCAATGCCAATGGTGGGCGTCCTCACAGCCTCCGTGATTCTCTTGGCAAGAGCTTCTGGTATACATTCTAATACCATGGAGAAAACACCGAGTTCATCCAGCTCGAGGGCATCATGGAAAATCTTCTCAGCTTCCGGAGGTCTCTTTCCCTTAACGCGGTAATTTTCTGCCGTTTGAGGTAGGAGACCTACATGTCCCATGACAGGAATTCCAGCATTCAGCAATGTCCTAACCACTTTTGATCGCGTTCCTTCGATTTTTACTCCTTGCGCTCCAGCTTTTATGAATCGCTGAGCGTTTCTAAGCGCATCCCTTGCTGTTCGATCGCTTTTGATCGGCATGTCTCCAACTATTGGGGTGTTTGTTGCTCCCCGCGCCACGGCTCGCGTATGATAGAGCATGTCTGCCACCGTTACGCTTTTCGTGTTCTTAAATCCCTGAATTACCATTCCCAGGCTGTCGCCGACAAGTATGAGGTCGATTCCGGTCTCGTCAAGTATCTTCGCCATTTGGCAATCGTACGCTGTCAACATGATGATTTTCGCTTTGCCCTTCTTCATCCGTAGCGCATTGAGCTTCATTTTCGCGAGATCTCCAAGTATTTGATCAAACCGACGAGCGCTTCGTTCACAGGCGTTGGAACGTTATGTTTTCTTCCTAGTTCTACTATCTTTCCGTTTAGAAAGTCGATTTCCGTCTTCCCTTGTTTCATTATATCCTGATACATGGACGAGTAGTTCGTGTATCTGGCGATTTTCCGTTCAACGCATTTTTCAAGATTTTGTTCGAAGCGGGTTCCCTCACTCTCTCCGACGACGACGCATTCTCGGATGATCTCCTGTCGAATTTCTTTCAGGCTATCAAGCAAAATCTCGTTGTTTCTAACCTGCAAGATCGTGGTTAACGGATTTAGCACACAATTCACGAGTAGTTTCTTCCATATCTCCTCTTGCATGTCATCTGAAATCACGGTTTTCAACCCGGATTCGCTCAGAACTCGTGCGATTCTCTTCGAGGTTTGGGTTGACTCCAGTACGGTTTCCCCTTGCCAAAAAGAGATTTTCCCAGGTTCAAAAAATTCTGCTGCCGACGTGACCAGGCCTCTAATGACTTCGGCTGTGTCCTCAACCGCCTTCTCCACAATATCTTTGATTCCGAGGCCATTTGGCAGAACCAGTATTACTGTGTCGTTTCTTAGCATAGACCTTATACCTGCCACTGCACGTGCAGCATCATGCGCCTTTGTGGTCAAGAGAATCAGACTGTCGGAAGGAACTTCTGTAATTGCAGTTTCCGCTTCGACAAAGAAGCTGCCCTTGGCATCACCTGAAAGGGTCAAGCCGTTTGTTTTGACAACGTCTACATGGTCGTTGCGACCGATCAAAGTAACCTCATTTCTTCTCGACAGCAAAGCTCCAAAAGCACTGCCGATTGCGCCTGCGCCTAGTATGAAAATCTTGTTGAAACTCATTTCTCTCCCTTCTGTGAAATCGAAATGTAGCGTCCTTTTTGGGCAAGTTCTGAAAGTCGCTGGTTAATCAGATTGATGGCTTCGCTCAAGTTTCTCTTGTTGCTAAAATTGGCTAGAATCGTATCCAGCTTGCTTTGCTCTTCTTTCCCGAGTTCCTCAGCAATTTTGACCAACGCGGGCACGGCTCTTACGATGTTGTCGACTATTGTGACTGTTGCGAATTGAGCGGTTCGTGACAGAGGGTTCAAGTCAATGGCAATGACCTTCTTTGCCATCCTAACCAATGCTTCGGTTCGATCTCCGTCTTCAAGCGGCACCAGAACTACATCAGCGACAAGAACACCCTCTGGATCCACCCGTCTTCTTTCACTGCCGATTTCAGGGATAGTCGCAGATGCCGCTGTGCCGACGCCCAAGACTTGTTCAGCGCCAGCTTTCTCCAACAGTGCCTTGATAGCGCGTTCTCTTTCAGATGAACGATAAAAAAGATTAACCTCAATCTTGGCTCCTGTCACTTGAGCGAGATTTACCAGGTCTTTTGCCGCAAGCGCTGCTGCGTTTCCATTAACCGAAATAACCGGATGTCCCGCGGTTAGCAGAGCGGCTGCAGCAGCTTTCATTGCTTTCAAAGCGTTTTGTCTGGTTCTCTCACCCAGCAGATAGTCGAAAGCCTCTCCTCTTCCATGCGCAAATAACCCAGCATCTGCAACCACTCCTG
>CP070828.1:870133-887454 GCA_020344715.1 Candidatus Bathyarchaeota archaeon | reverse complement strand
TCCAAATCCAACGTGCACGGATCAGCCGACGTATCAAAATGCTTGAACATAGGACGTGCATTTTATGCATGCATGCATGCGCTTCGGCTCACCCAGCGAACGCGCTTGAGCAGAACGTCTTCGACATCCAGCTCCCTGAACAGCGAACCATCCGCACGTGAAAGCTCCACTTTGCCTTCTCACCGTCGAAAGACACAGGCTCACGCGAACGAGCCGTGGACTGAATGATGAATAATGAGCGCGCGCTATGTCGCTTCAGAGAAACCAGATTATAGAAGACAGTTGCTAGAAGACAGTTTCAGAAGTGATAAATACTATAAGCACTGAATCCACTAGGCTACGAAGCACTCAGTGATGTTTCTGAGCTGTTTTCAAGCTATCAAGGAGAAGAACAACGAACATAATTGAAAAGGGAGAAGGCAGAAAATGGAGCTGAGCAAGAAACAACTAGGGCTCATTGCTTTGGTAATTGTGCTAGTCATCGGTAACATCGCTTTCGCCTACCTTTATGTGACCAGAAACGTGGACTTCACTGGTGGGGTATCTACGGTAGGAGATATCATAGTCTTCAAGGATGACGTGACGACTGAATTGACAAGTTTCGACTTCATTAATTTCACGGGTGGAGTTCCACAAGGACACCTGTTGGGCTTCTTCATCAACAACACTGGGAACCAACCCGTCTACGTTTATTGGAACATAACAACAAGCTCGATCGCATGGTTCAAAGGCGGCACTGGATATCAATACAACGAAGAAGCGACCGCTAAATACACCTTCGGCATCTATAATGCGACCGGTTGGTGGACGCCAGACACAGGAGCCAGGCGAATAGGAGTAGGGGAAAGAATTCAAGAGACGTACAGCCTTTCTTACACTGGCAGCCCTGTTACCGCCGAAGCTTTCAGCTTTACTGTGACCTTCTACGCCCGAGACGCGTAGACGCCCTATATTCCCTCTTTTTTGTATTCGATTAGAACGCAACACTAATGGCGCACGCGCAAAACCACGCTAACCCAAATCTCCTCTTTTTCCCCAACCTTCCATTCTGTTTTCAAAAATTTATTGTCTCGAACCGCCATTTGCTCTCTCAACATAAATTTTTGGGCTTTCAGCCTTCCTATCGTTCCATATCAATCAAACGGCTCAGAACTCTCCTACCTGATGAGTTTCCATGTATGAGCCAAATACGTTCTTGTGTTCGCCTGAGCCTCTCTCTTCTCCTTCACGGCTCAGTCTCACACTGCCAGATGAGAAAAAAAATGTTCGGAGAGATGAACGATGAAACGCAAATACCGCAAAGCACAACTGTCCTTCGGACGATCAGACGATGACCTACACCTCATTCTCGTCCACCACACCCGACAACGCACACTCACCCAATTCACGACCAAGAGGTGAGAACCCATGAAAACCGTAGTCAAAGAGGAAATAGCCAACCCTGAAAAATTACTAAGCCCTAGAAGTCGGGTTACGGCCAGCACGCCAGTCACTACAGTCGAACAGATCCAAACCTGAAGATGAAGTTATCATAAACGCGGTCAGCAAATCCCTGCGCGCCTACGCTTCCAGTCTTTCTCCTCCCCGTCTGAGCATAAAATCTCAAACATTTCTAGAGCATTTGAGTGCGCAATTATGATGCGTCACAAGACGAATGAGTAAATCAATGACCCAATTAGGTGATAATATTGCATAATCTTTATATTTTCAAAGTCGCACTGGACTTTTGGGCATATCCTTGAATGCCATCTCTCATTTGATGGAGAAGAGGCTCGGATTCTGAAGTCCGTCACTTCCTCTCACCTTGGCTTTCTATCAAGTGAGAATGGCATTCATTGAGGTCCTTGCTTCATTTGATTTTAGGACAGCCTACGCGTGTCTCAGACTCGGCAGAGAAGACAGTGATAATGCTTCAGCGCGCACTGCCAAGGAGTTTCTTGTGTGCAGAATAAGAAGGGAGGGAATCTAGTATTCATAGTAGGTGACTTGGTTCGTAAATGGTGGGTTGTACCATACCACCTTATCTGTTTCGTCAAGCGTGAGAAATGCAAGATCATGATGTTCTAAACTGGCCGTGAATTCTTCCCAAGTGTTCATCTTGGTGAAGTCACCTCCAGCATCTTGCATCTGACTAGACCATTCACTCCAGTCCCGCTCTAGAATAAAGTAATTGCCACCATTTTGAGTAGGAAGGTTTTCGATCTCTTCACGGATATCGATTTCTTGTCTCCATACTCTTTCGATGGGTGAGAAAGGCGAAAACGAAGTGTAGCCGACGATGAGGATGCTGACAAGAACAATGGCTAGGCCTAGAACCAAACCAACCTCAAACTTGTTCACGTTTGCGTTCCTCTCTGCATGACATTTGTACCACACAGTGGTTAATAGTCGTATGTTGAATAGGTGCAGATTCTTTGCCACCTAATTCACGTGTCAAGTGAAGTGGTGGAGACGGTAGGTACCTATTCTTCGCTTCGATTGAGCCAGAAGGTTGCGTCTTCTTCGTTTAGGCGCTGCTTTAGCTTCTTGTGAGTTAGATCGTCTGCTTCACCAAGTGTGGCCATAACATGTTCGACGACATACTTCTTCTTCTTTCCATGTATCCAGAATCTGTCGTTTATCTTCCGCTGTAAGTAAAGGGGCTTTTCAAGGCTAAGCAGGTTTTCAATGGCTCTGCCAATGGTGCATTCGCATATTTCGTGAGTGATAGTAGCAGTATCTTCCGCTTCGGAGTCCAGTAGGTAAATTGTGTACCGCCAATCGCCTTCAACTGGTCTTGGATACGGAGAAACATGACTGAAACGACCATTTCCAAAGTCAAATGAACTGAAATCATCAAAAGGAGTCACACCAAAAGACTTCAAGAAAGCTTCTTGCTCCTGCAACACCTCATGATAACGTTCCCGCAACCTACTTCGAGTTTTTCTCACCAATAGATAGCGCACCACAACCACAATGGCAGAAATGAGAATTAACGTAGCCAAACCAAGATTTGTCGGAGGCACCATAGTGAAGCATAACTCAATAAAGGAATAAAAACTTTAGAACCATCATAAACTTCGCTGAAAAACATCTTGAAACGTTCTTGCGCTAGGTCATGAAATTCTCTTGCAGTTCAATGATTTCGCCGCTATCCTTCGCTTCAGCGTACGCATCCAAAAGCTTCTGATTCAAACCGATGAAATGAGACCCCCACTTGAAGACGGATAGCAGATTTTTCGCTTCCTGTTTGAAATTGCTAATGTAAAGGGCTGCTGCAAGAGCTTCTACTGTGCATAACTTGGTCGGTATGCCATAATTCACGGGATTTGAAGCAACCAAATATGGCAGACAACGGGAGACTCCACGAATGTTGAGTTCGAAGACTTCGTCTGCATGTATCCAACTGCAGTCTATAGCTGCCAGTCCTTGATGCAAAATTGCATCTCGATCAGCTGGAGAAAAGGCTGTTCCTGAAAAGGGATTCAAAACAACTGCACCTTTAGGCAGGAGTTTCACTCGGTGAACAACTCTAACCATGCGAAATCGTTTGAGTTTCAGGGTTGAGCATTTTCTGGGGTCACACTGCTTTGCATGATAGATGCTGATTCTGACAGTTCTAGGTTGCACTTCGGCGCACCTGTAGATGCGACATAGGATCGTCCATAACTTCTGGAATCCATTCCAAGAGGTCTGTTGGCACCATATGATAGCCCTTCTCCTCGCTAACAAAGTCTCCAGCAGCCCCGTTAATAAAAGATGCCGCGACTGCGGCTTCAAAGGGGTTAGAACCCCAGGCTAGAAATGCTCCGATAACTCCGGAAAGGACATCTCCCGTTCCGCCAACAGTCATGCCTGGGTTTCCCGTGAAGTTAAGCTTCACACGGGTTCCATCTGAAATTATATCGGTATTTCCCTTCAGGACCATAATAGCGTTCAGATTATCAGCGGTTTTCCGAACATCTTCAGCTCGTTCATTCAAGTCTTCAGGAGGCACATGGCCCGTCAACAACTTGTATTCTCCTGCGTGAGGTGTCACGGTCAACGGTGAACCCACTTTTCGCTTGAATTCAGCAAAAGCCTTGAGCCCATCGGCATCTAGCACCAAAGGAGTTTTTCTTTCCTCCACCATCTTGACTATATCTTTTACTGCATCTCGTGTGTCCTTATGCAGTCCGAGGCCAGGTCCCATTACCACAGCAGTGGAGTTTTTTAAGTGCCGATGAATCACTGAAACGTTGCCAGCGTTGAGATAGTCGCCCTCCATTTTCACTGTGATAAGATCTGGAGACATCGAAGAAATAGCATGCGCCGTTGTATGGGGCGCCGCAATATAGGCTACGTCCACTCCTGCTCGCAATGCGGCCAAAGCTACGAGAGTGGGAGCTCCGGAAAACGTTTCGCTTCCCCCGATGACAAGTAGTCTGCCGAAGTCGCCTTTATGAGCTTTAGCTGAGCGCTTCTTAATAGCCATTCGTACATCACCTGGACCCGCGAAGCGTTCGATTTCTTCTGGCAATCCTATCTTCTTAATCACTAGCTCACCCACTTGAGCATCAGCTTTGTCGAATGCAGGCTTTGTCCTGTGGAACGTAACAGTGAGATCAGCTGTGACGGCTTCACCTAAAATTTCGCCTGTGTCCGAGTTAACTCCTGTCGGTACGTCAACAGCCACACAAAATGCCTTTGATTCATTAATTCTCTTTATCATTTGCGAAATGGGTGGTCGCGGAGCGCCTTCGAGTCCTATTCCAAGCAGCGCATCAACTACGACATTGGCTTCAACGCTAGGAATGATAGATGAATCGTAAGCCTCATGCAAACTGATAACGTTCTTGAGAGACTGCAGAGCAAACCAGTTTTTCCTGGCTTCTTCATCGGTGATATTTCTGGATTTTCCGGCGAGGATAACGACGCTTTTGAATCCGCGACTGGCTAGGTGGCGTGCTGTCACAAAACCGTCGCCCCCATTTCCGCCTAGACCGCAAAAAAGAGCAACATTGGCTTTTTCTGGTTTGAATCTTGTCAGGATCTCTTCCGCAACTCCTCTTCCCGCGTTTTCCATAAGTTGAAGTCTTGAAACGCCGAAATACTCAGAGTTCAGCTCTAAAGCTCGCATTTCTCTACTTGTTATACTCAATTGGCCTGCCTCACGTGCATCTGTATCTATTTTGCAGAAGATATTTTAAATAATCTACGCGTTAATGGAGGCTTTTTTGGATTTTCAATATGCTACTCTCGTCAAGATGTGATTGATATCGACGTGATCTAGCGGCTGAACTGATTGCGCGCGCTAGGAGGCCAGCGTCTTATTGAAACGGGAAAAGAGTCTCTCCATATGATTACCTGTCTAGCTAGCCACGCTTTTTAGCCTTCTATGGAATCTCCAGATCCATACTTTGCTTTTCAACCGATAATAATTCCACATTAGCCATGTTGCTATGTCTACCATGTCGTCTCTACCCCTTCTTCGGCGACACCTATTCTGAATCTGGAAATTCTCGCAGTAGCTAATGAAGTCATATGGTGTTATCTTCTAGAAAAATCGCATTCGTTCACACTTGATTTTCAACTCTTAGTGCCCAGAGTTGCAGAAAAAATTGAACGTTTGCTGCAGCCACAAAATATTTTAGGTTTATCAATCTCTATCATAGCCAATAGGAGGATCAGCAAAACTATGCCAGCAGCTTTCGTCTTGATCAACGCTGAAATAGGCTCAGAAGAGGAAGTTCTAAAAGAGTTAAATAAAGTGGAAGGAGTGACCGAAGCCTACATCGTTTACGGTGTCTATGACATAGTAGCAAAGATCAAGTCTGACACTATGGACAAGCTCAAGGACGTTGTCACATGGAACGTGCGAAGGCTAAACAAAGTTCGCTCCACGCTTACAATGATAATCGTAGAAGGCGCAAAATAGCTTCTTTCACTCTCTCTTTTTCTCACAGCGAAAGCCCGAAACGAACGTCTGCCTCACCTTTTAAGCAAAAAGCATTCTTCTAGAAACGACCACGCTGAAAACTTCTTATTGTAGCATATTTTGTTCTAGTTTGAGCTGGCGCAGAATGGCAACGATACATGTTGGGATCGACGACACGGATTCACCGAAAACGGGTTGCACCACCTATGTAGCTGCGATTCTCGTTGAAAAACTGCGCAAATTAGGCGTTTCCTTCATTGATTATCCCAATCTGATTAGACTTAATCCAAACGTTCCTTGGAAAACCCGGGGCAACGGTGCCCTAAGCCTACGGTTTAGATGCCACAACCACGTTGTAGACGATATTGTTGAGCAAGTCATAGATGTCATTGAGAAGTATTCTGACATGGGCTATGACGGCACTGAACCAGGCGTCGTATTCCTTTTCCGAAGCACTGTTCCAGATGAGATTAGAGCCTTTGCCAAACGGACGATTCAGGGTATTTCACAGAAAACTGAGGCGATGAAACTCATCAGACGGTTTGGAGCTGAAGCTGCTGGCTTCAAGACCGGAAGGGGGATAATCGGCGGTCTGGCTGCCATCGGTGAGATTCTAGAGAACGATCACACCTACGAGCTCATCGCCTATAGAACGCCCGAAAACCGTGGAATCTCAAGAAAACTCGATGTAGCTTCAGTTTTGGAGATGAACAAGGAAACGGGACCTTTGACTTTTAACAATGTGGATCCTGAAACAGGACGAGTTCTGATAACTCCACGAGGTCCAGATCCCATCCTCTATGGAATTCGAGGAGAAACACCACTAGCTGTCAAGCGAGCTCACGAGATGGTTCGCTCAATTGAGCCTATTGAGCGATGGGTCATCTTTCGCACCAATCATGGAACTGACGCTCA
Source organism: Candidatus Bathyarchaeota archaeon (assembly GCA_020344715.1). Classification (GTDB taxonomy): domain Archaea; phylum Thermoproteota; class Bathyarchaeia; order Bathyarchaeales; family Bathyarchaeaceae. The sequence goes on along the minus strand of CP070828.1, from coordinate 880,643 downwards.
TTTGAAGAGGAGCAACTCCGTGGCTGACGTGCAACCTTTTGGGTCTACGATTGTTCAAGGAACAGTGAGCCGCCAACCCTACGTCGTCCCCAGACGGCATGTGATCTTCTCTATTGAAGATGAGAATGTGATCGATTGCGCTGCTTATGCACCTACTGGGGATCTTCGGAAAATGGCTCGAATGCTTGTCGTTGGAGACTTGGTTGAAGCCTGTGGAGGTGTTCGTCCGGCAACCGAGAAGCATTCAGCCACAATCAATCTTGAGAAGCTCAAAATTCTGAAACTAGCCCAAAAATACGTTTTCCACAACCCCGTTTGCCATCGGTGTGGAAACCGAATGAAGTCGATGGGAAGCGGGAAAGGCTTCAGATGCGACAAGTGTGGTTTACGCAGCATGAGGCTGAAAAAGGACGCAGTTGAAAAACCCCGTAACATAAAAGAGCGAACGTACATGACGTCGCCGAGGTCTCAACGTCACCTAACAAAGCCTCTCTGCCGCTACGGACAAGAGAAACTTGGCAAACCAAAAAGAATGATTAGGAATTGGCATTTTCCATAGTTATTTTCTATCGTTCACCTTGAACATCTCACACAAGAGCTTGTATAGCTCCTGTCCACCTTCCACGCCTGAAAACATCTCTCTTTCAGCCTTTAGAACTCTGCCCACAACTTCGTAAGTTCTCCGCCACTCCAGTTCTTTCCATATTATGCGGTAATTCCTGAATTCCACCCAAGCCCGAAAGATCAGTACAAGGAACATCGCTACTGTTATCAACAAATTCAGAATGTAAATTTCCAATAACTCCAACAAGCCACCTCCAGAGATCACTACGTCTAGAGTGAATGTAGAATCAAATTTAAGCTGTTTTATGTTGGGTGGGGTGTCGGTGGAAAATCAGCAAGGAAATGCCAGTGTCTAATCTTAGTTTTAGTATCTTCTCGCAATTATATCCAAGCAGCAGGATCGCACGATCCATTGATGTGGATTCGGAATCCGAAAGACATAAAAATTCACCGCTAGAACCATAAGGAGAGGCTTTCTTCATGAGTGAAATTGTAACTCCTCTGGTCTTCCAGCTGGGCGCTGGAGGTGTCGGTGGCTTCGTGGTTGGCTATGCCATCAAAAAAATTGCCAAACTGATCGTTGTGCTGATAGGACTTTTGCTTCTCGGGTTGATCTATCTTAGCTCACAGGGCATACTCGAGGTTAACTACAGTAGATTGTTTGATGCAATAGAAGGCTGGTTGGGTGGCGCGGGACAAGCCGTTGGCTGGCTTACGCCAATAATCGCTCATTTGCCCTTTGCCGGAAGCTTCATGGTTGGGTTCTTCCTCGGTTTCAAGATGGGCTAAGAAGACCATAGCTCGCTTGATATGAAACGCGATTCTTTCCTTGTTGAAAACGTGAAGTTCAGGAGTTCAGATTTCAGTCGATTCGCTAGCCACCTGGTGCACCATGGAAAGGCGCATTTTTCCAGAGTATGTCCCACCAGTCTTGATCAGTTATTGTTTCGCCTCTGACTATGATTTCCATTATTAGGTTTAAGAGATCGTGATGTCGTTTTTCATCTGTGAATATCGATTCAAGGAGAAACTTGACTCTGTCATTTCTGGTCTTGTCTATTGCTTCTCGTACCCGCTCGATTAACTTTTCTTCGTTTTCAATGTGCCATCTAATTACTTCTTCTAGATGCTTGAACTCCTTTTCTGTCAAAGCGGGAGCCACAGTTATTATCTGAGCCGCCGATCTGTAGAGGTCAGCGTGCTTGGAAGAATCGTAGGATATACCTCTTAGAACAGCCTCAACTACTGGATTCTTGATGTTTTCGAGGGCTTTGCCGACGGATTTGACAATTTCCTCCTCTAGTTTCTCTTGCTCATAGAAAAAGGCGACCAGTTCCTTATCTGAGAACTTCATAAACTTGTCTCCTACAATCGACGTTGTCTTAGCAGCAATATTAGTTTTTGCCACTCAGTTGTTGTCAGCGATTGATGGTTTCCCTTGATGCGCGCGCGTTCACATTACGACAGGTTTCAGTGGTTTGCCTACAAATCTTGCGGCTTCAAGACTCAAAGCCTCGAAACAGTGTGTTTGTGTGCGTGGGAGTATGCACTGTCAAACTTTTTATGAGAGGTTTGAGAGTGCATACTATAAATATTCTGTGTGTAATATTTCATTTGAAAAGCTGTTTCTGCGGAAACAGGAGGATCCTTCAAGGTGGGCGTTGAGAATCTCGACAAAATCTTCAATCCCCGCAGAATAGCCGTCATTGGAGCAAGCAACCGAGAGCACTCTCTGGGAGCTAAGCTGCTCAAAAATATGGTTGGGGTGGGATACAATGGAGTCGTCTATCCAGTCAACCCTTTTAGGCCCACCGTGCAAGGCATAACCGCCTATCCTAACATTAAGAAAATCCCTCGACAGGTAGAGCTCGCGATCATAGCGACTCCAGCGCATACTGTTCCGCAAATAATCGAGGAGTGTGGAGCCTCTGGCGTTTCGGCAGCGATCATTGTCTCGGCAGGTTTCAAAGAAGCTGGAGAAGAAGGGAAAGCCCTTGAAAAGAAGATTCTTGAACACAAAAACGCCTACAACATGCGCATCATTGGACCTAACAGTCTTGGAGTAATGCGTCCGAGAATAAAGCTCAATGCCACTTTTGCGAAAAGGACAGCTAGTCCAGGGAAAATTGCATTCATTTCACAAAGCGCGGCACTGTGCGCTTCAGTGTTGGACTGGGCTTCAGAGGCCCACGTGGGATTTAGCGCGTTGGTTTCGGTAGGTTCAATGCTCGACGTTGATTTCGGAGATTTGATCGATTACTTCGGAACTGATATTCACACATCAAGCATTGTGCTTTATCTTGAATCCATTGAGAATGCTAGGAAATTCCTGAGTGCAGCGAGGGGGTTTGCCCGAGCTAAACCAATTATGGTGGTGAAGGCTGGACGATTCCGGGAGAGTGCGAGAGCTGCGCTATCTCACACTGGTGCTTTATGCGGGGAGGATGCTGTTTATGATGCCGCTTTTCGACGCTCTGGGATCATTCGTGTAGAAGCGATAAATGATCTTTTCAACTGCGCAGAAGCGCTAGCAATGCAGCCGAATCCTAAGGGTCCAAATCTGACAATAATCACCAATGCTGGCGGACCCGGAATTATGGCGACTGATTTCCTTATTGCAAAGGGTGGAGCACTTTCGCCGTTGGGGCGTCAAACGATTCAAGCATTGAACAATGCCCTGCCTTCCTACTGTAGTCTCTTGAATCCTATAGACCTTCTAGAAGAAGCCACCGCGGACAGGTTTAAGAGAGCGATTGAAATTAGCCTCAAAGATCCTAGCAGCCAGGGGTTCTTGATCATATACACGCCTCAAGGCGTAGCGGATCCGGTTGAGACCGCGAAGATGATTGTGGACCTTTCCCGGCAAAACAAGAAGACCCTTCTTACGGCTTTTATGGGTGAGGACAACTGCTGGAAAGCCAGGAAGATCCTGCGGAAGAACGGTATCCCAGCATTCACTACACCTGAGCAGGCAGTTTCCACTTTCATGTACATGCATAGCTACGCCAAGAACTTGGAGCTCCTCTACGAAACTCCCGAAGAGTTTTCTGTAGAATCACCCAATCATCAACTCCTTAGGGAGATTCTGAAAAGAACATCTGAAATGGGTCGAGAGGTTTTAGATCCGATTGACAGCCTGCGTTTCCTTCAAGCTTACAAAATCCCCACGATCAAAACCTTGACTGCCAAAGACACGAAAGAGGCTCAAGACGCGGCTTCCAAGCTGGGATATCCCGTGGTTTTGAAGGTCTTGTCGCCTCAGATAGTCCACAAGTCTGAACTCGAGGGAGTTGCTCTGAATGTGTGGTCGCCCGAACGCGTAAAAACGTGTTTCAGAAAATTGGCTGAAAGAGTTGAGAAGGGCAAGCCTGACGCGCAATTTGATGGTGTTATTATTCAACCCATGATCGAGAAAAAGAAGTGCGAGATCCTAATTGGTTCCAAACAAGACTCATGCTTCGGTTCGGTCATCATGTTTGGTGCAGGAGGGAGTTCTGCAGAGCTGCTGAAAGATACAAGCATAGGATTTCCACCTTTAAATCAAGTGCTTGCAAGACGTCTTATGGAAAAGACTGCGATCTTCAGAATCTTGGAATCGATGGAGTATCCCGTCAACGCGAAACTTGAAGAGATTCTGGTCAAGCTGTCTCAGTTGGTGATACATTTTCCTGAGATCAAAGAGATGGACATTAACCCAGTCGTAGTTAGCGAGGGCGATGCAGTCGCTGTAGACGCTCGTATAATCATAGACAAAGCAAGAATGACTCAGCCAATTCTGCCTCATGAACACGTCGTGATTGCCCCTTACCCTAGAAAATACGTCACTCATTGGAAGCTAAACAACAGTACACCTGTTACTCTTCGCCCGATAAAGCCCGAAGATGAAATTCTCCTATCTGAGCTGTTTCAGTCGCTTTCGGAGGAAACGATGCGGTTCCGGTTTTTCCAAGTCATCAAGGACATGCCCCATGAAGCTTTAGTCAGATACTGTAACGTAGATTATGACCGAGAAATTGCAGTTGTCGCTGAAATGAGAAAGGACAAGAGACAAATCATCGGGGTCACGCGGCTCATCCTGGATCCCGGTCGAATGAGAGGCTAGTTTGCGGTCGTGGTTGGTTACCCGTGGCAAAGACTTGGGCTTGGGTCAAAATTGGTTGACTACATCATCGAAATTGGCAAGGACATGGGATTGAAGAAGATTAGCGGTGATGTTCTGTCGAAGAACTTCAAGATGATTCGCTTGTGCACCAAAAAAGGGTTCAAGATGGAGCCTGTTGATGAAGATACTGTACGAGCAGTACTGAAGTTGTCTTAGATTCGCGCCCGTGTCTTCCACTTTCAGTCTAGTGAGTTTGTTGTGTCTGGCTGGATTCACAGCGTGAAACAGCCGCGTGCCTGTGTCAGATCTTGAACACTAGTCGACATGGCATATCAGCTGCAGGAATTGTGATATGATCATGTCGACAGAGTAGAAAAGTTGGACGTCTATCCTTTAAAGCCAACCTCTTCTTTGAGTTGTTGAACCGACTCCGGATTCATGAGAGTTGTAGTGTCACCGACGGGCTGGTTTCTTACCAAGGACTTCAAGATTCTTCGCATGATTTTGCCACTTCGGGTCTTGGGCAGTTCATTTGAGAATATGATTCTGTCGGGTCTGGCCGTTGGTCCAATAGTTGCATCAACATGCTTTATCAGTTCTTTCTTGAGTTGGTCTGAGGGCTCAGTTTCCTTTTTTAGTGTCACGAAGGCTATAGGAACTTCGCCTTTAATGTCATGCGGAGATGCTACTACCGCACATTCTACTACTGCTTCGTGGCTCGTTATCGCATTCTCTAGTTCCGCCGTTGATAGTCTGTGGCCCGCAACTTTCATCACGTCGTCAACTCTACCGGTCAATCGAATGTTTCCAAACTCATCCCATCTTCTTGCTCCGTCGCTTGTGTAGTAGTATTCTTCACCGTACACTCTGAAGTATTCCTTGTATCTCTCGGGGTTTTTCCAGATGTTTCTGAGCATTCCCGGCGCGAACGGACTTGTCTGAACCAAGTATCCTCCTTCGCCAGGAGGCACAGGCTTTCCAGTTTCGTCGAGAATGTCATGACTTGTGCCCGGGAAGCTTCTGCCGGCAACTGTGGGAATGAAGGGACCTATTCCTGGTAGGGAGTTGATGAGAGTTCCGCCGGTTTCGGTTTGCCACCAGGTGTCGATTACTGGGCATCTTCCTCCGCCAATCTTGTTGAAATACCATAACCATGCTTCTTCGTTGATGGGTTCTCCTACTGTGCCGAGAATTCGAATGCTGTCTAGGTTGTGCTTGCTGGGCCAGTTTTCACCCCATTGCATGAACATTCGTATTGCTGTTGGAGCCGTATAGAAGACCGTCACGCCATACGTTTCTACTATGCTCCACCATCTGTCTTGCTGAGGGTGGTTGGGAGCACCTTCGTATTCTAACATGGTAGCGCCGACTAGGAGTGGACCGTAGCAACCGTAGGTGTGACCTGTAATCCAGCCGATATCAGCAGTGCACCAGAAGACATCTTCATCATGAAGATCGAAGTCCCATTTTGTTGTCCAATATGCTTGCACTGCGTAGCCGCCAGTGTGGTGTTCAACTCCTTTCGGCTTTCCTGTCGTGCCGCTGGTGTAGAGAATGAATATTGGGTCTTCGCTGTCTCTGGGTTCGGGTTCACAGTAGTTGTCCGCGTTTTCCAGCAATTCATGCCACCAGTAGTCTCTACCTTCAACCATGTTCACATTCAATCCCACGCGCTTGACAACTACAACTTTTTCTATAGATGTTCCTTCCACTCCTTTGTCTGCCTCTACTTTCAGGTTTATCTGTTTTCCACGCCTGTAGTACCCATCTGATGTTACAAGAACCTTGGCTTCTGCATCCACCATTCTTTCTTGGAGTGACTTGCCGCTAAAGGCGGAAAAGACCACGCTGTGTATGGCCCCAATTCGGGTGCAAGCAAGCATAGCTATTTGCACTTCCGGAATCATCGGTAGGTATATTCCAACTCTGTCCCCCTTCTTCACACCGAGACTCTTCAACACGCTAGCGAACCTGTTGACTTCACGGTACAGATCAAAATATGTAAGTACTCTTTCTTTTTCATTCGGTGGTTCAGGTACCCATATTATCGCGGCTTTGTTTCGTCTCCAGGTCTTTATATGTCGGTCTAAGGCGTTGAAGGAAACATTCAGCTTTGCGTTGAGAAACCACTTGTAGTAAGGCGGTTTCCATTGGTATGTTTCGTCCCATTCCTTGAACCACTCAAGTCCTTCACGAGCAAGCTTCGCCCAGAATGCCGCAGGGTCTTTCGTTGCTTCTGTGTAGAGAGATTCGTCTTTCACCCAAGCCTTCTTTTTAAATTCGTCGGATGGCCAGAACATGTTATCATTCTGCGTATCTTTCCTAACCCACATAACGGGCTTGAACATTTTCTCAACCCTTTGTTAGAGTCCTAGTGGGAAATGTGCGATACGATATAAGCTTTCTGTTCTGGATGTGCGGATGTCACACATGACTTCGTCTGCAAACAGAAAAGGGAGAAGCAAAAGCATGCTTGACTGTGTTGTCCCTGTTCCTAGCTAGTTGCACATAGAGGTAGGACGGTTCTTTCGTGGACTTCGTTCAGGACTTCTGCTAGAGCCGTGTAGACCGCGCTTAACCCGCAGATTATTCCTTCATACCCGGCGACGAGACCCAAGTCGGTGTTTCCCGTAAGTTCCTTTGCGGTTAAGAGGAAAAAAAGCACTGCCAAACTCAGGAATACGAACTGGAGGGCGCGGTTGGTTTTCAGCGTTCCAAAGAACATCACGAACGTGAATAGTCCCCACATGAAGAAGTAGGCTGCCATGGCTGTGGAATCAGGTGCTTGAAGAGGCGAAGTTGCCAAGGCGTTGAACATCGTGAGTCTAGGAAGCACAAGCAAGACGACTAGAGACCACCAGAATAGGCCATAGGAGCTGAATGCCGTTGTGCCGAATGTGTTTCCCTTCTTGTATTCCATTATGCCTGCGAATATTTGTGCCAGTCCTCCGTAGGCTAGGCCCATCGCTAGAATCATGCTGTTTAAGGAGTAGAAACCAGCGTTATGAAGATTCAGCAGAACTGTTGTGATTCCGAAACCCAAAAGTCCTAAGGGAGCTGGATTCGCTAATCTTTCGTTCATTTTCTACCCTTCTGGAACTTGTATGAAGAACTCACCTCGTCTGTTCTTAGGGTATAAAACCTTTTCTGAAAACTCTGTACTCAGACTACTTCTTTTTCACTTGCCTAAGAATAGTCTTCAGCTGTTCATCATCAATGGCGCCTACGTCATAAAGCCGTTTTGCTGCTTCACTTGCTGTTAACAAGTAATGTAGGTCAATGTTGTCCTCAGCTAGTTTTTGTTTTCCCCCTTCTTCTCTGTCAATCAACACCAGAGCGTGGTCGACCACTCCTCCTTCAGCGCGAATGGCTTTTGCAGCTTTTCTTATTGAGCCTCCGGTTGTTATCAAGTCGTCCACAAGCAAGACGCGGTCGCCAGGCATGATTAGACCTTCAATTCTGCGTTCTCTTCCGTGCAATCGCGTGAGTTGCCGAATGTAGAGGAAAGGTTTCTTGAGTTGATAGGCGATGAGAGAAGCAAACGGTATGCCTGCTGTGGGGATACCAGCAATTCTGTCGAAGCCTTCTTTGCCCAGTTCTTTCTTGATGAGTTGTACATAGACATCGCCTGCTCTTTGGAACGCGTCAGGGAAGCTGGGAACTATTCTGAGGTCAACGTAGTAGGGACTGGTTCTTCCGCTGGTCAGCTTGAAGACTCCGAATTCTAAAGCGCCAATCTTGTGCAGAGCACGGCACAGTTCGGTTTTCATCTTTTCCATTTCTTTTTCCGACGTCAACATCTACCATCACGGGTACTTGAAAGGTTTGCCCTGTTCAATTATGGCGCACCGAACTTTCGGCGTTTTTCTCGACATAAGGTCAGCAAATTTCCTCGCTTCTGAGATTGGCGCATGATAAGGAAATGCCATTTTTGGATGGACCATCTCAACGATTTCAAGGCCCGTTTGAGGCGAAGCACCAGGAGCAGGTGGTCCAACAGTGCAGAACACGACGTCTGGGGGAGTTTGTTCACCTAGGCGTTTCATCTCTGGGAACGGAAGGCTATCGCCGGTGTGATAGATCCTGATGCCATCTTCGGTTGTGACGAGGAAGCTTACGGGCGCTGTTGCCGGATGCTTAAAGCCTAGGGCAGCGATGTGGGCTTCACCTATTTTGAAATCGGAGCCTACCGAGGCTGCGTGTAGCTTGTCAGAGGACACGGCGTCCCTCAGTTTTCTTACGGACGTTTGATCTGCAATCACTTGGCATCCGGTTCTTCCATGGACACTCCTGACGAGTGGTACGTCAAGGTGATCATAATGTTCGTGGGTGATCAAGATTGCATCGACCTTTCTGAAGATGGTCGGATTTACCTCAGCTGGATCAAACACTAAAGTTCTGCTCGGAGTTTTTAAAACAATGCCTGAGCAACGGTTAAACCAAAGAAACCATACTTCACCTTTCTTGGGAATTATATTCTCAATTGACATCGATGTTCCTCATGCGGAAACTTATGCGGGTCTGATTTAAAGAACTTGCTGTGATCGCTATTCGTCAGAGGGAGTCGTTGGAGATTTGGGTGCTTTGACCACTGGAAGCGTGGCGTTTCCATGTGGCATGACCCAAACTTTTGCATCTTTGCCAGCTATGTTAAACGCGGTGTTTAGTGCATCATTCATTGCCTTTGCCGTTTTCAGTTTGAAAACGTTCGCCGCATAATAGTCAGGCAACGTCGAGACGAGGATGATTTTCACTTTCTGCAACGCTTTCAATAGGTAGTAAGCCTTATGCCCACCTATTTTGAAGCGTTTCTTTACTTCAGTTTCCATCTGTTTTAGATCTTTGAGTCGTGTCATCCACTCGTAGAAAACTTGGTTTCCATGGCCTTCTGGGCACTCGGCGGCCCAAATGATGACTCCACCTCTTTTTGTGGCTTCAAGGGCGCAGTCAACTCCTTTATAGGCTTGGTAAAGGTCAATGTCAAATGGATGACCGCCGGGGCTTACAACGACTATTTTGGCTCTGCGTTCAATCGGCACCTTGTACATTTGGTCAACTAGGCCAGTACCTGCGGCATGAGCTTTTTCCAGATCACCCGCAAAAGCTCGTACCAATTCGCCCTTGCTGTTTGTGACGATGTTCAAAATGAAGTCCGGCTTGGCAAGCCTTGCAGCTTCTACCATGTCCTTGTGCACTGGGTTGTCGTCTAAGATGCCGGTTCGAGCTTGAGCATGCAAGATTGCGGCATGGTTGTGCTGAATGGTTTCAACGCCAGAGATTGCGGGCAAAACGCTTTTTCTTCCGCCACCATAACCTGCAAAGAAGTGGAGTCCTACGTCGCCGGTTAGAATCTTGACATCGGCTTCTGCAAACACTTTGTTTACATAAACTCTCGTACCCAAGGTTTCGGTTTTGCCCAGATATACTACATCCTTGGCGCGGCAATCGTGACTTATGGTTTTCACCCTTTCCAGCGTTTCCGCACCTACAAGTGTCTTCATTTCTTGTGGAGTGACGGGACGGTGAGTGCCGCAGCCGAAAATCACTGTTACGTCTTCATCTTTCATTCCGGCCTTGTTCAACTCGTCTAGTATTGGAGGAACCATCAGCTGGCTTCGCGTAGCTCTCGTTGCGTCGTCCACTACAACGGCTGCTTTGTCGCCAACTCGCGCGATTTCATTTAACCGTTTGGTCCCGATGGGCTCGTTCAGGGCTCGTTCCACTTCATCGCGTGTATCTGCAACTCCTGGCTCTTCTTTGGGTCTAATCGTGCCAAGGAAATTTCTCGTTGGAATTCTCGCGCAGATTTCCGTTTTTCCGTATGGCAGCCATACGTCAACCATG
>CP070828.1:866845-870033 GCA_020344715.1 Candidatus Bathyarchaeota archaeon | reverse complement strand
TGTACCTAACATGGACTAGAGATGCGTTTATATTCGCACGGTCTTCCACTGTTTGATGGTGAAGGAATGACCAAGAAGTCGGTGACCTACAAGGAATTGACCAAAGAAGAGGAAGAAGTCATCGTGCATGAAGGCACGGAGGCACCGTTCACCGGCGAATACGACGATTTTTGGCGAAAGGGCACGTATGTGTGCAGACGGTGTAGTGCGCCGCTTTACCGTTCTAGCGACAAGTTTGAAGCTGGTTGTGGATGGCCCAGTTTTGATGATGAGATTCCAGGCGCAGTGAAAAGGATGTTTGATCCTGACGGAGTTCGCACAGAAATCGCTTGTGCCAAATGCGGAGCACATCTAGGCCATGTTTTCGTGGGAGAACGTTTCACCAAGAAGAATGTTCGGCATTGTGTTAACTCAATCTCCATGAGTTTTGTTCCAGATAAATTTGCAAAGTAGTCTCGCCAAATTGCGTGCGAGTGCGCTGAAGCCCGTCTTCACGTGGTGAGCACCCGCAACGATTTCGAAGGAGAGAGATTAGTTGTATATATGACTGTGAGACAGAATCTACTGGGCAACGGTGAACGCCATGATAATTGGACTTGATCACATCGGCATCGCGGTCAGCAAGCTGGATGAAGCCTTGCACACGTATCACGAGATTCTCGGCTTGAAACTTGAAAAAATAGAGGTGGTCGAAAACCAACACGTGAGGCTGGCCTTTCTCTTGGCTGGTGAAGCAAAGATTGAATTGCTCGAACCCACAGCCGCCGAGAGCGCAGTGGCGAAGTTCATTGACAAAAAAGGGGAAGGTCTACATCATATAGCCCTCGGAGTCACGAACATTGAAGCTTTTCTTGGACAGCTGAAGAAAAAAGGAATAGCTCTCGTGGATGAAAGACCAAGAGTTGGAGCTGAAGGCAGAAAGATAGCATTTCTTCACCCTAAAAATCTCAGAAACGTGCTGATAGAACTGGTTGAGTGTTGAAATGGGTGTATCTCTCGCATTTTCGCTTGGGCGCACGGCGGGATTTCAGTTGCATGTTCCTTCATTGCAACCCACCGTGAATGTAGGCGCTCGGAAGTTGCCCTGTGGCGAGTTGAAAGCGACTGTATCAGAATGGGAAATCGATGGAGAATGCGTGTAGCATTTGTAGCAGGTTTGCTACAAGTGTAGCAAACCTTGTAGCATGCTACAAAGGCACGAAAAGAATGATGGAAAAAAGCTGCTACATGTAGCGCTACGCGTAGCGAGGGTGTACGGGTTGTATTTGACCTATGTGACCAGTATTAGTTAATCGTACTCGATGTGGAGGTTAAGGGTTGAATGATGCTGGTAAAAACGAACCAGTAAAGCCGCGGCAAGTCAAGGAAAAGCTGCAGACAAAATTGTTTGGAAAGGCTATTCATTATTTCTCTAAGGTTGGATCTACCAATGATCTAGCAAAGGAACTGGCTAGCCTGAGAGCGAGAGAAGGAACAGTGATTGTCGCAGGGAGTCAAACTGGCGGCAAAGGAAGGTCTGGGCGAACATGGGCATCTCCAAAAGGCGGGTTGTGGTTTTCCACAATACTGCGACCGAAACTTCACCCTCGAGAAACTCCGAAACTCACAATAATGTCATCTCTTGCTGTAGCTAAGACCATCAGCCAACTCTACAACTTGGAACCCGAGGTTAAATGGCCCAACGACGTTCTCATCAACGCCAAAAAAGTATGCGGCATTCTAACTGAAGCCAAGACTTCGGGCGATACGACAAGTTTCGTCATCGTTGGGATTGGAATCAACGCGAACATCGAGCTCCAATCTTTGCCCGAACAAGTGAGGGCCCACGCCACTTCATTGAGGCACGAACTGCCGGGAATCATCGACTGTGAACAGCTCCTGCATGTTCTCCTGGAAAAAATGGAACATTACTACGTCATGCTCCAAAACGGAAAGTTTCATTCAGTCTTGGTTGAGTGGAAGCGTCTGTGCCGGTTCCTAGGCTCCTATGTAGAAGTGATGTCTGGAAAAAAACAGATTGAAGGTTGGGCAACTGATGTGGATAGGGACGGAGCGTTGATTTTGAAGCTTCCAGATGGGACTTCAAGAAGAATTTTGTCAGGGGATGTAAACATTAGGCGTGGGAACGGTCAAGGCGTCAAGTCCTTGATGCACCCTCGGGAATCATAACCGTCAGCTGTTTCTGAACCGGTGAAGCAGACTTCAATCAAGTTAAATACGCACTCCTTCAATAACTGTAGACGCAATCGGAGACAAGCAATAATGACAGAACGCGAACCGACCGTCACGGATAAAATTGGAAGATTGAGAGAACTCCACGAGCAGTCGAAACTGGGCGGTGGAAAAGCGAGAATCGAAGCCCAACACAAGAGGGGAAAACTAACAGCGAGAGAACGCTTGGACCTCCTCCTCGATCCTGGAAGCTTCGTCGAGTTTGATCCCTTCGTTACGCACATCTGCACCGACTATGACATGGCGAAGCGTAAACCTCTCGGAGACGGCGTAGTCACCGGCGATGGAACAATCGATGGGCGTCAAGTCTTCGTTTTCTCCCAAGACTTCACGGTCTTCGGTGGCTCGCTAGGTGAAATGTTTGCCAAGAAAGTTTGCAAAATAATGGACTTGGCTATGAAGACGGGAGCACCTGTCATTGGCGTGAACGATTCTGGTGGAGCCCGTATCCAAGAGGGCGTAGCCAGCTTGGCTGGCTATGGTGACATCTTCTTGCGAAATGTGATGGCTTCAGGTGTGATTCCGCAGCTTTCTGCGATCATGGGACCCTGCGCTGGAGGCGCCGTCTACTCACCCGCCTTAACCGACTTCATCATCATGGTTAAAGACACAAGTCACATGTTCATCACTGGACCAGAGGTGATCAGAACGGTGCTCGGGCAAGAGGTCAATTTTGAGAATCTCGGTGGCGCCGTGGTTCACAGTCAAACCAGCGGAGTCGCGCATTTCATCGCTGACAACGAAGAAGAATGCATAGCCATTATCAGAAAACTGTTTGGCTATCTGCCCTCTAACAACATGGAGGATCCACCTATTGTCGAGACAGGTGATGACCCGAATCGAACCGATGAGCACTTGGCTGAGATCATGCCTGACGATCCCGACAAGCCCTATGATGTTAAAGAAATCATTCTAAGCCTCGTAGACAATAGTGACTTCTTGGAAGTACAACCTTT
>CP070828.1:863759-866745 GCA_020344715.1 Candidatus Bathyarchaeota archaeon | reverse complement strand
GGCGAACAGAACATATTGAACAGAAGTGAGAAGAAGAGCTACTGGTCCAAGAACTGCCCACACCTTATTGCTTACTTCACGCTTCTTCCAGTCGCTCCAAGACGCGTAAAAAAGGAAAGACAGAGTGAGGATAACTCTCATGCCATCGAAAATTTGATTCAATGGATAGGCACCGTTTCTTCTCATAGAGACTGGCAGAATAAAAATCTTGTAGCCTGTATGAAAGCGAATGTTGGCATGAGAAAATGTGTAGAGAGCGATCCACTATGACTTCTTTATCCTGCGAACATGGCTTCCTATGGCGCTTGCTCTGAAAATTCAAGAATCGCTGGGCTGTCGGTAGCTACTTTGAAGTAGTATCTTGTCCCCGATGACCATGAACGGCTTAGGACTACGGTAAGGGTGCTTCCAGAGTTAATGTTCGCTGGTAAGGATGGCGAAGATACGTTGGCTGATGTAAGGTTTGCAGAAGAAGTGCCAATATAGGCTGCGGTAATCTGTGCATCAGATGTGCCTGAGTTTCTTATCACGATTTGAATCTGATCCGTAGTCCATGATACGTTCTCTTTAGTGAGCATAGCTCCTGCTTGCTGTGTTTGTGTCGATGTGAAGGTTAAGACCCATGCATAGGTGACAATCACTGCTGCAACGGCTATGACTATTAACAGAAGTGTGGCTAAAATGGGTGAGATTCCTCTCTTTGAACTCACGATCTTGAACAAACATTTACACCTCTTGACGAAACTTGTTAGAGCGTATGATATTTAACACGTATGAAATGGGAATACATATTCGGAATCTACAAGCTCATTTAGTTTTGTCGCCACTCAAAACTTTGGTGATGACTTCGAAAACAAACGGCGGATTCATCGTTCTTGGTTCCATGCGGATGTCGAACAGGTTTTCTAAAAAGCCGCACAGCACTTCGTAGTTGTTGACGAAAGGCGCCTTAATTACCAAGTATTTATCTCGAACGTAGAAGTCTCCGAAGCCCTGGACTCTCAGTCGCTTCAACACGTCTGGCCAACTCTCTTTGTTCGAGGCTTCTAGATTCAACGTGGCTTCCATTGAAATCCTTGCGGCTTCTCCGAGTTTTTGACCAACGTCACGCCATTTCTGTTCTGGAATGAACTGCAGCAGTATGTTTATGAGTTCAACGTTTACGAAGGCCACTCTGCTCACTCCGCAATAGTATTCACCGGGAAATCTCCAGTCGTAGATCATCATGCTGCGGTAGATGTCGAGCATTTTTGATACCAAAGGCTTGATGCCGGGTTCTTTTCCGTCTTTGATGAGGGAATCTATGTATCTGCGCTCTTCTTCATCCAGGATGATGGTGGTTCTCTTCACCGATTCCTTTTCTTTCTCCTTGTACGTTGTCGGCACCTCTTCACATACAGAATATTTCTCGCAGCATATTTTATATGTCTTTGCATCTAAGAGTGAAAAGTCATCGCTCTCGCTGCAAGCGTACCGAACCACCAACTGCTGGAACCGATATAGAACTTCTATAGATAGGAAAGCTTCACAACACTTCCGATGGCTTCTCGTTGCTCAAAGCGAGTCTAGTCATGAAGAATTTAGACCAACCAGAGGAGACACTGTTCTTGACTCCTAGCTTTCCTCTTTTTCGCGTGGAACGTGTTTGGGAGTTTTGACTCCCAAGGTTTTCAAAAGGAATCGGAAAACAGAAGAAGCGGCCCTCCTGTCAGCTTTCAGACCAGTTGTGGCCCCGAGTAGGCAGATGCCTCTCAATCCTCGGCTTTTTGCTAATCCAAGCAGCAATCCGGTGGCGCCCATGATTCTTCCGCGTCCGTAAAGAGTGGCCCCTTTTTTCACGGTTTCTGCTGCAAGCTTGGGTGATGTGGCTGCTACGTACACTTCCTCTGTTGGTTTGGGGGTGGGCATTCCTCCCATTGTTACAAAGAACTTGGCGTCGTGCTCTTCTGCGAAGCCTAGGATCTCATCACAGAGCATGTAGTGCGCTTTGAGGTCTTCAAGAGAAGGCTGGGCATCTCCTGTTAAAATGATAAAGTCAGTGGTTCCTATCGTTGCGGCACAGAATTCGTAACGAGGAGGGCGACATATTCCGTCCTTGTCCACGATGACATAGTCTGGAAAAGACGGCGAATACAACTCTGCAAAAACCTCTGCTCTGGTAGACTTGATGAGTAGACGAGCCGCGATCTTGCCGACATTGCCGAATCCTGGCAATCCCTCAACGAAAATAGCGTTCCTCAATTTTGGATTGAAAATTTCGCGGAAGTAGGGTCTGTCCATCGCTTGCCAGCTATAAGTTGGACCAAACAACAATATAAGAGATTCAGCTGCAAGGTTCTGCCGAAACCTCTAGGCTTTAGGTTCTACACAGATAGTCGATTCATTCTTTGCTAGCAGATCAGCTGGAGTCAAACTTCTCATAGACTAGTCTATGAAGACAAGCTTATTAGACCCATCCTAGATGTGCAATATGAACGCAGAGGGGCCCGTAGCTCAGCAAGGTAGAGCGGCGGACTCGACCTGGCTCTGATTAGGTTGAGACTGAAGCTCTTAACCCGATGGTCAGGGGTTCAACTCCCCTCGGGCCCGCCAGAAACTGATCACACCGTTGAAGACGACGATTTCGCATGATATGCTAGACGTGAGCTTTGTTGAAACGTTTTGATTTCAGACAATCATAAAGACCTTTCACGTGGACCTAACCAAAGTTTTGATTAAGGGCAATTTAAATCCACTTAAAGACTGAAAGTATTGAGGGGGTATCCAGTGACGAAAGCATCTTGCTTGAAGGTTCCGAGGGTTCACGGTGAAAAGACCATAGCTCTTGTTAAGACCCTCAATCTTCTTGACCGAAAATTGAAGATAAAACAAGTTGAGAACTACTTGTACATACCTTTGACTAGTGAGCCCACTCAAGCAGACATCAAAACACTCGAGAAGAACCAGCTGCAATTCGAAACATCATTCTATGAATTCCATAAACGCG
>CP070828.1:860686-863659 GCA_020344715.1 Candidatus Bathyarchaeota archaeon | reverse complement strand
CTTCCTTGGAAATAGTCTGTCATTAAGCGATGAGCCTCGTCTTGGGGACCATTAACAAAGAAGCTCAAATCAACATCACCTTCAATAGTCGGTGCACTCTGAACAAAGCAGATAGTGTCGGTAGTTATTTATTGTAACGCTCTGCGCACAGGCTCGAGTAGGTTCACTTTTGGTGATTTTTCACCGTGCAATCTGCAATATGCCTCACGAACGTTGAGAATCCTTGTGTAGGCAATGACGCGACCTTTCTGATCATGGAAGGAAGCGTTCTTAACGAACAAATGACAGCGGTACGCCTTTGCTGGGGTTCGCAAGAACGTTCATGGTACTTGGCGCTTGCGTGCGCGCCTTGATTTAGGGAAGATCCAAGGAAGCTCGAATGGTGCGGAGCTTTTGTGTGCTCGAAGGGTTATAAGGTTTGAGCAGCAATCGTTGGGTGCTAGTTAAAGATGTGATTCAAATGGCTGATAAGAGCGGCGAGCAGACGTTTCAGATGTTTCCGATAGGGTATATCCGAAGAAGGGAGGAGGGGATCATTTTAGAGGTCTTGGAGCCGTTTAGACCTGCTTTGAAGCAACTTGATTGCTTTAGTCATGTAATGGTGTTCTGGTGGGCCCACAAACATGACAACAAGAAGAGCCGCAGCGCGTTGCAGTGTGAGCCTCCTTATGCCAAGGGAAGGGTTACCGGTGTATTTGCAACGAGAGCCGAATATCGTCCGAATCCGATTGCCATGACAACCTGCAAGATTCTGGGTGTGAATGAAACCAAAGGGACTGTCGCAGTTGCAGACATTGATGCCTACAGTGACACCCCAATCGTCGATCTGAAAGCTTACTTCCCTGTGTGCGATCGAGTAAAGGAGGCGAGAATCCCTGCGTGGCTTTCAGATTGGCCAGACTGGATGCCGGAAGAAGGAATCGGACTCTAGCCACCGGATTGCGGAATAACGGGTTGAGAACCACAAGTACGGAACCTAGGCAAGAACTCAGGTGACGAACATGGCCAGCAAAGTAAGGTCAGGAAGCAAAAAGCTGCTTCTAATGGGTAGCAGTGCGTTCAAGGCTAGGAAGCTACCCAAGGAAGTGAAGCGAAGAATTGATGAGGCTATAGAACGTGAGCTGACGATCCTCGTGGGAGAGGCGTACGGGGCAAGTAGGCTCTATCAAGACTACTTGAAGGCTAAAGGTTGCAGAAAGGTTGTTGTTGGACATGCAATCAGGCTACGATATAACGCAGGCAACTGGAAAGACGTGCAGTACGGAAAAAACCTCAAAGAAAGAGAACGGAAAATGATCGAAGACTGCGATTCTGCCGTAGTCATATGGATGAACCATAGCGGGGTCATAGCTGAGAACCTAGAACTACTGAAGAGACTGAGGAAACCCACGTATCTGTACGAATGCTCAAGCGACACCGACCAAGTAACTGCGGGGGAACTCGATCCGGGGCGCACGTATGACCCGTTCTATTACATGAAAGAGCACTACAGAAAACGAAAGTCAACGCATCAATAACACTAAGCACTCGGCATGAACGAGTATTGGCCATTCAAGGGAGAGTTAAGCGCTGCATGAATGCTTTCTTGGGTGTAGCTAGGTTTTCGTCTGAGCGGTCTCACCGAAGATGAGTGTTCCCGAAGGTAGCTCTGGAAATTTTTTCTTAACTTTCTGTTCCGCAACCGTGGCTGCTTCGTTCAGGATCCTCTGGGCGTCGTCGCCGGCTGCCTGGAAGTCTATGTTCATTCCGGTGCTTTGACCAGCGTCCACAATAATTCCATTGAGCAGGGTTCCAATGTTTCCCAGCTCTCTTTCAGCTTCAGGAAAGACAGCGGACATGTTAGTCTTGACGCTTCGCATGACGCCAACGGCTGGAGCGAGTGTGCTCACAACATCTCCAAGCTCTGAAACAGTGCTCAACCTGAGAACGATTTGTTCAAGGGCAAGTCTCGCGTGTACCATCATTCGTTCCATTTTTCGCAATTGAGCCAGTTCATTCGCAAAGACTTGGGCCCGCGTAGTATCATGTTCCGAGTAGGCACTAACGACCTTTGCGAATATGGATTTGTCACGTTGTGAAAAACGAGCGGTTGCTTTGTCCAGGTTCTGGATTTGAATTGTAATGCGTTTGACGGCATAGTCGAGGCGGAGTTTCAACTCACCTGGAGGACGAATCGCTTCTCTAATTCGTGTGGTGACTGGTCGATTGTCTACTCCCTTTTCCCATTTCCCCGCGAACTTCTCAGACAATCTTGGTTCCTCGAAAAGAAGCAATTTGTGCAAGGCGTATTACTACGTTGTTAACATGTAGAAGACATACGTAGATATCGCTAGTACCATGTCGCGGTTTCCACGTGAGTCTATGCTTTAAATTGTGTGTAGAAATAGGAGCAGAGGGCAGCTGCATTGATAGACAGTTTCGTGTAAGCTTGTGAGGGAATCGAGATGTTCCTGGAACCCAGAAGATGAAGAGTTTGCCGGAGATCATTCTTCTTCGTAGAGTGACAATTTTTCCCGCTCACTTCTGTATATGATCATTCCTTGCGCGCGCTTGCATGTGTTTTGTGAAGCAATCTGGGCACAACGGAAGCGGGATTGTCTCCCAGGAGCCGTTTTCATCTTGGATCTTCATTACGTCTTCATCGGATAAGTCGACGCCGCACTGCTTGCATCGTCTTCTTATTCTCATTCGGATCTTCACTCTCCTCCACAAGTGCATATTTCATTAGAAAATAATAAGCCTGCAGCCTACGTTTTAGATGTTTTTCTGGATTCTTTGGACCCATCAGAGCACCAAAAACCAGTTGGTGCAAACGATTAACTTTCAGTGCACAATTGAATTACTATCATGTGATCTAGACACCTTCAATGGCACCAAATTAGCTTCACCATTTCACATCTTCATCTAGCGAGCATTCGCAGGTCCGTAGAAACGGCTGAGTTCACGTGCAATTGCGTGGTCTTCGTCGGGTAG
>CP070828.1:857465-860586 GCA_020344715.1 Candidatus Bathyarchaeota archaeon | reverse complement strand
TTAGGACAAGCGCAAAGCCGATTAGAAATATGGCTACAATGACTGAGATCGTGATAAATCCAAATCCATGAAGGACCAACTCCGCAATAATGTCGAAAAGAGAAACCGTAATGGCTAGATACAGGCCTCTCGTTCGCGAGTTCCAAATATCCCACAATCCCCAAACAAAAAATCCCATTACAATGCAGTTCAGCACAGCCATGACCGGATCACTCAGCAGAATTTGATTGCCAATATCAGGTTTTCCAATTCCTTCAATGGTGATGACAAAGAAAAGAGCGGTAAGACCGTGCTGAAGAATCTTCTCAACAACTAACCCCAGCACAATCCAAAAGATAATTCTTTGTTTCATTCTCGAATCCATCCAGTTTGCCATTGAGATAGGAGATGCTTCTTCTTAGCCCAAGCGGTTTCCATGAGCTTGTTTTTAAAATTTTCGCAAGCCAATGCGCGCACGCAGGCGCAAAGCACTACGTGACCTGACCGGACAAGCCAGCAAGTGCTACCTAAGATATGCGAAACACACGCAGAAGCTAAGAGAGAAAGCAGCTTGAGCCCGCGCAAAGGAATAGTTGGTTGTTTTCTCTGTCAAATCTGCGCGCGCCACGACTCAGCATGCAAGCGTGTTTCAAGAAACCTTGCGATCCATTGCCCAACAGCGTTTTGCGCGCGGCGAAGAATTCAAAGCAAAACTCATGCATGCATGCATCGGTGAAGCTACACCAGCCGCAATGCCACTCCTCAAGCACAGACTTTCATACACCACCGGCTATTCCCTCTTGGCTCTCATTCATCTTCTTGTATCGAAACTATAATAGACTGTTGTTCTGAAGTGTTACGTAAGGTGAGGTTGCGTTGAAAGAATGGCAATGCGTCCAAGTTGGTCACCACAAGAACGTAGGTGAGACAATTGAGGAATGGCAAAAGAACGGTTGGCGGCTCCACACCTACCAAGCTCAAGGATCCCCAACCATTGTTAATCATTACTTGCTGTTTGAAAGAGGCGAATAGCACCAGACCAACCCTCAACTTCCTCTCTTTTTTCTATTGGCAGATGCGCGCGCCTTTTTTTCCTATGAAGTCTAAAATAAATTGAAAAACCTCTTGGTGTCTTCAGCACTAGAAACCACCTTATTTTCCAACAGCTTGGCGATTATGTTCTCTCTAGCGGTTTCTTTGCTGATAGGTTCAGCCTTTCCCAGCAAGCTTCTAGGCATCCATCTTTCGATGAGGTCATATATATGGGTCAATCGAGGAGGTTTCTCTCTAGCAACAATGGCTATGGCAAAACTCATTTGTAGTTCATCAATTGCCTTCAAGAACTCGGATTTCTTCTCCTTCTGAGAAAATCCCAAAGATCTTCGTAATCCAGTTGTTGAAGTCTTCCCATTGTTCTTTAGAAAAGTCAGGATTCTCCTTGCTGTTGGGGTCAACCTTCTTTCTCGGCCTAGTCGATAGAAGTACGGGAACATCTCTAGAGACACCAAAGTGACTTGCCTGCAAACGAGCTTCCCATAGTGAATTTGCTTGTCTAAAGCCAGATCGTCAGCCCATCTCCAAGCATCACGAAATTTCTCATCCCGACTACCTTTAGTAGCTTTGTAAAGACTTGGAAAATTGGTGCCTTTCACTGGAAAAAGAGTAACAATTCCATATCTATTGATGAAGTCTAATCCCTCATCCTGACTAGTCAGTATGTCTGTATTTGACATTTCGATCTGATCTCTCTCAAGCTTCAGTTTTATGACTTGTGGAAGAAACTTCGATTAGTGAATTGACTGGATACTCAAACCTTCCAAAACATGAAAGCCTTTCTCCATTCCAGACAGATTTGTCTATTTAGACCACGCCCTGTTTTCCCTATTGGAAACTTAGACAAGTGGAAGCTATCAGCGTGGAGGAGTAGTGGATCTCCGATCGTGGCTATTTTGGGAAGAACTTCCTAATGGGAAGGAGAAGCCCCAGCAGCGATATGCTCGTAATCGGGATCCACTCCAGCATCTGGGAGACATCTCCAACAAAGCTAATGTTGAAGAGTGCACTGCTCACCAAGAGGATAGGCACAAGCCACAGGGTATACCAAGCCCACTTTTCTCCCCTCCTGTAGCCTGTTACAGTAATGGCTAAGACCAGGAAGGACCAGCTCATCTTAAGCAGACCCATCGCCCCGTATAGCCAGCGAACAAATTCAGTCGCCAAAGGGCTCGAAACCTGGAGCTCACTCCAGGACATGCCTATGACAAGTTCAACGTCACCCTCAAGCAATCCGTCCGGAAGGAATGCTTGATAGAAGCACACCACCACCCAGAGCAGTCCCAGACCTATGAATATCACCCACGCATACTTCTCGTATACCCGCACTATCAGAAACCTCAGACATAGACCGAATCTGATGTAATAAAAGGCTTGTGAATGGGGTGAGTGTGTGTGCTTAGTAATTTAAGGAAGTTTGCGCACGCATTTTATTGCATTGCATTGCATGCATTTCAAGGTGTATTAATAATTCAAGGCAGAAGTTCGCGCACGCATTTTATTAATATAGGATTTTCCTATCTTTGATAATTTAAGGAAAGAGCTCGCGTCCGTATTTTATTAATATAGGATTTTTCCCATCATTAATACTTTAAGAAGAAAAGCCAATAGTTTTAATCATAACCATGAATTCGCCAATCACCGAGAAATCTGCTTTTAATCTCTTTAATAGTTTCATTTGCCTATTGTCCGGTATCCAGTATCTACTGCCTCTAATGAAATAGAAGTTGCGATCTAGATATGGTGCGAGCTTTGACTTATTTTGGCTTTCAACAAGATATGCATTCGCAACATGCTCAAAACCGTTCTCAAGATAAAACGTGATTGCGTTTTTGCTTTGGATAGGGGCTTCCACTCTTATTCTTTCTACCTTGTCTTTTAGAAACTCGATTGCTTTTTCTAGCAGAGCTCTGCCAATTCCTTTTCCACGATATTTAGGTAAAACGACAAGATTTTCGATATCACCAATCTTGTCTCTGATTTTGTTATCAACTAGGCCAACGATTTCATCATTGACTTCAGCAAGGAATGTTGCGTCATAACTCAAACGGGAAAAATCTTCCACCTTTAAAGCCATTTCCAAAGAGCC
>CP070828.1:854632-857365 GCA_020344715.1 Candidatus Bathyarchaeota archaeon | reverse complement strand
TCTACATATCTATTCAAAGATCATCGATAATGGAGTAGAAATCCGGTTTAACGAAAACCCCTATCCCATAACATATCCGAGTTTTGTTTGGGAGGCAACACCCAAAGAAACACAAGTAGCTTTGAAGGATAATCTTGCACTCGCCACCACCATGCATTTGCCACTTGTTTTTGACTCACCTGGCGTTGTCTATTATTCAGGTCGCCCTCTCTTGGAACCATATTTTGTCCAGAATTTTCTGAAAGATATCCCCTCCTGTACCGAGGTTGATGGAACCAGTACTGATGAATTGGTTCGAAAATTCTTCAATACTGACTATCAGTTTCTAGATCCCGTCATAACTTATCCTTCTCAAGAACCAGTAGATTCGCCTTCCCGTGCTCTTGTTGGAATGAGTTTTGGAAAGGACAGCCTCCTCACCTATGCGGTCGCAGACGAAATCGGCCTTCAACCTGAAATGGTATATGTCGTAGAGCAAAGCATGACCTACGAGAAGAAACACAAGACTGAATTGGCGAGACGCTTCAAGAACGAATTCGGCAAAGAATTGAGCATTTTGAAGCATGAAACTGGAAAACTTCGAGACTATCCCTATCTAGGGATACCCATAACAGAGTTTGGGTGGGGTCTTCAGACAACCGAGTATGCGCTGGAATTCATACCTTTTGCGTATGCTCTGAATGCCAAGTATCTGCTTTTTGGCAATGAACAAACAGCTTCTGCGACTTACTTGGATACGAAGAGCCAATGGGTCGTTCATCCCTGCTACGATCAATCACATCGCTGGACTGTGCACATTGATCAAATTACCCAAAGTTTCTCTGGTCGCTCGATGCACACTGGAAGCCTAATTGAACCTCTCATGGATATGATGATCCAATACATTCTGGCTCATCGCTATCCTGGACTTGCAAGATATCAGATGAGTTGCTTCACTGAAACTGAAGCGGGTCGAGATTACCGCTGGTGTCATAACTGTTCTATTTGCGCCAAAATGTACCTGATGTGTGTGGGGAGTGGAATCGACCCAAAGGTTATTGGATTACGTGAAAATATGTTAAAACGAGAGTACAAGCGATTTTTTACGTTATTCGGCGGAAAAGCCATAACGCTAACATACGCCCACACTACCGTGGGTCGTGATGAACAACTTTTCGCATTTCACTTGGCAGCAAAGAAAGGTGCTCAGGGAGGTCTAATTGAAGCATTCAAAGCGGGTCCCTTATATCAGGAGGCAAAAAATCGGGAGGAGGAACTCTGTAGAACCTTCTGCTCGTTACACGATTCAATCTCAGTACCTCACAAATTGGAGGACAAGGTGCTCTCAATTTACAGAGAAGAAATAGCTTCATTCCAGATGTAGCAGAACAGTCGCGAGGGGCTAATATTTTAATCCTACCCGATTTGTTCTTTGGTTGAGGGTAATCCTAGTGCGGATTGCATTAATTCTGAATACTCGTCATGCAGAATCTGAATTTGAAGTAGAGTACGACCCTCCTCATACTATTGAACTCATAAAACATGGCATTTTAGCCACTGGTCACGAGTATCTCTTTATTGAAGCAGATGAGAATTTTGTTGAAAACCTCAAAGCACTGAAACCAGATCTCGTCATTAACCGAGCAGAAGGGCTAAGAGGTGATAGTCGAGAATCTCATGTGCCTGCCATACTTGAAATGCTTGGCATTCCTTATGTTGGCTCTAATGTATTGACCACCGCAATTGGGCTCAACAAAGCTTGGGCGAAAAAGATTCTTTGTTATCATGGTATATCTACACCAAAATTCTACCTCTGTAAAAGCGATCAAGAGGCTGGAAGAATCAGAAGTGGATTCCCGTATATCCTGAAGCCCAATGAAGAAGGCTCTTCCATGGGCATCATCGAAGAAAACGTGGTTCATAACAAAACGCAACTACGCACAAGAATCAGGCATATGATTGAAGAATATCAACAGCCTATCCTCGTTGAACAATTCATTGAAGGTAGAGAATTCAGTACTGGATTACTTGGGCGCCCTGCCCAAGATCCAGAAGTTCTTTCCATTCTGGAAATCGATTTCTCAAAATTCCCAGAAGTGGGAGGGGTATTTGGACAACGGGCCAAAACCGTATTGGACTCATTGGATCATTACATTTGTCCGGCACAAATTCCAAAAAAGCTAAGGAATCTACTCGAGCGCCTTTCAATTGATGTTTGGTATGCTTTGGATGTCAAGGATTTTGCGAGAATCGACTTTCGAATGAACGATAAAGAAGAATTCTTTTTCTTGGAAATTAATCCTTTACCGGGTTTGGACTTCGATATGGAGGAAAATGACCTCTCCTTCTATCCTTACATGGCAATGAAATCGGGTTGTTCTTATGATGATCTTGTTCGTCGACTTCTCGAATCTGCCTGTGCCCGCTATGGTCTAAAACTATAGATCTGTTGAAACTCTAGCTGTTTCATGAGGACTGTGCGCGCGAGATCCTTCTATTTGGACACCGTAGCTGTTCGACGCAAAGGTAAAGGCACTAGCCACATTGTCATGGATTTCCTGATTTGCTAGACTCGAACAAGACAGCATAAAACAATAATCTTAGACACTGAACTAAGCGATGACAAAGGAAGTCCTCTGCAACGGTTCTGTGAAAAGCATGGATTCAAGACTGTTTCTAGATCTGAGACAGGGGGCATCACAGTGAAATGCTTTTGGTAATATCTGGCATTTGACTTGTTTGGCTACGTGATTA
>CP070828.1:851545-854532 GCA_020344715.1 Candidatus Bathyarchaeota archaeon | reverse complement strand
TTCGTGCGCGATCATATCTAGATATGCATTGGATTCTGTGCATCGTCGAACTACCATGCGATCGACTTGCGACTAGAGAGCTTTGAAAGCTTCAAACCACTTGTTGTACGAAGCGACCATATCAAGAGTGACACTGGGCTTTCTTGTTTCCAGCATTTCCTTAAAATCGTTCATACTCATCGACCTAGGCTGAGCAAGTTTGTCCTTTGCCTTTCCAGATTCAAAGAATTCTCCAATAACCTTGAGATGGACCGACTGTACGCTGTCTCGGATATCGCTCCCCGAAAATCCCTCAGACATTCGACTCAGGCCGTAGAGGTCCATATCCGGAGACAATGTTACCTGCGTCGTGAAAAGCTTGTACATCTGCAAACGTGCATTATAGTCAGGTAGCGGAACCAGAATTCTTTTCTGGAATCTCCGGACGAAAGGCCAGTCAAGATCCCACGGTTTGTTCGTTGCCCCAATCACGTAGACGTGAATCTTCTTTCCCTTGTCGATTATGCCGTCCATTTCCTTCAGAAATTGGTTGCGGACTCGTACTTCCCCACCAACTTCGTTGCTATGTGTACCAATAAGCGAATCCAACTCATCAATAAAGACAATTGCTGGGCGACCATCATTTGCTATCTTTCTCGTGGTTGTGAAAAGCTCAGCAACGTTTCGTTCGGCTTCCCCAAGCCATTTAGACATTATTGACGCAGCATCCACAGAGAGAAAAGAAGCATCTATTTCTGTCGCCACTGCAGCTGCCAGCAAAGTTTTCCCGCAGCCTGGTGGACCGAAGAGAAGAATCCCTCTTGGCCATCCCAGTGGGAAGAGATCTGGTCTCTGAACTGGATAAACAATCGCTTGTTTGATGGCTTTCTTGGCTTGCTCTAGCCCCACGACTTGTCCCCATTTAACATTCGGCTTTTCTCGGAGCACAAGCTCTTCAAAACTTCCTTTCTTGTCCTTGTTCGTGTCTGAAGATTGAGTTGCAGGTTCGAAAGGCCTATCTTCTGCATTTTCTTGCTGAGGTTCATTTGGTGATGAAACGCCTTGAAGCATTCTTATTCTTTCTTGGTAAGCCATAGCCCGCTGAATGTACACTTTGTTAAGACCGTAGTTCGGGTACAATTGAGCGAGGTTGAGAAGGGTCTGGATAGCCTTCTGATACATTGTGACGGCCATTCCTTTGGCGCCTTGTTTGTCAAGACGAACCGCTTCTAGGGCATAGCTGGTTGCAGCTTTCTCCAATTCCTGTGATGCACTCATATCTATCTCATCTTTTGATTTGAATTCTTCCTCTTGCACCCAGATTTTCGAGTGCTTTCAACACTTCACCATGTGGAATATTCAGCTGGAGCGCACACTGTTTAACGTCAATCTCACCATTGCTCTTCTTCGCGTATTCAAGTATGCTGTCTTCCGTTCGTGAATTGGATTGAGTGGTCATCGAAATGCCGCGCAACTCCATGTCTTTATGACTAACAAACTTCTGAGCTTCTCCCTTTTCGTCGCGTTCCACGGTTTGTGAGCACGACACAGTTAAAGCAACCATCTGCTTTACTTTCTCAGGTTGCTTCTCTGGCACTTCTTGGGTATGTACGTGAGAGGTTCGTGCTGGTGCAGGCGGCTCTGGAAGCTGTTTGCTGAGCTTCTCTTCCAAGACAGCCGAAGCTTCTTTTAAAATCTCTTCGCCTGCTTCTGTCTGAACTGTCGTGGGCAGTGGCATATCCGGGTTTATCTTGGTCATCGCAAGTGTTTCATTGATGCTCTCATTTACCTTTTCCAGCTCCATCGCGACGTCAGGTAACACGTTAACCAGGTTTTGAGTTAGCCCTTTAAGAGTCGTGAGTGCAGGTTTGAGCTCAGCGAAGATTTCGCTTACTTCCTTTATAGTTTCAAGTCTCAGAATTATGCGTTCTAGCGCAATTTGGCACTGCATAACCATGTTACGTAGTTTTCGAACTTCAGATAATTCATTGGCGCAGATTGATGCTCGTTCGGTTTGGTTTTTCTGGACGTAAACGATACAGGTTTCAAAAAGCGTACGATCTCTCGTCCGTAACCGAAAACTAACTCGCTCCAGCTTGGATTTCTGAATCCTAAGCTTCCGTGTAGTTTCCAAAATTACTGTTCCGATTGGTGGAGGAGGCTTGAAAATCTTGAACAAAGGCTCGCCACCTCCACGCCTTAATGCTTTTTCTTCTAGTTTTCGCTTTTTACGTGAACAACCACGGGAGGTTCAGGGAGTGCTGATGAAGCGGTCTCTTGGGCTTCTGAGGTCTCTGAAGGCTCTTTTGTCGATTCTTCTGGTTGAGGCGAGATTGCAGTAGTTTCTCCGAGAAGCATGTTTGACAGCTGGTTTTTGAGAGCTTCAAGATCTTGCCTTTCAGCGTGAGCCCATTTCAGTCCATCTTGTATCATTTCGATTGCAGTTCGATACGAGTCTTCGTCGATTCTACCGATCTCCCGCTCGATTTCCAAATGTATCAACGCAGAATTGAGCTGTCTTATTTGCGTATTGCATCTAAAGATGTATTTGTCGATATTGTCGGTTGTGGCTTTTGCGTCAGTTTTCAGCTGGTTCAGTGCTCCTTCGAAGGTCTTCTGGAGTTCATTGTACATCTCAGATGGGACTTTCTTCTTCTCCAGAAGCTCGTCCAAAGCTTGTTCTTTCCGCCAAATCAAAGGAATCTCGTCGCAGAGAGTTTTTACCCTCAACTTGATTGAGGGCAATAGCACCACGTTGTCTCCGTCGACTCGAAACTGCTCACTCGAATATTTTCTGAATTCACCGTCTTCGTGCTTAAGAAAGACGTTGGTTACTCTGCCTGTTGGGTTGACAGAGAACGAGACTATTCGACCAATGGAGCGTCCGTATTCGTCGTTCACGGGTTTTCCAACATAAAGAAAAAGGTTTGAAGTTGGGTGTGACATGTTTTTCACCTCGGATCACTGGTTCGGTCTACAGGTTTTGAGATTGGGATTCGGGCAGAGCT
>CP070828.1:840550-851445 GCA_020344715.1 Candidatus Bathyarchaeota archaeon | reverse complement strand
TTCTCCTTCATGCTTAATCTTGAATTTGGATGTCCTTTCGTCCAGAATCATACCGCAGACAGGATCTCTAGGCATTCCTTCGTCCTTCACTCTACACAGTTATGAACACACATAATTAAGCTGTCTGCCTATTATGATTAATTGTCCCAAAGACCTTCTATTTCTTGCGGGCAGGAGGAAGACTGTCAGATTCAGTTTTTCTCTCTTGTGTGATCAGTGACGGTTTGATGCTAGAAGCGGCATAAACCTGAAATACAGCGGAGTCCTTGTACGCAAATTCAGACAGCCACCTATACTGATGATTCGGCAAGTTATGCCTTTCTTGGCAACGAATAAGCCAAAAGTAGTTAGAAACTTCAGTGCGGCGGGCCGGATTCGAACCGGCGAACCCCTACGGGAGAGGATAGCTCATTAGTGGCCATCGCCGATCTTGAGTCCTCCGCCTTTGACCTGGCTTGGCTACCGCCGCATCAAGAAAACAATCAAACGTAAACAAAATTTAAGCATTGCTTGTTTAGGCTCTGTGCTTCCAATACTTGAGCCGACGCTCAGAAACATTTCTTGTCTGGTTTTTCAACTACGAAGTTTTCCCGACCAGTAAATGACATTTCGAAAAGAGACTAGATCAGAAATAGGCGAGATGGCTTTTGCGCAATCTAGGTGACCGAATCTTCTGTTTGCCGAGAGAGTAATTCTTCACGCTTAACCGTGTATTCCGGTGTTTTCACCGGCTCCGTTGTCACTCCTTCGTATGTTGCAGTTGCCCCTGTCGTCCTAATTGTTTCATCTGTTTCAACTGTGTCGGAAGGACTAGATACGTTGGCTTTCCCTCTCTCGGTCAAACTCTTGACAGGTATACCTTGTTCACCAGATGAAAGCAGATCGGCTGGCGGGTAAATTGTGTTCATTAGTGAAGCAAGCATATAAACCGCCGTAAAAACACGCTGATACACACGGTGAAATACAAAAGGCACTTTACTCTCTGGGTCTACTTCTAACATCTTACTAATTAGCGCATCTTTACCGGTCAAAACAGCACTACCTCCAACCTCGTATTTCACAACACTAGGTTTAGTCCGCACAGTCAGCGCAAACAGAACTCTAACCTTCCCGCTTCGCCGCTCCTTTTCTTCCAGCTTGGCACTCACATCAAACCTCACCGACTCCGTTCCTACACTATCAGCCAGCTTAATCCCTGACACATTCGCTATTTCCACCGAGACTGAAACGTCTACCCAATTCATCGAAGACTCGATCTCTGATACACTCCCCAACAACGACTCAAAATGTGATCTCTCTTTTCCACAACCCTCCAAACAAACCTCAAAAGTCAGAAGCAAAGTTACTTTGTGTGTAACACTATACTACACACATTGCGCGCGCAAAAGAAGCCGAGAAATCAGATGGACACTCAATGATTTCCTGAATACGCCTTACCTAATTGAACGATTGGGAAAAAGGCACAGATGCGACTTCTTTCTCCGTCCGGAATTGGCAAGAGGTCCGGATTATGTTCCATAGGCTTGTTTCAACACGGAAAAGTCTGCGGCGAAATTCAGTTTTTCTGCGAATTCCTTGTCCTTTTTATGACGCAAGACTATTTTTTCTGGTACTCCATCGTGAACATAAGTAATGTAGATCATATCTTTGCCAAGCGTTGATTTTTCCAGATTTTCTAGTGCGCTTTTGACCTTGCGAAGTTGTTCACTCTTTTTATTTAGCTCCTCTATGGCATCAAACAGTATTTCTGCTTCTCCTTGCTCACTCGCGCCTAGCATAAGACCCTTGTAGGCGATCCATTCTGTAGATGTGCCTGCTTTCT
Organism: Candidatus Bathyarchaeota archaeon; assembly: GCA_020344715.1. Taxonomy (GTDB): domain Archaea; phylum Thermoproteota; class Bathyarchaeia; order Bathyarchaeales; family Bathyarchaeaceae. Next base: position 849,623 of record CP070828.1, on the reverse strand, counting down.
TTCTCTTTTCTCCCTTGACGTCTTTCTTGCTCTTCCTTTTGGTTTTCTCCTTCAAAGGTCTTTGAAATGATGAGACCCTTTTGAACCACTCCTCATTGCCTTGCGTCTCTTCCAAATCTCTGAGAAAAGACCCTAACCACTGACTGTATTCATCGACAACAGCTTCATACTGATCAATCTCTTCCTCAATGCTTTCACGCAAGTCTCGCAACGAATGAAAACTCCGAATTTCAGTTCCTAGACCTTCCAACATCGTTAAGTCCGCTCCGAGGTTCTTCTTCTCTCTTTTCTTCAGATTCGCCTTTTTCCATTACCTTGCCTCTAGAAGGTTGCTGACTGTTCTGAGACCGCACACAATTAGAATGACGATACAATAAGAGAATTTGTACATAATCTTGCGCTACACACTCACCAATTTTGAAAAGCTTGATTCCAGATATGAATTCAGAATTCAGAAGAATAAAATATAGGCCTAATCGATATTCGCTTTCAATTCACCTAGAATCAGATCCAAACATGGAATGTTAACCCTTATGGAGACTCTCACAAAAAAGCCCGAAGCAGTTGTAAAACTGTATGATGAGAAAGCAAAACTGTACAAGTTCATAATGAATGACAAAGGTCCTCTACAGGGTCTTGAAGCAATCGGAAACACGCTTCAAAAACTTGGGCTCTCGAAAAACGAGATCAGGGTCTACATTTATCTTGCGAGAACCGGAATGCGCAAGGCCAGCGAGATTTCTGAGGCTATTTCTTTGCACCGAACTGAAACATACAGAATTCTGCGCGACCTCGAAAAGATCGGATTGGTGTCCTCAGTCTTCGAGAAGCCACTCAAATTTGTAGCAACGCCTTTCGAGAAGACGTTGGATCGTCTAATAGGAAGCAAGAAACTCAAACTACAGAGTCTTGAAAGGAAGAAAAAGGACCTTGTCGACTTGTGGGTTTCCCTCCCGAAACTAAAGGGTAAATTTGTGAAAAGAGAGATTTTTCAAATATTGGAGGGTGAGGAGCAAGTCAACTTAAAGGCTGAGGAGATCTCGGCAAAGACGAAAGATGAAATCTGGGTGTTCCTTTGTGATTCAGACATCTCATGTTTTTACCATTCTGGATTCTTGGATAAACTGGAGAAAATCGCAAAACGGGACCTAACTGTTCGGCTATTGACGAGCGATTCACCCAAGAGCCGTTTCTTCTTGAGAAAACTACAGCTACCCGATGTTAAATGCACATATTCAATTGATCTTCCAAGTTTCATTGTGGTTGATCAAGAGGAACTTCTTCTGTCAATACAAAGAAACAATGTGCAGAAGTCGGATATCGAGAAGAAAAAGGAAAGGATTGCAGCTTTGTGGACAAACTATGACGCTTTCATCAAGATCCTGAGTACGCTCTTCACTGAACTGTGGAGTACGAAGATGGAAGTTGAACTGAAAAGATAGACCTCACTGAATCCACCCCTGAATTCATCGTCCTCTTCATCTAGGTTGCAGCTCGTTCTTTGTGTGTAGCAGGCTACTACATACGAATTCTATTACTTCACTTCATTCTTTCCTTCATTAGAAAGAAATTCGAGGTGAACAATCGATGAAACGGTTCATGAAAGACCGGAAAGCACTGAGCACTGTTGTAACTACCTTGATCATTCTAGTAGTCGCTGTTTTGTTAGCGACTGTCGTTACTTTCTACGCGATCAATGTGACGACGACTAGGGTTCAAGAAGAAAGCTTGCAGATCTACAAGCAACATCTCTGGCACAACGGCACAACCTATTCAGAAGCCGCATTTCTAGTAATCAACACTGGTGGCCGAGACCTTGTCATAGACAAAATCGCTGTGCGCGGCCAAGAATCACCATGGTCAATGGTTTACTACAACAAAACTAACGATGCGATTTCGCCCGATTTGTATTATGTCGCTCCAAACCCAAATGGCACGCTTCTAGGGGGAACTGTCACTCTCGATACAACAACTTACACCCTCGTTCAAGCAAGCAGCGATCTCATCTTGAAGTCCGGATGGAGTTTGATTGTCTACGTTACAGATCCTGACAGCATATCGGTGAGCGACATAGGTGTTACTGTAGGTGTGACCCTTTTCACTGCGAACGCCCAATACTACAAAGAGACAAACGTGGAAGCTTCGATCTAACTTACCTTCTCTTTTTTCTTTGGTTTCTTCACAAGTTGGTCAGGCTACTTCCGCTAGGTATAGAATGTGAACTCGTCTTTGAATGTGTAGTATTGTTCTACACACAAATTATCTTATGTCTTAAGATGCACAACTCTCGCCATCAAACGGAGAGAAAAAAATGAAAAGTCTCTTAAAGAGTAGAAAAGGGCTCAGCACCGTTGTGACGACATTGATAATCCTAGTGGTTTCTGTGCTGCTGGCGACTGTCGTTACTTTCTACGCGATCAATGTGACGACGACTAGGGTTCAAGAAGAGAGTATTCAAGTGACCAAACTGCACTTCTGGCACAATGGAACGACCTTCAGCGAAGCTGCTTTCCTCATCATAAACACCGGTGGACGTGACCTGGTCTTAGACAAAATCGCTGTGCGCGGCCAACAAAGCGAGTGGGACACCGTTTACTACAACAAGACACAGGATGCAATTTCACCCGACTTAACCTATGTCACCCCAAACGCGAGCGGGAATTTGACGGGTCTAACCGTGACACTGGGAACAGCAACTTACGGACTAAGTCAAGGTACAGCTGGAAACGACATGATTCTCAAATCCGGCTGGAGCATGATTGTCTACATGACGAATCCTGACAGCTTGTCAGTCAACGACATCGGCGTAACTCTAGGCGTGACCATCTTTACTGCAAACGCTCAATACTACAAAGAGTCAAACGTCGAAGCCGCTTCTTAGTGAAGCAGCCCTCCCCTTTTTTCTTCTTTCCATTTTTTTTCAACTGATTGTTGCAGTCTAGACTGCGCGTGGGTATTCAAATGTGTAGTACTGTTCTACACACAAATCATCTTAACCATTATCTTGACAGAAATCATTCGAGTGGAAAAGGAGAGAAAGACCAGTCACTTGGCCTAGCTGGATTTCTCTAGTCCTCATCACCGAAGCTGAGTGCGTTGAATGAAAGAATACAGACGAAATGAAGATTCGCCAAGCTTGCTCTCTTCTCAGCGAGGGATGAGTCTTCCTGTCACTTTTCTGATGCTTTTCGTTTCGTTGATTGTTCTGATTTCTGCCACCTACTATTTTTCAATCATCAGAATTAATATGAAAACCCAAGCATTCAAAGTCTCAGGTGCAGAGCAAGAAATGCTCTCATTGGAAAAGATCATTAGTTTTGTGGCATGGTCTCCTGGGGCTTCCCATTTTTATGAGTTCGGAAATTTTGGAGGAGAGTTCCAAGTTGAACCAATAGCGAGAAGACTAGTTCTGAATCTGACAGACGATTCTTCTTTTAAGGTTGTCTTTTTCAACAGCTCGATAGGGAAGATCGTATACCAATTACCCTCTTCAGAGACACAAAACAGCTTCTTCCTGGTTGGAGACAACCGTGCCATTGTAAACCAAAGCTGGTCTACAACTACTCAACTTAGCGTTTCCCAGAACATAGAAAGCCACTACGAAATAGCGCTTTCATATCGACCTTCAGTCAGCTCCGCGGTCACTGGTGCAAGCGATGGAAAACCCATCAACAACCTGCGGGTTTGTATTGTCAACTTCAATTCGTCGCAGAGCGTAACGCGACTTGGAAGCTTCCGTCTCAAAGCGTCTTGCCTGAGCGTCGCTTCCAATTGGCAGAGCTACAACTTCTCTAACCCAATATCATCTCTTCTAATAAAGGCAAGTCTCGATGGACATGGTGATGAAATCTCCTTACCTATTGCAGGTAGCCCGCAAGGCGCCATAGTCAACCTAGAGACCATAATTTGCCACGTGAAGATGGAAACCTTACGGTGGTGATTGCATGCCCTCAATTGTCTCCGGTCACATCTATACTTTCGTTGCGCTAGCTGCCGTCAGCACCATTCTAATAGCCACACTCAACGCCTACACCACCTCACTTAGAGCCATCCCTGAAGCGGAGCAGCTGAGAAATCTGCTCAATCATCTCGCGTCGAAAGGAAATGAACTTCTAACGATTGCCACCACAACCAAATCCTCAACAAAGGTTTTTCTCCAACTACCTACAACAATCGGCTCTCATCAATACTGGCTACGCGCCTGCAGCGACTCGTCGGCCGCATGGTTGGAAGGTTCACTGGGTCAAAAGAGTGAGGAAGCAGCAAGCTACCGGGTCTTCCTTCCTCAAGGAACTTCCGCATCAGGCCATTTTGTCGGAGGATACGGACCGGCAATTCTAGAATCCTACATGAACGGTTCAACTCCTCAGCTTAATCTCAGTTCCATAGGAGGCTAGAACAATGAAGTTCAAGGCAAACCCAAAGAAAGGAAATCAACAGCCGACGGAAGATTCTTCTGCTGAGCCTTCAATGGAAGCTCTAGTCGGTCACCTGGGTCTCAAGCGCCATGGACCACCAGAAGGATACAGTGAAATAGAAACTTATCCTTTGAAACCACCGTTCTCCTACGCGTCAATCGTCCAAAACGAGGTCACTGCTGAGCTCTTCTACATAGTTGATGAGCTTCCGCTGGAAAAAGAGGAAAGAGCAGCCTACGAACGCATGCGAAACGTGTTAGAATATGAACTGAAAGCGCCCGACGGAGATGAGAGTCTAGACACATCTTTTCATCGGCAGCTGCCGATAATCGCCTCCAATCATCCTAGGGCATTTATGGGAATCTCACCGATCGGCACCCGGAAAATCCAGTACTACTTGGAACGAAACATCGTAGGCTATGGAAGGATTGATCCGTTGATGCATGACCCGTACGTTGAAGACATAAGTTGCGGTGGCATCAACAAGCCAATCTTTCTGTGGCACAGGATTCACGAGAACATTAAAACCAACACTTTCTTCAGTGCGGAAGAAGAGCTAAATGATTTTGTCATGAAAATTGTCCACAAGGCTGGAAAGCACGTAAGCATTGCTTTTCCAATCGTAGACGTAACCTTGCCCGGCAAGCATCGTTTGGCCGTGTCATATGGAAAAGAAACGACTCCATCAGGAACTAGTTTCACTATAAGGAAATTCCGCAAAGACCCCTTTACTATTGTTGATTTGATTGCGAACGAGACGCTGAATGAATCTATGGCAGCTTATCTGTGGCTTCTGGTCGAAAACAAGATGCCGATTATGATCGTAGGAGCTACGGGTGCTGGCAAAACCACGGCACTAAACGCAATTGCGTGCTTGATTCGCCCCAGCTACAAGCTAATCACAGTTGAAGAAGTAGCCGAGATCAATCTACCGCATGAAAACTGGACCTCAACAATCGCACGATCAGGTTTTGGAGCCGAAAGGGAAGGTGAAATAGCTCTCTATGATCTCATCAAATCAGCAGTAAGACATCGCCCAGATCTAATTATTGTGGGCGAAATACGGGGGGAAGAAGCCTACGTGCTTTTTCAAGCACTCGGGACAGGGCACGGGGGACTCTGCACAATGCACGCTGATGATGTTGAAACTGCCGTCAAGAGGCTAACGCAGCCTCCAATGAATATTCCCGAATCGATTATAACGCTAATGAATTGCGTAATTGTTGTGAGACATGTACGAACGCCGGTTTTCCTGGATTCGGGCAGAAAATTGTCAAGTAGAAAGTTTGTGCAAGTCTCTGAAATAAAAAACGCCAATTCGACGGTTGACGTGTTTGATTGGAATGCTTCAACCGACATTTTCGGAGAAAAACTAGAAGAAAGCATCCTGTTCAAACGCGTGGCCAAGAGGCTGGACACGTCTCTAGAGCGGTTGATTGATGAGTTTGAATACCGCAAGAAAGTGTTACTAAGTATGGTGGAGCACAACATAAGAGACTATCGGAGTGTCAACCGGATTCTAAGCAAGTACTATCACAATCCAAGCGTCTTGCATTTTGAACCGTCCAACAGTCTCGAACGGTGATAGCTTTGTTGAAAACTGGGGGCGCAGGCAAGATCTTCGGTCGGATGCTCGACCTGTTTTCGGGACGAAAACATGGTGAAATTGACCGAGAGCTACCCTTTGCAGTGATGATGTTTACCACCTTGGCTGCAAGCGGCGTCACCATGTATGAGAGTTGGAAAAAAATGCGTGACGTTCATCTCTTGCCTGGAATCCAGAAAGACGCTGAAGACATAGTTCGACAAGTAGAAGTCTTAGGATACGACCCTTTGACTGTCATGCATAGAAAGGCTGACGAAGCCACTTCGAAAACCTATCAAGACTTCCTAGCCGGGTTTGTATCTTCGGTTCGAAGCGGAGGCAACGTTGTCAGCTTTCTGAAGAGCAAGTTACGGTCAATCTTAGAAGTCCAGAGCGCGTCCGCAACACGATCAATCGAAAAATTGGGAACGCTAGTTGAGGCTTATGCTGTCATGTTGATAGTGACGCTTTGCACGTACATCCTGTACGTCGTGATATCTTCGACTTCGATCTTCGAACTCTCGCTGTCTGGTGCTGCCACGTCAAGTGCTCCTCAACCATTCGTTTACGTCTTAATATTTGTGATCATGCCTTCGATTTCAGTTATGTTCATGATTGCTGCTCACAAAGCCCGAAAGAGCAACTTCATTTCTCTCGTTGCTGTATATCGCAAAATAATCGTTCCTGTTGTCTCCGCTTCAGCGTTCCTTTCACTAGTTCTTTTTGTGCCTCAAGTACGCTTCATAACTGAAATAGTTAATCTGCCAGCGATTTTCACAATCTGCTTGATAGCTGTTTCTGTCCCTTCCGCTCTGGCTTATCATAAGATTGCAGTCGTGAATCTAGCCGCAGAAGATGGCATGCCGAGCTTTTTACGAGACGTTACAGAAGCACGGAAGATCGGCTTATCTCCTGTAAAGAGCATCATTCATGCGTCAAAGCGAAGAGGGTACGGAAGATTCTCTGAGCTTTTGGAACGCATTAGGAGTCAAATAGAGTGGGGAGTTGCTCTGAAGAAGATCTTCGCGAATATTCGAAGGAAGATTCAGAGCTGGCCAGTGCTCGTCCATTTTTTTATCCTGGTGGAAACGATTCAAGTAGGAGGGGGATCTGCCACTGCGCTGGAAATCCTTTCTGACTACTCGGAGAAAAACAGGGACATTGAGGTAAACAAGCGATCGCTGCTTAGACCCTATATTATCTTGGCTTTCATCTGGAGCGTTCTGATAGCCTTGACGACCACGATTGTGGCTTTGACCATATACGTTCTCGCTCAGGTTTCGCTTCCAGGTATGGCTCAACCATCATTTGAAGTCATGCAACAGCAGATTACTCTCTTTTCAATTGGGATAATCCTTCAGTGCTGGATGTCTGGGTTTTTTATCGGCAAGATTAACGAAGGCACGTTTGCGGCAGGGTTCAAGTACTCCTCCATGCTAGCGGCCACTGCTTATGTTTCACTTGTGCTCTCTCAGCATTTCTTAGCGGGTCTATACACGTTGGGATCAACGTAGGAGGGTCCTCCGTTGCCGGCATCCTCCGTTGACACTTTTCTCGCGTGTTCGATAATGATTATACTTGTTTTGTCAGCGATGGCGGGGACATCCAAGCAAGTGGCTCCCTACTTGCAGGATTTGTCTCATCAAAATGATGCCGAACGCTTCCAGTCGCTTGCTTCATACCTGCTTCTTCACACTGGGACACCATCAAACTGGGGGCAAACGCGGCAGATCACACCATCCAGTTTAGGCTTGGCCAAGACAGCTGCTTCTCGCCCGTATGAACTCGACATCGACAAAATCTCACGTCTGAATAGTGAGAACGCTTTTTCGCTCACCTACTCCGAACTCTGGCAATCCTTCGGCGTCATGGATGTTGCTTTTCAGATCGAAATAAGAACCTTGTTTGACCTGTCAATCGGTCTCGTGTCCAATCAAACGCAAGGAGGGCAAACAACCTACGAGTTTGAAGTTGAGGCAAGAAAATCTGGACTGCCGGTTTCTGCCGACTTGAGCGGCTATGTCGTTATCGAACATTTCGTGGAAAGCGCCAAGTCTTCAACCTCTTCTAATGGGGTCGGCTCACTAGTTTTCAACGTCCCTAACTCAGTAAATGGCACAACCCTGCTCCTGGTCTTCGCCAAAGCAAAGGCAAATCAACAGATCGTCTCCTTCAATGTCTATGCTTTTGCTCACAACTCGCCCTCTTATCATCCCAACAGGACCTTCTTGAACCTTAGCCCCCTAAACCATATCTTGAACGCGTCTTTCACGTACCCTAGCACGGAAATCTGGACGGCACAAGTCTTCTCATTCAACTACAATTTCAGTTTGTCCAAAGGAGTTCAAGGGGATCAGAGCGCAGAATATGACATTCCCAGCCTGATGGATCCAAGTGCAATGATAATCGTACTCACGGGACTTCAGGGTTCCTCCTCCTTCGCCGAGTGGGTTGCATATCCTCAATTGCCTCTGCAGACAGGCGTGGATTTTGACCAAAGCATAGCTGGAACCATAGTTGTTTCACAAAGCCGCATTGTAACCCTCGGCTTTGCGCTCTACGAGATTGTAACACGATGGGGAGGAACTGCTTAGATGTTTGACAACAGAGGACAAATCAACATCATTGAAGCCTTTTTGGCAATCGCAATCATATTTTCCGCGGTAGTGATCAGTTCGGTCATATTTCCATCTTCTCCAGATCTTGTGAAGCCAAAATCCTTGGCCGACTTCGGACAGGAAGCTTTGATCAAGTTGGACACTAATGGTGAGCTTGGAAAGCTGATTGCCTATGGCAACTGGACTGCTATCAAGCAGTCTCTCGACATTTTGCTGCCGATCGATGTTTCATTCAACCTCACAGTCTACGATGAAGATTTGAACAAATTGAACTCTCAAGCTATTCAAAATGCGAACCTGGGTCACGAAGTAGTTCTGGTAGACTATGTTTGCGCGAGCCAAAACACAACCGTTCAATTTTTCATTCTACGTTTGCAGCTGGGGTGGTCAAACTGATGGATGTGCCCAAAAGAAGGAATTCTGGTCAGGTTCTTCTGATTGCAGCTTTCATT
>CP070828.1:833023-840450 GCA_020344715.1 Candidatus Bathyarchaeota archaeon | reverse complement strand
CGCCTGCTTTGCGTCAGCCACCGAACACGCTTAAGCAGAACGCCTTCAGCATCTTACATCCTGAACAGTCAACCGCACGCACGCGAAAGCCCCGCTTTGTTTTCACAATGATAAAAGACGCAGGCTCATACAAACGAAACGTAGAATGAAAGATGAATAATAAGGGAGAGATTGCAGAATCATCTACTAATTATTGCGCGGGCAATCTGATCTTTTCGGGGTCATCTACAATAGAGACCGCCATTTTGAAGGGCTTCGACATGTTGGGTTTTCCACTTACCTTCTCTCATGAACCTTGAATAACACAATGTTTATTGCATTTAATGTATTCTTTGGAAGGGTGAACTTATATTTCTTCATTGTTCGGTATGTACCTTGTAATAATCGACAATAATAGATATATCATTGTTAAGAGAATGGAAACTGCAAACCTTTCTCGGAAGGCCATAACAATAGCAGATACGCAGACAGCACAAGCAAAAATCCAAAGATATATGACAGTAAGCTTTAGCTTCACCTAGCCACCTCACGAGAACCTTGAGAGAACGAATGCTAGGAGGAAAGCGAGTAGGTAGATAATGCATGAAATGACGATGCACAGGAAAAGCAAGTTGTAGTCGACGAATCCAGTAGTCAAGTGCTCATGAACCAACAGTGCAAAGGAGAGCGATATTATTATGAAGATGGCAACTACGCCCGACCTTTCCAATAATCTGTTCATATTTCCATCTAGCTTCCCATGAAGAACATCAGCTTCAGGATCACATATGATACATAAACGAGCACGAGCACTAATGCTTCCCTTCTTTCAAGCCTCATGTTTCTGAGAAAGAGACCAATCACAAGAAAAGCTACCAAAAACATGAAAGGAGTGTCGAACAACAGCAACACTGGCTCAACCGTAAATCCCGAGATCATGGCACCAGCTCCTAGGGAGAAGAGAATGTCACAGATGTTGCTCCCAATCATGTCACCTATTGCTATTCCCGCGGATCCCCTTCGCAGGGCAGTTATGTCAAGTGTCAGTTCGGGCAATCCTGTACCTAGGCCAACTATCAGCAGACCAGTGACAGATGTTGAGACGTTCAATATTTCAGCCAGTTGGACACTTCCTTCAACCACCAATTCTGCAGTTAATAGGAGAACACCCATCCCCCCAAAGATCATTATGAGGTCTTTGACAGGGTGGATTTTCGGCTTTTCTTCTTCCACTTTGGAGGATGATGTAGGACGTGCCTCCTGCTTAACGAGGTAGAGGAAATACAGCAGATATGCAAGTGTAACACCGACTCCTTCTAAGGGAGTTATTCTCAAATCCAGAGAAACGAGAGTAAAGAGAATAATGGATAGAACTAGCATGGTTCCCTCTCTCTTTAGCTCCCGCTTCGTTATTGACATCAATCCCGTGAGTCCAACTAGACCCATAATTATGGTAAGTTGGTTAAGGAATGACCCGATTTTGTTGCCGACTACTATTCCAGAAACAGCGGACACATCTAGTCCTGCAAGTATATCTATCGCCCCTACTATGCTGACTCCTATTTCAGGTAGCGAGGTGCCTATGGCTACGACCGTTAACCCAATGAACAGGTGAGAGACTCTGAAATAATGCGCTATGTTCTCAAAACCTCTTAAAGCTAGTTGGGAGCCTATATACAGACCAACTATTCCAAGTAGCAAGAAAACGATCGGTTGAATCATGCACCTTAACCATCGTGTCGAATGCCGAAGCTTTAATTTAAATATTTATATTGGTAAAGACATTTGATTCAATTTAAATATTTATATTGGTAAAGACATTTGTCGCGCCCGCATTCGCTTGTTATTATGAACATGAAAAAAACTGCTCTATGAGTCTAGCCCGTTTAATATCTAACTCTGCAAACCAAACAGCCTTTTCTAGCCGCACAACATCAGCAGGAACAAAACCGAGAACATAATGCTTGTATTCCGGCAAAGCGCGCGCGAAATCGCGAAGACAATGGGCATAGCTGAGAAAGAAGCTCTGAAACTATTAGTAGGAGACAATCTAGAGAGTACGGAAAAGACAGACGACAAATTCAAGACGTTGGAAAAACGCTTCAAAAGAAGGCACCAAAGAAGTGGGACATAGAACGCGAGCAAGAAATAACTAGCTTGGCTCGACATAATAACTTCTCGGGACTGTTTGGCGAATTTGTGGAAAAAAATCAAGAAGGTGAGACGAGGATCGCGCGCCGCGCGCGCGTTATGTGAACAGCTTCAGCACTTTGGCATCGATGCGAAAATGATCGAGGAAGAAGGAAACCGCGTGGCTTTAGCGGGTCAGGAGATTGACGAAGTCAAGGTTACCCACATAGGTGGAGGCGGATACGGTCCCGCAAGTTACAGTATCTACTATGGGGTTCGACGCCATGTGGAAGGGGTTGAGAAACTGTTTCGGGTGCGAATGAAGATCCAGATAAAGGGGTCTATTCGAAGAGAGGTCATCGACTTCAAGTGGGTGGGGGGAGAGCTTGCCGATGACCTGAACAAAGACGACGAACTAAACAAGCATCTGCTCCAACAGCTCAAAACCGACGTGCGACGCTACGCTATCGAGATATCTCCTGATAAAAAAGCTGGAATTGTCTGGATCATAACGACTAAGTATATGCCACCCTTTCCGAGATCTGTGACGCCATTTTCGATACCAGATGATCTAATGCCCTCAGAATCAACCTTCCAATCATACAATGCAATCGCTAGGCTAATACGCAACAGAGTCTCTCCTCAAAAATGATTGAAACAGGATAATGCGCGCGCAACACTTAAGATGAGTCATCCCGAACTAATGACTCGACAAGGTGTGTGAGATGCTGATACGAGATGAGAATGTTCTTCTAGCTGTTGGAATGATTTCACTATCTCTAGGGATTCTTGTTGGTCGCTTTTTACATTTTGAATATTCAGGCTTCTCAGTTTCAGATTTTACCGAAGGAGTGCTAGTCGGGGTCTCTTTGGTTCTCAATCTCACTTATCTGATAAGAATGAGATCAAAGAAAGAAGACTAAATCGCGAATTGGAGCGTATGCACAAAACCTCAAAGGAAAAAACGCGCGCAAACGAAACGGGGCACTATGTTGCACGTTGTTCGGCAAGGTATCGAAAGGATAGTGGTTTGACAATTACGCCTTTGAGGCTAACTAGCATGCTTTCGGAATTTTCGATGGCGTCTGCCCACTCGGACATCATGTTCTGGAAAAACTCATTGTAGTCCGTGTAATCCTTGTGCAACGAAATTGTCAGTGCGTTCTTGCCCATACCTTGGGTTCGTGACACAAATATGACATTGGGAAATCGGGCAGCCCATTTTTTTCCTCGCGCAATTTGTTCCGGTGAACTTGGGGTCTTGAACCGACCCGCGGTTATCGCCATGAGTTCATATCCAAGTTTCTCGAAATCCGGTATTATGGTGAACTCTTTGATCGTGCCCTCCATCACGAGCCGAGTCCTCATGCGGCTCACTGTGGCCTGCGACACGCCCAGAACCTTTGCCAACTGTCTATCGCTCTTCTTCGAATCTTTCAGTAACTCAAAGAGCAACTGCCTCATTACGTCCTTCAACCCTCACAACTCCTGAAAGACTACTTTCCTCACTCTGTGTTCTTCAATCACAGATAAATTTTCGGACCACGCGCGTAGGCTGTCCGCTTGCACCCGCCCACCCCGAACACCTGACACCCTGCTTAATGGTGAAATTCTTGTATGGACACGTCTAACTGGGATTTCGGTTCGTTCTCTTAAGATGTGGTTTTCAGTCGTTCTTGTCCATTAGTGCAACTACGATTGCAGCTATTCCGACAAGGATTTTTAGTATTGCATGCCAATCTGGTTCTGTACCCATGTCAGAAACGCCGGGGTAACCGGCAATCCCCATCACAAGAACAATCAACCCAACGATAATCAGGGTCCATTTGCAGTATTTCATAGGTTCACCTCCCCACATATTTTTATTCCTAGTTTTTCTCATCATTCCATTTTTAACACTTTCTGCAGGTGCACCAGCCGGACTAGAATCGCCGCAGTTCTTGCAGAAGCCACGCTCGTCTACCCATCATCTATCTCGAGTTGCTGCTTGGTCTACTGTAGGAATTGATTGAAGCAGCACAGAGAATTGAGAACCTGAGACTGTTTGGGCCTGAACAAACTGCTATCTCTTGTTTTACGACTACGTTCAAAACATTCATTCTTCAGATACTCGAACGGACATATTCTAGAACTCGTAATAACAGCTTTAATTCTCATCTGCATTCTTAAGTATCAAGAGGCTGCAAAGAGACACGATATCTGAAGAGATTACTGGAGAAGACTTGCCTCTCTCTTGAAGCACGGGGTTCCCCCTCCTTTTCCCCGTGCGCCCGGTTTAATCTTGCTCTCTTTTGTGCACATTAGGCGGCGGAACCTGCAGAGGGGAAGAGAGCATGATTCAGCGGTTTCACGAGCTGACGATACCAGAGCGAAGCCTGTTGCGCTAGTGTCCTAGTACGAATTGGAATCTGAGTGGGCATTCTTCGCCTAGGCGCAGCAAAGAATCCAGGAGCTTTTCTCAAAGAAAGGTTAAAAAACTGGGAAGCTGAATTTCGGTTTCTACAGATTGCAGGAATGTTGCCTTGGGAATCGTTGAGCCTTTAGTCGCCTTCGTTGTCTCCTTTCTTTTCCTGGGAGTAATGGTGTACAAACGTGTCGGCTTGGGAATCACCCTGACGTTCACTGCAACAGCTTTTAGTCTGCTATCTCTAGATTCTAACATGATTGCTGACGTCTTTTGGGAAACGATGAGTGATTCAATTACCATTTCGCTTTTGCTGGCAACTTTCGGAATAATGCTGCTCAGTCAGCTGTACAAGGAAACACAGTTCGCAGAGATGTTGAGCCAAAGCTTGAGTGAAATTCTGAAGAATTCCAAACTTGTCGTGAGCGTGCTTCCGGCAATTGTTGGACTTCTCCCGGTTCCAGGAGGGGCTTTGATGTCAGCACCTATGGTAGAGGCTGAAGCCGACAAGCTGGCGTTGAAAAAAGATAGGCAAACCTACGTGAACATCTGGTTCAGACATACGATCTTTCCGATTTATCCGATGAGTTCATTTTTCCTGCTTGCCGTTGCGCTTACCGGCGTGTCAGTGGTTTCGCTTATTACGAGACAGATGCCAGTTGTCGTTGCGATGGTGATCCTCGGCTTTCTTATAGGATTTTGGAGAGTCGCTTCAGTTAAGCATGAACCTTCGAAGGATGGCTTAGGCACAAACTTCAAGGTTCTTCTGAAAGCCTTTGCCCCCATCTTGGTTATGATTCTTGCTATAGTGACTTTCAACATTGTGCGTGCTGGGGAAGCCTTTAACCCGTTGGTTATTCCTATTGATGCGACTTATGATGTTTCGATCGCTGCGCTTTTCGGCCTGGTGGGGATTCTGCTTATCGCAAAGCCGCGTTTAGACACTCTTCTGCGGCCCTTTAGAAGTAGGAGTATCTACGAGGTTACTTTGGCAGCGTTTGGCGCCATGTTGCTGAGAAATGTTGCTTTAGCATCCGGGATTTCAGAATCTTTTGGGAGGCTGATAGCTGGCGCAAACGCGAGCGATGTTGTGTTGTTGCTGACTCTTCCGGCAGCGTTGGCGTTTCTGATGGGGACTCCATCTGGAGGCTTGGCGATAAGTGTTCCGATGTTGGCCGGAACGTTAAGTTTCACACCGAAAGTGGCAAGTCTGCTTTACATGGCTACGTATCTAGGATATCTGGGTGCTCCCACTCACCTTTGTCTTATTTTTACCGCGGACTATTTCAAATGCTCTCTGGGTAAACTATACCGCTACTTGATTCCATCCCTAGTAGTGTCCTTTCTGGTGGCAGTACTCGTGTACTTCATGCTCTAGTACGAACAATCAGCTGTTCTCAATGTTCCGAGTCGGATCTGATCAGACAACTCGTGGACAAGTTAGCGTGCGTTCGCCCTTCTCTTCTAGGCAGACATCATAGTTCAATAATTAGACCACGATGTCTTCACTGATTGTTACCCTGCCGTTTTCTGTCGGTATTCCCTCTTTCTCCAAAAGGCTCCTTCTTGATTCTGCTCCTCTTCTCTCTCCTCCGAACCCACCATCAGATTTAACCACACGGTGACAAGGAACTACCGGTGCAAGCGGATTTTTATGCAGAGCATTGCCCACAGCCCTATAGGCACGTGGTCTACCAATCTTTTCGGCTATCTTCTTGTATGTACTCACCCTTCCTTTCGGAATCCCGAATGTGGCGACCAAAACTGCTCTTTCGAATTCCGTCTTGTTGGCCAAGCGCGCGATTACGTCTTTCTCGCTTCGTATCTCGTGTTTCGTCACAACCCATCCCCCAACTTCAAAACGTCGCAGCCTAAATCAACTTCATGCGAAATTTAACTCTTTCCGCGAAGACGCCCGCGGGCTGGGTTGGCAACATATGCAGACAAGTCTGCCCAGCTCTGGATCAGGAACCAAAAATCCTTTACCAGCGTCAAATCTTAAGTACCCATTTCGTAAACTATCGCGTGGAGTTGAAATGCAATGTTCAGATCAAGTCACGTTGCAGTTTGGCTGGCTAGAAAAAGAGAGAAGGAACTCATGAACCTCTGCAAGGCGCACGCAGATAAAATCGTTGAAGCTGTTGTCCATCTAAAACAGGTCATCTACTCGTTTTGCGATGACGATCAAGAAGGACTACAGAACGGATTCAACCTAGTTTTCGAGAAAGAACGGGAAGCCGACGAGATTAAGCGGAAAATCCTCGAAGAACTTTCTGCAGGACCTTTCCACCCAATCGACCGAGAAGAAGTTGTGAGATTTGTCTTGACCGCTGACGATGTTGCCGCCAATGCCAAATCAGCTGCAAGAAAGATCCGTTCTTCCTCAATCAAAGGGGTAACCAAAGAGATAAAAGAAGGACTGAAGGGGCTTTCGGAAATGCTGGTCAACATCGTGAACACGATGAGAGACGCGTTCACCAAGCTCCTCAAAGATCCGAAAGGAGCAATCGCGATTGCGGACAAAGTGGAAAGCATAGAGGAAGACATTGATGATTACCGTGTTGAGTTGGTGGAAAAGATACTGAAACTCGGCAATACCGCCAAGAGCTTGAGCGCGTGGCTCATGTTAAAGGAAGCCGTCGAAAACATGGAGAACGTGGCTGACCGCTCAGAAGATGTAGCAGATGTCATACGAAGCATAGCCATTCTAGAATAACCACAAGTAGCAACGGAATCGCCGTCGTCTTGACGAAGCATTGCAAGGAAGCCAGTAAACAATGGACGTCACTTTCATCCTCTTGGCCTTTGGCTTGGCACTGTCATTTTTCATGGCATGGAACCTCGGCGCAAACGACGCTGCCACACCAACAGACTGCGCAGTTGGGGCTGGTGTCATCTCAATCAGAAAAGCTGT
>CP070828.1:826868-832923 GCA_020344715.1 Candidatus Bathyarchaeota archaeon | reverse complement strand
CGGCAATACGCTCAAGTACATCCATCTCGCCAACGCCCTCACCACATCCACCGATGAGTATGTCAGCCACGTCGCCACCACCGTGGACGAAGCCTGCGCCCTCGTTGATCGAGGCTTTGAATACGTGTGCGCCATGGACTACAGGAAAATCTTCAGAAAACGAAAGTGATATCGCCGCACGTGCGGATGCCAAATGCTAGCCTCTCTTCTACCAACTCAAAAACACATCGACACCAACAAAGACGTATCAACGTTTTTATATACACAGAATACGGAGTAAGAATAAGGGAGATATATGACCGCTCAAACTTCTACCCTTCTAAAATGGGCAAATATCTTAGCCTTCATCTTAATGGTTCTAGTAAATGGCCTAGCGGGTAGCACTACGATTCTCGGAGGCAAGTTCACAAATGAGATTTCGGATGCGAACCCAACGCTCATCACACCTGCAGGTTACGTGTTCTCTATTTGGGGCGTTATCTACGTTCTGTTGGGGATTTTCGTAGTCTTTCAAGCATTGCCAAGCGAAACCGGTAAAGACTACAAGCGGAGCATTGGTTGGCTGTTTGTCCTTAACAGCATACTTAATATTGCTTGGCTTTTTCTTTGGCAATTCGAGTTTCTTGGTTTATCGGTTGTCCTTATGTTCATGCTTTTAGCAAGTTTGATAGCGATCTATCTGCGCCTCGATATCGGGAAATCGACAGCTGGATTTCGTGAGAAACTCACGGTTCATGTGCCCTTTAGCACTTATTTAGGTTGGATCACCATAGCCACGATTGCCAATGTAGCTGTCACGCTGGTTTCAGTGAACTGGGATGGTTTCGGAATAATCCCAGAAACATGGGCTACTCTAATCATAATAGTTGCTCTGTTGATTGCTACGCTGGTCTCAGCCACAAGGAAAGATATCGCGTATGGACTAGTAATTGTCTGGGCTTTAACAGGCATCGCAGCAGGGCAAAGCGGAAACCAAAACATTGTCACCTTGGCACAAGCCAGTGCAGTTATCGTCTTGATAGCTTTAGCTGCAACAATCCTCCTCACCAAGCTAAGACGACAATGAACAACGGCGTTTGCACGCACACGAGACGACCTAGAAGAACAAGAACCGTCACACGACGAGTCTCCAGCTCTGTCAGTGCCGAAGGAATTCAGCGAGAAAATAAAAAAAATAGAAGCATAAAAAAGTGGAATTCGAATCCCATCCACAGTGGAGATGTCACCCGCAACCCTTCTTCCCTGGTTCTAGGGAATCATTTTTATGCATGCTTTCTGTCCGTAATCTGTCTCGAGAGGAAGAAACAATGGACATCACAATTGGACTCATCGCATTTGCATTGGCTATGGACTCATTTTCGGTTTCGATAACAAATGGGCTTGCAACCAAGACTTTCAAAGTGGTTAATGCCCTCAAGATTGGGCTATTCTTCGGGTCCTTCCAAGCAATCATGCCCCTAGTGGGATGGTTCGCGGGCATCCACGTTCTGGACCTGATTTCAGGGCTTGATCACTGGATCGCCTTCAGCCTCTTGGCCTTCATCGGCTGCAGAATGATATACGAATCTGTAAAAGCGGAATCCAAGAATCTCCTAGATTCTCCCACGATCGGCGTCCTGTTAGCCTTATCTTTGGCCACGAGCATTGACGCATTAGCTGTCGGACTCAGTTTCTCCTTTCTTCGAATCCCGATAATTGTTCCCGCAGTCTTAATTGGAGTGGTTGCCTTCTGGCTTTCTTTTCTCGGCGTCTACTTGGGTGGAAAGCTGGGACACTTTTTGCGTAACAGAGTTGAAGTTCTTGGTGGTTTAATCCTGATCGTCATAGGAACAAGAATATTAGTTGAGCATCTAGGTATAGCCTAGCGTGTAATCTGCGCGCGCGCATCACCATGAACGGATCAGACTGCTCCATGTGCACACGACAGCTGGAGTAAACGGTCTGCTTCAGCTGGCTTGATATTAACTGCAACAAAGGATTCTATGCGTCCCACGTAGGACCCACGTTTACAAACCTTGCACACATTCCCTCTGGCCACATCGATGCTGCTGCTGCAGCTTCTTCTGGAGTGAGCCCTTCCATAATAAACATAGCCACAAGGGTTTCATACGGCATATAGAACCACGTGTTTCTAACAGCCTCCAATGCGGTCTCAGGTTCAAGCAGAATCATCATCATCCATGCTTCCAATCCGGAAGGGGTAATCTCTTCAGCTTTTTTGATGAGTCCTTTAGCCTTTGACGCCTCAAGACCAAGCATGAAATCAATTGGCATCTCTTCGGTGTTGGCCATCCAAGAGTGGGTTCCTCCGCTGGGAAGATAAGCGTCCACTCCCCCAGCCGTGGCGGGAGGGCCAGGATCTGGAGGTACAATCTCCATATTTGGGTTCTTTTCCCACGCTTTCTGAGGTCCAATAGGTTTTGCCATGACTGGTGCTATCATCAACAACACTAGAAAAACAAAGACGGGTATCAAAACGTTCTTCATCCTGTTATCACCTCCTTCCAATTGGCAGATACTAGATAACTATTCACAATGATAGCTATATTAATGGCTTATGAAACAAATTTCTAGAAACCTAAAGTAGCGTTTCAAGATTGATTCGTTTCTCATCTTAAATTGCATTAATAATTTAAGGTACGCACAAGGAGAAAGGATGGTTATTGTTGGGTTTGTAGTGTTTGTTCTCACTTCTGCAGTTCATTGTAGAGGTATTCGAACCATTGGTATGCTGGAATGTATTTGCCTGGTTTCCGTTGACTTTGTTTTCCAGAATGTTCTAACATAGGTTTGACCTTTTCCCATGCCATCCTTGCTGAGTCATTCATTTCAGTTCATTAAGAACTAGATCGGCAAATGCTTCACTCTGACTGTAATCTTCTGGATATGGGAACTGAATCTGGAAATAGTCAAATCCAAGGTCAATCAATTCTTGAAATTTAGCCTGTATCGCGTCTGGTGTTCCTGAAAAGGCGCTAGTCAGATGTTGCTTCTTGAACTCACTAACACGAACGCCCCACGCCTTGGCCATTCTCTTCATCAGTTGCTCGAACTCATGTTGAGTCTCCCCGATCAAAACATAGGCAAAGTAGGACTTTCCGATATCATCATACTCCCTGGAGACGGTCTTACAATGCATTCTGAGGACATCAAGTAATTCAGTGATCTCTTTGAGGGAGGCTGAATGTGTAAAATTGCAGTAGTCTCCATATTCAGCTACAATTCTCAGTGTTCTCTGTTTGCCATGTCCGCCGATGAAAATGGGTGGCAGTTTCTGTACTGGTTTGGGGGTGGAGTAGGCATCCTTGACGCGGTAGTATTTACCTTTGAACGTGACTCTGGAGTCTGTCCACAACTTCTTGATGATTTGGATTGATTCCTCTAGCCGCTCCAATCGTTCAACCACTGAGGGGAATGGTATTCCATAAGCTATGTGCTCATTTTCCTTCCAACCAGCACCAATGCCAAATTCCAATCTGCCGTTGGATATCACATCTACAGTAGCTGCCATCTTTGCAAGGACAGTTGGATATCTGAAGGAATTACATGTCACCAACGTTCCCAACCTAACTGAATGGGTCTTCGATGCCAGTGCAGCCAATACTGTCCATGCTTCCAGGCAGATTCTAGTTTCTGGATTGTCATCATAAAAGAAGTGGTCACTAATCCATACAGAGTCAAAACCAAGCTTCTCTGCATTTAGCGCAAGCTTCTCAATAGTGCTGTAATCGAACCCGACGTAGTTACCGATTTGAATTCCAAAACGCAATTTATCTCCCTTCATGCGCGCATTACTAGTTCATCTCAAGTTGCATTAATAATTTAAGGAGAAAAGGTCTCAACTTTCCATTGCTTTTTATGTGTCGTTAATTCTTATCTTTGATTCTATGTAGAAGAGACGGATGGTTTGTCTATGTCTGAACCCGAATTGATAGGTGTTTGTGGGGTTTATTGTGGCTTTTGCCCAGTCTTTAACGTGAAGTGTCCTGGCTGTTTGAAAGACCCTCGCTCAAAAGAATGTATTCTCTGTGTGTGTGCGTCTAAGAAGGGTGTCAGATGCTGCTTTCAGTGCAACGAATTCCCTTGCCCAACTCACTACGAAAGGGGAATCTACAAAAAGGAAGCATTAGACAATTGGAAACAAATGACAAGGAAGTCTTTACTTTCTCTCATTTTATGCTTTTTAATAGTTCTTCATCTTGCTTGATATTCGTATTCAAGGAATAGGTGCTGTTTATTTTTCCTTTTTTGAAGCCTTACCTGACAAGATGAGAGAAATTCCCGACACTGCTACCAGAATCGTCAAAATGACAAATATTTGGTCACGTTGTGTCTGAAAATGAGAGGGAGAAATAAGTGCCAGAATTACAAAGGAAAGTAGGAAAAGAGAACTTATAACAAGAATAACTGTTCCCAAGGCAACCTTGGACCAATTATTCATAACAATTAACCTAAAGTATATGTTATTTCAAGTTGCATTAATAATTTAAGGCGAAAAGTTCGCGTCCGCATTCTATTAATGCAGGATTTTTCCATTCCCTAACAATGTAAGGAGAAAAGAACGTTGGTCAACGTCACTTGCATCAAGTGTAACGAAAAAGGAAGCTTGACCAAGAAACAAACAAGTCTAAAGGCATCACCGATGGGTTCTAGTATGTCGAACACCACATAGGAAACAAGATCAATGGTGCTATCTGGGGAAATATGAGAAGCTACCACAACAGTACAAGAGCTTGACACACAAAGATACACAAACTGATATACAAAATATCACAAATTAGAAATCCCTAAATCCAGCGCAAAGGCAGACAATAGACAATGCCCCGGTGGCTTAGGGGTAGAGCAGCAGCCTCGTAAGTTGCGGGTCGCGGGTTCAAATCCCGCCCGGGGCTCTCCACCTGTGATTGAAGCGATAAAGAACCGACAGTTGTCAACTGAAAGCTTTTTAATCGTTCAGCGCTAAACTATGCGCTAATTGGGGGAGTTGGGTTGTCGTTCATTCCTTTGCTTCTCGAGTGGGCGATTTTGTTGATTCTCTTGATTGTTGGCTTCCTGGTAATAGTGTTCATTGCAAAAGTTCTGCTGTTCTTTCTGCCAGCTGCTATTGTTGCCCTAGTTGTGTGGTTCATTACAATTGACACGCCTTACAACAGGTTGCTGACTGGAATTGCCTTCCTGCTTGTGGCCGCTGTTTCCATCGCAAAACGTAAATGATGACTGGCTATACGAAGATTCACATGTGCGGAACCAGAGAGTGAAACGAGCAGTCAGCTCTAGAAAAGGCAGGTAGGTAATGGATCCAATTCAAATCATCATTCTTGCAGTAATTCAAGGCATCACCGAGTGGTTGCCAGTTTCCAGTTCAGGTCACCTAGTTGTTGCGCAGGAATATTTTGGTCTTGAGCTCCCGGTGATTTTCGATGTGATGTTGCATGTGGGAACCTTGCTTGTGATTCTGATGGCTTTCTGGACAGATGTCGTCAAAATAATTAAGGCTGTGGC
Organism: Candidatus Bathyarchaeota archaeon; assembly: GCA_020344715.1. Classification (GTDB taxonomy): domain Archaea; phylum Thermoproteota; class Bathyarchaeia; order Bathyarchaeales; family Bathyarchaeaceae. The sequence goes on along the minus strand of CP070828.1, from coordinate 827,421 downwards.
TCGACTGGATTTTGAAGCGGAAGATGGGAAACTCGCCGTATTCATTGTGGTTGGCAACGTGCCGACTGCTCTAATCGGTCTTGTTTTTCGAGACACTGTCAAGTCTCTCTTCAGCAATTTGCTGGCGGTTGGCATAGCGTTAGTGATTACAGGGTGTTTTCTTTACGTTTCTAGGTATGGAAAGAACAGCAAGGAAATGAAATACTCAGATGCCTTTCTGATAGGCATCGCGCAAGGAATAGCCATAGTGCCAGGGGTCTCGAGAAGCGGCATCACCATAGCCATTGGGTTGCTTTGTAGACTAAAGAGGGAGACGGCTTTCAAGTTCTCCTTTCTGCTTTCAATTCCAGCAGTGATAGGAGCCGTGATATTCGAGTCGAAAGATTTGTTTCGTGTAGAAACTGACAGCTTAACTATGATTCTAGGCATGGCGATTTCGGTGGTTATTGGCTACGTGGCTCTAAGGCTCTTGCAGAGGCTTTTAATCAAGGAGAGATTCCATCTGTTTGCGTATTATTGCTGGTTGCTAGGAACTGCAATAGTAGCCTTGGTG
>CP070828.1:820517-826768 GCA_020344715.1 Candidatus Bathyarchaeota archaeon | reverse complement strand
ATCAACAGGATTCTCCTCGAAAATGTCTTAGGGAGATTTGATTTGCTGATATAAATCGTTATTGGAGATGTTAGCGGGACAACAAATGATCCTTTTCGCTCAGTATTCATGGATTTCCTACGAAATTCCTCCAAGACCGCCACTGGAAAATCTAGATAGCTTGTTTCTGCTCTCATTTGTATATGCTAGTTGCGTATACACGACTGATTTCGGAGCCTGGTTTCTGCTGTCCACCGCAACAATTTCATTTAATTAATGCATCAACATTTCTATTAGGAGCGGAGAATCTTGATTGTTGGCATTGTCGGAAAACCGAACACGGGCAAGTCCACGTTTTTCTCTGCTACAACCCTAGCCCCTGTAGAAATCGGCAGCTACCCATTTACGACGATCAAGCCCAATCGCGGAATTGCATACGTTAGGTCTCCTTGCGCTTGCAAGGAGTTCAGCTTGCAGGATAACCCTGTGAATTCCATATGTTTAGACGGTATACGATTAATTCCCGTTGAGCTTATTGACTGCGCCGGACTTGTACCAGGCGCTTGGCAGGGCAGAGGCTTAGGGAATCAATTTCTAGATGAAATACGCAGAGCAGATGCTCTCATTCACATCATAGACGCTTCAGGGGCAACAGATTCGGAAGGAAAGCTCTGCAAGCCCGGTACTCACGATCCGCTTGAAGACGTTGACTTCTTAGAAACTGAGATAACCATGTGGCTTGCGCAAATACTGAAACGGGATTGGTCAAAACTGGTTCGAACAGTTGAGTCTGGCAAAGAAGACTTACCCTCTCTGCTTGAGGAACGGCTAAGTGGACTAGCCTTCAAAAGGAGTCAAATCATTGAGGCTGCGAGAAAGACAGAACTGAGTACCGAGAAGCCAGCCTCTTGGAGTGAAGATGATTTCATCAGATTTCTCGACATGCTTAGAAGCATTGCAAAGCCCATGCTCCTTGCTGCAAACAAGATTGACATTGAACCAGCAGAGGAGAACCTCGAGCGACTGAAGAACCTTGATCACATTGTTATTCCCTGTTGCGCTGAAGCGGAGTTGGCGTTAAGGAGAGCCGCTGAAAAGAAGCTAATTGATTACAGACCTGGAGATTGTAACTTCAACGTACTAGAGCCTAGCAAACTGACTGAAAGCCAAACCAAAGCGCTGCAAGTTGTCAAAGAGAAAGTCTTGCTGAAGTTCGGGTCTTCCGGGGTGCAAGAAGCCATAAACATGGCTTTCTTTCGGCTGCTAAACATGATAGTGGTCTACCCAGTTGAAGATGTTGAACATCTATCTGACCATCAAGGTCGAGTGCTTCCAGACGCATACATCATCCCCTACGGCACTACTGCCCGCCAGTTCGCCTATCTAATTCACACTGAACTGGGAGAGAGTTTCATCTATGCAGTTGAAGCTCGTGAGAAGAAGAGAATTGGCGAAAACTATGTGCTCAAAGACAGAGACATAATCTCAATTGTTAGCGCCAAGAGAAGGATTTAGCCAACATTAGGTGCCGAACCTTCTTTTCCGTGTCTGGTAGGTTCGCACGGCTCTGAGCAGGTCGATGCGTCGAAACCCTGGCCAATAAACGTCTAAAAAACAGAGTTCACTGTAAGCGCTTTGCCATAAGAGAAAGCCGCTCAGGCGTTCCTCGCCGGATGTCCTTATAATGAGATCAGGGTCTTGTTTGGGCAAATGAGCGGTGTATAAATGATTTTCAAAGACTCGTTCGGTGATTACGTCAGGGCTCAATTCACCGTTCTCCACTTTTCGCGCAATCTTCTTGGCGGCATCAACTATTTCAGCTCTTCCGCCGTAGGCTAGCGCCACGTTAAGAAAACTCTCATCATAATCTTTTGTGGCGTCTTCAACGTCGTCAATCAGACGCTGAAGACTTGAAGGCAAAAGATTGCGTCTACCAATGACTTTGAATCTAACTCTGTTTTTGTGAATGCGTTCATCAGCTAGAAGCTCCCGCAATTTTTCCTCGGTTATCTTCATAATCTCCTTGATCTCAGGCTCCGGACGCTGAAAGTTTTCTGTGGAAAACGCGTAAAGCGTGATTGATTTTACCTTTAGGTCCAAACACCAGTCAAGCAGATTCCTAATCCGTTCAGCTCCGAACTGGTGGCCAATCCATGGGTTCAATGCCTTCGCAGAAGCCCAACGGCGATTTCCGTCAAGTATGATGGCGATGTGTTCAGGCACCACCTTTCCGGCTTTCACTTGGTACCGAAGCCACTTTTCATACACCTTGTAAACGCCGGTGACCGATAGCAGAGTCTTTAACATCTTTAATCCCGCAGTTTTGCGTCCCTAAGTGCATGAGCACAAGGACAGCGACGTTTCGCTGGTAAATGCTTGATGGTTTCTCTTAAGATTTGCTGGATAGGAGGCGTTTTGTCTCGCGCTGTGGTTGCCACCTCTTCAGCGGTAAGTCTTTTCTGGATTCCAGCAGCCATATTTGTGACAAAACATAGGGTCGCATAGCACATTTCAAGCTCTCGCGCCAGCACAGCCTCGGGTATCCCCGTCATTCCAACCATATCGCAGCCAAGTCGTCTGAACATTTCGATCTCTGCAGGAGTTTCGTATCGAGGACCTTCAGTACAGACTAGAACTGCCTTGGCGGAAATCTTTACTCCAAACTTTTCTGCTTTTTCGATTAGCACTGAACGCATTTCTGGACAGTATGGCTGAGAAACGTCAATATGGATAACTTCATCATTGTAGTAGGTAGGTTGTCGAAGTCTAGTGAAGTCGATAAAATCGTGAGGTACAGCAAAATCTCCTACCTTGAACCGCCGATTTATGGCGCCAACAGCGTTCGTGGCGATGACTCGCTCAGCCCCGAGCTTGTGAAAAGCGTAGACGTTTGCATGATAATTCACCTTGTGTGGAGGAACGGAATGATGCAAGCCATGACGGGGCAAAAACGCAACAGATTTTCCATTAATATTACCAACTGATATTAAGGGCGCGAGACCATAGGGAGTTCCAACTCGAATCTGTTCTTCGCCCTTCAGCAGATTTTCTAATCCGCTTCCACCTATTACTGCTACTTCAACCTTCCTCAACTTCTTCTTCCTTCTCCTCCGTCTCCTTTTCCTCCGCAAAGAGGTCAGCGTATTTCCGGTGAAGCAGAGAGGTCACCAAAACTGCCAAAACAGCCCATACTATGCTGATTACAATTGTGAAGACTAGCATGCCATAGTTACGTTCTGGATTGATTAGAATCTGACCGGCTTCATAGAAGACCGGCGACGACCAAGCAACCACGACTACCACAACTATTGTGCGCCACAACCGATTGTCATATTCAAAGAACCAGCGAATAGCTCTGCCTGAAAGCAGAATACAGATGCCCGTTACTACAAGCGTTATTGAATAGACGAGAAACCAGCCTACAAGTTTTGGGAACACGCTCACCCACTCCCCCAAGATCAACGGAGGGCTTGGTAGACGCGCCACTTCTAATGATGTCTGGCTCAAGCCTTGATAAAAGCCAATTCCGACTAAGAGGACCCCCGCCACTGCTGAGAACCCAGCTATTTGAGTTGGAAATGGAGGCGGCGTATACTCTCTAATCCAGAGATAGAAGGTTCGGGCTGCTTTGTCGAGTCCAAAACCCTTTGAGATGAGGACAAAACCTAAAACGAGAAGGAAGGCTATCCACGTACTCTCCAACATATCAGCAACAGTCAGGACCCCGATGATTATTAGAAGTATTCCAGGTAGACCTAGTATTATTCTTGCATATCGTGGGTTTTCAATGACCAGTTTTAAATACCTAGAAAAAAGCCATGCGGTCTCCTCAATAGACTGGCTGTGCCTAACGGTGATTCTCCGGACTGAGGTTACTGGAACTCGTGACTGAATGAGCGGTAGAATAGCCTCATCAGTATAACCATCGACGACCAGAACGATGTCAGTCGCTTGAAAAGTTCGAAGCACGTCATTGAATTCGGACACAAGCTTTCTGTCAGCTCCCACTCCTCCAAGTTCAGAGCCAGCTAAAGTTGCGATTTGGCAGTTTCCTCCTTCCTTTTCGACTGCTTCGGTTAGTCGGTCGAAAATTCTCACAGCTTCAAAGATGGCATTGGCGTCAGGTTCTTCTGGGTCGTGTAGTGCGAGGCTTACGGCGGCGTTCAAGTTTTTCTCTCGGCCGACAACTGGCGTTTCTATTCCGGCCTTGACTCCGAGATCATCATCCCTATCGACGCAGAGAACTAGGGTGCGCTCAGTCCTCGCTGTAACTTCCATAGTTGTCTCCTTTTGTTGTTAATGTTCAGGTCAACTTTAATTTTATGAATCACTCTTCTTTAAACTTCTGTTCTTCGGAGTCCTTTTTTCTTTTTGTTTCCTGTTCTGTCAGAAGTTTAAATTCTTCCCAGGTTAGCTTTTCTCCACGTTTCCTTTTTTCTGAGACCTTTTTGTGCGCTTCTCTAAGGAGCTGTTTCTGACGCTTTGCTTGTTTCGCCTTTTCGATATTCCGCTGTTTCTGCCTTAGACTGTCAATCTCCTTCACCAGCTCGAGGCATCTTTGGTGAATTGCGTCAGCTTTTTTGCGGGTTTTCACGTATTCCTGATGGGCACGGTCGGCTTTAGCTTTGGAACGTCGAATGTTGTTTAGAATCTCAAGTCTTTGTTCATGAAGTTTCTGACTTTCATCTGCAAGTTTCGCTAGTTTCTGATGGTAGGATTTGGCTTTGGTTGCAAGTGCTGCTTCCTCGGCTTGCAGCTCAATCATCATATTCTTCGAATTCTGTAATTGCTCGAGGCGTTTCTGCTGAGTTTCGAGCTTGCTTACTTTGCTTATCAGCTTCTCTTCTTCCTTCACTGCAAGTGACGTGGTTTGGATTTCCCATTCGAGACTTTCGATTTCGTTTTTGATGGCACGCAGGTTTCGAACTGAGGTCTTTTGGTTGAGAGCTCTCATCTTTTCTCTCAGCTTCAGGATTTGATTATGTTTGTCTTTGCGCAAGGTCTTTGCTTGTTCTCGCAAGTCTTTGAGTTCTCTGACTTGCTGATTTAGTGCATCTCGTCTTTCCTTGAGACCGGTGGCTTTCGTTCTCAGTTCTCTGGTTTGCTCATGAATTGAGTTTCTTTCCTTGGCCAGGCTTTTTGCTTCGATGTTTAATTTGTCACGTTGAGTTTTTACGGACGCGAGTTCAAGGTCTAATCCTTCAATTTTCTGTTCAATAGATTCGGGCAACGTTTGCTCCTCTACTTCCTAGGTTGAGCTACTCTGCGCATTGTTGGATTAGGGTTTCTTATTACCTTGTTGAGAAGCGGAGAAGGATACCTGTTTCTTCTAAACCATCGAATTGGCGTTTGGATCTTTGCGCGTCTTTGGAAGGGTTTCTGAGGTTTTCGTCTCGCGTCACGGTGGTTATTCCAGTATGATCCTCGCGTCAACCGTTTTGGCTCCCTTCTCGTAGACCATTATTGGGTTGAGGTCGAGTTCTTTGATTTCTTGGTGCTCCATCACTAGTCTCGACGTGTTCATCAGGATTTCCACAACTGCCTTTATGTCCGCGGGCGGCTGTCCCCTGTAGCCTTTGAGAATGGGGCTGGCTTTCACCTCGGTAACCATTTCTCTAGCATCAGACTCGGAAATAGGCGCGATTCTGAAAGTAACATCTTTCAACACTTCAACGAATATTCCTCCAAGCCCAAACATCAAGGCTGGTCCAAACTGGGGGTCTTTCGTTGCTCCCACAATAACCTCAGTCGATTGATGAGCCATTTCTTGCACGAGCAGACCTACAATCCTCGCGTTTGGCTTGTACTTATTCACGTTTTCTTGGATCGCATCATAGGCTGATCCGACTTCTGCTTCGGTCTTGACGTCGAGAATCACTGCTCCCACGTCAAACTTGTGAATAATATCTGGAGAAACCACTTTGAGAACAATTGGAAAGCCAATCTTCTTGGCAAATTTAACGGCTTCCGACTCGTTTGTGGCGACTTCGAATTTGGTAACGGGAATTCCGTACTGCACGCAGATTGCCTTGGCTTCTGGCTCCAGCAAATACTTTCTGCCTTCGCTTCTGGCCGCATCAAATATCGCGTTCACTTTCTTCATTGGGGAAGCAACCTTCAAAATGAGGTGCGGAAGTCTACTCGACTTTTCATATTCCTACAATTTTACAATAAAAAGCGCATGTTGCTTATAAATGTAGAAACGCCCAAAATCATGTGAATTCTGAAGATAAGAACGGTACTGCCTTGTCTACGAAACAACAGAACCTACT
>CP070828.1:813060-820417 GCA_020344715.1 Candidatus Bathyarchaeota archaeon | reverse complement strand
GGTCTGCCTTCAAAATCAGATTAACTCGTTTTAAAACGTTATAGCACATAGAACACAAGGTGACTATTACGTTAGTGCCTATTTCCTTTCCCTTCTCCTGTGCGTTAATGAATGAACGGATGGCGCCAAGATGACGCATTACATTGTCAGTGGCCAAGCTTGGCACTACCCCGCAGCAACTCCACTCTGGGACCTCCACGAGATCTATTCCCAACTTTTCACATGTCTCATAGGTGCTCTTTTCAAATTCGGGATAGGTATTTCTTAAAGAGCAACCGGGATAATAGAGAACCTTCATTGTGATCACCACGTGAATTTCTGCGCAGCCGCGGTTATGGCTATCTGCGGTAGCTTCTCTAAGTCAGTCTTTCTCAGATCCAGTTTCGTGAATCCTTTCTGTCGAATCTTGATCTCCCGAAGAGCTTCCATGATCGCCGCTACGTCTAAGCCTCGGGGGCATCTAACCGAACAAACAAAGCAAGATGCACATATCCATGATACATCCATTTCAAGTACGCTTGCATCTCCCTTTTGAACACGTGCTATTGCCTGATGCGGAAGCGTATCCATCTCATCAGTGAACATGCATCCTGCACTGCAATTTCCACACTGATAGCAGCTGTAGACATTCTGACCACAGATCTCCGTTACTCTTTCTGCAAGTTCACTCACTTTGTTTCACCTGAAGAAGACTGATTGAATTATTTTCATGTGTACAGGCCGAATTTAGTGTCCCAAGTTTTCTGAGTTCTTGAGTGAACTCACCAACCACCCTGGCGAATTTTCTCCCTTCCGTCGCCGAAATCCACTCTAACCTGAGCCGTACAGGATTTACGCCCATTTGTGCCAGAATCTCCTTGAGAAGGGTCACACGGTTTAGGCACTTGAAGTTTCCATGAACATAGTGACAATCGTTCGGAACGTGACAACCTGCAATCAGCACACCCTCAAACCTCGTCAAGGCGTCCAAGACGTGCTCCATTTTGATTCGCCCACTGCACGGAACTCGAATCGAAACAATTGAAGAGGGATATTTCAAGCGGGAAGTACCCGCCATGTCTGCACCTTGATAACCACACCATCTACAGAGAAATGCTAGAATCCTCGGCTCGAAATTTCTTTCCATTCTAAATCTCTCCGGCCAATGCTTTTATCATAAAGCCGACTTGTTTATCGGTGTGATTTCTGAGATCTATGACCCCAGACGGACATGCGGAAACACAAATACCACACCCTTCGCAAAGCACCTCTTCCACGTGGGCTTTATCATCGATGGTCTTTATCGCTCTGTACGGACAGACCGAGATACAAAATCTGCAGCTGCTGCAATTCTCTTCATCCACATTAGCAACCGTTGGAATGTGACTAATTTTCTCCTGCGTTAATATGCCTAATGCCTTGCTAGCGCAGGCGCCAGCTTGGGATACAGTATCCTGGATGTCTTTTGGAGATTGGGCGGCACCAGCTAAGAAAATACCTGAAGTTGCGGATTCTACTGGATGCAACTTTGGATGCAGTTCTTGAAGGAAGTTGTTTCCATCAATTTGGATTCGCATCTTACCAGCTAGATCTTTAACACCCTGGAAAGGCACCATCGGTAGAGCAAGAACCACCATATCTACTTCCAGTTCTATCCTCTCATCCAATAGAGTGTCAACACCAAGAACCTTCACCTTTCCATCTTGCTCATAGATTCTTGAAACCTTTCCACGAGTGTAATGAATGCCCGTTTCTTCCTGCACCCTTCTTATGAAGTCTTCATAGTTCTTTCCAACTGCTCTAATATCTATGTAAAAAGAGTGAATCTCAGCATCCGGTACTAACTCCTTGAACAGAAGCGCATGTTTCGCGGAGTAAGTGCAACAGATGTGGCTGCAGTAAGGCTGATGTCTTTCATCTCTGGATCCGGCGCAATGAATGAAAGCTATCCTTTTCGGGATTTTTTCGTCGCTAGGTCTTCTAGGGATGCCACCAGTTGGTCCACTGGGAGAAAGCAGTCGTTCAAACTGGAGAGAAGTTATGACATCAGGGTACACGTCTGCTCCGTATTCGCCGAGATTCGTTGGATTATATAGCTCGTACCCAGTTGCGACAACTATTGCCCCAAAGTCGTCCTCAATAATTTTCTCTTGATCATCAAAATTGACTGCTTGAGGACCACAAACTTCCGGCTCTGCACATTTGCCGCAAATGAGCGGAGACATCCCTAAGCAAGCGTTTGCGTCTATCAAGTATGAGGATGGCACAGCTTGAGGAAACGGAATGAAGACAGCTTTTCTTAGGCTTAGCCCTTCATCAAACTCTGAAGGCACGGCAACTGGGCAGACATTCTCGCATTCGTTGCAGAGATTGCATTTATCTGGCTCCACATATCTAGGATGTTTCTTGATGCGTACGTGAAAGTTGCCCACATAGCCCTCAACATTTTCGATCTCTGATAACGTATGCAGTTCTATGTTTGGATGGTGCGCAACAGCGCTCATAAGAGGAGTTAATATACAGCTGGCGCAGTCAAGGGTGGGAAACGTTTCTGCTAGTTGCGCCATATGACCTCCGACTGTGGCGGTTTTTTCGATAAGCACAACTGGAAACCCGGCGTCAGCAATGTCCAATGCAGCTCTGATTCCTGCAACTCCGCCACCTATCACCAAAGCCTTCTTGTGAAGGCCGACTTTTATGGGGCTCAATGCTTCGTTTCGAATAATCTTTTCAATTGCGCTTTTCGTCAGTTTTACTGCTTTTTCCGTAGCTTTTTCTTTGTTCTCGTGAACCCAGCTGTCTTGTTCTCGGATGTTCGCTATCTCGCATTTATAGATGTTGAGGTCTGCACGTTTCACGGTCTCTCTGAACGTTACTTCATGAAGTGAGGGAGAACAAGCCGCTACAATGACCCCAGTTAAACGTTTTTCCCTAATTGCGGTCTCTATGAGTTCCTGGCCTGGGTCGCTACACATGTATTCATAGTGTTCAGCATGAACAACTGCTGGATGCTTCAAAACCTCTTCTACTACTCTCTCGGTGTCAATTGTTGCGGCTATATTTCGACCACAGTGACAAGCAAAAACACCTATTTTTTCTTTGTCACTTACTAACGATGGCTCCATAAGTCTCTCTCCTTTCCTACTACGCAGGAGCGCTTTCGATGGCTTTTTCTGCCAGTTCAATCCCTCTCTCAAATGCTCGAAGATTCAAGTCCAAGTGCCTCGTTGGCACGGTAGCTTTGACAGATTCTCGGAGTCCGTCAACGCTCACTCCTCTCCAGATTCTTCCAACGAATCCAAGCATAACCACATTTGCGACAACTCGGGCACCCATCTTCTCGGCTATTTGAGTGGCTGGCACGTTGTAGCGCTTGTATTTCTCCGCTCGCTCATCCAGTCTTACGATGGAGCTGTCAATGATTAGTAAGCCTCCATCTGCTAGTTTGCTCAGAAACTTTTCGTACGCCTCTTGGCTCATAATAACCATAATCTCAGGATTGAGCAGGTAGGGATAATCTATCTCTTCTTCATCCACCACAACACCGCTGTAGCAGGCGGAACCTCGAGCTTCGGGACCGTAAACACGGGTGAACGAACACTCTCTGTCATCATAGACTGCAGCGGCTTGACCAGTAATGTAGCCGGCTGTTACAACGCCTTGTCCCCCAAATCCTGCGAACATGATTTCTCTTCTCATCTTCTCATCATCACCGGGGCTTAACTCTCCCTTCCAACTCTTTCATAACTTCGTAAAATGTCGGCTTGCCAGTACGTTTAACAAAATCCCCAAGAATCAGCGGCTTTCCTTTCTCGATTGAGATCTCGCTAGTGTTGGCTCCGTTCCTGATTACAGAAGACTGCCTAAACCATTCCGCTATGTCATCTGGTTCAGGAAGCTTGTTTCGCCTTCCATAATTTACTGGGCACGGTGACAAAACCTCAATGTACCTGAATCCCTTCATCTGCAAGGCTTCAGCGATGGATTTTTCCAAGCGGCGAAGGTGAATGCTTGTCCATCTGGCAACGTAAACAGCACCTGCCGCGTCGGCCAAATGCGGAGTGCTGAAGGAGGGTTCGACGTTTCCATACGGAGCGGTTGTGGCGCGGTCTCCAAGAAGTGTGGTAGGGGCAAGTTGACCGCCTGTCATTCCGTAGATGAAGTTGTTGGTGCAGATTACAAGTAAATCAACGTTTCGTCTACACGCATGAATGAAGTGATTCCCTCCAATGGAGAAAAGGTCTCCATCTCCAGAGATTACGCTCACACACAGCTCAGGCCTAGCTAGCTTGAGTCCAATTGCAAATGGAATAGCCCTTCCATGGGTCGTGTGAAAACCGTCTACGTTGAGGTAGCCGGAACCTCTTCCGCAGCACCCGATCCCAGAGACGTAAACAACTTTTTCCCTTGGTATTCCAACTCTATCAGGCGCTCTTATCCAGGCATATAAGGTTGGACCTACACCGCATCCTGCACACCACATGTGTGGCATTCGTTCAGATCTGAGCCATTTTTCAATCGGATGTTGTTCCGACTCTGCAGTTGTCTGCGTGTTCATCTTTTGCTCATCCTCTCTATTTCATTGTAAATTTCCGTGGGCGTGATCAACTCGCCTCCCATTCGCGGAATCAAAAGGGTTTTAGCTTCTCCAGCTGCCTCCCTTTTCACCTCCAGGTAAATTTGACCGTAGTTTAACTCTGGAACAATGAAGTACTCCACTTGCTTGGCCCATTTGTGTATAATATGCTCTGCGAAGGGCCAGATGGTGGTGAGTTTGATGCTTCCTGCTTTGATTCCATTTTCTCTTGCCATTTCAACTGCTTTTTTTGCAGGGCGGGAAACTTGTCCGTATGAGACAACTGCAATGTCAGCGTCTTCCATGTTTTCTTCTGTCACATCCACAATATCTCCCAAATGGCTTCGAATCTTGTCGTTGAGACGTCTGATCAACTTCTCCTGTGTCTCTGCGGTTGTGTCAGGGTAGCCTTTTTCATTGTGGGTGAGACCAGTTGTCGTGAAAGCGTATCCTTCTCCCGCGCAAGCCATGGGCGGAATCAGGTCTTCGTCAGGTTTGTAAGGCGCGTATTCTCCCACTGGAACCTTGGGTTTCTTCCGTTCCACGATTTCTATTGCGTCCTCTGGAGGAACGACTACTTTGCCAGCACTGTGGCCGACGGTTTCGCTAGTTAAAAGAACGACGGGAACTCGGTATTTTTCTGCAAGATTAAAGCAACGTATTGTAACGTTGAAGGCTTCTTGGGGTGAATCGGGTGAAAGTGCGATTATCTCGTATGGTCCATGGCTCCCCCACTTGGTTTGCATAACATCTCCTTGAGCGGTTAGCGTTGGGAGACCAGTGCTCGGCCCTCCACGTTGTACATTCACAATGACGGTAGGAACTTCCATCATGATGCCTAATCCTATATTCTCCTGCATTAGACTGAAACCTGGTCCAGATGTTGCTGTCATCGATTTTGCTCCTGCCCAAGAGGCGCCTAGAATCGCGGCTATAGATGCAAGCTCATCCTCGAATTGGACAAACATTCCACCTATCTCTGGAAACCTCCTTGACACATGCTCAGCTATTTCGCTGGCTGGCGTAATTGGGTAGCCGGCGAAAAATCGGCAGCCGGCGGCTATCGCGCCCTCTGCTATGGCGATGTTTCCGTACCAGAAGTGTCTACCGGTCTGAACAGCTTCCCTCATTTGTCAATCCTCTCTTCAATCCAGATGGCAAAGTCTGGGCAGACTACCTCGCAGAAACCGCATGCCATACAGATTTTGTCTTTTTCGGGCTCTTCAATAGCTTCTGGGATATGGTAGCCTTTTTCGTTGATGTCATCAGAACGTCGGAGGACTTGTTTGGGACAGAAACTTATACATAGATTGCATTGCTTGCACCGCTCTTTAATAATGTGGATTTTTCCTCGAGAAGCCTTTACTCTTTGGCTGGGTAGAACCTTGTTGCTCGTCTGCATTTCTGTTTCCAGAGGGCTCTTTTATCATAAGCAGAGTTTCCCTCAGATATAAACGTTTACAAACGTAAAGGTCACACCTAGACTGTAAGTTTATACCCCGGTCACTTGCGCTTTCGGAAGATCAGCATCCCCTTTAGATCAGTGAAGCGAGTATCGTTTGATGTGAATTGTCTTATCTGGCAACCGAACAAGCCTGCATTAAAGGCTGCCATATATACCCTACTCAGTGCAAATGGTCCCTACGAGGCTTGATTGGAAGCGCAGATTCAAACGTTGTTGGCTAGAATAGTAGCTGCGTTCACTCTGAGTTGTTCAAAACCTAGTTCATCTGGACTGATGCCCATCGCCAAGCCTAACAGTTGAGGATAGTGAAGAACGGGGATACCAAATTTCCTATCGAAAGCTCGCTCTATTCTAGGCTGGTTTAAGTCATACATCATGTGACAGAAAGGACAGACAGTGATCAAAGCCTCAGCACCGACTGCCATAACATGATCCAGTTTTTCATTCGCCAACTGGAGCGAGATCTTGTCGTCTATGCCTATAATTGGAGCGCCGCAACATTCCATTTCATCCTGATAGTTCAAGCAACTTGCACCAGTTGCTTCAATCAAGCTTTTGAGGATCAGCGGGCTCTCTGGATCATCGAAGCCTATGTACTTAGCTGGTCGAACTACGTGGCATCCGATGTGCTGTGCCACGCGGAGCGGGTTCAGTGGTTTTTCAACGGTCTCCTTGATTTTTGCAAGTCCAATATCCTGTGCAAGCACGTGGATGAGATGCTTGATCGCTATTGTTCCCTTGAATTCCAGGTCAATTTCCTTCAAGTATGTGTTAACTTTCGTTCTGAGGTTCTTAGATTCTTTGAGTTCTCTGTTTACATGGTTCAAAATACCGAAACAGCCGTTGCATAGCGTCATAATGTTTAAGTCTTGTCGCTCCGCCAAACAGAGATTTCTCGCAGCCAAGGTAAGCATCATGTCATGATTTATGGGATCTAATGGGAATCCACAGCAGTTGAACTCTGGCATCTCAACTGATTTTACCCCAAGTTTATCAAGAACTTTTCTCGCTGAAATCTCGTAGCTGGCGATTCTGTAAGGAATAACACATCCCAAGAAAAGCAGGTACTTCGACTCTTCCATGCTAGATTCACACCTTTTCAAGAATCCCTGAAAGACCTGTAATGTCGAACAGCTTCTCGAGGTTTTCTAGGTTAGCTCTTGACAATGAAGGCAATCCTTTTTCTTCTCTCTTTTTTAGTCGTAACTCTGAGATTCTGTATGCATACCCTGTTTTCAGAATGTTAGAAGCTAACTCCTTATAGACGGCAGGCATGGTTGCTCCTTCTACGGTCAAATGCCTGAGGACTCTTATGATGTTGGCGATCCCCACATCTT
>CP070828.1:809825-812960 GCA_020344715.1 Candidatus Bathyarchaeota archaeon | reverse complement strand
TGCTAGTTTGTCCATTTGACTAATGATGCTGGCTGTTTGTTCTTCGAGTTTTTCCGCTTCTTGTTTGTGGATATGGATCTTAGCGTCTCGCGAAGCTTCAATTTCTCTTAATGCCCACATGGCTTCGTCGACACGGCTTTCGCATTCAGCCTTCAGTCTCGAGATTTCGAGTTTCTTTGTATTGTCGGGAGCTCTTATCCTTTCTTCTGCGTCCTTGAGTTCCTTTTCAATTCTTGGAAGTTTTTTCTTGTGTTGTTCAAGTCTTTCTTTCCATCTTCGCTCTCCGGCGCTGTCTTTCTTCATTGCGCATGTTTCTTTTTCAGTCTCGCAGCGTTCGATTTTGCTGAGTTGTAGTGCTTTGGTCTTTTCCAGTCGGATCTTCTCTTGCTGTAGGCGGTATATCTCTTTGTCGAATCTTTTTGAAATCCTTGTTACTTGCCTACTGTGTTGTTCGTGGATTTTTTCCACTCTCTCCTTAACAGCAGGTTTCCGTTTTTCAAGTCTCTTGTTAAACTCTGCTTTGACTTCTCTGGTTTCGTTGCGAATTGCTTCGATGTATCTTTTAGTTGTTGCGCTTAGGAGTTTCATGCCTTTGGAAAGCGTTTTGGTTTCCTCTGTAAATTCAGTTCTTGAGATCTCAAGTTCTAGGTTCTTTGCGAGAACTGCGCTTTTGTCCAGTGTAGGTGCAAGTAATACTGTATCAGGAAGTGGGGATTCTATTCGCTTGGCTTCAGAGAGGTACGGTTTGAAGTCTTGGAAAAAGTCTGGATCTGTGAGGAGACCGTCTATTATCTTTTCTTCTTGCCTTTCAGTTGCTTGAAAGTAGTTGAGGTTGTGCGAAAGAAACGCGGAGTAGGCTTCGCGCGTGGCGGAATTTCGGTTCACACTACTATTAAAAGCTTCTACGTTTGGGATTTCTTGATAGAGCAGTCTGAAAGAAGCAACGTTTAGACCGTCAAAAACAAGGCTCATGGTTCCAAATGGGGCAAGCCAAAGAGGGTAGCAAACTTCTGCGATAAACGCGAATTCTCTTGGGGTTCGTTTCAAAACAAAACCGCTGCCCTTTCGTCTTTCAATCTCGGCCAAACAGAAAACCGCTGCTCTCTCCATTCCTTTTGTGAAGAGCTGTTCGCGGTCTACGGATGGAGTAGAGAACTGGAGGATTAATTCCGTAACCTTTTCGGTCACGTTTTACACCATGCTGGCAATTTAACAGCAATATCGAGTTGGAGTGCTTAAAAAGCTTATGAAACTTCAGTATTCGGGGCTATGAGCAGCAGTATCTGTCAAGCGTTGGTATCATACTCGGCGACTTGTGTATGCGCTTCTCTAGAAACGCTATAGCACGTTTCGGTCAAAACATCTTCTGGTCAAGTTCTTTCAAGAACATTGACCGGTTAGCTTTAAAAGAAATCTCGAGTTACTATCTGAGATGATTGTCGGGTTTCGTTGAACGTGAAATAACATGTCTGAAGAAACAGTTTCTCGTTTGCCCATAAAATTCGTCGTCAACAACATAGGAGAAGCTGAGGGGCAACTCATTCGACACTTGGCCCCAAGAACAGTTGAAGCCATAACTGCGCAGCTTCCGATGGAAGGAAGAGCGGCACTTTGGAAAGAAGAGATCTATTTCGAGATTCCAGTTAAGATGGGAAATGAGAAAGCCAAGCCCAAAGTTAAGAAGGGTCAGATTGCCTATTGGCCCATGGGAAGCGCCCTCTGCATTTTTTACGGGCAAACACAACCTTATAGTCCAGTGAATATTGTTGGTGAAATCACCAAGAACCTTAAAATGTTCGAACGCGTAAGAAGCGGAACTCGAATCAATGTGAAAAGATCTAGGGAAACATGAGCGCGCTGTCGGCCCATTCTTTGAGAAGATCGTCGCATTTTTTCTTTACGTTTTGGTCTTTGCTTTTTGCTTTGAGTTCTTCGAGGAATCCTACGCGTTTTTCTATTGAAGCCATCTCGCCTGCTCCATAGTAGGGTCTGCCTTCAACATAGTCTTTCATCTGCTGAGCCTTTTGCACAATATAGCTTGCCGCGTCAACCGGATCTTCTAGCATATGCAGGGTTGCCCATAACGCTGCGTCTGCTTCATGGAGTTGGCTGAAACCGTTGATTTCTTCTATTTGCCTGATGTAGGTTCTGAGGAAATCGTAGTAGCCAACTAGCCTAATCAGCTGCAGAGCTTCGTTCAGTTTTTTCTTGAAAGCCGGGGTTCCCTTCACATCGAGTCGATGCTTGTAACCTTTTTCTATGCTTTCTTTCGCTCTCCTGACTTCTTCTTCCGTATAGACTCGTTTGGGAAACGCCAGATGCGCAGCCTCAAGAAGCTAGTTTCTTCAGTCAACTGGCGCGTATATCTTGAGGTTTCTACTTCGAGAAACAAACTGGATGATGCCCTGCTGTTCCAGTTGCCTCAAGAGATCTTTTGCCACGCTTTGGCGTATGTTGAAACGAGCAGCGACAGCAAATGGCGTGAGAGTCTTCATCTTTTTCACTTCGTTGGCAATCTTCTCACTTCTGGGGTTGGGCAGACTTATTCCCGCAGTTTTCTTTTCGCGTTTGGATGGTGTCTCACTCGGCTTTGGTTCTTTCTTTTGGGTTTTTCTGGTCTGCGATTTTTCGGTCTGTTTGAGCGATCTCTTTTTTTTGCTACCCATCGTGGTTTCACCGGCAGCAGATAGAATCCTGTCGGGTGCTTAAAGGTTTTCCTTCGGATAATTCCGAGTTCCGCTTTTTCGTCGTCTTCCTTTTTGTTTTGGAAGAGGAATCGCATGTTTTTTCTCCAATGACTGACGATGAAGAGTGTTCATGGTGCAGAAAGGCACGATTTTGCCCCCTGGAAAGCCATAGTGTATGGTGCATCTTTCCACTCGTTCTAGGTCAAAGTTGTAGGCATCCATAAAATGCATTAGGCCAATCATTAGGGTCTTGTAGTGAAAGGGTCGTAGCGATTCATAGTTTCCACTCATAACCGCAGGCAGAACTTCTCTTAGAATTTTCGGCTTGATGTTGCGCAAAGCTGATGCGCCAACTCTCAGCCTTGCCTTAAGACGTTGACCTTTCCGCAGGTCGCCGGCAGCTAAACTTAGATCGTTAAAGAACTCGTCAACTTCACCAAGTTTAGTT
>CP070828.1:805195-809725 GCA_020344715.1 Candidatus Bathyarchaeota archaeon | reverse complement strand
GGTTGGATCCAGGTGCGGGCGGAGGATTTGCGGTGCTAACTGGTGGTTTCACAGCCACAGTCGTCTCATTAGGGAATGTTGGAGTTCCGGCGAGTCGAACACTATTTGCCATTGCTAACATGCTCGTCAATAGTAGTACTAGTATGATTCCTGAGATTTTTTTCCTTTCCATCAATTTTCTCTCCTTTCTCAAGCGGTCAACCTATTTGGTGCAATCTGAATTTATGACTTGTCAAACAATCTATGAGCTTGTTTGGGTTTTCCTGTTTTCCCCTAGCTTTGCGCGCACACTTCCAGAAACGAAAGTAACATCGCCACCGTGCGGATCGATCTGAAACCTAGCAGATTTGGATTTTTCCTTGAGCTAAATCGTTGCAGAACTCATCGATGTGTTCCAGCTCTGAGTTGACCACTTCCTCGATTTCCCTCTTGACGCCAGCAAAGGAATTGTTTGATTTCATCACAACTTGCGCTGCAGCTATGGCCGGTTGATCTATGGATTGCCCTATTTGGCTCAGCAACCAGATATAGACCTCTTCGACTTCAGACACCCGCTTGCAGACGCGATCAGCTATGTGATGCGATAGGCTGTTGTAGATTTTGCCGACATGGCTGACAGGATTCTTTCCGGCTGCTGCTTCCGAGCATAGGGGTCGGTTTAACGGGATGATTCCATTGACTCGATTGCCCCTTCCGACTTGGCCAGAGTCGCCACTTTCTGCGCTTGTTCCCAACACGGTTAGATAGACGCCTTTAATCCCTCTTCCTTTTACGTCCAATGTGTTCAAACGCACCGTAATGCCACCAAAGTCTGCGTGTTCCTTGACGAAGCTGTTGATATCTTCAAAAATCTCTGCTTTCTTTCTGAAATAATCGCCCTCGCTTCTGACATATTTATCGACAAAAGCCATCGAGATGGTCAAGCGCAAATCATTGTTCTTGCGGAGACCCATAACCTTCACATCTTCACCAGAGGCTGGGAATTTCTTCTTAAACTCGGGAGAATTGACGTATTCCTCAGTCCCTAGGACAGTTTTCTCAGTTCGGCTCATAGGTGCGTAGCCTACGGCAGCAGACGTGTCGTTCGCCCCAAGCAGTTTACCTTCTTTTCGACCGAAAATGTCGACTAGTTCAGGATGCCCAGGCTTCAATTCCACCTGGTACTTCACGTGCTTTTCGGGATCCACTCGGAGTTTCTCTTTGAACCATTTCTTGGCGGTTTGGACAGCGATTTCTTTCACAGGAATCGTGACGTTGTCAATCTCAAAAGTTGCTCTGTCACCAACCACCAGAAGCATAGGTTTTTTGACGACACCGCCGCCGAACATGGGCTCAGCTTCCCCAGCGGCGAGCAGAGATTTATCAACATTGTGGTGCATTATTGCTCCCACGTTCTTCAGATACTCCTGACTCAGTCTGACCGAAATCCTATCCATAATGGCGTCGCAAATGTAGTCTGGATGCCCAAGCCCCTTCCTTTCCACAATCTCAAGCTTTTGCTGTTCAAGAGGAGTCTGCTTCAAACAGTCAACCAGTATATTCCTAGCCATGAAAATCTCACCTTGGCGAAAGAGGATAAAAGGCAACAGATATATATCTTGCGATATTCACGGATGCATAAAACATAACTGGTGGTTATAGACAATGATGGTCACCGGCTTCACAATCAAGAAACTTCGAGTAGAAACCGGCCTTACCCAAAGACAGCTCGCAGACCTTGTCGGCATTTCCCAAGCTCATATCGCCAAGATCGAGAAGGGAAACGTGGATCCTAGGCTTTCAACGATCAACAAGATCCTTCGCGTGTTAACTGAAGGACAGGGAAAGAAATGCAAAGAGATAATGACAGAAAACGTGATCATTGCCAAACCGAAGCAAAAGATTCAGAAAATAAGCGAACTCATGATTAGACACGCTATTTCTCAATTGCCAGTGATGGAACGAGGGAAAGTTGCGGGCACAATCACAGAGGAAGATATCGTCCGGAACCTGAACTCGAACCTGGCTGAGGAAAAGGTTGAAACCATCATGCAGTCACCCTTGCCGATAGTGCCCGAGGATACGAGCGTAGACGTGATCCGCCCATTACTAGAGGACAGCCCTGCGGTGCTCGTTACACGGAAAGGAACCATTGTTGGCATAATAGCTCGATCAGATCTGCTCAAAGCCATTTCATAATCGTCATCGAAGAGTTGTGAAGATTGAGCTGTTTTCTTCCACATCATTCAGTTATCTGAGCGCGCCTGAAGACGTACCAGGAGATTGCGACAAAGACGATGAAGTAGACTAGTGCTACAGCAATTGACGTTAGGATGACATTAGAAAATGGCTCTGAGTAGAGTCGAACCCACTGAACTTGGTCAGGCGTGGTTCCTGCTATGTTGATCTTGTAGTAGGTGATCTCCCATGAAGGGTGCAGGATGTAGTTTATGAGGTTTGATCCGATACTGTCTGTGCCTGTCGAAACGGCCGTACCTATTGGGCCAAGTGGTGATGGGCTGCCATTTGCAAACCCTTGATTGCCCGAGCCGGGAATGTACGTGAAAATCCATCCTTGACCTGCGAGTATACCGATTATTGAACCGATGATTGTGGTGCCGATCCAGATTCCTAGGGCTCCAAAGGCAGCTATTAAGGAGCTTCTGAAGAGGGTGCCGAAGAACAAGACGATGGCTATCCATATTAGAGTGCTGAAAAGAGCTCCAACAAGAAAGAGCGGAACAAGATGCAGATTGTTTTGGGGCCCAAACACCACAAACCCGCCCACGGTCATGTAAATCATTAGAAAGGCATATGTTGCCAAAAGGGTTAGAAAGGCTGCGAAGAGTTTGCCCAGAAATATGGTTGTCCTTGACACAGGTTTGGCCAGTAGCGGGACAATGGTTCCGCTCTCAAACTCCGCCGAAATAATGTTCATTGTGGTCACTATTGCAAACAAGACAAACACAAACCCGCTTAGTCCCGCATTGGAGTTAATCACGAAATCCGGATTCAGTTCCACGGGCGGGCCGCCAAGGGCGTACGCTATGTGATTAAGAGCCAAAGACAAGGTGGCGAGAGCAAACGCGACGATAAGCATTCCGAGGAACTTTTTCTTTCGGAGATTCCAGAGCAGTTCGTACCTGATCACTGCAAGAAACTTCACCGTCCAGCCTGAATGATTTACACTCACTTTGCGGCCTCCACTTTTTTCTTGTTTTTACCGAGAAGATCCATGAATACGTCTTCCAAGCTTTCTCCTTTCAAGTTCATAGACATGACGACGCCCCCACCTGCTGCAATGACCTGAGAAACCGAAGATCTAACGTCATCACGGGTTTTCACCTCGACCAAGAGCTTCTTCCCATCTTTGGAAACATCTGCAACGAAAGGTAGTTCTTTCACTTTCTTAATCACGGTTTCTGTGAGTTTGTCAACTTCGACCTCTAAGATCGAGGGTCCTCTCACTTTGGTGGATACTTGTTCAAGCGTGTCGGAGGCTACCGCAACTCCCTTGTTGATTATTGTGACATGAGTACAAACCTGCTCAACCTCGTGAAGAAGATGTGACGAAAGAAAGACGGTGACGCCTTCTTTGGCAATCTCCTTCATTATCTCCCGGATTTCAACCATTCCGACAGGGTCTAGACCCAAACTCGGTTCATCCAAGATGACCAACCTAGGCTCGTTTAACAGTGCCTGCGCTATTCCCAAGCGCTGCTGCATGCCTTTGCTGTATTCGCCGATGAGATCATTTTCCCGTTTTTTCAAGCCCACCATGTCAAGAAGTCTAGGGACTTGCTTTTCACGCGCGTCTTTGCTCATGCCATACATTCTTCCATAGATGTCGAGAAGCTCACGTCCTTTCAGATGTTTAGGCAACTTGGGAAGCTCAGGCATGTAACCTATCCTCGACCTGACATCTGGCTTATCCCAGCCAAGTTCCTGACCAAGGACACTTATAGATCCGCCGTCAGGTCTTAACAATCCAACCAGCATCTTGAGGGTAGTGGTTTTTCCAGCGCCGTTGGGACCCAAGAATCCATGAACTGTGTCTGCCTCAACTTCGAGGTTTAACCTGTCTACGGCGACCAAGTCTCCGTATTTCTTTGTGAGATCTACGGTTTTAATGACAAACTCCAAGGAAACCAATTCCTCTGTATTAACCCGAGGATCTACCTTAAATTCTTTGTTGAATGCCCCAGTGGCTTTTTGCCCCGGGAAGAAAAATGTTTTCAGGTCGACGCGGTTCATCGAGACGTTGATAGTATGCTTCAAAACTGTTTAAAGGCAGCAAGCAGCCTTGGGATGTTCAGTTGTCTCACAGTGATGATCAAAAATGGATTTTAAGGAGTTCTACACCGAAGTTGGCAGAGCAGTTTCAGAATTCACGCAAGCAAGACCACGCAGAATCGTTTTGGTCTATCACGATGTATGCATGCCCTTTAAATTCTGGATGTTCGCGTTCTTCCACAGCAGAAAAGAAATGATCCATGTCAACATGAAGAACTATGCGTTGCTTTTCACTACAGGAACCTTTCATATTTGTGT
>CP070828.1:798797-805095 GCA_020344715.1 Candidatus Bathyarchaeota archaeon | reverse complement strand
TAGCGTTGTAGGGAACACTTGCGTCTGCAATGCGTTCTAGTGCGCCCGAAGGGCGATAGGAACTTGGGACAGTAGCAACTATGAAACTGAAAGAGAAGTAGTTGCGATGAGGCTTGGATACGTGCGCGTGATGCCGCGCGCGCAGTTCGAGCTTGGATTCAGAAACAAAGCTTTTGCTGAGATAAACCGTGCGAATATTAGCTTGATTAAAATTCACTGTTTCATGGAAGAGCTTCTTTATTACGTGGTTTTTTCGGTTTTCAAGAGACTTTGTTATGTTATCATATACAGAATGAGCAAGTGCTATAAAGAGGACATGATGCACACATACACAAAAATCGGTGAAAGCTTTGAGTCGCGCGCGAACAACCTGCGGCTATGCTGGAAAGTTCCTGAGGCTGGACTTGACTTCTGAACGACTGCAGGATCACGTTTTTGGTGAGAAGACTCTCAGGAAGTACATAGGTGGATCAGGTCTAGGGACAAAAATCCTCTATGACGAGGTCTCTCCTGAGAGTTGCTGGTCCGATCCCGTCAATCGTCTGAGCATCGCTTCAGGACCGTTAGGCGGGACAAGAGTTCCTGGCTCAGGCACCATCTCTCTCGTGACGAAGGGAGCTCTAACCAACGGCGCAACGTCAACTCAAGCCAACGGCCGTTTTGGAGCATATCTCAAATTCTCAGGATATGATGGAATTATCATTCAGGGCGCGGCCAAGAGGTGGCTATACCTCTGCATTGAGAACGACAAGGCCGAGCTGAGAGACGCCAACCACCTCTTGGGCAGAGACACCTACGAAACGAGTGAACTGATCAAAGAGGAGTTAGAGAAAAAAGAGATGCAGCTGAGCGTCCTCTCGATCGGGCCCGCAGGTGAACACCTCGTCAAGTTTGCTGGTGTATATGTGGATAAAGGACACTCAGCTTCTCACAACGGCTCCGGCGCAGTGATGGGATCAAAGAAGCTGAAGGCTATTGCCGTCGCAAGGGGAAAGCAGCGGGTGCCAGTGAATGATGTAGAGCGGCTCAAGACCGCAATCGACAATTTCTACGTAATGGAAGGATCGAAGAACTTCAAGGGCACTCTAGGAATCGTGCACAACTGCCTTACCTCAGACTCCTCCCCAGGCGAACTCCCAATCAAGAACTACTTAACAAATGTTTGGAACATTCCTGAAGACAAGGTAAGCAAATTCAGTCCGGAATACATCAGAGGACATTTCAAACCTAGGAAGAATCCTTGCTGGGCTTGCCAAGCTACACACAGCACAATGATGACGATTCCCAACGGACCCTACGCAGGCATGGAAATCGAAGAGCCTGAGTACGAGCAATTGGCCGCCTGGGCCCCCATCATAGACAATAAGGATGTCGTCTCAGCTGCTATGTTATCCAGCGTCTGCGATAGGCTTGGGTTCGAAAATAACGAGGCGGGATGGCTAATCGCTTGGGTGATGGAGTGCTACGAGAAAGGCTTTGTACAAAAGGAGGATATCAGCGGACTAGACTTGAGATGGGGCAACATCGAGGCTGTTATACAAATGCTCCACCTGATCGCTCACCGCCAGGGCTTTGGAAACGTCTTGGCCGAAGGCGTGATGAGAGCATCCCAAAGGATCGGCGGCAAGGCTGCGGAATGCGCAATATACACAAAGAAAGGAAACACTCCCAGGGGCCACGACCATAGAACGTTATGGAGTGAGATGTTCGACACAGTCGTCTCGAATACAGGAACCATTGAAACACATAGAATTCTCATGGACCCCAAGGCAAAAGGACCGGGCAATCCGGTGGAAACTTCGACAGCTGTGGCCTCGACGAAAGGCATCATGGAATTCGATGATTCCCTCGGCACCTGCCGATTCAACACCAGGATGGATATAGCGTTCGAGGCTGAGGCGATGAGCGCCGTCACAGGTTGGGCATTCACGCCGGAAGAGGCAAAGAGTATAGGACTCCGGATCGTCAACCTCATGAAAGCCTTTAACATCAGAAGCGGAATAACAAGGGATCTAGACTATCCATCAGCAAGATATGGTTCAACGCCTGTCGATGGTCCCACCAAGGGGATAAGCATCATGCCCCATTGGGAGACGATGTTGGAAAACTACTACACTCTCATGGGATGGGAAGCCAAGACAGGTAGACCTCTGCCAGAAACGCTGAAGCGCCTAGGACTGGAACATGTTGTGAAAGACTTATGGTAAACGTGCGCATGCAGAAGGCCTACCATAGCAGTGTATGAAGTTTTGCTGAAAGCGATGTTGCAGGCACGCGCTTTCCGTCACTTCTTCATCCTAGACCCAGCTTCTGAACCAGCAATAGCAGATACAGCAGAAGAAATCGGCGCACG
Organism: Candidatus Bathyarchaeota archaeon; assembly: GCA_020344715.1. GTDB lineage: Archaea > Thermoproteota > Bathyarchaeia > Bathyarchaeales > Bathyarchaeaceae. Next base: position 802,742 of record CP070828.1, on the reverse strand, counting down.
ATCCATAGCTTCACCAACCATCGGTAGGGATGGTGAACCTCATCAGGACGTGGAAACCCGTACTGTGTAAGCTCTTGCCATATCGGAAGAAGCTGAAACACTTATAGCCTTGAGCTAGGAATTCCACTACTGCACTCGATGTCATGGACTTATTCAGAAAGAAGGTGAAAGAGATTGTCTGAGAGCTTGGCTACACAACATTTCAAATCGTCTGATGAGACAGCAAAAGAACCCGATTCATTCTACTTCAACAGAGAAACTGGAAAAGTAACTTGGGAGAAGCCAAAGAAACAGTTTCAGAATACATTCTGTGAGATCCAGAACACGTTCGCTGAGATGTTTCCCATGTGGGCTGGACGTGTCTTAATTACTGCTGACACAGAAAAGTGGGCTATGACAGCTGCGCGAATGACAACGGGGTTTGCGGCTTCGATCATAATGTCTCCTGCGGAAGCGGGGATCGAAGGGATAGAGGCCAAAGACAAAACTCCGGATAGGCGTCCAGGGGCTTTGGTTCAGATTTATCATCGTTCGCGAAGGGATTTGAAGAGCCAGATGATTCTGAGAATTGGACAGTGCATAATGACGTGTCCCACGACAGCGGCTTTCGACGCGCTGCCGAAAGCGAAGAGGAGGTTAAAGGTGGGGAGAAGCCTCCGGTTGTTTGGCGATGGCTTCCAAAAGAGAGATGAGAAATATGGGAGAACCGTTTGGAGAATTCCGGTGATGGAGGGCGAATTTGTTGTGGAAAGCCGGTTTGGGGCGATGCGTGCGGTTGCGGGTGGGAACTTTCTGATTATGGCTGAAGACCAGAAAGCTGGGTTGCAGGCGGCTGAGAATGCGGTTGCGGCTATAAATCGGAGAGCTCCGTATGTGATTCTGCCGTTTCCAGGTGGAATTTGCAGAGCTGGTTCCAAAGCGGGGTCACTGAAGTATAAGCTCAAGGCCTCAACGTTTCATTCCTACTGTCCAAAATTGAAGACGCTTGTTGAAGACTCACTGGTGCCTGAGAACGTTAATTCTGTCTATGAGATTGTAATCAACGGTCTTGATCTTGACGCTGTGAAGAAAGCGATGGCGGAAGGGGTAAACGCAGCGGTGAAAGTTCCCGGCGTAGTGCAGATTTCGGCAGGTAACTACGGTGGTAAACTGGGACCCTACAAGGCTCATCTGAAAGAGGTTTTGAAACCAACCTAGACGGCGATGCATATGCGCCTGATCGTGGCCATAACTGGAGCAAGCGGGGCCGTTTACGGCAAGCGTCTCCTTGAAGTTCTACGACAAAAGAAAGTTGAAACCTACCTAATTATCAGCAAAGCTGCAGAAGCCATAGTTGAGCATGAACTAGATACAACGAAAAAAGAGCTAGAAAAATTAGCCAATCACGTTTTTGATGTGGACGACTTGAGTGCACCTCTTGCAAGCGGGTCTTTCACCACTGATGGTCTGATCGTCATTCCCTGCAGTATGAAAACACTGGGCGGCATAGCCCATGGTTATTCTGAAAACCTGATCTTGAGAGCGGCCGACGTAATGCTAAAGGAGAAACGCAAATTGATTTTGGTGCCACGTGAAACTCCGTTAAGCGTGGTCCATCTGAAGAATATGCTGAGCTTGGCAGATCAAGGCGTGTTCATTCTTCCGGCCATGCCAGGATATTATCATGGACCTAGGAATATAGAAGACCTTGTGGATTTCGTTGTTGGCAAGGCGTTAGACTTGTTGGGAATAGAACACAAGCTTTTCAAACGATGGACTGGCTGAAGTCGAATCAATGAAGAAGAGTTGGGTCTCTTCAGTCTTCGCGCACAACGTCCTATAAACCTCTCTTCATGGAAATCTGGCATCAGCTGCTGGCTATCAGAGCAACTTGAGACAAGTGATGCGGGCACAGTGAAGTCTTCAGCTTGCGCAAAATATTTTCTGCCCTGCTGGTGGTCGTACTTCGTCTACACTGCTTCTATGTTCCCAGTCTTTCTCGCTATATGTTCAAATGAGCGGAAGAAGCTGTATCCAAGTATGATTGAGATGAAGCCGACTACTACCATCTGACTTAGCAGTGGGGCAATAGCACTCAGCGTGGCTCCGGCAATGGCTTGTCTCGCTGCATCAACACCGTAGGTCAGCGGAAAGATATAGGAAATGAACTGCAGAGGTTGAGGCAGACTTTGAACCGGGAAATTCACTCCACAGAATATGAGAAGAATGAACGTGAAGATGTTTGCGAACACGAGAGGGTTTCTGAAGTAGAAGGCGAATCCTCCGATGAGCAATCCGAAACCAGACATTGTCAGAGCTGTCAGAAAGACCACAACGATTAGCGCTAATATATCTGCGTTTCCAAGGTTCACTCCGAAGAGGAAGACAGCGTACGCAAAGGAGATTGCGACGCTGACCATGCCATCGAAGACATGCATCATTGCTCGACCACTAAATAGTGGAAGTCTATGAGCTGGTGTTGCAAGTAGGAGGGGCAGCGTCCCATCCCATTTATCGTGACTTGTTATGTTAATGACTGAGAACACCGTGTTCCAAGACAACGCCTGGACGGCGTTGCCTATGGCGATGTAGGCAATGATGCTGGTTGAAGCGTTGTTGGTTGAAACGAGGAATTGACCTACGAATACGAAGAAAGCCATCTGAGAGAGCGACATGATTAACTTCATGGTTAACCACATTGGAGGGTACAGCCAGCCGAATTGGGCTCTGAACGAGAACACCGCACTACTAGCGAATATTCGGAGGGACCCTAGTATGCTCATGCTTGAACCAACGTCCCGTCTCGTCTGGATTTGGTTTCAACTTTTTTGAACAGAAAGGCTGCCATACCGACGTAAATGAATGTTATGAGGAGCATCACGCCTATGTATAGCCAGAACTTCTCTGGAGTATTCGGTTGACTAGCCGCCATTCTAATTGCTTCTATACCCCATGTGGGACCAAGAACGTAAGCCGCGGGATGAACCCAGAACGGCAACAACGCTATGGGGAACATAGATCCTGAGATCACGTAGATGGGGAACTCCAACCCATTAGTAAATACTTGCGCATACCGCGTGAGCACAAAAGCAGAAGCAAAGATCAAACCCAACGCTGAGACCGACAGGAGCGTTAGAACAATCGCGAAGGCAAACAGAATAGGGCTGGCAACGCCCAGCGGCACCCTGAATACGAGCGCTGCTATCAAAAGGATCGCGATCATGTTTGTGAGCCCAAAGAGAGCGTTTGATATTGATCTTCCAGCAATTATATGCAGAAGATCTGACGGAGTTGCCACAATCTCTTCCAGTGTGCCTTGCCATTTCTCAAACTCTATAGCGAAACCAGACGAGTATAGCGTGTTGCCCCACATTCCCATCATTCCTCCTCCCAAAACGGCATATAATCCGAATGATCCGCTGGCTTCTTTGAAGAGTGTGAGAGCTATGAACGTGAAAACGAAAGGAGCAATTACGTTCGGGATGACCCATTGAGGATCAGCCATCCAATGTAGCATTGCCATTCTGAATGCGCTATAGATAACTCTCAGGGTCTGCGGCATCACTTCACGCTCCCCTCAACTAATCTGAGATAGGCATCTTCAAGTGTAGGTTCTTTAATCTTGAGGTCGTAGATCCGGCTGTTCTTTAATATTTCTTGGACCTCTGATATTATCTCCGAGCCCTTCGGCGTTTGAAGTTTCAAGACCTGTTTGTTCTCGCTCAAGTCTGCGCTCACAGCTAGGATCTCGGAGACTTCCTTGAATTCAGCAACTTCCTTTTCTGTTATTCCGAAGCCTTCAACTTCCACGACGCTGGTGTCCATCACGTACTTTTTCAATCCGGAAGGTGTGTCCAATGCTACGATTTCGCCGTCTCTGATGATGGCGACTCGTTTGCAGAGTTCGTCTGCTTCAAACATGTAGTGAGTGGTTAACAGAACGGTTTTGCCCTTCTCTATTAACTC
>CP070828.1:785770-798697 GCA_020344715.1 Candidatus Bathyarchaeota archaeon | reverse complement strand
CAGGAGATTTCGTGAAGGAAAGCAACGCAAACAGGAGTGATTCGAAAAAGAAGAGTAGAGTGCCGACCGCCGCCAGCTGCACCATCGCGCCTTTTGGACGACCAATTTCAGCATAAACCTTCGTTTTGGCTCCATCTCCATGGACCTTAACGATGTTGTACAGATTGACCGCGAAGAAAACTGCTAACCAGCCCAGAGTGAAACCTGCAGGTATGAGTTCGGGAAGCATGTAATCTAGATAGACCAAGAAAAACTTATCTCATTTGTGTGATTTGGTGACGTGGATAGCTACTAGACCCACGTTCATCCTCTTCGACAATGCCAAAGATATCAATATCTACGATTTCGCAGGATCCGCCAAACTCTCAGAGACGCCCATCAGGTAGCTGCCCAAGCCAACTGCCCAGAGGAGTTCTGGATATGCAATCATACGCTCCATTCCTCCCCTGCCCAAGCTCAGATCGATATCGGCACCAAAGAGAGCAAGCGCCACGAGCGACACGATTCCTAGCAGAACAGCAAAGTAAGAGAAGGGTGGTTTCACAAGCCGATATGATAGAATGGTCGACAAAGCCCCGAACAAGAAGACGATCAATGAGGCCAAGAAATGTGCAGTTGCAATGGTCTCAGGGAACACTCCCACGCCCATCGCACCGACACCAGCTATAACCAGGACCGCGCTAAGAAGGCTAAAATCAAACGCACGGTGAGTGAAATAGGCACATGCGATCAAAAACAAGCCAAGCAAGAACACCGAAGAGTTGAAGATCGTGGAAGTAGAACCAACACCCAAATCGCTTATGTAATTCTCCGACACACTGTAGTTCGGATACAACGATTCTGCAACAATCAATCCCAAAAGACACTGAACACTACCTATGAACAGAAGCGCGCCAGCCACTGTTTTGCTGTCATACCTCATGATGAAGGCTACTTGCTCCGATTCATATCCTTTTTGGTCAAGCTTCAACCCCAACGTTCTAGTGTCAATGTAGATTCCAAGGAAGCTTATAGCCTAGAGTACCGTGTAGGAGCAGCAACCATCAATGAGCACAAAGTCTTTGCCTCCAACTGTCACAGTCCAAACCACATACGGCGCTCCTCGATAGAACCTCGAAGAGTAGCGCGACGCTTGACGTGTTCCTTGATTCTCTGGAAAAAGGATTTAATGCAGAACAGTGCCTAGTGATTTGTTATTGTGTGAGGATACCATGGCAAGATTTGTTTTCATCACAGGCGGTGTGCTCTCTTCAGTAGGTAAAGGTATCATGACGTCTTCTGTAGGAAAAATGCTTCAGACCCGCGGTTTCAAAGTGACCGCCATAAAAATCGATCCGTACGTAAACGTAGACGCAGGCACCATGAATCCTTACATCCATGGGGAAGTCTACGTAACTGAAGATGGAGGAGAAACAGACCTTGATCTGGGCTGGTACGAAAGATTCTTGGACATGGATCTTGAAAACGACAACAACATCACCACCGGGCAAGTGTTTCAGACAGTCATCGACAAGGAACGTCGAGGTGACTTTTTGGGCCGCTGCGTCCAAATCGTTCCACACGTTACCGATGAGATAAAACGCAGAATCCAACTGGTAGCCAAAAAGTCAAAGGCAGATATAGTTTTGACAGAATGTGGAGGCACAATCGGAGACATAGAAGGACTTCCTTTCTTGGAAGCGATAAGACAGATGAGACTTGAAGAGGGGTTTGAGAACACCTTGTATGTTCACGTGGCTCTTGTCCCCATATTAGATGTCACGGGAGAAATGAAGACAAAACCGTTGCAGCACAGCGTTAACGAGTTGCGCCGCATCGGCATTCAACCAGACATTATAGTCGCACGTTGTAGACAAATGATAGACTCAGAAGCTCTGAGGAAGATCGCGTTATTTGGAACTATCCCAGAAAAAGCCGTATTTTGTTCATACAACGTGAAATCCATATACCAGGTTCCGCTGATTCTGGACGAACAAGGCATGGGAGAACAGATAAGCAGGCGTCTCGCTCTGCCTCACCATGAGCCACAATGGACTGCTTGGGAGAAGTTCGTAAATGCCGCTCTAAACCCACGCTTCAGTCTCAAGATAGCCCTCGTTGGCAAGTACGCGGGCCTGGTTGACAGTTACATGAGCATGAATGAAGCACTACGTCACAGCGGAGTCGCGTGTCAAACGGAAGTCCACATTGATTACATCGAAGCCGAAATCCTTGAGCAGAATCAAAATGCGTCAGGAATTCTCCAAAACTACGATGGGCTTTTCATTCCCTATGGTTTTGGTCCCCGAGGTACCGAAGGAAAGATGAGAGCAATCCAGTTCGCTCGTGAAAAAGACATTCCATTTCTTGGGATATGCTACGGATTTCAACTAGCGGTTATCGAATTCGCCCGCAATGTCTGTGGGTTGGAAAGAGCTAATAGCACCGAGATAGATCCAGACACGCCTCATCCAGTAATTGACTTGATGCCTGAACAGCGCGGAGTAACGACCAAGGGTGCAACCATGCGCTTAGGTGTTCACAAGATTATCGTAGAGCGAGGCACGTTGGCTCATCAATTGTACGGATCTGAGGAGATATTTGAACGTCACCGCCATAGATGGGAGGTCAATCCACAGCACTGGGCTGTTCTCGGCAAACATGGACTGGTTTTCTCTGGAAGAAGCCCTGACGGCAGAAGAAAGGAGATTCTGGAACTTCCAGATCGGTTCTTTTTTCTGGCATCTCAATTTCATGGTGAGTTCAAAAGTCGACCGGTCACACCTAGCCCAGAGTATCTGGGTTTTGTCAGAGCATGTCTTGATAAAAAGCTAGAAAAATCACCGTCAAAAACCAGAGTCTAATTCAAAGACGCCCCCGAAGATGCATCACACTGACGTGCTTTGCGAACAAAACCGTCCAGGAATGGTACAATCGCATCATAGAAATCCACGAATTCCCAAACTGAAAGGAAGACAAAATCCTGGACCGGAGTAGGCCTAGTCTTTGACCTTCGGCGCTATGAAACCCAGGACACCGCTAATCAGAACCATTATACCCTCGCTGTCTTTCCCGTAGAAAACCGCGATTATCCCCAGGACCATGTTTATCACTCCGCCAGGCACGTAGCGTCCCGTCCAAAGCATCACACTCGCAACGATCACCACAACGCCTATTCCTGCAAACACAAGCGATTCAAAGCTAGCATGCTTACTGCCGTCCAAGAGTTTCAACATGAAGTCAGCAGCCCCTTTGCACAAGAGAATGCCGCCGGCAATTCCCAGGATCAGAGCTATCAGGGCGAAAATATGTTTGCTTCTCATTGCTATCACAACATTCCTTCCAAACAAACGAATACTTATGAGTTCTCAACTCAGAATACTGACCAGAAATCTGGACTCTGACTGAGCAGGCGCTATTTTCTAGGGCGCTGATTCTTCCCTCTGAACTCTCGAGCGATAATCATCGTAGACGTCAGGATTACATTCGGCACCTTTCTCATCTTCACTGACAGGAACTCTTCCAGTGAGTCCATGTCCGGTACAGAGATCTTCGCGATCACGTCATATTCACCGTAGATTACACCAGCCACCAGCACCTCATCTAGATCAGCGATCTTTTTGCAAACCTCTCTCTCCAAACCAGACGCAACCTTAAAGAGAACATAAGCTTGAACCATCAGCAACCCACTCCATCAGATCACTTTCTGATTCAGTTTTCCTGAATAAAGCGCTTTTCCCTTGCGGACATACAGCACCCCCTGAGACCTGACAGAAGATGGTTCTAAATACGTTATTAGCGAGCATCGGAATGTGAATGAAATCTTCAGAAGGAAAGTACCATACGCGAGTGTGTGGACGTTGGGTCAGTTGAGGTTCTGACTCAACCCCAAATAGGTAGGCGACACGCAGCTTTCGAGGGGTCAGACTGCTCATACCCTTGCCGTAGCGAAGCCAATTCTCGTTTCGAGTACGCCCTATCGAGTGTATTCTATTCACTAGTTCTTCTATAGAAAATCCTGTAAGTTTGTCTTTCCCACTTTCAGACTTGGAAAGGTGCCCAGCAATTGTTTGGCTATCTCTGCGAGCACTCTCTTGACACCATCAGTTTTCTCGACGCTTGAACCTGGGTAGATTCTAACGACGAAGCCATCTTCTCTACTGCTTAGTAGAGCAAGAAAGGCGATTTTCTTACTCTTCTCAATCACCAAGGCCTCTGTGAGAATTGATTTTTCTTCATCGTCAATGTACTTCTTCAGAGTTTTCAGAATTACATCTTGATCTCTGCTTGTCACAGGTTTCAGTCGGTCGAATACCTCTCTTAATTTGACGTCCCCGTTTAGCACTACATGTGGCATGTGACTCTCACTTTTCAAGCACGTACATTAGAGAGGTTTCATTCATAAATAATTCTTTAGGCCTATTGAATAGGGGCAGTTAGATGATCCCGCAGGAGAGAGTGAAAGCGCTTAACTTGAAAGAGAGCAGAAGAGGCTCGTATGTCCTTTATTGGATGCAGGCATCACAAAGGACCGAATACAACCACGCTCTCGAGTACGCCATTACAAAAGCGAACAGAACAAACAGACCCGTCGTCGTATACTTCGGTGTAACCGACCATTTTCCTGAAGCGAACGAGAGGCACTACCACTTCATGCTGGAAGGCCTCAGAGAGGTGAAGTCCTCTCTGAACGAAAAGGGAATAAGAATGATTGTGTGGCGCACATCACCACCGCTTGGTGCGGTTCAATTGTCAAAAACAGCTTCACTAGTTGTAGTGGACAGAGGATACCTGAGAATACAAAGGAAATGGCGAAGATACGTAGCACAATCTCTTGAATGCCCTTTGATTCAAGTTGAAAGTGAGGTAGTCGTTCCAGTGCAGACAGCATCACCAAAGGAGGAATATTCTGCAGCTACCTTTAGACCAAAGATACAAAAAAAACTGGATTCCTTTCTTCATCCATTGAAAGAGAACCACCCAAAAGTTGATTCCCTTCAGCTATACTTCGATTCCTTTGACATCGAGGACCCAGAAAAGGCGATCTCAGCTCTCGACATTGACAAAAGTGTTAAAAAGGTAAAGAATTTCCATGGTGGAACAACTGAGGCCAAGAAGCATCTCGAGAATTTCTTGAGAAGCAAATTGGACCGCTATGAAGAATTGAGAAATGACCCCACTAAAGAATGTGTTTCAAACATGAGCCCCTTTCTGCATTTTGGACAAATCTCGCCGCTTCATATTGCCTTGAGAGTTTCGGAAACTGATAGCCCCGGAAAAGACGCATACCTGGAAGAACTCATTGTCAGACGGGAACTGAGCGTGAATTTCGTTTTCTACAACAGAAACTATGACGCTTTTGACGGGCTTCCAGAATGGGCTAAAAAGACCTTGAAAGAACACGAAAAGGACCCACGCGAGTATGTCTATACCTTGGAAGAACTGGAGAATGCAGAGACTCACGATCCCTACTGGAATGCAGCTCAACGAGAAATGACGTTGAGAGGAAAGATGCATGGCTACATGAGGATGTATTGGGGAAAAAAGATAATTGAATGGAGCAGAACGCCTGAGAACGCCTTCAAGACAGCAGTTTACCTCAACAATAGATACGAGCTGGACGGTCGAGGCCCAAATGGATTCACCGGCGTAGCGTGGTGCTTTGGGAAGCATGATCGTCCGTGGAAAGAAAGGCCAATCTTCGGAAAAATACGGTATATGAACGCAAATGGTTTGAAGAGGAAGTTCGATGCAGATGGATATGTTGCGAAAATTCGTTGATACGCTCGCATTTCCTCTGAGACCGACTATGTTTTTCTCCAAGCTTCTGGTCGTTTGAAAGTGGACGCCCGAGTTGGCATATAACTGTGCACAAACGCATTCTTGGCCCCCGCCCTTTTGAGGCAAACGGAAGAGAAAAGAGACAATAGCACTGCCCATATTTCCGAAAAGCTTGCTCAAACATAAATAGGAGAGCCTAGCGAATTCTAATGAACACTCAAGGCAGTGATAGTTACATGTATATCGTGTTCATAATAGGGACAGCGGGTTCAGGCAAGTCTCTCCTCACAGCCGCGTTTTCTGATTGGCTTCAAATGGCCAACCAAGATGTAATCACGGTCAACCTGGACCCTGGCGTCTTTTCAATGCCCTATACGCCAAACATCGATATTCGAGACTACATCAAAATCGAAACCATCATGAAACAGTATGGACTAGGCCCAAATGGAGCCTTGATCATGGCAGCCGACCTCATCGCAGAAGAAACAGACAGACTTGAAGAAGAAATCGCAAGTTTCAAACCAGACTTTGTACTCATTGATACACCTGGACAGATGGAGCTTTTCTCTTTCAGAGCCAGCGGACCTTACATGGTGGCTGAATTGACCAAAGAGCAGAAAGCTCTCATATACCTCTTTGACTCAGTCTTCTCATCCAACCCAATCAACTACGTATCCAACCTCTTTCTGTCTGCCGCAGTCTACAACCGCTTCTTCATCCCCCAAGTTCACATCTTGTCCAAGTTCGACCTTCTTCCGCCAGAGGTCACCAACCAAATTGTAGACTGGTCAGCCAGCCCAAAAGCACTGGAAACAGCCATAGAAGAAAGGCTAAAAGGAACCAAACGGTTGCTCAGCCGAGACATGATGCGCATAATCTACAGATTAGGCCTGAGATTCCTCTTGATTCCAGTCTCATCCAAAACCAATGAGGGATTAATCAACCTAAACACGGCTCTAGAACGCATATTCACCAGCGGAGACAAATACACAACGTAGCTAGGAACGCGAACTACCATCATTGTCAATCAGAGACCAAGCAGCTGCCAGCGCACCATACTCAGCCTTGTCCCAAGTGTCAGCACTTCCAACAACAATCACATCATTCTCTTCCAACTGCAACCGCTCAGTAAAATGACGGAAAGCATCTGGATAATCCTGACGAACATCCTCGCTTATCGTGGGCAAGATTAACCGTCCCTGTCTGAAAAAAAGAGTCATAGCCCCTTTCGCCCCGGCAAGAAGAGCAGCATCACGCTGTTCCAATCCAGACCTAATTTTGTCGCCGCAGCCTCTTACTCTAATCGCTACATTGCAAGCAGCCACAGCCAATTTGTTCGGTTTCAGTCTGGCCTTCTGAGGGAAGAGCCGCTGCATTTTGCTCCAAATTTTCTCACCCTTTTCGGTTGGAAGGCAACCTTGCTTGGAGACTGTTATTAGACCGGCGTTTCTTAGCCTCTCAACAACAGTGCGAATCGCGCCTTCACCAATTCCTAACTCTTCCGAAAGTCTCCCTCGTCCAATTGGATAATTCGTTGCAATCAGTTCCAGCGCTTTGATTAAATGAAATATAGAAAAAGACAAGAAAGGTCCCGGCGCCTTCTCGTCCAATAGGCTTTCCAAAAGCTCCTTCAAAATCTCTCCCTCCTCCTAGCTTGCGCATGATCTCTTATCATGCTCAACGCTGCTATAGCCCCTTGGCCTACACTAACAGCCACCTGAAATTTTCTTCCACAAGCTATGTCGCCTGCAGCGTAGACCCCGGGAAGATTGCTGCGCATTCCGCCATCAACTTCAATACAGCCCGATGAATCAGTTTTCAAACCAACATTTGCCAGCAAGTCACTCATGGGCGTCATTTCTCCGGCAACAAAAACCCCCTGAACATTGAGTTCTGATGTCTCTCCATCTATCCTTTGCACCCTTATTCTTTCAACAGCCGAAGACCCAACAATCTCAGTTACCTTGTGTTTGGCCAGATGTTCCACGTTTGCCGTCGAAAGCAGCCGTTCGAGACTATTCTGTTGGAATTTTGTTGGTTCCAAGCCAGATATTAAATATACTTTGCGAGCAAGACCGGATAGATACAAACCCTCGGCTAGCGTCTCCTCATCATTTCCAACCAAGGCGATGTCTCTTCCTTTGAAGAAGCTCCCGTCGCATATGGCGCAATAGGAAACACCTCTGCCTAGGAACTCATTAACACCTGGAACTCCCAGTTTCTTCCGCTGAACTCCCATTGCCAAAAGAACATTTCTCCCAAAATACTCTCTTTGTCTTGTTCGCAGAATCTTACGTTCTTCGTGAAACTCAAAGCCCACCACTCTGGCAGGGGACACGATTCTCACGCCAACAGAATCCGCGTGTTCAACAATTCGCCGTGAAAGCTCTATTCCGCTGGTTGATGGGAAGCCAGGATAATTGTCTATCAGATTCATAACGTTGAGTTTTCCTCCGGGTTTGTCTGCTTCCAAAACCAGGCTCTTCACGTTGGACCTGGCAAGATAGATGGCTGCTGCAAGTCCTGCAGGACCAGCTCCGACAACTACAGCATCATAAACCTCGTCAAAACCCATAGACGGTGAGGAAGCAACTTGCAGGCTCAAACCTATCCCATACGATGTGTAACATCGCTAGATTTTTAAGTCTTCGTAAGTCCTAAAAGAGGATAGGTGTTCATGTTTGGGTGTAATTCCAGAAGAACCTAGACAGCATCTGATAGAAGAATTTGAGGCAAAGCTGAAGGATGAAGTTCATCTCGTCATGTTTACACAAGAAACAGAATGCGCCCATTGCAGAGAAGCAAGAGAACTCGTGGAAGAAATCGCAGGCCTTTCAAACAAGATAACAGCAGAAATCTTCGACTTTGTCAAAGACAATGGAAAAGCGAATAAATACAAGATAGACAAAGTTCCCGCCATCGCAGTGATTGGGAAGAGAGACTACGGAATAAGGTACTATGGCGTGCCTATTGGCTACGAGTTCAAGTCCTTCGTGGGTGCCATAATCAACGTTTCAAACGGAACAACCAATCTCTCAGAAGAAACCAAAAAGAAGCTAGACTCAATTAGCAAACCAGTACATATCCAGGTTTTCGTGACTTTGACCTGTCCCTATTGCTCAACAGCGGCCGGTTTGGCTTACAAGCTTGCGTTGGAAAATGACCTTCTGCGAGCTGACGTCATAGATGCAGGCGAATTCCCTCATCTAGCACAGAAATACAGCGTTATGGGAGTACCCAAAACCGTCATAAATGAGCAAATAGAGATAGTAGGCGCAATCCCAGAGCCACAGTTCATTGCACACGTGCTTCACACCCAAGAACCACCGAGCATATACATGTAAAGCACAGAACGAGATTTCGGTTAGAAAGAGCAACTCATCTGCCAAAGGTCTAGCGAACTAGGCTTTTAAGCTCAATGCACAGCTAGCCTCAACTATAATCGAGTTTGTACAGAGCCAAAAATCGCGGACAAAACCGGCTGCGATTTTCAGAATCTTCTAGTCGGGCAGGAAAAACAGCGCGCGCAATTTGTGTGTCTCTAGTGATCTTCACAATAGTTGCTTTGACCTGCTAGAGAGTTGGCGTTTCTATTTGCTCTCAGTCATTCCGGTAAGTATGTCGGTAAAACGACATGAGTTACAGAGACCATCGGTATCTGTTGCGGATCGTTTGCCGCACTTGCTACATGTCATTTGCGGCTCGTCGCCTTTCGCTGAATCCTTCTGTTTGGAAGACTTCAATAAACGAATGAGCTTTGACACTAGCATCCCTGTTATTCAACTTGTGAGCAATAGATACTTCAGCATTGTGAAGGAAAGCTCCATACCTACAGTCTTTATCAGTTCTTCCGTTCCAATACAGGGCAGTATTTCAAGCATTGAGGTGCATGCCCAAAGCAGATTCGCTTTTGATACGAAGGATTGTTCGTGGTGAGTTGAAACGCTCATTTTTGACTCAACGTCCGATAGATGAAGACAGAGCTTTCCTCCTCTTCTATTGTAGGGAAGACGAAAAGCGGGAAATAGAAAACGAAACTAGATAAACAGGTCTTTCTCCCTTTTTCTTATCAGTTCCGTTGCTTTCGCCTCATCTGACTTCAGATACGGGTACCCTCTAATGATGGCCACCGGTATTCCTTCATCTGTTTGTCCAATAACCAGTTCAGCTGCAGATGCCAATTCATCGGCAATTGCCGTTCTCTTCACTTTCAACACGTAGCCGAACAGGTCAGTCTCGCCTACCCGAGGACGGATACCATTTATGCCCGCAATTCCTATGCCTATGTTAATCTCGCCTTCCCGTAATGGACGCCCGTGGGTATCAGAAATTATCACGGCCACGTCTTTTCCCGTCAGCTCTCTTATTTTGCGCCGGATGACTCTGGCGGAACGATCAGGATCTCTAGGCAACAGCGCTACGTTCCTCTCGCCTGGGACATTAGACTTGTCAACCCCGGCATTGGCGCACACAAATCCATGCCGCGTTTCACATATGAGGTGTTTGTCACCCATTCGCACAATGCTCTTGGATTCTCTCAGAACAGTCTCCACGAGAGCTGGCTCCTTCTCGAGCTCTTGAGCTAGAGTTTTCGCGAATTTTGACGGTACCACGCCGTCGAGATTGACAACGTTGCCTTCAGCGCGCGAAATGATCACATGAGTAGCTACGATTATGTCCTCGTCTTCAATCGGGGTGCCTTGATTTTTCGCGGCTGTACAAATCAGCTTGGCCAAATTATCTCCTTTCTGAATTATGGGTAAGTCTTTTACTCCAATTATCTGCACTTGGTTCATGCCGCAAGTCTCTCCCACATCAAGGAAATTATTGCTGATGCTTGTAGAAATGTTCATTTAACTATTTTGTTTTTATCGTATGGCACTGTTTCTGACGCTTTAGCGTTGCTGTTGGCAACTGCGCCACCCATTTGAAAGAATGCATCGGTCTAGCGAGAGCGAACGCTAATAGCTCGTCCAGCCAGAGCCCAGTCCAAGCCAGATTTTGCATTTCGATCGCCGTGTAAAAAACGAAGAATCTACCATTCCATCGACTCTGCCTTCTGCAAGTCTTCGAATGTGTTAATGTTGAAGAAGCTTAGCAGTTTAGGGTCCAGTTCTCGTAGAACTTGTGTTGAGACGTAGCGTACGTCTTCAAGACTGTCAATCAAAGAAGCCATGTTCCTTTTCCCATGGTCTAGAGCTTTTTTCGCGGCAGCCATTGCAGATTTAGTGTTGTAGGCAGCTTGAAGAGGTTCAATCCACCCGTTCGGCCACCTCGGAACGGCTGCGTCCCTTCCGATGCAACGGTCAAGAAGCATAGTGACAATTTTGCTGGATAAGAAGGGCGTGTCACACGGCAAGAGCAAAGAATAGGCACTATGCACGGCCTCAAAACCTGTTAATGCTCCAACCAAGGGACTGTGCCCATCGTATTTATCAACGATGACATCCGCCACAGGTTCACACAGAGGTGAAAATGTGTTCTTCTGGGTAGCTGAGCCTACTACAATGATTTCTTCGTCCGCAATTTTGGCAACCTTTTCAAGTATATGCGTGATGAGAGCTTTACCTTTCAATTCGACGAGACCTTTGTCTTTTCCAAGACGTTTTGAAGGACCTCCGGCAAGAATGATGATAGATGTCTTCAAGAGAGCACCATAGACGCTTAACGGATAATCCGCTCTGGGTAAGTTAAAATGTTCAAGCGGTTTCCCCGCGCAAAACTGACTAGAGTTATCCCTGTACGCTGTGCTGCCTCCAGTCCAGAGCTTATAGCTGCGGTCATAGAAGCCAAAATCGGAATTCTCATTCTTGCCGCTTTCACCACAATGTCGCCGGTGAGCCTGCCGCTTGTAGCGATGAAGCACATCGACAACTCCGTGTTTTTCAGGGCTGCAGCGCCTATAATCTTGTCTACGGCGTTGTGTCGTCCAACGTCTTCCGCGTATGTTAATAACTCGCTGTCTGCAGAATACAACGCTGCTACATGAACTCCACCCGTTTTTCTGAAAGTCTCTGCCAAGTTGTTAAGCTGCCTGACGGATTCTAGAATAGCTTCCGCCCGCAACTGCCAGCTCATAGGCAGTTTCGTGAGTTCAAGTCGGTCAACCAGTTTGGAAAGAGGCCAATAGTCCGGTGAGCCGCAAGCTGAAACAACAAGTCGAGCGAACGGTCGTGAGATGGAAATGCGTCTTTCAACGTCTACAGATGATTTTAGCCTTACTTCACACTTTCCGCCCTGTTCGAGGCGAATTTCTTGTATCTCCTTTGTTGTTTGTATCACTCCTTCTGAGAGAAGATTTCCGATCGCGAGTTCCTTTAGCAGTGTGGGTAGGCATAGGATAGTTGCGTAGTGTATTTGGTTCAAGAAGATGTGAAGCGGAGTCTCTTCAGCCAGATAATCAGTTCTCTGTTCCAACCGCTGTGCTTTTACATCTACGCGGAAAATCTTCACTTCTCTCACGGTGTTCATCTAGCATCTCAACTCCGACAGAACGTATTTGACAATTTCCTCCGCGATGTCGATAGACGTGACCGTTTGGAGTCCACGCCATCCAGGTTGGCTGTTGAGTTCAACAATGACTGGGCCATCGGAGCTTTCCAAAATGTCGACTCCAGCCACTTTGCATCCAATGACCTCAACTGCTTTAACCGCTAGTTCTTCCAGTTCCTCATCCAGCTTCAGCGGCGTCGGTTTTGCACCCAAGCTTACATTGGTCTTCCATGTTTCAGCAACTCTGTGCATTGCAGCTATAACATGGTCGCCGACAACAAATGCCCGCACATCCGAAACTCCATGCGAAACAAATTCCTGCAAGTAAAGAACTCCATGGTGAAAAGAAATTGTTCTGAAGATCCGTGTAGCGATTTCCGCGTCAGATATTCTTGTGGAGCCTATCCCCCTCGACCCGAACAACGGCTTCATCACAACATCGCCCCCTAGCTCGAAAAAAGCCTTCGATGCCTCTTCGTGGCTTTCGGTCACAATGGTCTTGGGAACGGGTAGACCGCCTTCTTCCAGGAGCGCCAGCGTACAGTATTTGTCAACTGAGCGTTCAATTGCCAAAGGTGGATTAATGACCAGCATCCCTAAACGCTCAAGTCTGTGAAGAAGATCCATTCTAAAAATGATCTCTTCAAGGGAGCCTCGCCCAATCGGCCGAATTAT
>CP070828.1:781588-785670 GCA_020344715.1 Candidatus Bathyarchaeota archaeon | reverse complement strand
TGCGATGAAAACCCGAAAAATGGCAACCAATGCAAACAAGCAAGTTTCAGTCTCAACCACAGCGGACCGATGGATGCTTAGCCGACTGCAGTATCACATAGGCAAGGCAACCGAAGCGATGGACAGACTTGCGGTTCGCAAGGCAATTCACAGCGCCCTCTACGAACTAGATCAAGATTTTCAATGGTACCAGCGACGGATAGCCAACGATGGAAAACATCCCGGAAGAGAAGCAGTGGCAGCTATGGTGTCTGGTGAAGTCGTGGATGCTCAGGTGAGGATGCTGGCTCCAGTAATACCGCATATCTGCGAAGAGATATGGGAGAATACAGGTGGCAAAGGCTTTGTTTCGGTGGCTACTTGGCCAACACCGGATGAGACAAAAATTGACGTTTCCGCTGAGGAGAACGAGGCTTTGATCCGAAATATGTTAGAAGATACTAGGAACATCTTCAAAGCTACAGGCATTACGCCGAAAAAGGTTTGCTACTACACCTCAGCATTGTGGAAATGGAGAGTATTTCTGGAAGCACTGAGAACGTCGATTTCCACTAAGATTGTGCAAAGTGAATTGATGAAAAGGGTGATGAAAGAAGCTGACTTGAAAAAAAAGGCCAAGCACGTTGCGAAATACGTGGATCAAGTCATCGATGAAATCAACCAGATGCCAAGCGAGAAAAAGCAGAGGCAATCAGAAATTGGCATTATAAATGAAAACGAAGCTTTGAAAGCAGCTGAAGCCTTCTTCCGACGAGAGTTTGACACAGAGATTTGTATCTACAGCGAAGAAGATCCCAACTGCTATGATCCAAAGAAGCGGGCTCAGCTAGCCAAACCCTACCGACCAGCTATTTACATCGAGTAGATGCTCAGCAAAGAGCAGCATATCAGCCTCTTTCGTACTTTTTCGATGAAAGAATTATATCTCAGCGGTTCTAAAACTAACGCGGTTCATTAAGAATGGGCCCGTGGCGCAGCCTGGATAGCGCGTCGGCCTTCTAAGTGAGACGAAGTGAGCCGAAGATCCGGGGTTCAAATCCCCGCGGGCCCGCTCTTTCTCCACCCCCTTCAGTGTTTCTGTTGTAGCTGGTGGATTTTTATGAAAAGCTATAAATCCTCGAAGATAAAATACACTGACTGGCCTTTAAGATTGTCATGTTGTTGTATAAACGGGTTGATGTCATGAGTACCCATGCAGAGGACCTTAAACTGCGGTTGATGACGATCGAGCTGCTTCGAACAGCAAAGAAGCAGTATACATATCGAGAGTTGTCAGGCAAAACGGGGTTACCCGTGACTGTTCTAAGTCGGTACGCCAAGGGTCATGTCTTGCCCAACACTGAACGTGCACGTCTCTTGTCGCAGACCTTATCCAAAATGGTTGGTTTGCACGTCGAGTTGAGACATAGAATCGCGTTCAACAAAGATGGCTACTTTGACAATACTCACATTATCGGTGACTTCAATCTCCTGAAACAAGCGGCGCATCATGCTCTTGCAACATTTGCGGGAAAACGCGTAACTAAAGTTCTAACCGCAGCAGTTGACGGCATACCTCTTGCAACCATGGTGGCGAACTCACTCGGCGTCAATCTGATAATCGCAAAATGGACCAAAGAAGTCGGAGTGCCAGCTTTCATAGAAGAGACCTACGTGTTGAAAAACTCGGGGGTAACCATGACGCTTTACCTCCCCAAAGATGCAATAAAGAGAAGAGACAGCATCCTCATCATCGACGACATGATAAAAACTGGAGAAACTCAAGCCGCCCTCGTTAATCTCGTTCGTAAAGCAAGAGCCGAAATCTCTGGAGTTTACGCGCTTATTTCAGTAGGTAACGAATGGCAACAAAAGATAAATCTCCCCAGAGGTTGCCCCGTTGAAGTTGTAACGAAGCTACGCGCAAGAGAGGGAAGCTAAACAACGCTCTTCGAACCCCTATCATTTGTACCACGACGTCTCTCTTCTCTGCGGTCCTGCCGAGACTCTTGGCCAAAGACTCAAGCTTTTTACCATGGCGAGTGACCAACACAAAGACAAAATTCATAGATGAATAGGTCTTATAGAGAAGTTTTGGCGGAGGCTTCAAGACGAGAACCATAGAATGGAAAAACGGTGTCGTCACAACAATCGACCAAACCAAGCTTCCTAAGAAGCTTGTTTTCCTAAAAATGAAAGGATACCGCCAAGTGGCTTCTGCGATCAGAGAAATGAAGATTCGAGGAGCACCTCTCATAGGAGTAGCCGCAGCTTATGCGTTAGCTCTCACAGCCTTTCACTCAAAAGCGGAAACCAAAGGCGACCTGATCAAGGAGATCGAAGAATCAGCAGGTTTTCTGAAGGAGACAAGGCCAACGGCTGTGAACCTCTTTTGGGCAATCGATCGAATAACGAATAAAGCCCGTAAAACCATTGGCACCGCAAAGGATGTGACCAAGGTCGTTGTCGACGAGGCAAACAAAATGGCAGATGAAGACGTAGAAGCCAACCGCAAAATGGGAGCGTACGGCTCCACTTTGCTCAACGACGGGGACGTGATACTAACTCATTGCAACGCTGGAAGTCTCGCAACTGTTGATTATGGCACCGCACTAGGAGTTGTACGCGTCGCTTGGGAACAAGGAAAAAAAATTCGAGTAATTGCCACTGAAACAAGACCAAAATTACAGGGCGCCAGACTCACTGCTTACGAGTTGCAACGTGAAGGCATACCTGTCACTCTCATTGCAGACAGCATGGTAGGATATGTTATGCAAGAACGACGTGTGAACAAAGTCATAGTAGGCGCAGACAGGATAGTTCGAGACGCAGTAATCAACAAAATAGGAACCTTCGGAATCGCTGTGTTATCTCATGAGCATGAGATTCCGTTTTATGTAGCTGCCCCAACTTCCACCTTTGACTCAACTCATTCAGCAAGCGAGGTTGTCATTGAACAAAGAGACCCAGAGGAGGTTACCCATTTTGGAACCCAACAGATCGCTCCAAACGGAGTGAAGGCGTTCAACCCTGCGTTTGATATTACACCTATGCGTTATGTGCGTGCCATCATCTGCGAAACCGGCATCTTGTCCCCAAAGGACTTCGAGAGACGTGCAAATCGAAACCATAAAACCAAGAAAGATCTCAGAAGAGACGGCTAGACTGTTCCTCGAATTCAATGAAGTGTCTGAAGCAGCATCTTGAGAACTGAACCAAGCAAATCAAAAGATGCATGGATGCGTGAGTCGAACCGGTCGGGAGAGCTTAAATCCTAACGATCCGCTATCATTACTAAGTTAAAAGGCGAAAAGCTTGACTCAATCTCGACATGAGACTGACGAAAATCGAACACTTGAACTTAAAAGAATCAAGGCTCTTGTTCGAGAGAAAGATGTTTTTGTTCCGTCAGCCGGAATCGAAGCCGTTGAAAGGGTGTCTTCTCGCGGCTACGGCGTCTCTGAAAACGGAGATCTAGCTCTTACCTTTTACGAAGCTTTGTTTCTCCTTAGCAAAGGGATAATTGAAATCAAAGACAAAAAATCCAAGAAGAAAATCGATTTTGAAACTCTTCTTCAGCGTTACCAGTCGTTCGAAAAGAATGCTTGGGTTAAATACTTGATCTACCGCGATCTTCGAAGCAGGGGGTATGTCGCTAGAGAAGGCTTTGGTTTAGGCATAGACTTCCGCGTCTATGAACGAGGGGAATACAGAAAAGAAACCGCAACCTACCTAATATTTGGTGTTCAAGAAGGACAGCCCGTGTCAGTTAAGGAACTGACCCGAGCCCTGACGCATGTTCAGAGCTTGAAAAAGAGGCTGGTGCTTGCAGTTCTCAACAGAAGAGGAGAAGTTGTTTATTATTCTCTTTCACAACTGACCCTGAAGTGAAAACATGGACAACTCTGAAGATCTTTCAGCTAATTCGTCCAATCAGTTCACAATAACAAACTCACGCTGCTTGAAGAAGGAGTTAAGGATGAATGCGAATATGAAAGGTTATAGACTTGCTAGCGCTGGTTACAGGAGCAGCAAGACGAGGTTGGCCCGATGTCCATGTTCAAAACAGTTCGCGGAATGAGAGATCTTCTACCTAAAGATGC
>CP070828.1:778495-781488 GCA_020344715.1 Candidatus Bathyarchaeota archaeon | reverse complement strand
GATATGGAGCTTGGCGATTTAGAAATATGGATTCAACCAGGTGCAGTAACAGCGCCGAGAGCAGCTGTTCCAACAGCTGTTGCGAGGAGACTCAAACCAACCGAAATTGTTCAAATAGACTTTGCGCCTCCAATTGACACCCATCCGGGCAGAATAGCAGAAGTTAAGATTGGCGCCACAAAAAGTGAAGGCGGAACACGAGGAAAATCGGTGGTTATTGGAGGAGAAAAATCTCCCGCCTACTATCTGTTTGAGAATCCAACGCCTCATCCTCCGATTATCTCCCTAGATGTTTTTGACACACGCATCCCCTTGGCAAAAGCCGTGAAAATGCATTTCGATGAAGTCGCGGAAGACCCCGTGGCATGGGCCAAACTCGCAGTGGACAAGTTCAAAGCAGACATGATTACGCTTCATTTGGTCAGCACAGACCGCCTCATCAAAGATACAACACCAAAGGAAGCTGCAAAAACCGTTGAAAACGTCCTGCAAGCCGTAGATGTGCCCATGGTTGTCGGAGGTTGCGGAGACCCACAAAAAGATTTGAAAGTTTTCGAAGAAGTGGCTGCCGTGGCCGAAGGTGAACGGCTCTTGATAAGCACAGTGACTTTGGACATGGACATTAAACGAACCGCCAAGACTATCCAGGAACATGGGCATCAGGCACTCGCATTTACATCGATGGATCTTAATCAAGCCAGAGAGCTAAATCGCAAGCTTTTCGATTTCCTCCCGAAAGAACGTATAGTTATGGATACGACGACGGCAGCGCTTGGATATGGACTAGACTACGCCTTTACTATAATGGAACGAGCTCGTCTCGCAGGGCTGATGGGTGATCCGGAACTTCAGCAACCCATCTCTTCGGGCACAACGAATGCGTGGGCTGCCAGAGAAGCATGGATAAAAATGGCTCCAGAATGGGGACCTCGCGAACTGAGAGGACCGATGTGGGAAACAGTTACAGCGTTGACTCTTCTCTTGGCTGGAGTAGACCTTTTCATGATGATGCACCCAGCAGCTGTCAAGACGCTTAAAGACGTCATCCACGAGCTAACGGCGGGCGTGGGTCGAGGCCAACCTGGACTAGTCAGTGACTGGGTTACTCTGAAGATTTGAGAGGCTTGGAAGCATGAGCGAGAAAGAAGCCAGCAAGATGGGTGCAAAGGAACTCAGTCCAATAGACGTTTACATGCTGCTTCCGAGAACCAATTGTAAAAAGTGTGGGCAAGAAAACTGCATGGCTTTTGCCACTAAACTTGTGAACCGGGAACTTGCGCTTGAGCTTTGTACACCGCTTCTGGAAGAAAAGCAATATGTAAAGGCTTACCGAAAGCTGTGGGATTTGCTTAAGCCACCTGTGAAGGAGGTGACGGTTGGTGCTGGGGACAGCGCTATCAAAATTGGCGGCAAGTTTGTGATGTATCGCCACGAACTCATGTATGCTAATCCAACAGCCATTGCCATAGATGTTACTGATGAAATGCCTGACCGTGAGCTTTTTGACAGATTGAAGAAAACTGACGGATTCTCATACACCTACATTGGTCGAGAATTGAAGCTTGACATGATAGCAGTGAGATCAACCTCAAATGACCCAAAGACGTTCAAAGCTGCCGTGAAGAAAGTTACTGCGAACACAGATCTTCCTCTGATGCTTTGTTCGTTTAACTCGGAAGTAATCGAAGCTGGCTTGATGGCCGCGCCTAAAACTAGACCTTTGCTTTATGCGGCAACAGATGGAAATTGGAAAGACATGGCCGAACTGTCATTGATGTATGATTGTCCCCTCACCGTTTTTGCTCCAGGCAATCTCAAGTTGTTGCGGTCGTTAGTCAAGACGTTGCTGGAATACGGTGTGAAAGACCTCGTTCTAGATCCGGGAACATTCCCACTTGAAGGAATAGCTGAGACCGTGGTCAATCTTACAATGATCCGGCGTATGGCCTGCAAAAGAGGAGACGAGCTGTTTGGCTTTCCAATTATTGGCACTCCAATTGTGACTTGGACCCAAAAGACCGAAGCTCCAGAAATCAGCATGTGGAACGAGGCCTACCTAGCCTCTATACTGATTACGCGCTACGCTGACATTCTGACCATGCACAGCACTGAAGGATGGGTGCTTCTGCCGAACGCTTTTTTGAGGGAAAACCTTTACACGGATCCGAGAAAGCCAGTTGCAGTTGAGCCGGGGCTACGTGAGTTCGGCGAGCCTGACGAAGCTTCTCCGGTTATGTTGACAACAAACTTTGCTCTCACTTACTACACCGTGGCTTCAGATATCGAATCTGCTGGGTTAAACTGTTATCTCATCGTGGCGGACACTGAGGGACATGCGGTGGATACTTCTGTCGCGGGGAGGAAGTTGACTGCTGAAAACATAGCTGAGGCCATAAAGGTAACTCAGGTGGAAAAAAAGGTGAAACACAGAAAGCTGATTATACCTGGCAAGGCCGCTCGGCTCAGCGGAGAAATCCAAGAGCTCAGCAGTTGGGAGGTCTTGGTTGGACCTCGTGATTCTTCTGAAATTCCGAAATACCTCTCAGAGAAATGGTAAACCGGAATGAATGCAGCGGTATTTGCAGCATGGATCTAGTGGTTGCGGACAGTTAAGGACTGATATGCGCGATCGAGAAAAAACAGTGAGTGTTCGATGTGGAGACTGAAGGTTCTGAACGTGTAGAGATTCGAATGCTGACGGCTGCAGAATACGAGGCAATGGTTAAGCTTTGGAAGTGTGCTGGTCTGCCATTCAAATCCAAAGGCAGAGAAAGCAAAAAGATGATAGAGAAGCAGATGAGCGCCTTCCCAGAATTTTTCATCGGTGCTTTTCATGAGCATGAACTTGTCGGTGTTGTGATTGGCAGTTACGATGGCAGAAAGAAGGGATGGATAAATCGTCTAGCCGTACATCCGGCCTTCAGGCAACATGGGATAGCTCAACAGCTGATCAGGCAGGTCGAAGAAGCCCTCGAAAAACGTGGGGCAGAAAT
>CP070828.1:773776-778395 GCA_020344715.1 Candidatus Bathyarchaeota archaeon | reverse complement strand
TTCAGAACTGTGCCGGTAATCACATTCGGGGCTGTGTCGTGTCCGCCATCAACAGCGAGCACGGTTATGTTGGCTTCCTTTAGTCTTCGAAAATTGGTGATTGCCGTCTCCAAAGTGACGTTTGACGGTCTAGCGTGATGGAACAGGTCGCCCGCTACAATCATGAAATCCGGCTTCAACTTGAGGGTTTTGTCTACGATCTCTTTAAACACATTGCTAAAGTCTTGGCGTCTCACATCCGAGTTGTACTGTGAATAGCCCAAATGCACATCAGATACGTGAACAAAGCTGAAGGGCTTCATCGCTGCACTCTCTTTCCTCTTTAACTATTCGGCGGATTTCTTTTTAAATGTGAGAGCACAGTTGACTATTGCGAATTTGGAAGGTTGAGGCTTTGAGTCGAGAATATCCCAAGCGTCCAATTGTCGGTGCGGGCGCGCTCATTTTTGAAGATGGGAAAATTCTTCTCGTCAAGCGTGGAGCAAGACCAGGGCAAGGCAAATGGAGCATACCTGGCGGAATCGTCGAGTTGGGTGAACGAGTTCGAGATGCCGTTGTTCGGGAAGTGAAGGAAGAATGCGGTTTGGATGTCAAGGTAGAGAGACTCCTGGATGTGTTTGACAGCATCACACGAGACGAAAAAGGACGTGTTCAATATCAATTTGTCGTAGTCAACTTTTTAGCTAAGATCGAGCGTGGAATCTTGAAAAATGCAGACGACGTGCTTGAAGCCAAGTGGACCTCACTAAATGACGTGGGAAAATTCAATCTAACAAACTCATTCCGAGCGTTTTTCCAGAAACATTACGAAAGCCTGAAGCAACTCTATACTCCTAGGCAAAAAATAACCTAGTTTGTCCCATTGTTTGAACGTCTAAAGCTCGCACTTTGACAACTATCGGAAAGTCCTTCACAACTCTTCCTAGGAGAAGGCAATGCTGAATTGGCAAATCCCGCGCTATAGACTTGACCGTTTCCGAATCCACCTTAGCTGCTCGACTCACGGTTTCCAGATCATGTTCATTAGTGAAATTAAAGAGAAAAATGTTGTCGGCTTGGCGGTAGATGTTCTCTCGTATAGTGTCAGGCTGATTAGTGACAAAAGTCGTGAAAACACCGAAATGTCTCATCCTAGTGACAATGTCATTCCAATAGGTTTCCCGCAGATACAGGTGTGCTTCTTCAGCGAAGAGAAAAACCGCCTTCATTTTCCAGCATGCAAGCATTTCTACAAGTTTTCCAAGCAGGTATTCAACAACAATTTGGCGATCAACAAACGATGTGTCACGAAGATTAATAATGAGGACTCCACCAGTTCGAATCTCTGTGAAACAATCTTCAAGTGTTATAGCATCAGCAGGATCATCAGTGAAGAAGCCAGAGTTGACCAGTGTATAATATCGGGAAAACAAAGCATCTTTCACATGGTGATTGCATTGCCTATTTCTTATGGCTTCGCCGAGTTCGTGCAAGCTCAGCTTTGTGTGTTCCTTAAGAAATCGCCATATGCGTCGAAATTCTTGAGTTGAAGTGCCAGGAAGGTGAAGTGCGTGTACGAGTATGTTGATCATTACACGCAGTTGTATCTGTGCTAGCCCAACCTTGAAGTTGCTGGCAGGTGTGAGTACATGTATTGTCTCGTAGTGTGGACTTTTTTTGCCGTCTGACGTGAGGCCTAGTTGAGCATATTCGCCGTTAAGATCCAACACAACAACTGGAGCCCCATAGTTCGCCAAACTTAGAACAAGAAGTTTGGAAAAATGTGACTTACCTGTTCCTTTCTTACCTGTGACTATGTTGAGTTTACCATCTAAGGCAGTAGCGTCAACTTTGAGCGGCGAGAATTCCTTGGTTTCGCCAACATGTATCGGCATCTTCTCGGTTATCTTGAGCAGTGTTGCAAGAGTGGGAGTCGCAAGCTTCTTGGTTATGGATTTGCTCCGGGACGGTAGCCAATCTGAGCTTCCGCTGAGTTTCCCGTTTTGAATTGTACCTCGTATCTTGCACAAGAGAAGACGCGCGTCTTGGATTATAGTTATCTGGGATGTAACCTCTAGCGGATCAAGATCTCGTCCGTTGATTTCATCGCTGTCACTAGTTGCGTCGCGTAATAACTCTTCCAGAATGCCTGGAATGTTGGCAAACTGAACGTCAATGACTTGAATGAGAAAGCCTTTTCCCTGCTTTGGGTCTTCAATTTGAAGGTAGTCTCCTTTTTCTGCTCTTTCGTTTGGAAAGCATAGGATTTGAACCGTGTTGCCTTCTTTTCGGTAGAGCCGCACGGTCTGAGCCTCCCGTGACTTCTCTAGTTTTCGGGTCCCTTGCCGAAAGGTCCGAAAAGTAGTCTACGAACATTTGGTTTTGTAACGATTCTCAGTCGGTTTGTTCGGGCTAGAAAGCGTTGGATGCCTATGACCTCGTTGGCTGTGAACGTGGAATATATATGTGCCAGACGTAGAGTTTCCGGATAACTTTGCAGAAGAACATCATTACCTGCCAAGCGTGCGGCGGCTTCAACAGCCTTTTCCACTGAAAGTTTACGGTCTATGTCAAGTCTAAAGGAGCAGTTGCCTTCGCCTAGCTTGGCAACGTAGATATTTCCTAGAAGGTGTAGCGCATCAGACAGCGATATGGGGTGACCATTCATTTCTAGTAAACATGGCGGCTTGCATCTATTCACGTAGTCAGTGAGGCAATGTCCAAACAAGCGTAAACGTGTGTTCTTGGTGAAGGCAAGAATCGTGTTGAAACGATTTCGGGCGGTTTCTAAGAGTTGTGACATAACTGCAACCGGGAAGTCTTGTGTACCGGCTGTGAGGGAGCCGTCCCATAAGATGAGACTGTTTCTAGTTTGAACTGCTATGCCCATTTGCACCCAGCGTTCCAGCAACGAGCCTAGGCGAGTTGGCGCGTACATAAGGCTTAGTGCGTTGGTGTAATCTAACGTCGGTCGCTCAAGAAAAGAGTACTGACGGAAGAGATAGTAGACTTCGTTTATGTTTTCTTCTGTTATGTGAAAGGGAAATGGCCCTAAGCGCAAGTAGTGATATTGTTGTTTCTGTTTCCATACGATTGCGGCTCTTATAACGCAGAGGATGCCGATTTCTGTTTCGCCTAGTTTCATGCTGGAAACGTCTACTGCGATTATTGGAGTTTCATCTTTGATCGGCTTAATTGGGATTGGTTTGATTGCAGGTTGGATGGATCTATTGAATGGTGGTGATGCTGCTTCTTGTGCTGGGGCGGTTGGATATTCTAGTTGTGTGGGTGTGCAGGGTTGGAACAGTTTGCCGGTTTCTATGTTTCTGAGCGTGCGGAGGCTTAGTTCTATGAATTGTTGGGGGAGTTGCAGGTCTTGGATTGAGCGTGGAAAGTTATATTTTGGGGTTGTTGTATACTGGTATTGTTCAATCAATAGATTCACCAATTAGCAGTATAGGATGGTGTTGGATATTTAAATGTTGTGCATGAACAAAATGCACAATACAATAATCAATATAATTCCCAAGTGAAACCGGATGAGCGAAACTCCACAAGAACAACAACCAATTCACGTTAAAATGAAGGTTGGCAACGTAGAATTCGAAATCGAGGGCACTATAGATCAGTGCAATGAAGCTATAGGGAAATTCCTCTCAACAGTGACTGACAAACTAAAAGAGACCCCATTGATTCTCGAACGGGAAACACCGCCCGCGAGAGCAGAAACCTGTAAGGCAATCATACAAAAGCTATGGCAAGAGGGCTGGTTCGCAGACCCGCGAGGACTAGGAGAAGTCCACAGTGAAATGGCAAGATTAGGCTACCATTACGATCGTACAGCAGTAGCCCACGCGCTGGTCGACCTTGTCAAGGATGGCATACTCACAAGAGAAGGAAGACCCAGACGATACCGCTATGCACAAAAGAGACCACCAACTCGCTAGAGATTGGCGAGAAGCACGAATATATATCAAAGCATGGGAAAACGTAAAAATCGATGGAAAATCCTACTTTTTCAGAAAGAAATGATGACAGAATATTAGACAAATCGCCTCAAGAATGGTAGACATCTACAATTTTGCACTGTAGACCGAAAAAGGAGAATCAAGCTTCTTTCAGAGAATGTCCATTGTAGTCCATTGTTCCTCTCAATTAGGTATGGCTACACAGAGATGTTTTTTGCATGTTAGCATAAAATAGCGCTATAGAACGACAATTCTCATAGAGAAATCAGGAAGAAAGCGCGCGCATTTCTATTGAACCGTGCACATTAGAGAGCATCCTTCCGATGAACACTTGTCTAGTGAGCTGAAGCTTTCAGTCTTGGCAATACTTCGTCTTCTATCCATTTCTCGCCTTGCCTTGTGAGTTTAAACTCCGGTCTTGCTGGGTCTGGTTTGAATACCAGGCCTCGCTTTGTCATTTCATTCAGTCTAGCGGGTACCATAGACTTGATTCCACTCGACAGAAGTAGCTGGTTGATTTTGCTGGACGTGTTTGCTTTCTTTTCTGAGGCGTATTGGACTAGGCCTATGGCCTCGTAGTGTGAAATTTTCTCCCGAGTCGTGACGACTGGTCCTTCCGTTGTTAGCTCTATGACGCCTTCGAGATGAGCCTTTGTGGGCTGAGCAAGCTTC
>CP070828.1:770794-773676 GCA_020344715.1 Candidatus Bathyarchaeota archaeon | reverse complement strand
GGACACGTTGTCTGGAACGGTGATGCGATTGATTATGTCTGAAATGTTTTTGCTCATCTTGTTGGCTGCTTTGGCACAACGATATGTTTTCGCGCTGCCTTTTTGCGCTTCTTTGTCGCTTTTGGCAAAGAGTCGATCACCCTGTTCTTTGACATCATCAAGCCTATCTTTGATTTCATCCAGCAGTTTCTCCCCCCTGTCTCTGAGCGGTTTGACAATTGGTTCAGTCTCCTTTTCGAGCCATTCTTTGAGATCAACGAGTGCTACATTGAAGCTTTCAGTCATGCTTGTGCACTATTTTGAGTAACAGTAAAGATTCTTTTTAGTTTTCTGCTATAATGCTTGAATGTGGCTGAAAATGATTCTACTTGTTTTTAAGTAGTTACTCTTAAATGAGAAAAGTGGAAGTAGACCATGGAAAGGAGAGAACAGTGAAATGGAACACGCAAACTCGCAAGGCTTTGGAAACCGCAAGAGTTACGACAGCCTGTTTGCTTTCTCTGTACGGGAACTGGCGGCATCTACACTCTTAGGAGCTTTGTCAATTTTCTTTGTGTTTCTTCCAGATGTCAGACTTCCTTGGGGAATGGCGGCTTTAGATTTCATCGCTGTGCCATGGATCATCGCGCTTCTTCTATTCGGACTGAAAGCCGGGTTTCTGACTTCAGTTATGGGAACGTTGGGAATCTTCTTCTTCTCTGAAGAGCTTGTACCTCTTATCGGTGCAGTGATGAAATTCTCAGCCAGCATTCCACTCGTAATAATTCCTGCAGCAATCTTCGGTTTTTCGCGATTTCGACTTTATAATGAGGGAGTCAAAATGAAGAAGGTCTACGCTTTCTCAATGGGTATTGCCATCGTTGTGAGATGTTTCGTGACAATGCTTTTGAACTATTATTGGGCAATTCCACTAATGTTTGGGATCAACCCAGTTGATGTTCCAGCGTCATTTAACTGGTTCTTCTGGGGAAGTGAGATGAACCCTAATCTCTTGACCTTCTATGTTCTAGGAATCAGCTTGTGGAACACTTGGCAAGGTATAATTGACGTGGTTGTTGCGTGGCTTGTTGTATATCCAACGAAACTCTACAAACAGTACGGAATATGGCAAGGCCCCGTTTGAACTCCTGTAAAAGACTTAATTTCGCAGAAAGCCTTTGTAAGACAATATCAAAGGAATCGGTGTTATTTTGCTCAAAGCAAAGCAAAAAATCTTTCAGATTGGCGACATCAAAGTTGGCGGTCAACCTGGAGAACTGCCGATCCTTCTGATCGGCAACATCTTCTACAAGGGAATGCCTGAAGTAACTGACCACGAGAAAGGAAGGTTCGATGAAAAATCAGTGTTGAAATGGATCAGAAAGGCTGAAGAACTCGCCGAAAGAACAGGTGTTCCCCACTTTCTTGATGTTATGGCAAATCACCCCAAAGCGATGGAAAAATACGTAATGTTTGTTTCTGACCAAGGCGATGTTCCGTTTCTTGTTGATGGAGCTACTCCTGAGACGCGGATCGCGAGCCTCAATCTGATTCACCAACTGGGTCTGGAAGATATAGTCATATTTAACGCTCTTTCTCCAAGAATCACCAAAGGCGAACTTGCAGCAATCCACGATTCCGGCGTAAAAGCGGCAATTCTGCTTGCGGAGAATGAAGTAGACTACACACCTGGTGGAAGAGTTGCACTTCTCAAAGGGTTCAACGAGCAGGTTGGATTGCTTGAAACCGCCAAGCAAGCTGGAATCTCCAAAATATTTGTAGATACTATTGTTTTTGACGTGCCCAGCATTGCCTATGCTGTCGAAGCCATAAGGCTTGTTAAGGACAAGCTAGGGTACCCGTCAGGATGTTCGCCCGCGAACGCCACGTATGAGTGGAAGCAGCGGCAGGATGCGATCTTGAGAGAAGGCTTTGCTGCGTATAACGCGTCGGCTCATACCATGGCGCAGTTGAGTGGAGCTGATTTTCTCATCTACGGGCCAATCAAACAGGCCAGGCATATTATTCCGACGTGTGCCATGAACGACGCAATCATCACCTACTATGCTAGGAGACAGTTTGGAACAAGGCAGCTGACCGCTAGGCATCCGCTTAACCGAATCTTCTAGGTGCGTGCATTTCCCAAATAATTTAAGGACAAATTGTCTATGTGTTTGGTTATTGAGGGATCAGTTGGCTGGGCAAGCTCGTACTGAAAGAGACCTGAGGAAGATTAGGAGAGCTGCAATTTCCGGTTGGATTTTTGTAGCGATTGGGATCTTCCTTATTGGATTCGGATACTCGCTTTATGACTCTGGGTTCATCTATTCAGGGCTCTTCCTAACGATTATGGGAATCGTGGCAGTTGTGTTCGGCATGGTATTGGTGCGTTACACCAGAAAAATCGTTTAGACACTATTTCGTATTCGAGAATATTTGCGGATTAGAAGCCTTCCTTTTAGCGTTTGATGTTCTAGGGTATAGACAGATATTAGAGAGGAAGATCAGCGAGGATTGTGATTTGGCTAGAAGCGCCATTAACTCTCGCAGGCGAGATCGCTTGTCTATCATAGCCGAAATCTTGGACCGAGCCAAAGAAGGGGTCCTCAAGACACGGATTATGTATACGGCAAACCTAAGTTTCGCCCAGATAAACGAATATCTAGCTCTCATTCTGGACCTGCATCTACTCGAGGTGGTCGAAAACCCAGAGAAAATTGTCTATAAAACAACCGATAAAGGTCTGCAATATCTCCAAGGCTACGAGCAAATCCGAGAGCTACTGACAAATGACGAAAGAGACAACTTGAAGGATGTTCATTCACTTCACTTGGTCAAACGTGGGACACGAGTGGTATTGCTGTAATAAACGAAAGTAGTCCATGTCTATTCTGACATAGTGG
>CP070828.1:766695-770694 GCA_020344715.1 Candidatus Bathyarchaeota archaeon | reverse complement strand
TCTCTTTTTCAGCTGCAGAGATATACACGTAGCCAAACACTGGGTCTTTAATCTCACCCCAATACTGTCGCATACAGAATCTTCTCCTCTGTTCAATTCTCATTTCCACGCATCATTTATTAAACGATCGATCACATCGAAGACACGCAGCATCACGATGCAAGAGGTTGTGCGGGAGTATTTGGGAAGGGCAAAACGCCTTTCACAGGGTGTGCAGATGCTTATGAAGCCGCTGTCTGCGGAGTTCACGGTCACTCTCAGCTTGCACCACTCTATCTTCATTAAGTCATCACCATTCGTTCTAAACTCAAGTGCTTGGCTAGACAACGGAGGGTTTATATGCATTTATATGCATATTCATATGCATATGTGAAGAAAAATGGGAAAGAAGTCAAGGACAAGTCTCACTATAGACAAAGAAATTCTGCGAAAAGCGCGTGAAGTTGGGTTAAATATCTCCCAATTCTGCGAAAACGCCCTCACCGCACGCACGCGCTTGATTGAAAAAGGTTTCAAGAAGTGCTACTCCTGCGGTATAGAGATGCAATTTGCCCAAAGAATTCCGTTTAGGGTTAAGGGAAGACCAGGTTTGGTGAAACTGGTGTTTGGAGAGTGGGCTGCAATCGGTGAAGAACTGATGAGTTTCGACGTTTATGTCTGTCCTTCATGTGGAGAGATTCGGTTTTCAACAGATGAACCGACAAGGCGTTCACTATTAGGGAAAGCATTTCTGAAAAGATGTGTCAAATGCGATAAAGAAATCCCACTAGCTTCAGAAGAATGTGCCTACTGTGGAACAAAGCAACCATGAGTCATGCGTGCGCAACTAGGTTAATGATCTATATGTAGCGCGCGGAGGCTATTTGCTTCTATGACGCTTTAAGGCTCTGTCTAGGGCGTCAATGACATTTTCTCTGCCCATGGCGACGATGTAAGGACCAAGTCGTGGGCCTTCGGAGACCCCGAGTAGCAAGGTGTAGAGAGTTCTGAAAAATCGGCGTGGCTTAATGTTGTGTTTTCGGGCGATACTGAAAATGGCGGTTTGTATCTGGGTCTCACCGGCTTCCGATTGGAGAGCGTCGATGAGAGTTTTGGTTGCAGATCGCT
Organism: Candidatus Bathyarchaeota archaeon; assembly: GCA_020344715.1. GTDB lineage: Archaea > Thermoproteota > Bathyarchaeia > Bathyarchaeales > Bathyarchaeaceae. The sequence goes on along the minus strand of CP070828.1, from coordinate 769,587 downwards.
CTTGATCGCTCAGAGTCATTCCGGTTTCCTTTATCTCCTCGAAGTCTTTTGCCCAGTTGCGTGCGTATTCGATTCGTTGGCAAATATCAGCTGAAAGTTTCATTTCCTTCAGATAACCATATTCTAGCAATTTCTGGGTGATGTAATCGAGTTCTGAGCCTGTCGGCGCCACTCGCACGAGGTACACGAGCAGATTGTAGGGCACATGAATGCGAGGGCTGTCAGGCGGCTTCAGCCACCAGCAGTACTTGTAGAGTCCAGTGAGTTTCGCGTGTTCCTTCTTGTCAGTTATCCGTTTCTTCCCGAAGAATATGTCTTCCAGCTCGTCGAGTTCACTCATGTACTGCGGGATGTCAACCACGGACAGGGACCGCGTCCCCACAAACCGTTTGAGCATCAGCAACACAAGGGATTGAGGTGAACCATACCGGAACCACACCTGAGGCGTGAACACGTTGCCAGCTGATTTCGAGATCTTCTTGCCACTTTTGTCCAAGAACATCTCGTACTGCACGTGAGTAGGCGGATCCCACTTCAAAATTTCCCGACAAATTCGATCGTTCACCCTCACCGAGTCCGCGATGTCCTTGCCATACGCCTCAAACCGAATGTCCAACGCTTTCCAACGAGCCGCGAACTCGACCTTCCACACAAGTTTCCCCTCCCCTTTCCGGTAGTCAGCTTCACCCTTGTGCCCACATCCGTCAAACCACTGTCCTTTAACCTCCATCCCCTCACACGCGTAGAGAACCTTCCCTTCGTTCGGCAAGAACTCATACGACCGGGTTGTATAGATGCGACCACATTGGCTGCAAATAGCAAAGTAGGGCAAGGCTGCTTCATATTTCTCTTGACCCACCTCTTCCTGAATGATCGTGCCCACTTTCTTCGCGTTCTCCAGTATCGCTTTAATCTCGTTGGCAAGCAACCCCTTCTCATACATTTCAGCACCGGAAACAATCCGATACTGCACCCCACACCGGTCCAACGCGTCCACCAACAACAGCTTGATATGCTCCGCAAAATTCCCATGACACTTGTACGGATCAGGAATCTCCCTCACCGGGAGCCCCAGATACTTCTCAAGAGACTTCGGCAACCCAGCCGGCACCTTGCGCAACCCATCCTTATCATCCGCGAACGCCACCAACTCGGACCCATAGCCCTGCGCCATCAGAGCCACAGAAACCCCATACGATCGCGCCGCATCACCAACATGCCCCACATGCGGAATCCCAGAAATCCCAATACCCATCTCGGTTCGGATCAAATCAAGGCTTCGACCGAGCTTCCGCTCGCGTTCAACAATGCTAAGCGCGGTCTTGTCAAACCACGTGCCGTGTCCAATGATAGTATCAGTCATGGAAACAACCAAGTTTAGTATATGAAATGAAACATCAACTAAATAGTTTCTCCGTGGTTATATAAGGACGAGCGAAACAGGAAGGTCTGCGCGTGTTTATTCTTGTGCGCGCAGCGCGAACGCTCTTAGAGCCGTCGAAAACTTGAACCCACTCAGACACACGCTACCCCTCCCCTGGTTTTGATAGACGAAAGCATGTTGAGTTGATGTTAAACTCCTATCAAATTGCTTCGCGCGGCTTCTCAGAAAGAAAGCCATCTTCGAATAAGAACGGTGAATTCATAATGTTTATATGTCGCCAGTGATGTCTTTGCTGATATCGTTGGTGATACAATGGTTGATCGATGGATGAGACGAACCGCAGGTGTCCCCAGAGGCCTTCTCCGATTCTTGGTCTTGAAGTTGCTGACGGAGAAGACTATGTCAGGTGCAGAGATAGTCGAAGAAATTGAACGGGAAACAGGTGGAAGGTGGAAACCAAGTCCAGGATCAATCTATCCACTTCTGGCTTCGCTTCAAGATAAGGGCTACACCAACGAGTCACCCACCGGAGAAAGTGGGATGAAACAGTACATGCTCACGGATGAGGGAAGAGCTTTCTTTGAGGAACAGCTAGAGTTTGGGCAGAAGTTCTTGAAAAAGCTGGAATTTCTGGCTCCAATACTCGTTGGAGGATTTCAGTTTGACATCAACCATGAAAACTTGCGTAATGTCAGAGGATCTGCGAAAAGAGCTGTAAAGTCATTCATAGACCTTAGAGCTACCTTTAAAGACAGCTTGACAAAGCAAGATGCTGAAGAAATAGCCCGAATTTTGAATGATTGCTCTGAGAAGCTTGAGAGGATTGCGCAAAGAATCAAGGAGAAATGAGCCCGACCAGAATCTCTAGGCAAACTAGTCAAACCAGGTGTTTCCTGTGGGATTGAAAGCCAGTTTTACGATAGCCAGAAGATCCTTGATGAGAAGAAAGACGAAAAATCTGAGCGCAATCCTCGCAATAACACTTGGAGTATCTTTGTTGGTAGGCATTCAAATTACCACAGACACTTTGGAAAACGCGTTTCTCACAAGCTTGCTTCAAAGTGAGGGAGAAGTTGACATTCGCGTGTCGAGTGCTAACGTTGGTGGCTATCTGAAAGCAGATGATCAAGAAAAGATCAGAGCCATGGTTCCCGATGCGGTTGGCATCATGCCAGAATTATCGACACAGCTACCGATGATGGTAGGTTCACAGTTTGATCCCTCTGTCAGAATCGCTGGTATTCCCAGCAATTTCTCAGAAGCATTTGGCTCTTTCTATGACTGGAAATCAGGAGAAAAAATGGACATTGGCACTATTTTGACTGACAATTCAAGCATTCTGTTGTCAAGTCGTCAAGCGGAAAGCCTCGGATTAAATCCGGATACGAGCCTTCCAGTATCATTGGACACAGAGGTTGCAAATGTTACTCTAGCCATCTCGATCAATTCAACGACTGGGTTACCCGTAGTAACACCAATCTACGCCATTGAAAGTATTGAACTCAATA
>CP070828.1:762974-766595 GCA_020344715.1 Candidatus Bathyarchaeota archaeon | reverse complement strand
TTACAAACTGACCTGCGGGCGTTGTAGCAACTCTGATAAGAACGGAAACCGCCTTTCAGAGCGGTTTATATCCCTCATTTCTTCAATATTATGAAACCAATGAGGCAACACCTTTGCCCCCGAAACGACAAAAAAAGAAACACGGCGAAGAGCACCTTCAAAGTATCATTGACTTATGCAAGTCAATAGAAAACAAGGGCATGGACCCCTTCTTGGTTGAAGTCAACGACGTGATAGGTATCATTCAGGAGTACTTCCCAGAATGGAAATCGATGGACGAATTCAACTTAGATGCAGAAGCCGTAAATCGCTTGGCGTCCGTGATCAAACTTCAGAGCGACTGGGTGAGACATAGGTCTACTTCCCTGTACACTGACCCGTTTCTTCTAGAAGAGAAAATCCGAACGCTGGGCAAAGAAGAACTCATTGACTTCTTCTTGAGGGCTTGGCATCCTATAATTGAGCTGGAGCAGATTTCACCATACAGCCTAGCCAACGCCGTTGAATATTGGAGAAGTCTGCTTCCGTTGGATGAACGATGGCTCAAAACCAAGGCATTAGCGACTGAGCTGGGGGCCACTTCACGAGAAGAATTGATCAAACAGAGAATACTCTTGGAAAAGGCTTTCACAGAACAGTTGGAGACTCTCTGGGAGGAGTTGAAAAGCAAGGTCGGCAAGGATGGGAGAATTCTCTACTGGGACTTTGTGGGCAGGGAATCCTACGAGGAGACCTTGCGGCAAGCTTACATGACAAGTTTTCTTGTTACTTACGGTTATGCCACTTTGGATGTGTACCGTCTGGAAGAAGAGGTGTACGTTAGACCCTTTCCAACTCCCATCTCCACGACCGGCAAGAAACAACTAGTCTCCGTTCCTGTTCCGATAAACTATGAAGAGTGGAAAAAATGGAAAAACCCCCAGCAAGATTGAAACGGAAAGCCCTCTACTCAAGGAAAATCAAGAAAGCAACACATCTGTTGTTCTATAAACACCATCGGAAACCCGGAGTCAAAGGCTGGGAACTGAGGCGAAGCCTAGGATCTGACTACCCCAAAGTAGTCCGACTCCTGGACAGCTCTTTAGAAAAACTAGACCTGCAGGTGAAAACGGTTTTCGAAGGCGAGAAACCCGTTGAAAAGCCAACTATGGCACAGCTAGACAAGGCAAGATTCTATGTAACTCTCCGAGGCACAACTACCACAAAGGAAACGAAACTCTGTGGCTGGCGCATAGACGACATTGCTGGCTTGGCTATGACAATCGCCTATGTCATATCGAAGAAGGGGAAAGCACCTCGAGAAGACATAGAAGAACTTCTGCGTGACAAGCTTCCAGGCTGGCGAGTTGACATAAACCTCGACCGATACGTTCGAGCGGGATACTTGGCTGAAGATGAAAACTCCCAACTATATTTGGACTGGAGAACAAGAGCCGAAGTAGATCAAAAAACTCTGGTAAACGCACTTCTCGGAGTTGAAAGCTAAAAGCCTCGATCTATTTTCTCGCTCTTCGATAGGCTACAGCAATTACGGTGGCTATGACAACCGCGCCTAAAACCAAAAATGGGCTGTTCAGCAGTCTATCCTCGAAAGCCAGGGGCAGGTCAAATATTATTATGTCATTTTCCAAACGAACATCAGCTGCTCCTTCCGGCAACAAGAACTGGAACAACATTTCAAAGGGGCTATCAACGCTTCTCTCAAAGCCTCCATTATTCACCTGTCGCCACTCGAGCAGGGGAGCACCGACAGCCTCTTCAAGGTCGAGCGAAAAATCCTGAGTGAAACTGACTTCGAAGTTTCGCCAGTCGGTTCTGACGCGAAAAGTTCGCATCATACTTGTTTCATTCAACGCATAGCCAATAATATCAGAGCCAACGACGTGAAATTTCACACGGATGGAGTGCAAGTCATCATTAAAGATCTCTTGATTTATATCGTAGATAACTCTGGCACTTGTCAGATTATTTTGCTCAAAATCCTCTATGAGGATGGTTGGAATGGTGGACACGTCGAATCCTTGCGTCTGTATTGCGTCATAAAGTTCCGGCTCAATGTTCACAAAATTGAAGTTAACATAGATGCCATCGCTAATTGTAGCGTCCATAGTGACGGCAGAGTCTGCTACCACGAGAGGCGTTGCCAAAGGAATTAGCCAGATGAAGAATATTATCAATACTTTGTTCATTTGACTTCACTGAGGTTCTAAGTTTTCGATAGGACGCTGATTATTTCCTTGCAGAATTGAGGCAAGTCCGGAGGAAACCTCGACGTCACAATGTTCCCATCTCTTACGACAGCTTCGTTTTGCACAGTTGCTCCAGCATTTCTGAGGTCATCCCACAAAGGTTTTACAGCAGTAAGTTTCACACCCCTAACCACTCCAGCCGAAATCAAGACGTGAGGTCCATGACATATCGCGGCGATAAGTTTCCCTTTTCTATTCATTGCAGCAACAAAGTCAAGCACTTCCTTGTACACCCGTAGTCTATCTGGAGCCCAACCACCTGGGATTATTACAGAATCATAGTCATCTGCGTTCAACTCTTTGATTGAAAGTTCTGCGGCAACTTCGATCCCATGTTTCCCGCGGATTGTCCCTCTTTCCAAGGCAGCAATCTTCACATCGGCTCCAGCTTCCTTCAGCCGATAATAAGGGTAGATTAGTTCGGTGTCCTCGAAATCATGCGTAGAAATTATGATGGCTTTTTTGTTTTGCAGTTCTTCCATGTTTAGCTCTCCTCGCTTGCTATTCGTTGGTGTTTTTGGCTTTAAAGGATAACGGTTTCGCTTTTGGTCTGGCCTGCTCGAATAACGTGTCTTAGAGCTCTCCGTTCTCTATAAAGAACGATGATCCTCAATCGAGCCAACCTCTGGCACTTTGATGGGAAATGTTCGCACAATGAAGTCACGAGAAGCAGGAACTTTCCTTTGGCTTTCCAGAAACAAATATCGTCTCGCTAGTTGTTCTCTAGGCGCATTTCCAAATTGCCAAGTGACCTTCGAGGTTCACATGCGTCTTTCAGTACAGGTCTTCTTCTAACCCTAGGTTCTGTTCCGGTAGCTTTCCATATTTCTTGAGAAACTGCTGAAGCAGTTCGCTTTCTCGCATCGTAAACATTTTAGCCTCTTCGAAAAGGAAATACTTCGCCTTCGGATTTGTCCTAAGCTGGTCCTCCAACTCTTTGCGTAGATTTATCGCCCCTTTAATGTAGATCACCATTTTGTCTTCATCCAGAAGTTGATAGATGCCTTCAGTTTCTGGAATATCTGCTACGGTTGCAGTCCCAAATTCAAGCCACTTCTCAGGTGGCAATATTGGTGAAGCAATTTGAAGTCGGAGGTCACATCTTAGACAACGTTTGGCTTCCTCTGCTGCTAGCGCCTGATTCAAGCCCAACTCGACTTCAGCAAAATTTCCTCCTCGGTCTTCAACTGGTAGAGTTGGCATTTCCACGCGTCGTCTGTAGGCAAACCCTTCTTCTCTTCCAAGCCACGGATTCAGCTCTTTCGGCGAGAAGAGCTTTATGTCAATATTTCCATTACCGCCTAAGTACCTATCAATAGCAATTGCTGCCTTTCTTCCTGAAGCAATAGCCTCCACAATCGAGGTTGGACCA
>CP070828.1:760094-762874 GCA_020344715.1 Candidatus Bathyarchaeota archaeon | reverse complement strand
GGATTCACCTCGACGAGGCTTCGGCCGAGGCTTTCAGCAACTTCGCGGACGTAGCAGATGGCGAAGAGGGGTTCGATTCCCTGTGACACCCCTGCGATTATGCTAATTGTCCCCGTTGGAGCGATGGTTGTCACTGTTGCGTTTCGCATCGCAGGATATTTCTTCGTGAAGACGCTTCTTTCAAAGTTTGAAAAGCTTCCTTTTTCCCTGCCTAATTCCACGCTCATTGTTCGTGCTTCAACTGTGATGAATTTCATGAGTTGCTCGGCAGTTTCTAGGGCCTTCTTTGAATTGTAGGGGATGCCCAGCTTGATGAGCATGTCGGCGAAGCCCATAATTCCTAATCCTATTTTGCGGTTGCCTTTTGTGATTTTTTCTATCTCGGGCAAAACGTAAACATTGGCATCTATTACGTTGTCGAGGAAGCGTACAGCCAGCCTCACAACTTCCCTCAGGTGGTCCCAATTTGCTTCTTTCTCATCGGATACAAACTTGCTGACATCGATGCTTCCTAAATTGCAGGATTCATAGGGCAGGAGAGGTTGTTCTCCGCAGGGATTAGTGGATTCGATATCTCCAAGTAGAGGGGTGGAATTATGTCGGTTTATTGTGTCGATAAAAATGACCCCGGGTTCACCGTTTTTCCAAGCCATCATGATTATCAAATTCCATATCACCCTAGCCTTCAAGCTTTCAACCGCAGCTCCATTTCGAGGATTTATCAAGTCGAACTGCGCGTCTTTCTCAATAGCTTTCATGAACTTGTCGGTCACCGCCACTGACAGGTTGAAGTTTTGCAGAATGCCCTCTTTTTCTTTGGCAACGATGAAGTCCAAGATTTCTGGGTGATCGACTTGTAGGATACCCATGTTGGCGCCGCGTCTTCGTCCTCCTTGCTTTATAACCTCGGTTGCAGCGTCAAAGATCTTGGCAAAAGAGATTGGACCCGACGCGATTCCTCCTGTGGTTTGAACAACATCGCCCCGAGGTCTCAATCGGGAGAATGAAAATCCGGTTCCCCCTCCAGTTTTATGGATCAAAGCTGTGGCCTTCAGGGTGTCAAAGATCCGCCCAATGGAGTCTTCAACCGGCAAGACGAAACAAGCACTGAGCTGCCCAAGGTCGGTGCCGACATTCATCAGCGTTGGCGAGTTCGGGATGAACTCGAGAGTGGTCATTGCTCTGTAGAAAGCTTCTTCAAGTTCTGCGACTTCTGGATCGCTTTTTCCGTAGCGTTTTTCCATAGCCGCGATTCCTTTTGCGACTCGTCGAAACATTTGACCTGTTGTTTCTATCACTCGGCCACGTTCATCTTTTCGCAAATAGCGTCTTTCAAGCACGAGAATAGCGTTCAAAGGAAGTTTGAGCTCGTCGACAACGCCCAACAACGCCTTGGCTTTTCTTATTTCTGCACGCTTCTGCCGGTACAGGATGTAGGCTTTGGCAGTCTTGGCATGTCTTTTCTCTATAAGCGTCTTTTCAACAAGGTCCTGAACCTGTTCAACTGTTGGAACTTCCTCGGGCTGCAGCTGCTTTTCAAGGGCTTTGACGACTTGGCCGGCCAGCTTCACTGATAGTGCGCGATCTTTGCCTCCGAGAGACTTTGCAGCTTTCCAGATAGCGTCCGCAATCTTGTCAGGGTTGAAGTCCGCTATTCTTCCATCTCGTTTCTTTATCTTTTTAATCGTGAATTCTTGAGTTACAGTCATGTAGATCCCGTTAGAAATGTTCGGTTTCAATTAATAGAGATTTTGTATGCGTTCACGTTAAGATTTTCAAGCGATAACTGCGGCAAAGTTTTAAGTGTTCCCAAGGAGTTTACATCTTACTCTCGTGGGGGAGAAGAAAATGATGGAGAATTATCCTTGGTGGAACGAACAGCAGAAGAAGCTAGCCCAGGAAGCTCGCAAATTTGCCGATGAAAACCTGTCTCGTGGAGAAGAAATATCCTGGACCAAAGAGTTTCCAGCCGATCTAATACACGCCGTGGCCGACAAAGGATGGTTTGGCGCTCCCATACCTGAAGCCTATGGTGGGTCAAACACTGGGGTCACAGGGTGCTGCATTGTCGCGGAGGAGCTGAGCCGTATCTGCTCGGCGCTCGTCGGCGCGTATTCCGTTACGATGTTCGGTGGCGTGGAGCAACTCATGAAATTCGGCACTGAAGCGCAACGAAAACGATGGCTATCCCAGATTGTCAAAGGAAAACTCGGCGCCATCTGCATAACTGAACCCTCTATTGGCTCCGATGCGGCGGGCATCGAGACAACCGCAAAATTGGCCGGCAACAATTACGTGCTGAACGGAAAGAAACGGTTCATAACTAACGCGGGGGTGGCAGATATCTACTGTGTCTATGCCAAGACGAGCGACCGCCCTGAAGATCGCGTCAAATATAGTCACCTGAGCGCTTTCATAATAGAAAAGGGCACGCCTGGCTTTTCAGTAGAAAAGATCAATGAGCTGGGTGGGTGGACCGGCCTGCCCAATGGTTTCCTGAGCTTCAACGATGCCGAAATCCCGGTTGAAAATAGACTTGGCGCAGAAGGAGACGGTTGGAAAGTCGTCGTGGATGGCCTCAACTTTGAACGCAATCTCTTTGCCGCTGGAATGTTGGGGCCAATGCGAGAGGCAATCAAATATGCGGTAGGACATGCGCAGAGACGCCTGCAATTCAACCGACCCACCATTGACTTCGAAGTCAGCCAGTTCAAGATCGCCGACATGTTTGCAGCGTTACGAACTGCACGGCTCCTGACCTATCACTCAGCCTATTATAT
>CP070828.1:757293-759994 GCA_020344715.1 Candidatus Bathyarchaeota archaeon | reverse complement strand
TCTCTCACTTCTGACAAACTCGTACTTTGCCCCTTCAATCTCGTTTATTTCATTCAGAAGATAAGGAATAGTCTCTTCGCTCGAGTCTCTAATTTCTTGAATTAAGACAACGTCAAACTCCCGTGTGATAAGGACGAGTACCTCCATCACGTCGTTCTTTTGCCTTTTAGATCGTCCCAACACCTGTACGTTAAACGCTGCTATCGTGACTTTGCTGGACTCTTGCTCACTTGGCCTTATTCTCGGTACTGAAGTAAGGTACAAGGAAACCGCAGCACCAACACCAATCAGAATCAACGCCAGAGCAGAAATTTTCTTCATTCCAGTTCGCCAATGAAGATAGTTGATATTTATGCTTTAGCACGGGTTAACGCAAGCGAAAGCTGGGTCATCCGTTTTTCCATTCCCCTTCAAGAATCGCATACAACCAAGAGTCTCGCCATCCGCCTTTTGCCCACTTGTGCTCTCGAAGGCGACCTTCACGTTGCATGCTAGCTTTTTCCAAAACACGTGCAGAACCGACGTTCGCCGGGTCGCACGTAGCAAATATCCGGTGTAAACCAAGTTGCCGAAAGCCAAATCCCAGAAGTGCTTTAACGGTTTCCGTCGCGTAACCTTGCCTCCAAAAATGGCGGTTGAGGCAGTATCCGACCCACCCTTCTTGATGATTCGGATTCGTCACATGAAGTCCGCAGCTGCCGATCAGTCTGTCTTCTGCTTTCAGAACAATGGCCAGCAAGTAATTCTTGCGGGGTTTTTCTTTCTGGGATGCAATTGATCTACGGATAAAGTCTTTGGTCTCCGTCTCGGTGTTTGGTCCCCAATCCATGTAGCGAACAACTTCGGGATCTGATGCGTACACGTGTACCGCTCGCCAATCGGTCTTATTAAAGTCTCGCAGAATGAGGCGTTCTGTGGGTATGATGAACATCTCATCCACTTCTATGGGTGTGTACCCTTTCAGTTTTTTCCGTTGTGGTCCTATTCTGGAAAGGAGGATAGGCAAGCGAATTGCCTGCCCATCAGAACGTGTATTGACACAGAGAATTTTCACGCGAATCAGAACAATCGCGATCTATGAGCTTTGTCACACTACGCACGGTATGGTGTGTTCAGGTTCACGTCGAGGGCCATCAACGACTTTCAGTCTGCCATTTCTTCCTATTCTAAGCTGTTTCTCGCCCTTGAACATAATTACGTTCGCGTTTTCGATTTGAACCATATCGTTGATGGAAACCATGTTGATTCGTCCGTTCCACAGAGTCAACTTAATCTTGCTGGTCTTGTCAGCAAGCGTTGCGTTGGCGAATACAACATAATCGTTGAACCTTGTAAGAACTAGTTTTGGTCTTGAAATGCGAATGACTTGGGCTTTGAGGTTGATTCTTTTCATTCCAGGCTTCAAATCCTTGATCTGGAGCTGGTCATTTTCGAACGTTCTTCTATCCTTCATTTTGGAAGCATGTCTCACGCGTTCACGGACGTAATCAAATCCCTTGAGCGGATTGGTTTCTTTGAGGATGTGTTCTTGTATCGGAAACTGAGCGACCACTTTGTAGCCTTCGGTTATGAGAAAGATGGGTTGACCTTTTGTCTTTGTGCGACGGCGAATGTTTAGCCCTGTACACGTGGCTTCTCCATTCTTCCAGGCTTCTACAATTGACTGAAAAAATTTGGTCGCGTTGATTCCGCGTTTGGTTGAAAGCTCAACAAGGTATTCAAGAATTCGAGTGTCAAAACGTGGGTGATGGCTGCCTCTTGGGCGTCCCCTTCCGCTCCATATTCTTGTTCTCACTCCAACTCACCTTTGCATGGTCAGATAGCCCTTCTTTCTCAGCCATTCCGCCTCGTTTCTTCGGTATCTCCAGTAGATGTCGCCGCGCTTGTCGGACTGAAAATCCCATGGAGAAACTAGCACGATGTCGTTCACTCTAATCCAGACGCGCCTCTTCATCTTGCCTCGAATTCTGCACAGCCTCACGTGACCGTCTTGGCACTTCACTTTTATCCTGTCATTGCCAAGCATCTGAACAGCTATGCCCAGCACGTCGTTTGCAGCGGGAAGCACCATATTCCCGAAATCTTCTTCAGTGATAACTTTTCTTTTGCCCATCATTCCACTTCGCAAACATTACCAAACTATGAGAAAAAATCAGGTGAATACTCCACAAGAAACAACTGAAGAAGACTAAATCTTTTCAGCGGTTGCAAATCTGCGTGCAACCCGTGTAATCTTGAATTTCACATGTTCGCCTTCCTTAGCACCAGAAACGAAAATCACAAAGCCTTGAATCTTAGCAACACCGGCGTCACCTCTGTGGCTCATCTCCGTAATGTCCGATTCATACTCTTTTCCCTCTTCAACAGGTGCGTCAGGACCAAAGCCCGTTCTTCCATATCTTCTCCCGCCTCTGTAACTCACCTTGTCACCACCTTGACCTTTTCAGTCAGAATGATTAAGAGGAGATTGAAAAGCCAGGTTGAGGCTTCACTTCCTCTCATGAATCCCAACTGTCTAGACTACATTCATGGACTTCCTATATTAACCTAACGCAGTGACTGCCGACGAGCGTCATTCTCGTGAGTCTCAAATCAGACCTACTGTGATATCATAACTCTTAAGTGTACAACTCGCAAATTCTGAGCGACAAGAACCAGTCAAATGAAGAATTGCTATGTTGGACCCTAAGACAAAGCAAAC
>CP070828.1:750967-757193 GCA_020344715.1 Candidatus Bathyarchaeota archaeon | reverse complement strand
TTTACGTCACCAAATCCTTCGGGGTCAAAGGTGAAATGGCTCTCAATCTTCTAACTATCCCAGGTAATAGACCTAGCACATATTTTACGTCTTCCTTTGTATTCTGTCTTCCTAAAGTGAAGAGCAAGGAGCCGTGTGCCTCTTCATGTGCCAAGCCGATCGCTAACAGAACATGGGACGGTTCCAATGTTTTGGAAGTGCAAGCTGAGCCTGACGAGCAGGCAACGCCTTCCATATCCAAGCCCAAAATCAGCGATTCCCCCTCAATATAGCTGAACCTCACGTTAACGTTGTTGGGCAATCGCATGGTTGAATGTCCGTTCAAATAGGCTTCAGGAATTCGCTCCAAAACGCCTTTAATGAATGCGTCTCTCAATTTTGACAACCTTTCGGCTTCAGTTTTCATCTCGATCTTCATGAGTTCAGCTGCCTTTCCCATGCCAACAATTCCAGGTAGATTCTCGGTTCCAGAACGCAAGCCTCGTTCTTGTCCGCCGCCCTGCATTATAGGCATGATGGGCGTTCCAGCTTTCTTGTAAAGGGCGCCTGTTCCCTTTGGTCCATACATATCGTTTGCGGAAAGAGAAAGCAAATCGATGTTTTCATCTTGAACGTTTATCGGTATTTGTCCGGCTGCTGCCACTGCGTCCACATGGAAAAACGCTCCTTTTTCGTGGGCGATTTCCCCAATTTCCTTTATGGGTTCAATTGTGCCGATCTCACCGTTGGCGTAGATTATGGAAACAAGTATTGTCTTATCTGTGATTTCTTTTTTCAAGACTTCTGTGTCCACGATTCCGTACTTGTCGACCCGAAGCTGGGTAAGTTTGAACCCCTGTTTGCTGAGATGTTTGCACGTGTTTACCACTGACATGTGTTCAATTGAACTAGTGATAATGTGTTGTCCTTTGTCCTTGTTTCGGTAAGCTATACCTTTAATGGCTAGATTATTGCTTTCTGTGCCGCCTGACGTGAAAATAATCTCTTCTTTTTTCTCTGCTCCAATGAGATCCGCAATCTTGCTCCGTGCTTCATCGATTGCACGTCGGGGTTCATTTCCAAAAGAATGAATAGACGAGGGATTACCATAGTTTAGAGTGAAATACGGAATCATAATTTCGAGAACGCGTTCATCAATTGGCATCCCGGCGGTATGATCCATGTAAACTCTTCGCATAGTAAATCGCCTTTCCATCTTCAAAAGCACAATATGGCGTCTGTATCTAGAATTCGGTCATTAAGCGTGGCTGTTCCGCGCGCGCTTGTTTGAACGTACAGTAGCTTCTTCTGATCGTTCAAACTACATCACCTATTCACTTGGTTTTCTTGATTAGGAATCGGAGAGCATCACCCTTTCTACTCAATTTCAAAAGCTCATGGCCTGTACGTTTGACTAGACTTTTTATGTCTTCGTCAGCTGCTGGGTCATCGGCGAGTACTTCTAAGATTTCGCCTACAGACATCTTGTCTAGTTCCAGCCTTGTTCGGAAGACTGGTTCTGGACAGTAGAGTCCTGTACAGTCAAGAGTACGGTTGGGTTTCGCGTCTGAGGCCAATTTTCCTCCTCTTCAGCTACCACCTATTCTGTGACGGTTATAGCCTGAGTTGGACATTGAACCTCGCATGCTCTGCATTCTATACATGCGTCGTTGTCAACTACAACCGACTTCTTTTCGTCAGGATACTCTGGAACTTCTTGCAGTTCGAAGACGGCAACAGGACAAACGTCGACGCATATTGAGTCTCCATTGCACTTTGAATGGTCAACCTTTACTTCAACCATATTGCTTCCTCCTCATTTCCATGCTGTTTCTTCACAATAACATTTTCTCTCTTATAAATTTACTATTTGCCGACACCGCATGAACTGGCATGAAAAAAAGGTTGTACTCACAACCTGTATACCCTGCTTCAGGAGTCTTTGAAGTTGCTTCTTTCTCTTCTGTGAGCCGCGTTGCTACTTCTAGCCTTTTTCTGGGCCTCCAATTCCAAAGTTCTCTTTAGCGTTTCCTGAATATGCGGGTTTGCCCCAAAACATGCGAATGCTCCTCGACATTAAACTGAAGTCTAATTTTTCAAGCAATTGAATTCCCATCGTGTTAGGGGCTGGGATTCCAACACAAAGTCCAGAGTTTGCCTTTAATGCGTGCAGAAAAGAAACGATTAGATCTCGCGCCACTTCTGGATGCTCTTCTTCGCAAACCCACGGACCTAGCCAAAAGCCAGAGTTTGTTTCTCGGCACATAATATAGCCCATGATACCATCATTTCTAGCAACTAAGCAATGCTGAGGAAAATCTCTGTAGAGACCCTGTAGAACCTTCAAGCGATTGGCTCCAAAGCATTCGGCATCGAACTTTCCCAAAATCTCAAGTTCGTCGTCTTTGATCTGGTGAATCTCTTCATCCTTGGCTTGTAGACATGTTCTTCCGGGTCTCAATTCCCTGTAAAACCGCAGTGAATCAAATTCGCTTTTGAAACCCAAACGTTGGTAGAGTGTGACTGCTTCCGGGACTGCTTCAAGTCTAATTGTTTCTACACCAAGGTTTCTAAGATAGTTCATCGCTGTTCTCATCAAGGTTGTTCCGATTCCTTGACCTCTGTAGCTTTGCTGTATGATCAGAAGGCCAATCCAACCCACTGTACTGTAGTTTACGGAGAAAACATGACCAACTCTTTCTCCATCTTGTTCGGCGATGAAACAACCTTCAGGTTCAAAATTCCAGCACCGCCTAACGTCTTTCGCTGTGTGTCCCCACTTTTCTTGCCTTATCAGCTCGGCAGCAAAATTGACGTCTTTAGGTTCAAATAGCCTAATGGTAACCATGTTGAAGATTTGAACCAGCTGATTTGTATTAAGCTTTCCATATCATCTCAATCTTTGCGAACTGCAAAAGAAGTATATAGAACAAGTCCTCTGTACTGCTAGAGTCAGGTGAAAACCGGATGTGCATTCTTGGAAAAGACAAGCTTATTGAGCTGATTGAAAACTACAAGGTGATTTACCCCTACGACTATCATCTTCTGGACGGAGACGGGTACATTTTGACCGTGAAACAGGAAACTACGCTACAATACATGGAGCACCAAAACATCAATTCATATGAAATAGTTTTTACACCAATGAACTACGTGGCACATCTTACGGCCAAAAGCAAGTATGGAAGAATGGGTCTTTCCTTTCTGAACGCAGCGAAGGTTCACAGTGGCTTCATTGGCAGATTAGCTCTAGAACTTGTCAACCTCAGCAATGATCGGAGACCCATTACAATTAAACGAGGTGACCCTTTCATGCATATTGAATTTATAACTAGGGTAGGTTCGCCATCACCTTATATGGGCGGGTACCAGTTTCAAGACATGACAATAGACGAAAAGAAAATGTACATTCCAATCCTAAAAAAAGCTTTTCCAAACTTCGATGAACTAGCGAGGATGTGGCTTAAAGAAGAAGAGTTAAAGACCCAACTTGCGCTTTAACAACACTCAACATTCACAATTCATAATTTTGATATATAAAGTCATGTCACAAAAGGCTTTAAATAGCCGTTTTCGTATGCTCGTGAAGGGAAAAGTATGAAAGCGAAAAACTACCGGGAGGTAAAAGGAATGCCCTACACCAGAAAGAAGTACATCGGCGGTTTTCCTCCTCCAAAGATTGTGAAATTCACTATGGGCGACACCAAAACCAAGTTCGAATATCAAGCTCAGCTAATCGCCCAGAAAGAAGCTCAGATCCGCCACAGCGCCTTTGAAGCCGCTAGAATAGCTGTGAACCGACTTCTCTCCGAAAAACTGGGAGAAAACTACGTTCTCCGGATTTTACCTTATCCTCACGCAATTCTTAGGGAGAATAAAATGATTTTCGGCGCTCATGCAGATCGCTTGCAAGATGGAATGAAAAGAGCCTTTGGAAAGCCCGTTGGGACAGCAGCCCGAGTAAGACCCAACCAGGCGATCATACAGGTTGGTGTGAACAAGGACGGTATAGAGACGGCTAAGCAAGCCCTAAAAAGGGGGGGAGCTAAACTACCTGTTACATGTAGAATTGCTCTCCAAGAAACTTCAGACTGATTGGAATTATTAGTAGAGGGAGAACATCTTGTCATCTTCCCGTCGGGAGAAGCGGATTCTATGGTTTGAGGAACTTGGTAAAGAAGATATTCCACTTGTCGGTGGAAAAAACGCTAACCTCGGCGAAATGACACGCGCTGGGATATCTGTTCCACCTGGATTCGCCATCACAGCAGAAGCGTACAGAGAGTTCATCACTGAAACAAACATAGCTGAGAAGATTTACAGGATTGTTGAAGAAACCGTCACTGACATCAAAGACCCCAAGCAATACGAAGAAGCTTCGAAAAAAGTTCGACAGCTAATCGAATCTACCGAAATGCCAGGCAGAATTGAGAAAGCAATCCAAGCCAATTACAACGAACTAAGCAAACGAACCAAGACTAGCGAAATCTTCGTGGCCGTTCGCTCCAGTGCTACCGCTGAAGACCTGCCAGATGCGTCATTTGCTGGGCAACAAGAAACCTACCTCAACGTGAAAGGCGCCGACGAACTGGTCCGAAAAACTGTAAAATGCTGGTCCAGTCTATTCACCCCGCGAGCCATATTTTACCGAACTGAGAAGGGTTTCAGACACGAGGAGGTTCTCATAAGCGTCGGTGTCCAGAAGATGGTTAATTCCAAAGTTGCAGGCGTAACATTCACAATCAACCCAGTCAGTGGAGAATCCAATCAAATTGTAATTGAAGCCAACTGGGGACTGGGCGAATCTGTAGTCTCTGGAGCAGTTACTCCGGACGACTACGTTGTAAACAAGAGCACGCTTCAGATTATTGAAAAAAGAATCGCCAAGAAAACGATTGAATACATTCAAGATCCAGAAACCGGCAGAACAATTCACGCCGAAATCGACACCAAGAGGCAAAAAATTCCTTGCTTAGCTGACGAAGAAGTTGTGAAACTAGCAGAGATCGCCAAACAAATCGAAGAACACTACGGAGACCCTCAAGACATAGAATGGGCAATTGACCGAAACCTGCCTTTTCCCGAGAACATCTACATTGTGCAATCAAGACCCGAAACCGTTTGGAGCTTGAAGAAGAAAGGACCCCCAGCAGAAGCCTCTAGAACACCGGAATTGCCCGAACGTCCAGTAGAAATGAAAGTTGTCACAAAAGGAATGGCAGCTGGTAAACGAAGCATAGGCGCTGGCGTAGCCAAGATTGTCTTTTCACCTGAAGATGCTTCAAAGCTGATGAAAAAAGGCGACATCCTTGTAACTGACATGACCAACCCTGACTACGTACCATACATGAGGATGGCTGGAGCCATAGTAACCGACAAAGGTGGTGTCACATGCCACGCAGCCATAGTCAGCCGCGAACTCGGCATCCCATGTGTTGTAGGCGCAGAAAACGCCACCAAAGTTATGAAGAACGGCAAGGAATACACTGTAGATGCAAGAAGCGGTGTAATCTATGAGGGAATCAAGCCCATGTTAGAAAAACCAGCTCCTGCACCAACAGTAACTCCTGAAGTCGCCGCGCTTAGCTCAGCTCCCGTGACTGCCACAAAAATCTATCTCAACCTTGGAGTTCCCGATAAGATTGAGGATTACAAACATCTGCCGTTCGATGGGATAGGTCTAATGCGCATCGAATTTATCTTGGCAAGCTACATAGGTGACCATCCACTTTTCCTGTTAGAAAAAGGGCAAGCTGACAAGTTTGTAGACCAGCTCGCTGAAGGCATCGCTACAGTTGCGAGGACTATACAACCCAAGCCCGTAGTAGTCAGGTTCAGCGACTTCAAAACCAACGAGTACAGGGAGCTGAAAGGCGGAGACAAATACGAAATAGTCGAAGCCAATCCAATGCTCGGCTGGAGAGGAGCAAGTCGCTACATAAGCAAATGGTATGAAAAAGCGTTTAGGCTGGAATGCAAGGCCATACGCAAGTGTCGAGAAGAATGGAACCTCAAAAACGTTTGGGTAATGCTTCCTGTTATTCGAACAGTTTGGGAAGCCAAAAGATGCCTCAAAATCATGAAGAGCGAAGGCCTAGAAAGAAATCGAGACTTCCAAGTGTGGTTCATGGCAGAGACCCCTGCCATTGCAATTCTAGCTGATGAATTCTCTACACTCTGCGACGGCTTCTCCATAGGCTCAAATGACCTAACTCAAGGCGTGCTCATGATAGACCGTGACTCTGAA
>CP070828.1:747090-750867 GCA_020344715.1 Candidatus Bathyarchaeota archaeon | reverse complement strand
GAAAGGATTAAACCAGGTCTCAAAGAGGCTCTTGAAAAATCCACTGATAATATCGATCTTTTCCGGCATTCTGCTATCTCTCATTAGAATAGAAATACCACCGGCGATATCGACGCCCCTGCATATGCTCGGAAGCACCACCTCCACGGTAGCAGTCTTCATGCTTGGAGTTTTTCTCTACGGAAGGAAATACACAAACATCGCCAAAGCTTTCAAACTAAGCCTGTTGAGAATAGTGTTCTTACCCATAGTAGCTGTCCTAACTACGATGGTATTTGATCTACATAATTTGGAAAGGTCGACACTGATACTTATGCATGGTATGCCTATTGCCGTTTCCATGCTAATTCTCAGTCAACGCTATGACTTCTACAAGGAAACAATTGCCTCTCTCATTCTAATTTCTTCACTCGGAGCAGGGCTATATTTGAACGCATGGCTAATTCTGTTAGGATATTACTAGCTACAGCCGCCCAAGAGAGAAGTGACGTGAACCTGCTCACTAGAAAAAGCTAAGTCTCAGAAGGAAATAGAGAAACTGAGAGGACGAACCATGACCGCCCTGGAATACGAGATTGATCTTCTCTCGAAGATGGTTGAAATCAATACCGAAACGGTTCCGAAAAAAGGATACGACAAATGCGCATCGCTAATCAAAGACGAGGCAGAGCGAAACTCTCTAGATGTCGAGATCGTGGATGGAGAAAAAGGCGCTAAAGATGGCCTTTCACGTCCTAACGTGATCGTGACCCTTGACGCAGGCTCAGACACAACTTTGCTGCTTGAATCACACTTCGATGTCGTCCCACCGGGACCCAACTGGACCTATCCACCGTTCAAGCTGACTGTTGAAGATGGAAAGGCCTACGGGAGAGGCTCTGCAGACAACAAGTCGGGTATTGTTGCGGCAATTGGAGCCATGCGACAGCTACGGAAAGAAAAGCTGGACGTTAACCTCAAACTCATCGCGGGGGTAGACGAAGAAACTGGAGGAAGATACGGCGTAGATTACGTGTTGACCGACTATGGATTAACAGGCGAAGCAGCTCTGGTCCTTGACGCGGGTCCCGAAAGACTGTACCTAGGAGCCAGTGGAATCCTCTGGGGAAAGATCGTAGTGGAAGGAAAACAAGGCCATGCAGGCTACCCCTTCAGAAGCAAGAACGCCATTGACGAAACAATGAAGCTGATTGCCGCTCTTGAGCCCTACAAGAATGCAGTTGAGAAGAAAGAATCAACTCTACGTGCACCACCCGAAGCCCCGAGACCATTCGTTTGGGGAAGATACACAGTGACGATGATTAAAGCGGGAGAAAAGGAAAACGTTATACCAGGCACATGCGAAGTGCGCTTCGACCGCAGACTACTTCCAGAAGAATCTGTGGATCAAGCCGAGAAAGAGTTAAAAGATTTCTTCCGGCAAGCCCTTGAGAAAACAGGATGCAAAGCGTCACTTAGTATCACGAACAGACTTTCCGGCTACCACACATCAAAGGATTTGGTGTTCGTCCAGACCGTTTCAGAAAACATCCAGAAAACATTGGACACGAGTTTGCCGTTCGCTGCGGAGTTGGGAGGGAACGATGGAAGTTTTTTTGCGAAAAATGGAATTCCGGTGGTCTGCTTCGGAACGATCAGAGCTGACACAAACTATCATGGGGTGGACGAATTCGTCTACCTTGATGATGTCAAGAATACCCGAGATTTGATAATCAATCTGGGAAAGGCTGGGAGAGAGAAGATCGCGTAGTGCAGAAACCCAGCGTCACAGCTGCTTAGACCGCAAGGACCCTCAGTCATCACGATTCGCATCACCACATTAAATGAAAAGACCGGAGCAAGACGAAGTCTGAATTCTGCAAGCCAAGAGGAAATCGCGCTATCACAACGATTTTGCCATGTCTGCCCCTAACTGCTCGAATGCTTCTTCTGCCCCATCTTCGAGAGGTCCTTCTCCTCCCTTAACTATAGCTGAAATATGGGATTTGACAATGCTCATTCCGAGTCTCTTCAGCCTCTTCTCAATTCCTTTTGCCGCGCTTCCTGCTAGCCTGGATTTGAATTTTGTGTCGAAGGCAAACGCTCTCTTGCCGCTAACGTTCACGTTCTCCAGCTTTTTGAGAAAATCTTTCATGGGTTTAGAAATGCCAAACGCATGCGTTGGGCCACCAGTAGCTAACAAATCATAATCATCAAGTTTGGGGGTATCGACCTCGTCGACTTTCAGGCAGTCAACGTTGACTTGTTGTTTTTTCATTCCCTCTGCTAGAGCCCTAGCTACCTTTTCAGTGTTGCCGAATTTCGAATCATAAATGATCATTACTCTACTCATTTCTAATCACTTCGACTGCTTTGACTGTGGATTACGTGCCCATTTAAGCTTGTGTTTGCGTGTTCTTTCATACAAAGGCAACAAGAGAATAGCGTCGGACTTTAAAGTTCCATTTCACAACTAGTCTAGGTGTGATTGACGTGCCCAGAACAGGCGCTGACGGAACTGAGATTGAATACTCGATTGATACGGAGCTTTCCTCAGGAAATTTGAAGTTCCTTGCTGAATACTTGAGACGGCGTTACCTGCTAGAACACGAAAAATACAGAACCTTCACCAACATACGTATTGCAAGCGAAAATGGCGGGCAGAATCTGTTCTACAGAGTTCTGGTTCCCAACACAAAGCAGCACGTGGACGTCACGGTCAACGCAAGCATCCCGATAAGAGTCACCGTGAAACTCAGCGACACAAGTATTCCAAAGTCCTTTCTGGACCAACTGTACGAAGACCTCTTCCTTATAGTTCAGTTGTTCGAAGAGGAAATTCGCAAAACCACGTTATATCTAGCGTTCATGCCAGGCGAGAAGATGGTTCCAGAAAAAGAAAAGACAGGAATGCTCGCAAGAATTTTCACCGACTCGATGTTACCGCTCTACATTACCCTCATGGCTTTGACGTTTGTGTTCTTCTGGATATTCGGACCCTATGCGCCACTCATCTTCGTCGCGCTGTCTTTTGTATTGCTCCTCTTCTCGGGCAAACTGATAGCAACGAGCGGCACCTGGAAAATCACTGAAGCTCAACCGGAAATACAGTTGCTGCAATACAATTTCTCACCTGACGAATTCAAGGAGTTCCGCAGAAAATACGCCAAGAAAATCCCTGAAATCAGAAAAGCACTCTACCAGACAACCCTTGCGGTTGACAAATCCATTAACTGCGAAACGGCAAGTGACGTCTTCGCCAAGTATGGCGTAGCATGTAAACCTGACGATTTCTCCGTGAAAAAAGTCAATCTCCGTGAGATCGTCGAGCAAGCGTCGAGCAAATTCAACCTTCCGGTGCCAACGGTGGTGGTGACCAACACGATTGTTCCCAATGCTGCCGCTGCAGGTCTCAGCCCTAGGCTGGGGACCATAATGGTGACGACGGGAATAATGACTCAACTTGAGCAGGACGAACTGCTGAGCGTAGTTGGTCACGAACTAAGTCATCTGAGAGCCCACGATCCATTCGTTATGTTCGCTCTGTCCAGTGCCGAGTATCTGCTCAGATTCTACGTGTTCTGGCCCTACCTGTTCTTCTTTGGGTTCTACTCGTTTTGGCTCTATTTCATCGTAGCCATAGGACTCATCTACTTCTTCGGCAAGTTCTTAGAAGGCAGAGCGGATCTCGACTCCGCGAAAAAGATCGGCCAACCAAAAGTCATGGCAGAAGCCCTCAGAAAAATCGCTTTCAGAAGACTCTTCCCACTCAAGAAGAGAGAACCATCTTTCCGAGGT
>CP070828.1:741866-746990 GCA_020344715.1 Candidatus Bathyarchaeota archaeon | reverse complement strand
GTAGGCGTCGAGCTGCCAACACAGGCTGAAGAAAGAGAAGATGAGTTCAAAGCTGAATTTGAGGTGAAGCACGGCGAAAGCATGCGCAACGAGTTCAGTCGAGAAATAGGCAAAGAAATATCCAAAGTGACGAAGAAGGTCGTTGACTACAAAAGACCTGAGATTGTTATTCTAGTTAATCCCTTTTCCGGACAAGTTCACCTCCAAGTCAACTCTCTCCTCATTGCCGGGAGATACCGAAAACTCGTCCGAGGGATACCTCAATCCAAATGGCTTTGCGCGGAATGCCGCGGGAACGGCTGCTCACGATGTAACGGAACGGGCAAGCTGTATCCAGAATCGGTAGAAGAACTCATTGGAGAGCCAACCCTAGAAGTCACTGAAGGAGAGACCATAGCCTTTCATGGGGCTGGGAGAGAAGACATCGATGCCAGAATGCTAGGACAAGGCCGACCCTTCGCTGTAGAGACAAAGAAACCAAAGAGGAGATTCATCGACCTTAACAGCCTAACGCAAACAGTTAACAAAAGAGCTAAAGGCAAAGTTGAAATCTCCAACCTTCAATTCGTCACAAAAGACACCGTAAGAGCCCTGAAAAGAGCTGAAGGCGCACAGAAACTGTACAAAGTCACCGTCGAGTTTGGCAAATCCGTAAGAAAACAAAAGCTATCCGAACTAGCTGAAACCCTCACGAACGCTGTTATTCATCAGAAGACCCCCAGGCGTGTACTTCACAGAAGAGCTAATCTCGTTCGGGAAAAGTACATATATAAGGCAAAAGTAAAGAGGTTGAAACCTGACAAGATTGAAATGCAGATTCACTGCCAAGGAGGTCTCTACATAAAAGAACTGATAACCGGAGACGAAGGGCGAACAACCCCAAGCGTAGCAGAAATCCTAAATGTAGAAGCCAAACCTTTAGAACTAGACGTTTTAAATGTAATCACGACAAAGGAAGAGGCGATCTAGATGCGAAAATCCAAGGGCTACCGAGCCAAAACTCGTTCACTTCTCAAGAGAAAACCCCGAGAAAGAGGAAAAACTGGACTAAGCAAAATTCTCCGCGAGTACACTTCAGGCGAGAAAGTCGTAGTAAAGCTCGACCCAAGCATGCACAAAGGTATGCCGCACCGAAGATATCATGGTCGAATAGGTCTCATCACCGCAAAGCGAGGCCGAGCATACGTAGTGAATGTAACCCAAGGAGACGCAACAAAACAAATCATTGTCCGCCCAGAACATCTAGAGCCGCATACCGGGAGATAGAAAACCATGCCGCCAAAACGCTCAAAAGAACAAATTCTCACCGTGGCTCAAGTGAAAAAAATGTTAGATTCACTCGACGAAGACAAGCTTGACCAACTTCAAAGAAGGTCCCTAGACTACGCTTCCAAATTCTCTCGCATTGACCCAGAAAAGGTCAAGCCACTTGTGAAAACTCTCATAGAAAAATTCGAATTGGTAATGGAAGAAGCAGTTCAACTCGTGAACTGTATGCCCCAGAGCATAGAAGAGATTCGCGTTTTTCTGGCCGGCGGACGCAAAATAGTGGAAACTTCCAAGCTGCAGGCAATACTAGGCGTTTTAGACGAGTATAGAAAAAAAGAATAAGTAATCACCCACAATAGAAGATAAGTTATTGGTCAGCGTTAGTGTTAGGCGAGGATGGAATGGAAAAAAGATACGAAGAATTCGCCTATGTACTAGATTTCCTGCAACACGGTAGACCTAGCGCTAGACCGGGATACAGAGCCGGAGCCCTTGTTCAAGTTATTGGAGAAGAATTTTTCACTCTTCTCGAGGCTGTTGTCAAAGAAGGCATCTTCATCAAGCCGTATGAGCGCGTATATGTGGGAAAGGAATCCAGATTTAAGATTACCTACATCCTTGGGCGAATAAGCTATGACGAACTAACTTCCACGGCTAAAATGGAGCTGCCTGGGGTCATCGAAAAAATCGTGCGTGACCGAGAGAAGCTGTTCGTCAACTTCTTCAACTCAACTCAAGCGATAACTCCTAGAATGCACGCCTTGGAATTAATTCCTGGTATAGGCAAGAAGTACATGTGGCAGATAATCAACGAAAGAGAAAGGGTCCCCTTCAAGAACTTCGACGATTTGCAGCAAAGAGCCAACATCCCCAACCCGGCGAAACTCGTCGCCAAGAGAATCTTAGAAGAGTTGGCAGGCGACAGCAAGTATAGGTTATTCACACGAGCTCAATGAGAGATATACGTCAATAGCCTTTTCCCTACGAAGAAGATCTGAAAACGATTTGTGCCCGAATAAGCTAATCATCTAACGGAATCTGAAGATCAATGAGCCTACTCAATACAGCAAAACACCTTCTGCGCACTCGCAGATGCTTCCCTAAGAAGCGTCTAGGACAAAACTTCATGATAGACGAAGATCTGCTGAGGCTTATGGTCTCCTACGCTTCTTTGAACAAGAACGACGTCGTTCTCGAGATAGGTCCAGGATTAGGCTTTCTGACAAGGCTTATCTCTCAGAAATGCAAACAAGTTATCGCTGTTGAAGTAGATCCCCGATTAACGACAATTCTAAGAACGGAACTCGAAGACTTAGATAACGTAACGTTGGTCGAAGGTGATGTTCTCAAAGTGCCGCTACTTGACTTCAACAAGGTCGTTTCAAATCCTCCTTTCTACGTTTCGTCCCCAATTCTCTTCTGGCTCTTAGAGAGAAACCTTGATTGCGCTGTTCTTACGTTCCAGAAGGAATTCGCCAGAAGATTAGTAGCAGTAGTTGGAAGCAAAGAGTACGGAAGATTGACCGTGATGATCTACTATCGAGCCGATGTAGAGCTGCTGGATCACGTGTCTAAAGACCTGTACTATCCGTCTCCTGAGGTTGATTCTTACATTGTTAGATTGCGACCTAGGTTGCCACCTTTTGCAGTTGAAGATGAACAAGCCTTTTCGCAAGTTGTTAGAACGCTGTTTACTCAACGCAATAAAAAGGTACGCAACGCCATTGTCCCCTACCTGGCCAGACTAGGAACTAGAAGAGAGAAAATCAAAGAAATAGCTGATTCCTTGCTGTATCACGACAAACGGGTGCGGAAACTAGCGCCTGAAGACTTCGGTGCGTTGACCAATGAAATCCGAAGGCTCGCAGAATCAAAACGGCGTTTATCTAGCATGGTTAATGATTAATTATTCAGAAAAACCATCAGCCCAAGAACAAAGTAGTAGAGTTGATAGGGATAGACTCCTAATCTTTCAAGTAGGCCCCTGTATTTGCTCGATAAATATCCCTGAGATAATAGCAAGAACAAGTGAAGCTATTGCGGAAATGAGTGAATAGGTTGCAAAACTACTCCATCCTTCTACCAACCGTAATCGAAACCACAGGGCCACCATCCCACCAATTGTCAATAATCCCGATCCAACCACAAGAATTAGATGCATCTTTCCCCTGAGAGTCGTTATTTCACCTCCAGCATCGAGGGGGAAGAAGAGAGCAACAAGTATACCCAGAACTGAACTAGTTAGAAATAAGAGAGGTCCTACAATTGAACCTCCTCCATCATTTATCCCATCATGCAATCCAATGTAGAATGCGAACAACAAAGCACTAGAAATAATGATGAAAGACTGCATTAGTCCTTTGTTAGGAGCGCCAACTGCAAATAGTGAACTTACGTCATCTCGAACATGACTGTAATCCGGCTGCAAAACACCCCCAAGAATCCACATGGCCGTATAGATGATTGGGCTAAGTATTCCACAAATCGCTAGTACCTGAACAATACTCATAATTTCCACGTTTTGATGTTTAAATCAAGGCTTCGCCCAAAGGATCCGCGCGCCAAAATGCTTATCGCTTCTTTCCAATAAACAAGAAACGTCTAGCTTCCATTAACGAAATATCCCTTTGCTGTTGAGCAAGACCAGAGTAAGCTGCTTGGAATTGCCAGCCAGTTCTCTCAAACATTTCGACAAGCTCGTGGAGGCTCCAGAGACGGTGATTCAATGTGATTTGCTTTTCGAGAGTGAAGGTCTTGTCATCTTGCTGCATCAAGTAACTCCATATATTATTCATACGCGATGTGTTGAGATCAAAGCTTCTGTCCTGAAGGACAACTACATTCTTATGCCGTGAGAAGCCTCGCTCTTGAAAATTCTCAATAATCCAGTCTCTATTGGCGATTTCTAGGGCAAAAAACCCTTTAGGTTGCACAAGCTGACAACATTGACGTAAAACATCGTCATTGGTTTCATCATCGTAAAAACCAAATGAGGTAAAGAGGCTAATGATGCCGTCGAATGGTTTTCTATCAGAGACTGCTGAACCAATTTCTCGCATATCCGCTGCTTTGAAACACACTATATCATCCACTTTTTCCTTTTCAGCGCGTTTCTTGGCGATTGCAATAAAATGGGGCGACAAATCCGTCCCTAATACTCTAGTGCCGCGTTTTCCCAGTTCTATGGAATGCCTGCCGATACCACAACCGAGATCGAGGATATTTTCAGTTTTAAACTTCTGCTCTCGGAGCATCCTAATAAGAGCGTCAACTTCTCTACTCGCTTGAGCTACACGCTCTTCCAGTGCACCAACGAAAAGCTCTGGATGCTTTACAAAAAGTTCCTTCGTCCAGTCTGACATCGACTTTTCGCTCCGATCGATTCTATAGAAATCTACTGTTAAAAAGATGCATATATACAAACAGCAATCTTCTCTTAAGACAGAAAGCCATTTCTCGAAGCTCATGAGAATATCTGATTTATGAAGAAGATTCTCTTCAATGATCATGTTTTCTCCGTTTCGAAGGATGTGTATGACCCGGCAGAAGACACGTTTCTCCTAGCGGAACACCTTTCTGTGGAGGAAAATGATGTCGTTCTCGACATTGGCACGGGCTGTGGAATACTAGGCATTCTGGCAGCAGAAAAGGCGAAACGAGTAGTAGCCACAGACTTGAATCCTCATGCGATTGACTGCGCCAAAATGAACGCGAAGCTCAACAAGGCCGCCGAAAAAATCGAATTGCTAGTAGGCGACCTTTTTCAACCCATAACACAAAACGAGCATTTCAGCCTTATCCTCTTCAACGCTCCGTATCTCCCATCTACCCCAGATGAAGAGAATACATGGATAG
>CP070828.1:739134-741766 GCA_020344715.1 Candidatus Bathyarchaeota archaeon | reverse complement strand
TACGATGCCACTATTCCCCTCGAGAACCTGCAGGCTCAACTTGCAGATGGAAAGGAACTTCCTCTTCAGCGGATAACTGAGCTGTTCTGCCTTTATGATTTTATGCCCGTTCATATCAAGGTCACCAATGAAGTGAAACCTAAACAAGCGCGGGTCGGAGCAGAGTTGTCTGAAACTCAGTTCTCCATCTTTTCACAATGGATCAGCTCAAGCTTAGATCGATTAATCGTTTTGGGAGCAACAGGATCACAAGTAGAACGAGCTATAAGAATTTCTGGACACAACCGTGACGTTGTACAAGTTGACGCTTTTGGGCTTCTAGAACATACCGTCATCTGCAAATTGGGAACTGACGCTGCAGGGTTGATGCCAAGACTTGGTCCACATCTATACAAAGCAACCCTTGTCCCCTTCAGTCCCAGAAAGATTCGACAGGCAATTGCCAGACCGTTCTTTTGATAGCGACGCGCCCGAGCAAGATGCTGTTTTCCTGATGTGAAAGTCTCGAATCTAGATTGCGTCAATTCCGCTTTCGACATTTGCGCATATGGTCTCTAGCAGGTTGTCCTCCAAAAGATTTATGAACACTTCCTTTACACAAGTGTCCGTTGGGAGTGAAAAATCTTGGTTTACTGCACCAAGTGTGGCGCTAAGAACGAGGATGGCGCAAACGTGTGCATCAGTTGTGGAGCGTCTTTGTATGCCCGCAGACATGGGGCCAAGCACCGGAGAAACGAATGCTTTGGACCCAGGGAAGAAAAACGATATGAAGAAGAATGCTTCGGTCTCCCATATGGCGGAGCGATTGCCGGCATTATCTTCGGAATAATAATCCTCATCTTCGGACTTGCTTGGCTAGCCGACATAGACATATGGGCATACGTCGGACCCTTAATGGTAATTATTGTGGGAATACTAATCATAGCTGGCGTCATATACGGCACAACTCGCCGATAAACTCACATCTCCCTTTTGTAGCCCTGACACTTAGAACTACAAGTCTGGCATATCTCACTGTGAATGTGCTTAGACAATACGATTCGCGTGAACAGCCAAAAGATAGCCAGGAAAATCACGAAGAGGTCCAATGTTAAACTGTTGAGAGCAGTGTCAATGCTGGTCACAACGAAAAAAGTTCCGACGATGAAAAGAACATTTAACACGAGGCGCACGACCCGCCATTGAATATCGAAAAACATGTATTGAAACAAACCCAAGCCGATGCTTGCAACTCCTACGAAAAGAAACAAAGCGATGTTTTCCCCTATGTTCCATCCGAGATAGAAATACGCAATAGTTCCAACAAGGGAGAAGATCGCTCCAAGGAATAAACCCATACACGCCGTGCAAAAGGTCTTATCGGCAAACTGAAACTCGTGAGCCGTGAAGCCTTCGCAGCTAGAATGGTGTCCATGTCTTATCCGAAGCCCAAGAATGGTTGTTGTCTTGCGAAAGGTTTTGCCGCTCTTCGCAGCGATGGGGTCTGTTCTGTTTTCGATGAGGTCTGCTTGAAAGACTGTGGAGCAATGACTCGGGAAGAAGACTGCTGTTATCCCGAGAAGGCAAACGAGTCCGTAGATCGAGCCTACGACCAGTTTTCTCCACTGAAAATTCTCTTCGATCTGCAACCGATAGATCGCTGGAAGCATGACAAAAACCAAACCAAAGAATGAAATGGAAATTAGAAAAAATCGGTACAGTTGCTGTGACGACATCTTGGGCACTATTTCCTTCTCCAGAAAAGGTTCTTCAGCTCCTGCAGGACTCCTTGACTGGCCAAGTATCGATAGGTCTTCCTTTTGAGTTTGTTCGACGAGAAGAGTCCTTTTATTCTTCTTGGTAGCGAGCCGTAGAAACTCCGGTAGCATTCGTACAGCTGCTCCTGCACTTCCATTCTCGTCAAGTGTTGAGTTGGCATTACAGCGTGAACCATGTCATAATGCGCCCAATTGCTGTCTTCAATCCAACCGTTTCGCTTGGCTTCTTCGTAGATCGTCGTTCCTGGAAATGGAGTCAGTATCATGAAGATGGCTATGCCGGGGTCCATTTTGTCGACAAATCTCCTCAGTTGTTCTATTGATTCAGGAGAGTCGTTGCGTTCTCCAATGATCAAGGTAATCTGGGCGAATATGTCGTTTTGTTTGACTAATTTGACCGCTTTTTCGGTATCTTCTGGCGTTATTTTCTTGTTGAAAGTTTCGAGCGTTGACGCATGTGAAGTTTCTGCTCCCAAGAGCATCCATCGTGCCCCTGCTCTAAACAACTTGGGTAGTACCTTGCTATGTCTAACGACGTCGTCGCATCGGGCTTGCAAGAACCACATTATGTCGTCGGCTAGGTGGCGTTTCATGATTTCATTGCACAGTTCAACTGCATGTTTTCCCAGGCCTAAATTATCGTCTGTTAGCCAAAGGAATTGGCTTCCAAAGTTAGTATGGCAAAACTCCATTTCGTCGGCTATTCTCTTGGGGCTTTTGACTCTCCATGTTCCTCGCCAATGGATCCACTGACTGCAAAACGAGCAATTGTAGGGGCATCCTCTTGAACCTTCCACAAGTGCGTACGGGGTTGATCGTCCGGCCATCATCGTAAAGTGGTACTTGTGCGCTACGTCTTCGACGAAATGGTAGCC
>CP070828.1:734460-739034 GCA_020344715.1 Candidatus Bathyarchaeota archaeon | reverse complement strand
TGCAATGCCGAGAAAGAAACTAAAGAGAAATGTTGATGAACTTCTTCAAAAGCTAAGTCTTCGAGATCACGCCAAGAGAAAAGCAGGAAAGTATAGCGGGGGAATGATGCGCCGAATAAACCTCGCCATGGCGTTGGTGCATGATCCAGAGATCGCCTTTCTCGACGAACCTACAGTCGGCATGGATCCTCAGTCTCGCCGAGCCGTTTGGGATTTCATCAGAGAACTTGGAAAACAAAACAAGACTGTTCTACTTACGACTCACTACATGGAGGAAGCTGAAGAACTCTGTGAAAGAGTGGGAATAATCGACAATGGCAAGCTTATCGCACTTGGTACTCCACAACAGCTAAAAAAGCAGTTCAAAGCCAGAAACCTAGAGGAAGTCTTCCTTCAACTCACAGGCAGGCGAATAAGGGAGGAAGTGTAATTGACCCTTCAACGTGTTGGAGCCCTTACTAAGAAAAATCTCTTGGTAATAGTCAGAGATCCTGGAGCACTGTTCATGCTCATTCTGTTTCCTGTAATTGCAACTCTGGCCTTTGGTCTTTCGTTTGGAACAGCTGATGGGGGCCAGCCAACGTATGAGATTGGAATAGTGAACACAGATTTCTCAGGTTTCGGGTGGTCACAAAACCTTATAGGAAATCTCTCTGAAACCGTGATTCTGAACGTCCAAAATTATTTAGATAGTGATTCTGCACAAGGCGATTTGTCTCAAGGTAGAATACAGGCGGTTCTCATTATTCCCGAAGACTTTGGATTAAGCTGCAATTCGTTTTGGGATTCGCCAACGAATCCAAACCTTTGGATAAACACGACAGTTACGTTGTATTTGGACAGTGGATCGCTGTTCGCCACTCAGGCTATTCCAACTATCGTACAGCAAACTCTCTCAACAGCTGCCTATGGAACTCAGCCAACTTCAATTTCAGGACCGGTCAGAATAGGAAGCCCCTCTTTGGTTGACGTCAGCAAGCTAACCACATTTGACTATTTTGCTCCTGGCTTTTTCGCGTTTTTCGCGATATTCCTAATAATGACCATTGCTCAGTCATTCATTTTTGAACGAGAGAAAGGCTTGCTTAGAAGGATAAGGACAACACCGACTTCCTCAAGTGAATTCATAGCAAGCCACACCATCTCAAACATGATCGTTGCCATGATTCAGGTTGCCATTGTCTTCGTGGTTGCCATTCTTGTAGGATATCGACCATTAGGCGACGCAACAAGCTTTGTTTCGGCTTTCCTGATTCTGTCCATTTTTTCCCTTTGCTGCGTTGGTTTTGGTTTGATTGCTGCGACTTTGGCAAAGTCTTCCGGGGCTGCCACTGGAATTGCGTTTATTTTCATAACGCCACAGATGTTTCTAGGCACATTTGTTTCGGTTGGTTTGTCGGCAATTGCGCAAGAAGCTGGAAGATTTGTGCCCGGCTACTATGTGACGGATGCGTTGACATCGCTTTTCCTGAGAGGCGCGCCTGTCACGAGTCCTGCAATATTGTATGACATACTGATTGTTGCAGTTTACAGTGTTGTTGTCTTGATTTTGGGTATTGCATTGTACGGGAAGTATGGAAAAACCTGAAGCATTTCGGCATCAAGTTGGTTCAAGCACGAGCTTCACGGTCCATTGAAAATGCGTGCGTCTTCGATGTGACGCGTGCCCAGCATCACATTTGACTAACGAACGATAGTTTTATATAGGAGATAACTAACGTTAGTTAGTGCAAGGTGGGTGAGGAAAGAATTGAAAACAATGAAAAAGAACGCCCATTTGGAAAAGCCGACTGATCAAAAGAAGGTATCAACCAGAGAAAGAATATTTGATACAGCAATAGACCTCTTTTCTCGTAAAGGGTTTGACGGCGTTTCAGTCCGCGAAATCGCGAGAAATGTAGGAATAAAAGAAAGCTCCCTCTACAACCACTTCCCAGGCAAAGACGCCATATTAGCCGAAATCTTAGATTACTACCAAACTGAAATGGAAAGAATATCACCCTCGGAAAAATATCTAATGGAAAAGATCAGCGCCATGTCCGCCCATGAATTCTGGGAAAAAGGATTAGCAAACTTTCAGAAAGCAACCGAGAAACCCGTGATGCAGAAAATATCCAAGATCGTCGTGCTAGAGATGTTTCGAGACAAAATAGCCAGAGACATTGCCTTGAATGAGCTCTTCACAAGACAACAGGAACTCAGCGTGACCATCTTTAGCTTGATGCAAAAAAAGGGGCTGATAAAAAAAAGTTTGAATCCAGAGCTTTTAGCCATGGAATATACCTACGGAATGTTGGCGATGCAGTTTGAATACAACATTCTAGATAATTGGAATCTGGACACCGCCAAAGTTAGAGAAAAGATGCTACACCACATCAAATTCATCTCTGAATACGCAAAGAGTGTGAAAGGAGGCGAAGATCAATGACTGAGCAGAGTTTCATTAAAAGGCATTCCGTGGTTATCTATTTCGCTTTGGCTTATGGAATCGCTTGGATAGCCAGTTTCATTTTGGGTGGTCCCAAGTTCTTTACTGGTGAGCCGTTTGAATTTGATGATGTCGGACCAATGGCTATTATGGCGCTTGTCGCCCCGTTCACAGCTGGACTATTGATGACATACCTTGCGGATGGAAAACCTGGGCTTAAAGATTTCTATTCCAGATTCAAGAAATATAGAGTCGGCCGACGCTGGTACCTTCCGTTGTTGATCTTTCCAGTTCTTTTGCTTGTTGTTTCAGTGGTGCTGGGCTTCTTTGTTTCCGCGGAAATGGCTCCCGTATTCGCCACTTTCGGTATTATGGCAGGTCCACTAGCTGGGTTTCTTGAAGAGACGGGATGGATGGGATTTGCCTATCCAAAAATGAGACGCAAAGCAAGCGTGCTCAACATAGCAATCACTTTGGGGATAATTCATGGAGTTTGGCATTTCGCATTTGACTTTCTCGCGCAATATAATTACCTTGGAGGATTTTACTTCCCCTATTTCTTTGGGTTCCTTTTCCACATTGTAGGGGTAAGAGTGTTATATGTCTGGGTTTACGAGAACACAGGAAGCTTGCTACTGGCGATGTTGATGCATGCCAGCTCAACAGGATTCTATGGAATTATAATGCCAACAACAATGGCTCCAGTGAACTGGGCAATCTTCTATATCGTGTACGGTATTGCATGTTGTCTAGCAGCGTTGGTTGTTGCCTTAAAATACGGTAGAACTCTGAGAATCAAATCCACTTGAATCGTGAAAACAAGGTTGCGGGTGCTTGCACGCGGCAGCTAACCCGGAAACATGAAGGGGTTTGCGGAGGAACTCGGAAGCGGTCTCCACAGAAAGAAGAAATGAGAGATTGCCCCTCTATTCGCAAAACAATGCCAGACAAGTCTCAAATAGAAAACAGGAGTTGCGGGGAACCTTGCCCCTTCCATGCTTAAGTGGCGTTTTGGTTATCTGCATCTTCTTCAGAGAAGCCGATCTAGTAGATCGGGAAGGCAATTAACATCTGCGATGATGAAGTCAGGTTTCCACTGTTCAAGTTCTTTCTGATTGAATAACCCGGATAGCACAGCAATAGTCTTGACGCCAGCGGCTTTGCCAGCTTGTATGTCCACGATAGAGTCACTAACAACAACGCATTCGTTGATTGGAACGCCCAAATCCTGAGCTGCCTTCAACATAATCTCAGGAGAAGGCTGAGGCTGATTTACGTCTTGCGACGTGACTGTCGCCCTGAAAAATTGGATGAGCTGTAACCGTTCAAGTTCTTCTGCAAGCCGTTCTCGCGAAACGTTTCTGCGTGTCACGAGCGCCAAAGACACCCGCTTGGAAAGCGTGCGGAGTGTCTCTTGCACGTTTGGCAAGGGTCTGGTTCTTGTGGGTGTAAGACCGTGGAAGGCATCAAGATACGCTGCCATGAATTGTTGTTTTGCCGCTCCAGTTATTCCGTTTGCACGGAGTAAGCTGTCTAATGGATGATTTGATTGAAGCAGACGAGCGACCTCGACGCCAATTTGGGGATCAACTTGGCAAGAGCCGATAGTGCACAGAGCTTGTTTCGCTGCATCAACTAGGATGGCGCCCGTCTCAACCAGAGTCCCATCTAAATCAACCAGCAAAGCCCTAATCTTCAATCGTTTCCTGCTCATCCAGTCGTTCTCCAGCCATTATTCTAGATTCCTCTCGACCAGCGTAGAGCAAAACTACCAGGCGTGACAAGATAAGTCTATTGGCTCCATCAGATACACGGGTCAGTTTCCTCTAGTCAACATGCCAACCTATTTGAGCTCCGTTGTTTTCCACGCTGATTTTGCCGAGCTGAGAGCATTGTATGACGAAGGAGCATTCGATAGGTTTTTATCTATGCAGAGTCGTCTTCTAAGAAGTGCAAACCCCGAAGCAAACAACAAGACCACGTGGGAGAACCAACGAATGGCAAGAAAAGCCCGAATACGACTCACCAGCTCAGACTACCAGAAGTTAGAAGGGGTGTGCACCGAACTTAGAACGATCGCTGACAAAACAGGCGTCAAAATAACTGGACCCGTTTCTTTGCCGACAAAACGCCTGCGGGTGCCTGT
>CP070828.1:730609-734360 GCA_020344715.1 Candidatus Bathyarchaeota archaeon | reverse complement strand
GGAACTGAGGCTTTGAACTGCTGAAATATATCCAGTGCTTGGAGAATCGCCGTGGCGCCAAGTGGATGACCACATCCAAGTAGTCCTCCTCGCGGGTTCGCGGCGACTTTTCCGCCGATGTGAGATTGGCCTTCTTCGATGAATTTCCCGCCTTTGCCTCTTTCGCACCAGCCAAACGCCTCATATTCCATGATTTCAGATATGGTGAAACAATCATGTAGCTCTGCAATGTCAATGTCGTCTAGCGTGATCTTTGCAGAGTCTAATGCTTCTTTGGCTGCGATTCTTAGTGGAATCCATTCTGTTATGTTGGCTAGATTGTTTATTGTATTCCCGATGTTGGCTTGTCCGCTTCCGATGATGTACATGGGGGTGTCTGTGTATTTCTTTGCTTCTTCGGCTGGAACGAGAACTATACCCGCTGCGCCGTCGGTTATTCCACTGCAGTCATATAGGTTGAGCGGAGGCGTCACAACAAGAGATTCTAGAACATCTTTAACTCTGATTTCCTTTTGAAATTGGGCAACCGGATTCATAGTTGAGTAGTGATGATTTTTTGCGGAGACGAGTGCCATCTGTTCTTTTGTGGTTCCGTATTCGTGCATATGTCTTTGTGCTGTCATGGCGAAGAAGGGTGGAGCTGAAAGTCCGTTGATTCCATCCCATTCACGATCCAACACGCAAGTCATGTTGGTTTGTGCTTCCGCCATGTCGGGCATAAACATCTTTTCTACACCAAAAGCAACCGCTATGTCGGCTAGGCCTGTAGCAACACAAGCCCACGCGTATCTGATCGCGGCTTGACCGGAAGCACACATGAGTTCGGTTCGGGCGATGACTTTCTTGGGAGTGATGCCTAAATACTCGGCGGCCATAGGAGCTACATGCGCTTGGAAAGTGAATCTTTCTGGTTGCGCTGCTCCGACAATGAGACTATCAACATCCTTGGGTGTCAAGTTGTCGATAGCCTCGAACATGGCTTTCCCAGCTTCCTGTGTTAGGTCTCGCCAACTTGCTTTTCTCTTACCGCATTTGGTTGCTCCGCCGCCTACTATGGCAACTTTTCTCACGTGGATTCCTTCCTTTGAACGTGTGATTATGGTGAATTATTGAAATGACAATACGGTCTTATAACTATACCATTATGGCGCTGCAGCAAGCGTAGAACGGGAGAAGGGGATGTTATTTTCCTTTGTACTGAGGTTTTCTTTTCTCTATAAAAGCGGCGACCCCCTCATCGAAATCCTCGGTTGAGGCAAGGACGCCGAACGCCTGTGCTTCTTGCACTAGTCCTTTTGTTAAGTCAGTCTCGATACTACTGTTAATCAGTTGTTTGGCCAGCTGGATGCCGATAGGTGGCTTGGTCATGAGTTCGGCCGCGAGTTCTTTGACAACCGATTTCAGCTGGTCGGGTGGCACAACTTTGTTTAAGACACCGAGCTGCTTCGCGGTTTCTGCATCGATCATTTTGCCCGTGAAAATCAGTTCCTTGGCGATTCCTCTTCCTACGAGTCTTGGCAGACGTTGAGTTCCTCCCCAACCAGGGATCAGACCTACGTTTAGCTCAGGTTGTCCCACCTTTGCGTTTTCTGAGGCGATTCTGAGATCGCATGACATGGCCAGCTCGAGACCGCCTCCCAGCGCGTAGCCGTTTATGGCGGCGATCACTGGTTTTCGGAGGCTTTCGATCTTCTTGGTTAGTTCCTGTCCGAGCAGAGAAAGGTTCATTCCATTCACGGCGCTGATACCTTTGACGGCTTTGAGGTCCAGCCCTACGCAAAATGCTTTATCTCCAGTTCCTGTGATGACGATGACCTTTACGGTTTCGTCTGCTTCGGCGTCATTCAGCCGCGATAAGATTTCTTGCACAGCTTGCTTGTTTAAGGCGTTCAGTGCTTTTGGACGGTTGATTGTGATAGTTGCCATTCCATCGCTTTTTTCGTAGATTGCGTTTTCTACTTCCATAGAAATCCCTCGCGTAGCTCCCTATTCCTTTCTAGTCCAATCGTAGAAACCCTTTCCCGTTTTTCTGCCGTGTAGACCTGCTCTGACCATTTGTCTCAATAGAGGACACGGTCTGTATTTTGGAGCAAGTTCGTCTCTCAAAAGCTCGGCTATCGAAAGGGTTGTGTCCAATCCAAGGTAGTCAAGCAGTTTTATCGGACCCATTGGCCAGTTTAATCCCAGTGTTATGGCTTTGTCCACGTCTTCTGGATCGGCTATTCCTTCGTGCACAAGGGAAATGGCTTCATTAAGGGCGGGGATCAGAATCCTGTTCACGATGAAGCCTGGGGAGTCTTTTTTTACGATTACTGTTTCTTTGCCCATTTTCTTGCTTACGTTGACTATGATGTCTACCGTTTCGTCGGAGGTTTTGGCTCCACGGATGATCTCGATGAGTTTCATGAGTTGGGGTGGATTGAAGAAGTGCATGCCACAGACTTTTTCTGGTCTGTTGGTTGCTGAGGCGATCTCGGTGATGCTGATTGAGGATGTATTTGAAGCGATAATGGCTTCTGGTTTGGCGAATTTGTCAACTTCTGCAAAGACGTTTCTTTTGATTTCCACTTTTTCTGGAACAGCTTCAACTATTAGGTCGGCGTCTTCAACGGCTTCTTTAAGGTCGAGCATTGGATGCAGTCTGGCTAGGATTTCTTTGGCTTCAGCTTCTGTTACGGTTTGCTTTCTAAGGAATCTTTGCAGGCTGTTGTTTATCATTCGCATTCCATTGTCGACAAATTCCTGGCTTATGTCTCTCAGGTTAACTTCGCATCTGGCGACTTGAGCTGCAACTTGGGCGATGCCGTGTCCCATCAAGCCAGCACCTAGAACTGCTACTTTTTTTACTTCCATTCTTTGGCACCTCTAGAGTCTTTGAATAAACAGCGAAGAGGATATATAATTTCCGACAACCATTATTGGTTTCTAATAGGCGAATGCATGCAGACAAGGGAATGGGTGAGCGCCACATGGTTTGGTTGAATTTGGGTCAAATATTGAGTGTTCATGCCGCCAAGTACCCGAACAAGCTAGCCTTGAAAGATTGGTGTGGGAAGGCTTTGACGTATCAGGAGCTTGAGGCAAGAACGAATAGACTGGCAAACGGCTTGTTAGACATGGGTTTGAAGAAAGGTGACCGAGTTGCTGTGTTGTTGTATAATTGTGCTGAGTTTGTGGAAATTGACTGTGCCTTTGCCAAGGCCGGGTTAGTGGTTGTTCCCATTAGTTGGCGATACGTGTCAAAGGAGATTGAATACGTTGTGAATAATTCTGATGCTAGGGGAATGATTGTAGGCGAAGATTTTGTCGAAACCGTCGACTCCGTGCGATCAGAATTTCGAAAGATTAGCAAAAACAACTATGTCTGTGTTGGTCAAGCCAAGCATGAAGGCTACGTTGACTACGAAGAGTTCGTTGCGGGCTCCTCAGATGCTAGGCTCGATGCGGAGGTCAGCGAAAAGGATACGTGGTTTCAGATTTACACTTCAGGAACTACAGGCGTTCCCAAGGGTGTTGTTCGTTCTCACCTGTCATACATGGCTTTCTATTTGATCAACGCTGTTGAGTTTGGTTTCACCGAAGATGATTGTGGAATGATTGTAATGCCGTTGTACCACGTGAACTCAACGTTTTATGGTCCGTTGTTTTTGTATATCGGTGCATCGCTTTTTGTCGGCCGGGATAGGGGTTTTGATCCTGTTGAGCTTCTGCGTGTGATAGACAGGGAGAAGGTAACTTTTACATCGTTGAT
>CP070828.1:722872-730509 GCA_020344715.1 Candidatus Bathyarchaeota archaeon | reverse complement strand
CTGACACTATGGCAGTCAGAGAGAGGCATCATAGAAGTCAGCAGAAACACGTTGGCCATTCCACTGGAATTGGATGATCAACGGGAAGGCTACATATTTCATGGACGCGGCAAACTGCTTCTAGATACCATAGTGGAAACAGATGAAGGAGCCGTTGGAAAATCTGTGGAGAAAGAATTGAACAGGCCTTTTTTGATGTTTGGAGACACGGAAGAAATACAACAACACTTCGCCAGAGCGAGTGAAGAGGATCTCACAGAAATGGGCTACGGAAGCCAGCAAGAATTTGTAGGCAAAGCAGAAGATTTGTGGGATCAGTTTCTCACACGAAAAGTGGAGAGCTTCAGAAGACCTGACAGATACCGTGGTTCAGTGTTTGCCTTTCAGAATGACGCTGGAAAACTGGATATTCTTGTCTCCAAAGGTTCCAAACTCATCTACAAGGCGTCGCATCTAGTTTTTGTATCAAAGGGAAGCAAAGTAGTCTTGAAAAGTCCCGGTGAAGTGGTTGTTTCGAAGCATGGAAAATCGATAATTGTCAAACGAGGAAAGTCAATCATTATCCAGAAATAGCGCCTTCTTGCTTTTTCACTTTTTTGGGATGTCATTCAAGCTCGCTTCGATCTCCAAGTCTACCTTTCCTAGGCTTTCCAGCTTCAGCTTTTTTGGTGCGCGCGCACGTGCCCGTGTTGGAGCTACGCGTATTGGCTTTCACTCCTGCGCTCAAGCAAGAAATAACGTTTAAAGGTCTCGAGTTGCAGCCAGTAGGTAGTAGCTGGTGACGTCCAGTATGACTGAAGGAAAGGGGTACTGCCACAGAAGATTGAGAAGAATGAAACAGCAGCAACTGCAGAAAGATCTAGAGGACCTCGAGAAAGACAGAATCGTAGTTCTATCAAATGAGAACAAGAATCAGTAGCCGCAAGCTCCAGTCCTTTCAATGTAGCCGATGTTGCATCAAAAGCGCTCTCACCAGCGCCTGTACCACGCCACCCAGGAAGATCTAATTTTGGCTATCTCTTTGAGAGATGAAGCATGTATGGGATTTATGCGTGCAGAGCAGGTCTTGCATTTCGGTGAGAGCAAACCATGGTAACGATTATCTTCGTTTAAAAATCTTATGAATCCAGAAACCGTACACTTTAATCGAAAATCGGGCGGATACTAGGCCAGACACGAAACATGGCTTGTGCCCGATAGGTTTATCTGCCGAAAGTTTTCACTATGTTCAGTTCTAAAAGATGCAAACGAAGGTACACTATTGCCCATCATTCGCACAATCGGCTTGACAAAGCGGTACGAAGACCTAGTGGCTGTTGACCAGCTAAATCTGAGCATCGAAGAGGGAGAGATATTCGGATTATTAGGTCCCAACGGGGCCGGCAAAACAACAACTGTTCTCATGCTTTCAACCGTTGTCAAACCAACTGAAGGAACTGCGTTCGTGGGTGAACAGGATATAAAGAAAAACCCGGACGACGTGCGAAAGCTTATTGGAATTTGCTTTCAGGAACCCAAGATTCTTTGGGTGAGTACGCCGTGGGATGTTTTGAACTGGCACGCAAAGGTCTGCGGTCTTTCTACAGCAGAAAGAAAGAAGCGAGTAAAACAAGTGCTGGAAGACGTTAACATGTGGGATTCCAGACAGAAAAACGTGCATGGTCTTTCGGGTGGAATGAGAAAGCGCGTCGAAATCTCCAAGGTTCTTATTCAAAGACCTAGAATTGCCTTCATCGATGAACCTACTGCTCAAATAGACGTTGTTGGAAAACACAAGATATGGAACATGATTCGAGAGCTTCGCGATGAGGGTTCCACCATCATTTTGGCCACCAATGAGCTTCACGAAGCCGACATGCTCTCTGATCGAGTTGCGATCATGCACAAAGGCAAGCTGCTAGTGTGTGACACGCCCAAGACATTGAAAGACGGCATTCTCGGCGGAGACATGGTAGAAATCCGTCTCGAAAAGGAAGTGACACAAAAATCATTGGAAGAGCTCAAAAACTTCCGAGAAGTCGTAGACGTCATTGCTGTCAACCCTAACAACCTGCGAGTCTACCTGAACAAGGTCGAAGAAGTAGTTCCTCAGATTATGAAGTTGTTTCTAAAAAAACACTTGCCAATTTCATCGATCAACATGAGCGAACCCTCACTTGACGACGTGTTCGTACACTACACCGGATTGACCATCGAAGAAGCAGAGCACAAAAGCCCCTCGAGGTGGAAACACTGAGGAACATATTGTTGGTCGTCGAAAGAGACCTACGCATGTTCTTACAGTACAAATTTCTCATTATCTTGCGAACAATATGGTTCGTAGCACAGATCGGCTTCTTTGGTTTAATAGCCTCCCGTATGGTCGTGCCTGACCTTGCAGATATCTACTTTGAGTATTATATTGCAGGTGTCATAATAATGATGTTGTACTCTGCTTCAGTGTTCATTGGATACGATATCTTTGAAGAGGCAGAACACGGTGTCTTCGAATATCTACTCAGTCTTCCAGTGTCTCGAAGAGAACTCGTATTCGGTAGATCAATTGGTGGCGGAATACGCAGTTTTATCTTCGTGGGTCCACTCATCGCAATATCGCTGTTCATAATCGGTCTGGCGAACCCCCTCAACTTTCTGATCGCCTTTTCAGCCTTGTTTCTATTCGCTTTCGGCGTATCGGGAATGAGCATCACGATCGCCGTTGGACTAAAGTCCAGCGACCGTTTTGACATTCTTATGGGAGCTTTGAATGCCGTCATAGTTCGACTCAGCACAACCATGTACCCTCAAGCTTTTGTTCAGGATGCCAATCAAGCTTATGCAGCTCTGACGAATTTTAATCCGGTTACTTTTGCTTCTGACCTGTTTCGCTGGGGTGTGGGCATAGAAAAATATCTGACCATGAGTCCTATGCCGCTGGCAGCAATAATCGGGCTGGTTATATTCTTTTCAGCCTTTACATTCGTCGGCGTCACGTTTTACGAACGACGCCTTGAAGGTGGAGGGTGGAAGTAGATGAGAGCAATTCTGCATGTTGTTGAACATGACTTTCAAAATTTCTTTCGATACAAATGGTGGCTCGCTGGGCTCATAAGCATGAATCTTGCGGATCTATTCATCATGGCCCTCGTGTACAATCAAATGGTGCATCCCGACATAGCTAGGCAAATTGTAAGCTACTTCAGTTTCTTCGCCCCTGGGGTCACTGTAATAGGCTTGTTTGCTTCGGCCTACATGATCGGTCGAGAGATAAACATGGAAGTACGCCGCGAAATTCACCATTACATGCTCAGTCTTCCGATTACACGTCTAGAGTTGGCCATAGGCAGATTGCTCGCAGGCGGACTGAGAGGAATGATGTACATGTCACCACTACTCTTGACAACGTTTCTCATTCTGGGATTTCCAACCGTACCCCAGCTGTTCGTGATCTTAGGGGCGCTCTTCCTGCTAGCCACAGGAATCTCAGGCTTGAGCATAGCTACGGCAGTGTCCACAACTAGTCTCGAGAAATTCATCACTGCCCGAGGCCTGGTCTACTACGTGCTGTTTTTCTGCAGCAGCATATTTTATCCCTTGTCACTCATACAAACTCTCGGTCAGGAAGGCATAATGCCTCAGCCAATCGTAGTGTTAGCTGAGCTTAACCCCCTGAGCAGTGGCACAGATCTGATCAGATCATTTCTTATGGGCACTCCGACCTTCTCATTCTACATGATAAGAAACCTCGTAATCTTCTCAGCAATCTTTACCACGACTGCCATGTTTGCTTATATGAAGATAATCGAACGACGATAACGAGACAGAATACGTGAGCACTTGACAGCTTGTGCAGTCAGACTGAAAGAATCGGTAGACCGCCCTGCTCGTGATCCGCTTTCTGGAGCAAATGATCCGCACTGAAAATACTGCATCACCTTGCCATCAGGGTTACTCCAGAGCCTCTGTCCTCGTTTTTCTTCGCAAGCCATAAGTCTGCCGAAGAGTAACTGTTACGAGGGGTGAGCCAATTGCACGTCAAGAAAGTAGGCTCCGATGATGTAGAGTCACCGTATTGTTGTATAACCGCCGAGTCTCCTTTTGCGGAAGGTCTTCCTGAATCCAGGGCTTGGTTCAAAGCTGGTCTTGGTGAACACGTTGAAGGCTACCATCTTTATGATGGAGACAAGGTGGTGGGGCACATTTACTATGCAGTGTCGCCGAAAGCACTTCTTCCCTATGAGATTGAATCTGGAGTCGCCTGCATATACTGCACTTACGTTCTACGGGGCTACCTGCACAAAGGCTATGGCAGAATGATGTTTGACTACATGAAGAATGATCTCAAGAGCCAATCTGTCAAAGGAATACTGATTCCAGCCACGGAATTTAGGGAGTGGATGCACTATGAGCTGTTCTTCAAACAAGGTTTCCAGCCAATAAAGGAGCATTCGCCATACAAAGTCATGTATTTTCCACTCGCAGAAAAAGACATCGCCTTGGAGATCCTTGATCTGAACTACTCGCCTTCAAAGAATAAAGTGGAAGTGACATTATTCAAGAGTTCTTTCTGTCCAGTAAGCCCATTCATGTACAATCGCATAAAGAAAGTTGCTCAGAGCTTTGGAGACAAAGTCAAACTTGTTGAAATGGACGGTACCCTTGAAAATATGAAGAGATACGGAACATTAGAACCTTTAATCAACGGCAAAATAAAGTTGTATGGTCCCGCTTCTGAAGAAGGCATTATGACTGCAATAGAAGAGGAGATTTTCGAATTAAGCAGGCAAAATTGAACACGAATGCTCCAGTAGCATCACAGAATGGCTATGTGACACCACCGCAAGTTCTTCTACAAGACGTGGAATCCAACGCTATGACACCGGGGATGATTCGAGGTTGAGGGCATGATTGTTCAAGAAATTCGGAATGAGCTGGAAAAGCACTCAAATGCAGAAGAGAAAGAGAAAAGGATCCGCTGGGAGAAACAGTATCAAGAGAAACCAAAGATATATGGAATTCCCGCTCCTATTGTAAGAAAGATATCGTCAAGATTCTTCCAGAAAATCAAGCGGAAAACAAAGCAGGAAATCATCGAACTAGGGAATGATCTGTTAGAATCAGGTTATTCAGAGGAGAAAGTTATAGCATTTGATTGGGCTTTTCGGCTCAGGAAGCTGCATGAAAAATCTGATTTCCTCCTTTACGAGATGTGGCTGACGAAGCATGTACACAGTTGGGGAACTTGTGACGATCTCTGCACACATGCCCTTGGAGCTTTGATTCTCCAATTCCCTGACTGCATTCACAAGATGAGAAAATGGACAAGATCTAAGAATCGTTGGGCAAGAAGAGCCAGTGCAGTCAGTTTGATTTACTCGATTAGAAGAAAGAAACATCTACGGTCCATCTTTGAAACTGCTGACGCCCTATTATCTGATCCAGATAAAATGGTACAGAAGGGCTACGGATGGATGCTGAAGGAAGCGAGCAACAAATATCCGGAAGCAGTGTTTGACTACGTCATGAAGAATAAGAAGGAAATGCCGAGAACGGCACTCAGATATGCCATTGAAAAACTGCCTCCAAAGTTCAGAAGAGAAGCGATGAAAGGAGAATGAATGCCTTTTGACGACCGAAGCGGTCTTGTTTGTGGGTTTGCACACTGGACTCCGAGTTTTCTGAACCCAGGGTCAGATCAAGGATCAGAGAGATACGTAGACAGCAGTCAACACCCCCTTCAGCTGTTGGCTATGGGCGCTTGCGTTCAGTTCGCGCCGTCGTGCTTCTTTGACTGCGTCTTCTTCAAACTACGCTCTTGTCGTTCCTTTTTGGGATTCCCAGCAAATCCTATTCTTGTTCGTTTGTGACGTCTGGGATGGTCTACAAAGGGGTTCAAGCAAACCGCCAGATACATATGACATACGTCATGTTTTTATTCTACTTCCGCCATAGCATAGTGTACAGAAACGAAGCCACGATGGATGTCTAGA
Source organism: Candidatus Bathyarchaeota archaeon (assembly GCA_020344715.1). Classification (GTDB taxonomy): domain Archaea; phylum Thermoproteota; class Bathyarchaeia; order Bathyarchaeales; family Bathyarchaeaceae. Next base: position 724,540 of record CP070828.1, on the reverse strand, counting down.
ATGACAGAGCAAGCTGTAACTCAAGCAACGTGTTCAGAATGTGAAAGCACGAACCTAGTTCGCGACGTAATAAACGGAGAATCCGTCTGCGGCGACTGCGGTCTCGTCGTCCAAGAGAATCTTCTAGACCGAGGAGCAGAATGGAAAGCCTTCACAGCCCAAGAAGAGCAGTCAAGAGCTAGAGCAGGAGCTCCGACCAAGTATTCTCACTATGACAAAGGTTTATCCACAGTAATCAGAGTTGACAGAGACGCGTTCGGTCGACCGCTCTCAGCAAAAACCAGACATCAGATGTGGCGACTCAGAAGATGGCACATTCGATCAAGGGTGCACGCCTCGCAAAGCCGAAATCTCAGTCAAGCCATGAATGAGCTTCAGCTCCTCTCTGACAAGCTAAATATCGCACCTTCAATCCAAGAAATGGCCGCAGTAATCTACCGAAAAGCCCTAAACAAAGACCTGGTTCGAGGGCGCAACATCGCGGCGTTAGTAGCCGGATCCCTCTACGTCGCGTGTAGATCAGCAAAAATCCCTAGGACTCTGAAAGAATTCGCTGAAGTAAGCCTCCGAGATCAGAAGGAAATCGCGAGAGCCTATCGCCTAATAGTATACACGCTCAAGATGAGAATGCCCATTGACAACCCCATCGATTACGTCACAAAAATAGCAGAAAAAGCGAAAATCTCATGTGACGTGGAAGGACGAGCGATCGGAATCATACGAGACGCTAGGCGCAAACACGGAACCATTGGAAAAGACCCCACAGGATTGGCAGCTGCCGCACTCTACATTGCCTCGAGAATCAAGAAACAGAAAATAACGCAAAGCCGTCTTGCTGAAGTTGCAGACATAACCGAAGTTACAATAAGGAACAGAACCAAAGACCTGATGAAAAACCTCAACCTGAGTTTCAACTAGTGCGAACCTCATGGATAATCAGATACGTAGGAACGCTTCCCCAGAACCTTGCACGTGTATTTTTGGTGTGCTAGAAACTTTGCTCACATGATTCAAAGAGATTTGAGTTCGCCAAGTTTTCGGGTTGTTGCTGCAGTCTGTCTCGTCTGTCTTGAACCTGGACCTAATGATGATTCCTAGTTGAGAATTATTAAGCAGGTTTTGTCAAGTGACTACGGGGGAGTGATATGTCGGTTACGCTGCGTGATGCTCAGCATTTCTGCTGGAAGAGCTTTCGGAAAATTAACGACAAGCTTGATCCCAAGAGAGGCAGAGGATGGACTCCTTTCGTAATGGCTACTGACCTGCTTGAAGAAGCCGGCGAAGTGGCCTCTGCAATCAAAGGCTTGGAAGGGTTCAAACCTCCTGAGAAGCCTGCGACAAAGGAGATGTTGGCCACTGAACTCTCGGACATGCTCTACATTATCTTCGTCTTGGCGGAACACTATGGTATCCAACTAGAAGAGACCTTTCTGCAAACAGTGAACGACTACATGCTTAGATTCATCAGGTGATGACGGTTCGTGATTACACCGTCTCTTGCGCATGTTCTGCAGAATGATTCATTATTAGGCAAGTGAAGTACGCGCCGATCGCCGTTTGCTCTTGTTTCCACTATGTCAGAATAGACATGGACTACTTTCGTTTATTACAGCAATACCACTCGTGTCCCACGTTTGACCAAGTGAAGTGAATGAACATCCTTCAAGT
>CP070828.1:712316-722772 GCA_020344715.1 Candidatus Bathyarchaeota archaeon | reverse complement strand
TTCCAACTGCCATGTAGTACGCGAAGAGCTGCAACGGAATGATACACTGAATGGGAGAAAGAAATTCGGGCACATCTTTCATTACTTCGACGTAATCGTCCGCCAAACTTTTGATCTGCTCATCTCCGTCCTCGATGATAGCGACGATAGAAGCTCCTCGGGCTTTCAATTCCGCTATGTCTCCAACGATCTTTTTGTGAGTGTCATCCTTTGGGCAGACGAAGATTGCAGGATATCCAGGTTGAACTAAGTTGATGATGTCGCCGTCTACCTCTCCGCCTGAATAGGTCAAAGAAGGAATCTGATTTGTCTCCAAAAGCTTCAACGTGCTCTCAAGAGTGACGGCCGAACTTATCCCTCTTCCAAAGAACAGGAAGTAGGGTTTATCTCGGTATTTCTTAGCAATTTGCTTGACTTTCTCTTCTTGAGTTTGGATAATCTTTTCAATGATATTTGGGATTTGTCTCAGCTTTGCTTTGAAATGTTCCATTTCAACATGAGAGACCTTGCCCCTCTTCTCAGCGAGCTTTAAGGCAATCTGTGCCAACACCGAGAGCTGGGCTGTGAAGGTTTTGGTCGCTGCAACTCCTATCTCAGGACCTGCTTGTTGACAGATGAAAACTCGTGAAACGCGCGTTAGAGTTGACCCTACAACGTTAGTTAATCCTAATATTGTGGCAGCACGGCTTCTTGCGTAATCTACGGCAGCCAGTGTGTCTGCTGTTTCGCCTGACTGGCTCAGGGCAAGTATTGTACTGTCGATATTGACAGATTTGCCTACTTGCTCAATAAACTCTGAAGCATAGACAGGGTGCGTTGACAGAAAAGCCATTTTCGAAAACATGTAGGATGCTGCAAGGCAAGCATGGTAAGAAGTGCCGCATGCCACAAGGAAAAGCTCCTTGGCGCGATCAAGAAAAGCGGTCATTAGATCTAGATATTCTTCCTGCAATCTGATTGTGCTTCTTAGGCAGGCTGGCTGTGCGTGGATCTCCTTAATCATGAAATGGGGAAAGCCTTCCTTTTGAGCCACTTCAGGGATCCAATCAATGAGTCTAGGCTTTCTCACAATTTGATTCCAGTTGGCGAAGTCGCGGATTTCATAGTCACCATCTCTCAAGATAACTAGCTCACCGTTTTCAACCAAGACAGTTTTTTTGGTCATCGGAAGAAAAGTTGGAATATCTGAAGAGCAGTAGACGGCAGTGTCGGATAGACCAATTGCGAGAGAGTTCTCTTTCTGCGCACACAAGATTTTGTCAGAATCTTTAACGTAGACAATCGCGACGGCAAATGATCCTTCCAGTCTCTTCAAGGTTTCGCGAACGGCTTCGATGAAGGACAGCCCGTTCTGAAGCTTTTCTTCGATAAGATGTGGAACAACTTCAGTGTCGGTCTTGGATTCGAAAGTGTGTCCCAGTTCCTCGAGTTCTCCCTTGATATCTGCGTAGTTTTCAATGATGCCATTTTGAACAACCGCGACCTCCTTTCGGCAGTCCAGATGAGGATGGGCGTTCACTTGCATGGGAGCTCCATGAGTCGCCCATCTTATGTGTCCAAGACCGATTCTGCCGGGAAGATTGTCTAGGTTATGCTGTGCATGAACGTCATCAATTTTCCCATGATCTTTCTTTACATGCAGCCTACCTTCATGAATAGTGGCTTCACCTGCAGAATCGTAGCCTCGATACTCAAGCCGTTTTAGGGCCTTATGAACGACGGGTGCCACGTTTCCTTCTTTCAGGATACAACCGAATATTCCAACCACAGTGCGCTTCCATCCTAGCTGACTTCTTTCAGATTGGATTCCCTAAGCTTTATCTCGCGTATTTTGAATATAAGCACTCTGAGTTATGTGGCTATATGCATGGTGGAATGATGCAAGATGATTGTGGCTCTGTTTGAAGATGAAGGTTATGAGGATTTTCTTCCCATTACCTATACGAGGCCCGTTTTTGAATGCAGAAGCGGGATGTTCAGCTTTCTTGAACGGGCACAGAAATTCTATCCAGAATCCGAATTTCTCCTATTTGCCAGAGATTATCTGGTTCCTACTCTTCGCAAGCGAGTGTCATGCTGTGTCAATGAGCCTGAAGCTGTGGATGATGACGTGCTGTTGATCAATGGAACCCTTGCCTTGGATAACGAAGCGAAACAGCTAGTTGAGAAAAAGCTGGCCAAGAGAGCCTTGATTACCCAGAAGGGAAGACTGGTGCTAGCTCGTTTGAGGGAGGACATCGCTAGGAACCTAGCAGAGCAGTTATGCAGCCCTCTCAAGGAGACCACTTTGAAAAACCTCATGAAGCAATACGAAACTCTCGAAGCGTCTAACCTACCCCTGTTGACTTATCCCTGGGATCTTGTGAACAGAAATGCAGAACTGATCAGAAAAGACTACGCGGCACTTGGGAAAATTGAAAGTGAAGGGACCGTGGATGAGAAAGCGACTATCTACGGCGATGAGAAAGATGTGTGCGTTGGAAAGGGTGCTCAAGTCGAAGCTCATGTCACACTTGATGCTCGAGACGGTCCAATATTCATAGGCAATGAAACGATTGTGCATTCGGGCTCTAGAATCAGCGGTCCCACACATATAGGAGACAAGACGGTAATTCCTTCCGGGTTGATTAGAGAGGGCTGCAGCATTGGCCCGGTCTGTCGCGTGGGGGGCGAGTTGGAAGAGACAATCATTCAGGGTTACACAAACAAGTATCACACGGGCTTTATTGGACACGCTTACATTGGCGAATGGGTGAACCTTGGGGCCGCAACCACCAACTCCGATCTCAAAAATACCTATGGAACAGTCCATGTGAAGACCCAGCAAAAACGTGTTGACACAGAACAGACCAAGGTGGGTTGTTTCATAGGCGACCACGCAAAAACCTCTATCGGAACCCAAATTTATACTGGGAGAAAAATAGGGGTCGCATCGCAGGTCCATGGTTTCGTTTTGAAAGACGTCCCTTCGTTTACCATATGGTCGCAGAGTCTTGGCGCAAACCCTGTGGAACTGTATCTTGAATCCGCGATTAAGACCCAAAGGAGAGTGCTCTCTCGACGAGGTGTTAAGCAAACCAGAGAGGACTCTGAACTGATGAAGAACCTCTTTGAAATCACTGCTCAAGAACGAAAGAAGGCCGGCGTGGCTAGGAAAGAATTTTCGCTGTAAAACTACGATATGGCGCCATCAGTCGAACTTCGATCGAAAAGTGAGGGTGACGCCGTGCACAGAATTGATTGGCCGCGATGAAATCTTCCACAACGTTCTCACGAACTGATCTTCCACGAAGACAAGCAGGCATAAGATAGATCCAGCATTCGACTCATAATAGGCAAATCAGCAACGCTCAAAACCTGCAGCTAAATTTGCGAAGATAGTTTCAGAAACCCAAATTAACCTCATTTTACACGCTTTCCACGAGCGAGAGGGGAGAATCGGTAATCTCATATGTTTTGAGCCACCCCGACCTCTCCTTTCTGCTCAATCTTCTATGCGTATCAGCCAAGAGAAACAGCAGTCTAGCATATCTCTCAGAGAACCTCCAAAGGTTCGAGTTCTCTGCCATCTTGACCTAGCTAGGAGTGACTTCAACAAACGAGGTCTCGGAAACACTCAGCCCTCTAGACAAGGAATGATCTAGTCCGCGCACGCAGATGTCAAAACCGCCGAGGTTTCTTTGGATAGGGCTGGAAGGGTGTCCGAGGCTCCATGCTTAGCCAATCTGTTTCTCCATCTAGATGTGATAAGGAACGTAGTAAATCAAAGGTGACCCAACGCGAAACCTCGGGATAGCGTTGATACTCCCATAGTCCATGTGGACCTTGCAGTTCCTTCACAAATTTGACGTTATCTGCCACACGTTCGTCCTGTAGACTCGCACCAATCCGCCAAGAAAGATCTAACATCTGGGCAACATCGTACCGTTTGAAATACGTGAAGCCTCCCCGATGACGCTCAGCACCAACAATTCGGGCAACTTCAAATCCTAGAGTGTGCATCTGCCGGTGTTCATGAGCCAACAACAAATCCAGTCCACGCTGCGCCGCATGACTTGTCCGTCGTTTTGGGTGCAAAGCTAGCGCACCTACTGCTGCCGTCGTATTGGTTCGGCACCCAAATTCTGAATGCGCCAAGCGGCGATATCCAGCAGCGAAAATGTACTTCTCACGGTGTTTTCCGGAGGGCCATCCCCCTTGCGGCAGCTGTTCTTCAACGAGCCAGTCATAGGCCTGTTCGGCACGAGAATCGGTGGCATAACCCGCCCACGCCAATCCGAGCAAAGGTAGAGCAGTTTGAAGAGGAATCATATGATATTTGATTTCGGATAACACCGTCCCATCAAACAGTGTTCCATGCGCATTCAATGGCCACGAACCGTCATTTTGCTGCTGGGCAAAGATAAATTCAGCGCCTCGCTGGACCGCGGAGTGTTCTGGACCAAGTCCCAAATAACCTAGACTCATAAGGGCTTGTGCCGTCAATCGAGTCTTTCCAAGAATCGCCCCGCCCCCTTCTCCTTCTCTCCACGAGCCATCTTTGCTCTGTAGCGCTACGAGCTTCAAGATTAAGGGATCCTCGTCTTGAAGTTTCTTAAGCTCTTGAACTTCGACATCATCGTCAGGACGGTGCAGCAAATCGCGTAGCGCCAGAAGTCGCAAACTAGCTGAAGGATCAGCCAACAGCAGTGCTACCCAAGTCATGATCTCATCTCTAGCACTTCTCGGAGATACGGAGCAGTTGGTGTATCCGTATTCGCCACTTCTTCAGGTGGTCCCTTGGCAATGATCCTTCCCCCTTCTGGTCCTCCGCATGGTCCCAGTTCAATGAGCCAATCACAATGTGCCAGCAGGTGGGGGTGATGCTCCACAACGACGACGGTGTGTCCTGCATCGACTAGTTCGTTCAAGACTCCGACTAGCTGAGCCACGTCTTCCATATGAAGGCCAACTGTGGGCTCATCCAAGATGTACAACGTCTGATCTTCCGTCTTTTTGCACAGCTCTTTGGCGATCTTTAGCCGTTGCACTTCTCCAGCCGACAAAGCATAGGCAGGTTGGTCCCACACCAGGTAGCCTAGGCCTACTTGTCGAACAGCGTTCAGAGGCTTCGTAATCTGTTCTTCGTCTTTGAAAAGCTCATAAACTTCATCTAAAGTCATCGCACCGATCTCGGGCAAAGTGACATGCTTGACGCGAACATCCCAAGCCTCTGGTCGGTAGCCAGTACCTTTGCAGGTTTCGCACTCCACGTACTCATCGGGCAAGAAGCCCATGACGATCCGTATTCGACCACGTCCTTTGCAGGCCGAGCACCGCTTGTTTAATGCCGGTTCACTTAGTCCAAGGGCTTTGGCATCATCACAGTCTGCAAAAATCTTTCGCATAGATTTTGCCAGCCGGAGAAAAACAGCGGGACTTCGTATTCCTCTACGGGACTGGTCTATTAGAAAAGCACGTTTCGGGGCGTTCTCGATGGAATCGTGTTCACCAGGCTCGAGAGGTTCTCGGGCGAACGATGAAGAATATGATTTCTGTGCCAACGCTCGACCTAGAGTGTCGATCAATAGCGTGCTTTTTCCTGAGCCCGAAACGCCACAGATTCCTGTGAGCGTTCCTAGCGGCAACTGAACGTCATCTCCATGAAGATTATGAGCCCGTGCACCCTTGATTTCGATCCAGCCTCTTGGTTTTCGCCGTCGATTCGGTCGAATCCAATTTTGAAAGCTTCTCCGTTTGGGAGTCGATCTCAAAGTGCAATCCTGCAGCCATCTGCCAGTAGCCGTTTCTGCCTTGATAATCTCATCCGGTTTTCCTTCGGCGACAATCTCCCCGCCTAGGGCACCTGCACCAGGACCCAGGTCGATCACATGATCAGCTGCTCGAATGAGGAGCAAATCATGTTCTACGACTATCACTGTGTTCCCCTCATCCCGAAGCTCTCGCAACGCTTCTCGAAGGGCTTCCAGTTCGGATGGATGCATACCCCGTGACGGCTCATCAATCAGAATGGTCAGAGAAGTCAACCCGCTACCTAACAGGCTAGCCAGTTGAATTCGTTGGGCTTCACCAGCCGACAAAGTCCCGGTAGGGCGATTTAGGTGCAAATACGCTAGTCCGACCTGACGCAAGAATCCCAGTCGTCTTCGGGCAATATTCAAACTGGTTTGAGTCAGTGGGATTTTTAACGATGGCGTAGGAATCGCTTCCAACAGCTCCTCTAACTCATCTAAAGGCATTTCACTCAGTTCATGCATGTTGCGTCCGTGAAGGGTGACAGCTAGAAATTCAGGAAGCAGTCCCTTTCCATTACATTGTGGGCAAGGAACTGTCCTAGTATATGTTCCGTGGACGTCCCAGTTCCACAGCCAACTGTCCTTGCTGAAGAATCCCTGCCATTTCCACTCATGGGTTCGCAGGGTTCCTTTCATCGGTCCACTTGACTTGCTCTGATAGGTGATCACATAGGTTTCATCATCGCCGAACAGAAAGGCATTCTGCGCCTGTTTTGACATTTCATTCCACGGCGTCTTGAACGGGTCAAACCCATACCGCTGACCAAGCGCTGGAATGACAGGTTGGTCTTTACACAGATAGGTTTTCGGCCAGTAGCCTGGGGACCACATAGCTCCGGCGCATAGAGGCTTTTCAGGGTGAACAATGAGTTTATTGAGTTGCGGAGCTTGAATGGACCCAAGTCCACTGCATCTGTCACATGAGCTGGCAAAGTGTGCTCCCGAGAAATGTCGGGCCTTTGCTATAGGTGCTGTAGCATGGCATTCCGGGCAAACCCACATCTTTTCTCGTTTCATCGTCGCACCGCATTTCAGGCATCGCCGTTCGCCCAACGATGCAAGCAAATTCGCAACATGAAAGCTTAGCTCGGAAATCGCCCCGACGCTATTTCGTCGAGTGAACTGAGGGATGTGGCTCCACAAATGAGCATGATGTGGTACCACAGTCAAGGTTACTCCCAACCCTGTTATGAAGTCAACAGGAGCTTCTGCGCTTTCTCGAAGGCCTTGGCGCTCAAACATGGAGAGCGATTCCAAGTAGCGCCGTCGCGCTTCAGTTTGTAGCACATCCCTTATCAAGCTGGATTTCCCTGACCCGGAAACGCCTGTAACGACGGTTAAGGTTCCCTTTGGGATGTCCACATCGACACCCTTCAGGTTATTTGCTCTCGCATTTCGAATCGAGATGACAGGCGGCGTTCTGGTTTCAGGTTTCAGTGACGATGTTCGTGGTTGAAAAGCACTCTCATCCTTAAGCGCGTTTTCAGTGATTGATTCCTTCACATTATGGAGTCCTTCTAGCGGACCTGCATAGAGGAGTTCACCCCCTTTGGATCCGGCTCCTGGTCCCAGGTCGACAATCCAATCAGCTGCCCGTATGATGTCTGTATTGTGTTCAACAACGATGATAGTGGCACCGCTTCGCACCAAGCGATCCAGGATTTTCAGCAGTCCATGAAGGTCTTGTGGATGAAGGCCTGTTGAGGGTTCGTCAAGGACGATTAGCTGACCCTCTAGTCTGTTTCGTCCCAAGTATTTGGTTAACTTGACACGTTGCGCCTCACCGCCGGAGAGGGTGGGTGACGGTTGACCAAGTTCCAGATAGCCGAGACCAACATCTTTGAGGGCCTGGAGAATCCTGTGAGCTGCTTTACGCCGAGAAGGTGATAGCCATGGAGCTTTTGGAATGAGTTCCCAGATCTCTTCAATTGAGAGTGAGTAGAAGTCTGCGATGGATAGTTTCTGATCACCAAATTGAACGGTTGAGGCCAGAACTTTTTCGTTGAACCGTTGACCAGCACAATCTGCGCAGGGAATCCAGATTGATGGCAAGTACCGCATTCTGATTTCTGTCGCTCCGATACCTTTGCACGTAGGGCACGCTCCTTCAGGGCGATTAAAGGAGAAATGAGATTTGGACAGACCAGTAGTTTCAGCATAAAGGTCTCTTATGATATCGGAGAGTTTCGTGTATGTAGCAGGATTCGATCGTGGGTTCTTTCCAATTGGGCTCTGATCGACCATTACTGGTTTGATGCTGGGACCTTCAATTTCTTTGCAGCCAATTGGCATCTTCTTTTTCAGTGTTGGCACGAGCACATGTTCAACAAAAGTGCTTTTCCCTGACCCTGACACGCCTGTGATGACAGTAAGTCGACCTATTGGCAACCTAATGTCAATGTGCTTCAGATTGTGTTGATCTGCTCCTCGCACCAGTAGGAACCGGTCAGGGGGAAGACGGGCTTCCGGTGCCAGAACCTGCTCCTGGCGGCTGAAATAGCGTCCAGTGGGCGTATCTGCTTTCCATAGTTCCGTGGGAGATCCAGTGAAGACTACGTCTCCTCCATCTCTTCCAGCCCCAGGACCTAGATCGATGACTTGATCCGCCTCTGCAGCTGCCACGCGGTCATGTTCAACATAAATCACAGGTCCTGCGAGATCGCGGAAGGCGGGAAGAACTCGAGCTACATCTGCAGGATGCTGACCGATTGTTGGCTCATCGAGAACATGGAGCATGTCTTCTAGGCGACTGGACAAGGAAATCGCGAGGCGAACCCGCTGTGATTCACCGCGAGATAGACTCGGAGCTGACCGATCCAGTGAGATGTACCCTAACCCTACCCGGTCCAAGGCGTTGAGACGCCGCTGAATCTCAGAGAGTAGCCGATTCGCAGTCGAAGGTAGTTCCGCTTTCGAAAACATTTGACACACTTTGTCAACGGAGAGTGTCAGTAGTTCAGGTAGCCGCATGCCCTCCCAGCGCACGCACGCTGCCTGTGGATGCATTCCAGTTTGACCGCATCGTTCGCAGCCTTTTCCCCTGCAATACGGACAAGATTGATTGAAGTGGGTCGGTTCTAGCTCTCTAAATCCGGCTCCACAGATATTGCAGATGGGTATTGTAGCTAGTGTCACCTCGCTCTTCTTGCCACGCATCCTGATTGCTCCAGCACCCAGTGCTGTGGCCTTTTGGACAGCTTGACGAATCTTCTTCGTGGACAGCGAATTGTCGATGCCACCGATTTCAATCTCGACGTCATGCGTCTCCATCGAGTCCAGCGGCTTGGCATCCCAGATTTTTCCGTCAACAATGAGGGTCTCTTTTCCAAGCTCCTTGGCTAGCGTGTTCAACAACGTCGTATGGCTTCCTTTCACTTGATGCAGCAACGGGGCAAACAGGTCGACGTGTTCATGTTTGGACAATGAAGTGAGGTGGTCTACGATCTCATCCTCCGTCCACACATTCAGGGGATTATCACATTGAAGACAATGACGCACTCCGTAATTTGAGTAGAGTAGCCGAAAGAACGGATGTAACCCAGATGCTGAGGCCAGGGTTGACAGTGGATTGCGGTTTAGCAGATTCTGTCCAACCGCAATCGCGGGTCCCAATCCGGTGATTCCCGTCACTTTTGCAGGAGCCAGCCGTTGTCCAGATCGACCATACAAAAGGACGTCCAAGAACCGTCGACGGGCTTCATGATACAACGTGTCAAATACCAGGGAGGTCTTCCCGGAGCCTGACACCCCAGTCACAACAGTGAGTCCATCTGCAAATCGCACATCGATATCTTTGAGATTATGTTCTCTTGCACCTTGAATACGGATATCCATCTTTACCTCACGAAACTAAGTCGTCATCGCCAATGAGATTTGTAGGTGCACCAATATCCTCCACGTCCTAAATAAATCAACGGGAACCCCGTGTGCGCGGAGATATTCCGACAAACCACTCGTTTCTCGGTTCTCAAGTGAAAGTTTCTCACTTTCTCCATAATTTGCGTGCCGAATCTATAATAGCCTTAAGTTCTCTCAATAGACGTGCACGCGAAGAAGTATTCAACTGCTCGATGGACAACTATGATAGAACTACCTGAAGCCATCATCATAGCAAGGCAGATCAGTAAGGAACTGAAGGGCAAACAGATCGTGTCTGGTGTGCGTGGCAGCTCACCCCATAAATTCGCCTTCACCGGCAAGCATTCTGATGAAGATTTCGCGGCGATCGTCAAAGATAAGACCATAGGAACCGCACAGGCCAACGGTTCGGTGATTATGACTGACTTGGAACCTGATTATGTGCTCAGCTTGGGTTGTGGAGGAGAGCGGATCCTGTATCATACGAGTGAGAAGACGCTACCGAAGAGGCACCAGCTCTTACTGAGTTTCCGAGATGGCAGCTACCTCACCGTCACCATCTCCGGATGGGGTGAGGTGCGGCTTCTTGAACAATCCGAGGTTTCAAATCACCCTCACCTAAAAAAGGATGCGGTCTCCCCTTTGAGCGACGCGTTTACCTTTGCCTATTTCAACGGCTTGTTTGATGCTTTGCCAGAGAAGAAACGGGTGACCGCCAAATACTTTATCATCAGCGAACCTGGCATCTGGGGCGTTGGCAATGGTTGTCTGCAAGACATCTTGTATCGAGCCAAGGTGCACCC
>CP070828.1:706493-712216 GCA_020344715.1 Candidatus Bathyarchaeota archaeon | reverse complement strand
AGCACATTAACATAGATCGATTACGTGAGTTCACGGAAGTGCTAGTAAACATGCTAAAACGAGAAACTTGAATGCCACACACATGAAAAGGAGAAATTAGTCACTTCCGTGAGATTAGAATCACGAAATTATTCTTTCGTTTTCATTCCTCACTAGTGCGAACGTCCTCAGGAAAACGGTTCTGCACGCGCGCTCAATTAATGGGAAAGTGTAAAAGATGCTGTTAAAAAGCTGCGAAGTCACCTAGCCTCAGTTTAAATGGTCCACACAATGGTCTACAGCTAATGGTAACCTTTGTCTACATTTTACAGCTTTTGTGGGTAACACTTGTTAGTTTCTGCACTGCCACGAAAAGAACAGAATCCAGCGGAATTTCGCAATAACTATGTGATATTCAACGCGCGCGCTAGTCGCCTAGTTGGAGTATCGGGTCCCCAATCAATGTTGCTCCGTAATACAGATTCCGAGCCACAATCGGGTCGGTTTCCGCCGCTAAGTCAGCGTATTTTATGATCTCGAAGAAAGCTTCACCCACGTAGGAATTGTTCAGCTTGTTTATGAACAGTATAGGGTCTATCGATTCCCAAACGGTAGTAGATGCTAACGCCGCGAGTCCATAACTGTTTCCGAACACATACCAGCCTGCCAAGTAATCGTTGACATCGTATTTGCCTACTTCACAACAGAATAATAGATAGAATATACAACCCTTCTCTATATTCTTTGCATCCGTGTAGGTGAAATATTTCGAGCCGATTGGTTCTTTGAGGTATTGCATCCAAGGGCTTCCGTGAGAATTCACAAACAGGAATTCATGTCCCAGGTTCAGTGTGTTTATGTAGTTGGCTTTGGTTGTTTCGTTTTCATGATACACAGCCACTATGTTGCTCGGATCATACAGCACCTTCAATACTTCGACTCTTCTTGGTCCCCACTCTTCACCATCATTCTCTTGGAACATCATCACTCTGTGAGGAACTTCGAGCATTCCTTCTCGGTATTCATGGTTTTTTTCGAAGAAATCTATAATGAGGTTTAAATCATCGATGGGGGTTTTGATTCTGGACACCCATATTTCTATAGTGTCAGGGTCGATGCGCTCTTCGAAGATACCGTCTTCGTTATCGTCAATCCAAGTGCCATCGAGGTCCATGTAGTACAGATCAGTAGGAAACGCATGGACGATATGACCTTGTGGTAGGTCGTATTCGGCCATGTAGTAGGCGATTGGGATGTTGCCTACGAGTATACACCCACTAACGTTAAACGATTGATAGATTTTTTGCAGCTTTGATCGGGCATCGAAAGGAGTTGACCAAGATCCTTTAAAGATCTTGATTTTGAAACTGAAAGCGTCGGCGATATCTGCCGCATATTGTTTCAAGTAAGGCCTTAGGATGGCATATTCGTCTTTTTGAACCAATATGGCTACTTTCTCTACGGCTTTTGAATGAACGGAACCCTTGGTTTCAATCGTTTGACTTGCAAGTCTATCACTGCTAGGACTCTCATTACCAATGGAAGATGGAGCGGCAGCTGTCATTAGCATTTGCATAGAAATCAACATCGAGATGATGATTTTGCTCTTCGTTTCTTATACTCTCCTTATTTTTTCATGTCACGTGTGCATTTCTCCAGACCATGACGCCTGACTTGCAGGTAAGGAGGAGTGCGCACGCACGAGCGTTCTCTATATCTCAGTAGGCCAAGTTTCTCGCGCCCAATATGGTCTTCTAACATAGGAGTGTATAAAGTGGCTAGCTATGGCTCCTTGAGCCGCAGCCACTGTGATTAAGCGAAGCCCAACATGAGTAATGTCCCCTACTGCAAATATTCCCTCAAGGCTTGTCCTCTGGGAGCTGTCGGTCAGGATGAAACCACGTTTATCCCTTTTCAATCCAAGGTTTCTGAAGACTTCATCATTCGGAACAAGCCCTACGGCAATTATGACGGCGTCAACTCTCTTCTCCAGTCTTCTTCCTTCTTGTCTGATCACAGCTTTCTCAACTCTACTGCGTCCTTTGATGGCCACTACCTCTGCGTTGAGAATGAAATCAACCATCCCGCTTTTTCTGACTCTTCTGACATTTTCATCAAAAGCGCGAAAGCTCTCGCGTCTATGAACCAGCGTAATAGCATCAGCCAAGCTAAGCAGTTCAAGTGCTGCATCGATAGCCGTGTCTCCGCCGCCAACCACCAAGACCTTCTTCCCGACAAATTCCTCTGGATGCGAGGAAAAATAGTACACTCCTTTGCCCGTTCGGCTCAACCTTGACTCGTTGGGTATTCCTAGCTGCTTGGGTCTAGTCCCTGTAGCAATAACAACGGCGTTTGACCTATACTCCTTCTTGTTCGTAGTTATCGTCAGATCCTTTGCGACACTCAAAACTGTTTGTTGCTTCACGGTGACTCCGCTGAATCGGATGTGTTGCAACCATTTTCTCACTAGTTCTATGCCCACTATTCCCTCTGGGAAGCCAGGATAGTTTGGGATCATCTTGTTGGGATAGAGAGTTGCAGGAAAACCGCCGATTTTGGATCTTTCTAGTAGCAGGACTTTCAAGCGTCTAGTCGCGCACATGATAGCCGTATTTAGACCTGCGGGACCTCCACCCACAACAGTGACGTCAGGTTCCTCTTCTTCAGACAAGCATCTCACAACGTTACTAATACTTCACTACTAGTACTCCTGTTAGTTTTTAAACCTGCGCGCGCATCAAAACTGCTAGGTAACGATTCTTTTGTATTCGTTCATTACGAGTTCTATCCCGCCTTCATAGTCGACTATCTTGACGTTTGCAGACACCTTTTTGAGCAGTCCTCGAGCTTGGCAATCTTCCTTTAGCACATAAAGATTTACTCCATTGCTTGCGGCTTTCGAGCAGTATTCGGGCAAGGTGGTTGTGATACAGGCGTCTTGAAGGTGCAGAATACCAACTTTTTCTTTGCGAGCTGCTTCATGGATTACTTCGAGAAGTGATTCGTATTGCGCATGAATTGGAGGTTTGGTCAAAATGAGAAGCAAGTTGCTGTCTCCTAGAACGTCATCACGCTTTCGTTTTCTAGAAACAAGTTTGCCATCTCTTCTGTAGAGACGGTCTCCACATTGTAGTTCTCATTGATGTCCGTTTTCTTCAGTTTTCGTCTGTGTAACGAATCTTCTGCAACGTATAGTCCAATCAGATCGGCAAGGGTCTTCAAGCGTTCGTGAAACGATTGAAGACCTATTTGTTCGGGATCTTGCTCCTTCAGCAAGCAGTATATCCCATCGTCTACGAATAGTAGTTGAGGTAGGACGTCCATAGCTATCATGGCCGTGGCAATTCGCAAGCACTCTGTTGCAGTCGAGCTTCCGTATGGGGGGCTTTTTACAACCAGAAGAATCTTTCTCGACATAACGATTCGTCCTATTCTATGACTTGAATGCCACAATCCTGTCGGATATTTCCATCAACTCCACAAGCTGTGCCAGGCTGCTTTTCCTGACACCACGAACAAGGTTCTGCATGTTTATTCCCCTGCGCCTCACGCTTTCCATACAGGCCAAGATTTGAACGCCCTTCTCGACTAGCCGCGCTACTCTAGCTGCTGATTTTTCTTCGTCAAGTAATTCGCCAGCTAACAGGTTGTAGATGCCGTCGGTGTCGCAAAAAACGGCAACTTCATGGCCAAGGCTAGCCGCGGTTTCGGCGAAATTGAAAGCTGTGCTTGTGTTTTGAAATTGCATCGGAGAAGAAAACAAAAGGATTAGAAGTTTGCTCATTCTTTCACCTTTGTGCTAATGGTTGTCGTGTGAGAACTTTTTAGTTTATTGATACTCAGGAATGAGCACCTCACCTGTGTTGACAAGGTAGGTATGAGCGCAGATGGCGCAAGAAAAGACATTTTGCCATAGTAATCATAGGTATACTCTTGCAAGTACTTGCGAAGCTGAGTCAAAAGTAAGAGGTGAAGTGATCCATCATGAGAGAGATATCGTGGAAACGTTTTGGGTACCATGTTGTGTATGATGCAAGTATCTATGATGCGATTGAGTTTGCGAGTAGGCACGGTTTTGGATACATTGTTCCAGATTTGATGGTGCCGCGATTCTTTCCCGAGCGGTTCAGCAAATCAGAACGACGACGCATTCGGGAAGCTGCGGCGTCGAGAAATGTGTCTATCTCGTTTCATGGACCATCTGACTATCTGAATCTTGGAACTTTACATTCAGAGGTTAGAAAAGCCGTCCTTCACAGATTTAAAATGTGTCTCGATTTCGCGCGTGACGTTGAGGCAAAAAGACTTACTCTCCACATCGATCCTCCATTTGATTTCGTTTTCGCGGGAAGAGAAGGTACGTATTTAAGAGATCATTGGTCAACGTATAGGAATGCCATCAAACAGAGCTTGCTTGAACTCGTTGACTTCTCACAAAGAGACGTTCTCATATGCATTGAAAATGATCGGTTGAGCAGAATGGCTATGGAGGTCCTAGAAGAGCTCTTGCCGATGGAAAATCTCTTTCTGACCTGGGACATACCAAAGAGCCATACAACGTCTGGAGAACCAATAGTCGAAATGGAGAATTTTTTCATGCGACACTTGAAGAAAATTAGAGAATGCCACCTTCACGGTCAAAAGCCTGGAAAGTGTTCTCATGACGTTATAGGAGTTGGAGAAATCGATTTCGCTCACTATCTGGAAATACTGGTGTCTCATGACGTTTGCTTCACCCTGGAAATTCGCCCCAGAGAAGAGGCTCTCAAAAGCCTGGAAATACTGAAAGATCTGCTTGAGAATTTCGGTTGGAAAATTTCTGCTTCTGCCGAGCTCTAGACGCTTGAGCTTAGAGCGTGCCGTTTCACTTGACGTTTACACTTGTTGAACCTCTATAGCTTTAATAGCTGAAAGGAGGCTCTAAAATCCCCAGAAAAGGTGAAATGCGCGCGCTTCTGGTTAACATAAATTTGGATGTGCTGATCTATTCTTGTGGGAAAAAGAGATCAAAGAAAGGAATGTGAGGGACAATCTATCAGAATAATATTTCACGTTGACATGGACTATTTCTTCGCCGCTGTTGAAGAGAATGAGCACCCAGAACACAAAGGCAAACCGATTGTTGTGGGCGCAAATCCAAAAGAAGGCAAAGGACGAGGCGTTGTTAGCACATCTAACTATGAAGCCAGAGAATTCGGCATCCGATCGGGCATGCCCATCTCAAGAGCCTGGCAACGTTGTCCTCACGCGGTTTACTTGCCTGTCGACTACAAACTCTACACAGAAGTCTCTTCCAGAATCATGAAGATCCTACGTAGATATGCAGACAAATTCGAACAGTGGGGCATTGACGAAGCATTTCTAGATGTAAGTTCAAAGGTTGAGGATTATGAAGACGCCCGTGAACTAGCACAAGAGATCAAAACAGAAATTTACAAAAATGAAAAGTTGACTTGTTCGGTTGGCATTGGACCAAACAAACTAGTGGCGAAAATAGCTAGTGACTTCGAGAAGCCAAACGGCTTGACCGTGGTTGAAGAAAAAGATGTGGAAGCTTTTCTGGCGCCGCTTCCCGTTAACAAGCTGTTGTATGTAGGCAAGAAGACCACGCGTAGACTCAACGCCCTTGGCATAGAAACGATCGGTGATCTCGCAAATTATGACCAGTCCATGCTTGCTGAAAAATTCGGCGTCTGGGGCGGACAGATGTATCTTTCAGCGCAGGGGATTGACCATAGCGAGGT
>CP070828.1:700106-706393 GCA_020344715.1 Candidatus Bathyarchaeota archaeon | reverse complement strand
TTGATCCCCATCACGCTCTTCATCCCTCTCACCTGATTGTAGAACCAATAGGAGTTAATACCCGACACGCAAATCATCACGTAATCTCGTGGGGAACTGGCAAGATGATCTTTGGCGAGTTCGAGGGCCCGAGTAAAAGCTGTACAAGCCATTCCTTGAAGACTGACGTGTTTGATGCTTGCAGGGAAGTCCAGCTGTCGAACTAGGAGACTGCTCAGCCCAGGGCATAAGAACGGATCAGCATCATAGGTCGCGATGAAATAGCCTATATCATCAGCTGACAGGCCAAGTTTTTGAGTGGCATCCCTGCAAGCGTCGACACAAACTTCAAGTCCAACATCAGATGCCATTGAATCAGACCTCGAAAAATCTGGGGAGGTCACTGAATGCCTACTACGCACGCCTAAGTTAGTTATGTTTTGTTTGATGCTTTCAGGCAGTTTGCAGGGAAAGAGCTCCATTAACTCCTCGGTGGCGTATCTCTTACGTGGTACCGCCGTGGATAATCCTAGGACAGATAATATCTGCTCGTCCTCACGTAGCTTCTGCACAGTGAATCACTTCAAACGGAATTTTCAAGCTGATCGGAAATAATATCGAATTGCCTTATTCATTAACCTTCGTCTCGGAGGATGTTAAGGGCATGCGAACCGTCGTTGCCCTGCCACCTGTTGGCTGACATCCCACATTCTTTCATGTCTGCAGTTGCTTCGAGCAGAAGGTTTCTCATTTCAATCTTCAGCTATGCGTGTTTTTCATTAATCACATGAGTAACTGAATGTCGTTTCTGACCTTGCAGATGTCGTTGTGTTCGACGCAGGTCGTTGATGACATTGTGTGGTATTTCTACCTGGTTCTCCGTTTGTTCGGGAATTCCGAGCACTGTGTTCCCGGAAGATTTGTGTGAATTTGTCACAGGTAATATGCTCGTCTCATCTGTTGTATTTCTGGCGTATGTCATGGTTGGGAGCCTCTTTGATCCCTGGTAGGGGAAGAGGGGGGAATGAGAGTGGACAAAACTAGTTTATGTGTGAAGCTCCCTTATGACATACGTCATGCATGAATGACGTGCGTCATGCTTATATACGTTTCTATCATTCTCTTCACCAGTGAGTTCATACATGTCAATGCCCTGCGAAGTTGCCGTAAAATCAGTCGTTCCAGCCATTCGAGCGGGACTAGCGAAAGAGCTGATTCAGACGTATACACTCAAACAAACCGACGTCGCAAACCTTTTGGGTGTAACTCAAACCGCCATCAGCAAATATACACGAAATGTTCGGGGCGGAGTTGTAGTGATCGACAATGTAGAGGAGATTCAACAGATGATAACTGCAACCGCAAAGATGCTCACTGATGGCGAAACATCCAGGCGTCAACTTGGCGTCAAGTTCTGTGAAATCTGCAGGCTTGCCAGAGAGAAGGGATTAATGTGCGAACTCTGTAAACGTTCAAACCCAACTATTGACGTTTCGCAATGTCTTTTATGCATGAATTCTAGCGACTATTCTAATTGCCTATCCAGCATTTGAAGATTCTCTTCCTCAAGAACTAGAAGGCCAGAGGACCTGATAGAAGTAAGCTTACTGCGGAAACTATCGCTGTGATGATCAATGCTCTGTTCCAGGAAACTTCTCGCAGAAAATGTATTGCGATTGCGCCGAGAGCAGCCGTCCATGTTGCGATGATAATTGAAAAGTATGGGATCAGCTGGTACACGAACAGGGAACCCCAGGTATCCTCGTAGGTCTGTATCATCCGCTGGAGCATCTCCTCATCTCCTTCGAGAGCCCCGTTCCAAACTTCAAAATCGAGTCTTATCTCTGGAAACGTAGAAACGATTATTGCGTTGAGAATGCTGAAGACAGCGGCCACAATGAGGGTGTATCCGATTATGATGAAAAGATGATGCCACGGGCCTTCTTTTGCTCTGAACAATTTCAGAACAAGCAAAAATACGGCGCCATAGATTAGCCAGTTGAGGAAGAAACGGAATGCTGTCTCTGTCAATACCGGAACTATTCGACCACTAAAAATGTCGGTTGCACTAATCGGTACGTACACTCTACTTCCCTGCTCAGTTTCTATCAAAGTCTTGGAGGAGTTTATGTATTGTACGCCGAAAGATGCTAGCAGTGTTACGAGGAGTATAAAAGCGGGACCTTTAACATCTGGAGCTTTGGCTAGCTTCTCAAACGCTTTCAATGGGGAATACAAAACTTTGAACACGTCTTGAATTATCAATTTACTAATTTCCTTTTCTTGTACACAGCCGCAACACGTATTTAGGTCTTGACATAATTCTCAGAGCCCGAGTTTCAGTTTTCGGTAGGTCTCGTAGTCCACGTATTCGATGTGCTCGTCTTCAGCTTGATGTTGAACATTGAATTTCTGGCGTTTTCTCTTTTCTTTTATTTGGCCTGTTGTGATGAGGGAATAGGCGTCGCTGCCTGCGCCTGAGCCGTAGCTGACCAAGAGGATCCTTTGTTCAGGTTTTGCCTTGTCAAGAACAGCCGCCAAGCCGATGGGTGACGCACCCGAATAGGTGTTGCCAAAGTTCACCACTTGAAGGCCTTGCATGTATTGGTCTTCTTTAAAGCCCAATGCTCTGGCCACTCTAGTTGGAAAGTTGACGTTGGGTTGGTGAGAAACGAAGTAGTCGATGTCGCTGGTGTGCAATCCTAGTTTTTCCATAAGTTTCTGTGCGGCTTTTGTAATGTGTTTGAAATACGCGGGGGCACCAGTGAAGCGGCCTGCATGTCTTGGATAAGGCTGGAGATCTCTTCTCCAGAAATCTGGAGTGTCAGATGTAAGTGAATGCCAGCCTTCGATTTCAGCGATGACGTCCCGTTTGCCGAATATGAAGGCGCAGCTGCCGTAGCCGACGAAGAAATCTAGTTCTCCTCCTATTTCGGTTCGAGGCGCGGCTTGTGAGTTGTCTGTGCCTATGACCATGGCGTGCGGTGTGGGCGTGCCGGGGTAGTGGACGAGGGCGGTGGCATCTTTAAACATGCTGGTTGCGGCTTTGCAGGCAAATTCTGTGTCTACAGCATCTACGCTTTGAAGACGATCGGTTTTGTCTTCTTCTCCTAGCTTTAGGACTTGAGCGACCTTAGAGGCAATTGGCTTGACCGCGTAGGGGTTGGATTCTGAGCCCACGTACACTTTGCCGATTGAAGTCTGGTCAATTCCTGCGTGGATCAGGGCAAGTTTTCCCGCTTCAACTGCTGCCGTGATGGCGTCTTCATCTATGAATGGCACAGCTCTCTCCATCATTGGCTCTTTGATTCTGAATCTCGAAACGTACACACCATACCCAACGATGCCTGGCGTTTCATATTCCCTCTTAGGCTTGACTATTTTGTATTCCTGATGAGGGTAGTATTCGTCCGCAAACGTAAATGTGAGAGAGATTGTTGGGATCACCTCACTTTGCTCAACAGTGTAGCGTCTTCGAAATCTTGGAACAACATCTCTGCCTTCGAACTCGGACAGGTTGATCTCACTGTCGTCCAAGACGCAGTCGGTGAGTCGACTTGGCACTCTGACTTTTCCATCGTGAAAAGAAACTAATCCGTAGATGTATGAACCCAGTTTCACAAATTTGTTTGTCGGCTTCTTCACGAACGTGCAGACTTCGAGTTTTCCTTTTTCGTAGAAGAAATTGATGTCTGCCATCTTGTCAAAGCTTTTTCGTCCACACGTTCCGCAGTAATCTTTTAAACGGAAATATTCCTTGCCGCAGAGAGTGCACTTGCTTCCTTTTAGACGATCTCCCACATACGAAACTCTTCGTTCAATAGGTTCACTGCTCATTTCAACTCCTCCCCAAAATGTGAACGTAGGCTTTTGTTCCGAAGCCTTCAAGTTCAGACACGCATCCGAACTGCAATTCTTTGCTTGTCTTCACTTGTCTATTGCCTGCTTCACCTCGAAGTTGCTTGACTACTTCGAAGATTTGAGCGCCACCCGTGGCGCCAAGTGGGTTTCCATCTGCCTTTAACCCTCCGTTTGTGTTGACAAAGAGTTCTCTTCCGTTAATCATGTAGAACCCTTTGTAGTCTCGGCAGCTGTCGTATATGTCTCGCCACGCTTCGCCCCTTTTCGAGAACCCCAAGTCTTCTAAAGCAATCATTTCAAGAAGTGTGGATTGATCGTAGAGTTCTGCAATTTGGATATCGTTTTGCTGTATGTTTACCTTTTTGAGAGCGTTTTGCATCGCAATTCGACTGGCGATGAAGCTTGTTCGGTCTTCTCTGGCTGGAAAGGTGATGTAGTCGGTGGCTGAGGCCGAACCGGCAACGCAAATAAACTCACTGGTGTGGTGTCGAGCAACTTGTGGACTAGCAAGAACTAGAGCCGCCGCACCATCTGATACTGGTGCGAAATCCAAGAGACCAAGAGGCTTTTTTCCCTTTTTCCTTTCTGCCAGAACTTGCTCAAGCTTGATTTCCTTGGGAAACTGGGCATATTCGTTTTTTGTTGCGTGCCGATGATTTTTGACTGATATTTGACCCAACGCAACGTTCACTTTATTGAGGTTCTCCTCATGGAGGTCATACTTGTTGATGTATTCTCTTAGCATGAGTTCGTGATTCGCCTCAGGTGTGCATCCCGCATAGTAGCTCCACGGGTCTTCCAAAAGCATGAGATCATCTCGGATTTTCTCCCATCGGTCAGTCATCTTCTCCATTCCGCCTACGAGGACAATGTCGTATTTTCCAGCTTGTATGGCATTGCAGGCATTTTGGAGTGCAGAGCTGAAAGATCTTGTTTTTTCCATCGGTATGTGCAATTCCGTCAGCTCGGAGATGAAGCCTTCTTCAATTCCAATCTTGTTGGTGATTTGGAGGAAATAATCTGAAATGTAGGCGGCTTCAAGGTTTTTTCGTTCTATCCCCGCCGATACTGAGGCTTTAAGCCAAGCTTCTTCAATCAGTTTTTCGGGCTCTCTTTCGTAATGTTCTCCGAATTTGGTTCTGCCGATTCCTATGATAACTGGGCAGATTTGAGACATTAATCATCTTTCCTCTTCTCGTCAAAATTCATGGTTGCTTGATTGGGTTTATTAAATCTTTAGTAGTTTGGAGATTCTGATTCAGTACCAAGAAAATCGTGCGCGCAGAAATGTTGACGACTAGGAAGGCGATTAGGTCCTAAGCAAGCGACCTTCTCGGTCTATCTCTTTCTGTTTAATCCTCGTCGTAGAGATGGCCAGGTGATCTTCAGCAGGAACCATGTTAACAACAATTACGTGTAGAGGAAGCAGACCTTTCGCTTTTCGCTTTCGGTTGATTTCTCTAGCGCGTGCTTCGGTTTCCTGACTTACAACAAGCGCTTGAGCGGGGCCTTTCGACAATGTTATGCCGTCAGGACTTTCTAGTGGAACAATCTCCGCTCGCTTCAGTACTCCTTGTCTCTTCAAGAAATCGGTCAGTTCTTTCAATCGCTTTTCGTATGGAGCCACTTCATGGTTCTTCTTCAACTTCAGAGCCAAGTCATCTGTGCTCAACCCAATTACCGTGTGAGCTCCAACTTCGAAGGCCTTGAGGAGAAGCGCCTTGTGACCTTTATGGAACTCGTCGAATGTTCCGCCTACAGCTACCGTCTCAAATTTTCGGGTCATGGCTATTTCCAAGGATGTTAGTGTTTCTCCTTATCGTCATCGAAGAGAAGTTGACTGTTTAGATAAGGATTTTGCATGAGGTCACTAGCTATACGGACAGTTAAGTCGCATCACACGTGTGAAAGCAGTCAATTTGCCGTAAGCGTAAAGTTTAAGGGTCTCAGATATGATTTCACTACAACGTTCGCAATTGAGGTTACAAGATTTTGAGTAAAGCGCGCAAAGTGAGTAAAACAGCGAAAAAAATCAAAAGGGCTAGACCACCCAGCACAGTAGAGCGCAAGGCACAAATTCTGATGAAGCTTCGAGGCTATGAGCTGATTAAGCAAATGCAGATAAGAGAGTACAGTGGCTTCCTAGTGCAAACTGCCGACAAGACTAAAATGCTCATCTGGTGTCTCCCGTCACGAGGAACAATTGGGGTCCAGTATGTTAAGAACCTGAAAAAAGCCATGGACGAAGAGGAGCTGGACCGAGCGGTAATTGTGACAAACGGCAGATACACTCAAGCAGCGCGGGTCAACGCTCAAGCAGGCGGCATAGAACTGATTCCCAAAATCTTTCCGTCTTTCAACATTTTCGACCATGTCTTAGTGCCGAAACATGAGATTGTCAAACCGGATGAACGAGAAAAGCTATTGCATGAATACAGGGTGGAACC
>CP070828.1:697425-700006 GCA_020344715.1 Candidatus Bathyarchaeota archaeon | reverse complement strand
CCGTTGACCACGACGTATTCTACTCCTTCTGGATACTGATGCGGGTCAGCGTAAGTTGCTTTGTCTAGAATGATTTCTGGGTTGAATATCGCTATGTCCGCGTACATTCCTTCTTTGATTAGACCCCTCTCCTTTAGTCCGAGTTTTCTCGCAGGCAAAGAAGTCATTTTTTGCACAGCATTTTCGAGTGTTAAAATCTCCTCGGTTCTCACGTATTTTCCTAGAACCCGCGGAAAAGTTCCGTAGCTTCTCGGGTGAGGTTTACCTTGTCCCAGAACACCGTAGGGAGCGACAGTTGAGCTGTCGCTTCCAATCATCGAAAAGGGATGCTGCATGACCCACCTCACATCTTCCTCGCACATCGCAAATCGTACAACGGTAACCGCAGCACTCTCTTCTCCCAGCAAATCGAAAACAAAATCAAACGGATCTACTGCTCTTGAACGGGAGATATCTTCGATAGATCTTCCCTCAAACTCTGGGTGTTTTCTACTGCGAGCTATGATTGTGGCATCCCATCCTGCAGCTTTCAAAGGACTCGTCCATTCTTGCGTGCCTTCTTCCATGTCCTTTCTCAATTGTTTGCGCAGATTCGATTCTTTCAACCTCTCGAGGAGTTTCTCACTTCCACCCTCGTGGGCCCAGTGCGGTAGCATCGAAGCTAGCCCAAAACTTCCAGCCGTATAAGGGTAAACGTCGCATGTTACATCTGCGCCTTGCGCTCTCGCTCTGCTAATCATTTCCAGAGTTTCTCTGACCTTGCCCCAATTGGCTTTTCCTGCGGCCTTGTGATGAGAAATCTCTACAGAAATTCTTGCTTCGTTGCTGATCGTTATTGCCTCTTTCAATGAACCGAAGAGTCTATCGTCTTCACCTCTAATGTGAGAAGTATAAATTCCTTCGTAGCCTGCGACAACTTTCGAAAGCTCGATTAATTCGTCAGTGCTTGCATAGCAACTCGGGGGATAGATTAGTCCTGTTGACATGCCGAAAGCGCCTTCCTCCATTGTTCTAGCCAGTTGCTTCTTCATCTCTTCAAGCTCGGTCTTAGTCGGCGATCTGTTGTCAAATCCCATCGCACAGACTCTTAGGTTTGCATGTCCAACAAGAGGCACCACGTTTATGGCGATTCCCTGGTTTTCCAAACGGTCCAAGTATTGCTTCATGGTTGACCAGTCCAGATCCACACCAGCGTCTTCCAGGATTGGCATAGTTTCTTTGAGATCTTCTTTGAGGGTTTCATTCAATGGGGCGGCTGAGCTGCCACAATTTCCAACGACCTCAGTGGTTATTCCTTGCCTGACTTTGCTTTCTGCTTTTGAATTGACGAGCAAAGTGAAGTCAGAATGAGAGTGGATGTCTATGAATCCTGGAGATGCCACCAATCGAGAAGCGTCAATCGTGTGCAGAGCCTTTACACATTTCAAGTTTCCAACTTTAACGATTCTTGCTCCTTCAATTCCAATGTCAGCTTTGAATCTTGGATTGCCTGTTCCGTCAACGACGCAGGCATTTTTAAAGATTAGGTCAAGCATTTTTAGAGCTCCTTGGACTCTTGGCTTTTCTCGTTGGAAGCTGTCGAGTCGGGGTTGCACGTGAGAAACAGCATTTCCGTTTTCGTTGGATCGAGGAATCTGGAGATGTTTATCTCTGCTTTGCACACTTCTTTCATGCGAGATGCCATCTCGCCGACTAGGTCTGCATTGGTCAACAGATCATAGACTATTCCGTATCCCTCAACGTTGATATCGGTGAAGCCGTTTTCTGCGAAAAGACGAGCAATAGTCTGTGGGTCGAATTGTACTTGTTCGTCATATTCGATTTCGTCGCAAAACGGTTTCACTTGTTCAATATCCATCTCTGTTGTCAAGGTTTTGCGTTTGCGGAATTGAGAGTTGGACAACAATTTCTTGCCGAGAACGCTCTTTGGACTGATGATGCAACGATAATCTGTTTCTTTGTGAGGATACGTCGAGCGACATACATATCGGTACGTTATCGAGTCTTCCTGGGTAAGGACGAAATTGCCTTCTCCTTGAAAATGTCTTTCATGGGTCGATCGGTAGAGCCAGTTCAACTCTATGCAAGTGATTTTTCCGTTCATCTTCAGCACTCTCTTAATCTCGCGAAGGGCTTTTTCTTGATCTGAGAAGGTTGCTAGCGAACCACAGAGAATGATGGCGTCGAAACTTCCCTTCCGGAATCTTAGATTTTCTGCATCTCCCACCTCAAAAGATGTGTTAACTGCTCCGCTTCTGCTCAACTTGTTCTTCGCGATTTCAATCATCTTTTCTGATTTGTCGATTCCAATAATTGAGCCGACATCCTTAGTGAGGTACAACGATGGGTGACCCGTGCCACAACCTATGTCCAAAACTCTCTTGCATCCTTTGACAGCATTCTTGAACAGCTCGATCTCGGTGAGCAAGGTCCAGTCATATCGCTCAGTAGGAAGGAACTTCTTGTCGGTATCTGCATAGATTCCATGTCCTGACATGCGATCATAGATCTCCCACTGTTCAACTTTGCGGATCAGAAGGCTTCTCATGGATTTTCCTCCGTTGTTCTACGTAGCCTTGTG
>CP070828.1:694664-697325 GCA_020344715.1 Candidatus Bathyarchaeota archaeon | reverse complement strand
TATGCAAAGAGTGCAAAAAGGAGTGAAGAGAGAGCTTCTACCACTAGTCCGACTTGAAGGCATCGGACGAGTCCGCGCTCGCATACTCTATAATGCTGACCTAAAAACCATTGCAGATCTTAAGAAAGCCCATGTCAAAAAATTGACAAGCTTACCTCTTATCGGACTTAAAGTGGCAAAGAAAATCAAGGACCAAACAGGCGGCTTTATCAAATCAGAAGAATGGAAGAAACTGAAGAAAGGCGAGGAATCGGAGCAAAAAGCCATAACAGAGTACTGAGCCAAGGCCGACCCTAGACTCTTAAGAGGCGAAAAACATCATTTGGCTTCTGCGCGTACAAAAATCATGATGAAAAGATTCCTCAAAATGCAGCAAAATTCTGGAAGAACTCTAGCAAGCGCGCACAAACGAGCAAGAGCGAAAAGTTTTGGGATCTTTTCTGATTGCTGACAAAAACCAACGCGGCTATGGGAACCATTACTTGTCCAATCCTCTGCTTTTTCGCTCTCGCCTTGTTTTTCTGATAACAAGCTTAACTTGCTTTATTGCCGTGCCTAGGTAGTTCCGTGGATT
Organism: Candidatus Bathyarchaeota archaeon; assembly: GCA_020344715.1. Classification (GTDB taxonomy): domain Archaea; phylum Thermoproteota; class Bathyarchaeia; order Bathyarchaeales; family Bathyarchaeaceae. The sequence goes on along the minus strand of CP070828.1, from coordinate 696,751 downwards.
CAAAGCTCTGCTGATTTCCTTTTCACTCAGCATTCTCCGTACGATCTTGTCTTCCGTAAGAACTGTTTTAAACGGCTTCCTTTCCATTTCGCTTCTTACGGCTAGGCGTCTCAGATGCTCATGCGCTTCTTGACGATTCATCCCCTTATGGGTTAGCGCAGTCATGACTGACTCAGACATGATTCGCCCCTGTGTCAATTTTATGTTCAATTGCATTTTCCTCTCATAGACCTCCAAATTTTCAATAATAGTTGTCATTAGATTCAGAATATAATCGGTGAGAATGCAAGCCTCTGGTATGATGAATCGCTCCGCTGAGGACTGAGTCAGGTCTCGCTCATGCCAAGTCGTGAAGTTTTCGAGGGCGGGAATCACAAGGCTACGTATCACTTTGGCGAGGCCACAGATTCTCTCGCAGAGCTCAGGATTACGTTTATGAGGCATAGTTGAACTGCCAACCTGCTTTGCTCTCTCGAAAGGCTCAGCCAGCTCTCCGATTTCAGTTCGCTGAAGTTGCCGGATTTCAGTGGCGATTTTATCTAGTGTGGAAGATATCATGGCTAGAAGACAGATGAGCTCAGCGTGACGATCTCTCTGCACAATCTGCGTAGAAATCTCCACCGGCTCAATGTCCAGTTTTTTCATTACCAGCTCCTGAATTTTCAGGGCTTCTGGACCAAATCCCGCCTGAGTTCCAACCGCTCCGCTCATTTTACCGACTAGAATGCGGATTTTACATTCTTGCAGTCGTCTTATGTGGCGGGCTATTTCTCTTGTCCAAACCGCAAACTTGAAGCCAAGAGTTGTCGGCAAGGCATGTTGCCCATGAGTTCTCCCTGCCATAATTGTTCGATCGAACCGCTCAGCCTTTACCATTAACGCACTTTCTAACTTATCAAGTCGATTCTCAATAAGAAAGAGCGCGTCCTTCAATTGCAGAGCGGTTGCCGTATCCAAAATATCAGAGCTCGTGGCTCCCAAGTGCACGTATGCTCCGCTGGACCCGCACGCTTCGGCTAGCGCTCGGACAAGTGAAGTTACATCGTGTTTTATGTCTCGCTCGATTTCCTTAACGCGACCAAGCTTGACATACTTGATAGAAGCGATCTTGACGATTTTTTGAGCGTCTTTGCGAAGGATGTTGCCAACTTCACCATGCGCCCAAGCCAGTGCTGCTTCCACATCCAACATTCTCTGAAGACGGTTTTCCTCCTCGAAGATTTCTAGCATTTCATTTGTTCCGTAACGCCGTGTGTCTATTGGAAGAACAGGCAAGTCGCTCTCCTCAAGCATTGAACATGGTTCACCGAAGATAACTTTTACCTTCAGTGACGTCGGAAAACATTAAAGCCTTCTGGACAAGACGTATTCAGTCGAAAAATTCTTTCCCACACGGTGTTTGAGTCATGGGTGCAATAGCAATGATCGTGGACAAAAGTGGCAATAATGCAGTTCCAACGGTTATTGCTATGTTAAAAGAGCTAGCACACAGAGGAACCGATGCTTACGGGGTTTCTTTTCGTACAGGTGTGAAGATAGCGGAGTCTCTACAAGAGCTAGACGACGCAAACTTGAAATCCAACATAGCTATCGGCTACAATCTTTCGCGTAGCTCTGATGGTGATATACCACAACCCATTCTAGCAAAGGATTGCGCACTCGTTTTTGATGGGCGGATTTTTCCTTCTAGCGAGAAACCAGGCGTGGAGGAACTTGCAAGCAGATTAAAAGATGATCTCATAGAAAACGCAAGACGCGTTTTGAACGAATTTGATGGTGCCTACGCTTTTGCTATTTCCCATTCCGATAGGATAATTGCCGCACGTGACATGCATGGGTTGGTTCCAATGTACTACGGCGAAAACAGAAGGACCTGTGGCGTTGCTTCTGAACGCAAGGCATTGTGGGCGCTTGGAATGAGAAATGTGAAATCGTTTCCTCCTGGAAACGTTGCTGCGATAAACAAGCGAGGCTTCGCCTTCGAAAGGGTAGCTACGATAGAGCAGCCTCAAACTAAATCAATAGACATGGAAGTCGCCATCAACCATCTGAGAGAACTCCTTTTGGAATCAACAATAGATAGAGTT
>CP070828.1:691413-694564 GCA_020344715.1 Candidatus Bathyarchaeota archaeon | reverse complement strand
ATCGAGTTCAGGTCCGCTCTGACACGGGTTTGCAGCGTAGAACTGCTGAGCTGCGCTGCGGATGCTGACGAGATCTTCAGTGCGGTACGTTCGGTTTCTCTAGACAAGCTTGTTCATGAAAACGAAAGCTTTGCCGTGCGTATTCGAAGAGTAGGAGAAAACATTCACAGCCTCTCGAGTGCAGAACTTGAGCGAAAACTAGGTAAACTCATATTGAACAAGGCGAAGAGGTCGAAGGTAGATCTGGTAAACCCTGAAAAGACCTTCTTTGGTATCTTGACTGACAACAAATTTTTATTTGGACTGAAAATCGCCGAGATTTCTCCGAAAGTTTTTGTTCAAAGAGGGCCGCGGCAAAAACCTTTTTTTCACCCGTCAGCTATGCCCCCTAAACTTGCGCGGTGTATGGTGAACTTGGCGAGGCCAAAAACGGGTGATCTTGTCCTAGATCCGTTTTGCGGAACGGCTAGTATGCTTGTAGAGGCGGGATTGATGGGGTGCCGAACCGTAGGCTTAGATGTGAAACGCTCCATGGTTGAAGGAGGGCTGCGTAACCTCCGGCATTACAACCTTCGGTCCGAAGGAATGATAGTCGCAGACGCTTCAAAGCCTCCTACAGGCAAAGCCGACTGCATCGTAACCGACCCTCCTTATGGCAGATTGGCCTCCACGCTGGGACGCGAAACACACCAGGTGATAAAAGACTCTCTTTCAGCTCTTCAAGATAGTCTGACTGGCGGACGACGGATCTGCATCGCTGCACCAAGATCGGTGAAAGCAAGTGAATTAGGTAAAGAGTTGAGTTTGAAACATGTGGAATCCCATTTTGTGCATGTTCATCATAGTCTAACGAGAGAAATCATCGTTTTTGAGATGAACTGAAATGAGTTTGTCCGTCATCTTTCTGGGAACTGCAGGAAGCGTACCGACACCGAAACGAAGTCTCCCGGCGATAGCCCTTTACAGGAAAAATGAGCTTCTGATATTTGACTGTGGCGAAGGGATCCAGCGGCAGATGATTCAAGCTGGTGTAGGTTTTCACCGAAAGACTAAGATTTTCGTGACCCATCTGCACGGGGATCATATTCTCGGGCTACCTGGATTGCTCCAGACTATGGCTCTCCTGAACAGAGAGCGCAGGCTAGAAATCTATGGACCTCCAGGAATCGAAGCCTTTGTGGATGCTATCCAGCGAACAGTTCAGTACAATCTCACTTTTCCATTTGAACTGCACGAGATAGAAGACGCTCAAGTTGTCAGCAAGGAGAAAGAATATGAAGTGCACGCGACATGGGCAGACCATGTTGTTCCAAGCTTGGCTTATGCTTTGATCGAAAAGCCCCGACCCGGAAGATTTAGCTTGAAAAAAGCAGCGGCCTTGGGGGTCCCTGAAGGTCCATTATGGTCGAAACTTCAACATGGGTCCTCAGTACAACTTCCTAACGGCAGAGTTGTCAACTCAAAGGAGATTGTTGGTCCCTCGCGCCCAGGAAGAAAGGTCGTCTATTCTGGAGACACAAGACCGACTGATGATATTGCAGAACTAGCTCGGAACGCGGATTTGCTCATTCATGACGGAACATTTGACGATGACTTGAAAGACAAGGCATACGAAGACGGACATTCTACCGCACGTCAAGCCGCCGAAATCGCACACAGGTCCGGAGCCAAAAGATTGATACTCACTCATGTCAGCGCAAGGTACAAGAATGCTAGTGTGTTAGTTGAACAGGCAAGAACGATTTTCGCCAAGAGCGATGTGGCTGAAGACTTCTTGAAGATTGACCTTCCCCTAATAGATTCTTGACTCCAGTTAACCAAAGATCTCATCAAGTCTTTCCAAGCTTTCATCTATTTGCTTAATTGATTCTAACACAACTACACCGTTGAAATCAATCCGCTTCAGAGCTTCCGCGACATTTGCCCAGTCGACAGTTCCGTGCCCTATTCCTAGATGAGCATCGTAGTTTCCCTTGTTGTCGCTTGCGTGTACGTGAACGATTTTCTTTGAGAATTTGGTGATGAAGGCGTGAATCTGCTGGTTTATGTTGGCGTGCCCTACATCCAGCACTAGGTTCAATTCATCGTCGACTTCATTAAAGAAGCGGGAAAAATCCTCTACGCTCTTCAGAACAAACGGGAAAGGCTCGGGAACGTTCTCAATGGCTATGTCTACTTCATGTGTTGTCGCGATTTTTCGCAGACGCCGTACGGATTTCATGTTCAGCTCCCAGTCAGAACCAGGATAGAACGAAGTGACGGCGGTCTTTAGTCCAGGGTGAAAAATCCAAAGTTTGCTCTTGAGCTGTCTGGCATGCACGATGGATTTTTCCAGTCGTCTAAAAACAGTCTTTTGCAGAACCGGACTAGGCGTAGCTATGTTGATGTCGGCGAAGGGTGAATGAACCATAAATTCAAAATTGTGCGCTTCGGCTATTTCCCGAAGTTTCTTGACGCGTGTGTCATCTAACGCGTGAAGTCCTTCATCAAGAAGTTCTACATAATCAACGTCAACCTTTTTTAGCCGTTTAAGAAGAGAAGTGAACGGTTCACTCAAGCAGAAGAGCATTGACAAACCGATCTTTGGTTTTGACATATTTAACCCCACTTGAACTACGAAATCAGCGCTGCTGGTTCATTTCTTTCGCTGCTTGATAGATTCCCGTAGCGCGTGGATTGGTCAACAGGAGAATTTTCACCGCGCTCTAGTCTCCTCTCGCGGTCCTAGGTGCCAGCCATTCAATGAGTTCCTTGGGGTTGTCGCATGCAAGTTGAACCTTTATTGGTCCGAGAGGCGATTCTGCGACTGGCTGGCAAAACGAAACATGTCCTGCATAAGCCACCTGCTTGTTCAAATAGAAGGTGATGAAATGTCCCTTTAGTCCTTTGATTAGAACTCCGCGAGCGGCGTCGCGAATTCGTTCTCTGCGAAGCAGGTTGTAGAGTTTGGTCAGCCCTTCCTTGCCTTTCGCATTGGCAATAAGGGGGTCTCCATTGTCGCCTGGCTTGGGCTCAAATTCTGCTGTGCTAAAGATGTTCTCGACTGCTTGCTTGACTTTGTCTGGGTCTTCAGTTGGATTTTTTTCTACGATTATTCTAATCTTCAGCTTGTCCATCTTTTTAGAGCAGCCTCCAAGACTTCATGGATTTT
>CP070828.1:683709-691313 GCA_020344715.1 Candidatus Bathyarchaeota archaeon | reverse complement strand
TGGTGAGCTAGGGCTTATTCTCATTGAGCCTGAATATCTCAGGAATTTGATGGTTCCAGTTTTTGACAAGCTCATCCGACGACCAACTGAATGCACGCGACTCCTGAATGCAACCGGTTCAGAACTCAAGAAGCTTGGCTACTCGCCGAGAATTCACAAGAAATCAAATCTATGCAATTTTTTTCTTCTCAGCGACGATGGGAAACGACTACGAGTCACCTACAACGGGAAATTTCAAGTTGCCAATGAAACGTTCTCTCAGAGAGAGCTCCTTGATCTTTTGGAGGACAATCCTTCCAAATTCAGCGCAAACGCTCTCACGAGACCTATAACTCAGGACTTCCTTTTTCCCACGTTCGCGTACGTAGCTGGACCAAACGAGATAGCGTATCAAGCCCAATTGAAAGGACTATACGATTTTTTCGCTTTGGAGATGCCGGTTATATTTCCCAGATTTGGGGCCACCATAGTCGAGAAGAAGATTTCCAAAGTCCTGAGAAAATATGACGTAGCCATTCACGAACTGAGAAATCCCGAGAAAGCATTGAAAAGACTAGCGCGAGAGAACATTGGTGACACCATAAATTCCTTTAGAGACGAGGTTTTGACGGGCATGACTGAAGTGGCTCAGCGAGCTGAATCAATTGACAAAACTCTCATCGGACCTTGGTCCCTCGCAAGAGTCCGAATCCTCAAGACCATTGAAAGCTTGGAAGACAAGATCACTTCGAAACTGAAAGAACAGAATGTGGTTGCCAGACAGCAGATCAGAAAAGCACACAACAATCTTTTTCCCTATGGAAACCTGCAAGAAAGGCAGATAAACCTCTTGGAATATCTCATAAAATTCGGAGAGGAGTTTCTGCGAATTGTCTATGAGGACTTCCGTCAAGCTGATTATGGTGAGCACAGGGTGATTGAATGCTAGACGTGCTTGCTATTAGTCCTCATCCTGATGATGTGGAGCTTTGTTCCGGCGGTCTCATCGCAAAGATGAGTGACAAAGGATATCGTATCGGAATAATCGATCTTACCAGGGGTGAGTTGGGAACTGAAGGAACCGCAGAGAACCGGATGCAGGAGGCAGCTGAAGCGGCTGAGATACTGGGGGTACACATCCGTGAAAACATGGATTTCGGCGACTGCAGATTAAGTGCAACGTTTGATGAGGCAAAAAAATTGGCTGCGGTAATCAGGCAACATAAACCTTCCTTGCTGATAGCGCCCTACGGAGATGGGCATCATCCCGATCATGGCGCGAGCAGAAAACTCGTTGATAAGGCGGTCTTTTTTGCCAAACTGGCAAAAGTGGAAACAGGTCATGACGCCTATCAGGTTAAAACAGTCATTTATTACATGCTACACACGGCGTTTGACCCCTCTTTCGTCGTTGATGTTACTGAGAGTCATGGAAGGAAGATGGAGGCCATCAAAGCTTACAAATCCCAAATGGGATTAATGCTGGGACCGGACGGTCTTCTTGAGCGAATAAGATTGCGAGACCAAGTTTATGGCTCAAGAATAGGTGCCGAGCGTGGTGAACCATTCTTCTGCGATACTCCGTTGAAGATAGATGATCCGGTGGTCTTCTCGAAATGAAAATAGGCATTGCGTGCTTCCCAACGTATGGTGGAAGCGGAATCATCGCCACCGAGCTTGCACACCTGCTGGCAAAGAAACATGAGTTGCATTTGGTCAGTTATGACAAACCTGTTCGATTGGGCGACGAGATTGACTTCTCTTTTCACAAGGTGGAACTTCTCTCCTACCCGCTTTTCGAGCGTGTTCCCTGCTGCTATTCACTGGCGCTAGCCTCAAAACTAGCCGCTGTCATGAGATCTTGCGACCTCGATATAGTTCATGCTCACTATGCTGTTCCAAATGCTGCGTCTGCCTATCTGGCCAAAAAGATCTGTAATAACTCCACAAAAGTTGTAACCACGCTTCATGGCACCGATTCTTATTTGGTTGGAAGTCATCCTTCGTACAAAGAAGTGACGCAGTTCAGCATGCAAGAGAGCGATGCGCTGACCACGGTTTCGAAATACTTGAGAGCTCGCACGTTGGCTGATTTTGACATTTCGCGAGAGATCAGAGTAATACCGAACTTTGTTGACCCCCAGAGATTCCGGAAGTTCAAGCGAAATCGCGCACAGAAAATTGTATGTCACTCATCCAATTTCCGGCCAATAAAGCGAATCCCGGACATCATCAAGGCTTTCAAAATTATCTCGAACGAAATCGATTGTAAGCTGGTCCTCATTGGCGATGGTCCTGAACACCCTGAAGCCGAGGAACTGACAAGAACCCTCGGGATATCAGAGAACGTGGAATTCTTGGGAAATGTGGAAAACGTTCAGGAGATTGTGGGACGAGCTGATTTGTTTCTGTTGCCCTCGGAGGATGAAAGTTTCGGACTTGCTGCACTTGAGGCCATGAGCTGTGGAGTTCCGGTTGTGGCAACCAATGTTGGAGGATTGAAAGAGTTGATCTCTCATGGCGTCGATGGCTATCTGACTGAAGTTGGAGACCCAGAAGCACTGGCAAATTGCTCGCTTGAGATTCTGCAAAACCCTGAACTGCAGGAAGAGTTAGGGAGCAATGCTAGAGCGAAAGTTCTCAAAACCTATACTCCAGAGAAAATTGTGCCGCAATACGAAGATCTGTACAAGGAAATCTTGCAGGAGAAATGACCAGCAGCAACGCAATGAGTTTTGAAGTGCTCGTACAGCTTTCCGCTTTTTTCAACGCTGAAATGACTTTCGCTGCTATAAACACAGACTCACAAGGATTAAAAGGAACCATGAAAATACAGCTTCGAAAGAACCCAAGGAAAGCAGATAGATGGGCACTTTTGGACGAATCATCCGTTACGTTTCCGGTAGCTGGCACGTTTTTCTAATAAGCGTAGCCTGTATGGTTGTCAGCGTCCTAGTTACTGTACAAATTCCGTTTCTAACCAAAGATGCCATCGACAACGCTCTTCCCTTATTAACTAACGAAGCCACAGTAGAGGTCGGCAGAAGCCGACTCCTAGTCTTGTCGGTTGAAATCGTTGGACTCACAATAATCGTTGGCCTGCTGTATTTCGTCCAGCGATATGCCAACACGTACTTCTCTCAGAAGGTGGTCTACAACATCAGAAATGACGTCTTTGCAGCCTTACAGAGCCAAAGCTTCGCATTTTATGACACGGTTCAAACAGGTCAGCTTTTGACAAAGGTCACAACCGACGTGGATCGGATACGAGGTTTCCTAGGGTGGCAATTGACCTTCCTCATAAATTCAATGCTTCTACTCGTAGCAACCTTGTATTCGATGTTCGCGATGCATTTGAGCCTAACTATGCTGTTGTTGCTTCTTATGCCCCTGTTATTCCTTGCTTTCTACTATTTCGCAAAGAAGATAAGACCCCTATTTCAGGTAATGCGCGAGCAATACGGTACGTTAACTTCTGTCTTGCATGAAAACATCACTGGAATGAGAGTGGTACGTGCTTTTGCAAGAGAAGATTTTGAAAGAAGCAGGTTCCAAACTGAAAACAACGAGTATTTCAAAACAACTCTTGCGTCTGTTAAGATCAGAGCTTTCTTCATTCCTCTCATCGCGTTCCTCATCGGACTTGGCACAGTCTTCATATTCTGGTATGGAGGAACAGAGGCAATCAATGGAACCCTAACTATCGGAGCCTTGGTTGCCTTCAACGCATACATGGCGATGCTTGTGATGCCGATGCGGTTCTTGGGTTTCTTTGTCTCTGGCTATCAACTCAGCATGGCTGCTGGAGACCGGGTCTTTGGGATCATGGATACAAGGCCCGAGATAGAGGAGAAACCGAACGCAGTAGCGTTACCTAAACTCAAGGGATTCGTGAAATTTGACAACGTTTCCTTCCGCTATGGGAGTGGCAAACCGATTCTAAGGAACATTAGCCTAGAAGCAAAGCCAGGAGAGACTGTGGCTCTACTTGGTCCAACTGGATCAGGAAAAAGCACTATCATCCGTCTTATCCCACGTTTCTACGATGCAACTTCAGGGAAAATCACTGTGGACAGCTATGATGTCAGAGATGTCAAACTTCGATCTCTCCGAGAGCAGATCGGCATAGTTTCTCAAGAAACGTTTCTCTTCACTATGTCAATCAAAGAAAACATCGCGTATGGCAAACCGAAGGCAGCGAAGGAGGAAATCATTGAGGTTGCCAAGACGGCAAGAGCACACGGGTTTATCTCAAGTTTGCCGAAGGGCTACGGCACGAGCGTGGGGGAAAGAGGGGCAACCTTGTCTGGCGGTCAACAGCAGCGGATTTCGATCGCGAGGGCTTTGCTCTCCAACCCGAAGATACTCATTTTAGATGATTCGACTTCCAGCGTTGATGTGGAGACGGAATACGAGATTCAACAGGCCCTACAAGCCCTGCTTGAGAATCGAACAACCTTCGTGATCACCCAACGTGTTTCAACCATCAGAAACGCTGACAAGATAATTGTTCTCGAGGATGGAAAGATTGCAGAAGAAGGCACTCATGAAGCGCTTATGGCAAAGAAAGGAGCCTACTATCGTATCTATCAAACCTTGTATGAAGCCCAGAAACCGATCGTCGAGGCTCAGATGAAACAGGACTCACCGGCCAACGAAGCCTCGCAAGAGGAGGACGCAATGAAATGACCGGCTATCACATGGCCCAAGCGCTGAAGCGTGAAGAAGACGAAGAGCATGTAAGAAAGGTTCCCGACCGAGTTCTCATCGCGCGACTAGCTAGGTACATGTTGCGACACAGGGGGCGACTGGCAATCGCTGTTGCGGCTGTGCTCGTGGCTTCCTTGAGTGGACTTGTGCCGCCTTATCTGCTGAAAGTGGCGATTGATAGCTACATCGCCGAGGGTGACTTCACCGGGTTAACCTTCGTAGCCATGATTCTTGTGGTTGTCTACGTCGTAAACTGGTTTTCTGGCTATCAACGAACCTATCAGATTTCGTGGTTGGGCCAGAATATGGTGAATGACATTCGAATGAAGCTGTTTTCACACCTTCAAGATCTTTCCTTCAGCTTCTATGATAGATCCGAGGCGGGTAGGATCATTTCGCGGGTTACTAACGATACGGATACTTTGAGCATGATATTCGTGCAGGGTATTGTGACTGTTCTCAGTGATATTCTTACGCTGGTGGGTATTGTCGTGGTGATGCTTTGGCTGAGTATTCCTTTGACTTTGGCAACACTCGTGGTTCTTCCACTTCTGCTGTTGACCACTCTAGTGTTCCAGTCTAGACTGCGCAGGGCTTACCGAATGACTCGAAAGAAAATTGCGAAGGTCACAAGCAAGCTTCAGGAGAGTATTTCGGGCATAAGAGAGATTCAGTCCTTCACCCGAGAAAAAGACACCATGGAAGTATTTCGTCGAGCGAACGTGGAAAACCTCCAAGCCAACGTTCAAGCGGGCAGGATATTTGCCATGTTGATGCCTGTCATCCAGGTCATTGGAGCAGTTGGCACGTGCGTCGTCTTGTGGTACGGCGGAATATTGACAGTGGGCGGAGGAATCACCTTGGGGATCCTGGTGGCCTTTCTTGCGTACGTGACAAGTTTCTTCCGGCCAATTGTAAACCTCACCACGTTCTACAACACCATCCAGTCAGCCATGGCCGCGGCAGAGAGAATTTTTGAGACTATTGATACGGAACCACAGATCATCGATGCTCCCGATGCCGTAGAACTCCCCCGTGTAGAAGGCAGCATAGCTTTCCAAAACGTAACCTTCGGCTACCATCCAACCGATCCTGTTTTGAAAAACGTTGCCTTCAGTGTAGAATCGGGAAGAACGTTGGCCATTGTCGGTCCAACCGGAGCCGGCAAAAGCTCCATAGTGAGGCTGTTGAGCCGCTTCTATGAACCCCAGGCTGGAACCATTACGGTTGACGGTCATGACATCAGAAATGTCACTTTGACGTCGCTTCACAACCAAATGGGAGTCGTCTTGCAAGAGCCCTTTCTCTTTTCAGGAACCGTCATGGAAAACATACGGTACGGGAAGCTTGACGCCACAACAGAAGAGATTCAGAACATAGCAACGCTGGTTGGAGCCCACGAGTTCATAACTAGTCTTGCCGACGGCTATGAAACTGAGGTTGGAGAACGAGGAATGAGATTATCTGTAGGTCAACGGCAGCTCATCTCTTTTGCCCGAGCCCTTCTGCGCGACCCGCCGATGTTGATTTTGGATGAAGCAACCTCCAGTCTTGATCCGTATACTGAGCTGAAAATCAAGAAGGGATTGAACGTTCTCCTCAAAGACAGAACGTCCCTAGTTATTGCTCACAGGCTTTCCACCGTCAGACAGGCGGACAACATAATAGTTGTGAACGATGGCCAAATTGTTGAGGAAGGAACTCACAAGAAGCTGATGAGACGAAAAGGGTTGTATCATCGACTTTACGACAAGCAATTCAAAGACATCTGAAAATTGCGTTGATTTCCATGCAAAGGAACGCTGGATTCGAGTTTCCCGTCTCCGCACTTTGACAGCAGAGATTGCCCAAGTTCACGCGTGTGCAGTCTAGAAGTAGTAGTGTCAAGGCCCCTAGAGTCAACTACTTCCAAGCTAGTGGGGCCTAGTTCTGCACGTTGGTGTTCTCTGGCTACGACTCCCAGCGGGGACACATGGATGTGATTGCTTGTGTTCTGCTTCTTCTTCTCTTGGTCCTGCTGGGCCTACTTTTCTGCTGATGTCTCCTACAGCCTCTTCTTCGGTGTTCCATCAGAAACGTTCGGGTTCTCGTATATGTCTCGCTAACATAGATGGCATGCAGCTGAATTTAAGACGATTTTTGGTCTGGCGGGCAGCAACTTCTCGTGAATTCGATCCAGTCTTCTGACCATTCAATACATTGGAATAGCGCTTTTCTGCCGCTGTCTGTTGGGCGATAGATGGTCTTGCCGTCTTCGACTTTTGTCTCCTCTATGTAGCCTTTTTCCACTAGTTTAGCTAATGTCTTGTAGATGCCTCCAGGATTCAGCTTCCATTTCTCGCCAAACTCATCTTTGATCTGCTTGAACAACTCGTAGCCATGTGCGGGTTTTCTGTTCAAGAGAAGAAGCGCGAGAAACTGGACAGGGGACAGGTTAGTCGGTCCGCAACAACACCACATCGTCCTGATCCTCACTACAATGTAGGTGCGAAACGCTTTTATAGGTTCCGATGTAATATATTCCATTGGAACATATTACGACGGAATATAGATGGAGGTGGACTGCGTGGATGAAAAACCGAAAGTAGAGGAGAAAGAAGAAGAACGGAAAACCAAGAAGAGCGTAAGTTGCTGCAGTAATTGTTGCTAAGCTAACGTTTCCGCGCGCAGAAGCATCGAGTCTGCGGGAGCCATCGCCCTGTGTCCTTGGTCTGGACCGGATTCGTGGCGCCATGCATGCACCGTTGCTTGGGCGCAGACCCTCAACGTTGGAATGTGCCCGCTGTTCTGTGGTCGTTTTTCGGTCGTTTCCTTTTTTTCTGTCACTTTGAACCTGCAGAGGATGCCAGGGAAATTGTGATTTTGCTTGGTCTTTCTTTTGCGTTGTGCTCCGTAAGTATGGAATATTCTTGCTC
>CP070828.1:679714-683609 GCA_020344715.1 Candidatus Bathyarchaeota archaeon | reverse complement strand
TTAAGAGAGAAAAGAAGACTTGAACGCGAATCGGAAAGGCTTGAGCGGAACATAATAGAATACAAGGAAAAACGGAAAAGAAGCAAGCGCAGAGGAAATGACATCAGTGAATCCAAATGGGAGCATAGACTGAGTCTCCATCAAAACAAGCTTGCAGAAATCCGAAGAAAACTGCAATCTGTGGCAGGACTGATTGAAACGATTCAGAGACAACGAGAATTTGATACTCAAAACGTGAAGACTGACTATCAGCTTTCAATTGAAACCGAGAAAAGAAAGATTCTAGATATTGAAGCTTCGCGGGAGTTGGAAATTGAATCTAGGAAACACCAGATTGACGAGATGAATGCAGAGGTCTCAATCCTAATTGAGCAAGTTCGAAGACTTATCGAATTGAAGAAATCCGAAGCATCGAAAGTTGAAGAGGCTGCAATTTCCTACAAGCTTGGAGAAATTACTCTCTTGTGTATACCTTTCTATCTGGTTCGATACGAAACCAAAGACAAAATCAAATACGTATTGTTTCCACCTGCAATAGCCATGGATTTCAAGGGAATCGTAATGAAGCTTCATAAAACCGTTCACAGATTCAGCCTTCAATCCAGAATTAGACTGCTTTTGCGACCAAAGTCTTCGTCGCTGGACAAAATGTTGAAAACGGAATTGCTTGCGAAAATCCGAAGCAACAAATCCCTTGAAGAGGTCGTTTGCGAGCGGGGAGTGTCCAACGATCTACTTCATCATCAAGATTTCGAACAGATATTAACAAAGGGAATTGGAGAACTGAAGAACGAAGGGTGGATAACCCGAGAAGAACAGGATGCTATATTGAAGACTTATCTCTAGTGTTTCTCTTTCTCATATTTGTTCGTTTTTCTGGGATATTATCACATCAGGTGGTAGCTCGCTTTAGAAAGGTTCATGCATTTGCTAGGTCTTCAGCGCTCGATCCTTCCGTCAGATATTCCGCTTCTGAACTAGCCTTCAATGTGTTTCTGGCATTAAACTGACACGTAAAAGGCTAATGCTAGGGTTTCCTTGAAATGCAAATGACCTAAAAAGGCAGAGTATGGTTATAAATATGCGGGTTAATTCGACAATGGAAGGAAAACAGGTGACAGACGAAGACAAAATTGTGGAACGAAAGCTTCTTTTGAAGCGCGCATTTTCAATGAGCAAACTGTTTGAAATTGGCAAGAACCTAAACTTCGCGTACTTTGACCGTTTCTTCAGCGAATGGGAAATTGACGAAGATGAAGCTGCTCTGGAAATAGCTTCTGATCTGAGCGAGGAGCAGCTTGTTGAGGTCTTTGATAAGTTCAAACCTCGGAAATGGGTTGTTTTTAGAGGGCAATTCTACACGTTGGAAGATGGAGTTTTTCTTTTGGAGGGTTCGTGGAAAAATCTTCGGGCAAATATTCGTCAAGCAAAGAAGAAGTTTGGAAAAAACGCCCTCGTTGTTTTAAGGACTCTAGTGGAAGCCGGGAGAAGTTGCAGCCTAAGCGATGTTCGGAACAAGCTGAAGCGGAGCCTTGACCCTCTTCCAATCTTGACTGCATTAGAGCAGCTGAAGGTAATTGCAACAGCTTACAAGGGCGACCAATATCAAGAATGGAAGATTTTGGAGGAAACCTCTTCTTTGGTATGGCAAGAGGTAGGAGCGCCGACAGAAATAACTTCTTCCACAATCGTTTCAGGCCGGTCACCGGTTAATAAAGAGGTGGACTACGTAGATCTAGAACGGCAACAGATCAGTCAAATGGACAGAGAACTCGACGAATACCTAAATGATTTGCTGAAGTACAGACTCGACGACACAATCAAGTTTGGAAAAACCTTCTCAATGAGTCTTTTGGCAGACTACCTCAAAAGTCTCTTCGGACCGATACTGTATTTCGACAGCCTGCTCAGCATCACACAACAATATGGACTAGCTGATGTGGAAATAGTGTCTCAACACGGAGAAACTGGCATGCGAACAGGCTGGAACCTATCCTTGTTCGGTGAACCAGGCACGGGAAAAAGCTTCTCAACGCGAGACATGATCCTTGGAAAACCAGAGGCAAAGATCTACGCACATGGAATCCCTGGACGTAACCGCTACGCCGGCGGCATAACCCCCGCACGTTTCATAAGAATAGGTCAAGCCTACGTTAGTCGAACTTCTAATTTTATCGTTCCAGAATTTAACGATTGGTTTCGATACAAAGGTATGGTCGAGCCGTTAAAGCTGGCAATGGAGAGAGGCACAATCAGATATGAACTGCATCGAGAAGTTATTGGTCCATATATATTCAATTCCCTCTTTAGTGTCAACTACAATGTGACAACTCTTGGCAGAGGCTACGAAGTAACAGTTCGCGACCCCAATTTCAATGCCATAGAAGACCGCATGCTCTGTCGCTTGCATCGTCTCACAAAAGGCAGATTTGTGGAGATCGCGAAGAGCCAGATGAGACTTGCTCTGGGCGAGATCGACACAGAAGAAGGAGCGCGAAAAGTCAGAGACCATCTCACGCTTGTATACGCTATAGAAACTAGTCATCCCTTAGTCAAAGGAAATTTCCCTAGGAAGCCTGTGATGATTACACCAGAAGCGCATGACGTGATTGGGAGAGCTAGAGAGCGGATTTTGGAGCACATTCCACGCAAAGTTGTGAGCTTCTCTGCACGGCTGGAAAAAAGAGCCATGCAGTTCGCCTGCGCGACTTCTCTTCTCAATTATTTCCATTCAGACTTCGATTATGTACCAGTGAGCGACGACGCGCTGAGATATGCAACGCAGTTGTATGTGGAAGAGGCATCAGTGAGATCACGAGAAGAGTTTAGACCTGAGGAAGTTCTGGAACAGCTGTTCTGAGCTCTTCGCTTCTTTGGTTTGTTAGTGTACAAGGTTTCGACATTGCTAGATTCGAGTTTAGAGCCGCAGGAGAACCTATCCAAATGTACCCTGTGTTCGTTTGCCCAGCGATCCCTTTGCTTGGAATTTTTGCCTGCTTTTGTTCCTTGACTTTCTCACTCCCTCTTCAGGCGAAATCTACGAAGTCCAAGCTGTTCGAGTGAGAAATGGATTGCTGCGCGCGCCAAGATAATACCAAGCGTCTTCTGATTATTCCGCAATCTTCACGATTCAGATCTCATCGGAAACGATAGACCGGTGCAAAGCTCGATGTTGATGTTTAACGTTTAGCGCCTACGTGCTTTGGAGCTAGAGGGTTCGTCTCTTCTTTGTCTTGGTTTGTGAAGCATGAACGTGTGTCCTCGAACTTCGACAAGGGTTGATTCTGTTCGCGTTGCGACCTTTGTAGCTATGTCTTTTGCTCTTTCTTCTTGGAGGGCAGTCTTCAGAATTCTGGCCTTTATCATTTCCCGTCTCTTCAGTTGGCTATTTACTTCACTTATTACTTGATCGGTTGCTCCATCTTTTCCAATCCAGACTACGGGTTTTTCTGTGCTGAGTTCTTGTCTTATCCGACGCTTCATTCTACTGCTTACCATTCTCGCTCCCCCTTTTCCCCAATGGTATACGATTGTGACGGCCACAATTCAGGCACGCAATGACCACGTGAGGTTCTCTCCTTTGCTTGATACGGACACGACAATTTATGCCTGGGTAAATAAAGTTCTTGCAATGTCTACAGATCAATCGGCGATACTCAAACGGCAAGCGAAGCCTGGTGCGCATAGCTATTCTTCTAGCGATTTCAGCATAGCGTTGCGCTAACCTTGGCTCTTCGTGTATGACTTCTCTTGCCATGCGAAAAAGAACGCTAGCTCGTTCCAATGCGATGCGCTTAGTCTGGTCCATTCCCTGAAGAGCACTCCAAGTTATGTTGGACTGAACCTGAACATATAAGCATTGATATTGTCGAATATGCGGTTGAAAAATCCTGCA
>CP070828.1:676182-679614 GCA_020344715.1 Candidatus Bathyarchaeota archaeon | reverse complement strand
TGAATGATTTGGAGAACGCGGTGAAGGAAATCACGTAAACGGAGGTCTTTGGTTTGGTTCATCCTTCGAAAGATATCCTGCAAACAAGAGGAGAAGAGTTGAAGGAACGACGAATAGTCTTGTGCATCACAGGAAGCGTCGCCGCAGTCCAGAGTCCAGAGATTGCCAGGCAACTCATGAGACATGGCGCCGAAGTTTTCGCTGTCATGTCGACAATGGCTCAGAAGATCATTCATCCCTACGTAATGGAATGGGCCACGGGAAACCCCGTGGTAACCGAGCTAACTGGAAAAATCGAACACGTGGCGTTGGCCGGGGACCACGTTCACAAGGCAGATTTGATTCTCGTCGCCCCAGCAACTGCCAATACGATTGGCAAGATTGCATCGGGAATCGATGATACAACTGTGACGTCCATTGTGTCAACGGCTTTTGGTTCGAAAATACCGTTTGTCATTGCGCCTGCCATGCATGAATCTATGTACAGACATCCCATTGTGGACGAGAACGTTCAGAAACTCACAAACCTAGGCGTGGAATTTGTAGGACCGAGGATGGAAGAGGGAAAAGCAAAGATTGCCAAACCTGAAGAGATTTTGCAGGTTGTCATCCGCAAACTCTCGGCATCTAAAGACTTTGACGGAATGAAGATTCTAGTGACAGCTGGTCCAACCTTGGAATACATTGACCCTGTGAGAATCATCACAAACAAAAGCTCCGGTCTAATGGGCATAGAAGTAGCAAGAGAGGCACTGTTGCGAGGCGCCGAGGTCACCGTGATTTATGGTCCCGGAACAGCCACTCCCCCTGCTGGAGCTCGAGTAATCTGCGTAGAAACCACAACGGAGATGCATGAGGCTGTTGTTTCGGAGCTGAAATCCGAGAAGTACAATGCCGTAATAGCTGCAGCCGCTGCTACTGATTGGATACCAAAGAAGTCCTATGACTTCAAGGTGTCGACACATAAGACCACAGCGCTAGATGTAAAGCTTGAGACCACGCCGAAAATTATAGACATCGTGAAGGAAACTAGTCCAAACGCTTTTCTTGTGGCGTTCAAGGCAGAATACAACGTGTCAGATGAGACGCTCGTTCAGAACGCGCATCAACGGTTGAAGCAAGCTAGAGCTGATTTAATAGTGGCCAACGATGTGGCTAGAAAAGGCGTCGGATTCAGAGTTGAAACCAATGAGATCTTCATTGTAGACGGAAGGAAAGAAGTTGTTCACGTTCCTCTTACGACAAAACGCGAAGCCGCCAAGAGCCTTCTAGGTGTAGTCGCTAAAAAAATCCAGGCAAAATAGCAGGTGTGTGCGCGCGCGCGGAAAGGAACAGAAGCCTAGCACTAATCAGTGAAGAACCCTCATCTTTTGCGCCATATCTGAGACATCGTAGAAAGACGTGGAAACCTAGAATTCCGAAGCGCTTGTGAGTTCTAGCTTTCGAGTTTGCGCTCAGGCTTTGTCTGTTTTCCTCCACAGCAGCTGCACACGATGTATCCCTGTTTCAACTTGTTTCCTATGAAGTTCCTGCACTCTTCTTTGCTGAGAAACAAGGGTTGTCCACAAGTCGAACACACTGATTTATCGAACTCAGTTTTTGTCATCATTAAGGAGAATCGGACGGGAATTCATTAAGATTTCGCACGTCCGCGCGCGCGGGTTTAGAATTCACAGACTTGAGAGCTCACGACCGATGGTGTTGCCCCTGACAAAACTTTTGTGTGAGTCACAAATAGATATGATCGCGCAACATTGAAAAGAGACCCAGATGTTGGGAAATCATTGAAGTTATTGGTCAGCGTTATAAACGGAACGGAAGCTCTAGAGGCCATCAAAGGAAGAGCTAACATAGTCGATGTCAAGAACCCGAGAGAAGGCTCGTTAGGTGCCAACTTTCCCCGAGTCATCAGGCAAATTAAAGAGATTGTTCCAGATCATATGGAAGTGAGTGCTACGATAGGCGACTTACCCAATCTGCCTGGGACAGCTTCGCTTGCCGCTTTAGGTGCTACTGCGTGTGGAGCAAACTATGTTAAGGCAGGGCTTCTCGGGGTGAAAACATCCGCTGAAGCGACACACCTAATAGAAGAAGTGCGCAGAGCGGTAAGAGACTATAGCGATACGTCAAAAGTCATTGCAGCTGGATATGCTGACTTCAAAACAGTTGGCTGCGTAGACCCGTCGAAGCTTCCCCAAATCGCATGCAAAGCAAAGGCGGATGGGGTGATGATAGACGTCAAGGTTAAGGATTCCAAAAGCAAGCTGTTCAACTTTCTGGATGGCGAGATGCTGAAGAAATTTGTGGAAGAGGCGCATGACTGCAATCTTCTCGCTGCACTAGCTGGCTCCCTGGACAGGCAAGATCTTCCACGGTTGTATGACTTGGGAGCAGACGTAATCGGAGTCCGAAAAGCAGTTTGTGACAAGAGAGACCGGTTAAAAGGCCTAGTTCAACGAAAAGCAGTGCTAGAATTTGCAGAAGAAATCAACTCCTGTGAAAGAACTAGAAGATGAACGGCACTGGTTGACCAAACGGCACAGCCTCTACTCGAAAAGTGAGTGACCCTGCGGGATCTAAGATCTGACAGATGATCTGTTCCTCCGTATATTTGTTGGACGTTAACACAGCAATCTTTATTATATATCACGATTTACTATATTATTAACGATAGCAGGGCGAAGAAATTGCAGGTTGGAGGGCCATCGTCTAGGACAACCTTGGAAAACGAGGATGACCTGTTTACAGCGAAAATCAGCACGAGCCTATTGTTGGTCCTAGGGATTCTTCTAGTATCCGCTTCCGCAGTCATAGTCATTTACTCAGCGGTCCTAGTTGTTTATCAGCAGCAACTACTCATGGAATTTCTCAAAACGCTGGTTCTGGCAGCCCTCGTACTGGCATCAGGCTCAGGATTGCTGTACTATCTGTTTCAGGAAAGAAAAATGGGAGCACACGAGAAAAGTCGAAATCCTTTGGGACTTGCATCACCGCAATCTATTCTCTGTGAGAAGTGTGGCACCACCCTTTATGATGGACGGAAGATAATGTCACCATATAAAATCATGGAAATACGCAATAGCAGATGCCCTGAATGCGGGCAGAAACCACCCTCCGAATAACGATTAGCTGGGAACAGTACATAGGCAGAAGACTGCTTTTCCAAAGCACCTCCGCGCGTATAAAAAAGGATGAAGACGTTTGTCCATCCACGTGCGCAGAGAGTAGACGTCACAGCTACATAAAAAGCTGACACCGACTGTAATCAGGCAATCTTTGCTAGGCACCTGTGTGCACACTCACCAGTACTGCTGAAAAGGGTTGCAAAAATTTTTTATTCATTCAGATAACTTAGAAACTCGAAGGTGTCAACATGGGAAGTGACTCTGGCAATCTCTGGCTTGGAGCGTTCATCGGGTTTATCGTCATTGT
>CP070828.1:671293-676082 GCA_020344715.1 Candidatus Bathyarchaeota archaeon | reverse complement strand
GTCAGCTACCAGATTGAAGGAACCGTTGGACGAAGAGTGCAAAGAGGCAGGGGTGAAACACCTATGATTAATAGCGACGGCAAAATGGAAATCTTAAACGTGAACATGAACGTGGAATCTATCGAGGGGTTCTCTGGGCACTCCGACAGAAAACAGCTTTTCAACTATGTCCGGCGGATTTCTCCAAAGCTGGAAAGAATCATTATTTGTCACGGTGAAAGAGGGAAATGCCTAAATATGCTCAAAACGTTCCGGAGAACGTACCAAATAGAAGTGCTCGCTCCAAATCTCCTTGAAACCGTTACGCTGCGGTAGGCAAATCCTCTTCTTCCGAAGATTTCTTCTGCCGCCATATTCGAATGGAAGGGGGCGTAATCACAACTCGCTCCTCTCCTAAACGGGCGATATCCGCGTCAATTGACTTGGCAAACTCATACAGGTCACTCACCGCCTGTTTTACGTCTGCAACGCTCTTTTTGGCTAAAGGACTAACCTTCAAGATGAGAATGTTTCCTGCTTCGATTTCCCGTTTGATAGTCTCGACATCCTCAAGACGGCGCAGGGGCATTGCCTTCAGGTAAACCCCGTTTGGTTTAGTTGGCTTCCGCTCCTTCTCTTCTTCCTTTTCATTATTGATGTCTGACACAAATCTCTCCACTGTCTCCTTCACTTCTGGCAAACCTACCATCGCCTCATCTAGCCGGAAGCACGACCAGATTTCTTCAAATCCATTCTTTTTATACTGACAGTATTCCTATGAAGTTTTAATGTTTATGAATCAATATTAAACATCTACTACCGTTTTCAAATGGACTTATTCCGTCCCGCGTCATTTGAGGTTTTCAAAGAGTGGACGATTATTGTAAACTCGGCGAATCTACATCTCAGTAATTTACATTTTCTTCGAAAAAATGAACGTTCAATTCCTCTGCTTTTTCGTCAGTTAGGGTTCTGGTGGATTTGTCTTCCATGCTTGAACGGTGACGTGACCTTGACTTGCGTATTTGACTGGTTTGAGCACGGCTGCAAATAATTTTGCCAACTTCGTGGGGTCAAGACAGAAATTGTTTGAGGAGTTTCCACAGTGTGTCGCCCACATAATGAAGGTTCTTCACTACTTTTCCCCGTTTGAGAGTTTTTGCGTGCTCAGAGTCGAAGAGCACTTTGCCTATGGCCAGTGGTTTGCGGTGGCGTTCATCAATTACAAGCAGAAACTCGTCAGCTTCAAATTTCCCTTCAAATTGAACAATTCCCGGCGCCATAACGTCTGCTCCATTGCAGATGTGAGCAATGGCTCCCATGTTTACAATTGCCTTCGGCAGGCGGGTCAACGCATCCTCAAAGCGTAATGTGGGTAGTAGTATGTCTTTGTGCAGCGCTATGAATGGTCTACCATTAATCAGATACACCGTGCCATCACGGGTTTCAGTGGACTCGACCTGTATTTTGGTTCCGAACAGCTGCTTTGGGGTCGTTTTCAGTTGCTGCGAAAACTTCGTCAGAAGCTGCGCTGCTTCTCGCTCCTTGAGAAAATGTCGGTGAAGGCTCGTCGACATCATCAAGCGCTCCGCGATGCAATATCTTTAAATCATGTAGCGTTTAACCTATAAAAGTCAAGGTGAACGACAGGAGAAAGCACCTATGAGCGAGATGGCCACAAAGATCCTGGAGGACAGCATTGGAAAGATTGTCCTCGTCAGATTACGCGGCGGAAAAAGCATACGTGGACGACTTAAGGGCTTTGATCAGCACTTGAATCTGGTTCTGGATGAAACCCAAGACACCACGAAGGCAGAAGACGTGAAGCACCTGGGCCTAATTATTGTCCGCGGTGACAACGTCATTCTCATTTCTCCACCTCCCAGATAGACTGGTGCAACTTCATGGGAAAGATCAGCAAGGGCACCTCATCGTTTGGAAAACGCATGAGAAAAACCGTTCACATTCGATGTCGACGATGTGGCAGACGAGCCTACCACGTGCACAAGAAACGGTGCTCAGCATGCGGCTACGGCGAGTCTGCAAAGATCAGGCAGTATTCGTGGCAAAACAAGAAATTCAATGGCAAACGAACACGTTAGAGCACATCAGTTTTCGTTTCTCTCTGCACTAGACAAGACTCTCTTGTTCAGATAGCAAGCTACGTGTTCGATCTTCTATCCCTCAATCGAATTAGAGATCGGTCGTGGCAAGCTCTAAAGAGATTTATGCAAGCAGTGCGTCAAACATAAAGTAATCTTGCAAGCCCGGTCGTCTAGCGGTCAAGGATGGCGGGCTCTGGACCCGCTGACGAGAGTTCGAATCTCTCCCGGGCTACCAACAATCACAGTGTTTTCACTCTTGTTCATTGTTTAGATGCTTGAAAACTGGTTTATCAAGTGTTTCAAGTAGTTTTCACACGTTTTTGAAAGGTTGAAGCCTAATTCACGTGTTTGTCTGACCAAGTCAGAATCTAGATATAACACAAAATTTCTCTTCTGAGTCATTTTGCGTTCGCATCCGTTTGTGCGCGGTGGAATGGCAGGTTCTCTGTTATAATTCTGCTGCAGCGTTCTTTCTGTGCGCGTGCATGCAATTTAGACTAGAAGAAGCACTTCAGTAAGATTTCTTATTGTTTCAACACTTTCTGAAGCCTTTCCTTCTCTGTCAATGAGTAGAGGTTTTAGTCCAGCGTTTCTCGCGCCTTCGTAATCGTACTTGAAGGAATCACCTATGAAGATAGCTTGCTCTGGGCGAACATCGAGCATGTTAACAGCGTGAAGAAATATTTCGCTGTCCGGCTTCGCTTTATTACATGTATCTATACCTACGACAATATCGAATTTGTCAGTCAACCTCACCTTTCCCAAGATTTGCTCGTAATCTCTCTTCAATCCGTTGGTTATCACGCCAGTCTTTACGCCTTTGGCTCTCAGCTGAGTTAGTGTGTCAACCACATCGGGAAAGACTTCTAAGTCAGCGTATTTCCACCACAACTCGTCAATCTTCCTAGCCAAGAAAGCTCTGTTCTCTTGTATGCCTGCCCTACTCAAAACCTCAGAGTTCCACCTGACCCAAAACTCTTGCCCTGACGTGATCATGCCTTCAATAGCGTCAGACTCTCCAACATCTTTGTGAGCTTCACGAATCTCATCCACAGAAAGCTTAACTCCAAAATTCTCCCCGATTCTCCGGTAGATTTCAGGAATCTCAGCAGTCCGTATCAGCGTATCTCCGAGGTCGAAAAGCACAGCTTTGATCTGCAATTGTTTCATCCTCGCGCACGCTATTTCTATTCGACAAAGGACGCGCCGGTTTCATCCAAGCAGGCTTAGTAGGAGATACTATTCGCTTTCTTTTAGGTAGCTGTACCCCTTGCCCACTTTCTTCTGCATCTCCCTTGCATATCTTCCGATGCCGCTTTGCTTGATGTTTTGAAGCGCTGGCGCAAGTCCTTTGTAACCTTTGCGATATGGAGTAAGAGGTTCACATGTTGCAGCCTCATCACACTCGGCACACGTGCGAAAGCCCTTTTTCTTCACGCATTCACGAACCTTGCAGGATGGATCTCCACCGCCTTGAAGACAACCTGGACAGTCACCGAAAAGTTTGACCAATCCATTCATGACTTGATCGAATTCAGTGTAATGTTTGAGGCTTGGTTCCCACTTGGCAAGTTCAGGCATCATCTTGTCGAAGCCATAATGAGCAATAATGCCACGTAGATTGTTGACAGCGATCTTGATTTTTTCTTGTCGAATTCCACAAGCGTTACAGTAGAGACCACAACAACCGACGAGGTTAGCTGGATCCGCTGTCGCCATGTTTATGCCTTCTTTGTATGCTTTTCTTTCAGAGCTCCACAGTTTGAGCATGTTGCTTGGCGACATCTGCTGGTGTATTCGGTTTTGCACTCAGTACATACCCATGTTGGCATGATGTCCCAATTCTCCCTTCATCTTCTTAAGACACCCCTAAGTGCAAAATCGAATTATTAAGAATTGCGCGCACTTCGTGCGTAGTCTACCTCTTTCTAACCTCACAGTTCTCTTCAGCCTCTCCATTACCGGTAGCTCGTCATTCAACACTATCTAGTCGTAATATTCTGACCAAGCAAAGTCTGTCGAGAGAACTCGAGAACTTCTAATTTTCTAATTTCTAACCTAAAAGAAGATCAAAAATCTAAAGAATTGACTGGTTTAGAAATATAAAACTGGAAAATTAAGTGTGGATTGATCGAGGTCCTATGTTGCAAGTCTGTTGATGCGTGCGCTACTATATCTCTATTGGCTCGCCTTTAGGCTTCGGCTTTTTCTGCTTCTGAATTGTAACCTCCAAGACGCCGTTCTTGTATGAAGTTTTTACTGCTTTCGGAACAACCTTTGCAGGTAGCTCAACTTCCTTGTGGTATTTTCGTTGAGGTGTATCCACAGAAATCGTTAGGCTTCTTTCTGTACCATGTAGCTTGATGTCTTTCTTCTCCACTCCGGGTAGTTCCACTATGACTTTGACTTCGCCATCAATGGTCATTACATCAGTCAAAGGTTCTCTCTTCTCTTTGATGTCTATGTGAGGTTTTCCCAATCGAGTTTCAGGCTTAACGTTGCCGAACTCTTTGACTTTTGGTCTTCCATCGGGACCTATCGTTACGCTGTATCCGTAGACGAATGGACCCCACTCGCTAACTTTGGTCCCGTCCGGCAGGATTCGTTCTCGGACGAGCTCTCTGGGAGCTTTTCTAGAGAATTCGGCGAATTCTTTGGTCATCATTTGTTCCATCTCTTGGAAGAAAACATCTATGTCCCTGAAG
>CP070828.1:667979-671193 GCA_020344715.1 Candidatus Bathyarchaeota archaeon | reverse complement strand
CTATTCACGATTGATGTAGGGGGCATACACTCCTTGAGAAACATGTACACGAACATGAAGTTTACATATTGCATGGGAAAATACTTGTCAGAGGAGGAAGTGAGGAAGTGCTAGTGTCCAGAGGGAATGTTATATTTATTCCCCCAAACGAAGAACACCAATTCACGAACGTCGGCAACAAGAAAGCAGCGTTCTTGTGTACGAAACAAACCAGCTAGATGCGTGCGCTTCTGCTACCAACGTAAGGGCGCAAGCATCACTTTTCCATCAGCGCGCGCAACTCGGTTTCAACTCTGTTAAACATCTTCAAGTTCGCTCTCTAAAATCTGTTTCACTTTTTGCAGGAATTTTGCGGCAGGAGCTCCGTCTACTATGCGGTGGTCGTACGAAAGACTTAGACACACCATTGGCCTGATTCTCATTTTCCCGTCGATTACGACTGGTTTCTCAGTGGTCTTCCCGACACCGAGAATAGCCGCTTCAGGTGGGTTGATAATGGGTATGAACATGTCAACTCCGTACATGCCGAGGTTGGTAATGGTGAATGTTCCACCACTCACGTCCTCCTTTGCGAGTCTGCCGTCTCTTACCTTTTCAACCAGTTCTTTGAGAGCAGAAGTAACTTGAATTAGTGATTTCTTGTTGGCATTGTGCACTACTGGGACAAACAATCCGTTCTCTGCGGCAACCGCAACTCCGATGTTGATGTCTTCGTAGATTATGATTCGTTCGCCGTCTAAAGTTGAGTTTAGATTGCGATGCTCTTCCAAGGCTTGAGCAACTGCCTTCACCAAAATGCCAGTGTAAGACACTTGTTTCACTTCGTGAAGTTTGACCGCGTTTGACATATCGGCTTCCATCGTTACAGTGCTGTGGGGAGCAGTGCGTGCGCTTGATGAAACTCGTTCGGCAGTTGTTTTCCTTATGCCCGCAAGCGGAATAACTTCTCGCACGTGTGGTGCCAGAGCTGCTGACTCTGCAAGATATCGCCTGACATCGTCCTCAACGATTCGTCCTTTCGGATCGCTGCTCTTCACGCTTGCCAGGTCGATGTCGTGTTCTTTCGCGAGGCGTTTGGCAGCCGGAGAAGCAAGTATACGTTCTCTGACCTTTCTAGCAGTCTCCTCTTTCGGAGGAAGTGTCGCCTCTTCAATTCTTTGGGGAGGAAGAGCTACGGCGGCTTCAATATCTGGAAGTGGTTCACCAGGCTCTGTGATAATACCCAGTGTTCCCGCCACCACCACATCGGCTCCTTCAGTTTCCAAAACCTTTCGAAGAACTCCAGATGCTGGCGCCTCCACATCGTAAGTCACCTTTTCGGAGAGAACCTCAACAAGGGGATCTCCCTTTTTGACGAGGTCCCCTTCTTTCTTGAACCATTGAATGACGGTTCCTTCCTTCATTGTGAGGCTTAATCTGGGCATAACAACTTTTGTTACCAAACCGTCTTCCCTCACAAACATGAAGTGGCTACAAGATTTCTTTTACTGCTTTGATAATGGTCTTCTCATCAGGTATGATGAACTGTTCCAAGGGTGGGCTGAAAGGTATGGGTGTGTCTGGTTCAGCGACTCGTTTGATGGGTGCGTCCAGGTAGTCTAGTGCTTCTTCAGCTACGACAGCCGCGATTTCAGCGCTTGTGCCGGCTGTTTTGCAGTCTTCAGTTACGATGAGAATTCGGCCGGTTTTCTTCACAGATTCTACAATAGTTCGTTTATCCAGCGGAACGAGCGTTCTAGGATCGATGATTTCAACGCTGATTCTTTGCTTGCGCAGTTCTTGGGCTGCTGCAAGTGCTTTGTGAATCATGTACAATGTTGCAAGTATCGTGACGTCTTCCCCTTCCATCTTCACGTCTGCCACGCCGAACGGAGTCGTATAGTCTTCTTCTGGAACCTCGCCTTTGATCGGGTAGAGCAGCTTGTGTTCAAAGAACATTACAGGGTTGTTGCTTCTTACTGCTGTTTTCAGCAGTCCCTTGGCATCGTAGGGCGTCGAAGGTACAGCAACCAGCAAGCCCGGTGTATGCATGAACCATGCTTCGAGGCTTTGCGAATGATGTGAAGCTATGTTGACTCCAGCACCGAAGGGAGTTCGAACCACAAGAGGCACATTCGTCTGTCCACCGAACATGTAACAAATTTTCGCGGCTTGGTTGCAGATTTGATCCATAGCAAGAGCGGACAAATCGCCAAACATGATTTCGGCTACAGGTTTCATGCCTGTAATTGCGGCGCCTATGGCAACACCGACTATGCCAGATTCTGAAATTGGAGTGTCTCTCACACGTTCGTCTCCGAACTCCTTTGCCAAGCCTTTTGTGACTTTGAAGGCTCCCTCCCAATAGCGTCCAATGTCTTCACCTAGCAAGAATACTGATTTGTCTCGAAGCATCTCTTCGCGCAAAGCTTCACGCAAGGCATCTCTATAGGTTAATTCTCTCATCGCGCCACACTTCTATCTATACACGTTTTCTAGGGCCTCTTCAGGCGCTGGATAAGGACTCTCCGCAGCGAACTTGACAGCTTGTTCTACATCCGAAACTACAGCTTGTTCTATTCTTTTGGCTTCTTGCTCCGTCAATAATTGCATTTTCCGTAGTTCTGCCTTAAACCTTGGGATCGGGTCCCTTTTCAACCACTCTTCTACCTCTTCTTTTGGTCGATAAGTAGCGGGGTCAAACCGGGAGTGTCCCTTGTGTCTATATGTCTTGCACTCGATCAGCGTCGGTCCTTCGCCATCTCTTGCATGATTTACAGCGTTCTGCGTGGCTTCGTATACAGCAAGCACATCGTTACCGTCCACCGTTACCCCTGGAATTCCATAGGCGACGGCTCTCTCCGAAATGCTCTCTATCTTCATAACCATCGACTGTCTCGTTCCCATGGCGTACAAATTGTTTTCACATACGAAAATCACAGGAAGCGACCAAATGGCGGCCATGTTAATGCTTTCATGAAAAGTTCCTTGATTAGAGGCGCCATCCCCGAAAAAGCCTGCCACAACCTGATGGGTTCCTCTCAACTTGATGGATAACCCAGCACCAGTTGCTATTGGAATCCCCGCGCCAACAACCGCTGTAGCTCCAAGAATGCCTACACTGAAGTCGGCGATATGCATGGAGCCTCCTTTACCTCTACAATAGCCTGTCTTCTTTCCTAGGATTTCAGCCATGACCTTCCGTAAATCTGCACCTTTAGCGATGCAATGACCG
>CP070828.1:664716-667879 GCA_020344715.1 Candidatus Bathyarchaeota archaeon | reverse complement strand
TCTGCTCCGACCACAACGGGCTTCCCTTTAAATTCTGGATGTTCGCGTTCTTCCACAGCAGAAAAGAAATGATCCATGTCAACATGAAGAACTATGCGTTGCTTTTCACTACAGGAACCTTTCATATTTGTGTTCCTCGACTAGAAACTGGTTGAGGTCGAAAGAGACGATTCTAACCCTAATCATTCGAAGAGGAATCCCCTTTGCAATGAGGTCATTGTAGGTGTTCTTCTGTTTGATCATCAGTTTGGCAGTACGTCCACACTTAATCTCAACAATTTCTAGGTTGCCATCAACAACTGGAAACTCTAGGATGTCACCGCTTCTGTGAGACGTATCGATTCTCAAGCTAGCAGCCTTCGGACATTTGCTCTTCATCAGCTTCTTAGTTTCCCCAGTAAGCCGCACTTTTAAAAGCAGACCATCAGGCGTGCAATGGTTCTCGACAAGGACGCCCGCGACTTGAGCATACCTTGACAAGAGCTTCCTGTTCGCATAGAAGCCATGAGCTATGAAATCGTCTCTAAACGCATCGAATCTGAACAGCTTTTGCTTCCAAGATTCCTTGTGATGTTTGTAGTCGTTCTTGTTGAGGAAGACATGGCTCCATCCTTCTTCTTCAACAAGCTTCGGGGCAAGTGTGTTACGAATGAAGCTTCTCGCCAAGTGTTCTCCAATCATTCCGTTTAAGGTGTTGAGTTCCAGGGTCTTGAAATGATACTCCAAGTCGTCAACCAGCGTGAAGCAGTTGTGTATGAAGCTCTGGAGCTGGATATCAAATGAGATACTTCAGATTGAAGAATCTGAAACTTGAGATTTAAAGCTCTTCAAGAAAGAAACAAGCAAGTCGCCCAGTGTGAAACGTGAAAGTGAAGGTCGATCTTGGAGTGTCCGGGAGCTCAAACGCTCGCACGATTGTATATGTTAAATACTAAGTTTCTGCTAATAGCTGTTCGAGGGTCTAGGATGGTAGAGATAAGAGCTAAGATAGTCAAGATCTCTGGGAAGAATGTCTCTTTGTACGTTTATCCTGAGGGGGAGCCACACCACTATGAAATTACCTTGCCAGTTGAAGAACCGGCGTTAATAGACTTAGTCGCCGCGCGTATCGGCACTCAAAGATACAGAATAGAGATAAAGAACGGACAGATAACTTCAATTGCCGAGTGATAATTACGTCCTGTGAAAGAAAACCGATGAGCGCTGAAAACCAGAATTACAGCTCAACGAGCACACCATAGAACACTGGTCATAGCTGGAAATACGCGAAGGGAGACAAGCGTCTGGGATATAACATTCTTGTGTAAATAATTGTAGTCACAAACGCAGAAATTGATATATACTTGTGTGTTTGATTACTCCAGTATGGAATATCAAGTAGAAGTAGAAGTAAGCCTCAAACCTGGATACTCTGACCCAGAAGGCGAAACCACAAGAAAGGCATTGATCGAACTGAAGTATCCGGTCAATGCTGTTAACGTCAGCAAGGTGTACAATATTCGTTTGGAAGCAGCCAGTCCAGAAGATGCTGGACGCAAAGTGGACGAAATATGTAGGCGGTTATTGGCTAACCCTGTCAAGGACAACTACAAATTCAAGCTTGAGGAGCTCAAATGAGCCTCTACATCAAGACAGATCTTCCTTTTGAACTCTATGAAATGGACCTAGCAAAAGCAAACGACGACCAGCTTCGGCAAATAAGCAAAGAGTTGGAACTCGGCTTAAACCTGGAAGAGATGAAAGCGATTCAGAAGTACTTTGTTGTGAAGAGAAGAAACCCAACAGATGTTGAGCTTCAGACCATTGGGCAAACATGGTCAGAACACTGCCATCACAAAACCTTTAAAGGCAATGTTGTCACGGAAGAGGGCACAATCGAGAGCCTTTTCAGAACGTACATAGCCAAAGCCACCAAAGAGCTGGATCCAGACTGGTGCTTCTCAGTTTTTGAAGACAACGCAGGTATAGTCGACTTTGACAAAGGCGTTGCAGTTGCAGCAAAGGTTGAAACTCACAATCATCCATCGGCTATTGAACCATTTGGAGGAGCAGCAACCGGCGTAGGAGGCGTTATTCGCGATATACTCGGAGTGTGGGCTGAACCAATAGCCTGTACAGACGTACTTGGCTTCGGTCCGCTAAACTATGCACACGATAAACTTGCCGTTGGCGTGAAACATCCGAAATACATCCTCAATGGGGTCATTTCGGGAATAGGATGCTATGGAAATAACATGGGCATCCCAACTGTTAATGGAGCTATCTATTTTGACGAGACCTACGTGGGCAACGTGGTTGTCTACTGCGGATGCATTGGAACTCTTCCGAAAGACAAATTTGTGAAAGACGCGAAACCTGGCGATGTCATCTTGCTTGTTGGGGGAAAGACAGGAAGAGATGGTATCCACGGCGTCACCTTTGCTTCTGCTGAGTTGACGGAAGAATCCGAGGAGATTTCAAGACCGGCGGTTCAAATTGCAAACCCAATAGAGGAAGAAAAGCTCAAACGAGCCTTGCTCGAGGTCAGAGATTGTAAACTGGGCTCATCGATAACTGATCTGGGCGGAGGTGGCTTGTCAAGTGCCATAGGTGAAACTGCTGAGAAGTCGGGGTGCGGAGCCTACGTTGAGCTGGAAAAAGTTCCTCTGAAATACGTGGGCATGGCTCCATGGGAAATTTACATCTCGGAGTCACAGGAAAGAATGCTTCTCTTGGTTCCAAAGAAAAATCTTCGAGAAGTCCTGAAGATTTGTGAGAACGAAGAGGTAGAAGCCACTCCGATTGGCAAGTTCACCAACGACAAAATGCTTAAGATTAGCTATCGAGGATGCCGAGTCGCTGAAATCGAAATAGAGTTCCTGTTCAAACCGCCAAAACCCCAAAGAACAGCGAGGTGGAAAGCACCAAGTTGTGAGGAACCACGCTTTCCCGAGCCACGGGAACTCACAAAAGATGTATTAGAGATCTTATCTTCGCCAAATGTGGCAAGCAGAGAGTCAGTAGTACGGACCTATGATCATGAAGTGAGGGGAAACACCGCATTAAAACCATTACAGGGTAGACACGCAGGTCCAAGCGACGCCTCGGTCTTGAAGCCCCTAGAAGATTCGTGGAAAGGTGTAGTGCTCTCCTGCGGCATAAATCCGAACTATGGAAAGATTGA
>CP070828.1:656119-664616 GCA_020344715.1 Candidatus Bathyarchaeota archaeon | reverse complement strand
TACAGCATAATCTGCCTATGCCTGATTAGCACTCGTTTTAATATCGTTGAGCATTTCGAAGTCGAAGATGTCGAGTCTTCTTGGGTATTGCATGAGGTACGATGTGCCGCAGTCCGTGAAGTTGCCCGAGAACGAAGCTTCTCAAACCGTTCAATAGCCAACAAGAACTCTCAATCGAGAGGTTATTCTCGGACAGGTTCGCAACATACAGACGGAGGAACAAGAATCGATTCCGCGTAGCTTATTAACTCCCCTATTGAATTACCTATAAAACAGTTTGAGCCTAGGGAAGAAATTTCAATGATAAAAGAGTTATCCGTTGAGAATTTGAGAAGAAGAGCTGAACCTTCTGGATTACATTGCAAGACGACCGAAGAGTTGACTCCCCTCGAAGGCATAATCGGTCAAGGAAGAGCTGTAAAGGCGCTACGATTTGGATTGGACATCAAGGAGGAAGGTTTCAACATTTATGTTGCCGGTCTCCCAGGAACCGGGAGGAAGACAGCTGTCAAAGGGTTTCTTGAGGAGGTGGCGAAAAGTAAGCCTGTGCCTTCCGATTGGTGCTATGTGAACAACTTCGTCAACTCGCATCAGCCGAGAGCCATTGAGTTACCCCCTGGAAAAGGAAAGGAATTTCAGATGGACATGCGAAGCTTTGTCAACAATGCACGAACCTTTTTACCTAGAGCTTTTGAAAGCGAAGATTATGCGACAAAACGGGATTCGCTTGTTGCTTCAATTGATAATGAGAGGAAAGAACTCCTATCCAAGCTCAACGAGAGAGCTAAGAAAGAAGGTTTCGTTCTTCAGAGTACACCGATAGGAGTTTTGGTAATCCCGGTCGTGAAAGGTCGACCCTTAAGCGAGGCAGATCTTCTGGCCTTGTCTCCTGAGATCAGACGGGAGATCGAAAGGAGAAGGGAGAAGTTGAAGACAGAGTTGCGGAGTGCTATGAGGCAGCTTAGGGAGCTGCAGAAGAAGATCGCTGACAAGACAGATGAACTGAATCAGGAGGTTGCCCTGTTTGCCATCGGTCACCTAGTTGACGAGCTTCTTGAAAAATACAGCAAATTTCCTGATATCATAACCTACTTGGAAGCTGTAAAAAAGGATGTTCTGGAAAATCTCGAGAGTTTCATAGGAGGTCCTAAAGAACCTACGATACCTTTTCGAGCTCCTTGGCTGAAGGAACTTCCATTCAGGAAGTATGAAGTGAATCTTGTTGTGGACAACTCGTCACTTCAAGGAGCTCCGGTAATCGTTGAGCAAAACGCTACGCATCAAAACCTCTTTGGTCGAATAGAGAAGGAAGCTCAGTTTGGCGTGCTAACAACGGACTTCACGATGGTTCGCGGAGGATCACTGCACAAAGCGAATGGAGGATACTTGGTTCTCACCGTGGAGGATTTGTTGCGTAATCTCTTTTCATATGACACCTTGAAAAGGTCGTTGATGAATGAATGCTTGGACATCGAAGAAGCTGGGGAACGTCTAGGGTTCATAACGACCAAGGGGTTGAAACCCGAATCCATTCCGCTGAAAGTGAAAGTCGTGCTCGTCGGGCATCCGAATCTCTATCCGCAGCTCTATCTTCTAGATGTCGACTTCAAACGCCTCTTTAAGGTCAAGGCAGACTTCGACACCACCATGGACCGAAATGAAGAAAACATGAGACGATATGCTTCTTTTATCTGTACTTTTGTTCGGAAAGAGAAGCTCAGACACCTCGATGCGTCAGGATTAGCCAAAACAATCGAGTATGGTTCCAGACTGGCTCAGGATCAGCAGAAGCTCTCTACAAGGTTCGGCGACGTTGCTGATATAATTCGAGAGGCCAACTTCTATGCTCAACAAGAAAATTCTGAATATACCACCGCCCGCCACGTGAAGAAGGCCATCGACGAGAAAGTCTATCGCTCTAATCTCATTCAGGAGAAGATTCGGGAGATGATTGAACGGAACGTTCTTCTCATCGGAACTGATGGTGAAGCGGTCGGACAGGTGAATGGTCTCTCCGTCATGAGCTTGGGAGATTTCGCCTTCGGTGCTCCTTCTCGAGTGACTGCCAGTGTAGGACTTGGAAAAGAAGGCATCATCGATATTCAGCGGGAAGCAAGACTGGCAGGACCCATACACACAAAGGGAGTACTGATACTGAGCGGCTACTTGACCGAAAAGTATGCTCACGACAAACCTCTCAGCTTGTCAGCCCGATTGGTTTTTGAACAGAGCTACGGAATGATCGAAGGAGACAGTGCTTCCAGCACCGAACTATATGCTTTGCTGTCGACGTTATCGGAGGTTCCTGTTAAACAGGGCCTAGCCGTCACCGGTTCTGTGAACCAGAAGGGAGAGGTTCAAGCGATCGGAGGAGTCAACGAGAAGATTGAAGGGTTCTTTGAGGTCTGCAAAGCCC
Organism: Candidatus Bathyarchaeota archaeon; assembly: GCA_020344715.1. GTDB lineage: Archaea > Thermoproteota > Bathyarchaeia > Bathyarchaeales > Bathyarchaeaceae. Next base: position 662,200 of record CP070828.1, on the reverse strand, counting down.
GAGGCTTCACCGGAGAACAGGGGGTCCTCATCCCTGAAAGCAATGTTCAAAACCTCATGTTAAAGGAAGAAGTAATCGAAGTTGTTCGAGCAGGCAAATTCCACATCTATCCTGTCAAAACGATCGATCAAGGTATAGAGATTCTGACGGGAATTAAAGCTGGAACAAGGCTCTCTAGCGGAACCTTTGAAGAAAAGACAATAAATCAGAAGGTTGAGAAGAAACTGAGTGCCATGGCAGAGAAACTAAAAGAATTTCCGGAATTTGTCATTCAGAAGAGAGACTGATGCACCAAAAACAGTACGTGCATATCGCTATCATGGATCATCTTGCGTTACGAAAAACTAAATAGATTTCGCGCGCGCTACGTCTTCGAAAAGTTTCCAGTGGTGGGAATTGTGTATACCGTCACTCATGAATAGATTTTTTGTGATGATTAATTGGTGACGATCAAATTATCAAGTTTCATCTTTCAGATCTCTTGTTCTCAACATACTTCTCCATCTGCTCGCGCGTGAAGAAGAGCGAGTGAAAGAAGCAGGATTCGGGTACGTCCAGTGTAATGCAAGAGAAGAAGTGGCAATATTCTTCAAGCGCAAGTGAAAAGAGTAGTATCACTCGAGCCCCGATTATGTAGTCTGACTAGATCCATTTCTGAGAGAGACATTTCCCCTACTCTTCCCTCTTTTTCATGTCTCATCAGAAATTGCAGGTTTTCCTTGTTCAATGCTAAAGGTTATCCACTCATGGTGGAATCTTCTTCCTCGAAGTTTGTTTATGCGCATTCTTCTCTCTGTTTCGACCCTCTTCTCATGTCTATCCAGTTCGATGACGCAGTCGACGATTTCTTCGAGCCGTCGGGCAAGTCCAGGTTCAACTATTCCTTTTCCGATTGTGAAAAAGAACGCTCCGTTTTCACCCTTTATTTTTGCTGTGCGGTCTTGAAGAAACTCAGCAACTTTCGCCGGCTCTAAACGTGTAAAAAGAGGCACAGTTGAATCAAGAAAGATTCTCGTTGACTTCTGTGTCCAATCTTCCACTGCAATTGATAGAGCGATACCCAGTTCAGAAAGTTCGAAGGGCTTTTCAACTTGGTGCTTATTTTGGTGTGTGACTCCAGCGACGGATGAATAGCAATCAACGAAACGTAGAGTTTCATCTTGCTCATATTTCGACGTGTTCCAACCCAAAGTTTTCATATTCTCTCTAATTTCACTTGGAAAACAGTCGTACGTGACGTAGATACACGGCTTTCCTTGCTTGAGATAGGTGTTCATCAATTGTTGACAGAAAACGCTTTTTCCAGAACCCGCATCACCAACAATCATGACTGAGTAGGCGTCGGGAATCACTTCACTAGCTAGTGTATCGAAAATTCCTAGTCCCTTTGACGGCAGGGTCTCTTGAGTCACTGCATGTTTGTTTCGTCTAATCAGTATCGTCCCCAATACTACTGAAAAGATCATTACAGATCCTATACCTATCGGTATTGCATATGAGTTCATTCTGTCCCATATGTTAAGAAGTTCGGAATCCATCTCTATGTTCACTGTTTTGCCAATGTTATCTGCAACGTCCGTTTCCCATTGGACTTCGCCAACTTCAGCTCGGACCTGGTATATCCCGCTTTCTGCTACACTTGAGGTGTCCCAGGTGAAGTTTAGGTTTCTCATTTCGTATGGCATTAGATCTTGAACCGTTCGCGTTTCGACAACTGTATCATTTGCATAGAGCACTACGTCAAACGTGGCGTTAACTGTACCTTCGTTTCTAACAACAATCGTGATGTCAACAGTTTGTCCAATGTGCGCTTTATTGACTGGGACAACAACGTCAACTATGGCAACGTCAACTCTATGAACTGTCAGGATTAGCGTTGAGGAGTTTGAGAAATTGTCGTTGTCGAAGATAGTTAATGTTGCTGTATAATTTCCGGAACTTGAATATCCATGAGTAATGATTGAGCTTGAAATTGTGGTTAGGTTACCATCACCAAAGTCCCACTTGTAGCTTGCTATTCCGCCGTCTGAATCAAAACTCGCTGAAGCGTTGAATGTCACCGTCTGACCGGTTATCAGTTGTTTAGGTGTGGTTACAAAAGAGGGAACTGGAGCGCGATTCAGAATGGTTTTGACACGTGTCTTCATTGTTGAAATTCCATCATTGTCTGTAACTAAGAGCTCAACTGTATAGTTGCCGTCGTCAACGTACGCGTGTTGAACAATGACGCTTGTAGCGTTGGTTCCGTCGCCGAAATCCCAGAAATAATTTGCGATATATCCATCGAGATCGTAGCTGCATGTAGCATTGAAAGTCACATCTTCACCTGTAAGAGGAGTTGTTGGTGAGCACGAAAAAGTGGCATTTGGAGGAGTTTTCACAGCCACATAGATAGCCTGATTTTCAGGCGTTGTCCATGATTCCATCTGACTTGTTATAGCTGAGGTTACCGTGAAGTTGCAAATACCAGGAACGCATGGAATTGTGACGTTGAACTCGATGTAGTTTTGAGCCATAGATTGATTATCAGAATATCGATAGACATCGTTGTCCAAATCCCATTCAAGCGTGTCAATGCCGTCGCCGGAATGGAGAGTTATGGTCTCGTCATAGGGATTATACGCGGAATTTGGCACATAACTCCAGCCAGACGGCAAGGTCACGTTCACAGTCGCGTAGTCGATGCCATCAGTATTTCTCGACGAGGTAACAGGTATCAACCTTGCTCTCGTTGATAAATTGGCAATGACTGACCTATCTTCATTGAATAGCCATTCAGGAGTTTCGAGGTTGTGCTGTGTTATGTTCTGTTTTTCATCGTTTGGGTCGGTTGTTAAGTTGAAATCTGCCCTGAAAACGGTGCTCGTTATTTTGTCGTGCCCACCATGTGAATCATACAATGGTGAGGATATCCATTGACTTCCTGAGCACGCCTCCACATAGTATGTTGTCAATGTGACATTGTTATTTCGAGAATTCGTTGGCACTTCAATCCATGTAACGATTATCTCTTTAGGAGGTATCGTTAAAGAAATTGTTCCATTGGGGTACTCCCACCTTGTTCTATCCTCGCTTGCTGAAGCCCATCCGGTTGGAAGATTCGAGAAATACCGTGAATCATAGCATTTGGCGTTTCTCATAGCGTCAATGAAGTCCACTCCTGCACTTGCGTTACACCACCATCTCAGCCCTGTGACGACCACGTCGTTGTCTGTAGGATTGTAAAGCACGGCCTGATAGAACCACCCACTGGGGTCAATATCATCTAGCCTTGCGAAGCTCGAAGCCTCAGCGAAAACCAGCAAGTTAGATAGCTGAGAACGCACGGAGCTTATATTGAAGGAAAGAAGCTGTGATAGTGTAAAGAGCAAGAATAAGCAGACCATAATCTTCTGTAGGATTTTCCAGTGATTTCTCCTTTTTTCCACGATCTTTCTGAAATGAAAATGCATCATAAATCTGAATCCTCTTATTCACGGAGAGTCCAATGAGCGAACGTAGGGCTGTTGAGCGAAGTTCGCTGTATGCGACTCACCTCCAGTTCAATTTCAACCGCGTTGTTTCCAGATCTTTCAAGCATTTCATGTGCTTCGCTTTGAATAAAACATTATGAAACTGCAATTAGAATTAGCAGTTCAGTGCACTTCGCCGAAGTGCTTGGTCTGATGAAGAGAAATGCCTGTCTTGGTTTGCTTTTGCATCCGGGCGTTTTAACCTACTTGTAGATTCTTTCTCTTGCGAACACTTCGATGCCATGTTTGACTATCTTGTAGGGTCGAAGCTCATGGTCGTGAGAGATTCCGCGCATCTTTTCTATTTGGATAGCTTTGACAACCCTGCCACTATCTACAAAGCTATGGAAAACGAGGACACCATCAGACAGGAACTCCTCAGGCTGTATCTCTCTTTCAAGGACATTGACTCGAAGTTCGCTCGTCAGTAAGTTTGTTGTACCAAGATCTGCGAGTCCCTCAAATAGGTTCACTATGGCGTTACGTCTTTCTGTGATTTCTGGATACTGCAATACAAACATTGTGATTGGGTCAATGACCAGACGTTTTGCGTTGATCTCTTGAGCTTTGTTTTTTATAATGTGGGTTAGGCTGAGCATACTGAAGTCCTTCTTGTGAATGGTGAAGTTGCCTACTTTGACGTCAGCTGGAATAGTGCGAAGCGGAGAAGCATCGACGATCACCAATTGGTTATCTTTGCACAATCTCTCGAGGTCCCAACCAAAAGCAGCCATGTCCTCACTAAGCTTCGATGGGCTTTCATCAAGTGTTATGTATAAACCGGTCTCACCGTATTTCGTTACACCGTTGCATAAAAATTGGATGCCGAAGATCGTCTTTCCTGAGCCTGGTCCACCGCAAACAAGCACGCAACGTTTTGATGGCAAGCCGCCGCCAAGCATATCATCGAGGCCTTTGACTCCTGTGGAAAGTCTTTCGGGTTGAACGGCTTCATCTGGAGAGATACTATACTCTAAACTGGCTTTCATGTTAGGCGCCTTTGACTATCGAGTGGTATCTGTGTACGTTAAAAATGATTATGAATCAAGAATGTTTAGCGATAATTCATTTCTGCATTAGTGGTTCATTGATTCGCAGAATAGCTAAGAATGAAGAGCCTTTTAGCAATCTTTAATCCAAGGATTCAACTGGAAACACTATTTCGGGCTCGCGCGTGCAGAACAGCAACTAATGGCTAGGACGCCTGAATTCCCACGCAAACTCCCTATTTTGGTGTTCACTTAGAAATACTTGGGTTCATGAATATGTCCTGCTAGCATCAATGGCGCGCACTGGCAAGGTAAAACCCGCGTTTTTCGAGTTGTTTAAGCAGCTCATCCGGCTTTGGATCCCACTGACCTAACTTCCTGCAAATGTGTTCGGTCCAGCTATAATCGTCGTAGGTGAAGGTTTCCTTGCGGTTGGCTTGCAATGATATCTTTGCTTTTAATCTTCGGTAGTAGTCTTGAGTGAGATATCCTTCATCCATTTGCTTCATTGCGTCTGAAATTGTGTTTTCATTCAGTTTTGGATATTTATCTTCAAAAAGAGTGAATTCCAGCGGATATCTCGGTCGTGGTTGTGGGTCTTCCGCGGGATAACCCATAACCAGCTGTACAAGAGGAAAGACTCTCTGAGGTAGGTCGTACTTTTCTGCAATCTTGTCAGCTCTCCATAATGCACTCCCAAGAAAACAGCTTCCAAGTCCTAAGCTTCTCCCGGCAACGACCATGTTTTCCGCCATCAAGGCGGCATCTTGAATCCCTAAGAGCATTAGTGCAAGGTCATTCATGACAAGTCTCCACCTCCGTCGAGTCATGATGAGTTCGAATTTGTGAGAGTCAAGACAGATCGTAAATAGAAGGGGTGCTTTGTACGGGTGCTGCTCTCTTTTTCGGGACAGCAGAACACTGTAGTACTGGTATGCAAAGGGAGCTTGTTGACCCGCTCTCACGATTGTCTTCACAGCCTCCTCAGAGGGGATTTCATCGGTGTATTGTCGGATGGATTTATGGGCCAGCAAAGTTTGGATGACACGATTTTTCTTCACAATACCTACATCCCATATACTGTCAAGGTCTTCTTGGGTGATGTTGGAATCGGCACATTTTAGCTTTTTCCGCGCGAAGGCGTTGGAGTCATTCGTGGCTTGTGACGTGCTTAATCCTCTAATCAACAGAGGTTGTCTTAGAAGTGAATATGGACGCAAATCGAATTTTGAATCACTGAAGACCCGCTGAGCCTATGTCTTCACCAAGTATCGAAGAATTTCATGCATGCACACGATACATTTTAATCAGTAGTAGCGACTCTATGCTGAATATGGCTCCACGTAGACCTGGCAAATATGGATCACGCAGACGGAGGTCTCGCAAAAGCAAAAAGCCCGTGTTGGTAATACTCTTTCTTGTTGTTATTGCTGCTGCAATCGTCGTGTGGTTTAGCATGGCGGGAAAAAACGATTCAGGCACTGATCGAGTTCGCCTCAGAACGACTATGGGCGATATTGTGATTGAGTTGTATGATGATATGCCGATCACAGCTGGCAACTTCAAGAATTTGGTTCAGC
>CP070828.1:653386-656019 GCA_020344715.1 Candidatus Bathyarchaeota archaeon | reverse complement strand
GCCGAATCGCTGATCTACACTGCTGAGAAGACGAAGAAGGATCTGGAAGACAAGATTGGTAAGGAGCAGGTTGAGAAGATAGACGAGGCAATCGCCGAACTGAGAAAGACACTGAGCGATAAGAACATTGAACAGATCAAAGCTAAAAACGAGGAGTTGGCGAAGGTTCTACAAGAAGTAGGGACCGCCGTTTACCAGCAGGCAGCTGCAAAGAGAGCAGAGGAAGGGAAAGCAGAAAAAGTCAAAGGTACCAAAAAATCCAAAGAGAAAGTTGTAGATGCCGACTACGAAGAAGTGAAAGAAGACACGAAAGAACAAGACTAGATAGGATCTTTTCTCTAACTTTAAGCTGATAGACAATGAACCGCAAACGAGACTACTACGATGTCCTCAACGTGCCGAAAGATGCCTCTAAAGCGAAGATCAAGAAAGCCTATCGCAAATTGGCGATGAAATATCATCCGGATCGGAACAAAGCATCAGATGCAGAGGAGAAATTCAAGGAAATCTCAGAAGCATATGCCGTCCTTTCCGATGATGAGAAGCGATCGCAATATGACCAATTTGGCCACGACGGAATACGCGGTAAATACTCGTGGGATGACATATTCAAAGGCGCGGACTTTGACCGCATCTTCAAGGACTTGGGATTCGGCTTCGGTGGCTTTGATAGCGTATTCGACATGTTCTTCAGAGGTAGAACTAGGAGACGCTATGGACCGCAACAGGGAGCAGACCTTCGATACGACCTTGAAATAACGCTGCAAGAAGCTGCATTCGGTTCAAGTAAAGAGGTGAAGATACCCGGATTTGAGATTTGCAGCACCTGCAATGGTAGCGGAGTAAAACCTGGCACTGGTCCGAAAAAATGTCCCAAATGCAACGGAGCAGGAGAAATACGAAGCACTAGAAGCTTTGGCTACATGCACTTCACGGAAATCCAACCTTGCAGCGCCTGCCAAGGGAAAGGTGTATTCATCAAAAACCTGTGCACAAGATGCAAAGGCACCGGAACGGTACAACGTCCCCGCAGAATCAACCTGAAAATTCCTCCTGGTATCGACGATGGACACAGCCTCAGGCTGGGCGGAGAAGGAAAACCTGGGACACATGGAGGTCGCAAAGGCGACCTTTATGTTGTCTTACACGTTAAACCTCATGAGCTATTCAGGAGGGAAGGAAGCGACCTTTTTTACGAGGCGAATATCAGTTTTCCTCAAGCAGCCTTGGGAGTGAAAATTCGTGCTCCGACCCTTGATGGTGAAGCCAGGCTCAGAATTCCAGCTGGAACTCAAACAGGGACAATATTTCGGTTGAGAGGAAAAGGAGTGCCTCACCTGCGCGGATGGGGAAGAGGCGACCTACACGTTAGAGTCGTCGTTAACACACCCACAAAATTGACACACCGTCAGAAGAAACTCCTCGCTGAGATGGCAGAGGAAATGAAAGATGAAGTCACGTTCAGCTGACGCGCGCGAAGCATCTTTATCCAGTAACGGCTTAAAAGAGAGCTTGACACCAAGCACCATAGACAGGCTAAAACGGGAGGTTATTAGATTTCATGTCCAAGAACTACGCCTATATCCTCATTAATGACCAAAAGTGGTGGAATAGACGCCTCAACAAAAACAAAATAGGCAAGACAATTCACGCCTTTGTACGGCGGGGACACGTTGGACCTAAAGACGCGAGATTTGTCCTCTTCTACGTCAAGCATCCCCTAAAGGAACTTCGAGGAAGAGGCGAATTCATAGAACGAATCACGGGGAACATTGATGAGCTTTGGAACAGCCACAGCCATGAAACCGTATTCAAATCCTATAAAGAATATTCGAAGTTTCTGCAAGGAAAAACTGAAACTACATTTGTACGGCTACAGAACGTGCAAGAGCTCTCAGCGCCTGTTTCTATGCAAACTGTTTCACGCTTGCTGGGTGTCAGCAGGATGCCCCGAGGAGGAAGGTACATCGACAGAGAAACCTTTGAAAAACTTGTTGGCACTGCATAATCAATTAGTAATTCAATAGCTGATTATGTCGTAGACGATCACGCATTCTAAAGCCGTGCCAATCCTTTGAATTTCATGATATTGGAAACGCCTGTTATTCAAATCTGGACACGGATGAAATCATAGATGTGTTGTCAGTGAAGATGGAAGATATGACGGAGGGCTTAAATATGACGAACGTCATAAATTATCATTCCGACCCCGCACCAGTTTAGAACGCTCAAACTAGGGGCACTAACACTTCTGCTATCTTTTCCTGATTAAAGCTCTGACGGGTTGGGTCAACAAGACCCGGAAATTTATGGCAATATGAAACCAGTGAATCAGCTGTGGAGCGATATGCAGAAGAACTGCTAGAGAATTCTTTCGAGATTTTCAATGTTGAAGGTTGTTTTGGCACAACCGTTCTTGAGCAGTGGAACTGCTTGGGCGGCGAGGTTTGTCTGCTTGAGGTATTCTCCTCCAAGTTTCAACTCTTGGCTGCATGAAACTCCCACGACGCCTTCGTATCTGTTTTTCTTTAGAATCTCGGGGATGCAAGAGCCACCGGGCAGGGTGTAAACGTCGTACCCTTTGCTCAGGCCCAATGTAGTTGCTTGATTGATGAGGCAGTCGGAGGAGCAAT
>CP070828.1:649433-653286 GCA_020344715.1 Candidatus Bathyarchaeota archaeon | reverse complement strand
CGGCGATTCTCGAAAGTGCCGTGCGCGCGCTGTACACTATCGGTTCTGGGAAAAAGCAGCCAAAAGAAACACACCTTGAACCTCTATCTCGAGAAATCAGATTCAGGCACAGCTTCTCTTGATGCTCTCGCACGTCCCCTATCATCTTCCACACTACTAGCAGGTGCCTCGTCGGAGGAAGCGGACTATGAAATCTACTATAAGGTCTCCAACAACGAGGGAGCCGCCCGGTCGAATAAAGATCAATTAACGCAGAATACGTTTGACGACCTGAAACCTACAACTATCCAGCTCAGCAACGGCACCCTCTTCATCTGTTGGCAAGGCGACATCACAGGCAACTCTGATGGTTTCTGCACAACAACTCTCAATGAGAAATCGTGGACTGCCCCACTGCTAACACTACGAAGCCTTCGGGTGCCGGGCCAAAATTCGACCAGGCCGATGGTCCGCTGACGCAGCTATACGGCACGGGACGTACGTCTTCCAGGTCTACGACGCCGTGGAGCAATACGCTGACCTATGGGCGAACCGCCACTACTTCAAGGACACTGCTGAGATCGCGCGCGCCGTGACGGAGATGTTCTATGCGGTGGGCGACGTGAACCGGGACAGTGTCATCGACATCAGGGACCTAGCCCGCATTGGTTTGGGCTTCGGCTACTTCCACGGCGAACCGGAATACGACGCGGACGCCGACGTCAACTGGGACGGGATCATTGACACTCGCGACATTGGTATTCTATTGATGCACTGGGGCCAACGCAAAGAGCACCCGCAGCATCAAACCGTTTCCATCTTCCCCTTTTGTCCTATTGCTGAAAACCAGCAAAACTCAGATTCAGGAAAGAACTTAGACTCGGTAACGAGCGCTTGTTATACTTGAACTGCAAACACAGAAACTGATCATCACTAATATGCTGTGACTTCTCCTGTGCTCCTGCCTTTTCTATATGCGCTCTAAGTCACAGGTTTGTGTTGATATGTAAACATCATCAGATTCCACATGTCGACGTTTTTCAAGAACCTGAATCCCTTTTGAGTCAATCGGTATCTAGCCAACTCTTGGCTTCCTAACGGATTTGCGGCTCTTACTGCATCACAAAAAACTAGGAAATCCAAGTACTTGTTTGCTTGGCCAAAGTTGAGGTTGGCCCCTCGCATTATGCTTGTTTTCGTTTTTCCATCGGGGTCGCTATTGATCGTCTCCAGAATATCCTTTATGATTCCCGCGCGGTCTCTGTACTTGAACCTCGACATTGAAATACGATCAAACAATAGGCCAAACAACGAACAATCATACATTTACTTCTCCCTCCCATTATAAATAGATGTATCTTCTGGAAGATAATTTTTTTGGTAAAGTCGTTGAGGTCCAACCTGAAAATCTAGCTTTTTGCGAGAAATGGAGATGCACGGGTCAGGATGCACGTTACTAGAGGTTGACGTGTGTCGGCAGACGTTCTCCTTTCAACACCCAACACGAAGAAAACAAGCCGTGAAGGACATGCCGAAAAAGATCAAAATAGTCAGGGGATTCAGCCTTGGAAGCAAAGCCCGATCGGAACACGCTGTGCTTGGGTCTTGCGATTTCGCAAGGTTTGCATAGGTACTTGACACATGATGATTCTTCGATTTCGTTGGAACAAGGGAGGTCTAAGGAAGCTTTGGGTCACGAGTCCGGTGGTCGTTCCATTGTAAGATTTCATTGAAGAAGTGAAGAAAGAATCGCGGGACTCTTTCTTTTTTTCGGTTCTCTGCCTGTTGGTTGAGAATCAAACGACGTAGTAACCAACAACTTTCTGCAGTCGTTTCGGGGGTGCATGTTGAGCAAATAGTCTCTTGAGTATCTTCATCATCTGAGGTTGATATCTCGCAATATCCGTCAGGCTCACCAATCCTACAAGCTTTCTGCTTTCGACAACTGGGAGCTTCTTGATTTTACGGTCAAACATCAACTTCGTAGCGTCTTCCAAGCTCATGTCGGGATCTCCAACTATGAGAGGTTTCGACATTATTTGGCGAACCTTGATATTCTCCGGATCTCTTGATTTAGCAATCATTCGCTTCAGCAAGTCCCTTTCAGTCAGTATTCCAATTGCTTTTCCCCGTCTTGTCACCACTAAGCAGCCAATTTCGTTCGCATTCATAACTTTCACGGCGTCCATCACTGGCACATTGGAATCAACTGTGATTACATCCTCAACCATTATGTCTTCAACCTTCAGCACTAGCAAACACCAGACCTATCTTTCGTAGGTTGATCCATATAAGCTCCCAGAAAGCTCAATCAAGATTCCAAAATAACATTTCCGCGGGAGCTCTCTGATCCAAAATGATGAAGTTGACGGTGTCACGGAAGGAAAGATTCATCATATTATGGCGCAGACGTTTCGCTTTTTCTTGGCGGTTCTTCGAGGAAGACTAATGGAAGTGCTAGAGCCAAGAGTCCGATTATCCCGCTTATGAAGAAGGGAAAGCCAATACCTTTGACTATGAAGCTTCCAAGCCATGTGATCGTGAGTTCGTCAAACTGAAACAGATAGAAAAGCCATGGTCCTAAAAGTGCTGCGGCAATCATGCCCGCATTGAATAAGGGGGCAAATCATCCAAACAGCTAGCCTTTGGTCTTGGCGGGCACTAGGTCTGCTCTCAATGCTCGTCCGGCAGGCATACTAGCGTTGATATCGAGCGATCGAAGACCTATGACTCCCGTGGCCTGCAGAAGATTTGATGTGAACAGTAGTACGCGCGCGCCACATTGACAAGATTTGTGCCACTGAGGTATATTCAACTTGGAAGCGGAATTGTTTTCTTGCTTTTCGGCGTTATATTCTTGATTAGTGCTGTCTTGGGATAGGGCCTCCTCATATGGTGCGCACAGATACACTAGTCATCTGCTTATCTTGTATGCTTCTACTTTCACGCTAGTTATTTTGTTTTTCAACTCCTCAGAAACGTCAATGTCATAGCTCAATTCAGATACAATTTTGACTTTCTTGAAGCCAGCTTTTCCGATAGTGTCCAAGTATTCGTTTCTTTCCAAAGCTCCCGCAATGCATTTTGCCCATGCGTCAAAGCTCTTCCTTATTCTTTCAGGCAATTTTCCCTCTGTAACGAGATCTGAGATCATAATTTTGCCGCCTGGTTTCAAAACCCTATAGGCTTCACGAAACACTTTTCCTTTGTCTGCAGAAAGATTGATCACACAGTTGCTGATGATAACATCGACTGAATTATCTTCCACTGGAAGATCCTCTATTTCACCGAGTCTGAACTCTACGTTTGTGTAACCATATTTCTTTGCAGTTGCCCGTGCCCTCTTGATCATTTCTTCTGTCATGTCGACGCCAATGACCTTCCCTGTTGGCCCAACATTCTTGGCTGCCAGAAAAACGTCAATTCCGCCACCTGAACCCAGATCCAGAACGGTGTCGCCTTTGTTCAAGGCGGCTAGAGCAACGGGATTTCCGCATCCCAAGCCCATGTTAGAGGCTTCAGGGGCGTTTAGCAAGTCATTTTCAGAATAGCCGATTCTCTTCCCCAATTCCTTGAGATCGGGTCCGCATTCACATGACGGGCAACAGGATACATTGGATTCCGCGATTCTTCCATATCTCTTCTTGACAAAGCTTTTGACCCTTTCTTCTTCCAAGGATCTTTTCCCTCTTATTTCTTAATGAACGAAAGCAACAAGTTCCTGAGCTTCTTCGCGGTTGCCTGTTGACTGTCGAACTCTTCGTCTGACATCAAAAGCTTTCCGGCCAAATCTGAGGCTATCTGTTGTGTGAGAAGATCCAAGTTGTCCATGTTCCAGATGCCATCGATGACGCGAGTATATCTTTCATCATCT
>CP070828.1:646442-649333 GCA_020344715.1 Candidatus Bathyarchaeota archaeon | reverse complement strand
GGGTGTCCTGTTCTGATTATCTTGAGAGCGTTCTCCAAGAATCTGTCCGGGTTGTTACTGCTTATTTGAACGCATGTATTTGGCTGCATGAGTCGCAGCTCGTCTTCAACCTCAAGAACTAGATACGAGAGCTCGTTAACTGCATCGTTTCCATGCTTGTCAACTCCTCCTAGGTTTGGTGTCGCGAAATCTTGGTAGGTAGCACTCTGCTCCATGGTCACATCAACTTTCGGCGGGGCTGGTTGGTTGGAGAACTTGATCCAGAAACACTTCAGCAGCTCTTTGGCCTCATCTCTGTTCAGTCGACCTTCTTCCATGTCTGTTCTGTAGAATGGGTACAGATTGAGATCCAGTCTTCCTGGATTGAAGGAATCCCAAGTGTTAACCTCCAATGTGACACCAAGATGGACAAACCAGTACATCTGTAGTGCTTCCCAAAAGGTTCTGGGGGCATGTGCAGGAACTGTGCGACATACTTCAGCGATCTTCGCGAGTTCTCTTCTCCTCTTGGGGTCTCTCTCTTTTCTCGCCATCGCCGTTGCCAATTGAGTGTGTCTGGATGCAAAGTTGATGACTGCGTCACAGCATATCTCCATGGCCTGCAGCTCTTGTTCCCGATTGAAGGCACCAAGGTCATTCACAAAGTCGCGTCTTTTTCGGCGTTCTTTTATCAGCCTCTTGAAGTCGGTTAATCCCAGGCGATAGATTTTGTCATCCATCACTGCATGTCCAGGTGATCTTTGCTCCATGAACTCGGTGAAAACGCCTGCTCTGAAAGCCCTTTTCCACTCCTCTGGTACAGAGCGAAGCACCTTGCCTCTTAGATCCCTGCCATTCCAGAAGGGAATTACGTATTCCTCGTAGATCCTTCTAGTCTTCTTGCTAACCCGATAAGGTGTCACAGAGCGTGATTCAAGGATGTCCAGATCCTGAAGAGAATGGCAACACAACTCGGGATAAGTGGGGACAGCTTTTGGGCTTCTGCCCTTCTCCCCGACTAGCAACTCTCCCTCTCCTATGTACAAGGTCTTGTGTTCCAAAACATGTTTGAAGGCTAGGGCTCGGCGAACGGGCTCAGACAAGTCCTTCGCAAATTCGCTTCGGTAGAAATCCGTAATAAGCACAGCTCTCTCAGAATCTATGAAAGGAATAGTATCTACGCTCTGCTTCCAAAGCTTCCCGATTCTATCGTTCGTCGCCATGGCGCTCACTTGTCAATGCGCTCATCTCATTTTATTGTCTTTCGATCTCCATAATCCCGCCCACTGTTCCCGCGTGCGCATGGGGAATCCTGCCAAAACATTACTCAGAATTTTGATTATGAATTAATAAAAGAAATATGGGAGTTGGGGAAACAGGGCGTGGAAAGAAAATGTCTAGAAAGATTTTGTTCCTACTCCAAGTGATTTTACTTCTGTTCATCGCAGGTATAATCTCCTACGCCCTTGTCATCCGCTATATGTCCATAGATGGCAGCATTAGTGTAAACCCACCGTAAAGAGATTGACTCCGGTTTTGCGCGCGCTCTAGTGACCGAAGGTTAAATGGTCCAGCATGTGAACTGCCAAAGTACGTGGCGAATGTGTCTCCAAATGGAGTATACTGGCTGGACTACAGACAAGAGAGAATTAGGTGCACACGTACATGTTCAGCATCCAAATGACACATGTATAAAGTGTTAGATTATAGAACATATTTCCTCAAATCTTTAATTGATAGACAGGATAATTGAAGGGCGGAGAGAAAGGCGAACAGAGGATGAAAAACAGACTTGCTATCTTCATGGCATTGACACTTGTCACCATTGTCTTTGCGTCTATGCCGATGAACGTGAACGCTGCTAAAGTTGACAGTATAACACCATCGAAGGGAAAAGTAGGACATACCGCAGTAGTCCACGGCGAAGGATTCAAAGGAGGAGCGGTAACAGTCAAATTCGGATCTGCTGATCCAGTCCCAGCTACTGTTCCGGCTGACAAGGTTGCCAAAATAACGATTCCTAACAAGGCTGCGACTGATCCCGACCCAGTGCCAGTAAAGCTCTTCGTTGACGATGTGCTTGTTCCAGGGGATATCACATTCGAGTATGATCCTGCAGGACCCGAGCCTATGATTATAGGTTACAGTCCGCCATCAGCACTGGTCGGGGAAGATTTCAGCATTGTGGTTGAGGGAACCGACTTCATGACTCCACATGGGCGCGTGCCAGATCAGATCGTTCTGATGGGACCAGACGTAATCTGGGGATCGGTCGATTTCAGTGCTACTACGGACACATCTCTTACTGCGGGATTTCCACCGGTGGCAATACCAGGTGACTACGAAATCCTAGTAGGGTTCAGTGATGGTTCAGGAGCCAGCGCTGAAGGGTTCATTGTCAACTAACTGCAACGTTGCACGCGTGCTCACATAAAATCGCCCGAGCGTACAACGTCAAGCCGTTTCTCTCTTGAAATGGACTTCTAAGATTGCTGACCAAAGACTTCCTATAATTCTCAAAACTCGTTTTCAATGAACCAGAAATCGTGATAGTTAGTGGGCAGGAGTTGGCTCCATAGTCCATCTAAGAACAACAGTAATCCTCCGATTGCAAGGGCAATGCCTATAGGTCTTCTTGGTTCAAAGGAACGCTTTCCTTCGTGTCCTTTGTATACAAATCCTTTGTTTACTGCTTTGCTTTTTGATGGCTCACCATCCTTCCAGTTCTTCTCTCAATTTATATGCGCACGCTAGGTGGCAGAGGTCCAAATTTGCATTGAGAACGTAGCCGGCTCTATCAGCTGCAGCAGCTCGTAATGCATTTCCATGAATCGTTGGACTTTGTCCTCTCTTGTCCAGCATTTTTCCAGGTCAGCCAGATCTTCAAACTCCCACATTGAAACGTATGCCCC
>CP070828.1:641505-646342 GCA_020344715.1 Candidatus Bathyarchaeota archaeon | reverse complement strand
TGGTCGAGTTAGACTAGACAATCAGGGCAGAGAAATCGGCTTGCGCTCCATTTGAGAAATCGCCAGCTCAGAATCTAGTCCCACTTACCGTTTGTGCAACAGTGAGACTAGCTCACGTACAAAAGCGTCGCTGTCTGCATGTGGATGGAACCTGATTGCATCCCAGCATATCTCGATAAGAGGCGGAACAGCAAGGTCCAGGTGGAATATTGGCGTGCGCTATGCTTAATTAGCCTTTTCGCGTCTTAGGCTATTGTTATGTCAGCCGAGACACTTCTCGTTGGGTTCCTGGTACAATTGGATCTTGAGGGCGTTCTTGAGTTTTTCGACTTAGAGGCCGTACGAACTGCTGCTGGAGTTCTTGTAGTGATAATGGGAGCTTTTGTTTTCTACAAGCTATCTTCAAAGGCGATAAGAGCTGCGATTCTGAAGACCAAAGGTAGAGAAGAAGACGCCAAGATGCTTGTGAATTTCTGGAGGGTTGCTGTAGCCTTTGTTACTCCTCTATTCATCATTGCGGTATTCTTTCCTCAGTTCTGGGTTATCCCCACATTTCTGGGGGCTTTTGGCGGCTTGTTTCTCGGATGGGCTCTGCAACCTGTGGTGTCTGGGGTGGCGGCGTGGTTGTTGATCACTCTGAAGAGGCCTTTCAGGCTTGGAGATAGGATTCACTTGCCGACCCTAAACCTGAAAGGTGATGTACTTGATGTTGGACCGATGTACACGGTGCTCAATCAGGTCGGTGGATCTGTGGAAAGCGAGGAACCGGTCGGGCGGAACATTCTGATTCCAAACAACATGCTTTTCGGACATCCCGCAGTGAATTTCACGCCACGATGGAAACAAAAACCTCCAAAGCAAGTTGCAGATCAGTCAGTCTACACTCTCGACGAGGTCGTAGTGAGAATAACCTATGATACAGATTGGGAAGTAGCTGAAGGTATCCTGCTTGATGCTGCGAGGAACGTAACGGCGGACATTATCGCAGCGACACAGAATGACCCCTACATCAGATCCGACATGTATGATTATGGAATCTATCTGAGGCTTCGCTACATGACGTTGGCCACGGATCGACCTCGGATAAAATATGAAATCGAGAAGAGGGTTTCCAAAGCTTTTTCGAAGAACGACAAGGTGGACTTTGCTATTCCATTCGTCTATTCTGCTAAGAAAGGTCCCAAGAGATGAGCACTTCTCCCTCCTGATTTACTCCTGGAGTAGAGGTCAAAGATAATCTCTGCAAGGCTTTCTCACCTAGCAAGCGCTTTCCTTAAGACCAATTAGAATTAAGAGCGATCCTCTCAAGCTTTAAATAGACTATCAGATACACTGCTCTAATCAGTAATTCCCCGAAGATGATCATGTGAAAGCGCTAGTTTTAGCTGCAGGCCAGGGGAGCAGACTCGGAAAATTGACCCGGATGAAGCCCAAAGGCCTTCTTCGCGTCGGCGGAGAACCGCTACTAGGCAGGATTCTGCGTGGTCTCCAACAGGCGGGAGTGCAAGAGATCTGGGTAGTCATCGGATACAGGGCCGACATGATTCGAGAACAGATATCCCGAAACTATGCAAAGATGAATATCCACTTCATCGAAGCTGAGAAATGGGAGAAAGGGAACCTGTACTCCCTCCTTGCTGCACAAGAGGTCTTCCAGCAAGATTTTCTGCTCTGCATGTGTGATCACATTTTTGATCAGCAGATTCCGAAGATTCTTATCGACAACAAGTGTGAAAAGACCCTTGTTCTCGCCATTGAGCGAGTGGCCGAAGAAGACACCAAAGTGCTCGAGAGAAAGGGGGCGATCTTTGACATCGGCAAGAAGATTAACGATTCAAACGTTGTCCTTGACACTGGGTTCTTTCTCTGTTCACCCAAGATTTTCAAGTATGCCAACGAAGCAGCGCAGGAAGGGGCGGTGGAACTTGCGGATTGCGTTCGAATTGCGGCTCGAAAAAGGGACGCTCATGTTGTGGATGTAAGCGGGCATTTGTGGGCAGATATAGACACTCAGGAAGACCTCTCGCGTGCCAAGAGATTACTCGCTGAACACGCGCAGAAGAAACGCGGTGCCTCCGATTTTGTTGCCTACTACATCAACCGACCATTAGAGAACGCCATCTTATACCGCATCTCCGATTGGCTGTTTATAACTCCCAACCGCCTAACGATTGTCACGAATGTGCTTGCGTGGTTCGTTACGTATCTTTTCTTTTCAGGCCATCTGGCGCTTGCGTCGATTTTGACTTTCGTCGTGGGCGTTTTAGATGGACTAGACGGAAAATTGGCCCGAATAAGAGGACAGACAACTCAGCTTGGTCGCATGGAACATCCTTTCGATATGCTGTACGAGTTTTCGTGGCTCATCGCCCTCGCCCTATTTCTAAGCAGAAGCCAAGGACTCCTCCCACTTGAGCTCTGTCTCTTCTCCCTGGCGTTTATAGCCTTCTATCGATTTTGCTACGACCAGTTCTCTAGAACCATGAAGGTCAGTTTAGACATATATGGGCGGTTTGAGCGAGCTTTTCGACGAATCGCTGGCAGAAGAAACATATACAATCTTTACATTTTTTTCGCAGTTCTTTTCGATTTGCCTCTTTTCGCTCTCTATGCGATCACTTTTCACTCAGCCCTCACTGCGGTCGTCTATGCCAGCAGAGCATCTGTGCACTTGCATGCCAGCGATCAGAAAGCAAAGACGAAACAACCCGTGGAATCTTAACCGTCTGCATAGGTTCTCTTATACCATTTCTTCTTCCACAATGTTTGTGGCTAGCCAGACAATTCCGAACATGAGGCAGGCAACGGCGTCACCGACGTACAGACTCGGATTGTAGGATCCGTAGAATTGGCTCACTGAACCCGTTAAAATGACTTTTCCAATGGTTGAGAACCATATCCCTGCCACCACGAAGGCAGCACCTATGAGGATCCGTGCGAATAAGCCTATAGCATGTCCGTCATGCCGTTCGGGTATCTGTATTTTGTCCAGCGGTGCCTTGCTCATCAAGAAACCGAGGAGCGCTCCGGCAACATTGGCAAGCAGGAAAAACGAGAAAAGAGTGCCTATAGCGTAAGTGGCATCTGGAGGAATGGATCCGATTTCTGTGTTTAAGAGAATCACTCGATAGTTAAGTACGCGAATCCATCCTGCATCACTCAGAGATCGTTCTACGGGACCTTGAGGAACCAGCTGCAGTATTGATGTCGTGGGGACGCGAATTTCGTATGTTCGTAGCCACTGCGAGCTGTTATGCGGCGGAGGAAGGAGGATGCGGCCTTCATCAAACAGGTTATAAGAGAACGGGAAAGAAAGGTTGAGGAATCCTCCTAGCACCATAGACAATAACCCCCAGTCACCCAAACCCAAAGCACCAAACAGAACTGTCATAACCTGTGCGGAGAGAAGAGAGGCAACCATCACGAAGATAACTATCTTCCAAACGTAATTCTCCGTTCCCGCCCAGCGAAATGACGCATATAGAGAAAGGAACATAACGCGTCACCTAGATCTCCGAGAGCGAGAAATATAAAGTTAGCAGTAGCCGTTCTCATCGAGCGTTGTATGAACAGAACTACTTCAACATGTGCAAGTCTATCGTTTCCTCCTCTAAGACTGGAATTCCCTTAACTGGGCTGTCCTCCACTAGACAGGGCAACTCTTAACCTCCAGTGAATATTAGATGGTTCTATGCAGAAGGAACCCTACTACAAGGAGAGGCTTTCCGCCAGCAAACTCCGTAGATGTTACGAAATAGCTCCTCCCCGGATCAAACGGTATCTTAATGCGGAAATTCGATTCATCACTTCCAATCTTCGTGGCAAGGGTTTGGTCCTCGAGCTTGGTTGTGGGTATGGCAGAGTTATGAACGAAGTTGCGCCGCATGTTTCATGGATCATTGGAAATGACATATCAAAGAGCAGTCTCGAGCTTGCCCGATCGTATATGAATGATTGTCCAAACTCGGCTGTGGCTCTGATAGAAGCATCGCAGATGGCGTTCGGTTCAGGCATTTTTGACTCGGTGTTTTGTGTTCAGAATGGTATATCTGCCTTTGGCGTCGACAAGAAACGTCTCGTGGCAGAATCCATTCGAGTGACTAAGACTAACGGTGTCATCCTGTTTTCCAGTTATTCTCCGAAGATATGGGATGCTCGTCTGGAATGGTTTCGACAACAGTCACGATTTGGTCTTCTGGGCGAAATCGATGAGGCGCAGACGCGTGATGGAACCATTGTATGCACGGATGGGTTTCGAGCTACGACAGTCAGCGATGATGAATTCATAGCGTTGTTCAGCGCATGGGGGTTGAACGCCTCGATTATTGAAGTGGATGAATCCAGCATTTTCTGTCGAGTCACAAAAGCATAGTTCAGCATTTACCTTCCACGTGTGGACGTGCGTGCATGGTTTTATGAGCTTGTGAATATTCACTGATACGTCAGACGAGAAAAAGGTGATGCGCCTACAACATTAGCTAACGTGGCGTTATTATTCCGTCTGTCATCATTATTCTTCTTTCGGCATAATTGGCGATATCTTGTTCATGGGTGATAACTACGATTGTTGTCTTTGTTTCTTCATGGAATTTTTTAAGTAAATCCATAACTTGCTTTCCAGTTACTGAGTCCAAATCGCCGGTTGGTTCATCGGCGAATATCACAGCAGGACGGTTGGTTAATGCCCGGGCGATGGCTACCCGTTGCATTTGCCCTCCGCTCAACGTGGCAGGATATTGTTTAGCTTGCTGGTCAATCCCAACACCCTCTAGAAGATTTTCTATACGATCTTTCAAATCCTTGCTTAATCCTGCTAGATCTGCTGGCAAGGCCACAT
>CP070828.1:636448-641405 GCA_020344715.1 Candidatus Bathyarchaeota archaeon | reverse complement strand
CGGATGGCCATGCGTGAGAACAATGTATTCGATGTCGAAACCATTGGATTCGATGTCTCTCATAATTTTGTTCGCTTCAGTTTCTCTGTTGGTTCCTGGATCTATAAGAATCGCTTTTCCCGCTTCAACTTCTCCGACAACATAACAATTAGTGAGTAGCATGCCTACAGGATACATTTTGACAAACACATGCATCACCATCTAGCTTTTGTCGAAGGCGTGAATGCCACAACAACCAAGCTGCTCAAATATTCCTTTTGGAGGAAAGATGCAGCGTCGAACCTAGTTTTGCTAACCTTTGATCACCGCAATAGGAGCCAGTTTTGCAACGCGGGTTGCGATACCAACTTGGTCGCTGACCTCAACCACCTTATCTACATTCTTATAGGCTGGATCTGCCTCTTCGGCCAAGACAACGAAGCTGGCCGCTCTGATGATAATTCCTCGTTGCTCCAAGGCCTTTTGAACATCTTTTCCCCAGAATCTACGCTTGGCAGCAGAACGGCTCATCATTCTACCCGCTCCGTGTGCTGTGGAGCCGAAGGAGACATCCATCGCCTTGTTTGTGCCCGTGAGCAGCCAAGAGCTGGTGCCCATACTTCCTGGGATAATTACGGGTTGTCCACTAGTTCGATAGTCAGGTGGCAATTCAGCGTTGTCTGGACCAAATGCTCTAGTTGCTCCTTTTCTGTGAACCCACACTTTCCTTCTTTTCTTGTCAACACTGTGATGCTCAACCTTTGCGATGTTGTGGGCTACGTCGTAGATCAAGTTAAGACCGAACGATTCTGCGGGTTCTTTGAGCACTGCGGCGAAGCTTTGGCGCACCCAATGGGTTATGGCTTGGCGGTTGACGAAGGCGTAATTAACAGCACAGGCCATGGCTCGGTAATAGTCTTGGGCTTCAGGGCTCGGCCCAGGTGCGCAGGCAAGCTCGCGGTCAGGCAAGGCAAGCTTGTATTTGTGAACAGCTCTCTCCATGACACGTAGATAGTCGGAGCATATTTGATGACCAAAGCCTCGTGAGCCGCAATGAATCATAACTGTAACCTGTCCAGGTTCTTCAACACCGAAAATCTTGGCTGTCTCAGTGTCATAGATTTTGTCAACTTGTTGAATTTCGAGGAAGTGGTTTCCAGAACCCAGGGTGCCAACTTGAGGCAGGCCTCTGTTCTTGGCTCTGGTTGAGACCTTGTTTGGGTCGGCCGACTTCATGGAGCCTTTTTCCTCGCAATGTTCTGCATCTTCTGACCAGCCATAGCCTTGGTCTATTAGCCATTGCACGCCTTCCACTAGAAGCCGGTCAAGTTCGTGTGTGGTTACTCGAAAATCTCTGCGTCGACTGCCGAGGCCGCAGGGAACACTGTTGAAGATTGTGTTTGCGAGTTCTCTAAGTTTTGGTCTGATGACTTTTTCGGTTAGATTTGTTGTTAAGAGGCGGACGCCGCAGTTGATGTCATAACCGACTCCTCCTGGGCTGACCACGCCTTCTTCGTAGTCGGTAGCTGCTACACCGCCGATTGGAAAGCCATAGCCTTCATGTCCGTCAGGCAGTGTAATTGCGTATTTGTAAATACCAGGCAAATGCGTTACGTTAACGCACTGATGAAGGGTTTGGTCTGTCCGCATCTTTTCAAGTAATGCTTCGTCGGCAAAAACTCGTCCAGGCACTCTCATGCTGGATTTGTAGTTTTGCGGAATTCTCCAAGTATAATTGTCAATTCTTTCAAGCGGAACCTCAGACAATGATTTGCCCATAGTGGATCATCCTGAAACTAAGAGAGAGCAAGATTGATATAAACAATTTTGGTGTTTATGCCAAAAATCGCCTTGGGAAGACGTTATGTGTCTTTCCTAGAATACTGAATGAACCCTTGAATGCTTTGTAGAACGACGCTCTGTCTTAGCATAGTGTGGGTCTTGATGAATTCTTCTGCTTTCTTCATCGAGGGGTCTAGTTCTACGATCTTTGCGTAGGTTGTTTCTAAGTCGTCACCTTTTTCAGTTGACTCTGCGACTACACGTGCCCACAGTGCTAGCTGTTTACTATATGCGTGCAGTCGGCTGACCGCATTTCTTGCAGGGCCGAAATGTGTGTAACAAAGCATTTCAGGGTTTAGCTGCGTCAGCTTTTCGAGCGAGCTTTGTTTCGTTTCTAAATGAAGCGGGGGCGGGGTCGTTGGTATAACCGCGTCTAGTTTTGGGAGAAAGATTCCTCCAGCATCTCCGAGAAAAAGTGTTCTGCTCGTTTTTTCGTAGAAGCTTTGGTGATGAGACGCGTGACCTAGCGTTTCGATGACCTGGAGTTTTACGTGCTCACCCAGATCCAACTGCATTCTATCTTCTGGGATAATAATGCGATTCTCGGAAACAGGCAGAATTGGGCCGTATAAATCCACTATTTCACCGAGGACCCGTTTGGAATTCACCCACAGTTTCGCTGGGTCAACCATGTGGCGGGCTCCTCGGTTTTGAACTACTAGTTTTGCATTTGGCAGATTATGCAAGAGTGCCCCAGCCCCACCTGCATGATCCATGTGAATGTGAGAGACCATTACATAGTCAACGGCTTCAGTTTGTATGTCTAATTCCTTAAGACCGGCCAGTAGATTCGGAATAGAAGAGGTTGGGCCGGTTTCTATAATTGCTACATTGTCTTCTTTCAAAACGTATGAGCCATTGAAGCTATCATAGCCCGCTGTTTTTAGGTCAATCAGATGGATATAATCATTCAACTTCGTAGCATACATCGTCCACACCTTGGAAAATAGTTAATGAGCCATGTTAAGGTTAAACCTTTTGTAAATCGCATTTTATGGTTTCTACACCAACAAGTTTTACTGCCACTTCCTACTAAACTTGCTGTGCGTTGATTGACATGCTGATAAGGGTTATTCGGAGGCCTGCAATAGAAGAGGTGAAGAACAAGATAAAAAAATATGAAAAAGAACTCAGCACGACGTTCGACGAATTTGAAGAACTCTTTGTGAGTGGAAAACTAAACCGACGCGATATAGATGCATACTTTGAATGGGCCAGTCTGATCCACGCCTATCGAGGCTATGTAGAAAGCGGTGAACTCGACTACGTTATTGAAGAACTACGCGATTTCTCTCCAGAAGAAACAGCTCTTCTCACGCCTAAACGAATCGAACTGCTTTACAGCGTGGCCTCGGTTCAAACAGAATCCATAAACAGGTTGGCCCAAAAAACCAAGCGAAACGTGAAAAACGTATATCAAGACCTGAAAGTCTTGCAGACTTTGGGGTTTGTCGGGTTCAGAAAGCAGGGAAAAAGAAACATTGTACCCGAAGCATTAGTTGAAGAAATTACGTTATTAGTTCGGTAAAGACAGGTGGATCGCACAAGCTAAATATCTAAGACAAACTTCAAAGTTACCTGTTTTGGCTTCTTCACTATTTCCATTCGATGGTAAGTGACGGCTTTAACTCCCACCTTTTGCGGATGCTTTTCTGAATTGTAGAGTTCACCTCGGATTCTTGCTGTAAGTCTGTAACCCTCTTTCATTTTTTCTATTTTGTGAATCTTGAAATCAGAGTACAGCATGTCAGCTGTGTCGAATCTGACTAGGAGAGCTTCCAGCCAATTATAGAGAAGTGACTGCTCATCATGTCCCTCAACATCGATGCTTTCGCCGATCTTCGGTTTTATCTTCTCAACATCTGTCATAACTTCAAAAGTTGCGTAAGCTGCGTTTTCAAACGCTTCCTCCAACGTACTGCCATAAGCCGCAACATAGGCATCAGCGGTATGCTCAAGAAACCGGAAGCGCTTCAAACGGTCGACCTCTTCGTTGCGTTCCTTTCTAAGTGACAGACTACCTGTTATAAACAATTCTGGGATCTTCACGAATGGAATCCAAATTGGACGAAAGACCAATATCTCGGTTGGGAATGCAACTAGCCGAAGAAGACTGACGCCATCTCGTAAAGCTTCGGGTCAACGGTCTTCCGTTTACCTATCACGTCTTTCAAAGGGACAGAAACCATTTCGTTGCCTTTCAGAGCGACCATGACGCCGAACTTGCCCTGATTGACCAAGTCGATTGCTGCTATTCCATATCTTGTTGCCAAAATTCTATCAAACGCCGTTGGGGACCCTCCGCGTTGCACGTGGCCAAGCACTACAACGCGGGTTTCAATATCGATACACTTCTCAATTTCCTTGCCCAAATAGTAACCGACTCCACCGAGTCGTGCGTGCCCAAACTCGTCTACGCTATCACCGTAGGTGATTTCAACTCCATCCTTTGGTCTAGCTCCTTCAGCGACCACAACAACGCTGAAGTTTGCTCCTCGTTCTTGCCTGCGCTTTATGTGTTCACACACTTCGTCGATGTCAAAGGGTTGTTCGGGGATAAGTATGATGTCGGCTCCTCCTGCAATTCCAGCTTCTAAAGCTATCCAGCCCGTGTATCTGCCCATAACCTCAACTATCATGACTCTGCGATGTGCCTCAGCTGTTGTATGAATGCGATCAAGTGCTTCAGTTGCTATCGATACCGCAGTGTTGAAACCGAATGTATAATCGGTGTGAGCCAAATCATTGTCAATCGTCTTAGGCACCGAAACGCAAGGAAGCCCCATTTCGTAAAGCTTGTGAGCTACCTTCTGGGTGTCGTCTCCTCCAATCACAACTATAACCTCTAGACTCAGCTTCTTGACATTTTCAAATACTCTCTGAGGTCCATCTTGACCTTTGAACGGATTGGTTCTGGAAGTCCCAAGAATGGAGCCCCCGAGATGAAGTATGCCCCTAATTGCCGTAAGGGTCAGCGGCATGAAGTCTCCCTCAAGAAGGCCTTTCCACCCGTCGCGCATGAACACCCAAGAGTTCAAGTTCTTGAACTCCTCGCCTCTTCTCTCCTGTATCAGGATTACTGCGCATTACATTGTGCTCTTGAACCGGTTCTTCCTCTCTTAGGACCAACATGGGG
>CP070828.1:633801-636348 GCA_020344715.1 Candidatus Bathyarchaeota archaeon | reverse complement strand
TTAGTGGTCGGAAGAAACGCGTCTTGATTGAGAAAGCAAGCGTCGAACAGGTTGAGCGGGTCTTAGCGGCTCTGTGAATTCGCAGCGAATGTGTTGTGTCCAACTTGTCAGGTGATGATTTGCCCTTTAAAGCGAAAGTTGTTGGCTTGATTCTGGCCAAAGACGCTGAGAAGGCTCTGGAATTGTTGAGCCAACATCACGGAGTAGTGAAGCCTCATCTGAAGGTGGGCATGCCTAAACGGTATTCACGGAAAGCTGCGTGCTATGTGGCGGAGAAACGGACGATTCATGTCTGGAGTAGAGAGGTTCTTTACAGTCCACAGGTGATTCTCCACGAGTTTTATCATCATCTTAGATATTCTCTAGATGGGCAGAGAGGTGTCGAGAAATACGCTGAGAGATTCGCGGAAAGCTACTTTCAAGCCTACAAAATGATTGTAGCTGAACAGTTGTCGGTGAAAAATGACAACGGATGGCCTATCGGTCGCTCAACGACACAGTCACGTAACAAATGACGTTCGACTCGATCAAGTGGTTTATTATTTGCAGCCCGTTCCACACCGAGAATTCGTTGTAAGTGCCTTGATGGACCTCAATCCAAGAGTCTGATGTTTCATTTTCAGTCGCACCAATGAGGGAGAGCCCTTTAGCGAAAGGCAGAAAAAACCAGGAGTAAGCTGTTTGCTTTTGCCGTCGCGCAACAGATGTAGCAGTCAGGTTCTATTGGGCGGTGTTGACTGAAGCACGAAGGATTGAAGTGGGCTATTTGAGCTTCTGCGTCAAGCTGGGGATAAGTTTCTTCTTTTTTTGCTCTTCTTGAGATTTTCCAGATTCGCTAGGCTGCTCGTTGCTACTTTGAGGATGCTTTTACGATTACTTCTGCAGGCTCATTCTTTGAAGAGACCTCATCATCCGCAGCATGTGGTCTTGCGTGAGGATCTTTCAATCTTCTTTCAAGCTCCGCGATTTTGGATTTCAGCTGTTCCACGGATGCTCTCTTGGACCTTACTTGCTCTTTTAGCGCTAGAATTGCCAGCTTTTCTTCAACTACTCGAAATCTCGTTCCCAAGTATTTTTCTTCTTGCTCTAGGGATTGCAGGAGTCGTCCCAATTGTGACTTTTCGTTTACAAGTTGTTCAAGTTCTGAAGTCAGACTCATATTCTTTCCATCCGAGTTGCTTCTAACGTTGCTTGAAAGATAAGTAGGTTATGAAGGCTGAATCTGTACTTGCTGTAAACGTTTGCTGGACGCATTCGTGATCAACAATGATTTGGCATTACTTGGCTTGCTTCGGCTTGAAGTTCTTCAAACATTCAACAATCTCGGGGCATCCGAAACATTCATCGGGAATGGGAGTGTTTTTTGGGAGATCATTTAGATACCCAAATTTGTGGCGGCACCCTTCGAAGTTTCTTTCTCCGAATAGAAAGAACGCCTTCTTGGCTTCATTGTTTTTCGTCTTCTGTTTCTCTTTGGTTTCAACGACTTCAGCAGTTCTAACAGGCACTTCAGATTGAATCTTCTTGATTTCAGCTGGCTTCTCTAGCTTCGCGAGACTTTTTTCAGGTTTGGTCGACCGGTTCTTCCAAGTCGAGGTTGGTTTCTCTTGGGTGATTTCTCTTGCTTCATCGTGTGCAATCGACCTTCTCGTGCTCCTCAGCTCGGCCAGAGTAGCCTTCTGTCTTTCGACAGTCTTGCTAGCGGTGGGTTCGGTTTCTATTGATGGTTTTAGTTTGATGAGAAAAATTGCGTAGCATATTGCGATCAGAGCACTAGCTGCGACTAGCGCAATATTGAAGGGAAAGTCCAATGGGAACACGGGTTTCACTTGACTTGATGTGGGGGCATGTGTTTTATAGATTTAATGAATTCTGCCTACGTAGTTTGGATACACAGCATCATAATGTTAAGCCATTGTCTGGAGTCTGCTTCGTCTAATCGATATCTTGCGTTGGGCATGAATCAGCTTGTGTAGATGGAAGGTTCAGAGATAAGCCTATGCGCACAAGGTTTTTATACGCGTCTCATGCCAATGAGTGGAAGGTGCCACCTATCTTGGTTGATCGGATGAAAGGGGCAATTGCTATCACGTCTTGGATATGTGTCACAGTGATTATCGCGCTTGTCTTCTGGATATATGCAGGGCAACTGGACTTTTTCGGCATGTTGCTCTTCATATTCTTTCTCTATGCTATACCATTTGTTCTCAGTGTCGCCGCATTTTCTGAGCGATAGAGCACGCAGTTGTCTTACTGCGCGGATCTTCTTCTGTGTTTGTGTGCCGCGCGACCCAGGCTTTCCTAGCGTATTTCTGTCAATGAGATTTCATTCTTCAGAATTGCAGGCGATGACACAGGTCAGTGTCACGGACTCACTCTATGTAGATGGCTCGTCACAGATTTCAGTATTTCATGGTGTTTCTTCTCATCGTCTGCAATGTGTTGTAGAAGTAGTTTCAGTCCTTCGTCTCGTGTCTGCTTAATTTCCTTCTCGACATGCTTTATCATTTCAGCTTCTCGAGTCATGTGGTTTTCAAGTTCTCTTTG
>CP070828.1:631013-633701 GCA_020344715.1 Candidatus Bathyarchaeota archaeon | reverse complement strand
GGTCTTTCAAGCCTCTCTCTTGTTTTCCTAGTATGCGTCGAAGCGTGTCTTCTATTCCTTTGATGGTCTGGTCCATTCGTGTCTCCACAAGTTTGCGAAGTTCATTGCTCAATGTTAGTTGTGAGTCCATTTATGTACACCTAGTGTGGTGAAACTCACTTCACAACTTATAAAGGTTTACATATACAACAAGGTATAAAAAATACATTAGAATCCACAGAGGAGAATTCCTTGAAGAAGTATGATGTGATTGTGGTCGGCGCGGGAACCGCAGGTTGTCTCGCAGCAAAGACGGCAGCTGAAGCTGGCTTGGACGTGGGCTTCGTCGACAGAAAGCCGAAGGAGAAAATCGGCGAGAAGATCTGCGGAGACGCAGTTGGAAAACATCATTTTGACACTCTCGGGTTGAAATATCCTTCGGGCGATGAGCTGCGGTCGAGAATTGAAGGAATTAAAGTTTATTCACCGAATATGGAAGCTGTGTATCAAATCGAAGGCAAAATGCTCTACGGATTCATCGTCAATCGTTTGCTTTTTGGACAAAGACTGCTTCGACTTGCAGTGGATGCAGGAGCAGAATTGCTGGACTCAACCCAAGTTTTGGAGCCGATTCTGGAAGACAACGCTGTTACAGGAGTCTTGGTGAGAGACATCAAGAGAGAGAACAAGTCACGGCTTCGAAGTAAAGTTGTGGTGGATGCGAGTGGTTTTCTGGCTATTTTGAGAAGAAAGCTTCCTCAGGAAATCGGAGTCGATACGGAGGTCAGCAATGAAGACGTTGAGGCATGCTATAGAGAGATTCGTCAACTAGATGGGAACGCAGCAAATCCAGACTTTTGCGAAATATATTTGGATCAAAACACGGCTCCTCAGGGGTACTACTGGATTTTCCCAGAAGGTGAAACACGCATCAACGTGGGCCTGGGCGTACGCATGGCCGAAGATTTTCCAAGACCTAAACCCCAACTCTACAGCAAGGTTTTATCCAAGCCGTTGTTTGAGGGCTCAACACTCATCACTGGAGGCGCGTGGTATGTGCCAACGCGGCGGCCATTAGACTGCATGACTGGAAACGGCATAGTCATGGTCGGAGATTCAGCATGTCAAGTTAACCCGATTCACGGAGGTGGAATGGGGCCTTCTATGTTGGGCGGAATGTTTGCTGGGGAAACCATAGCTGAAGCCCTAGAAAAGGAAGATGTAACCCGTGAAGGGTTATGGCAGTATAATGTGAGGTATATGCAGTCTTACGGTGCCAAGCAAGCTGGACTTGACGTTTTCCGGCTGTTCTTAATTCAAGGAGTAGACGACGAGGAACTAGACTATGGAATGAAGCATAGGCTGATAACCGAAGATGACTTTTTAAAGGCAAGCAGAGGGGAAAACGTGCGCCTCAACATCACCGAAGCTACTCGAAGACTCTCAAGAGGACTAGGCAAACTGTCCATGCTCAGACGGTTGAGAAACGCGGCGAGGCTCATGCGTGAAATCAAAACGCTGTACAAAAACTATCCTGATTCGCCAAAAGGCTTCGTAGAATGGAAGAAAGGAACACACGAGCTGATATCCATGGCCAAGAGACTTCTAGCTCGGAAGCAATAGGCTCCGAAACCTTGCAACACGCGCGCGGCGCGTTAAGCACTCACAAGATTTAGGGTCTCTCCGCCCCCGCACATAGAGTTGAGGCAATCAAGGAATATTCAGCTGATCGCCTTTCCCGCTACAATTGAGCAAAGCATTCTCGAACAGAAATGACCTAAACGTTCGGTGCAAACCCCACGAAATCCAGGACCTGTCTTGCGAAATCCTTGGGATTCTTTGGATTCTGCGGATCTACTGGCACTTTCTTCCATATTGGAGTGTCAATTTCATCTGGTTCCAGTAAGTAGAACGAATAGCGTCGCGTCTCTTTCTTTGCAACCTCCACGAATGCTTTCAGCGCGGATTTGGAGGCTGCGTATAA
Organism: Candidatus Bathyarchaeota archaeon; assembly: GCA_020344715.1. Lineage (GTDB taxonomy): Archaea > Thermoproteota > Bathyarchaeia > Bathyarchaeales > Bathyarchaeaceae. The sequence goes on along the minus strand of CP070828.1, from coordinate 631,738 downwards.
TGATAGAAATGGTGTGGTTATGCGTTGCAGATTTGCGCCAAGAATTAGAATCTTTCCTTTAGGTTTTAGAATTTGGGGAAGCATTTGCGCTAGGATGACAAATCCGAAGATGTTCGGCTTGAAGACCTTCTCGATATCCGCAGCCGTATTTCTTCGCACGGGTTTCCAAACGATGTCACCGACCGCATAGATGATCATGTCGTATTGCAGCTTGATTTTCTGGGGCATTTCGTACAGATCTCCGACACTGCGATCATAGATGTCGAAAGGGGTATCTAATTCGTTGAAGACTTTCTGAAATCCCTTTGATACGCCGCCGTTTCCAATTATCAAGATTTTCATCGGTTTCTAGCCCACTTTCAACAGATTACCATCTCTCGTACCGGACTAGTTCTTCCAGAGATTTCCGTCTTGTAACAGGCCCCTTTTTCTCTGCAGCATAACCCAGTGGGGTCATCGCCATCACTCGTACGTGCGCAGGGATTCCTAGAATTTTCTTAATTTCGCTTTCTTTGAACGCAGCAATCCAGCAAGTTCCCAAACCTTCTTCAAGTGAGACTAGTGACATATTATGCATTGCAATAGCCGCATCAGCTTTCCAGTAACTTTCTCCATCATCTCTAGTCCACGCTTCACTTGGAAGCGCACACATCACTATGATCGTTGAGGTAGCCCAGTCTTGATTGCACGCAGCAATCAACTTTTTTATCACTTTTCTCTCGGTG
>CP070828.1:628333-630913 GCA_020344715.1 Candidatus Bathyarchaeota archaeon | reverse complement strand
TCCAGTAGCCAATGTTCTCAATCGCCTCTCTCAACTGTTTTTCCAGCCCCCCAGCTGTCTGTGCAATCAGTGCAGCTCTCAGCAGACCCAGTTTGGAATGATCCAGGTTTGCTCGAACGTGAAGATATCCCTTCCTAATCAACTTCTTAATTCTAAAGGCTACAGTTGTTGGGGGCAACTTCACAGATCTGGCCAAAAATGATGTGTTTCTCGGTCCCTGCCTGCTCATGCCCTCGAGTATCTTAGCGTTTACAGGATCTAACACTTTTAAATAGTGAAGCATCCATTCGAATTCTTCAAGTCGGCTCGTGAAAATATCCTCCCAATGACTTCGATTTCTTGGTGGTAAAGTTGGGCCTAATGCTTGTGTGGGAGTGGATCTTCTATGGGATCTCCTAGTCCAACTAGGTCTGGCTTGGCTTTGCGTGAGCCTTTCATCGAACTACACAAAGCGGCCTTTCCCAGAGGAACTAAGCTCTCGTCTTGTTCATTCAATGGCCTAACCGCAACAGCTACTTGAGTGAAAATCGCAATGACTATTAGGCAAATCAAGGCAGTGCGGAGAATCTTCGTTTGTTTCACCTCAGGTATAACATATGTTGCAGGAAGTATTTTTGCTTTTTCACAGTGATTGAAGAATTTCATGTAGATTGGGAAGCAGCTGGGTGAAGTTAAAAGTATATCTGATCATATAGTTACAGTCACAAATAGTCAGGTGCTCTCCATGATATCTAGTGGAATGAAGGAGGCGTCCAAAAGCACTTTTAAAACCTTGATGATGTGCTTTGTGCTTGTTCTCGTTGCTTCCTACTTTCTTGCCATGTTATTAGGGGTGCAGCTTTTTCTCTTCACTTCAGAGGGGCGTTCTCTAAGTATAGACGCTCGTCCTTTGCCCATCTATCTGTTCCTATTGTTTCAGGTTGAAATCCCACCAGCACTCAACTTAGGAGTCGTCTTCGTATTCGTTTGGAGCGTCTACCTCTTTTGCCTCTTGGTTGCATGGGTGTGGAGACAAAGTTTTCACAACGTGATTGGAGACGCTTTTGCGCAACCTTTGAAACGACTTTTCAGCAACTTCTTGTTTGTCTTGCCTATTCTCGCAAGCTTGCTGTTTCTCGCGGTCATTGGTTTGCATTATTTTCAAGAATCAGCTTTGGGCGTTCCTACGGGTGAACCGACTCTTCCGGAGAATCCTTTTGAGACTTTTTTTCTGTTAGCGTACTCGCCTTTAATTGAGGAGATTGGTTTTAGGCTAAGCCCAATAGGACTGTTTCTGATAGTCTATGTCTTTTGGGCAGGACGACGGATTGTTGCACACTCTTCTGTGAAAGAGGTGTGTAGACTTCTACTTCTCGCTCCTGTCTATCCTGAAGGTGCAAAGAGAATGGTTGGTTTGAAACACATCGGTGTCAATGGTTTTAGAGGCGTAGGTCTGGCTGAGTGGATCGTGGTTGTGGTTGCCTCGCTTTTTTTTGGAATGGCTCATCTTCTTTCAGGTATCGGTTGGGACGTTGGAAAGGTGACATCAACGTTCATGGTGGGCTTCACCTTTGGTCTAGCATATCTAGCATATGGCTTTCAAGCACCGATACTTCTTCACTGGTATTTCAACTACTACTTCTATACTTACGAGCTTGCTTCCGACGTATACGCAACTACATTTTCCATCGAAGTTCTAATTTCATTTTTAACAATAATCGTCGCCATATTCGGTTTAATTGCATTGCTAGCTTTGGGACTCAGCAAAACGTTGAATAGGAAAAAAGTCAATGCAAAAGACCAGTCTTTTAATCCATTGCCTTAAGCTCTTCGACGAGGCTCTTGATGTCTAGAGTTCGCTGCTTTCGTGTCGCCAAGTTTCGTAGGACAGCTTTTCCCTCTTTGAGTTCTTCCGGTCCGACCATGACGGCATAGGCGATCTTTCGCCTGTCTGCATCAGACAATGCCCTGGAGACAGTGCGCCCTACGACGTCGATTTCCGTACGGATCATGGCGTCTCTCAGCATTGACGTGATTTCAAAGGCACTAGTTCTCATTTCTGTGTTGACAGGGATAACAATGATCCGTTTTTTCCCTATGGTTTTGCCTTTGGTTTTCTGTTTGTCCGTCGCTAGAATGATACGATCGATTCCCTGCGCTACTCCTACTGCTGGAGTCGGTTCACCGCCATATAGTTCAATCAATTTGTCGTAGCGTCCTCCTCCGCACAAAGCTGAGCTCAATTCAGGGACATACGCTTCAAAAATCATTCCGGTGTAGTATTCAAGTCCACGGGCGAAGCCAGGCTCTATGAGTGCCTCAAACCTGTTACGCGTTCCTGCAAGCATGAGAATCTGTCTCAGATTTTCCACAGAATCAACTCCGCTCTCATACGCCTGAACCACTTTCTTTGTTTCTAGGAGAATGTTAGCTGTTGCTTTTCCTCGCATTTCGAAAATCTTCCTCAACACGGATATGCACTGCTGCGAAGCACCAAATTGGTTTACTGTCAACAGCGCTTCTTTCCAGCGTTTCTTGTCCAGCATTTGCATAATCTGATTCTGTTGCTCTTCGATGATGCCTTCTTGGTTGAGTATTCCT
>CP070828.1:624139-628233 GCA_020344715.1 Candidatus Bathyarchaeota archaeon | reverse complement strand
ATGGCTCCTTGACCCTAGATGTGTATGATCAAGCCACATCCAAACTGCTTTCAATAACAGCCGATCTCGTGGTTCTAGAAATGGGACTAAAACCTCGAATTAACCTCAGCGAGAAACTCGGACTGACCCTCGACGAAGACGACTTCTTTCAAGAAAAACATCCGCAACTCGCATCTAGCGAAGCATCAATCGACGGTGTCTTTCTCGCCGGAGCAGTGCAACAACCAATGCACATCTATGAGGCACTGGTACATGCCTCAGCTGCAGCCATGAGAGCGCTGTCTCGTTTACAGAAGCAAGCAGTAGAAGCGGAATAGATGAGAAGCCTAGAAGCCGAGATAGGCTAACGTGCTTGGTTTTCATATTCCTCCAAGTTGATGCGCAGACGTTTTATTGTTCTCCGCGCGCGAACGTTTAAGTTTCGCAAGAGTTCGATAAAGTTTGAATGCTCCCTTGGAGAATGAGAAGTCAGTGAAGAAGCAATCTGCTAGATCGGTGGTGGCCATTGCCACTTCCATAGCCCACTTTGCCAACGACGTTCCAGTGACTCTCCTCCCCGCAGTTCTTCCTCTCTTGATAAAAGAGTTCGATTTGAGCTATGCCGCGGCGGGAGCGGCAATTACTGCTTCCGCCCTCTTGATGACATCGTTGCAGGCTGTCACCGGATATGTCGCTGATCGATGGAACATGATAAGACTTTTGTTCTTCGGTTTGACGACGCTGGGTATTGGAACTATACTCATCGGCTTTTCCACTAGCTATGTCCAAATTCTTGCTTTCGGCTGTCTGATGGGAATTGGCGGAAGCGCCTTTCATCCGATTGGCTACGCGCTCTTGTCCGGAACGTTTGAGTCTGGAAACAGAGGGAAAGCTCTGGGACTCGGAAGTGCCGCGGGAGATATAGCCGTTCCAGTGGCTTTTGCAACATCAGGGTTTCTGGCCCCAGCTTTGGGATGGCGCACGCTTTTCATCTCGTGGGGCATAATCGCCATCGTCGCCGCTGCGGTCGTACCACTCATCATTAAGAAACCTAGAACGAGAAGTTTTCACTCGACCGCTACTGATGGCTCTACAGTTGCTACTGTTCGAACATTAATTCCAGTGTTCGTTGTAATGGGTTTGGTCGCTGCCACCTACAAGATTGCTGCTTCCTTCATAACCACACATCTGCATGAATCATTTGGGCTAAGCATTGAATCGGCCAACTTCGTGTTTGCTTTGATGATGGTCGTAGGCACGGTGGGATCCGTTGTTGGAGGAACGTTAGTTGACAAGTTTGGTGAAAAGACCACGGTTACCGCTGAAGTAGTCGCGCTCGGGGGCTTGTCTCTCGTCTCCGTTTACATACGTGACGTTTACCTTCTGTCAGGGGTGATCTGTATGATCGGTTTCTTTATGCTGGGTGTTTGGCCCTCCTTCTATTCCGTCATTGCCAACGTAACAAGCCTGCGCGCAAGAGCGTTCATGTATGGAATTCTGTTCGCGGTTGCATGGAGTTTCGGATCATTTTTTCCTTACATTTCGGGCGTCTTCGCAGACATTTTTGGGCTACACGTGATCTACGTTCTCATCGGCGGTCTTTCTCTGGTTGCTGCTTTCATTGCCTATTCTACGTTCAAGAAATATGACTACGTCCGCAAACCCTAGGTTAAGGTAGCGTAGTTTGTTTGGTTCCCGCGTTCTTTTGTATTCTTTTTGCAGGTTTCCACGATTTACGCACGAATTCTGGGTACGTGCCGAATTGCCTAATCCATTGTTCGAGAAACACCACAGTTTTTCGGTCGGACATGTATCCTGAGCCTAATTCGCCGAATTTCTCTTGTAACTCCTGTATCGCTTTGTCGCGTTCAACCTTGGCGATGATAGAAGCTGCCGACACTACGGGATACTTGGCGTCTGCCTTGTGTTCAGACACGATTTGCACTTCGAAAGGAACATTTTCACGGATATGTTGGCCGTATCTCTCCTCCAAAACGTCCGATGCATCCACATAGGCGATGTCAGGCTTCAACATCGCGACCACTTCAGCCATTGTGCGGGCTTCCAGATGGTTAAGCTTGCGAAGTTTCCGTCCGGTTTCCACAACCACGTCAATTTCTGAGGGAGACAACGCGACGAAGTGGTATTGAAGAACGGTTTTCCGTATTTCCTCCGCGAGTTGTTCCCGTTTGTGAGGCGAGAGAAGTTTTGAGTCTTTGACACCCAGAGCCACAAGTTGGTGCAGGTTTTCCTTTTTGATTAGAATTCCTGCAATGACTAGGGGACCTATGACCGAACCGCGTCCCGCATCATCGACCCCGGCAATTCTCATGTTGACTCACGTTGACTATTACTAGTAGGTGTAATCTTTTTTAGAGATTCTACAACTTTGTCAACAAGAACGCTGTGTAGACGTCCTCGATTCTCAAAAGTCACTTCGATTATTTCTGCGTCATCTCTGTTTTTAATCAAGTTGATCAGAGAATCGTGAGCCTTGAAGTGAATTGTTCCCAGCAAAGGCTTGCCGCTGTTCGCAGCCTCGACCACCGCTTCTCTGAAAGCTTGAGAGAACAACTCCATAGGTCCTACCTCATCCACAACAATGATTTGATTGTTCTTGGCTGCGTTCCGAATGGAAACAGCGCCTACATGATTGAGATCGTTCAAATTGACCCGATATTTGCCGATTTTCGGTCCAACTGGCTGACTTACATGAGCCAGCCATCCTTTTTGTCCAGAGCAGAAGTCGACGATTTCAAAACCTACACGCACTCCCTGCTCACGGATTTCTCGGCTTAGCATCCCACCAATATCAACGCCCTTCGCTCTTAGCTCTTCAATCGCACGAAGAAGAACTGAAGTCTTGCCAATTCCAGGACGCCCAGTAATAAACAAAATGCGTTTCAGCTGGTTCACTTCCCTGTTCATAACTATAAAAGGGTGGATATTAACGAATTTAGTAGCAAGCAAGCTTCTGAGGTGCACTGATGGGCTTCGACTTTCCCACCGAAGTGATAAGAGAAGGAAAGGTCAGCGTGATTGTGCCTAAACTTGAAGCCTTTGTTAAAGACCCATGGGAGTATGCTCCTTCCAAAGCGCCCGTATTCTACAATCCTCTCATGGAGTCTAACAGAGACATTGCTGTTCTCGCTTTGCAGGCCTACCAGAAAATGGTCAAACGAAAAATCTCCGTCTGCGAACCTCTAGCCGGTTGCGGAATTCGCAGCATACGATTTGCAAGAGAGGTTGAAGGCATCAGGAAAGTCATAATGAACGATATTAATCCCAAAGCAGCCAAACTCGCCAAATTTAACCTTAACCGTAACAGACTAACCAAGCGGGCCTCAGTCTTCAACCAAGACGCAAATCTGCTCTTGGCTCACCATGCGGCTCCTCGTCGAAGATTCGACTTCATTGATGTTGACCCCTTTGGCCCTCCGGTTCCATACCTCGATTCTGCTGTACGAGCCGTACGCAACGGCGGCTTATTGGCGCTAACTGCCACAGACTTGGCTCCTCTTTGCGGAGTGCATCACAAGGCTTGCATTCGCAAATACGGCGGCAAACCGTTGCGAACAGAATACTGCCATGAACTTGCGGTTCGACTCTTAGCTGGGGCTCTAGTGAGAGGGGCAGCCAAACATGAGATTGGAGTTCAAATCGTGTTCAGTCACAGCACATACAACTACGCACGAGCTTACGCCATCGCTTGTTATGGTGCAAAAAAAGCTGACGATAGCCTCCAAAAGATGGGATACATTCTTCACTGCTTCAATTGCTTTCACCGCGAAACGTCCGAGGGAGTGACTCCAACCGTGAAGCATAGCTGTCCAGTGTGCGGATCAAGAGTGAGCATAGCAGGACCCTTGTGGATTGGTGAATTATGGGCTAGAGACTTCTGCACTTCGATGCTGAAGCTAGCTGCGGGAAGGAAGCTGAACGACCAAAAGATGATTCTCAAGCTGTTGTCCACGGTTGAAGATGAGATAGGTGCACCTGTCACTTACTATGTCATGGACAAGATTTGTGACAAACTCGGGCTCCCAGTTCCACCCTTAGCCAAAGCAATTGAAGCTCTAGAAAAGGCAGGGTTTCAAGCAACACGCACGCATTTT
>CP070828.1:618033-624039 GCA_020344715.1 Candidatus Bathyarchaeota archaeon | reverse complement strand
AGTCGATTTGGTGTGAATCTCGAAGAAGAAATCAACGCCGTGGAACATAGTCACCCATGCTAACCACTTCTTCATCAAGTCTAAGAAAAACTATTTAAGAGTTTTCCTTGAGAACGCTTTGCTTTTGCACGACAATTTCAGATCTTAAGTAAGTTGCTATCGCTCTTTTTCCGCATTGAGGTCAGGCTTTCTACGCTGCTTAAATGCGAAGAAGGCAAGAAAAGCGATGATTGCAACCACTGCTGCGAATACAAGAAATGGAGAGGAATCCGAGATCTGATCAGCTGCGACGCTCAGATGCGCGTTTGTATCAACTATATTCGAGCTGTATGTGATCTCATAATCATCGACCCAGAATGTTTCCTGAAGTCTAATGACGATCCCCGAATGCTTATCATAAAAAGCACTCCACTCTTGCCGTGAACGGCGCAGCTGAAGGTGGTTACACTGTATCACGCCCATGTCGCTTTCGACAGTTTTCTCACCAACGCTATACCTCAGCAGGTCGTCAGCCGTGTCGTTAAGATAGTACCCCCAGTAAGATTGGCTGAGGTTAAGCTGCATCGTTGTTTTGTAGCTGGAATTCGGAAATGGATTATACGTTTCTAAGACTGCATCAGGCACAAGACCCGCCGTATAAGTAATCAACATCTCGGTTTCGATTTCAGCCGTGTTTTTCTTCACATCAAGCACGGTCTGATTGCTAAATGAAAGAAGCGTGTAAACAGCTTGTCCATTCAGCGTGATTTCCCCTGCAAACTGGTATCTTGCATACATACCTACAAAGAACTCAGGTGATGCTCCTGATGAAAATATGAGCATAAATGAGATACTTGCACAGACAAAGACTCCAGCAAGTAGAGATTTCATTTTCACGACTCGACACATTCGAAGTCATCAACACGTGCGTTTCAAGACGTATAAGATTTGTTCTCACGACGAATCCGAGATTCATCAAAGACTAATAAGCCACATCTCAATCTGACGTAGAATGGTGCCTTGTGACACACCGCAAAATCATCTCCTCACTCATCATAGCTTTCAGCTCTCTGCTTATCTTGAAGATGATGCCATATCCCGCTAGTGGAATTCCGCTTTCAAACTTCATCCCCGTGACGTACCATGCTCAAGAAACAAGCTACTATTGTGGACCTGCAACAGTTCAAATGGCGCTTGGCTACCTCCTTGACACTTGTCCCACGCAAGATGAGCTCGCAACAGAAGTGGAAACCGATGCCAAAGCAGGGGTAACCCATACCGAGAAGATGAGAAAAGCTTTCGACAACCGAGGATTTACACGCGTTTATGAGCGCGAATTGAATTTTAACGAACTAAAGATCATTAGCTCCAAGGGATACCTGATCATCATTCTCATCTACTTTGACAACACCCACGAATATCAACATTATGTCCTTGTGATCGGCTATCACACCGATACAATCTACATCCACGATCCTTGGCCTATTTCTTCAAGACAGCCCGAGGGTAGAACAAGTGGAGCAAATGCTTCACTGTCAAAGGATTTACTGGGTGACCTTTGGAGCTGCCAACCTTCAAACTGGGGCTTAGCGATTCCTTACTCAGAGAAATCAATCACACGTACTCCAAATTGGAATGAGCACTGGCCTCTTCTAGTTGCACTACCCACCGCTGCGGTCACAGCAGTCCTAGTCATAATGTTAGTTCGAAAAAAGAAGCAACCGAGTCCCAAGAGCACGTTGGAAGATGACAATCCAACGACTAGACGTTGAAAACTCATCAGGAGCCACAAAACTCTACTCAGCAAAAATCTTTGGAAACGGTAATATTAGAGATGATTCAGAGCGTCTCTCCCACTAATTCCAACCCTGACACCTTTTTCCCGGGCTTTTGAAGTGACCGCTTTCACTTCTGCGTTGAGAACGTCGTCGAAACTCTGTACGCCCTTCACCGTGGCTGCGGCTACATGGAGTTTCTCAGCTGCTTCAACGTTTATGAAGCCGCATCCAACAAAGCCAGTTTGTCCAACTATCATCACCAAGGGTGGTGAATCAGGCAATTCCACTCTAAGGCCGACTGCGGTCTTTTCACCAATTCTTATGGGCGAAACTTCAATCATATTACACATCCTTCTGGTCAATTGTTCAGATGTGGTGTTTAAATAAAGATTACCATAATACGTAATTCAATTGTGGCGGAAAAGATTGCTCACCAAACTGAAAGAACAAGTTCAATTGTGGCTGGTTGGAGAAGCTAGAATCGCCCATAGCCTAGGGCTAACTCCCAACAAGGTCAGTGGAGTGGGAATTATTTTCGCCCTGCTTTCCACGATTAGCTACTGGCAGTGGAAGGTTCAACCAACTCTTTTCCTGATTCTAGCGCCGCTTTTTCTCCTCGTTTCTGGTTTCTGTGACGCTTTGGATGGTGTTCTTGCAAGACATTTTAGTGCAACTTCGACATTCGGCGGTTTCTTGGACTCTTTGCTGGACCGCTACACTGATGCGATGGTTTTTGCAGGCATAATTCTCGGAGGATTAAGTCAAATCAGCTGGGGGCTTTTGGCGTTAACAGGCTCTTTATTGGTAAGCTACTGCAGAGCCAGAGCAGAAGCGGCAGGAGTGAAAATGGAAACCGTGGGATTGATGGAACGAGCCGAACGCATCATAATAATCATAATCGCAAGCTTTCTTACCTTAGCGTGGAACGAGGCACTACAATGGGGCATAGTGCTCTTGGCGGTGCTAACCAATCTAACTGTGCTTCAACGTGCTATTTATTTCCGAAAAGCCTCTCAAAAAGAACCGAAAATAGGAGTAGTTTAACGGCGACGGCCGCCACGTCGTGTGCGCACTCTGCGGTCATTCCTTGCGCGAACCTTGACTACCCCTCGGTGAACCGCACAGGAAACACAGTAATATCGAGTGTCCACACGCGCGGGAATGTAGGCACCTTTCTGGCGGAGTTCTCGAGCTAGGATTGGCTCAATCAATGTGACTCGACGAGAAACCTTCTTGGCTTTGTCTCTAGGAACCAATTCTCCGCATTGACAACATTGCACCTGCGAACCCTTGCCCTTGCCTCCCTTGGACCTTCCGCGACTTTTCCTTTTTACCGGCACAGCTCACCGACTCCAGCATAATGAACGTAAAGCATGTTTATAACCACTTCTGTAGATCTTCTCGGAGCGCAGTTACGCTAGTTTTAACATTCTAGGTCTCCATTAACTATTACTGAGCGTAAACAGAGAATCCTATGAGCTGGGAACTGTCATGTTCGACCTGGTAACAGTTGGACACCTAGCGATAGACTCCATCATTCTGCCAAAAATCGCCTCGCCCCTGCGCACTCTCGGCGGACCGCCAACGTATACTTCGATTGCAGCGGCCAAACTTGGCGCCAAGGTTTCGATAATCTCCAAGGTAGGAGGAGATTTCAAAAGCGAATATTTAGAGTGGTTAAAAGCCAATGACGTTGACCTTTCTGGACTAAAACAAGTCAAAGACGCAGCCACAACAAGATTTACTCTAACGTATACGAAGGATCAGCCGAGACTTCAACTGGAAAACCGTGCCCCAAATATCTCACCGCAAGACATACCGGACTCGCTGCAAACCAAAGCTGTTCACGTAGCTTCGATTGCAAGCGAAGTTCAATACCCAGCCATCGCCAAACTTCAAAGACTCACAGAAATCGTGTCTCTTGACCCTCAAGGGTTTGTACGGACTTTTGACAAGAATGGAAACACGCGGCTGCAGCGGTGGAAAGCCAACCAAGCGCTTAGCCATATTAACGTATACAAATCGTCAAGCCGCGAAATCGGAATGGTAGCACGAGCGAGGAAGCTGCCGTTGGCCATGCGTGAAATCCGAGATCACGGACCGAAAATTGTGATGGTTACACAAGGCATGAAGGGAACAACTCTGCTGATGGACAATGAGTTCTATCACGTGCCAGCGTGCGAACCTCGAGTCTTTCGAGACCCAACCGGCGCTGGTGACGTTTTCGTTGGTGCTTTCCTGGCGGAATATTTGCGGGGAAAAGAACCCGGATGGTGTGCATGTGTTGGCTCTGCTGCATCATCCTTTGTGGTTGAAGACATTGGACCAGCCGCGTTTGGAAGAAAGAAGGAGGTCTATAGAAGAGCACGGAAGATTTATGAAAAAGGACTTAAACAACTCAGCCTGTAATATGTGCAGTTTGAGGGGTCAGACTTGGGACGAGTTGCGAAGGGTGCCAAATGCACCGTGACTGGATGCGAGAAAGATGCAGTTCGTTCGCTGCCCGCTGGGAAGGTGACCGGTGCCGGGCTCGAAGTAGGCGAAGTAAGACGAGCCTATCTATGCAAGGAACACTACAAAGAGTACAAGAGAGGCACGAAAAAAGAGCGAATGTTAGAGAAGTGGAGACATGGAACACGATGACCTTCCGAATCTAGCACAACACTAATCTGAGGAAAACTCTTTTTATCAATGGATCGCGTGTCTATCGCGTGCCCAGCAATCGGATAGATGATTGAACATGAGGATACTTCAGCTACACTCCAACTTCATAGAATACAAACCAGTGAAGAAGGAAGCAGCCATCGTTGAAAAGGCGGAGAAAAAACCACAACGACTGGAAGAAATCGTTGTTCTGTTCACCAGCGTCGAAGAAGAAGACAACGAGTCTGTTGCTGAAAACGCGATAGCTGAAATCAAGAATTCGCTGCAAAAACTGAAAGTTAACCGTGTTTTAATCTATCCATACGCTCATCTGAGTAGTAACCTAGCTAAACCACGCAAAGCCCTTGGCGTTTTGAAAGCCATGGAAAAACGCGCTAGGGATTCTGGAATAGAAACCTATCGCACTCCTTTTGGGTGGTGCAAGCAATTCTCGCTCTCCATCAAAGGCCACCCACTCGCCGAACAACTTCATATCATATCCTCAGCAGAAGAGAAAGACAAAGACAGAGTTTCAAGGGCAGTAAAGGCTGAAGAAAAACTGAAGTCAGAATGGTTCATACTTCAACCCACCGGCAAAATGACCCCAGTAGAAGATTTTGACTTCGCAAATCATGAAGCGCTCAAAAAGCTTGCGAAACACGAAATCTCAAAAATCCGTGCAGTTCAACAGATTCCGCCCCATGTCAAACTAATGAAAAAACTGGGAATCGCCGACTATGAACAAGGCAGTGACCCCGGCAATTTCAGATGGCCTCCAAAAGGCCGTCTAGTTAAAGCTTTGCTTGAACGATACGTCACGCAGAAGACTGTGGAATATGGAGCTATGGAAGTTGAAACGCCTGTCATGTATGATTTTGAGCACCCAAGTCTTGCCAGCTATTTAGACAGGTTTCCAGCTAGGCAATACACTGTGAAGTCAGAAGACAAAGATCTTTTCTTGAGGTTTAGCGCTTGTTTTGGACAGTTCCTGATGGTGCATGACGCCCAAGTCTCATACAGACAGCTTCCGCTGCGAATCTATGAATTGACTAGATACAGTTTCAGGCGGGAAAAGAGCGGCGAGCTCGTTGGGCTTCGTCGTCTTCGAGCGTTTACTATGCCAGACTGTCATGCATTGTGCGCGGACCTCGAGCAAGCGAAAGATGAAATTCCTAGAAGATTCGACCTGTGCACAGAAATAATGGAAGACCTAGGATTTGGCACAAAAGATTACGAGCTAGCCATAAGATTCACGAAAGACTTCTACGAGAAAATCAAAGATCTGGTCATTTCACTCGTCAAGAGACTGAACAAACCCGTACTTGTTGAAATGTGGAATGAACAATTCTTCTACTTCATACTGAAATGGGAATTCAACTTCTTGGACAACTTCGACAAAGCTTCAGCCCTATCCACAGACCAATTAGACATAGAGAATGCGGAGAGATACGACATCACCTACACTGACGAAAAGGGAGAGAGAAAACATCCACTGATTCTGCATTGTAGTCCCAGCGGAGCAATCGAAAGATGTGTCTATGCCCTGCTAGAGAAAGCCTACAAAGAACAACGGAGAGGGGGCGTTCCAATGCTCCCATTATGGCTT
>CP070828.1:614496-617933 GCA_020344715.1 Candidatus Bathyarchaeota archaeon | reverse complement strand
CAGAGACCGGCACGTCGCAGCCTTCTTTGTGGTGAATTCCCGAAAGTAAGCAGGTTTGCCTCGACCATAGGGTTGATGATAGAAAAATCGCAACAGAACAAGCTTCGGTCGTCTGCGTGTTGTTGTGAAAAACCGTAGGGAAAAAACAACAACGTGCAAAACTAGCGTAGCAGTAGTAGTCCTATGACCCTTAGGGACTACTACTTCTGAACCATGAAATAATGTTGTTTTGAGGAGTTGAACCTGACCAAAAACCGACAGGAGACCCACAAAAATCAGAGCTGGAATCAGAAACCTTATTTTCAGAAGAACAAGCACGCACGCGTTGGTTGGGTAAAATCTTAAATAAGCACTCTCCAATCTCGGGATGAGGAGATTCTATGCTGAAGGTCTATTCTCACACTGATGCCGACGCCAAGCCTCTCTTGCCCCAAGTTTCAAGGTTCACCAAAATGGCTGAGTTGATGAAGCTGCCTTTCTGGATATTCGCTGAAGGCTCAAATCCGATAGGCATAGTAACTGCGGGAAAGGAGCCCCTGCAGATGTTAGCTCCGATTGGAACTCAGGTTGCGGTGATAGACCTGATTCAGAATGACTGGAATCCCAGAGTTTTGAAGGATTTCGCGTCTCAATCATTGAAGTTGGCGCTTGAAAACGACGCGCAAATCGCCACCATTGAGCTCGCCTCAAAGGAGAAAAATGCGATTGACAGCTTCCTGGGAGTGGATTTCAGAGTTCTAGCCGACACCTTTACGATGACACTTCAGCTGGGCCGAGAGTTCGACGCGTCTGAGGACATTGAACTGAGACTGGTGCAGAGAGAGGAGATGGCCAAGTGGATCGAGTTGGCAAGGAAGTTCCTGTCAGGGTCCGCCGACGTCGTCATGGAAAGGATACTCAAGCAACTCGGTGATTTCCCTGAGAATCTTCTGGATATGTATTATTCGATGGAGAAATTCTATTTCGCCAACGTAAACAAGCATGAAATCGGCATCCTAAATTTCAGTCCAGGAGCAGGACGAATCAGTAACGTCGGAGTTGAGCCTTCAAGCCGAGGCCAAGGCCACGGAAAAAAAATAATGCTGTTCGGACTCCAGCAGCTTAAAGGTGCTGGCTGCAAGCAGGCGCACCTGAGAGTTCACGTTGACAACAAACCCGCTCTTAACTTATACAAATCTTTAGGATTCGAGGTCTCAGGGAGACGCACATTCCTCATCTGGGAAGATGAAGAGGCTTAGTCTCCATTGATCAGAGGTTAAAATCTCAGCAGTCTCACTGGAAAGAAAGAGGGTGAATGCATCTTCAGAAAGAGGTCTGAATTATGATTGCACTCAGAGACATGATAGGTAGGCTTAGCAGTTTTAGGAAAGTGTCCATACTTCCATTTCTGCGTATTTAAAAAACACCTTCAGCCTACCCATGAAATCCTAGACGAGATAATTCCTCCGTTACGTTCAGATGTGAATCGGTCTATTTCTGAATGTCATATGCAAACGCTGTAATGATAGAAACTGGCCATAACACAACCATGATCAAAGCCGAAGTCCATTGAATGGTATACGTGACATTTGCATCAAAGAACCACAATAAAGGATACCCGAAAATTGCGATTTCCACGCCCAATACGAACACAAAAACGTAGGCGATTATAGACCCCGGCCATAACTTGGCAAGGAAGCCTCGTAAGTTATCCGGGAGATGTGCACGCCACCATTTTAACGGCTCATTTATTCTTGTCGCTGCAGCAAAGGCAAATATTGACATGAGAATTGGTGCAAAGCCTCCTCCAACCAGCCATAGTATGATTGAGAGAAGCAATAGGATTCTAGCGCCATATTTCCTATCAATAAATGCATAAGCCCATATTGTAACTAAGAGACCGAAGATTACTGCAAGTATTCCTGTTGCTAAAAAATTGGGAATAATTGTCAAAGCAGGTTCAGTTGCATACTCCCAAAACTTCTGCTCTGGACCAATTGCATCTATCATGATGTCACTTGGCGCAACATTACCTTGAAGCATTTCAAAGAAACCATGTTCTATACCTGCAAGTCCCACAAGAACACCGAATGTTGAGGCTACCGTTTTAGTAGCGCTAATATTTTTCAAAGCCTTAATTCTTCCCAAAAATCATGTATTGCATTTCAAGTTGCATTAAAGATTTGAGGAGAAATCTTCTATCATCAAGGTCGAAGAGCCAACCGTCCGATGTTCTCTGAGGTATGACAACCATGTTGGATCAACTCATTGTTCCAAAAATGAGGACTCCAGTTTGATTTCTCTGAAAGTCAGCAACATTTGCAAATGCTAGGAACTGAAATTAGATCCCCAATACCAGACACACAAGAAGTAGTAATGCAGTGAGAAAATGGTCACAGAAATCTCTTCAATAATGAGAATATGAGTGAGTTAGTCAAATAGAAAGAGTTAAAGAATGGGCGTTTGATTTTTCCTTCTGAATAGCGTTTTTCAAGCTCGTTCCAAACATCAATAATTGTTGTTTTTTCATGTCCAAATTGCGCTTTCTCCTCTTTGAGCTGTTTGTAGTATCTACTCCACTCATTCTCGATTTCAGGATTTTCATCGAAATAGCTGGTGATCTCTTTGAGTAGAGGCTTGATGGTGTTCTCACGATCAAAGAGAAGCTTTGCATTTCCCAAAGGGTGTAGTAAGTATGGAACTGTGTTTACGCTACGGGTTAGGATTTCATGAGTGAAAAATATGTTCCCTACCTTTATGCCATCAATCATCACCTTTTCTATACCCGAGGATGGCTTATGATTTCGCAAGATTGTCATTGTATCGATGTCCGATTTTTCATGGTGGGTTCCTGAAGCTACGGATCCAAAGACAAGGAAGCCAAGAGTATTGGAGTCACTTCCCGCCTTTACAAGTAGTTGTTCGACTATCTGTTCGTGCTTCATCTACCACCTTCCCTTGTATGAAACTGGCATGTTTAATTCATTTAAGCATTCAGTTGGGTGGTTGGTTGGATTAAATTTTAACCCCAAACCCAAACACACAAAACATATATTTTGAGTGAAAACAAAGGTTGAACATTCCATTCTTTTCTAAAAAGGGATCAAAAAATGATTGAAATGATCTTATCGGGTTTTCTCTTTCTGTTTATTATAATTACACTCATTACAAGTGAGAGATTTGGCTATTCAGTAATAAGCGATTTGGACTCGGACACTAAACTACAAGAGATAAACAAAGATCCAAAAAAATTCAAAATAGGCACCGTGTTAGCGCTCATAGAACATGGAACCATAATTGCACTTGCCATAACATTGTTTCTTGCTTTTAATTCATTTAACATGACGCTTGCCGTTATTTGGACTACCTCTAGAATAACTGAAGGATTGATCGACTTCTATAATGAAAAGAACTACTGGGGGCTACTCAACATAGCAAGACAGTATTCAGCTAGTAGT
>CP070828.1:608628-614396 GCA_020344715.1 Candidatus Bathyarchaeota archaeon | reverse complement strand
TGGCAACAGCTAGGTCATGGGTGATGAAGAGGTAGGTCAATCCCAGTTCTTTCTGCAGATCCAACATGAGATCGATGAGCGTTGTTCTCAGGGACACGTCGATCATAGAAACAGGTTCATCCGCCACCACGAACTCCGGATCGGTTATGATCGATCTGGACAGCGCTGCTCGTTGCCGTTGTCCGCCACTCAGTTGATGCGGATAGAGGTTGACAAATTGCTCTGCCGGGGATAAGCCTACCTTCTCCAGCAGTTCCAAAACTCTTCTTCTTTTTTCTGCGCCCTTGGCTAAATGATGGATTTCGAGTGGATGACCTACAGCGTTTCCTATTCTCATTCTGGGGTTGAGCGACGCGTAGGGATCTTGAAATATGATCTGCATTTTTCTCCTGAGCAATCTGAGTGCTTCGCCTTTGAGGTTTGTAATATCTTCACCGTCAAAGGATATTTCTCCTTCAGTGGGTTCAAGAAGCCGTACGAGAAGTTTTCCCGTCGTGGTTTTTCCACAACCGCTTTCACCCGCCAGCGAAAACACTTCGCCTCTCTTCACTGAGAAATCTATGTCGTCAACTGCTTTGACAAACTCCCTTGTCCGGGTGAAAAGCCTTTCAACGAAGCTCTTTTGAATTGGGAAATACTTTTTCAAGTCTTCAACGTTTACGATTGCGCTCAGATTTGTCAGCCTCCTTGAAACATCTGACGAAGTGCCCAGGGCTAACCTCCACAATCGGAGGTTCTTCTGTTTCACAATTTTCACCTGCTTCGGAGCAGCGAAGCCAGAACCGACAGCCTTTTGGGGGGTTAAGCAAGTTCGGGGGAGAACCAGGGATCGCCTCCAATTTCTGCTCGGCCAACTCGATGTTGGGTATGCTTTGAAGAAGTCCTTGTGTGTAGGGATGCCGTGGGTGGCTGTGCAACTCTGTGCCCGTGGCATATTCCACTAGATTCCCCGCATACATCACAATGATTTTGTCACATCTCTCCAACACGATGCTCAAGTCGTGGGTTATGAGAATAAGGGCCATTCCATATGTGTCACGTAGGTTTTTCAGAAGGTCTAGTATTTTTGCTTGAACGATGACGTCGAGGGCAGTCGTAGGCTCGTCGGCGATTACTACGCCAGGGTTGAGAGCGATTGCCAAGGCTATCATGATCCGTTGTCGCATTCCACCGCTAAACTGGTGGGGATAGTCGTTGATACGTTCAGGTAGTATCCCTACGTCGTTGAGGGTTTTCTGGGCGCGTTCCAGGGCTTCTGCTTCGGTCACATTGGGTTCATGTGTGCGTATTAGTTCAATAAAGTGTGCTCCAACTTTCTTAACTGGATTTAAGGAAGTCATAGGGTCTTGAAATACAAACCCGACGTTTTTTCCTCTGATGGCGCGCATTTCCTCATCTGACAGACGCACGACGTCTACTCCATCAATCCGTACGTGGCCGTTTACAATTACGCCTGGAACAGGTACAAGCTGAATTATCGAAAGTCCGAGAGTGGATTTTCCAGAACCAGATTCACCAACCAGGCCTAGGGTTTCACCCTTCTCCAAAGCGAATGATAGATTGTTGACTGCTCGAATGTCTCCGTCTCTAGTCCGGTAATCTACGGTCAATGAGTCAACTTCTAGCAAGGGCAACGAGATCACATCATCGTTCAAGTCTTGGAGTCAGCAATTCGCTCAGTCCTTCTCCGACTAGGGTGAATCCCAACGCAAGAAGAAGAATCATGATACCGGGGAAGGTTATGACCCACCATGAACCGCTTGGAAGAAGTTGCCTTCCTTGTGTCAAGTCCCATCCCCAATCTGGAACATCTATTCCAACTCCCAGACCCACAAAGGTTAATCCTGCGGCTGTCAAAATTGCATCAGCAAAGTTAACCGTGGCTACAACCACTATTGAGGGAACCACGTTTGGCAGAATGTAGCGAAGAAGCACCGTTTGTCCTTTCGCGCCTGTTGCACGGGCAGCTTCTGTATAGGGCAATTCCTTTATGGTTAGAACTTGACTTCGCACCATTCTGAAGTAGGATGGAACGTAGACAACTGCTATCGAGAGAGCCATGTTGACTACTCCTCTTCCCATCATAGCGGCTATAGCGATAGCGAGGACCAAGCCCGGAAAAGCATAGAAGCTGTCCATCACCAGAGTGGATATTCTGTCAATCATGCCACCAGCATACGACGCAAGGAGACCAACAGGTACGCCTATAATGAAGCAGAAAAGCACTGAGAGAAGTGCTACCTGAATCATGACACTCCCGCCACACAATATTCGACTTAGCATATCTTGGCCCAGAAGGTTCGTACCTAGAGGAAAATCTCCGCTCGGTGGACTGGGATTTGGGGGTGGGCTAACATTTATGGCTGTGGGATCATATGGTGAGAACCAAGGACCAAGCACCGTCATTAGAACCATTGACAACACAATTCCTGACCCGATAATCGTCATCCATCCTGCTGAGCCTCTCTTGGTTAGCGACGCTAGGCCTGGAATGAAGCGAGCAAGGAAAGATCGTTTGATCTCTAACTTGGGCAATTTAGTTCCTCCTAGAATCGTATCCTTGGGTCAAGGTAAGCGTACAGAATATCTACGACGAGGTTTACGACAGCAACGAGGATGCCGAAGAAGATCACAGCTCCTTGAATAGCCGTGTAATCCCTAAAACTGATTCTATCAACGAGATATCTTCCTAATCCAGGCCAAGAAAAAGTGGTCTCCGTGAGAATGGCTCCCCCGAGAAGCATAGCGAATTGAAGACCCATCATGGTAAGTATGGGCAGAAAGGCGTTTCTGAGTGCGTACCCATAGACCACAGATGATTCTTTTAACCCTCTCGCCCTGGCTGCGGTAACGAAGTCAAGGCGCAAAGTTTCGAGCATATTGCTCCTAGTCAGTCTAATGAAGACGCCGGAAAGCATCAGCCCAAGAGTCAAGGAAGGTAGGAAAAGATACCTCACTGCCTCCACAAATTTCACGACATTTCCATCAAGGAGACTGTCGATCGTGTACAAGCCCGTTATATGTAGACCCCCACGGAACATGAGATGCCACGCGAAATATGCGTAAACGATCCAACCTGCTGAGAGGACTAGGAGAGAAATCAGTAGGCCCTTTGGCCAAAACTTGATGGCTTTTCTCTTTAACGCAACCAAGGATATAGCCCAAGATATGAGACCCACGGGAAAGGACCACGTGAAAACTTGAACGAAACCTCCCGCAGGCTTGCTGAAGTAGAAGGTCAAGCCCTCAGGCTCCATGAGTGGTTTGATGCGTCCTCCTGCGGGAAACCATTTAAGGTATATACTGAAAACCAGCAGAAGGATCATGCCCAGAAAGAAGACTGGAATAGCGTATATGACTGTTCCGAAGACCCTTATCACGTGATCTTGGACAGAATTGTATGACGTAGACGCCCTTACACCAAGAAGTATCCCGATCCCTACCGCTATCAATATGGAGAATAGAGCAAGCTCAAGTGTCGCCGGAAAGGCGGAGAAGATGTGCTGGGAAATCGAGTCACGTCCCGGCGCCATCGACTTCCCCAGGTCTCCGCGTAGGAGGCCTGCCAAATATTCGAAGTACTGAACGTGCAAGGGTTGATCCAGTCTCAATTCGCGCCTCATCTCGGCCATAGCCTCTTCGCTGGCTTTCTTTTCAAAATGGAGCAAGACCGGGTCACCGGGCACAACTCGAACAATCAGGAAAACTATCGAGAGCAACAAGAAAATCATCGGTATCATAAGTAATACTCTGGCGACAATGTACGAGCGAAGATCCACAACTCACCACCTTTACCATAACATGAGCTAAGATTTATGAAAAAAAGAGAAGGGAGGTAGAAATAAGGGTTACGATTCTTCGTATAGTAGCCAAATTCGCCAAGTTTGCGTTATGTCGAGGTACACGCCTTTGATGTTGGGCTTTGTTACGGCCCAAGCAGCCCCTTGCCATATTGGAACCACTGGGCAATCCATGACAGCGTAATCATCAATCTCGGCGTAAAGATCTATTCTCTCAGACTCGACCGACGAGGCACGTGCATCGTCATATGCGGCCTTCATCTCAGCGTAGTGTTCGCCATTCTCGATGTAGTGGTGGTTGAGCCAGACGGCATAGTAGAGGAAGGCATAGTTGTCAGGGTCGATGTAGTCGGGGTACCAGCCGTATAGATAGATGTGCATGGTTCCTTCTGATCTAGCTTCCCTGTAGCTTGGCCAGTCAAGAGACTTGAGGGTTACATCGACTACTCCACTCGCTTCAAACTGCGACTTGTAGACGGCAGCCTGTTCAGCGCTTGAAGGATAGTGCCCACTGGATTCGTAATATAGCTCGATTTCCAGTTTGTTCGTCTCGCTGTAGCCCAGATCGGCAAGCTCGCTAATAGCATAGGTAAGGTTAGCGTCTCCAAGCTCCGCGAAGGCTTCGGTGTGCCCCAACATTCCGTCAGGTAAGATGCTGTACAGAGGAGACATTTGGTTGAGGAACACCGTACTGCATACTTCTGACCTGTTTAAACAGGCTGTCAGGGCTCTTCTAATCTTCGCGTTGTTAAGCTGAGGTAAAGTACCCACCGGATCTTCTTGGAAGATCATGTACTGAATGGCTGCTCCCACGCCCTCCCATACCTTCACATCCGGATCATCCTGGAGATCTTCGATGTCCGTTGCACTGATATGTCTGAACGCCACGTCAATGTCGCCAGCTTCGATGGCTAGTCGGAGTGCTGTAGCGTCAGCGTAAAACTTGATTATGACGACTTCCGTTTTCGGTAATCCCCCATCCGCATCCCTATTCCAGTAGTTGGGGTTTGCTTCCAGTCTCATTTCGTTATCCTTTCCAGCCACTCGTGTCCAATCTACTAAATTGTATGGGCCGAGATCCATTGTGTGGCTTGCGCGCACGTCGCCCTCCTCGTAGTAAACGACGTCGTCCTCGCTCCAGTCTGTTTTCCAGCCTCCGGCGTACTCAGGATTAACTATAGCACATGCTTGGCATGACAATAACGCTAGGAATGGGCCGAAGGGTTGCACCAGATTAAACTCAACCACGTATTTGCTTACGACTTCCACGCTATCTATGATAGTGTCGAACTCACTGCCGAGTGGCATGCCTTCAGGATGGTTAATTCCCATCGCCCTATCGAAACTGTATTTCACATGACTTGCATTGAATTCTGTTCCATCCGCAAACTCGACGCCTTCTCTCAGGGTAAAGGTCCAGGTTATCTTGTCTGCACTTAACGTCCAATCGGTCGCCAACGCCGGCTCAAAGTCTTCCGCTGTAGCCGATGAGCCAGGTTTAATCTCCACCAAGGTGCAACCTGTGTTTTGGATTATCTCCCATCCAAAGAAGTCCCAGGCTCGAGACGGATCGATGGCAGATTCCACGGAGTCTGTCGTTCCCATAATCAGCTCTTTTCTAGGAGGTGCAAGGTATGTTTGGTAGGCATAGATTCCAGCGATGACTACAATTACTATTATAACTATCGCCACGATTGCCATAGTTGTCGAAACTGCTTTTCTCGAATTCTTGACCTTCTTCATTTCTACTACCTCAAAAGCTTGATTGCTTATGGACATCTGTAGGTTTAGAATTTAAGTCTTATGTAATATAAGACGTCTGGACCAATCTTGGCTTTGTCGAAATGAATCTTCCAAAAGAACGTGTTGAATAGTTGTTTTGGGTCATTCTTAGATGTAGATTTTGTGATTATGGCAAGTTATAAATAAGGACCAATCGAATATTGAATGACTGGGATGCGAAATGGC
>CP070828.1:605328-608528 GCA_020344715.1 Candidatus Bathyarchaeota archaeon | reverse complement strand
TGAAAATCTTGCTTCACCACCTTTCAGTGTCACCCAAGTTGAAGAATACCCTTGTAGACGCAGTTTTGATGCCTCGTGCTCGACTAAAAGAAGGTCTGGCACTCGCTCAAGTCGGTGCTGCAACAGCGTCTATTGATTCGAGCGATGGACTCGCGTGGAGCCTACACGAAATCTCAAAAGCCAGCGAAGTGGGCTTTATCATAACCAACCTTCCAGTTGCATCTGAGACACGAAAATTCGCGGAAACCCACGGTTTAGATCCTGTTGAATTATCTCTTTACGGCGGGGAAGAATACGAACTCGTTGTCACGGTCAAACCTGAATTATGGAAGACCGCAAGAAGTGCAGCCTCACTAATCAAAATCGGCTTCGTCACTAAAGAAAGGAAACTCTTTCTCAAAGCAAAAGGCATCAAAACAGAGATAGAGCCTAGAGGCTGGGAACACTTTAAGACGAAAGTAGATCTTCTGTCAAGTTAAAGGTCATTGATATGCTTGGGTCAAATGTGCCCGCCCATCCTGGACGAGGAGGACTGGCAACATTATTCCGTTATGCGGACGAATGGCACTGCGAGTGTGCACAGACCTATATCACCTTATCACGTAGATGGCGCGTAACCGATCTGTTGCCTGAGGAGATTTCCGGCTTTAGATCAGCCTGGCGAAAAAGCCAAGTTAAGCAGGTGATCGCACACGTTCCCCTGTTGGTTAACTTAGCCTCACCGACGAGTGATACATGGCAGAAATCGAAAGATCGTCTGTCTGCTGAACTGGCTCGAGCTAGGACACTGGGAATTGAATTCTTGGTCTTACATCCCGGATATTATCGCAACCTAAACAAAACTGCAGCAATCAAGAGGATCGTCGGAACCTTAAACAGCGTTTTAGAAAATGTCAATGATGCGAAAGCAACGATTCTTTTAGAGACCACGGCCGGACAAGGAACGGCCATAGGCTCTCGGTTCGAAGAGATTGCTTACATTCTAGAGAACGTCAGGAACAAAGAGTCGGTAGGTGTTTGTTTCGACACGTGCCATGTCTTCGCCGCTGGATATGAAGTTCGCGGCTACCGCGGATACGAGAAAATCTGGAAGGAATTTGACTCCATCGTAGGACTAGACAAGCTGAGAGCGATTCATCTAAACGATTCCAAGACGGAATTGGGTTCGCGAGTTGACCGTCATGCACTCATAGGCAAAGGAAAACTAGGACTGCAATTTTTCCATGCTCTCATGAGAGACCCGAGATTTCGTGATACTCCGAAAGTACTAGAGATACCCGCACAAGACGGAGAGAAGATTCGACAACAGCTAGATCATCTCCGAAAATTGCAGGCGACCTCTCAATCTCTTTCCGAGCCCAAAGGTATCAGTGCGCAATTGAGATTACACGAAATGAGTTCTAATTCAAGCAATTGCTGAGTTAATCGATTGATCGATACACGTGATCCCCGGCAAAAGCGTCTGAGAGTCAGAGATCCCTACATTGTATCATACGTCCAGTAGACCCCGCAATTGGCTTTTCCCAAGTGTCAAACCGGACCTGTTCTCACGTACTTTGATGCAGCTACTCGATTCTGTTGAGTTTTCTTTTTCCGAGGTAGAGAGATACAACTCCCAGTAGCCAAACCACTACAGTGTACAAAATCAACGTGTGAATGAACTCTAGACGTAGAATGACCATGGAACCAATGAAAATTCCAATCGAAACAAATATGCCTACTTGTGCGTTCACCATCAGCCCACCCATCTGCGCACGAGCGCTCTCCGAGAACACTGGGTTCAGGAGCGAAAGCCCAAGAGCCAAAGCTGTGTTCCCTGCAACAACTAGTGCTATGAGACTCGTGTAAACCAACAAGGAACCGAACATAATCTGGGGAATCAGAATCATCGAAACAGCCGAAATCACCACACCAATTGGAATCGCCACCAGCCAGCCTTGCAACAACTTTGCTTTGACAATTCTACCCACACCCGAAGGAGTCTTTTTGTATACGAAAAAGTTCTCTTTTTCTCCTTCTGTCACTTGACCGACTACAAACACCGCAAGAATGGGAAACAAGAAAAAGCCCATTACAAGCGCACCTTCTAAATCCTGACCACCTCCTCCGCCGCCGAAGAAAATGTTCACCAACGCAATCAGACCAACGATGTAGGCGATCCTTGACAGATTCTCAAGCCTCCGACCATAATTCTTGAAGACCGCTACCAAGAGCGTGCCGAAGGATCCGCCGCCCCCGAGATATTTCACGGTTTTGTAGAAGTTACCATCTCGCTTAGCAGTCGACGCTATGAAGGTCGTCGGTTCAAGGCTATAGGCTCGATTGGCAGCCTTTGCACCCAACCACAGCGTGACCAAGAAGAATGCAACCAAACCTCCGAAGAAGGTGACTGTCTCAAGACCAACGGCAACAATGTTGCCAGGATTGGATGCGAAGCCAACAATGACTTCCGCTCCCCAAGAACTCGGCAGAAGATTAAGAATGTTTCTAACCATTCCACTTGTGGCAGGATTAGCGAGAGTTTCAAGCAGAGATCCACCCATGATCGCATACATTATGGCGACCCCTGGCAAGGCGATGATGAGTGAAAGGGCCCTTCCAACATCTTTTCCACGCGTAGTTCGACCAAGCTTTGTTCGAAGTATGGCGGCGACCACTGTGCCAATCCACAGAGCGCAAAGAAATGTGATAACGAAGATTGCAATAGCGATCGCGATCTGAACCAGATCCAACCCGAGAGGATGCAGAATAGCGGTGAAAGAACCAGCGATAACCGCGACTGCAATAGCGTAGAAGGGCATTACTCCTACAAATTCACCCAATAGAACGTCGCTGGGTTTCACAGGACTCGCAAGAAAGATCTCTACCTGCCCGACTTGGGTTCCTTGCAATGTTTGAGTGATTGGAAATATTGTGAAGTAGAAGAAGATCATGAACAGCACGATCTGCAACGTCGTCACGACCACTACAACGGCAACCTGCGGTGGGAAAAGAGAAAAGAAGTCGCCGATAAACGCGTTGACAAGTGTCGGGGCGACAAACCCTACGTAGACTGCTAGCAGTCCTACAGCCAAATAAGGAAAGAAGGGTTTTATCTTTCGAATTCTGTTAACTCGGATACGGTACTCGTTTCTTGCGACGACGAGCCACTTAGGCAGCAGCACCCTTCTGCTCCCTCCAAGCTAGGAGCTCCTTTTCTT
>CP070828.1:593856-605228 GCA_020344715.1 Candidatus Bathyarchaeota archaeon | reverse complement strand
CGACCAGAATTCTCCAAGGCTCACAGATCAATTCATCACCCTGCAAATATTATAAATCCAGATTCTTTCTTCATAAACTAATTATCTTCACGGGGAAACTAAACAAGCTAGGTTGAAGAATATGAGCATGTCAATAGAACTGGAAGAACTCCAGAAAAGAAAAGCCCAATTAGAGAATGAATTGCGGTCCTTTGATGAAAGAGAGAAATCTATAGAAACAAGCGTAAAGATACTCGAAGAAAAAGAGATCATTCAAGAGCTAGAGGACAAGGTTAAGGCGAAACGGGAAGTTGTGAAACAGCTCGAATCAAAGAAGAAGAACCTAGAAAACCGACTGAAAGAATAACCCTAGCACGACGCCGAGAGAAGAAGGGGACGCCAGAACCCAGATAGGCCCAGCTCGAAGTTTACCAACTACCCCTGGTGTTCTTTCCTTCAAATCGCTAGTCAACGACGGATTGTAATGGCTCCGCCCCAACACACAAGCTGAAGCCCTTTCACTACGTAGACTCGTTTCCGGCTAGGACGAATGCACACGCAACGTCTTCCACCGCTACACCTCTGAAATCAATCCTAGTTTCACAGAAGGATGCACTATTCAATCTATGATTTGTCTTTGAAATGGTAGCGTATGGACAACTATTGAAAAAAGGTGGACCGAGCACTCTCTTACTGTTAGGATGGACTTATGCTTTAGAATGTGAGGACTTTTTGGCTTTCCTTCACCCATTTTGCCAAGTTGCCAAAGGTGGTTCCGATCTGTGCGCCCTTGACCAGTTCATCTTGTGTTAGTCCTCTTGCATTGATGCATGTGCGACAAGTCACTACGTTGACGCCTTGTTCGATCAATTCTTTCAACATTTCTTCGAGATTGTAATATCCTTTTGGAGGATTCTGTCCCTTCTTTGCCGTTATTACAGCGTCACCAGTGAGGAAGATGTTTACCTTCATCCCTATGGAAGCTATTGTAAGCGATCTTGCCAATCTGAGAGCATTCCAGATTCTTTCATCTCCGTAAGGGGCACTTTGGAGAAGAAATGTTACAGTTTCCAGCTGATCACCTCCAATTCGACATTTGACTTCGTGTTGATCTGTATATTCTGGAAAGGTTTTCGTGAGACTTTAAAATTTTACGCCCCAGCGTACGATGCACGGGGTCGAAATAGAGCCAAAACCACACAACAAGAAGTCGAAGTAGTTTCCACCAAAGATGCTTGGTTTGTATCTTGCCTTGGCACTTAGTCTAGGTTCTGACCCAAGCCTAGAAGTTTCTTGTTCAGGTTTCTGTTCTTCATTATGTTATTTTACGTGGCAGTGTGGTTCTTTCTTATGCATGGCTTGAGACGGCGAAGGCGATTTGCGTAATCTTCGCTTCTTGGCGAAGTAGACAGCTGTAACTGCGGCAACTATTATTGATAGCGAAGCGCCCAAGATCCACCAAGAAGAGGAAAACGGTCTGAATGCTGGAACGCTCGATGGTGAGATGCGCATGACTGAAAGTGCAGCTACCTTAATGTGGTCTTCAAATCTGTCAGGCTCAAGCCAATTCAGTGTTTGGGTGGAAGTAGAATTGTCGTAGGATGTGTGAATCCAGCCTGGTTCACCAATGTTCCATTTGTCCGAGTAAAAGAGAGGAAAAGAGATAAGCATTGTGCTGGATACCACTGGGGTCGCATCGCTTATTCCCGCAGTGCGCTCAGGCCACCATTCAGAATAGATGTTCTCGCCGTTCCTTGGGTCTCGAAAGATCTCCTGATCTGACCCTCCGGGTTCCGTCTCTCGAGCAGCCACATTCAAATCACCAGCCGCCTCCAAAATCAACTCGTCAAGATCGAAGTCTCTGCCAGAATCTGTCTGAGCAACTCTCAGACTATCACTGCCGATGCAGTCCAAGTTGATAACTGCAACAATGTTTTCCATTTCAGCTTTGTGCCGTTTCACAAAATTTACAGAGCCAACCAGCCCCAGCTCTTCATCCCCAAATACCACAAAAACAATTGTGCAGTTCGAATTGTACAGACCTTCTCGAGCGGCATAAGTGAAAATTCGGATCAACTCCAGAACTCCAGCGGTCCCCGCACCATTATCAACAAAGCCTGCGTCCATCACCGTGTCGTAATGCGCTGAAATCACAAGTAACTTCTCCGGATCACCTGTTCCCGGAAGTCTCCCCACAACGTTGTAATGCAACCCAGATCCAATCAACGATGAGATTACGACTTTTGCTGAGACATTTTCCCTATTTTCTCTGTCTCGAGTCAACAATCCTTCGTCATAATCTATCCAACCTACAGGTATCTCCAAATCCCAATAATACGTTCCCAAGCTACTCGCTGGACGCCCTCCCATCGAACTGAAGAAAGGAGGGGTAAAAGCCATCCAAGGATACCACCAAGTGTAGATTACAGCTGCGGGTGGCTGCAAACTCAACTTGTCACGATAGACCCGTTCCCATGAACTAGCCCATCTCACTTCTCGCCCGATCAAGACAATCTTGCCCTGAGTGTTAATCACATTCCAACGTGTTGTGTTGATTTGTCTCATGCCCAATTCACCGAAGCTAGCTGCGCTTGGGAGAGGGAGAATGACCAAATCAGCAAAAACTCCTGCTTCAGGTGTTGACCAACTATAATGCTCAGATTGAAAAGAACTCATGATCGTCTGGTCACTAGCCGTTTCGATTAAACCATCGTCGTCGAGAACAAGTTCTGGGTGACTCGGCAAGTCCCAATCTGCAAATTCGAAAGACTCAAGGTTGGTTTCCAGTCCGAAATTCTCAAACTGATTCTGAAGCCATACAGCAGTTGCGGTTGCGCCAGCCGATCCACCTGACCGAAAGGTGTAGTCTGAGATACTATTGTCCAAGGCTATTCTTTCCAGCTCTATATCGTAGCTGTACGCGCTTGTTCCATTCACCAACGCAGTAACCTCCAATTCCTGCGAGTTCAGACTCGCCCCAAAGCTTCTGTCTGCCCCTGGCGCCTGCAATCTCGTCCCAGAAATAGCTGTAAACAACAAAGCAAAAACGAGGAGCATAGTCTTCTTGGGCACACCTAATCATAATTATTGTGAAGCACTAGTTATTTATTTTTGATGGACAACAAGAACTACATTCTGGATAAATTGTCAAGGATTGCTACGTAGGATTTTTCAAGGGTTCTTAAACCACCAGTTGGGCCTCCATCTTCGACAACAAGATATTCGTTGGGTGCGTGAGCCCTTCCTCCATGACCTAAACCTCCAATGACAAAGGGCAAATTCAGTGGGTCTCTGTTGAACATGCAAAACGGAGCGCTACCGGCGATGTGAGGCCAAATCTCAGGCTCGTGACCAAACTCCCTGTAGGTCTTGAGAACTGCCTGAGCTGCGGGAGTTTCTATACTTGTTTTAGCCCAACCGTATCCCTCTTCAAGCTCCACGATTTTGATTTCTTGGAACCCATGTTTGTCTAGGTGGCTCCTGACCTTAGGAATAACCTCTTCAACCGTCATGTTAGGTACCAGGCGAACGTCAACCTTCGCTGTAATCTTGTACGGCAGCACGGTCTTAGTTCCAGGTCCGATGTATCCACTCCAAATTCCGTCAATGTTCAGCGTCGGAGAGTAAAGGTATCGGATCATCGCCTCTTTGCCGTGAACGTCGTTGACGAATCTTTCAATCTTCATCAAATCCTTTGCGGAATCTTCATCGAAGGTTTCCTCAATTTTGTCTAACAGGTTTGCGTCCTCAAGGCTCGGAGGTGCCACGTTCTCGTAGAAGTCTTCTATTCGAACCCTATTTCCGTCCTTTGTAGTCATGGTGCTTAAAGCTTGAATCATGCGCCACGCTGGGCTGTCTACCCAAGCCTTGTTGCTTCCGTGAATATCAAACTGTGTGGGTCCGTAGCCCCAAGACTTGCCGTCTAATTCAAGTTCAAAGTAAACGATGCCTTTCACACCGAGCTCCATCTCCACCTTGCCTTTCTGATTCTGCTCTGCTGAAGGGAAGAACACGGCATGAGCCTTTTTCAGCTGGTTCAAATATTTGCTGATAAACTCTGGCAGATGTTTGCTTCCCAGCTCTTCCTCGCCTTCAGCAACAAACGTAAGATTCACTGGAATTTCCTCATCGACTGCTCGAATCGATTCGCAAGCATTGAGAAAAGCACGAAGTTCCCCCTTGGTGTTAATGGCTCCTCGAGCTACGAGGCACTTTCCAAAGGGCTCAATTTCGACAATTCTTCCTTCAAGCGGCGGAACTGACCATCCAGGATCATCAACTGGCTGGGTATCGTACATAAGATAAATTATAATATTCCTGTCGGATCCTGCATCATAGAATCCATACACTACAGGATGACCTGACGTCTCAACCAGCCTCGGGTTCTTACACCCTAGGTCTAGTAGATATTTTCTAACGAGTTCAGCGCATTCTCGCATTCCTCTGTTTTCAGCTGATATCGACGGTTGTCTCACAAATTCTTGAAGCTTCCCTAAATGGTCTTGATAATGCCTGTCTATATGATCAAAAACTCTCTTTCTTTCCATGGTTGCACACAGCTTTTCGCTCATTTCAAGTTATGATGACAAGTGTGATATTACTTTAGCCCGTTCCGGCAAGCATGCATCTGTATCCTTGCTATTTCTCGCTTTTACCTGGACTCATTTTGAGTGTCTTGTAGACAAATGCCATTACATCGGAGTACTCCTCGATCTTTATTTTTGGTGTTGCCCCAGAATGGCCACTTCTGGTCTCAACCCTCAACAAAGAAGAAGCTCCAACGTCTTCGAGTTTCGCTGCGAATTTGAAAGCATGAGCTGGGTGAACCCGATCGTCGTGCAAACCCGTGTAGAGCATTATCGGCGGATATCTTTGCTTGATCAAGTTATGGTAAGGTGAATAACTGCTGAGAAACTTTGAATCTTTTGGATTGTCAGGATCTCCATATTCGGGGACCCAAGCTTTTCCAATGTGCAGTCTGTGGAACCTAAGCATATCCAGGACAGGATAACCGATCAGTGCCCCATCGAGGAGTTTAGGGTGTTGGGTCAAAACCGCTCCAACAAGGAGTCCTCCGTTACTTGTTCCAAAAGCTATGACTTTTGACCCCTGAATTTTGAAAGACTCCAAAATGGCCTTGAAATCGTCGAAAGCATTTTGTTTCTTGTCCCTCATACCATTTCTGTGCCATTCCTCACCGAATTCTTTGCCACCTCTAATATTAGCCGCGACGAATTCCCCTCCATCTTCAAGAAATGGGATAACATGGGGATAGAACTTCGGTGTTATTGAAATCCCGAAACCGCCGTATCCCCAAGCCAATACCTGGCTGCTTTTTCCATTTTTCTTTCTTGCATGAAATGTGTGAATTCGAACTGAATCTGTCGATTTGACCCACAGATCTTTCACTATAAGTTGCTTCTTGATTTCTCTTGAGTCTAGAATCTCTAGCTGGTCTTTTTTCAAAGAGTAGATCCTGAAGGGTACAAAGAACGATTCATACTTGAAGACGCACTCGGTCCCATTGGAATCGAGTGAATCTATACTTCCACAAGGTCGAGGCTGAATCTCATAGATATCCGGCGTATTGAGTGAGAATATCTTAAGTGTTGAGGAGGCGTTCACAAGATAATTGGCAATTATTCTATCTTCTGCCACAACAGCCTCTTGCAAAGGATATGCTTGTTCTTCAACTATCCCGCAAACTTCGTGGTTATCATTGATTGCTAATATTCGCCCCATTCCTTTTTGATCAAATGAGGCGACCAAGTAATCTCCTTTATAGTAATCTACTGGCCAATTGATGAAATCACCTTTGCCGTAGACAAAACTCCATTCTTGGGGCTTCTCCAGCTTTCCAGCGTAGACGTCGCTCTTCGTCCATCCATGTCTCACTGTCAAAAGCGCTCTAGCGCCCTGAGTGCTTCCAGTGAGTGTTATGAAGTGAGATGTTGGAATTCCGCGACCAAAAACCATCTCATCTTTGCCGTTTTCTCTCAAGAAGATTCTTTCTGTTGGAGGAATCACCCCATCAGGAGTCTTTGTCTTCTGATAAAATCTTCCGTAGAAATATCTGTCTTCATCAAGCCACACGATGTTGGCAATTACTCCTTTAAGCTCGTCTAGTACTTCACCCGATTGGGTTTCCACAAATTTCGATATTCCTTCATCAGAACCGCCCAAAGAATATGAAAAGGCGATTCTGTCTCCATCATCAGAGGCGTAGATCCATTGTAAGACAACGTCTTTGCCAAAATCTGTAGAGTCAATCAATTCATTAGATGAACCATCAGAGGTTATTAGTTTGATCTTGAACTTTCCCCCTTCACGGAGTAGAATAAAGTGTCCTCTCTTACTTGTTCTTGTGAGAAGAGCATAGGGAATTGAATAGTAGTATTTGATCCTAGGATATAGTCTGGTAGAAAGCGGTCTCAGCAATCTTCTCGACGCTCTGTCCCTTGCCGAAAACCACCCTTTTACTCTGGCGTCTTCCAGATTCTCTAGCCATAAATACTCGTCTGTTCGCTCAGGCATGTTGCTCTCCTGAAGTAGGTGGTTCAAGTCTACGCATAAGGTTTCCTCACATGGAACGTCGTGCGCGTGTGCTGCAAAATCTGCTCAGATATGATATGACGGCATAGTTCTCAATCATAACTAAATTTAAACCATCAAATAATATATATAGTCCAGGTTGTTATAGCAAGAAAGGTTCAGCCATGACCCAGAAGATGTATAATGGTATTCCGCTACACGTCTGCCAGTCTTGCGGTTGGCGCTGGAACAGCTTTGAAGCGCGAAGATGCCCGAAATGCAAGGAGCGAGTAACGTAATGTTCTTGCCAGGTCTTTTGCTAATCGTACTGGGGTTCATTTGGATTTTAGTATCTGAAATGGCGCTTGATCAAACGGGGAAAAAAAGCAAATAGAGAAGCATTCTTCGCGTCCAGAACCCGTATTTTGGATTCATAACGTTTTAATTATCTCACATAGCAGTTAATTTCGAGTTTGCAGAAAGAGAGCAACCATAAATGACTATGTTAATCTACCAACCCTTTGTCTTCCTCATATGGAGAAATCGTGGTAAAAAGCTAGATCACGTTTTGACTAGCGTTGACTTCGCTTTGGTAAAGGAGAGGAAGGAAACAATCGAATGTCAAGAGTTGGAGAGACAAAAAGGAATCTACGAGTCAGTCTTCGCCGTGCACTGTCGAACCCAAAAGCAGTATTCAAAATTTTACCTTTCGTGGTTTGAGAAATGATTGAAGTGTTGCTGTCGATTGCAGCAATAGTCGCAGCGGGTTCAGTTGCCTATTTGCTTTTGACAATAGATACTATTGTCAATTATCAGCTGTATCAGTATGGTTTAGAGTTTAGTTTAGATTGGGCTAACCCGTATTGGCTGTTTATGCGAATGAGCCTAGCTCTTTTGGGCATAGTAGCGGCAACTGCCTCAATCAACATAGCCTTCATTTTCTGGAAGAAACTTGGAAAACCAAAAGTGTTGAAAACGACTGAAAAAGAGATGCACCTTCAACAAAAAGAGACAAGAGAAGAAGAAGAGGTGCAGAGCGAGAGGGAACCTTCACTATTTCAGTGCTCCTCATGCGGCCGTAGTATTACTCATCCGTTGAGACTACTAGATTTCCACTCGCAAAAGCCGGAAATGATTAGCATCTGCCCCTTCTGCAATACAACAGTCACTCCAAAGATGTATGTTGATAGCAAACAAGAAGCGACGGCGGCCGAAAGGGACGAAGTGAAAACCAAGAAGAGAACCTGACAGACGCATTTTCCAACGGCTACAAGGCGTATCCTCCTGTAGGGTTTTCACGTTCTGGTCATCTCCATTTTGAATCACTCTCGCTATCTTGACAAGCGAAGTCAAAAAAATATCAGTGAAAATAAAGACAAGACACAGGCTAAACCTTCACGTCTTTTCTGTTTTCAAACGCAGTGTTCATTGTTTGCGTCTGGGCCTCTAGCCACGAACCCGACTCGATTGTCCTATTCGTTTGATTTCGACATTTATCGGATAGGAAGAGAGTTTCCTATGACATTCTGGACATTTACCGCTGTAGATTTCGATAATTTCATATGGCGACTTTAACTCCTCATCTTCATAAAGCATTCCACGACACTTTGCACAACGTATTCGCTGAGGCAACCCGCAGCCCCCAATTCGGACCGATTCCTCTTTTCCGCTTTTAAGACTGAGCAACGATCGACAATCCAAAGACCCAAGAGAGTATAGTGAAATAATAAACAGGACGCGTCAGGAGAGAGGTAGCTATGTTCAAAATGCTTAAATTTTCAGCTGGACTTGACTTGTTGGCATGCGAACGAACGAGGCGACGAATAGAGCGCGTATCCATTTCGGGAGTGGTTACAACTGTGCAGAAAGCGTGCTCCTTGCAATAGCTGAAGATGTTCTAAAAGTGAAACATGATTTAATACCTAAAATTGCGACAGGCTTTGGCGGAGGCATATCTCGGCAGGGATGCATCTGTGGGGCAGTGAGTGGCGCTATCATGGGCTTGGGTCTAAAATATGGCAGAAGCAGCCCAGAAGAACTCAGAGCAAGAACCTACAATCGGGTTGTGGAATTCCTCAGACAGTTTCGAGGAAAGCACGGAAGCATAATTTGTAAAGAATTGTGTGGCTGCGACCTCTCTACAATCGAAGGAATCAGGAAATTCAGAGACGAAAACGTGCACGCTGAAAAATGCACCAGTTTCGTGAGCACTGCAGTAAAAATTTTCACAATCTTGATCAACGAAATTCCATCTGAGAACAACAGCACACCTATCGCATATGAAGAAAACGTACGTAAACAAGATCGAGAACCAAAGAAATGAAACCGTTGCCACGGGGCTTTTACTCACGAGATACTCTTACCGTTGCAAAAGACTTGCTCGGCAAGTATTTAGTGAGACGTCTCAGCGCGGGGAATATCGAAGCAATGATCGTTGAAGTCGAAGCCTACAAAGGCAGCGACGACCCTGCAAGCCATGCATACAAAGGCCCGACGCCTAGGAATCAGGTGATGTTCGGCAAACCTGGCTTTTCATATGTCTACTTCACCTACGGAAAACACTACTGCCTAAACGTCACAACTGAAAGAGAAGGAGTTCCAGGCGCGGTTCTTGTAAGAGCGATCGAAATCATCGGTGGAGTGGAACTCGCATTCCAAAATAGAAAAGCAAACTCTCTAGTAAACTTGTCAAATGGTCCAGGCAAGTTGACTGAAGCTTTGAACATAACCAAGATTCACAACGAACTAGATCTTACCAAAGGAGACGAACTCATCATTCGCCACCCAGACATCAACAAGAGCCACACGATAACAGCGTCAAGAAGAATCGGAATCAAGGCTGGAAACAAAAGATTCTGGAGATTCTACATCAAGAACAACAGATTTGTGTCTAGGCTCTAGGACCGCCTCAGACATCCTGTTCAGCGTCGTGCAGCTAACGAGTGCTTCACAGAATCACTAGGTCATATAGCAGCTAGCCTCCACTAAATTTCAGTAGCCTCTCAGAGCTTCATGTCTCTATAAAAGC
Source organism: Candidatus Bathyarchaeota archaeon (assembly GCA_020344715.1). Lineage (GTDB taxonomy): Archaea > Thermoproteota > Bathyarchaeia > Bathyarchaeales > Bathyarchaeaceae. The sequence continues at coordinate 595,690 of CP070828.1, read as the reverse complement.
AAGCCAGTGCTTGTCTCTTCAACTCGGTCGCTACATCAAAGCTCCAAATCGCTTGTTGTATTCAATCTCTCTTGAACAATCTGCGCACATCTGCACTTTCTTTCGTAGTGCGACTGAAAGGGTGGATCCATTAGGTACAAGCATGTCTTAACGTCTTGACTTGACTCAGAAAATTGTTTTCATCTGTTACATTTTCGAGTCTTGGTATCTGAACTACCCCGTAACTCGCACCAATCTCTTCCAAGATCTTGGCTTCAACAACGTACGCCCCAGTGTGCAGATACTCTTCCAATCCCTTTGTAAAAACATCCAGCTTTTCCGTAATTTCGTCTTGCCTAAGTGCGTAGTGGGTCTCCAGATACTTGTATATCAGGATTTTCGCTTCATCTCCGAAGATCTGCCCTAGAACCCTATCTATGCCCTTCAAGATCACGTTATCATATGTGTCTTCTTGCTTCGCCAAAATATTCATCGGTCGGGCACACCTTCAAGAAGTAATCATATGTATTAAGACTTAATAAATATTGTCGCAGTTTTGTTGCGCAAACATACAACTGGTCACTATGCTAAGGTCAACACGAATTCGCGTTGAGCACAAGCAAAATCATGATGAATATACAAGCGTAGCAGAGAGACATCAACAGAGAATTCGCGAAAACTTTGTGTCAAGCATTCGCTCATTTTGCAGCGCCGGCAACGAAAGCCAACAACGCAACGAGAAACGATAAAAGGATAATCTTCTTGATTTTTCTTGCATTTTCCCTTGAATGATCCTTGAGAAGCATGAATGAAGAGACACCGAGTCCAAAATCGGTTATTGCGACCAAAGGAATGAACCATAAAGAAACGAAGTTGAGAACCAAGGGTATTGGGCTTAACAGAATCGCCGAAAGAAGAAACAACACCGCCACGACCGCTGCTGCCTTCTCACCATACCGCACAGCTACGGTTCGAATATTCTTTGCCCGGTCTCCTTCAACATCAACAATTCCCTTTGTTATCTCTCTACCGGTGTTTGAAAGAAAGGCAATGATGGAAACAATCATGACATTTGGCTCGATAGAACCGACTGCTGTATAACTACCGAAGATGAAGGGTATCGCAACACAGATGCTTACAAGAAAATTGCCAGGCAGACCACTACGTTTTCCGATGGTGGTATAGATCACAAAAACTATCCATGCGAATATCGCTATGGCAAGTGAAGATGGATACGCTAGATATGCGGCTGTCAAGCCTATGACCGTAAGAGCAAACGCAAGGACCAAAGCTTCATGTGGATAAACAAGACCGCTCGGGATTGGGCGACCTGGCTCATTTATGGCGTCGATTTCCCTATCGTAATAATCGTTTATGATCATCGCCTCGGCAGTCAACGCAAAGCCCGTGACGAAGCTATAGGTAAGAGTCAGCCAAAGAGCGTTAGAGATATTCGGGCCTACAATGACCGCACCAACAACAACGGCGAAGCCCACCATCAAGCAATTCACAGGACGCATTAATCGCAAGTAGCCAACGATTTTGCCCATGAGCGTTCAAACCTTGCACAATCATAAACTCGCAATGAAGTTATAAGATTCGCGTTCGATGTCGAGAGGTCAAAACGTACGGGTCTAGATGGCAGAATTGAGCCAGAGAGTTCCGATCATCTGCATCTCGGAAAACGAAAAGACGCTCCTACTACACTGTTCATAAAGACCCTACCGGTTCTGGACATCACAAAGCAATCACGAGAAGTGTAGACCTAGATCAACTGTTCAAACCAACAATTGAAAAGTGTAAAAGAAATACGAGATTAGAATCGCAAGGGCAATCTTCCCCGCTCTTTGAAGAT
>CP070828.1:585520-593756 GCA_020344715.1 Candidatus Bathyarchaeota archaeon | reverse complement strand
TGATCGGTTCTACCTTCTTCTTTTCGTTAGCAGTTTACGAATTATGTCATCATACGTTTCGCCTTTACGACCTTTCTCTTTCAACATCTCCACCGTTTCGTGCGTCACTCTTATGCTTGTAAAGCGTTTTTCTTTAGCCTCATTCACATTCATCACATTGCATTAGAATTATGCGTGATGTATATAAAAGCATAATGCTGCAGCAAAGGCGCCGATTATGGTAGCTTCATTAAAGTAGTATACCAAAATCTACGAACATTGCAAAAATCTAGCTCAAAATCACGAAAAGCCGGAAATGCCGCACAAATGCCTTACCTACACACATTTGCACATTCAAGTCACACAAGAACACGTTTCGCACATAACAGCGACAAGGAGGCACAAAGGCCAGTTACAACATCAAGCCGACAATCTGCTTGGCTACTTGACGAGTACGATCAATTTCATCGAGTTCGTCTCTTAGACTATGTAGTAGTCAAGAACTTTTTTCATTCTTTTCGGTGTGTTTTCGCCGATTAATCGCCTAAGCAAACGAATGATTTCAGGTTGGAAACGGGCCAGATCAGTAAGCGTCACCAAGCCAACAAGCTTTCCTTTAGATACAACGGGAAGCTTCTTTACATCGTTTTCGAACATAAGTCTAGCTGCTTCTTCAAGATCCGTTTCTGGTGAGACTGTGAAAACACGAGTAGTCATTATTTCTCCTACCTTGGTCTTCTTGGGGTCCTTTGTTGCCGCTAGTACTCTTTTCAGTACGTCACGTTCGGTCAGTATGCCAATCAGTCTGTGATTCTCAATCACCACCAAACAGCCTATTTCATGCTCGTTCATGATCTCCACCGCTTCTTTTACTGTGGACGTTGCATCTACTGCGATTACGTCTCTAATCATGGCGTCTTCAACTTTGAGCGACATCGAAGCATCAACTCTAGAATTGCCTGTTGGATTTATAAGATGATCTCAAAGATCTGAGCGGGGATGCTTTTGTATCCACTGAAAGCTCACCGCAACCTAGATTTTTTGCGTCTCACCAGACCTCCGGGAAAACATGAAGCGGGAAAAAAGAGGCTCAATTCGAAGCGATTCAGCCTAGGTCACGCATCTTGAACCGCTTTATGTAGGCAAAACCGTGCAAATTACCCTAATGTGTACATGATTAAAATTGCCATCAGTGGATAAGGTTGTAACGGTAATAAATTGGAACTAGTCCATCACTGAATCTCACTAAAACCATCGAAGACTCTTAGCGGATACGAACGCATCAACATTTTCTTCTTGCTGGTTTGCATCAAGTTGTGCGATTTTAATTTGAATCCCTGCTTCGGTCTTTCATCAAAGTTTCAGCCTCACGCAGTAGGGGAGATTCAACTCTCTTCAACTGGGACTGCAAATAGTTTTATTCTTTCAGGAGTATTTAGGCAAACTGTGTTTGGAGGACTGAACATGAAAGTCTTCAGCAAAAGCTTCAAGTTTTCCACTCAAGGTGAAATCAACTTCGTAGACCTAACAAGAACGATTCAAGACATAGTGACGAAGTCAGGTGTAAAAAACGGCTTGGCTCATGTATTTGCGCCCCATGCAACTGGCATCTTAGTTCTGACTGAATACGAACCCAGCCTAATGGCGGATTTAAAAGAAGCCCTAGAAAAGCTGATTCCACGACAAGCTTCCTATCGACATCCGTCAAATGCCCATTCTCATCTTAGATCAGTATTTCTTTGCCCAGATCGAACTCTACCGGTAGTAGACGGCCGCGCTGTTATGGGCACTTGGCAATCATTAGTTTTTGTCGAGACCGACGTCTACCCAAGACAAAGAACAATCGTAGTTCAAATCATCGGCGAATGAGCTTCACAGGATTTGACTTTTTCGGGACATTTACTCTTCCGAATGGATTACGTTCTCCCCAACGCTGTACAGAAAAATGCGTGCTGAAGATGGGCCGACGCGACTAAACCTCTCGCCCAGTACTTTGATGACCGATGCATAGTTATTGGATTTGTCCAATCCATTGATAAACCGTTGAAAGGATCCGAACTCCTTCTCAATGTTCTGGAACTGGCGGGCATTATTGATTGTTGCTAGGATCTTCGCGCGATTCCGGACAATATTGGGATTGCTCATAAGTTGTTCTACATCGTCATTGCTGAACTGAGCAACCTGCTTGATCGAAAAGTTCTTGAAAGCCTTTCTGAAGTCAGGCCATTTCTTGCGGATCAATTTCCAACTTAGGCCTGCGAGGAAGATTATTCGAGTGAGATTCTCGAAGTAGGCATCGTCGTTTGGAGGACGAGTGTTTCGGTACATCCACGCCGGCGGATGCCACTCTTCGCTCATGTTTCATTCCCTTCTAGCTTGTGTGCGTACACGATGCTTTTAATTCTTGTCTACAACCTGGTTGCCATCTCTATTCCACTGGCACTAGTCTCCATTCTCTGTAGTCAGTCACAACTCTTATGTAACCCTTTAGCATGCTGTCGATTTCCGAGTCTCCCGTATCCACTCGCAGAATATTTCCTTCAATTCCTTGAATCTTGCCTCTTGTAGCTGCCACTATGATCTTTTCTTTTCCAACACGCCTGACTATTTCTGGGCTTATCTGCTGGTTTCCTCTGCCAAGCAACATGCCTTGACGCCCGATTGGCGACAGTATAATCCAAGTTTTCTGCCAGTCTCCAATCTCCTGCAGCATTTTCTGCTCATTCACATCTTTGATCACGGTCTTGTTTCGGTAAATGTCGACTCCAAGTACGGTTTTTCCCACATCAAGTAAATCAGCGATACGCTTCATTGTTGTTCCTGGACCGAGAATGTACGTGGCTTCCAGCTCCATGTTTTCCACAATAAAGCGTGCGATTGCCATTTGATTCTCTTGTTCATCAATCGTCTCAGGGCTCACTTGTTTGCTGTGCAAAAGACGCATTGGGACAAATGGTCCTTTAAGAAGACCGTAGAGTTTCACTGAAAGCCGATCTTGTCGAAAGGCGGTTTCATCCACATCCATGATTTCGAAATCCACTGTTTGGGTGGCTTTTTGTGAGAAGGCTATAACAACCTCGGCGGCATCTGATGCACTTGCCGTGAATATGCCACTGTGCATTTTGACGCCTGAAGGAACTCCCAAAACCAGTACATGCTTTACTCCTCTCATGGCATCCAAAATATCTCGCGCAGTACCGTCCCCTCCGACAAAGACTATCAAATCAACTTTTGATTTCACTAGAAGCTGAACAGCCAGCTTGGTATCTTCAGCTGTAGTCTCAGTCTTGAGGGACATTGGCAAAATCTGCGCGATTAGCCCCGAAGCTTTGACTTCTTTTGCGCCCATAGGATTTGGACATGTCAGAGTGTCAATTGGCTCTTGAGTATACAGTTCCTTGAGTTTTGCGAGAAATTCCTTTGCTCGAACTGCAGCGAGGGGTCTCGCTCCTCGGGCGAGGGCTTCTTCTAGGACTCCGTTTGTTCCTTTGAGTCCAACTCTTCCGCCCATGCCTGCAATTGGGTTGACGATGAACCCCATTCTCAACTCTGATTCCACCTGTTGAAGCATTTGACATTCTGGTTATAGACCGCGGCTGAATAAAAAGCAGTAAGCAAACGTACCAGATGCTCTCATGAAATCCAAAAGAAGCTACGCAAGAGGATGGGCATGCAAAACACTGTGGGCAACCTAGAAGCGCCGATTTTTTTTCAGAACTTCCATGAACTCGCTGAAAAGCTCTTGAAAGAAATGTTTCGTGAGTAGAGACTTCTCTCCAATGCCTTGGCATTCTTTCGTGTATGAAAAAACGTATCGGTCGTCTCTTGTGTTTTCAAGTTGAAAGGGATAGAATCGACAGATTACTGGTCGCACTTGATAGATCGAACATGACTTGTTTTGCAGAAAGAAGCACTGTCCCTTTTCAGTTTTCTTCATACGATAAATATAGGGTTCAGAGCATTCAATTCTCTCAGCAAATTCATCAAGATCTATCAAAGCCTTCTTCATTATGCGATAGGCCTCGATCTGCATCATAAGAATAGATCGATTTCTGGTCTCGGTGTCCCCGCAACAGAGGGCACACCTTTTACACTCGAAACGAACGTTCTTGGGATACTCAAAGCGCAAACTATCTCACAAGCCAAAACTATGTAGAAAGACTATTTCTTGCTTGTCTATCTTGACGCGATGCGTTTACAAAATGGCATTTAAACTTGCGTCAAGGCTTAATAATGTCAATCCCTAACCTAGGTGCGTCCAAAGCTGAATTCAGGAGTAGCCTCACATGTATGCAATTGTCAAGAGATATCCTGAACCAGAAGCAGAGATCACAACATTAGAAATCCCAAAAGCCGGAGAAAGCCAAGTTCTTGTCAAAGTCAAAGCAACCTCAATCTGTGGAACAGACATTCACATTTGGGACTGGAACCAATGGGCTCAAAACCGTGTAAAAAAACTTCCGATTATTTTTGGACACGAAGTTGCAGGCGAAGTGGTTCAAGTCGGTCAAAACGTCACAGACCTACGAGAAGGAGATATGATATCAGCGGAAACGCACATCGCTGATGGCACGTGCTACCAGTGCAGAACTGACCGGATGCACATTTGTCAAAACCTAAGAATCTTGGGCGTTGACACTGATGGCGTTTTTGCTGAATATTTCTCACTGCCTGAAGAAAATGCATGGAAAAATGATCCAAGACTGGAACCGGTGATTGCTTCCGTTCAGGAGCCTCTTGGAAATGCTGTGCAGGCTGTCTTACCCAAAGACCACATTGCGGATATTGCTGAAAAAAACGTCGCAGTCATGGGTTGCGGGCCAATCGGGCTGATGTCCATCGCCGTTTTAAAGGAGCTAGGTGCAGCCAAAATTCTTGCTACCGCTGGTGGATCCAATAAAGTCCGAATGGAACTCGCCAAGGAAATGGGGGCTGACGTTGTTCTTAGTGCCAGGGATGACGATAAAAGCATTGTCAAGACCATGCGAGACGCAACAGATGGTAATGGTGTGGATGTTGTACTAGAGATGTCAGGGGCCTCTGCTGCCATCAAGCAGGCTCTTGAAGTTCTCACTCCCGGTGGACGCATTTCACTATTGGGCATCTTTGAAAGACCCGTTGAACTTGACTTAAATGACGCCTTGATCTTCAAAGGGGCAACTGTTTTCGGCATAACCGGTAGGAGAATGTTCCAAACATGGTATCAAGTAAAAGATTTACTTGCGAATTCCCGTTTTCGAGAGAAAATAAGTCGGATAATAACACACAGGTTGCCCATGCGGGACATAGCAAAAGGCGTTGATCTAATCAAGTCGAAGCAAACCGGCAAAGTCTCACTCGAGCCGAAATGGTGAAACAGTTAAGAGAAGCATCAATAGAATAAAGAGATATGTAACGCACTCACAAGGTGATCAGTATGTCGACAAAAAGGAATCCAACAAAATACCTGGGCAATGAATATCAACGCCTAGTCCATGAAAACCTCAACTGGGAACTCAAGGAACTTCAAAGCCCGAATGAACCTGTCTGCACTGTCAACGGCAAGAAGGTTATCATGCTCTGCGCCAACAACTATCTTAATCTGTCAACTCATCCAAAACTTGTAGAAGCCACAATTGAAGCAACAAAGAAATATGGCGCTGGAGCCGGCAGTGACCGTTCGATCTCTGGCAACATGTTTATTCATGAGGAATTGGATCGTCGTCTTGCGAAATTTAAACATGCTCCTGCTTCGTTGACTTATCAAACTGGCTTCATGGCAAATCAAGGTCTTATTCCTCAACTCTGCGGTAGAGGAGACCTTTTCGTCTCTGACGAGTTGAATCATGGCTCCATCATCGATGGTGTGCGACTGAGTCATGCAGATCGCGCAATCTTCAAGCACAAAGATGCCGAAGATCTGGCACGTGTGATGGACGAAGCTGAAAAGCACAAACCCCCCTACGGGCATATATGGATTCTCACTGATGGAGTCTTCAGTATGGATGGCGATCTAGCTCCACTCTCTGCGATAGCCAAGATCGCAAAGGAGCATGGTGCAGGTGTGTATGTAGATGATGCACATGGCGAAGGTGTACTCGGAACGGGCGGACGAGGCATTGTTAATCACTTTGGTCTCAGCAGCGATGAAGTGCATGTCGAAATGGGAACTTTCTCAAAAGCTTTTGGGGTCATAGGTGGCCATGTCTCGGGTGGAGAAGACCTGCGAAACTTTGCTTACAACAAGTCTAGGACTTGGCTACTCAGCGGAGCGATGTCTCCGGGAGTAGCAGCCGCTTGCATCGCCGCAATTGATGTTTTGGAATCTGAGCCGCAGCATGTGAGAAGAGTCTGGGAGAATCGAGAGTATTTCATAAAAGCGCTGAAAGACCTTGGTTTTGACACAGGCAACAGCGAAACACCAATTGTGCCAGTCTTGTGTGGCGACAGCAAGAGAGCAAAGGATCTTGCCAATTTTATCTGGAAGAAAGGCATCTTCGCACTTCCGATTGTCTATCCCATGGTTTCCAGGGACAAAGCAAGGATTCGAACTCAGCTAAGTACGAAACACACGCACGAACAACTCGATAAAGCAATCGAGGCGTTCACTGGAGGCGGCAAAAAACTCGATCTAATATAATGCAAGACACAACGCTCCCCTCATTTTTTCTTTCAATTTCAATGAAGACAATACTGAGAAACTCGATCTAGTCCGTGTCTTCTCGAGCGGCTTGACCTGTTCGATGAATTAATGTATGTTTAGCTATGTGAACAAGAAGTATTCAACGCAATTTCCAGCATACTTTACAAGCATGAAAGACGAAAAATGACGAATTTATTTAAAAACCTGCGATTACGAATTCTTTCGCAACAATAGACACTCTAGAGAACCTACGAAAGATGAAAAACTTCTATTCTCGATCGAGAATATCTGCGTTGATTATCAATGCTTAATGGTGAAAGAGAAGGGTCTCCCAAATCTCAAAAGGCTCAACGTCTTCTCGAATTATTGACTATAAAAAGTTCGTTTGTTTTCGCTTGGTTTTCTTCGCAGGCATGAAAATGTTTATGTTTTTTTGGCACTACTGAGTCAATAGAAGAGAACAAACCAAAAAGAGGCTGCTTCCGAAGAGGAAAATACATGCAAACTCCGTTTCTAGTGTTGGCAGAGCTTTGCCAAGCGTTGGAAGCGACAAACAAACGCACCGTTATGATTGATTCGGTTGCCGATTTCTTGAAGCAATTGCATGCAGATGAAGTAGAGCCTGCAGTTTCGATGTTATTGGGCAGAGTCTTTCCAAAATGGGATCAACGAGTACTAGAGGTCAGCTGGGCAACTCTAGGCAACGTAATCAAACGCTTGACCAACGTGAATTGGACAAGACTTCGAGCTGCCTTCTCTGAGACTGGTGATATTGGAGCAGCAACAAAGAACTTGTTTGAATCCAGCAAGATACGAAAGCAAGCCTCGCTTTTCGAAAAGCCTTTGACCGTTCTTGAGGTCAAACGTGTTCTGGAAGCAACTGCTGAAATTAGTGGTTACAGTTCGAAGGACCGAAAAGAACGCTTGATGGAGACACTGTTCAGTCAAGCTTCGGCTCTCGAAGCAAAATATCTCGTGAAAATAATAATTGGTGAAATGCGAACGGGATTCTACGAGGGACTAATGGAGTCTGCCGTTTCAAAAGCCTTCAATGTTCCGTCCAGGGCAGTTCAAACCGCAGCCATGTTGACTGGCGACATAGCCGATGTTGCCAAAATAGCAAAATCTCAAGGGGATAAGGGCGTGTTCCAGCTCAAGCTTCAGCTCTTCAGACCCATCAGGCCTATGATGGCTCAAACCAGCGACAGCGTTGACGAAGCGTTGCGGGAACATGGAGGTGAATCCGTGTTCGAATACAAATTTGATGGTGCTCGCATCCAGATTCATAAGCAAGACGGAGAGGTTAGAGTTTTCAGTCGACGACTAACCGACGTCACAGAGAGTCTGCCAGAAATTGTGGAATTGATCAAGAGCCAAGTGCACGTTGACCAAGCGGTTCTAGAAGGTGAAGTTGTGGCCGTTGGACAAGATAGAAGCCCCTTGCTCTTTCAGCATCTCATGCGCAGGTTCCGAAGGGTTCATCAAATAGAAGAAATTCAGAGACAGATTCCTCTGGAGCTAAATCTGTTTGATATCCTATATTTGAACGGAGAAAACCTGACTGAACACTCATACGGTGAGCGGAGAAGAAGGCTGGCAAAAATCTGCGGTAGAATACCCTTGGCAAAGCAACTA
>CP070828.1:579588-585420 GCA_020344715.1 Candidatus Bathyarchaeota archaeon | reverse complement strand
TTCTCCTCTAATTTGTTGTTGTTGGTGGGCTAGTACCCGAGTTCTGCAAAGAGCGCGCGTGTTGTGACATCGCGATTAATAATTTGGGCACACACACTAAAACGACGAAGTGTTCGTTGATTGGATAGAATTTCTATCCACACACACAAAAAAAAGGAAATAGATCTAAACAACAAAAACGGGTCTTGCGGGAGATGGCTCCATCTGTCGCTGTTTCTGCGCATCCGTGTGTCCAATCAGATTAGGCTGATCCTAATCGTTCAAGGAGTTCATCCACGCCAATTTTGAAGGTCTCGTCATCCCTGATTGTTTGAAACCCAAGGCGTCTATTGATGGAGAGCATTGGGGCATTGGTTGTTGCGTTGCCAGTGTCGATTTCAGTCATGCCAGGGTAGTGTTCTTTCAAAAAGGCGAGCATTTCAGCCTTCAGCCACTTGCCGATGCCTCTGCCTTGATATGCTTTTCGAACGCCTGTCAGGCCTTGCCGAACTTTGCCAGGTTCGGTCTGTCTGTTATAGTCAACTAGGGTCATGCCGCTGTATCCTCCATCTGGCTCTCGTGACAATATGATTACAGTCTCCTCGCCTCGTTTAGCCGATTCTCGGGCATGATGGTAGTAGCTCTCAGCATCCAGAACGAAGTGTCCTTCTACGCTTTCTTCCTCTCCAGAATCACGAGCGATTTCCCTCTCTAACTCGTCCAGTTCCGTCGTTAACGAGATGAACTCATCGATGTGTTCTTCAGGGATCGTGGAATAGCGCTCTAGGACGACCCCTTCAGCCTTTTTCTCGCCCTCCTTTCTCCACTGGTTTACCATGTCAAAATCCACATCCTCAATTTTCATTCTACTGAGAAAAGCTCTAGCTGCAACCTTTGCACCATATTTTCGGCAAAACGCTTTGCCTGACTCCAGACCTGCATTGCCCTGAAGTGTAGTAATGCCTAGTTCCTTGGCTTTTCTTGCCAGCTGTCGAAGAATGTTGGTAGCCACCTTTTGTCTGCGGTAGGGTTCTCGAATGGTGATGCGGATGGTGCCGATGTGCTTGTTCTCTTCATGCTTTGGGTCTTTCGTGGAAGATGTGTACAGTCCTCCAGCTCCATACATCTTCTCTCTGGAACCATCCCAAGCCATCACACGATGAACGTCTCTGCGTGGATCCTTGAAGGTGTATATCTGCTTTATAGCTTCCACAGATTTCTCAGGCAGTTCTGGGGACAACCAAGCCTGCACCTCATTGTGGTAACGTGTCACTTCCTCCCACTGTGCCTGAGTAAATTTCTCCACTTCGAACGGTTCGTATTTCGCATCTTTCAGGCTGCTCATGATTCACTTCGCCATAACTATGCATCAATGTAAGCTGATTTAAAAGACGCTATTATGAATGCTCTTACATTAAGACAGACAGGTGATACTGTTTTGCTTTTCATGACGACATTGAAGGGATTGAAGGGAAGAATAATTCTTCTAAAGAATTGATGCATGCATCCAACCAACTGCCTTGCCCACGCCACTGGGCAACATGTCTAAATCATGTTGATTTTGTGTGTGATAGATACACATACACAGAGACACAGAGACCAGGAGACAGAGAGACAGAGAATAGTGTATGATATAGAGAAGAAGAAGAAAAAGATAGAAATTCTATGCGCACGTGCAAAAACCTAAAGTATCTATTGAGCTCTGCCAGCATAATGTGCGGTTCCGTCCAATGTGTGGAGGCGAATGTGTTTGGCAAGTAGCATGTCTGATGATGAGAGGCATTCGATCAGTGAACGTGCCAAGTCAGAAATAATCCTTGATGTAAGAAAGGCTCTCATTGAGAGGTATATCTTCAGAGATGTTGCTGAGAAAATCAGCAACTGTTTAGAAACTCGTTTGAAAGGCGGAACTTACGATGGAATTGACAATGCACGGAAGTTTGCTTTAGAGATAGACATTTTGCTTCACGACGTCAGCAATGATAAGCATCTTCGTTTCTTCTATGATCCTCAACAAGCAAAGAGTATCATTGCGATGCAGAATCTCAGTGAGGATGAAAAGACACGCATACGCACGGAACAGAACCTGAACAGAGAAAGGTTAGCAAACTTCGGATTTCACGAAATCAAGATTCTTGATGGGAACATTGGTTACTTGGACCTGAGGCAATTCTGTCACACGGATAATGCTGGTGAAACGGCAGTCGCTGCAATGAATTTTCTCTCGAATTCCGACGCCATAATCATTGATCTACGTGAGAACGGAGGCGGAGAACCAGAAATGGGTCAATTGCTGAGCAGCTATTTCCTGAAAGGAAGAACACAGCTAAACTACATACAACGAGGCCCAGAACGAAAGATTGAGCAATACTGGACATTTCCTCACGTGCCCGGCAAACGCTTGTTGGGCAAAAACTTGTATCTACTGACCAGCAGCCTCACAGCCTCTGCTGCCGAAGGTTTCACCTATGCGCTAAAGTGTCTTGGTCGCGGAAAAACTGTAGGCGAAACAACAGCAGGCGCAGCCCACCCAGTTGATTTTCAAGCGTTCCATGACAAGTTCGTGCTAAAGCTTCCCACAGCAAGAGCGCTGAACCCAATTAGTGGAGAGAACTGGGAAACCGTTGGCATAAAACCAGATGTCAGCACGCCAGCTGAAGGTGCGTTCGACACTGCATATAGAATCGCTTTGGAAAATCTGATCAATGAGACAAAGGACAAATCAAGAATAGCATGGCTGCAATTGGCTTTAGATGAACTGAAAGCCAAGTTGACTCCTGTGAAGGTTGACGAACAGCTTCTACAGAGCTACGTCGGGATCTATGAAACCTGCCGAGTAAGCCTTGCAGAGGGGAGTCTGCACTTCGAATCCGCTACAAGCCCCAAAACTCGGCTGATCCAATTGACAGAGGATTTGTTTGCCTTTGAAGATACAGACTCCGTGAGAATCCGGTTCATCAAAGACGATGATACTGACAAGATGGAAATACAATTCTTGTACAAACAGGAACAAGAAATAAGCAGAAAGATCCAGAAGAGCATTTCTTTACAATTTAACGTAGATTCCGAAAGCCAATCGTAAAATTCCATTTTCCACTGGAGAATGCGCGCGCGATATTCACATTCTTCTACAGACTATGACGGCAGGATTCTGCCTGGATAAATCATTTCTTGACGATCCTATCGAGTTCAACAATGAAATGCTCGTACTGTTTCATGCCAAGTTTCCAAAAGTCAGGGCTAGTGATATTCAAACCTGCGATCTTACAGATTTCCACTGGAGAGATACTACTGCCACAGGAAAGAATTTTCTTGAACTTTGGCACGAATTCGTCGCTCTCTTCAAGGTATTTTTGGTATAGTGCAAAGACAAGCATTTGGGCATATACATATGGATAGTTGTAGAATCGGAAGTTAGATCTGTAATAGTGTTGTTTCATTGTCCATTCGGCTTCCATCTCGGGAAACCACTCTACGGAATTTCCGTATATCTTGTTTCTGGCAGCCACCCAATATTTGCAGATGGTTTTGTAATTGAGATATTCGCCTCTTTTGATTGCATCATACAAACTTTGTTCAAACCACGCTCTAGCCGTCACCTGAAAAATCGTGATACCCGCTGCATCAAGTGCTTTGCAAAGAATTGTCTTCTTTTCATTGTCAGATTGTGATTTGCTGATTAGAAGATCCGTTAGTAGCAACTCGCCAAATTTGGAAGCGGTCTCCGCAACCAACAATGAGATCTCAAGGTTCAGAATTGTTTGGTTTCGTTCCATATAGTAGTCATGCGTGGCGTGACCCAGCTCGTGAGCCAGCGTATAAACATCATCCAATCTTCCATTAAAACTGCAGAGCACAAAGGAAGATTTTCCATTGATCCAACCTGCACAACCAGCACCGTTTCGTTTGCCAAATCTTGGCGAGGCATCTATGTGATTTCTTGCAAACATATCTCTTACAGCATAGGCGTAATCGTCATCAAATTTGCTGAAGGCGTTTATCACCAGTGTCTTTGCTTTTCCATAATCAAATGATGTTTCGTGAGCATCAGGCAAAGGAGCAGCTATGTCATGGCAACCGAGTCTTGGCAAGCCCATGATTTCTGCTTTCAGCTTAAGATATCGTTGATAAAGGTGTGTGTGCGTTTCAATCGCTTTCAGCAAGTTGTCGATGGTCTCTTGATCGATGTCATTAGATATGAGACTTGCGTGCGTAGGAGAATCATATTTTCTTCTTTCGCATATGTTCAGCCAATCGCTGCATATGTTCCTGAGAGCTGAAGAGAATATCTCCCCATCTTTTCCCAAGAGACCGTAGATTGACTTGTTTGCTGATGCTCGAGTGGCTCGATTAGGATGCGAAAGTAAACCATCAGCTTCGCCATATGGAAGAGTCTTTTTTCCACCTTCAACTTCTATGTCAAACATCCGAGTGTTAAGCCATTTTCTTTGAAGTTGTTGCCAAGCTTCTACTCCGAATTGGTCTTTTTCGATAATTAGCTGTTCTTCAACTTCTGAGAGTTGATGAGGAACTGCTCTTCTCAGTTTCTCTAAAGCGTGTTCGTATATCCCCAGAACTGGCTCTGAAACAACCTCTGGCTTTTCATAGACTAGTTTTCCTACTTCAAGTTCAAAGAACGCAAGCATCTTGCTCAGTTTTGCTTCCATCTTATTCACTCTGTCATATAGCAACTGCGTTTCAGACAAGGTCATGTTGGCCCAATATGATGAAGCTGCAAACAAATAGATTTCATCAAGTTTGGAGTAGTAGGCTTCAAACTTCTCAATACACTTTAGCAATTCTTCAGTAGAGAGGCTTTTGATTTTTCCATGGTATTTTTCTGCAAGTCTCTCCGCTATTTCAGTGATGTTATCGATGGCTTTCTGGACTGAAGGATGTGTAACACTCGGAAATACTTCGCTTAAATCCCAGGCAATTTCCTTATTTGTCATATGATTCTCCCACACATCGTGATGTTTTCTGCTTGAGTTTCATGACCTATGGAAGAAATTAATGTTACTATATGGTTGCATTAACGCGCGCGCATCATTTAATAGATTATCAGAAATACTTTCAAGTGTGAACAATATGGGAAAGAGGAAAGCTAGGGAGATTTTCGATAAGTATGCAAAAGGATAGCGTGCGCGCCCGCGTCGCGTTTAGTTTCGCAGATGAGATCACGTGGCATTTCTTGAAGAAGTATGTTCCAAAGCGCAAATCTATCGAAATATTGGATGCAGGCGGTGGAGACGGCTACTGGGCGCAAAGACTTGTAGAGTTAGGCTACAAAAACATTGTGTTAGCTGACATCTCGCAGGGGATGCTTGATGAAGCAGCAAAGCGTCTTGCTAAGCTCAAGATGGAGCACGGCGTAAGGTTAGTGAAGTCTGATATCAGCGACATGAAGGAATTTGATAGGGCTTCTTTTGACTTTGTGTTCTCTCAGTACGATGCCGTATCGTATTGTTTGAAGCCAGCTAAAGCAGTGAAAGAGTTAGCTCGAGTTGCCAAGAAGAGCGCCTACGTGATTGTGAGTCTCGATACCAAGTTCAGACGTATACCAGAGCTAATTGAAGATCTTCAAATCGAGGAGGCAGAGACGTTGCTTAGGACAAACATCTCATATGACTTTGATTTTCCTCAGTATAATCTCACATGGGAGGAACTGTCTGAATGCTATACGAACGCTGGACTCACCGTCCTCGAAGTCATTGGAGCCCCAGTGTTCATGCATCAAGTTAATGAGCAAACACTAAAAAAGCTTGAAGCTGATCCGAGAATCCGCAAACGGCTACTGCAAATCGAACTCGCTTATTGCACAAATAAGTCATTGGTGAACTTCGCTGGACATCT
>CP070828.1:576057-579488 GCA_020344715.1 Candidatus Bathyarchaeota archaeon | reverse complement strand
TTGCATCCAAATCATAGAACCGACGCAAAAATGAATAGTCACATATAGCGAAATAGAATGAGTTGTAACCGAACAGTTGGAGAAATAGAGTTGAGTGACCAGTTTCCAGGCTACAAGGAAAAAGCACTGCAACTCTTGAAGCAAGGAAAAGCTGAGATAGGCGACCTTGTCCAAGTAACCAAGAATGGAGAAACCTATGAAGGTATTTTGATTCCCCGCACAGAGTACGGTGATAAGAAACATGTTGTTATCAAACTGAGAAGTGGCTACAACATTGGAATCCGGATTACATCCACGACACGAATCGAAAAGATTGGAGTGGGAATCAAGCCGACCTTTGCGGCTCCGCCACTTCCCGAACAGAAATCGGACCTACCCGAAATATCGATTATAAGCACTGGCGGCACAATCGCGAGTAGAGTGGATTATCGAACAGGTGGAGTGCGGCCTGCCCTTTCAGCTAGTGACCTCTACAGTGTTGTTCCTGAGCTTTCGGAAATTGCTAGGATAGATGCGGAGATTCTTTTCAGTCTGTTCAGTGAGAATATTAGACCTGAACATTGGGTGAAAATAGCCAAGACAGCAACCAGAGTCATTGAAAACGGCGTAGCAGGCGTGGTGATTGCTCATGGAACTGATACGCTAGGCTACACGGCTGCTGCTCTAAGCTTTGCTCTTCAAAATCTTTCAGTTCCAGTCGTAATGGTGGCTTCTCAGAGATCGGCTGACAGACCAAGCTCAGATGCTGCAACAAATCTCATCGGCGCAGTCAAAGCAGCGGCTAGGGCGCCATTCGCTGAAGTTGTGGTCGCTATGCACGAGACAATTTCCGATCAGACCATAGTTTTCCATCGTGGAACCAAAGTGCGAAAGTGCCACACCAGTCGACGGGGCACTTTCCAATCTGTCAATGCTTCGCCGCTTGGAAAAATCGATAACGGAGAGTTTTCCATGCTGGTTAAAAAATTCGATAGACGAGACCCCTCTAGAAAGCTTATTTTGAAGCCTAATTTCGACGAAAAGGTGGCGCTTGTTAAGTTCTATCCTGGTCTTGACCCCCAACTCATAGATTGGTATGTAGACAATGATTACAAAGGAATAGTTCTTGAGGGAACAGGACTAGGACATGTGGGCAACTACTGCTCTTCCGCTATTAAAAATGCCATACGAAACGATGTGGTTGTGGCAATGACCTCACAGTGTATTTGGGGACGCGTAAACATGAACGTTTACAACCAGGGCAGGGACCTCCTCGCTCTCGGAGTGATTCCACTCGAAGATATGGTACCCGAAACCGCTCTAGTGAAGCTCATGTGGATTTTCGGGCAGACAAAAAATATTGATGAAGCGAAGACTCTTCTATCAACTAACATAGCCAACGAAATGTCACCCCGAACTTTACATGAATGAAAACGCGAGGATAAACCATGAGCATAGACTTTTCGAAAATCGGATTGAAAGTTGGACTTGAACTGCATCAGCAACTCGACACCGCAGAGAAGCTTTTCTGCGCTTGCAAGCCTCAGCTCTTCAAAGCTGAACCAGAAACTACATTTCTACGAAGACTGCGACCTACCCAAAGCGAGCTTGGACAAATCGACCCCGCAGCTTTTTTCGAGTTTCAGAAGGGTACAAAAATAGTATATGAAGCAAATAAAGAAACCGCCTGCCTGGTAGAGATGGATGAGGAACCTCCACATGGTCTGAACACGGAAGCTGTTGAAATCGCACTTATCGTTGCGTTGACGCTAAATGCAACGCCGATTGATGAAATTCACGTAATGCGCAAGACCGTGATCGACGGGTCGAACACAACTGGGTTTCAGAGAACATGCGCCGTTGCTCTGAATGGAGAAATCAAAGTTGACAGGAAAAAGATTCCAATTCAGCACATAGGCATAGAGGAGGATGCTTCTAGAAAGATGGGTGAAGACGGATCCGTGATTAGGTATAGAATCGACCGCCTCGGCATACCCGACATTGAGGTTGCAACCGCACCTGTTCTATATTCTCCCAAAGAAGCTGAAAAGGTCGCCTTGGCCATCGGTAAGATTCTGAGAGCCACTGGCAGAGTTAAACGGGGCCTAGGAACGATTCGCCAAGACCTCAACGTCTCTATTCCAGATGGCGCAGTTATCGAGATAAAAGGCGTCCAAGAACTGGAGCTAGTGTCCAAGATTATCCGGTATGAGGTTCAACGTCAACGCAATCTTCTAGAAATAAGAGATGAACTGCACAAGCGAGGGGTAAACGAGAAAGACATAAAAGAAGACTTTATTGATGCAACCTCGGTCTTCATAGAAACCAAGTGTGGAGTGGTTCAGAGAGCAGTATCAAACGGAAAAGCCGTTCTAGCTGTTTTGTTGCCCAAATTTGCCGGTTTGCTCAAAATCGAGCTTATGCCTGGTGTTCGACTTGGAACCGAAATGGCAAGTAGAGCACACTTTTGGGGCAGAGTTGGAGGCATCTTTCACACTGACGAGTTGCCTGCATATGGTATAACCAAGCAAGAAGTAATTCAATTGAGAGAAATCATGAAGGCTGAGCCCAAAGACGCTGTTGTTTTCGTCGCTGACAAGTTAGAAAACGCATCTGACGCTTTAAAAGCTGTTGCAGAAAGAGCACGCGAGTCTCTGCGCGGCGTGCCCGAAGAAACACGAGGACCCAACCCAGACGGGACAACGCGCTACATGCGACCCAGGCCCGGAGCCGCACGGATGTATCCTGAAACCGATGTTCCCCCTCTGCAAATCAGCGAAGAGTACTTGAATGACTTGCAGGAGCATTTGCCCGAGCTACCAGAACACAGCCTAGAAAGGCTGATGAAAGAACATAAACTGAACAAGAAGCTGGCTAGGCAGGTGCTGGACTCGGAATATGCCATGCTTTTCGAGGAGGTCGCCCGTCGAAGCAATGTCTCACCAACTACTATTGCGGCTGTCCTAACCGAAACGATGAAAGCCTTAGGACGAGATGGTGTAGAAATCGACAAGATACGAGATGAGCAAATCAGAGAATTGTTCGGCTTTGTTGGATCCGGAAAGACTGCGAAAGAAGCTATTCCGGAAATTCTTACCTGGCTTTCGAAGCATGAAAATTCTACCATAGCACAAGCAGTCCAAAGCTTGGGTTTGACAATGCTTTCTGAAGTAGAAATCGGGGAAATTATTGACAAGCTGATAGGGCAGAACGCGCGATTGGTCAAAGAACGTGGAAAAACTGCATTTGGGGTGTTTATGGGTTTAGCCATGAAGAAGATCCGAGGTAAAGCAGACGCTGACTTGGTCAGTAAGGTCTTAAGGCGTAAATTGGAAGAATCGGCAGATAAATCCTAGAAGTTCGTCGAGGCAACCACCGCCCCTCCAGCAGCGAAGAATAAAAAACTTTCCTGAAAAGCGTCGCGCGTGCGCATGGACTCGATGAAGGAATCC
>CP070828.1:571212-575957 GCA_020344715.1 Candidatus Bathyarchaeota archaeon | reverse complement strand
GAACCTTGTCCTCAGGACCAAGAGAACACCTCCAGCACGTCTAAAGGATGAGCTTGTCTCTGTCGCATGAATACAAACGCATCTAAGGCTTTTTGAAGCTCCTTGACGCCTCCTTCACGACTGCCGTGGTCTATGGAAGAGTGGAGATATTATGCAATGCAAGTTCCTTGGCCACTCTGCCAATTCCCGTGACATTTCCCCTGCCTCTAAGCAAAGGATGCGTCGGACAGAAAACAACACCTGCAGATGAAGAACTGACAAGGGTAGCATACAGTGTCTCATCATTGCTGCTAAAGCTGACCTGCGTCTATCTCATCCTCTGGCTCTGCACTTGAACAATCCTAGTTTCTGTTCACCAAGGAAATCGATCCGTTTGGGCACGTGTCAACGCAGAGACCGCAGCCAAAGCACCTGGTCTTGTTATACACCATTTTGCCATTCTCCAAGTGACGAGCTTTGAACTGACATCTTTCAACACACGTGCCACAGCTTGTGCACGTCTCCGGGTCACTAACTGCAACATATTTCGACGCTACAACTGCTTCTGGGATGCCAAATCTCACTAACGCACTCATCGAGTGGCAACAACATGAGCAGCAGCTGCAAACAATGTTGGGTTTGTCATTCCCCTTGAAAGTGTAGGCGATATGAACGAGTCCTGCTTCATGTGATCGTTCCAATGCCGCCAGCGCTTGTTCAAGAGTAACTTCTCTGCCAAGTCCATCCTTTGTCAGATCCTCTGCGTCAGTGTCCAAACAGATGCAGACATCAAGAGGAGCAGCACAATTCTTCCATTTCTTTCGGCAACCGCATTCTCCCAAGGAAATTAGTTCTGCATCCCTGAGAATCTTCTTCATCTCGGAGAGATCCAGGATTCGTTGTTGACCTTCTAAGTGGAGGTTGACGGGGATGGTAACTGCAGTCATCGCGTTTACGTAGTCCTTTTCAAGTTCTTCTTTTGTCCAATCGGTTTTCTTGGCCATCTTGCATCCCGCAATGTTTGAGCTTACTGAACTAGCACATTAAAACTTTTTTATGCCACACACATGCATCTATGCTCCCGCGCGCGCTGGTGATGAGTGGATCATTGCGCAATTCAGCACAGGGTCAGCAATGACATTGTATACTCCACCTTTGAGCGAGACAGAGTCAAGGAGGTCAACAGCAATCTTTGCAGGCTTGGTTCCAAGGTTATGTATCACCTGTTTGCTGATATCGCCCGGGTCACCAGTGAGTCCGTAAGTGATGGCAGCCTTCTGAATGTTGGCACTTTCCTTGACGGTGCAAATTGGTATAATTGTGATCTGCCCAGTTTCCTGATGGGTTTTTGTCCGGGCGCAATGAAGATGTCTGAGGTTTTTCTAATCTATATATCCAGGAAAACATATTTGCTATTCTCGATAGACCATGTTATGGTGTATCATTGATGGATGCACAGTCACGCTACCACACTCTTCTCCGAGACCCAACCCGAAGAAGAATAATTCAGATACTTGGTGAGCAGAAGAAGATAGGCTTCAAAGAGCTTAAGCAGACTCTGGGGCTGGGTGTTGGTACAGTATACTATCATCTGGACATGCTCTCAGACTACCTCACCCAAGACAAACAGCGAAAATACCAGCTGAATGACCATGGACGCCTTCTCTACAAGTCGCTGAAAGAAGGAACTTTACCGCCATCAGCCTTGCAGATGAGCGAAACATTCAGCCATCGTTTCGTCAAATGGTTGTTCCTTTCTCCTCTCTTCGCGAAAACCACGAAGCCTTTGATATTGTTTCCTTTTGCCCTCATCATTCTCATGCTCGGTGCTCTCGGCTCTGCTTTAGCCTCATCGCAATCTCTGCTGTTTTTCTACTCATCTTTCGCGGTCTATCAATTCGAAACAACGGCCGTTCTGTATCTTTTCAATTGGATCAGCCTTTTTCTCTTTTCAGAACTAGTCATCTACGTGTTTTTCAAGCGAACTCGTGGAGATCTGCAGTTGTTTGTGTGCCTCGCGATCGCGTCGTTTCCGATGGCTTTGTTTCCTTACATCTACTTGTTCTTCTCGTACGAAATCGCCCGCTACTTGCTTCTACTCCTTCAAATCTGGGGCGTGATGCTTCTGTCCTCCGCGTATTCTTTTAGCAAAGGCCTCCGTCTGGACAAGTCCATCGTGATCAGCCTGCTAGTGCTTTACCTGAACATTGTGTTCCTGCTGGTTACAGGACGGTTATCATAGAAGTTCGAGGTTTCTAGAACTGTTCTAGGGTGATATTCGAGTTTTATCGAAACGATTCCCTTAAGAGAGGCGAATTCCAGGTTTATTTTGGTGAAAAACGCTTGAAAATCGGATATAATCTACTTGGAGCAACGCTACTGGCGATTCTTGTCATCTCGTTAGCGTTTCCATCAGCGATGCTCGTGTCGGCGGAAGAAGAGCGAGTTCAAGCAACTTGGCGAACAGAGGGGAAATGGACGTACATTCAAAATGATGTAATAACCGTAGTGTTTCCAACCGGCGGCGAAAAACCGATGTTTCTATGGTGGTACACGGAAGACCCTGACAACATCAACGTAGTCAAGTATAAAGGACTAATCGAATACGTGACGTTCGACCAAGATTACTTCATCTGGCGACACCTGGCGGAAGCCTGGAGAATCAGAGAACGTATACAAGCTAGCTACTACGAACCAATGCGCCACAGGATTCAAAACCAGTTGCGCTTGAAAGCAATCTTGGGGATACTCTCAGACATTGGAAACTACACCGGTCTTCACAGTCCCTATCTGCCCTTCGGTGGTTGCCGATGGGAACTGAGCAGTCCGCTGAATGTCACAAGGGGCGACGTAAAGTATCTCAGCTTCAACTTCACATTGACTGATGTTCCAGACTACAGACCGAATCTGCAATACGCAGAGAACAATATAATCATACGATGTAGATTTTACTACACGCCTGCGACGGAAGATGTCGAAGGCAGATATACCTACACAGTAGATGCTGGTGAACTCAAGATGGACCTAGTCGTGAAACATTGGGACTGGAATATCGACAAGATCCAACCATTGCTGGAAGCATTGAGGAAAGAAGAGATCGACGTTCCTGAAGGCAGAGCAGGACTAGCTTTGTGGGTTAACTTGGCCTCCATCAATATGGCGAACCTGGCAGAAGACGACTTGGCAACTGCTGGAGACACAAGCTTCGTAGAAAACGCATCAACAGCCAGAAATATGTACGTTGAAGGACAAAGCATCTCCATGGCTCAAAACAGGACTGGCCAGGAAGATGAGCGCCCTTTGCAGAGTCGCGCTAGAGAGCGTTTCAAGTTTCGCTTTGAAAGAGGGACCACCGCATTTGCCGGCTTCTTCAAATACGTTCCTAAAGCATTGATCCGAGATTCCGAGACCAACACTGTAATTGAGGACGTTGATGTGACTGCTTCATACATTGAAGCAGGTAGATACATGAGGGTATTCCTTGGCTATCCTTACTTTGGCAACTATACGCTTGAGCATGATCCCTCCCTTGGGGTTGAGAGTCTCCCTTTGTTGATAACGCCGCCGCTAGTGGTTGGCTTGATCGGTGCGACTGCAGCTATTACCGCAGTTATCTTCGTCGTTCGCTGGAGAAAGAAAACAGTTAATGTCGTCGGTAGTTCCTAGTCTCCCCCTTCTTTTTTTCTTCTTTCTGCACGTGTCCTTTGTGTGAATGTAAATCCGCGTGAACTAGAAACCGCACGGCTTAATTGCACAAAATTTTCTTTCCTCGAGCGGTTTCTTAAAGAGCTGTACTGGATTCTTTGTCCAGGCCTACGCGTCAGAACCTGCCCGCCCACTATGTCCTCCCGATCAAGGCGCTTGTTAGCTCTTCAGTGAAAACATTAATGGCGTAGGGTCCGCTTGCAGTAATTATGTTTCCATCTTTTATCACGCTTCTTGTTGTGTTGACGTTAGCTCCACTGTTTGTCAGGTCCGCCTTCATATCTGCGTCATTGAAGCACGTAACATCCTTTCCATCAACTAGATCTGCGGCAGCGAGAATCCAAGGACCGTGGCATATGGCTGCGATTGTTTTTCCTTGACTATTGGCCTGTATCAGGATGTTGAAGACCTTTTCCCTATCTGGATGATTAATGATGTTTCTAGGGCCTTCTCCTCCTGGGATGAAGACTGCATCGTACCGTGAGACGTCAACGTCGTCAAATGAAATGTGTGCGCGGAGCCAAGAATCTTCATCGGTAGTGAAACTAGCAGTCGTCACTGTGATTCCTTCTCGCGACAGGCTGCTGTTGACATAGTACAGTTCCCAGTGGTCGGAGCCCTCGGCGATTATAGCCAAGACTTCAAGATCTTCGGATCTCTGTTCGTTTGATTTTAAAAGGAAATAAGCTCCTGTGGCGACCACTGCAACCAAGATGAGCAACCATGTCAAAACATACAGCCTTCTCCCAGTATCCTCTCTGCTCAGCTAAAAGGTAGCTTTTAATAGGTTTTTAGCATTGTCGCGTATTTGCCTACCTTGACCTCGCGTTGATCACTTGGTTCCATTTCCGTTGATTCTCAGCCGCCGTGACTGGTTCGCTCAACACGAAGAAGGTAGGTGCGTGCCAAACAACGAGACGGGCGCAGACATTAGTTCGTGGTTACGAAAGAGGCGCGAGAAAGCTAGGTAAAGTTGACGTCCTAGGACAGAGGTTCACAAGATTTGAAAAATAGGAGGGGAAGCTAGGCTACTTGGTAGCCAGCTTTAGGTTTTCTGAACG
>CP070828.1:564741-571112 GCA_020344715.1 Candidatus Bathyarchaeota archaeon | reverse complement strand
TTTTGGCTTTGCTTCAGTTCGTCAAGGCGCAGTCGAAGAGCTTCTGACACGAATTCGGAAAGGCTCCGGTAGCGGCCTTCCTTAAGCGTTCTCTTCGCCGCCGCCAAGAGTTCTTGCCGGACGCGTATAGTTCTCCATTCGGATACGTGCTGTTTATCCAAGTTTTTCACCTCGCAAGAGCTGCTTTCCTGTGTTGGGTCGTTGTCCACGTGAAAGCTGATCGACTAGCATTTTGTACTCCCCTAGACTCAGCAGTCCTTCTGTCCACGAGTGAACCTCTGTGTACTCGGGGTGAATCTCTACGATCCACTCATACGGGTCTGCGTTCAACGTGAATGGATTCTCGAGGACTTTTTTGTTAACTGAGGCTATTCTCCCATTTACAGGGGAAAACAGGTCGTACGTAAACCACCAAGTTTCGACCACGCCGAAAGCTTCGCCTTTAGAAACCTTCTCGCCGACCCCATCGGTTCGGACATTAACTATCTCTTTGAGTTGATCATGGAAATATTCGGTTACTCCGATCTTGACGGTTCTTTGTGAAGTTTCCTGTGTCCAAATGTGTTTTGGCGTGTAGAATAGCTGCGCTTGGAGCTGAGGAATCCTGCTATACCTATCTCGCTCTAGGTATTCTGACACCCTTTCCTTGGCTAGCGTTTGCATGCGGTGTCGAATCGCTTCTGACACAAATTCTGAGAGACTTTGGTACTGGCTATCCTTCAACTCTCGCTTGATTTTATCGATCAGTTCTTGCCGAACTTTTACAGCTTTCCATTCTTTTGCCATATATACTTCCCTCCGCTACACAGAACTGTATCTATTCGGTTCGCGCGATATATACATAATGTTTATATTGTCGTGACGAGTAAATGCTATAAATACTGAGGTTGGGTCAAATGGAGAGCAGAAAACTGCAAAAAGTTGGCTACTCAACACTATCAGTCTCCCTACCTAGCAGTTGGATCAAAGAAATGGATCTGAAACGAGGAGACTCCGTCTTCCTGGTGCCGGAAAAAGATGGCTCACTCAAACTGTTTCCGAACAAAATTCTCAAACCAGAAGAAAGTCTTGAAGAATACATCTGCAACGCTGACCTGTGTGATGACCCAAAAATGCTGGAACGAATAATTGTCGGTAGCTACATTCTCGGCCGTGACCGCTTTTCAGTAATATCCTCTGAGAGGATACAATCTGAACACATCGAAGAGATCAGAGGAGTAATGCGAAGACTCATCGGGTTGGGAATCATCGAAGAGACGCCGGATCGTGTTACCGTTCAGTGTTCCGTTGACCCAAGAAAATTCCAGTTGGACATGTTGCTTCGGCGGCTTTCAATAATTTCGTTGACCATCGTGAAGGAAGCGATGCAAGCACTTCTAGACTCGAATACGGCTTTGGCAGAAGACGCCATAAAACGAGAAGATGAAGCCGATTCGATGTACTTGCTGGCAATGAGATTGCTTGTTTCCGCCCAAAAGAGGAGAGAAGTCGCCGACGAAATCGGATTGACAGATCCATTGCATATTCTGTACTTCGGACTGATGTTGAGATACCTTGAGATGATCGCGGACTATGCTGAAGAAATAGCTCGCCGAGTTATCGAACTAATAACAAAATACAAAGACCGATTGCCCCGATGGGTAATCGAAAGAATGAGCAATCTGAATGATCTTGCCCACGACCTCGTCCTAAAATCTGTAGACTGCTTCTTTATTGGTGACATCAAGATCGCAAACAGCCTGTTGGAAATGCTGACATTCGTCGAGTTAGAAAGAGATAGACTGATGCAGGAACTCCCAGACATGCCGTATTTGAGGTTGATCTGCTGGAACATCACCAGAATAGCAGATAACGGTGCAAGCATTGCTCTAACGGCAATAAATCATACTCTTGAGCGAAAAACTAAGATATGTTCGAAGAGCTGGTCAACACGCTTCAAATAGAATGAAAGTGCCCTTACATTTGATTCAAGCATTCTTGCAATGGCTTCAGATAGGAATTACCCTCTAGTCTTGTAGGACGCTCTATTCATAATCATTATGGCCTGTTGAATTGGACGCGGGGAAATGGGCATGAATGGCAACTGATACTCTTTTGAATTGAGATGGGCGCGTTTAGAGGGATATTATTCTCAGCTGTTTATGTCTGTGAATGTCAAGAGGTTGACGTTTAATGGCGGTTTAACGGCATTCGAAACACGAGCAGCTATGAGGTGTTTGATCTTCTTGTCATCAGCAATATCTACAAGTCTCTTCGTTATTACGCCATCAAAGACGACAGTATCTACACCGTCGATCTGTTGAAGTTTCTCAGCCAGTTCGCCTACTGAAAGTCTGTTGATCTGCTCCAATTTTCCATTGAAAAGCACCGCTTCTAATGTGCCATTCAATTCGTTTGCGACTTGAACGATTTGCTTGGGAACGATTATTTTGCGTCGCTCTCTGGCCTTCCGTGGTTTGATCTTTTCAATTGGCACTCTTTGTCGAAGTAAACTTAGAACATCTTTTGAGGTCAGTTCTTCAACTTCTTTGCCCGAAGGTGCTCTAGCGACGTATTTCAGCTGGGCAACTTGGAGCAACTCTTTTAGGATGAGATCACCTCCGCGGTCTCCGTCCAAAAAGGCGGTGGCTTCTTTTTCTTTGCTCAGTTTGATGATGGTTTCAGGGATTTTTGCACCTTCTAGGGCAATGACGTTCCCAATTCCACATTTCAATAGATTAATTACGTCTGCTCTGCCTTCGACTATGACCATTTCCTTTGCATCGTCAATGCGTGGCCCGGCCGATAGTTTTTCTGGTCCATACTTCTCGACTTTTGGGGCTTTGAGAGTTTCAGCGACTTCCCGGAAGATCTCCTCGGTGCTTGGAAGACTTCGAATAGTCCATTCATGTAGAATTTGCTTGGCTCTGTCTATTA
Source organism: Candidatus Bathyarchaeota archaeon (assembly GCA_020344715.1). GTDB lineage: Archaea > Thermoproteota > Bathyarchaeia > Bathyarchaeales > Bathyarchaeaceae. The sequence continues at coordinate 568,196 of CP070828.1, read as the reverse complement.
TTGCCCTTCGTCTAGCATCTCGTATGTCTTCTACCTTTTCCAAAACAACCTTCGAGTCGCACGGGCCCACTCTGTTTATGCTTTCCAAGCTGGCCGCAATAATGGCGGTTGAAACGCGGTCCAAGCTCGTTGGAATAATAATTGATCCATTGGTCTTGTCTTGCTTTGACTGCAGCTCGATTTGTATTCTTCCTATTCGTCCTGACTTTTGAAGTTCACGCAGGTCAAGTTCTGAACCAAACAAGCCTTCGGTCTGCCCAAAAACAGCGCCGATAACATCAGGTTTCTCTACAACTCCCTCGACTTCGAATTTTGCGCGGATTACATACTTTACTGTAACTGTTTGTGATGATCCCGTAAATGTCACCTCCGATGAAGCTGTTCAAAGGGTGAAATCTTATGACGCAGTAAGCGTGACTTACCCGTTACGGCTTTAACGGGGGTTCCTGTTATTATAGTTTGCTAATTACCGATTCTTTTCTTTAATGTTTCTAGGCAAGCTGGCAGACCTTCCACATCTTTGGTGTCATGTCCAACCAAAGCGCGCAACCTGTTCCAGAAGCTAATGTTAACCTTTATTCGCTTCTCTTCCAAGTTCTGTTTAAGGCGTTGTGCCCATTCTCTGCCCCGTCTGTCGAAATCCAAGAGAAGAATAACTTCGCTGATGTTTTGCTCCTCAACTTCCATGAGGACGTCAAGAAATGACTTTCCTCCAGTCTTGACTGAAATTATGTTACCATCAACATTCAATTCCTTCAATGCTTCTATGTCGTTTTGTCCTTCAACGACAAGCAAAACATCTTTAGTTGTTTCGATGGCGAGTTGTTCCAAAAGCTGTGAAATCTTCTCAAACCGATTCTTCAGTTTATCCGACACGTTTCCTACCTTGTAACTTGGGCTCTCTGAAGTATTTCCAGGTCTTTGCCTGCGCCTTTGTTTGTGGCGAAATATTTTCTGACAGGGGCCAAGATTCCTATCAGCTCTTCAGCCACACATCGTTTCAGGTCCAACGGATGCAGTCTGCCTTCTCTGTAATTCCTAGCTAATTCTTCAAAGCTGTTGAACTCGGCGGGACCGCCAAACTTTGCAGGCCTTTCGACACGGAAGGTCTCCTTTTCCCTGAAAACTATATACTTGCAGATGTCGATAATTGGATTGAATGTAATTGCTTTCTCAGGGCAAAAGGCGTGTGTGATTTTTGTTCTTATTTCTTCCGGCGAATCATAGATGAAAACGCAAGTTTGCGGTTGGCTTTTAGACATCTTGGCTGAAGCTAGTGCCTCCTTTTCTTTACCTTTCGGAACAGGCCAGAGAGCCGGCTTTTCCAGTCCTTGCAGCAAGCGATGATGTACACAGACGGGCTTCCAGAAACCGAGTTTCTGACCCAGTTCTCTTGAAACAACATTTGCTTTTCTCTGGTCCATGCCTAGCTGGCATATCTTAACTTCAAGTTGGAATATGTCTGCCACTTGCATGGGGGTGTAAAGGAAGTCAGAAACGTAGTTGGCCTCTGTCTCTTTTCGACCGGCGATTTCGAGGGTGCGTCTTGTGCGGGCTATTGTCAAGTTTCTTGCAACTGAAACTGTTTTTTCCCAATAGCTGAGGTCGTCATACAGCTGATCGGAATGGATGAATTCGACCTTATCTTCTGGCACTCCAAGGGCTATCCAAGAGTGCTTGAAGAGGTCTGCTGCTTTCTTTATGAGCGCTAAGTCGCCGCCCAGTTTGTTGTTTATCCATGCGTGCCATGTTGACAGATAGGCCTTGAAACGTATTCCTGCCTCAATGAAGTCCTTCATCTTGTACGCACAGATGACACCGGTTCCCAAATGCACGAGTCCTGATGGCTCCCAACCATTGTAGGCAATTGGATGTTCCTCCACTTCAAGAAGCTGCCGTAAATCGCTGGGTGTCAGAATTTCCTCGGTTGGCGGTCTACTGATCAAAGCGATCTTTGTTTCAATGTCCATGCTTGCTCTGCTCCTCCAGACAGTTGGTATTGTTCGCCAACGACAAACTTAAAAGTGTTTATCGCGGGCGTTGTTACCCAACGTAACTAACACACAACTTCACAGGTGGAGCAGGTCGCTCCTCTCGGTTGAGCTCTCTCTGACGTGGGATGATATCCGCCCGCGCCCACCGTGTCTCATGTCTGGGTAAACCCTTCTTCATCGGCGAGTGAAAACTCACCTTTCTCGGTTGGGTCCGTCTGCATGGGCCCTTGTTTAGAGGGTTTCGGTGGGATTGCTCACTGAAGTCATCGCTGATATTAACAACAAGACCAGAGTAAGATAAGAGTTTCTTGTCATTTACCAAACTCCTGCCCGAGCGTCCCTCCAGTGTTTAACGTTTTCGCACAGGTCTCCATAACGTTTATCAACATTGCTGGAATGACTGTAGAAACGATTTCTCCGGAGATGACATATTATGCCCGAATCTATGGTTAAACCTGAAGAAGACGCGGTTGGTCAAGCGATGCTAGCCTTCTACGAAAAGAGAAAAAGCTTCGAAGTTATAGAAAGAGAAGACGGCTACGTTGAGGTAACTAACACCCGAATGTACTTTCAAGATTTTGAGGCTTGGCAGGAACATGAGAAGCGAGCGATGAGCTGGGTCAAGGGTAGAGTGCTGGACATCGGCTGTGGGGCGGGTAGGCACTCATTGTTCCTTCAAAACAAGGGTCTAAACGTATCTGCAATCGACAAGTCGCCCTTGGCTATAAAAGTCTGCAAGCTCCGAGGGGTGAAGAAAGCGAAAGTCATGAGGCTAGCAGATATAAACTTCAAGTCCAACTCCTTTGACACGGTTCTTTTGCTAGGGGGCAATTTCGCCTTGTTAGGTAGCCCGAAAGAAGCGCGCAGAACACTCATGAAGCTGCACACGATGACTTCTGATAAGGCTTTCATCATAGCCGAAGCCGTTGATCCATACGGCGCAGATAATCCTGCTCAGCTAAAGTATTACGCTCTCAACAAAAAGAGAGGAAAGCTGCCCGGGCAATGGCGAGTGAGAATAAGATTTCATAATTTCGTCACAGAATGGTATGACCTATTGTACAACTCCAAGAAGGAGATGAAGGACATGCTCACTGGCACTGGATGGGCAATTCAGAAATTCATTAACTCAGGCGGTCCGGCCTACATAGCCATAATCAAGAAATCACAAACATCAGATTAGCCGACAATGCGTGCTCGAGTACATTCTCTAATAGAAAATGAAACTCCAATTAGTTTCCGGATTTACGTTAAATTGTAAAAAATGCCCTTCTGGGATACATGGAAAATGTTCAGACAGAGGTTCTATGCTGTCCCTATGCCCTAAGAAGACTCATGACTGAAGCAGAAGCATGCGCGCGCTAAAATTTCCTTTTGGTATTGCGGGGCAACATATTAGTTCAGGTATCGCGCCCTATTTGCCTTGGAGAGCATCTCATGTCAGTAGATGAAAATAAAGAT
>CP070828.1:561579-564641 GCA_020344715.1 Candidatus Bathyarchaeota archaeon | reverse complement strand
GAGTTTGGCCCATGCCACGGGGTCTTCTGCGACTTCATCGAAATGCATTTTCACGGCTTTTGCCAAGGGGATGCGTGTGTCAAAAACATCTAGGGAGATAATCGGAGGATGAGGCATTGCATTCTCAAACAGATAGTAGGCGGGAGACTTTTCTCCTCCAATAACCACCGATTTTCCTCGTGTTCCTCCTTCACTTTTTGTGGCGCCAATCTTAACTTCTGCTATTCTGCCCGGATAGGTGTCAACTGGAGGCGCAAAGTCTATTTGAACAATTTCGGTTGGTTTGAGTTTCCTCGCAACAGCTGTTGGAACAGCTGCTCTCGGCGCTGTTACTGCACCTGGTTGAATCCATATTTCTAAATCGCCAAGCTCCATATCTACGTCTTCAAGTTCCACCTCTTCAAACTTGCCGAGCAAATCAAAGAGTTTCGGATCAAACTTGAGAGCAAAATCGCGTTCTCTCTTGTTTTCTTTGTTATCTCCCACGTTTTCACCTCTTCTTCTTTTCCTCAGCTTTTATCGCCCGAATAATCACTTTTCTTGCGCGGATTTTCGCATCTTTAAGGATGATTTTGAAGCCGCCAGCGGTTATGGGTACTCCAGCAAGCTCAGGAACTGCCACAGTTGGAATCGCTTCTTTCTCTTCAGCTACTTCAGCAACAGCTTCAACTGGCTTGGCTTTCCAACGCTCAACTATCGGATGCTTTTTGGCTTCCAAGAAGTTTCTCAGCTCCTCGATGCTCTTGGCTTCATTCTCCGTTGCGACTTTGTCAACCATATCCTTGGGTATGAAGTCCTTGACGCGCTCCTTGACTGACGCCGGCATCCAAACTACTCGGTTCCATCCACCATCGGCTTGAAGGAATTTAGGTGACCTCACATACTCAATTGATATGCCGTGGAATCCATCCACTTGTCTGCCTCCGGCAGTCGAATCGGCCAAGGTTGAGAAGGGCAGTCCGTTTACTGTTACATCCTTGAACCCTCTGTGAACTATGCCGAAGCCATCTACCTCAGGGATGTAGAACGCAGTTCCTTCAAAGCAACCACATGAAGTATGAGGGTAGCCGAAGCTTGTGTACAACCAGACTCGGTTAACTGCTCCCAAGGATTTCTTCTTGACCACTTCATTGACGCCGGCATACTCGCCTTTTTCAGGATCAGTCAGCTCTCCTTTTGGGATTGCAAACACCGGACCTTTTGGGTCTACTTGTGCTGAAGCTCTGCCGTCAAACCAGCTGATGGATCCACAGTTAGAGTATCTTTGGGGTGTGATCACGCATACGTGGGTGGGTGCGAAGGATTGACAGAGGGTACAGCCGTAGAAAGTGTCAACATCTTCATCTTTCATTCCTCGTGCCTTGGCGTCTCGGGCTTCATAAATCTTCATTGCCTGGTCCCACATAGGTCGGACCTTCTGTTGATCGGTCAAGAAGGTGACTTGAATCTTCTGGATGAATGGCAGCTCGGTCTTGTACAGTTTTATCAAGACTTTCCCGACGTAATTGAACGAATTCAAGCCTTTCTGGAAGGATTTCTTGCTTATTCGCATCCAAATGTCGTAGCGCTGGTTTAAGTGCATGAAGCCTTCGATGAAGTTGCAGTATTCGTGGATGCGTCGCTCGATGACACCTTCTAGTTCTTCTTCGAGATCCTGGCCAGCAACTTCGATGTAGACACCGAAAGGAATGTTGCTTCCTTCTTGGACGTCCTTGAGATCGGGGCCAATCACTGTTATCTTCTCATCTTCCAGTTTGTCTAAAGGTTTTACTCGCACGAGTTCAAACTTGGTTTCTTGTTTGGGACCGCCGAGTTCCACGTACATGTCTTTTCTTCGGATTCGTTCTCCTTCGTAGATGACACCGACTTCCACTGGGATGTCTTCAAACATGGACATTTTTTCATTTTCCTCCTAGTTTGTTTAACAATATTTCAAAGCTGTCTTTCCAATCGTCAACTGAAAGGTTAGGAAAGGACCATGTTGCATGCGGATTGTAGAACCGGTCTAGGCTTATAGTTTTGAGGTTTGCGGAAAAATGTTTCAGTCCAGACAAGATCACAAACTCCATGTAGTAAGGAAGCCCCATGAACAACGCAAGATCATAGGGACCAGCGCCGTCTAGTCCCTGCCATTCTGAATCTTGGAGTCTATTGCCTATATCCATCGCGGACAACCAAGCTGCAGGTTGAAAATCCCTCTTCAGAAAATCAGCTACCAAGTGCCCGGTGGCAACGATGGGAATTTCCCCGGTCTTGCTCATGCGAATTGAGTAATCAATCATTTTTGCGTCATCTGAATAATCAACCGCGGCGTGGTGTCCGACGACGAGAATGGGACGCTTGGCTCTTTTCACCATCGCAACAACAACTTCAGGCTTCAAAATCAGGAGGGCCTTTTTTGGTCCTGCAATTTCTGCTGTCTGCCAAGGTTCTGCTTTTGCACCCATTCTATTCACCTCTCTTTCTAACGAGTCTGGGCAAGAGCGTTGGATCAGGGATTCTTCGTTCTTCCCATCCCTTTTCCGCCAGAATCTTGAGGATCTCATCCTTCATTGTGATCGGTATGTCCATTTTGTTTCGTACGAATAGATGTATGTCATTAGGCATGATGCCATAGAGGCGTTTGTGCAGATCGATGTAGTGGGTCAATTTTATGGCGCGACCCTTGGTAGTGTCATTTGGTCTCATACAGAGCTTCGCTATCAATACAATCGCTTCTTCTTTGGTCTCAGCAGTGGTGAAGAGATGTTCGGGAGCTGGGGCTCCATAGATCTCGTCACCAGTCCTAGCGTCGTACACGTACCAATCTTTGTCTTTGTCTTTCCGTCCAAGGAGCATGCGCCGATATTTGGCACCGTGTGGCCCAACAACTACGGGTATTCCAAGCCTCCAACAGCCTGAGGCGATGGCTGCGGCTTTTTGAGAGTAGGCTCCCCAAGCAACTCCTACTGCGCCAACTCGATTCGAAATGTAATCTGCAATTTCCTCGTAGTTGGCTCGAAGCTTTCTCTTCGCAAAAATACTCGCAATCTTGATGGCTGCTCCAGCTATGTGAGAGTTGG
>CP070828.1:558711-561479 GCA_020344715.1 Candidatus Bathyarchaeota archaeon | reverse complement strand
TTTCAGCAAGACAAGGATACGAATTGAGTTGAGTAAATTAACGCGCTTGGAATGAGTGCAAGCTCGTGCTATGCCTTCATCTGCCAAGCCGCAGCCAACGCCTGCCCAAAAGAAAGCCCGCCATCTCCGGGAGGGACAAGTTCGTGGGCAACAAACCTCAGCCCGTGTTCCTTGACAGCTCGTCGAATGATGGACGTTATGTGCTCATTGTAGGCAACTCCACCTGAAAAGCCCACGACATCAACGCCTAGTTGCTTTGCCTTTTCGCAAGCAAGAAGGGCCAAACTGCGAGCTATATACGACTGAGTTGAAAACGCAAGGTCAGCGGTGGAAAACGTGTTTCTCTGGTTGAATATCTCGTTGACTAGACTGGTGGTGTCAATGACGTTTTCCCTTGTTATCGACTTCAATTCTACTACGTTTCTTCCTGCCAATGCTACAGATTCCAGCTTCATGGCAGGTTCTCCCTCATAAGTGCGCTCATAACATATTCCCAAAACGGCTGATACCGCATCCAAAACTCGACCACAACTCGTCGTTTTGGGCACTAATGACTTGCCTAGTTGTTGGAACATGATCTCTACCTCCTTCTGTCCATGAGGAAAACAGCCGCAATTGGCAAGCAACCAGCCTTCAATATCTGCCGTGCCATGCAGTATTCCAGCCATCATGCGCAGTGGGTAACGCGTCGCAAGGTCACCTCCAACCATTGGTTGCTCTTCAAGGTGACCCAATCGTTGAAAACCACTCTTCCGCGTACAATCAAGGATTTCCCCACCCCATGCTGAGCCGTCTAGCCCATAACCGTAGCCGTCGCAGACTATGCTGATCATCTCGTCCAAACTGTGTTCAGCCATAAGCGCCGCAGCATGCGCCCAATGATGCTGAATCTGAAAAACTGGAAGATCAAGCTCCTCTCCCAGTTCTTGTGCAAGAATGGTTGTGGTGAATTTTGGATGGAGGTCGCATGCTATGGCTTCTATCTTGCAGTTTGTGAGCCGCATAAGATGATCGGTGGCATCTCTTTGAAATTGGAGGGTTTCGAGGTTCTCTACGTCACCCAAGTGTTGTGAGAGGAACGCTCTATCCTTGAACAAGATACACGAAGTTGTGTTGAGTTCGGCCCCTAAACCTAAGACTGGCGTGTCTTCTGGCTGTCTTAGGCAGATGGGTGCAGGCGCATATCCACGTGATCTGCGGATTAGACTGATGTTTTCGCCATGGACGCGAATGACGGAGTCGTCGCATCTTTGAGCTATCCGCCGATTGTGAAAGAGGAAGTAATCCACTAAATTTCCGAGTTGGCTGAGTGCTCTGCTGTCGTTTGTGACAATAGGTTCGTTAGGTGGATTGGCACTTGTCATAACAAAAGCGGGCTCTTCTGTTTCATCAAACAGCAAGTAATGCAAACCCGTATAGGGTAGCATGACTCCGATGTTATGCAAGCTGGGTGCGATGAGATCCGAAAGGTAGTAGTCAGTGCTTTTTTTCAGCAAAACGATTGGTCGAACATGACAAGTGAGCAATTCCGCTTCTTTCGTGTTTATTTCGGCAAATGACCTGACTGTTTCAAGGTTTCGAGCCATGATGGCGAAGGGTTTACCGGCTCGATGCTTGACGGTTCTAAGCTTGGCGATAGGTTCTGATTTTGTGGTTGAAGTAGCTACATGGAAGCCTCCGTACCCTTTTACTGCTACTATGTGACCGTCTTCGAGCAGCCTGCTTGCCTCCCGAATTGGGTCTTCAACGTTGATCTGTTGTCCATCATTGGAGGTTAGGTAGACTTGAGGACCACACCTTTGGCAGGCCACGGTTTGTGCGTGGAAACGACGATTGATGGGCGCAGCGTATTCGTTTTGGCAGAAGTCACACATGGCGAATTCGTGCATCGTCGTGTTTGGTCGGTCATAGGGCAACCGTTTGATAACAGTGTAACGAGGTCCGCAATTTGTGCATGTGATGAAAAAGTAGTTGTAGCGATGGTCTTTTGGATTTCCCATTTCGTCCAGGCATTCATTGCAGATAGCAATGTCAGGTGGAATAACAGAACCAGAAAGCTCCACTTCTTCGGAGCTTTTCATAATTGTGAAGCTTCTAAACTTCTTTTCTTCTTTCAAGTGTTTTGTGGTCACATTATGAATGCGAGCGAGAGGTGGCTTTTTCTCCACCAAATCCTGTAGAAAGCTTCTAACGTCACGTTCCTTTCCATCAACTACGATTTCCACGTAGGCATCTCCTCGATTTCGCACATAGCCTACAAGCCGGTTCTCTAATGCAATTCGATAAATGAAGGGTCGAAAACCAACGCCTTGAACAATACCTCGGACTCTAGCCTCAACTCGCATTCACTGTCTTGCTCCTAGAATTTCCACATTGACAATTGCGTTCTGTATAAGCATATCGCAAACCTGCAGACTGTGTCGAAATTGAGCAGTGAAGCTTGGGATATTGCGTGTGATTTCTCGGTGAAAATATTTTGTTGCGACCAAGTCGCTTGTGAGCGTCTGAGCTCATATTTACACACTTAGCAGCTTCGACAACAATTTAGTCAGACGATCTGCAGTTTTTTGCAGTTCCTGTGTCAGGCCTTCGCCGAAACTCGTATCCTTGGGTTGGACTACCAACAGTGCGATTTTAGCCTTTGTAGCTTTGGTCAAGTAGTCGCAGAAGATTCGAAGCGGGAGAGCATGGGTTGACACTGTTTTCCGGCCATCTAGCTGTTTGAAGTCGAGGAGTCTTGAGGAGCCTGGGTCTAGGTTGAGCAGTGC
>CP070828.1:555217-558611 GCA_020344715.1 Candidatus Bathyarchaeota archaeon | reverse complement strand
TTCCGGTGGATACGCCTTGATGATCAACAGAGAGCCGCCGGTGAGGACATAGAGGTATTCACCGTCCGTTTTCACAATATCTGCTTCGTCAACGCCAGCGACTTGAATATTTGTGGTTGAAAAATCATCTAAGCCCCACTCCGAACTCGGCTGCGACTCGAAATCCAGAACCGCGCGCGATAACGCCCTGACATCTTCGGGACCATAGAAGGGAAAAGGTGCTGGAGTTCCTGAATTCAGAGTCAGAAAGTCTTTGAGAGCTCCATACGAGTTGAAAGTTGTAAATAGGGTCGACGGTGGAGTTGAGCTGGGTGGCAGAATTTCAGTTCCCAAATCATAAACGCCAAATCTAAATGCGAATGCGGTCACAAAGGTTCCGAGCAGAACGGCTAAGACCCCGTAAAGCATCGATTTTCTCTTAATTTTGGTTTCCACGAATCTTTCACCGACAAAGAACATAGCATTCAAGCATATTATGCTAGGCATTAGAACAACTTGTACCAAGGATTAGAACGGTTTCAAAGACCACACGCGGAAGGCTTCATACCAAAAGATAATCGAAACAACGGCTCCAAAAGAGACAATGAACAGGTTTTCACGGGTCAACTCCTGCATTAGTAATAGTGCATAAGTCAGGTACGCGGTGGTTGCAAAAACGGCGTAGAAAAAATACCGGGGAAAAAGGCGCCTTCCCAACTTCACGAAGTGGCGGAGGACTCCAATCTTCACTTCAGTGGCCAAGAGATAACTACCTCCCACATTTTGCTTCTGAACCAACCCCAGCTCGCGAAGCCGTTCAAGATGGTGCTGGGCTACGCTTGGGCTACTAAAATGCAAGGCCTTCTGAATCTGGCGAACGCTCAGGGGATTTCCATTCTTCAACAGGAGCCAATAAACGTCCCAATCTTTTCCACGTAGCGCGTACTCGAACTCCGCCCTATCCTCAGAGACCAAAGAAATGACACTCTTCCCCAAACAAAGGTGGACAAGAGGTTGCTTATATTTCCAATTTCTAGAACAGCACACGCGCGCGATTTCCTAGACACGCTCAAGTTTGAATATCACTGGTCTCAGCCCATCAGTGCAGCAGTGTACGGTGGGAGCCCCCTTCTCCCCTGTCTCAGGTTCCCAGTTTACACCGAACCTCAAAGCGGTTACTACTTTGTATAGGTCGTTCCAAGCCCAATGGCAGAACCCTTTGGGCATCTCGCCATCTTTGCCGACGATGAATTCCTGCTCTACCTCAAATACAGGACAAGCGTTCACCGACTTTCCTAACGGAGGGTCGTCGCCGAATATTTCTGTGGAATTGAGCTTTTTCAAAACTGTAATCTTGACTTTGCTCTTTTTTGCCATGGAATCCCTGCCCTGCCATAGCCATGCGCTCTTATAAATCCATTCTTCTCAATTAGAAATGCTGGTGCACAGTGCGAAAATAACATATCTCCATAAGGCTGTATTCTGAACTACTGATAGCTCGGGGAGAGAAGGCGATGACCATCGACGGTTTTGAACTTGACGAAGATTTTGCACGCAAGCTGGACTTGGCCGATCCTCTTGCGGGATTTCGTCATCATTTTTACATTCCAGATGGGGAAATCTACATGGATGGAAATTCCCTTGGTCTCTTGTCCCAGGCTTCTGAGAGTTCGGTCCTTCAAGCGTTAGATGAATGGAAGACTCTAGGTATAAGAGGGTGGCTTGAGGCAAGACAACCGTGGTTTTATCTCGCGGAGGAACTAGGAGCCAAGTGTGCAAAGCTTGTCGGTGCCGAAGCAAATGAAGTTGTAGCTACAGGTACGACCACGGTTAACATTCATTCGCTTGTGAACACGTTTTATCAACCTGATTCTAGGAGAAGGAAGATACTCGCGGATGAGCTTACCTTTCCAACCGACATTTATGCGCTGCGAAGTATCGTTAATCTTCGAGGCTTTGACACTGACAATTTGGTTCTTGCAGAAAGCGGTGATGGAGGCTTTCTAGACGAGAATGAGATCATTGCCTTGATGGACAAGAATACAGCTTTGGTTTTTCTTCCATCAGTGCTGTACCGATCTGGGCAGCTTCTTGACATGAAGTATCTTACTGAACAGGCGCACAAGAGGGGGATACAGATAGGTTTCGACTGCTCTCATTCTGTCGGCGTGGTGCCACATGACTTCGACAAGTGGGACGTGGACTTTGCAGTTTGGTGTAGTTATAAGTATCTGAATGGAGGACCAGGTAGCACTGCTTTTTTGTATCTCAACAAAGAGTATTTTGACTACGAGCCAGCCCTTACAGGTTGGTTTGGCTATGTGAAAGATAGGCAGTTTGATTTGGATTTGGAGTTTGAACATGCCAAGAATGCCGGTGGTTGGCAAATATCATCTCCTGCGATTCTAAGTTCAGCACCTCTTGAAGGGTCTTTGAAGATAATCCTTGAAGCTGGAATAGAAAAAATCAGGCAGAAGTCGCTGAAACTGACTGCCTATCTGATGCACTTGATTGACAATGTGCTTTCCAGGCAACCATACAGTTTCGAAATTGGCACTCCAAGAGAGGCTGGTAGAAGAGGCGGACACGTCGCAGTTGTACATGAGGAAGGTTTGCGGATCAGCGAAGCTCTTCGAGCCAAAGGTGTGATCTCAGACTTTCGTCCACCAAACTTCATTCGGATCGCCCCCGTGCCGCTGTACAATAGCTACTACGAAGTGTGGCGAATAATTCAGCTTCTCAAAGAAATAATCGACGAGAAAGAATACAAGAAATTCCCTAGAGACAGAAAGAGAATATCCTAGGGTTGTCTGCACGGACACAAGACCCAAAAAGCAAAATGCGCGCGTGAATTCTCTCTCTACTGGAATTCTGCTGGTCTAAAGAATATCAACACCGCTCCAGCAAATGGTGTAGCTATAAGAGGGAAGAAATAGTACAACAACGATTGCACTATGTTGGAGTGTGGTACAATCATCGATGTAATCCAAGCACCACCGCCGGAAAGCGTGCAAAGCATCGCAGAAGCCAGAGTCCACTTGTAACTTCTTCTAGACAATGAAAGTACGGCAGTGCAGAGTCCAAACAGCAGTCCAGTGAAGAAGAACATCATCAAGAACTGATCGTAGGTAAACCAGATCTGTGCGACCAATGGCGGGTACCAACGATGAATATTAATGATTGCTTGAAAAGCAAAAATAAAGAAGATCAGATTCGCCACTGTCGCAACAATCATCAAGGCGCCACCAACCGACACTTGAGTCGATCTTGCGGAGGGTTTCATCCCGCGTCCGCAATAGGGGCAGTACACCGAATCGACTGGAGATTTTCTCCTGCATTTTGGGCATTCAGAAACCATGAAGCAATGTTTGACTAATATGCTAGTTAAGATTTTCGAAGTTCTTTTATGTTTCCA
>CP070828.1:547936-555117 GCA_020344715.1 Candidatus Bathyarchaeota archaeon | reverse complement strand
GAAAGCGGTGGCCCATTCTGTGACGATCTTCTCCTCGGGGAAAAAGCTTCTCCAATTTGGCAGGAGACCGCAATCGATTACCGCGACATAAACGCCCTCTCCGTCCCCCAAAATGTTCTCAGTATCGATCATATCCAGGTTGTACGTCATTTTCGGCTTTTGTTCACCAGTCGATTCTGCAGTCACACCTGAAGGCAAGCCTTTTCCTAGCGCGTCAAATCGGACAGCGTTAACTTTCCCAGTTGAAAACATCAGTGGTGTTGTTGCAACCGGCAGTAGACTAAAGATGCTCACTAACAGCAATGCTATTGCAATCTGTGCGAATAACTTACTTTTCACGTGTGTTTCTCCCTTCTTCTCCTAAATTTAGCTTCGTGTGCATACTATCAATCGTGTGCAATAAGAGATTTGTGGAAATATGTTCTATTTGGCGGCCAAGCTTGCTGAGAAATAATGTTACGGGTTTCCAGGTTTTTGTAAAATTCTGCCGATAGATCAAGTCAAATTGCGGTTCAGCGGTTCTCCTTCATGCCTCGCTAGCTGTCCTTCACGTTCAGCATATTACACTGAGATATTTACAGGTGGTAGAAAGTCTTTTAGGATAAAAAGGAAACTGCTGTTTTGGGTCTCCACAAGGCTCCAAATACATCTGCAGCAGAACAGAAAAATCCTTTACAAGATTTCACTTGACCTCTACGTAGTTCGAAATTACGTGGAGGCCCGCTATTTGAAATTCGAGATCCCAGTCTCGCTTTGAATTTTGAAAGCTTGCTCGCTTGCTACAGAAGCAATCGCGACATCTGATGCTAAGATAAAATTTATGTGGATACAAATGAATCAATTACATATGGTTCCTACGTGAAGTGCATCTAATGCGAAATGACGCGGACACAGTGAGTACACTTCAAACGTTCAAGATTGTTGCAGACAATTTCCTAACGAGGAATGTTCTGAAAGCTCTTTCCAAATATTGTAATTATGATAAAGGAAATCAGCTTGGAGTCGCATTAGAGCTTCATGTTGGCGTGAGAGAAAACGCGTGTTTCAGGTGCAGGTTTTCAAGAAGAATCTTATCACCGATTTTGAATGTCGCCTCCAAAGCCTTTGGAATCACCGAGGCTCAGCTCAAGGAGAAATTCATGGATCCCTATTGGCGGCGAGGTCTCATAAGCGTAATAAAGGGAATCGCATGGTTTGGTGTTAGACGCCCCTACGTTCCAGGTGCCCCATTCCAGGTTGTCTGGAACATAACAAGAGCCTGCAATTTGAATTGCATCCATTGTTATGAAAATGCAGGCCTGCAAGGGGACGATGAACTTACTACAGCAGAGGCTTTAAGGGGAATAGACCTTTTGGCAGAGGCAGGTGTACTCATTCTGGCGTTCTCTGGGGGTGAGCCGACCATACGCCCTGATATCCTCAAATTGATCCGGAAATCTGCTGATCAAGGCATGTTTTCAGCTGTGGCGACAAACGCCCTCTTGTTTGCTTCACGTAAAAAAGTGAAAGAATTCAAAAATGCAGGCTTGCAGTTTGCCCAGATCAGTCTAGATGGACTCAATCCCCAAACCCATGACAAGTTTAGAGGCGTACATGGGGCCTTTAGAAAAACCGTTCAAGGAATCAAAAATTGCGTTGCTGAAAACCTGTTCGTGGAGGTAGCTGCCACAGCGACACGTTTTAACTATAAAGAGATTCCAGACATGATAGAGTTTGTGGAAGAGCTAGGTGTCAACTGGTTCATGCTGTATAATTTTGTGCCAACTGGCAGAGGGGTCGATATCATCGAATCCGATTTGACGCCTGAAGAACGCGAAGATATCTTGAAAGTTTGCTGGAACCGGATGAAAACTGCAGGAATCGAAGTGCTATCTACAGCACCTCAATTCGCCCGCGTCGCCCAAGAAGTTGAAGCTATTTCCCTCACCGCAGACGAAGCAGAAACTGTGAACCCAGGCGAGCATCGTGAGACTGAAGGCAAAGTTGTTCCTACACACTTTTATAACCCCAAATTGTCAGGGCAACTGAGAGCACTGGCAGATTTTATTGGAGGTTGCGGGGCGGGGAGGTTTTACATGTCTCTTGAGCCTAACGGAGACATGTTTCCTTGTGTCTTCTTTCCTCACAAAGACGCAGTTAAGGTTGGCAACCTCTTCAAGGACGACTTCCAAGGTGTTTGGCGAAATTCCAAATTGCTGTGGCAGCTACGGGATAAGGACAAGCTAGGTGAAAACTGCGGAAGCTGCGATTTCCGCTATACCTGTGGGGGATGTCGGGCAAGAGCCTACAACTATCTCGGTGATGTTCTGGCTCCAGATCCGGGTTGTATTTTGAACCGAGAATTTTGGACCGAGATTCAGGCAGAACTGAAGAAAGACGAGCAAACAAAAAGAAGATTGGAGTAGAGGTCCACTCTCGAACGAGCATAGAGAATCTGCCACAGGCGACAGCAAGCAAACTTGCAACCCTCAGAAAAATCAAGTCGAACATTTTGTCTTTCACACGTACGGGTCTCGACGCTAGCTTCAAAGTCGTTGTGAGCTAATGAATGTCTGATTCGCTGCGTACCTGTGATGACTACAGCTTTCCTTTTACTTGTATCGTGTGAAGGGCGGCCAAGTAGGCGAGAGCCCCTATGATCGTAAAAGGGAGGCTTGCTAGCAGGAGCGTTGTCAGAGGCCAAGGTTCAATTGGGAATCCCGCAAACGTGTATTTGCGCATAGCATCGGCCGCAAGGCTCAAGGGATTAGCTGAGACAATTCTTACCAAGAAATCGGGGAGGTATTGCCTGATCACGTCTATGGGGTAAAAAACGGTGCTGAGCGTTAGCAATACTATCTGCACGATTTGCTGGTAGGCGAAGAAAAATTCTCCGTGTGTTGATGCTAGTGCTGCAAGCGTAGCGGCGATTCCCGCCAGTCCCATGGCCAGCACAAAAAGGAAAGGAAACAGTACAAGAGTGTTCCATACAGCGTGGGCAGGCAGAACAATGAGCGCGATCAGCAAAAGCGAACCTGAATACACCACGGCAGCCAGTCCTCCAGCCAGCAGATATGCACAAACAATGCCGATGGTGCTGATGGGCAGAGACAGATAATAATGTATCACACCTTCTCGGATTGCCAGCCATATGCGTCTCCCTGTGTCGAGGGCGGCTACAAAGAGGCCCATAATTATGACAGCTGGAACGAAGAACTGGAAGTAGTCAAATGTCATCAGTTTTCTATAGACTAAAGCGACTACAAGCATATCTGAGAGATTCAAGCTCAGGAGGATCGCCATGAGCCATTTCGTTCTGAAGAAGTAGGAAAAGTCGTTGCGCGCCAGTCGCAATACTCGCAGCATTTCTGTCATGCGCTCTTCACACCCTCCACCAATCGTTGCAGAATAAACATGCCCAAACCAAGCGTGCTGACTGCCAACGCGGCAAGAATGGCGGCAGAGTAGACAGGGTTCAAGAGGATATTGGGATCGAATCCCAAGAACAGGCGGACTAAATCTGATCCATGGGTCAAAGGACTAAACAAGGCGGCTGCCGCGTAGCTAGGTGGCAAGAATATAAAGGGGTAAAGCACGGTGCTAAAGCGGATTATAATGCTGCTCAAGCCGGCAGTAATTGCCGTGTACAGGTCTGCTGATTTGAATGCTATGAACGATAACCCTAGCATTACACCTGCGACCCCGAAACCAAGGCAAAACAGAGTGGCTATCGCTGCGACCACTGAGATGATTGTGAAGTTTCCAATTAGCACTAGGGTGACGACAAACGGAACCGAAATCATCAGTGCGAGTTCAATTCCACCCTGCAAGGCAATTGAGAGGAATAGCTTGGATCGGGGAATTGGGAGGCTCAGTAGATAGGGAAGTCGTCCTTCATGAGCGTGCTCCACAAAGTGCCGTCCCGTGTGAGAGCCCATATCAAAGGTCATCATGACCACGAAACCGATGGCATAGAATTGCTGATAGTTGCTAATTCCGGTCACGAGTTGTGAGATGAGTGCTCCGTAGATGGCGAGTTGAATTGTGAAGGTTAGCCATTCCATAATTATCCAAATTGGTGGGCGAAGTTCATGGTTCAGGTCAAACCAGACTAGGCGGATGACATTACGCATTTTTTGGGGTCTCCAATGCCTTCCCTGTGAAGTGCAAAAAGACGTCATCGAGAGAGGGCTCTGTCACCCTCACTGACAAGAGGCGGGTCTTTCTTTTGAAACATAGATTTGTCATCTTGGGCACCCACGCTTCCGCAATTGATACGTGAGCTTTGTACCGGTTTTCTCCACCAGACACTAGACTGACCGTGCCTTGGATTTGCTTCAGTTCCTCTTGTAGTCGGGCGCTGTCTGTTCCGGGTTCCAGTTCCAGTTCGACAATGTCGCCTCCTGTGATTTCGTCTTTGAGGTTTTTGACGGAGTCGCAGGTAACGCTTTTTCCCTGGTCGAGGATGGTTACTCTGTCAGCGAGATACTCTGCTTCGCGCACTTCATTTGTGGCTATCAGTATCGTTGAGCCTTCCTCTCTCAGTTTCCGTATTTGTTCCCAGATTTTTCTCTTGCCACGTAGGTCTACTTGGCTGCTTGGTTCGTCAAAGATGGCTAATTTGGGGCGTTGTATGAGAAGTTTTGAAACTTCAAGTCTTTTTGCCTGTCCACCGGAGAGGTGCATGAACAGCTTGTTGCGTGCTTCCCAAAGCTCAAGATCTTTCAGGATTTCTTCGATTGCAGTGTCTCGTCTGCTCTTGGGGACGCCGCAGATGGCTGCATGAAAACGTAGTATTTCGGCAGGTTTGTGTCTCCAGAATCCTCTTGCTTCTTGGAAGGAAATTCCGAGAACTTGGCGTACTTTGGTCGGTTGCTTGGTTACGTCATAGCTCCCCACTTTGGCTGTGCCCGAAGTAGGTTTTAGAACTGTTGCCAGAATGAGTAGCAGGGTGGTCTTTCCGGAACCGTTTGGTCCTAGTAGAACCATTATTTCTTCGGAGTCTAACATGAAGTCGAGACCTTTCAGTGCTTGAGTTTTGCCGTATCTTTTTGTTAGGTTTTGGGTCTCGACGGCGTACATGGGTATGGTCTCCTACAGGAAATGATCAGGCTCTCACTACACCACGGTAAACTGATATAAAAACCATGCGTGGAAGCTTGTCAGGCTTGCCTCACTGGACCTAGAAATGTTTTCATGAGCTGTCCTGCAACTGCGCTGCTAGTTTCTTTCAGCTACCACTCTTTTCAGGCATTCTTCTACTCGTTGTATGCATCTCAAGGTTTCTTCTGAACCTCGGAAAGCTCTTGTCACTTCTCGACAGAGCCTGAGTGTTTCCTCAAAATTCCTTCCATAAGAGGCGCTTCTTGGGATCGCTGTGTTTGAGCTTAGCTTGTGCATGTTTCTACCACTCCAAATCTTTATCAGCGATTTGATTCCAGCATCTTTGGCAAATCGGCACCTGCTTGTTTTTGTAATATATATAGAGCTGCACGTCACTTGCAGTGCATTTTCCGTTCCATGGGTTCTTACAGTGTTCAGCTAATGTTTCCATGTCAACTCCCGAGAGAAATTTTCAGATTCTAAATTTAAAGCAACTTGCGAATCATCAGTCTGTAAAGTGGAGAGAGAGTTAGTTGAAAGTGAGTGACAAGCTAGGTCTGGATCATTTCTGGATCAGTGGAATTCGAAGCCAGACTCTGCTTCGACTTCAAGACGATGTAATTCGGCTCCAAAAACTACGAGGACTTGGCCTCCAAACGGGCTGCTCTCCTTAAAAACATGTTTCTAGCTCAGCCTTCGCGAAGGACAAGCCTACGAATCATTCTATAGAGACTATCCTCCTTCAAAAGAAAGAGAATTGCCAACAATAAATCGGTGTTTGTTACTGGCTCTTTGCTCATCAGAAAACCTCAAAAGAAGAAACCTGCAGAATACTCTGGGAGTCATACTGTCATGATTGAATCATATCATTTCGGTCAAATCACGATAAACGGAAACAAGTACAGTCGTGATGTCATAATTTTCCCTG
Source organism: Candidatus Bathyarchaeota archaeon (assembly GCA_020344715.1). Classification (GTDB taxonomy): domain Archaea; phylum Thermoproteota; class Bathyarchaeia; order Bathyarchaeales; family Bathyarchaeaceae. The sequence continues at coordinate 549,107 of CP070828.1, read as the reverse complement.
ACCATGTAGAAGATAGCTGGTGGAGAAGAGAAGGACACAGATTGAGCCTTGAGGATTTGCAGGAAGTTTTCGAGGTCAAACCTGAAGTGCTTGTTATCGGCACTGGCTACAGTGGACTTATGAAGGTTCCCCAGGCTGTCAGAGATTATGTGACCACCAAGAACATTGAACTTGTTGTTGAGAATACGAGGCGAGCTTGCCAAACTTACAACCGTTTGTGTCAATCCAAAAAGGTCTTGGCTGCCTTCCACTTGACATGCTAGGGGTTTTTCCAAGTTTAGTTGCTCTCAGTTCATCCATTGAACACAAAGATGAGATTTCCCTTTGTTGTGCGTCAAGGGCTGAACGTAAAGTTAATACGTGAGGCTTTAAACTACCATGCTAACTCAGCACAGGCGAGGAAGAAAGAATGCCCAAGTTTCGACAAACCAGCGATATCCTCAAGCTCATGAGCAAAAAACAGGATATTCGCGACATAGGTATTATCGCTCATATTGACCATGGCAAAACGACCATGACCGACTCTCTCCTAGCCGAAGCAGGATTGTTGTCACCTAAAATAGCTGGAGAAGCCAGAGCCCTAGACTATCTAGAAGAAGAGCAGAAAAGAGGTATCACAATAAAGACCGCGAACATCTCTTTGCTTCACGACATGGATGATAAATCATATGTTATCAACTTGATCGATACGCCTGGACACGTTGATTTCACGGGCAAAGTAACACGAGCTTTGAGGGCCATCGACGGTGCTGTCGTTGTGGTTGACGCCGTAGAAGAGGTTATGGTGCAGACCGAAACCGTGACTAGACAAGCGCTAGCTGAACGGGTTAAGCCTGTGCTGTTCATTAACAAGGTAGATCGTCTCATAAAAGAACTCAAGCTCAGTTCTGAGGAAGTTGAGAAGAAGCTTCTCCGCATCATCCGCGACTTCAACAATCTGATTGAAGTCTACGGTGAACCTGGATTCAAAGAGAAGTGGAAAGTAGATGCGGCGAAAGGAACGGTTGCTTTTGGATCTGCACTCCATAAATGGGGTTTCACTCTTGACATGGCCAAACAGAAAGGAGTCAAGTTCAGCGACATCGTCGAAACCTACAAGAAAGAGGCGTGGCAAGAACTTCCGAAGACTCTTCCGCTTCACACTGCCATACTCAACATGGTTGTAAAGCAT
>CP070828.1:544323-547836 GCA_020344715.1 Candidatus Bathyarchaeota archaeon | reverse complement strand
TCCAAGCAGTTTTCGCGATTCTTGTCATTGCAGGCTTAGTCAAGCTTTCGCGCACGCATGAACGTTAATCGGTAAGAAGCTGCGTTCTGCTTCACCTTGCCGATATATTTTCAATAGAAACAGCAATATTATGGACGGGTTTCAGTTTCTGGTTCTTTAACTACTGCATAGACAATTGTCAGGAGACCTGCAATGAGAAAAGCTAAACCCACAAAAAGAAGATCCCTAACTAATGCACCCGCAGCCGAATAATGGAAGTGAGACACGTATGGTTGCACCAAGATGGTCCACCACACTTCGTAGACCCCGAAAACTACAAAGATTGATGTATACCAGCTTGAAAGAAAGAATTCCCAAGCCTCCAGTTTTGTCCTGAAGATTCCAAAGATTATGACAGAGATGGCTAATGGAAGAAGAGAGCGAGTGAGAATAACACCCAAGTCATACGCGGGTAATAGGAACATACGCAGGAAATACGTAGGTGATACAATACTCACGCTCACAAACCAGATGCTGCCGGTTATGACAATAGAGATGACGAGGCTCATGCCGAAGAATTCAAAGAGGTTAGCCGCCTTCTCTTCCTTTTTCAAGAAGGTCCAGATGATGATGGCAATTGAACACCCCTGCAACAGATGTCCTACCGAAGCCCACATTCTCAAACCCCGGATCAACCAAATACTGACCAGTAGGATTATCAATGCCACTGTAAAATTCAGCTTATATTTCTCTACCATGACCTATCAGACCTATTATTTCATTTGGGGTTCCATTAAAGATTTAAGGCACAACTTCTGAGCTTCGTGTGGATGAGGATGCAACGGATTCTGAAGTCACGTATGTTCTCCAGTGTGAATTGCAAAGGTTGCCAATTCAAAGGCTCCACCTACTGCTGGCGTCAATGTCCTTACAATATCTAAAAAAAGCAATCCTGGTAAGAATCTGCAATCCTGGCTTCATTTCATCCTATCTGGTGTTCAGGCGATTAGGTTGGCAATGCTATGACGTCAAAGCTGAATAAAGTTGGACTTGACTTCTTGACTATAGTCAATAGGTACAAGGGTGAAACCATTGCCGGTGATTGCTGGAGGACCAGACCTCTTTCCATTATAGAAGAACAGCAACACATTCTTTATGTTAGGTTTGTACGAGGATTTACTGCAGTATTCCTTCAGAGTTGTCAAGACGTATTCAATGTTCTTCGCAAGTACGCTCTCAGGAGGGGCAATCTTCTTATCGGGAAATTCGCTTCTGAAAGCATCAGCGTATTCTTCAGTAAATCTCTCCCAGCCATTAGCATATTTCAGGTTCCAATGCCTTATGTACCATGAGAATATGTGATGCCGAAGTTTCTGCTCTGGTCTCAAAGTGATTAGGGCTCTCTTATTTCTTGAAAAGCCATCCCACTTGCCTTCAATCAGATAGATGTTTTCCGAGGAGACTATTATTGCATCAAACTCTCCAAACTCGGCCCTGCCTTTTCCACTACGTCTCCCAAAACTAGGACGATAGAAAGCAAAACAGTCTGCAGGAGCAGTAGCGTCTCCGAATTCCCTCAGAATCACATTCATACGGTGTTTTAATGCCCATAGTGTCAGGGCATCTTCCGCATAGGCAAATATATTACCCAGTGTCATGCTTAATTTGGCTGGATACTGCGCCAGTTTCTTGAGCACTCAGTTTTCCCCAAGAACCCAACATCCAGAAAGATACAATAAATCTTATGAATCACGCGTATGAAACTGACGTACATCTGGTTCATCTGAAGTTGCATTAGTAATATAAAGATGGGTTTAGCTTAATTATATTGATGATGGGATGCTTGACCAGATTCTTGTAGACAACAAGACTCTTGTTTACTGGATTGGTTTAATTATTCTAGGTTTAGCTTCAGTAGGTCTTTTTGGGATATTGTGGATGATTGCAGTCTGGGATGGATATATGGATCGATTTGAAATGCTCAAACAAGCAGTTCCAGTTATTGTAGGTGGAGCTGTCTTCATACTGATAGGATTGTACATGATGAAGTCTGGTGTGAAGAAAAAGAAAGAGTAAAAGGACATAGCTCTTATGCTGAAGAGAAAGAGGAAGACTAAGAAAGGAACACCTCCAAGTTCATACATACTATGCCACATTATTTTCCAACGGAACAAGTAGACATCATTAGGAAAGTCAAGCCAAAAAGACGAAGAAAGAAGCAGTAAGATATCGTGTCAAGTACAGTAGTTAGTGAATAGCTTGTATCTCACATCTGGTCTGGTCTCAATTTCTCTGCAATTCTTGTCAATACAGCATAAAGGAGAACCGTAGTGATGATCACAAAGGAAAATCGACCAAGACCAATGCCAAACTGAATACCTGTCCAATGCAAGAGAACGTTGAGGAGAAGCACAATAAACAGTGCAAGGATGAATAACTTCGTTCTTGGCGACATGATTACCTACATCCTCTCCTAAGTTAGATGCTGATCAGTTCTTTTGGTTCTGCTATAACTCTTCCGCATTTACTTCTACTTGCCTGTTTCAACTACTCACTAGTTTGTTTCATCAGGAGTCTTAAATGGCTACAACATGAAGTCTTTGTTGCTTCCCTAAGCAACCACCTCTTCCTCGGGTGTGGGAAACTCTGCAATTTCAACGACTCTCCCTCATCTGCCAAGAGAAGGAATTCTCATGGTTAGATGCTTTGACTGTAGTAATTTGATGAAGTCTGGTGTAAAGAAGAAATAGGAGTAGAGGATATCAAGAAAAAATGGGTGATGAATGTCTCACCAAACCTTGTTCACTGTGTGGCAAGAAGATCACTGGTGCAAACTGGTTTTGCCCAGACTGCAAGATTTGTATCTGCCTCACCTGTGGTGTTAACATGAAAGGGCTGAACTGTCCCATGTGCACAAGAAAACTCAAGTAATGCGCCCGCATCGGGTTGCAGGATATCAATCTGTTCGAAAGAATTTTTCTGAGACCCATTTAACGATTCTTCCAAATGTGTAAGGAACTATTACAAGATAGGCTAAAGCGTAAACCAAAGGTATGGCAACATTTCCAGATTCTATCATCAAGAACTCCAAAAACCCTTGGAAGAATACGATCGGAATCAAAGATATCCAAGCTGCGACAATGAAAACCATGCCGGCTGCCCAGAATCTCCAAACGCTCAAACGTTCTCACCTATTTCCATTCTACACTCAATTATGTCCATTTGAAGTTGCATTAATAATTTAAGATAGAAACATCTGCACCCTATCCGCGCGCATTACTCGTTCTGCAGGCTTGGGTCTATTTCTGCAGACTTTTGGAAGCACTCTTCAGCCTGCTCATGCTTACCCAGTCTCTTCAGAGTCAACCCCTTGGTGAACCACCAAAAAGCATCTCTCGGGTTTATCTTCAGTGCCTTATCGAAACATTCTATGGCTTTCTCGGGCTTGCCCAGATTAGCCAGCACCGACCCCTTGTTACCCCATGCAGTATCATAGCTCGGATTTATCTTCACCGCCCTATCAAAGCATTCAAC
>CP070828.1:535080-544223 GCA_020344715.1 Candidatus Bathyarchaeota archaeon | reverse complement strand
TTGCTTGTCAGTTGCCTTCAATCTTCAATCACCAGTTTCTCCAGAACTCAATAGTGTGCGCCCTCATATTAGGGCAACAGTGAAGCAACCCTAATATCTGCCAACGATCACGGGCGGACTAGACATTCTCTTCTGGTAAGATCTAGGGCTCGAAGGTAATAGGATGGATGTAGCATCCATTTCAGCAACGATTGCATGCGCGGCTTACCCGTTTGGGTATGAGTCTCGCCCGTCGCGTGGGTAAAGATTTTCTTCCTTAAACCTCTTGTACGCGCGCACATTCAGATAGAATAGGTATATAGAAGCTGGCCGAGAGTTTGACGGTCGTTTTCTGACAACCATTTTTTGCTCTTCAGCGTTTTCAATCCTCTGTTTACGCCTACTCGTAACTCTGTAACTCGCAAAATGCTGGCTTGAATTGCTGCGTTGCATATCTCTCTTTCGAGCACGGGATTCTTCTGGACTAGCATGACAAGTTGCTCAAGAAGTGTGGTGATGGCCTTTGAATAGGATTGGAGAAAAGACTCCATTCTTGCGCCACCGAGAATTCCCTTCACCTTGGTCAAAATGCCAATGCTGCCGATGATAGATGGAGGATATGCAACATATCTTCTCTTCGACTCTGTTTCGTAACGAACAAGGTAGAAAGGCAAGTATATGAGCTCAGACGAGTTTCTTCTCGTAGGTCTGCTAATCCCGTACGCATCCATGCTTATTCTGTAAAACTCATGAATGCCTGCGTCTTTTAGCTTGACCATTTCATTCATTTGAGTTATGATCGAGGAAGTTCTATCCTCTAGCAGTGTTTTTTCATGTTGTTTTGTTCTGATCCAGGTTTCTCGTGAAGCCTCGAGCCCTTTGAGAATCTTCCTAGCCTTTTCGATGCAGGTGTCGCGCACCGCCCGCTGTTGGGATATTTTCAGTTTCTTCGCAGTTTCTACGTTTGCTATTTTTCGGTCAATAGCTTTGATTCTTCTTTTGGCGGTTGGAGATTTTTTCCTGAGGTTCTGAAGTTTACGACGGTTTTTGCGAAGAACTCGAAGTCGTTCTGCGAATCTTTTGGAGAGCTTGCCGATTTGTGCATTATGCTTCTTCCGTATTTGCCGTATTTCTCTTGTCACCCTGGGTTTGACTTTCTTGATTTCTTGGGTAAGCTTCTTTCGAATTTTCCTGCTTTCTTCGCGAATTGCTCTTGTTTTCTGTTTGGTCGCTGTGGTGAGCAGTGTCATGCTTGCTTCGAGGTTTCTTGCATCCTCCTCGATTTTGGCTCGCAAAGCTGAAAGCTCTTTGACAAAAACTGTGATATCGGATTCGTTAATGGTGGGAGAAACAACCGCCTTGGTTGCGAAGGGCGTCTTAGCCGCCTGCACTTCTAAGAGATAGACCCAAAAATCCCGTATGAAGTCTGGGTCTGTAATTAGACCTTCTATGGTTTCTTCCTCTTTCCCAGTGAAGTTCTGGAAATAGTTGGCATTTCGAGAGAGAGCCTTGGAATAAGTCTCACATGTTTTTGCACTTGCTTGGATATCGTGGTTGAAGGCGTCAATATCAGGGAGAATATTATAGGAAAGTGTAGATGTTGTGACGCCAAGTCCGTCAAAGAGTAGGGTTTCCCGATTCCAAGGAACCAACCATATAGGATAGCATACTTCAGCTATGAATGCCAGTTTCTCATCTGGCTTCTTCCAAAAGTGACCGTCACCCGTCTTCCTATTCGACTCAGCTAGGTAGAGAACAGCCGCCATTTCTTCATCCTTTGTAAAGGCTTTGATTTGATCCCCTGCAGGTACAGCAAAAGGGAGAATCAGCTTCGCAACTTGTTTAGACGCGTCGTCCACCATTTCAACGCAACCTCATTTTGATTTGAACCCGAAATTCAATGCGCGCGCAAGCGCTTCTAATTGCCAATACCCTGACGCATCCAACGCGCATCCAGCCTTTTCATTAGATGGCCAGCTTCACTTAGATTCAGAAGATAAATAGTCTTTATGAAATTACAATATGTAGTCGCCATATGGTTCTGAGCAGCTTTCATCGTAATCTGAATTCGCCCGCGCAACCTTCAGTCGTTGGATTTGAACCCGTTTGGGTATGAGTCCCGCCCGGTCCACTCTTTCTGGTTAAGAAGTTGTCCGGGAAAGCGAATGAGATCTAGACCTTCCGAGTTTGCGCTGAGATCTATCTAGGCGATCCATTAGAAACGCTTATCCGGTACGACACTCCCGACCAAGGCTAAAGCAGGACCCACAAGGAGACCTGCCCACGCGAAGAGACCAATGACTCCTAGAACCACCATGAAAATCCTAACTCGAACAGTTATCTGCTTTCGAGGAATAGTCAGTCGGAAAATGGCTATCGCCAAGAGAATTGGGATTAGAATGAAGATTGCAGTTAAGAGCACGCCGACGTCTGGGCTCGCGGCGGTCAAGGCCAGAATCATTTGAGTCAACATCATGAATCCACTGCCCAGGTATAGGAGACCTGCGAGAACGCCAATTCCACTGAAGACTCCTCGCAAAGATGTCGGTCTTTTCCAGATCAAGAGCGCAAACCCAGCGATTAGAGTGATCAGGAGTGGAGCTAGAATGAAGAGCAAGGATTGTCCTTCCCATTGATGAATGCCGATGACGTCGATGGGTATCCTGATGAACTCGTCGAGTCCGAACTCTTCTTTATAGCCAATGGCTAGTCCATACCGTCCTCCATGCGACTGCTCATAAACCGCCACGTAGTAGGTTCCACCAGCAGAGACTTCCTGATCGAAACTAGCGAGTTCATAGAAGCTGCTTGGAGTAAAAGGTTCGTACGTGACACTGGAGGGACGCTGCCCGATCTGCAAGGCTATTCCCACGTTTTCTGCGGTCTCCACATAAGCAGGTACGGTGTCTTGAGAGGTTATGCCAGGACCCATGATCACCAAATTCGGGTTGAACCTGCTATCTTCTCCCGGTGGAACAAACAACTGGGCGAACAGCCTTTCATTCGGCGGCAACTCAAACTCGTAGTATTGAGCTTCTTGGCCTTCGTGAAGTTCCGCATAGATGGCCCAAGACTTCGTGGGGTTAGATATCGTGTACGCCGTGGCGAGACTTTCATTGTCAGTCGGCGTGTCCGGTGTGTGAGCGAACGCGACATTCCAAGACAAGACCATGAAAATGAGCACCGAGGTGAGGTGAAGATATCTTGGTTTCATACCTTGTGGTGGTTGCATGTGCTATTTAAGTGCGTGTTGCTGTTGGGTCACAGTCACATATGCTTTTAAGGTTTAACTTGCGAATTCCGAAGCAAGGCGTGATCTGACTTGGTTCGTGAAGGAGAAAAGGCACCTGATTTCACTCTGCAAGCAGATGATGGAAATGCAGTGTCGTTGAGCGATTATCGAGGCAAGAAGGTGGTCCTCTATTTCTACCCGAAAGACGGAACGCCAGGCTGCACTCGCGAGGCTATCGAGTTCCGAGACATAGCCAACGAGTTTGAAAAGGAAAACGTCATCATACTGGGTGTGAGCAAGGACAGCATCAAATCTCATCAAAAGTTCAAGCAAAAACATGACCTGCCTTTTACATTGCTAAGCGATCCTGAAGGAAAAGCATTGGACCTTTACGGCGTATGGAAGAAGAAAAGCCTGTATGGCAGAACCTTCATGGGCACCGAACGAACCACATTCCTGATCGACGAAAAAGGAAATGTGAAAAAAGTGTACCCAAAAGTCAAGGTAAAAGGCCACGCGCAGGTATGCCTCTTGGATCTGAAAGGGTCAAAGGCATGAAAAAGCACTCGTTCAAGCAATTTACTCCAAAACGTCAAGCCTCCCTCAAATCGAAATGACCACGCTTCTTGAAACAACCACCGTAGTTGTGCACCAGCTTGAATGAGACGAAAGCAAGGATTCCCCCCAACCAAACGGTCACGTCAAAGTTTCCCGTCTTGCACATGGGTTCCGTGCCTGCGTTCGACCCGAAGACGTGGGACTTCACCGTCGACGGTCTTGTAAAGAATGCAGTGAAGTTAACCTATGCGGAGGTTCTGAACCTTCCAAAAACCGTGAACATCAGCGATTTTCACTGCGTAACAGGATGGAGTCGACTTGACAACAGGTGGGAAGGCATTCCGTTCAAAGTCATCCATGATCTCGTCAAACCTTTGGACGAGGCCAAGTACGTAACGGTAGTGGCAGAAGGTGATTACACAACGAGCCTGCCTCTCAACAATTTGCTGGAAGATGATGTGCTCTTGGCGTACCGACTTGATGGCCAACCCTTGAAGGTAGAACATGGTGGTCCACTTCGGTTAGTAGTTCCCAAGAAGTATGCGTACAAGAGCGCCAAATGGGTGAGGAAACTGAGATTTACTGAAAGACAGGAATTGGGCTACTGGGAGAAACGTGGATATAGCAACACGGCGGATCCTTGGAACGAGGAGAGATACGCATGAGCGAACCTCCAGCAGCTCAAACGCATACGTAACCCATCATAGTGAAATCCCATGCACCAAAATGAACCAACGTGTTTGACCCCTGCTCCATTCGCCTTCGTCGCATTGCGCACCTTCACTGCAACCCTTTAAATCTGGCTGAAAAAACTATTACTGTTAAAGTGATTGAGATGGTCAAGTTCAACGGCGTGAATCATCTCGCGATGGTCACGGGCGACATGGATAGAACGATTCGTTTCTGGAGAGACCTACTCGGCATGCGACTGGTAGCTGGATTGGGCAGACCTGGATACAGACACTATTTCTTCCAGCTTTCAGATACAGACTTGGTGGCCTTTTTTGAATGGTCAGAGGTGAACCCAATGCCTAAGAAAGACCACGGAAGACCCGTGAAAGGTCCTTTCATTTTCGACCACGTGTCATTTGGACTAGAAAGCGAAGAAGAGCTGTGGGAACTGAAAGATAGACTTGAAGCCGCAGGGTTCCATGTCTCCGATGTAATAGATCACGGATTCATCCATTCGATCTACTCATTCGATCCTAACGGCATTCCAATCGAATTCAGTGTCAACGTTAAAGGGAGGGATATAAGAAAGACCCCTACTCTTGTAGACGTCAATCCTTCTGAAGTGACCCTAGAAGGCGCAGAACCACTTCCGGACAAATGGCCCAAAGTCAAGACACGTACTCCCAGATCAGAAAGAATCACGTATCCTGGCGCAGGAAGCGAACTATTTCACGGCAAAAAAACAACATAGACAATGCACCTAGGTTCGACCCTGAGGACAACAGAAGATTCTCGCACGCGCAGTCGATTCTCTACGTATGGTTTCTCATCGGCAACCGGCGAATCATTCTTCCAGACTACCACTAGAAGGACTTATTATCGTGAGTGGACGTGGATTTCCTCTATGGACAGCGACCAACGACAAAAAGACGGAATATCTCGCGACGCCCGCGTTTTAGAGTGGCATCAAAAGGAGAGCATTCCTATTTTTCAACGCAAGTTGTTGCAGTGGTATGGCAAATGTGGACGGGACCTACCTTGGCGTCATACCAGAGATCCATACCATATACTTGTTTCCGAAATGATGCTGCACCAAACTCAAGTCGCTCGTGTCATAGAAAAATACCATGAGTGGCTTGCGACCTATCCGACTTTCGAGGCGCTGGCGTCAGCTCCCTTGGAAGAGGCAAAGCAGCTGTGGCGACCGTTAGGTTACAACTTTCGACCAGAAAGGCTGCATCAGATTGCCAAACTCGTTGTGAGTAAGTTTGATGGTGAATTGCCGAGTGGGTTGGAGGAACTCATGGCGTTTCGCGGAATTGGACGTTATACAGCTGGTGCCATCCTTAGTTTCGCTTTCCACAAAGATGCGCCTCTTGTCGACACCAACGTCCGGCGCATCATCACGCGCATCTTTGGCATCCGAGACAACCTCAATAATGCCTATGCGAAAAGACGGATTTGGCAAGTAGCTGAAATCATTATCCCTGCTGGAAAAGGCTACATCTTTAATCAAGCCCTCATGGATTTTGGAGCGCTCGTATGCAGAGCCCGTGATCCAGAATGCCCCGTGTGTTTTGTCAATGAAATCTGCGCGTGGGAACCTACTAGAGAACGGTCGAAGTGACGACGAAAAGCGCTTGTTAGGCAAAGCGTTAAGTGAGAAACGGGTTTTCCTCTACTCTAAAGGTGAATCTCGATGAAATCCTTTGACGCTCAAACGGCGTATCGGTATATGGAAAACCTTGCCAAAGATATCGGAAACCGAGAATCAGGAACGGATTCTGAACGTAGAGCCGCCGCGCAAATACAGGCATGGTTTGAAGAGTTTGGACTGTCCAGCATCAGAATGGAAGAGTTCGAAGTTCAAACAAGTCGGATCTTGAAGGAGGAAGCTGCTCTTTCGGATGGTACGAAACTCGAATGTGCCGCGGTAGGAAATTCGCTGTCGACCCCGCCGGAGGGCGTTGAGGGCGAAGTGATTATGCTAGAGTCAACCTCTCCAGAAGCCCTGGAGACCATCGAAGACAAGATTGCCGCTTTGAACGTAGTTCTCTACGAAAAAGATTTTCACAAGGCTATTGAGAGCAAGCCTCTTGCCTTGATCTACCCTTCTCAAACTCCGCTGGCCCCCACCATTTATCGATCCGTCAGGTCTGAATGGACCAAAAAGCAGAACATCCCAGCCGTGTCCATGGCTCATGACGACGTACTAAGCGTGTTGAAGACTGGAAAGAAGCTCAGAATCGTCACAGAAGTGGAGCAGATAGCTGCAAGAAGCCAAAACGTGACAGGTGACGTGCCAGGAACCCTTGAGGGTGAAGACCTCCTTGTTGGTGGGCACTATGACACCGTCAGAACCGTAGTAGGAGCCCATGATAATGCCGCAGGTACGGCTGTGGTTCTCGAGCTGGCTCGTGTCTTATCCCATGAAAAACTAAACCGCACCTTGAGGTTCGCAGCGTTTGGCTCCGAGGAACTTGGCCTACGCGGGTCCTTCAACTACGCGGAGACCTCGAATCATGTTGAAAACCTGAGGTTCTACCTAAACCTTGATGTTCATGGAATATTGTTGGGAACGTTGAACGCCATGGTTTTGGGACCTGAAGATCTAAAATCGCTTCTGCGCTTTACCGCGAAGGAGCTGGGGATACCTCTCAAGATAACCAGCGAACTCGGCCGAGGAGGTTCAGATCACATGCCTCTAGCCTTTTACGGGGTGCCGTCCATTTCGCTGTCACGCACAGGAGGTGCTGCTCAGATCATGCACACGGAACTTGAAGACCTCCGATGGTGTGGATCAGACGCCTTCGCTCTTGCAGGGAAAATCAGCCAAACATTCTTGGAGCGGCTCGCGAAGGCGGCGGAATTGCCCTTCGAGAAGGAGATCCCCTCAGAAATCGCCAAAGCGTTGGAGAAGAGATTCGCAGACTCTGGAATCAGAAGAAAGCCACACGACTGAAACCGCCGACTCGTTTTGACAAGCCCGTTCGGGCGTGCCCGCCAACTGCTGGTCGTTCTCTCTAGGGCATTTGAAAGATCGTTCTGGCGTTTCTCGTTGTTGCTCTAGCTAGCTCATCCACAGAGATCATTCTGAGCTCGGCAACTTTTTTGGCTATAGATGGAAGTGAAGCAGGTTCATTTCGTTTTCCTCTGATGTCTTGAGGGGCAAGCCAGGGGCTGTCAGTTTCGAGAAGAATCTGGTTCAAGTCGGTCCACTTCGCAATTTCCTGCAGTTTCCGAGAGCCGGGAAAGGTCACGGGTCCAGCGATCGATATGTAGAAATCGGACCTGAGACATTGTTCAGCCATTTCTCTGCTTCCTGAGAAGCAATGCATTACGCCGTTTATCTTTCCTTCAAATTTTGAGAGCGTTTCAAGAATATCTCCGTGAGCTTCTCGGTCGTGGATTACAACCGGCAACGCTAGCTCTTCGGCGAGGAGTAGTTGGGCTTCAAAAGCTCTTTTCTGAGCTTCTCTGGGCGACAGGTTTCGATAGTAGTCCAGTCCGATCTCTCCGACGGCCACAACCTTCTCATCTTCACAGAGCTCTCTCAGCTTGCCCAATACAGTTGGGTTCATCTGACGAGCATTATGAGGGTGAACTCCTACGGTTGCATAAAGCCCTTCATGTTTTTTAGCGAGTTCAATAGCTTTCTTGCTCCCATCCACATCAAACCCGATGTTCACGATATATTCCACGCCGACTTCTCTTGCTCGACGGATCACGTATTCCCGATCTTTGTCAAAACTTGCCCATTGAAGGTGAGCATGAGTGTCAACCAACATGTTACCGCTTCCTTGACAGCCCTCTGCGACCAGATCTATAACAACGATTAGATGGATCACAGGTTTAGATTATAGGATTATCGTAGAACACCCCGCACGCGTAAAGGAAGCCGTCTTTAAGAGCTATAAGACCACTTCCAAGTTCTGAGTTGCCAAGAGTTGAAGAAGCGTTGAGGGCTTGGATAGAATATGAAGCGTTCACGGGAATCGCTTGGGCAGCTTCAGAACTCGTCTAGATGAACTTGAGTGCCTGATGGCAATTCATGCTGACCACAAGAACCGCAAAACTTAGAAAAAGAGAAGAGCGTTCATCAGTGAGCGTTCTCTGTCATTACAGCCGCGGAGTGTTCCGAGGATTAGATACTCATCATCTGAAAAGCCGCCGTAATATGATAAGTTTCGATCCAATCCCATACGTTCCACACCTCCAAAGCTGTACTTCCTAGAATAATCTCGCTGTCTTTTAAGCTGATCGTCTGACTCGTCACGAGCGTGCAACTCAACTCGGTGCTGAAGACCCACAGGATCTTCTGGGAAATGCCAAACAACGCTGCGCGCGGGGGACAAGCTTCGAACTTGAGGATTACAAGGCCAATAGGACGCGCGCTCAAATTGCGCAAGCCATCTATCGTCTAGTGAAGAGTCGGCAAGGTCACTATATGTATGCTCACTCCAATCGCTATTCCGACCAGGATCATCTGAACGACTAGAATGTTCAGCATGAAAACGGTCGAATAGCTGATGACTATCCATAACAATGTCAGAGTAAAGATCTTAGTCTTCAACGGGATTCCCCTTCCTTCCTGATAGTTTCTGATGTAGTTTCCAAACCATCTGTTGTTGAGCATCCAGTTGTGCAATCGCTCTGAACCTTTGTAGTAGCAAGCTGCCGAAAGCAGTAGAAAAGGTGTAGT
>CP070828.1:532465-534980 GCA_020344715.1 Candidatus Bathyarchaeota archaeon | reverse complement strand
CGGTCTCGACGTCTCCGCGTACCTCCAAGTGGATCAACAACCAATGCATTTTCCTCGCTAAACTTTTTCTATAACATTCATCTATAAGACAAAACACCAAAGCCTAAAAGGAGTCCTCCCGAAGAGAAAATATTGCAAAACATGAAATATTCCTTCCTCACCTAGAAAGCGATTAGTCAAAGCGAACGGAAAATCTTGGCGAGCAGATGTCCGTGCAGCAAAGCTATTCCAAAATTCTCGTCACAGGTGGAGCTGGCTTCATCGGCAGTCACCTAGTAGACCGGCTCTTGAAAGAAGGCTTCGCAGTCTCTGTGATTGATAACCTCTCAGCTGGACGTCGAGGAAACGTCGCTCACCACCACGATAGAAAAGACTTTCACTTCATTGAAGGCGACATTAGAGATACAACTTTGGTCCCGAAGATCGTAGCTGGTGTTGATGCTGTTTTTCATGAAGCCGCATTGGTAAGCGTGCCTCGCTCCGTGGAAAATCCCTTGTTGACCAATGAAGTAAACGTGTCGGGAACGCTGAATCTTCTCAAAGCAAGCGTGGATGCACATGTGAAGCGATTTGTGTATGCCTCTTCGTCTTCGGTATATGGCGAAGCTGAAACTCTGCCCAAACACGAAAAATTAGCGCTGCAACCAATATCCCCCTATGCAGTTTCAAAATTGGCAGCGGAAAACTACGTTGAAGCCTTTCATGCAGTTTATGGACTCAACACGTGCTGCCTGCGTTACTTCAACGTGTACGGTCCAAGACAAACGTATGGGCCCTACAGCGGCGTCATCACCATATTCGTAAATCGACTGCTGGACAATGAGGCGCCGCTCATCTATGGCGACGGAAAACAAACGAGAGATTTCACCTATGTGCAAGATGTTGTCGAAGCCAACATGCTTGCCCTCACCAAGCAAAGTGCAACTGGAGAAGTGTTCAACATCGCCACCGGAACTCAGACGACCATCAATCAGCTGGCGACCATGCTTCAGCAAATCATGGACAAGACTAACCTGAAACCGGTGTACGCTGCTCCCAGACTAGGTGACATCAAGCACAGCTATGCGGATGTCACCAAAGCCAAGGACCTTCTCCAGTATAATCCCCAGATGTCGCTCAAAGATGGATTGACGAAACTGGTCAAATGGTACGCAGCGTCCTCGCAAGCCCAAAGAACGCTGTAGCAAAGCTTGGAGAGAGTTTACGGGGAGCACACAGCTTTGTCGTCGAGGAACGAGCTAGGGTTCTCAACATGAATCTCGCTATCTTTCTTCCAACCAACCGACACTTTCGTCACAGTTGTTGACGGTTCGCGCGTTGTCGCGTGTGCTGAACCTGAAGCGAAGGGAACGTGCAAGCGAGCCGGTAAACCCGGAAAACAGATTTATATCTTCAAGTCCAACTACGTATCCACGAAAGGCGTACAAGGGCAGAGACGATCAATGCTTGACCTGATCTGGGTGCTCCTACTGAGTTTTTTCATTGCCATAACCATTTGTGTTCTTCTTCTGCCACCCTACATCAAGAAGGCTCAAGCCGTAGACATGGTGGGTATAGACGTTCACAAATTCGACAAGCCCCAGATTGTGGAATCCGGCGGAATAATCCTAATGTTAGCGTACCTTTTGGGCTTGTTCATTTTCATCCCATTCCTCGATGAACCCTCAACGAACGTCTATACCGAAGAAATCATTGGAACCGCCGCCACCGTGCTCTTCTGCGCTTTCATCGGGTTGATCGATGACGTTTTCGACATACGATGGAGAACAAAAGCCCTGACCCCTATGCTCGGCGGCGTCCCTCTCGCCGTTCTAAGCCTCGGTCGGCCAACCATTTCTACCCCCTTTGGCATCTTAGATTTCGCCCTGTTCAGCACGCTTGGGCTTCTCTTCTTCTATGCAATCGTGGTCCCTTTTGTCGTGACAGCCTGCGCCAATGCCGTCAATATGCTAGCTGGCTTGAACGGATTAGAGACTGGCTCCACGCTCATAATCGCTTTGGCTTTAACCCTCTTAGCCCTACGTGAAGGCAAAAACGAAGGGCTCATCATCCTAGCTCCATTTCTCGGAGCCCTCATCGCTTTCCTGTACTATAATAGGTATCCGTCTCGCGTCTTTCCAGGTGACGTGGGAACGTTTGGAATGGGGACGGCAATCGCATGTGTTGCTATGCTTGCCCATTTGGAGCGCGCTGTTTTTGTCATGTTCCTGCCTCATACGATCAACGCCCTCCTCTTCTTTGTTGGAAAACTGAAGGGAAGCCCTCCTCCCAAAGAAGCTCCAATGAACCCGGATGGCACGATTCCATGCACCACACGATGGAGCCTCCGATGTTTGATCCTGCAAATCCATCCGATGAAAGAGACAACCTTGACTTACGTGATCTGGTTAATCGTAGCTCTGTTTGCGGTCCTCGGAATGCTTGTGTATGGGCTGTAGAAATCCGTTTGTCGTTCTGCTGCAACTTCCTGCAGGTACTTAGAGGAAGTTTTCGTGCGAGGTGGAGCACACGCGAT
>CP070828.1:526353-532365 GCA_020344715.1 Candidatus Bathyarchaeota archaeon | reverse complement strand
TGGGAACTCCGTTAATTTCAAATGCGACCAAGATCATCTGGCTCCCCTAGAGCTGAACCCGTATATACCCGTCTTCTTGCTGGAGTTTAGGTGTTTGCATCCTGATAACCCATAAAATATAAAGTTGATCTAAGAATCCAATTCGAAAACCCTCTCTCTATGTGTGGAGACTTAACGCTGAATTCCGCTGGGAACTCAACACTAGAGCCTAGCGAGAGGGGATTTTCCCGCAAATTCTGTTTTCGAACAGAGAAAAAGGAAGAAATCTTGAACACGAGACATGAGTGTGAGCCTTGAGGAAGCATAATAAAGAAGAAGCGATTGTCGATAAGGTGGAGAAATGAGCATGCCAGAAGTCACAGAGCTAGTTCGAAAAGAAGATGTGAAAGAAGTAGCATTACAATTTACGGATATCTCTGGTATTTTGCATTCCCTGTGGATACCTGCTGAGCTTTTTTCGAAGGTAGCTGAAGGCGGCATACACGTAGATGGTTCGTCCATCGGCATGGTAGATGTGAGCAGAAGTGACTTGAAGCTGATGCCCGACGCTGACACGTTTACAGTACTCCCTCCGAATCTTTTTCCGCAGAGGACCGCAAGAGTAGCTTGTGATATTTACGAGCCAGAATCAAACAGACCTTTTGAGCTTGACCCAAGATTTGTACTTAATAAAGTTTTGAACGAGGCCAAGAAAAGCCTCGGATCCTCTGTAAGATATTACGCGTCCAGTGAAATGGAATATTTCCTGTTCAAAAGGGGTGAAAATGGTGACATCAGGCTACTCGACGAAGGAAGATATCTAGCTACTCCCCCAGCGGATCTTGGTGTTGACTTGAGACTTGAAATCGTAAAACATCTTAAAGACATGGGCGTTTTGGTCGAGAAACACCACCATGAAGTGCCTCCGGGGAAATATGAGCTGGAGCTAGGATTGGAACTAGGAATCGGAATTGATGGCTCAGATGCGTTCAGAATGGTCGACACCCTTTATTTGGTGAAGTTTCTAACAAAACTAATGGCCGCTAAGAAAGACCTCATCGCTTCTTTCATGCCGAAGCCTTTTCACGGTCAATTTGGGGCTGGGCTACACACCCACGTTGCTCTCATGGAGAATGAAAGCGCCCGAAACCTTTTCTATGATCCAGATGGGAACTATGGTCTGAGCAAGATAGGTCTACACTTCGTAGCTGGTATTCTAGCACACGCAAAAGCTCTAGCAGCGATAACAAATCCATCTGTTAACTCCTATAAGCGGCTCGTCCCAGGATGGGAGGCGCCAGTCTACATCTCTTGGGGGAGGTTCAATCGGTCCGCCCTTGTCAGGGTTCCGCCTGGAAAAGAGAGAAAAACTAGGTTAGAATACCGACCTACGGACGGATCATGCAATTTTTACATAGCGTTTGCTGGTATTCTAGCCGCTGGACTAGATGGAATACGCAAGAAGATCAATCCCCCAACACCTGTAGAAGAGGATGTCTACAAAATGAGTGCGAAAGAAAGAGCTAAAAAGGGTATAGATGTGCTTCCCGCAAATCTGGGAGCGGCTTTGAATGAGTTCTCCAGAGACAACTGTTTGCAGGACGCTTTAGGACAGACGTTCTGTCAAAAGTTCTTGGAACTAAAAACGAAAGAGTGGACAGATTTCAGTGTTACCGTACACGAGTGGGAAAGAAAGAGATACCTGGATGTCTAAACTGCGCGCGAATCGGTGAAGGACTATGACAATAGAAGCTGACTTCGCAATCGTCCACGCAAACGAACTAGTCACTTTGAAGGGAGCGGGCAATAAACCTCGAATTCGAGAGGAAATGAATGATCTTGGCATAATACGTGATGGAGCTGTCGCAGTCAAAGATGAAACTGTAGTGGCAGTTGGAACCGCAAATGAAGTGCTGAAGAAGCTTGAGAAAGGATTTGAAATCATCGACGCAACGGGAAAACTCGTGACCCCCGGGCTCATCGACCCTCACGTTCACCTCATCTTCGCAGGTTCACGAGAACAAGAGCTAGAGTCAATGGCTGTAGGCGGCATCTCATATCTGGAGATCAAAGCTCGAGGAGGAGGGATGCCAACAACCCTAAAAAAGACAGGCGAAGCAACCACTGAAAAACTGCTTGAGCGAACCACCCAAATACTGGACACAATGCTGATTCACGGCACAACAACCATCGAAGCGAAAAGCGGATACGAGATGACTCTTCATGGCGAGATCCGACAGCTGAAGATAATCAACACTCTCAACAGGACGCATCCAATCGACCTAGTTCCCACGTTTTTGGCTCAAGGAATACCTCCTGAATATGAACACAAAGTTGACCAACTGACGAACGCAATCGTCGAGGAATGGATGCCAGAAATTGCCAAGCGGAAACTTGCTGAATACTGCGACGTATTCTGCGAAAAAGGATATTTCAATGTAGAGCAGACAAGACGAATCCTTGAGACGGGCAGGAGACACGGTATGAAGCTGAGGATTCACGCTGACTGGTTGGTCCACAGTGGAGGAGCAAAACTGGGAGCTGAACTTGGAGTTGTCTCGGCTGACCATCTAATCTTCACACCAATCGACGACATTGAAGCCCTTTCCAAAAAAGGCACTGTCGGAGTGTTCTTGCCTACGACGCCATTCTGTTACATAGGCACCTACGCAAAAGCCAGGGATATCATCAACAGAAGACTAGCTGTGGCGCTGGCAACCGACCTGAGTGCAGCAAACATGTGCGAGTCGATGCAGATGATGATGACTATTGCAGTTCTCCAGATGAAGATGACCACAGAAGAAGCCCTCACCGCATCGACAATCAACGCAGCTCACTCTATAGAACGCGCTCATGAAATTGGGAGCCTTGAAGAAGGAAAAAGAGCAGATATCGTTGTTTTTGACGCCTTAAATCACAAGTATTTCCCATATCACTACGGTATCAACCTAGCAGAAAAAGTCTTCAAAAACGGCGAGTTAGTAGCAGAAAAGGGCAGAAGAGTAAAGTAAAGATCTTGATTCTGCTGATAGCTTGAAATCTCAGCCATCACTTGCGCGCGTGGATGCTTTCTAGCTGAATTGTTGGTCAGGGCCACCTTATCATGTTTCGCACGTAATGTTGTTCAACGTCCAGTATTGATTTCCAGACATAGGCAACGGAGAAACAAAGTTCCTACTTGAGTTTCGCTCCGCAACTGCTGCAAAACTTGCCTGTCGAAAGATTCTCTGCTTTGCACTTCGGACAGTTGACTTTTTCCGGTTTCAAGGGAGAACCACAGTTTCCACAGAATTTCATTGTAGACGGGACGTCTGCATCACACTTCGGACACTTCACCTTGGCTACAGGTGCAAGGCTTTTTCCACAATTCCCACAGAATTTGGTTCCAACAGAATTCTGAGCTCCACAGTTTTGACATACTATTAGCTGTTGAGGAGCTTCAGCTGCTTGCGGCTGCATCGTCTTTGCCATTGTAGTTCCCATCGCTATTCCCACCCCAGCTCCAACACCTGCGGCAGCAGCTCCGCCGCCTCCTTCTGGAAGCACTTCTGCGGTCTCTTTCATATATTGCATCGCCATTGCTTGTTGTCCCATGCCTGAAGCGAATCGCCGCGCTTCTTCAGGGATTTCTACTCCCTCAAATGTTGTGTCTATGATTTTGAGGCCTATTCGTCCGGCTTCATCTCTGATTATCAAGGAGACCTTATCGGTGGTCTCATCTACATTTTTGACCAAGTTGAAGATGTCGAAGCTAGCAAATTCATCTATCACCCGTTCATTTATGAAGCCCTTGATGTAAGTTGTTACGTCACCGGATGTGCTGGCTCCTCGGTTTCCGAAAAATTCCACTACGAATAGCTTCGGGTCTTCCACTTTGTAGAGCAGATACCCGTAGAACCCCAGTTCTGCTTGATACTTCACCGGTCCGCTAGGTGCAGAATAAGCTTTCCCTCCGAAGTTTCCTCGGAACTGGCTGTTACTCACATATACAACTTCACACGAGAAAATGTCACCGATTATCCGTAGGGCTTTAAGGGCTCCCGTCAAAAGCGGAAGGTTCTTACTAGTTATCGTGTGTCTACCTGGGCCGAAAACGTCGTAGGCTTTTCCGTCGCGAAAGAAAACAGCCCACTGGTTTTCCTTTACAATGACTTGGCTTCCGTATTTCAGGGAAAGATTAGGAAATCTGTAAGCTATGTCCTCTGATCCAGCAAAATCCCAAGATACTTTTTCAACGAGTGGCATTTTTTCCACCATTTTAAACGTCTAATGGTCTAAAATGATCTTCTCTTTCACGCCATCTATTCTCAAAGGCAAGTAATAAACCTTTTATCTTCTTCACTTCGGCGGGAACATCAGTCCAATTTTCAGCTTCTGTGTCGCTGTAGGCCTTGTTCACGGATTCCTTCAAGCTGTCAACATCACTGCTCAAAGCCTTGTCATAGTTGAACATGCGAGCGAGTTCTTCCTCTCGGATATGTCCTTTCCGATCCATGAGACCGGCGTAGCCGTAGTCTGCATGTCTGACCTTTTCCATTACACGGTCCAGCACTTGAATAATCTTCTTGAAATCGCTGCTTAGAGCTGCAAGTCCCGCGTTGAGTGCTCCCATGTAAGCGTCTTCCCACACATGTCGCATGTCCCGGAGGTCGGTGTAATATAGGTCTCGAAGCTTTCTGTCGAGTTCTCTTAAATCTTCTTTCGTCCCATATCCCAAAGTAAAGAAGTTTTGAATTTGGGAAAGAGCGCCTTGTTTGTTTTTTACTTTTTCGATAGTGTCTCTCTCTGCCATTTTTCAACCCTTTTGCATCTTAGATTAGACTGATTTAATTGATTCCTTGATTTGTATATAAAGATTCTAGCTTTGAAGATCAGAAATTATAAATATGGAAGCAAATCTTCAAGAAAAAGCAACGAACGCCAAGAGATGAGGATCAATGGGATTGTTCAAAAGGTTCAAGAAGCCAGAAGCCAATGTGCTGTTGACGATCCCGAAAAGCACTTTTGAATTGGGAGATACTTTGAAAGGGGCAATCACCGTGTCCTGTGACGACGAGTTTGACGCAACCGAGGTTAGAGCCGAGCTCCGATGCATCGAGAAAAGAAGACGCGAAAGATGGGAATACAACGAGCATCTCAAGCGAAAGGTGCGACGTGTTTACTGGGATCAGGCCACGCTGCATTCGACTGATCCCCGCGCAAGTGGCAACCTGCATCTGCTACCAGGCTTCAAGAAAACATTTCCATTCAAAGCTGACGTTCCTGCTGGTGGACGAGAGTCCTTCGACGGCATTGATGCGAATATTACATGGTCCATCAAAGGCGTTGTGGCTATCAAAGGACGCCCTGATGTCACCAGCGAAACGATGGAGCTTCAGGTAGTTAGGCCTGCAGGACCACGGGGGGTCAAGGAGAGGGAAGTAGTCATGATACCCTGCGAATACTGCGAAACCTTGATGCCTGAGACATCATCCTCGTGTCCGAATTGTGGAGCACCAAGGAAGACTTAGAACAACTGAAGCCTTTCTCGTTCCGTTATTTCCGCCACGCTTTGATTCCTGCAGCTACAACCAGAATTCCGATAACCAACAACAAAGCTGAGAAGAGATATTCAGCAAATAATTCACGAATATAGAATGTCCATACGACGCCGAGGGTTGTCATCAGAATTCCTCCAGAAAACGTGTTGAAGGCACCGCGACTGTCTTGCTCGGGACTGGCTACGCGCATTCCCCCGAGAACTACGATCCATGCGCCGAAAAGAATCATGGTGAGCGAAAATATTTCGAATATGTTAGCAAGGAGGTTGGCCGCGAATGCGGATGCAGTTATGGCCAAAACTACAATTAGAATGCCCAGTGAAAACACTCCTACTGGTCTCTTGGGCATTAAAATTCACCATCTTTATGTTCGATCATTGGCTATAAAAGCTTTCATTAGAGAAGACCAAGTTTCGCTGCTGGTATGTCTCCTTTTATGACCATACCCGTGGCACCGTCGAAAAGAACCTGGTACCGTACGCCCTCGTATTCG
>CP070828.1:522262-526253 GCA_020344715.1 Candidatus Bathyarchaeota archaeon | reverse complement strand
TCTTTTCTCCATGGAGACCAAGCTGTCACCGATGTCTGTGACTTCAAAACCGAATCCTTGGAAGAATGCAATGTTGCCCAAACCAGTGCAAAGGGTAACTCGCTTGGTTTGTGCTTCTCTGAGAACTGTTTTCATGATGAGTTTTCCGTAGCCTTTTCCTCGGAATCGTGGCTTCACAAAGATGCCATGCAACCGGAATTCATTCTTGATTTCAGAAACGACGGCTTCACCCAAAGCTTCCTCTAGTTCAGTGCCTCTAAGTTTGTATATTGTCTGTGGTCCACTTGTTTCCTTCGATATCTGCATGCCTTGTTTCTCCATTGTGGAAGATTGGCAACCAAGCTTGCTCGTCATCTATAAGCCTTTCTGCATAACAAAACTAGAAGACAACTGCATTGCGCCCGCAGAAATCTGTGAGAGACCGGAACATGAGCTCCAGGATTCAAAGCGTTCCAAACGCGGAATGCCTTAATATTAATGTGCTAGCATAGGTAAACCACGTGAGAAGCATGAAAGATGAGAAATTTATCTTGTATGTACAGACGAGCGATGATCCAGAAAGGCAATATTCGCCTTTGGTTCTGGCGCAAACAGCCAAAGCAATGGATTTGAACCCTAGAGTATATTATCTCGGTCAAGCGCTGAGAATATTGCTTCCAGGAGCGGCTGAGAAGATAAAGCTAGGGGATTTCCCGAACGTTGCGGAGATGCTCAAGAAAACTATGCAAATGGGAATCGAGATCGATGTGTGCGAAGCGTCCAAGCAGATGCTGGGATGGGAAAAGGTAAATCTGATTTCTGGCGTGAAAATTGTGGGCGCGGCTACGTTGAACGACTTAGCTCTTGACGCTTCCGCAACGATGTGGTTCTAGAAGAACGCCTCCACGCCACAGATACTGACGCTCATCGACTCGAACTTCTGGACACAAGGGCTAGGGAATAGACTCATCCCGATTTACTATACGAAACCTGTGGTTGATCGAGTACCAACTGAGATTGATTGACAAGATTTTCAACCGCTTCTCAACAAATACGCCAATAGACTGAGCGAGATGTACAAAACGAAAGTTGAGTGGATAAGCCTGAGCGACGACGTCAAAATGAAAGCTCAATTTGAAGAGTATCAACGGAGAAAAAGGGCATACGACGAGTATTTTGACGACAAACTCGACATCATACCAGGATTGTACTACGAATGCCAAGTGTTCATGCAGAAGCTCGCGTCCGCATTTTATTAATACAGGTTTTTTCCTATCCCTAATAATTTAAGGAAAAAGGCTTCTTGCGAAAGGGTTTACTACCTCGCTATCATTAGGGTAGGTTCTTCCTGAATCTCGAGGTCAGAACATGACAAAAGCACTTGTCTTCAACTGCAGTCCAAAAATGGAAAAGAGCAATACAGCTTTGATTCTAGATCCATTTCTTGAAGGAATGCGGAATGCGGGAGCAGAGATCGAGCTGTTCTATACAAGAAGATTACGCATCAATGCATGCACTGGCGAATTTCATTGTTGGTTGAAGCATCCCGGCAAATGCTATCAAGACGATGATATGCAAATGCTATACCCAAAAATACAGGAAGCAGACATCTTAGTATTTGCTACTCCCGTCTACGCTGACGGGATTTCTGGTCCTATGAAAACCCTCCTAGACCGAACCATCCCTCTTAATGAGCCCGTTTTTGAGCTACGTGCGGGGCATTGTCGTCATCCTCCAAGAAAAGGGACAATGCGAGGAAAGCTGGTCTTAGTTTCTAACTGTGGCTTTTGGGAGCTAGACAATTTTGATCCGCTGGTTGTACATATGAAGGCTGTGTGCAAGAACATGGATCGAGAGTTTGCTGGCGCGCTGCTTAGACCTCATGGACCAGCATTGAAGCCCATGAAGGAAATGGGTCATCCCGTAGAAGATGTGCAAAAGGCTGCGAAAGATGCTGGCGCACAACTCATTCAGGAGGGCAAAATATCTTCTGAAACGTTAAAAATCGTCAGTCGTGAGTTACTGCCCCTTGAAACTTATATAACTGAAATAAACAAAAGCTTCAAACAGGTACTCGCATCTCTTCATGGTTCAGTTACCAACGAAAACCGACGGATCAGAAAGAGAATTGAGTGAAATAAGACCCTCATCAAAGACCGCGAAACTGTTTGAGCGCGAACAATACTTTCTTCCGTTTATTAATATGGGTTTTTTCCAATCCTTAATAATTTGATGAGAGGATTTTTCCAATATGCGCGCGCGTTGAAGATGTTTGCTTCTGCCGTATTCGCTCAATGATATAGAAAATTTCTCCATAAGGTCTAAATTCGGGTTTCTTAACAATTTTGATTGGTAAAGAAAGGAGAATGAAAGGAGTTGGATAAGAAAGCAGTATCAGGAATTGTGCTATTATTGCTTCTGATGAACCTCTTAACGATGGTCTTCAGTGTACGCCCAGTATCAGCTAGTTTGCCAGTCCACAACATTGATACTGCTGAAAACTTTGCAGCAATACAAGGGGCAATAGACGATCCTGACACATTAAACGGGCACACAATTCTAGTTGATTCTGGAATATACTATGAAAATGTAATTGTCCATAAATCATTGAAGCTCATTGGAGAAAACAGGGAAACCACAATTATTGATGGCAACATGATTGGTCATGTTATCCGCATAACCCAAGATCACGTGAACGTCACTGGTTTCACAATACAGAGAAGTGGACACACTGAGTTCAACTCGGGAATCTTCATTAGCAGTGCATGGCATTGCAACATATCTGGAAATCGCATTGTCGACAATTTTGCTGGCATTTATGGATCTCCAAAAAACACGAGCATATCCAACAACTCCCTCGTAAACAACACCGTTGGTGTTGACATCCACCACCAGGCGACTTGTAACATTATCTACGGAAATTGCCTATCGGCAAACACCGTGAGTTTACACATATACAACGCAGACTCAAACAGCATCTTAAGGAACAACATGACGAACAACTGGCGAAGCATCACAATTGGATATTCCAGGAACAACGAGTTCTACCATAACTGTTTTTTCAACGATACTGAGCAGATACTTGTCCTAGCTAGCGGGTACGCTAACTTCTGGGACAATGGCTATCCTTCTGGCGGAAACTATTGGAGTGATTATGGGGAGAGATACCCTGATGCTGAGGAGTTGGACGGTTCAGGTATATGGGATACACCGTACGTCATTGGTGCAGACAATCAAGACAACTATCCTCTAATTGAACCTTGGACTCCTACTCCTCCTGCTCCAACAACTATAGGTAAACTGAAGATAGAGATCGAGGAATTAGGCTCGGAAGGTGACATCGACAATCAAGGTATAGTCAGAAGCCTCATTGTCAAGCTCAATGTGGCTCAAAAATTGGCTGATAAGGGAAAGTTAGACGAAGCCAAGAGCGTCTTAGAAGATGACTTCATTCCACAGGTTCAAAATCTGTCAGGAACCCACTTGACAGCAGAAGCAGCAGACATCCTAATTCAATCAGCAGAATACATAGTATATCACCTATAGCCTCATTTACTACAGCTTGAATGCAGTATCTATCTAAAGTTGCGCGCGCGCAAATTCCCGAAACACGCTCCAGAGAACATACCACACATAATATACTGAATTTATTGGGGAATATGCTTCCTAACCTTAACTACCCCATAATCGTTATTACAAAGAAACTTGAAAATACAGACTGCGACACAAAATGGCCCGGAAAGACCGAAAGTGCTAAGCCCGGTGGAGGAGTGCTAGTAGCCATTTAGACTCCGCCGAGTGTAGTGGACAAGCATAGTGGGCTTTGGACCCGCTGACGGGAGTTCGAATCTCCCCCGGGCTACCATGGCCTAGGCATAACTTTATACTTTTTTTGTCTGGATTTTCACGGATTTCGTCGAGCATTTGCTGCCTGAGCGCTGTTGTGAGTTGGTGGAGTTGGCTCTGCTCGATTTCCCTTCTGTCGATGACGGTTCTGTGGGGTCTCGTTAAG
>CP070828.1:513363-522162 GCA_020344715.1 Candidatus Bathyarchaeota archaeon | reverse complement strand
CAACTCAACATTTCTTTTTCTTCATCAACTCTAATGTAATTTCTGTGTTGAGTTTATCGTAGCTTTCCCTGTGGAAACTGCAGGAACTTTTCGGAAGTACTGATCTACGCGCCCGTAGGGAGTGGACCGGGCGGGATTTGAACCCGCGGCCTCCTGAGTGCAAGTCAGGCATTCATACCAAGCTGAACTACCGGCCCTTAACACTCCTGAACTATTTTGACTAATAAAGGTAGATTTAGGCTTACCTGCGTTCTTGGCTGTTTGTGTATACATCTGTGTATAAGAGTCTTCTTTCTCATCGATAGATTCGTTCATTCTAAATGATAGATAGTTTTCTATCCATTGTCTTCATTCAAAGACTTCTTTCTAGAATTGTAGAAGTCAGCCTGTTCGAAGTGTGCCAAAAACTTGGTAGAGAAATATCCACAAGTTTACTTGTACCCCAAGAATGAAAACTCCCATGAGGCAACCAGTGAAATGAGTTTGTCTTGATCTGAAACACCTCGCCTTCCATAGTTCGTAAAAACTGAAGTACAAGAAACGCCAAAGTTCGAACTATGTGAGCAGCATGTCGGCTAGGAAAGGATGGAACATCATTTCTAGAAGTTACCAGGAAAAAACTCGAATTTCCATTGCGGATGTGCACTACGGACCTATTTCCCCTGGTGAATCAGAGCTAAAGCTACTTGGAGATGTCAAGGGAAAGGATGTTCTAGAACTTGGATGCGGTGGAGGTCAAAATACGATAGTTCTCGCTAAATGGGGTGCTCGATCAGTTGGGGTGGACATTTCTGAAGAACAGATAAAATACGCTCGGAAGCTCGCCCAAGAGAACAATGTAGACGTTTCATTCTATACAGGGAACATGGAAGATCTGAGCATGTTCACCCAGGAAAGCTTTGACCTTGCTCTCTCGTCGTGCGCGCTAGGATATTCACAAGATCTCAAGCAGGTATTTGATGAAGTTTTGAGGGTATTACGGAAAGGCGGATTTTTTGTCTTCTGTGTTGTTCATCCCATCGCCTACAGGGGAAGAAAAGTACGATATGGAAACAGACGAATGTGGGGCTTGGGCAACTATTTTGACAGAAGAAGACGAACCTGGACTTGGAAGATTAATGGAAAAACTGCCACGTTTTATGGACACCATCGAACTTTTCAGGACTATTTTAATCCACTTGTATCTGCTGGTTTTGTTGCCGAGAGAATCTTGGAACCTGAACCCTACCCTCTTCACAGAATGACAGAGGCTGAAAGACAAAAGATTCCATATTTTGAAGAAGGATATTCGAAAGACTACGACGTATGGCGAAGAATACCCTACACCTTGCTTTTCAAAGCTAGAAAACCATGAAGCAACATTCCAACGTTTAACTTCGTAATGGCTCTACTACTAACTATCTTGGTCTTCAGAAGAACCGAGAGATGCGCATGCGTTGTGTAAGGAGAAACTCAGCGTCTTCAATATACTGTGACCTGACCTCACTCGACACTAGTCAACGCAGGTTCAGGTTATACGGGTTTTCGTTGATACGCATACATGATTAGATCTAGCATTTCGGTGCTTCTCAAGAATTTTAATCCTTTCTGAGTGATTCTGTACCTGGCCAGTTCTTGGCCTCTCAGGGGATTTGCAGCCTTGATTGTGTCGGAGAGAACCAGAAAATCCAAGTATCTGTTTACTTGTTCAAAGTTCAGGTTGGCTCCTCGCATTATACTTGTCTTCGTTTTTCCCTTGACGTCACCATTAACTGTCTCCAAAATGTCTTTCATTATGCTTGCGCGGTCTCTGTACTTGAATTTCGAGATTGAAAGTCGCTGAAACAACATACCAAACAATGAACAATCGTACATCTACTTCTCCCTCCCGTTATAAATAGATGTGTCTTCTAGAAGATAATTTTTTTGGTACAGTCGTTGAGGTCCAACCTGAAAATCCCGTTCTTTTGCGAGAAATGGAGATGCATTAATCAGGATGCATGTTACCTGAGGCTGACGTGTGTCGGTACACGTTCTCCTTTCAACGCTCAATGAGAAGAAAACAAGCCGCGAAGAATGTGCCAGAAAGAACTAGAGTAGTCAAGTGAATTAGCCTTGGAAACAAAGTCCGATCGGAACACGCTGTGCTTGGGTCTTCCGATTCCGTCAAGCTTGCAGAGACGCTTCGCAACGGGACGACTTGGACTTCGTTGGAGCTGAGTTCAAAGGAAGCCATTTTAGTCTCAAGTCTGGCGCTGTTCCAATGAAAAAATCCATTGAAAACGTGAAGAAAGAATCGCGTTGTTCTTCCTCTTTTTTTTGGGGTTCTTTGCTGTTGATTGGCGTTCAGACGACGTAGTAGCCAACAACTTTCTGTAGTCGTTTCGGTGGTGCATGTTGAGCAAATAGTCTCTTGAGTATCTTCATCATCTGAGGCTGATATCTCGCAATGTCGGTGAGGCTTACCAACCCTACAAGCTTCCTGCTTTCGACAACTGGAAGCTTCTTTATCTTGCGATCAAACATCAGCTTCGTAGCGTCTTCCAAGCTCATGTCGGGATCTCCAACTATGAGGGGTTTCGTCATTATTTGGCGAACCCTGATATTCTTCGGATCTCTTGATTTTACAATAATTCGCTTTAGCAAGTCTCTTTCAGTCAGTATTCCAATCGCCTTTCCCCGTCTTGTCACCACTAAGCAGCCGATTTCGTTCGCATTCATAACTTTCACGGCGTCCATCACTGGCACATCGGAATCAACTGTGATTACATCCTCAACCATTATGTCTTCAACCTTCAGCACTGGCAAACACCAGACCTATCTTTCGTACGTTGATCCATATAAACTCCTAGAAAGCTCAATCAAGATTCCAAAATAACATTTCCAGAACGCGCAGTCGTCATATCAGAAAGCTTCGATGAACGCAGGCGAAAGTTGAATCTGAGAGTTATCCTCGCTTAGTCCGGCAACTTTTTTCTGCTTTAACATTATGGATGACCAAGTGAGCCATGGTTAACGACTATTATGCACATGCGCAACGTTTTCCCCTCGTTAGAGAAAACGGGGTAGCATCAACGACATGTGTGCGTTAACTAAACTTTATATTCGCCGATGGTTCTTGTTAAAGGAAAAAGTGCGGTTCATGGATTTAACTCCACTCGTTGCATCATTTGTGCTGGTTGCAGTGGCGGAGTTAGGTGACAAAACGCAGATTGCCGTCATAACCTTATCCTCTCGGTTCAGGGCCTTCTCAGTCTTTCTTGGTGCATTGCTGGCATTCTTGCTAACCACTGGAATTGCTGTAGTAATTGGTGATGCACTGGCTTTCATCATACCTACTTTTTGGATACGCCTTGCTGCGGCGGCAATGTTTCTGATCTTTGGAATCTATACACATGTTCAAATGGAAGATGAAGCAAAAATGAAGATGAAAGAGGTTCGAAGCGCGGTTTTCTCTTCCTTTTCATTGATCACTCTGATGGAATTGGGTGACAAGACCGAATTTGCCGTGATAGCTCTTTCAGCAGAATATGAATTCCCATTTCTTGTCTATCTTGGCGTGATGGTGGCGTTCATCCTGATTACTGCATTGGGTATAATCTTTGGTGCTGCATTGACAAGATTTGTGCCACTGAGATATATTCGACTTGGAAGCGGGATCGTTTTCTTGCTTTTCGGTGTTGTATTCTTGATCACCGCTGTCGTGGGATAGACCTTACTTGTATGACGCGCACATATACGCTAGTCATTCGCTTGCCTTGTAGGCAGCTACTTTCACGCTAGTTATTCTGTTTTTCAACTCTTCAGAAACGTCAATGTTATAACTCAGCTCGGATACGATTTTAACTCTTCTAAATCCGGCTTTCCTCATAGTATCCAAGTATTCGTTTTTCTCCAAAGCTCCTGCAATGCAGCCTGCCCACGCGTCAAAGCTTTTCCTTATTCTTTCAGGCAATTTTCCTTCTGTGACGAGATCCGAAATCATGATTTTGCCGCCTGGTTTTAGAACTCGATAGGCTTCGCGAAACACTTTTTCTTTGTCAACAGAAAGGTTGATCACACAGTTGCTTATGATGACATCAACTGAATTGTCTTCAACTGGAAGGTTTTCTATTTCGCCGAGTCTGAACTCTACGTTTGTGTAGTCATATTTTTTTGCAGTTGACCGTGCCCTCTTGATCATTTCTTCTGTCATGTCAACGCCTATAACCTTCCCGGTTGGCCCTACATTTTTGGCTGCAAGAAAGACATCAATTCCGCCGCCTGAACCCAAGTCTAGAACGGTGTCGCCTTTGCTCAAGGCGGCTAGAGCCACAGGATTTCCGCATCCCAGACCCATGTTAGAGGCTTCAGGGACATTCAATAAGTCCTTCGCAGAATAGCCTATTCTCTTCCCAAGTTCCATGAGATCGGATTCACATGCGCATGATGAACAACAGGATACATCAGAGTCTGCGATTTTCCCATATCTTTTCTTGACAAAACTCTTGATCTCTTCTTCTTCCAAGGTTCTTGTCCTTCTTATTTCTTAATGAACGAAAGCAACAAGTCCCTAAGCTTCTTTGCGGTCGCCTGTTGATTGGTAAACTCCTTGTCTGACATCAGGAGCTTTCCGGCCAAGTCTGAGGCTATCTGTTGTGTAAGAAGATCCAAGTTGTCCATGTTCCAGATACCATCAATGACTCGAGTATGTCTCTCATCATCTCCGCAACAATCAGCGAGCCCAGCTCGCAGATCAACCACCTGGGAAATCTTGCTCTCGTCGAATTCAAGGTCAAAGCCAAGCTTCCTCAAAGCTTTGAGACACGAGGTAACCTGATCTGCCGCCAGCTTTCGATCACGAAGAGTCTGTGATCGCAGCTTTCCGCTCATGAGGAGAAAATCCTCTGCAGTGGCTCTGTAATAGCTTTCGATGAGATGACCAATCCGCTCTTCGCGCACAACCTCCACCATTTCTCCCTTTAGAAGTTTCTTAATGTGGTGGTATAGTGCTTGCGGGGTGATGCTGAGTTCTGCAGCTAGTTGGCCTACAGTCATCTCTTTCGCTCTAAGCAGATGCAGTATTTTCCTTCTGGTTCCATCAGCTAGAAGCTTGAACCCCTCAGGATCACTTAAGACTTGTACCGGTTTCACGTTGTTTCACTGATTAAAATTAACTTTGTGTTAATATAAAAAGCTTTTCCTAAAACAACGTCATTTCAACTGATGCCAATTGAATCTTGTTATGAAAACAGAAACTTTATAAACCTCATCTGCGCTTAGTTTAAACCAGTTGTTTCAATACTCAAAAGGTGATGAATATGAGATGGAAAATCTTCAAAACGAAAAGAAGTATGGGCCCAGCCAAAGAAAAAATGCTCAGGCTAGTTAGCGTTGAAAGAAAAGATCATAGTGTTTCTTTATCTCCTCTGGTAGTTGCTCCCCGTGAAGCAGCCAACTTACTTCGTAACTACTCGATGGAGGCAGAGTTAAAAAAAGCGCAGGGTTTGATGCACCGCCGCATGTTTGAACAACCGAGATAATTGATACGAGTCAACATTGACTAACCTTGGTCACAAGAAAAAATGAAGCGCATGTGGAATCACTGGTCGCTGAAAACGGGCGGAGGTTGAGAGGCCAAGCCTGATCGAGCGGGTTAACACGTGTGGTTGCGTTTAGCCAATTTTCGGTTTTAAGCCGTCTTCTCCCTTTCTCTCTAGTCAGTGCAATCACACGTTCGGTCCAACAAACAATGAGGCCCGTATAAGCCGTGAGACCACATGCTCTAACAAAATAGGTGTCTAGGAATCGAATTGCAGAATTCCGCAAGATGATGTATTCACGCAATGCCCTATTAGCGGTCCTAAGAATCTAGTTTTTTTATGATTTCTGAATACAAAAGTCTGCTGTCGTTTTGAAGAATGGACCGGTCTTGGGTTGTGCTGTTGATTATCGGAAGGTATTTTCACTGAACGAATGCCTCATATGTTGTCAAAGCTGAAATCTATGCATTTGAACGTAAGAGTGTTGGGCGCGCACAGTACCGGACTCTTCATTAGTACAGTCTGCTAAAGAAGCGCGTGGGAGGAGACTGATGAAAACCACGCCAGAACTACATGCAGTCAGTAGGAGTGAGTGGCGTAAATGGCTTGAAACGCATTATGACACCGAGAGAACGATCTGGCTTGTCTATTACAAGAAACACACTGGCAAGCCGAGTATTGCCTATGATGATTCAGTTGAAGAGGCGTTGTGTTTCGGCTGGATAGACAGCATCATCAAGAGAATTGACAATGAGAAGTTTGCTCGAAAATTCACGCCTCGAAAGCGTAACTGCAGCTGGTCTGAAGTGAACAAGAAAAGAGCCCGAAAGATGATGACTGAAGGAAAGATGACAAGAGCAGGACGAGCGAGGATTGAAGAGGCAAAGCGGAATGGGGAATGGTTCAGAGTCACTCCACGGAGACAAGAACTGCTGGTCCCCTCATATATGAAAAAAGCGTTGGCAACGAATCAAGTTGCTCTAGACAACTTCAGCAAATTGGCCAAGACCTATCAGCAGGATTACGTTGGGTGGATAACGAGCGCAAAGAGGGAGGGCACGCGCAAGAGACGCCTTAGACAGGCAATCCAGCTTTTGGAACGGAACGAGAAGCTGGGCATGAAGTGAGACATGGCATGCTTGAACCTTACGCTTGGTTTCTGATTTGTGTCGCGTGTATGTTTATCGCAGTCGTTCTGCATTTCAAGTCGGTTGAGCATCGTAAATTTCAAAAGAAATACGGTGCGGAAAGAGGCATCATGCTAGGGAAGATCTTCGGCACAGTGTCAGGAACGATGGAATTCGCATTCTTGATTGGATTGTGGATTTCGCCCCAACCCAAGCTCGTCGTGCCAATATTTCCGAGTTTAGCCATTTCAGTTGTTGACCTTTCAATTCCTCTTCTCAATCTGGTGGTCTCTCTATCTCTACTAGTTCCTGGTGCGTGGATCGCTCTCTGGGCTGTGAGAACGACTGGACTAGAAGTAGCTGAAACTCATTGTACACCAACAAACTTGACAACCTCAGGACCCTATTCAATTGTAAGACATCCTCAATATCTTGGCTGGATCCTTGCGCACGTTGGCGTGTCAATTCTATTCTCGGTTGCGTATTCTATGCTTTTCACTCCGGTTCTTGTTGCACTTGTCTATCTGATTTCGAGAAAAGAAGAACAAGAATTGCTCAAAGAGCTTGACAAAGAGTATGAAAGCTACAAGAAACGAGTGCCAATGTTGATACCGCGATTACGAAGACGATAATGACCCTGTTGTACGCATAGTTGTTCTGGCTTTTCTTTAAAGGAAGGCAAATGGTGGCTCAGATATGCAGTCATATGTATAGCGGCCGTTCGAATCTAGGGCGATGGGATACATGTGAACCATACGAACGTGGAATCCAACGTGCTCACGCGTGATTACTCCTAACTTGAACTCAGAATTCCACGTTCATAATTCATTTATGAACACTTGTTGATCAAGATGTTCGGATCGAAAACTACGGTGCGTTTGATGTCGACGAGACTTAAGGATATCATGGTCGAGGATGTTATCACGGTGAACGCAAGGGCAACTGTGAAGACTGCTGCTGCAATTATGAACAAACACGAGATCGGATGTCTAATCGTCGCTGACAAGGAAAAAGCCGTTGGAATTGTGACTGAAAGAGACATACTGAAGAGAGTAATCCCCAAATCAGAAGCTCCAGAGAAAATTAGAGTTAGCGAAATCATGTCGAAGCCTCTCTTAACTGCGAAGCCTGAAATGGAAATCAGTGAGGCCGCGAAAATCATGTTTACAAAGAATGTCAAAAAGCTCCCAGTTGTTGAACAAGGATGTCTCGTCGGTTTAGTGACCCTCACAGACCTCATTCGCTCCCCGAACGTGTTGAGATGGCTTGAGAAATATCCCGTAGAAAAGGCTCCAAAGAAAATCAAGAACGTGATCAACACGTTTTTGGAAGTAGACCACTCGGGCAAGCGATGTCCGCTCATTGTAGAACATGGTTATGTGAAGCGGTGTCGCGAAAGCATGTGTATGTGGTGGCTGGGTGACAGATGTGCCATCACAGAGTTGTCTCGACAAATTTCTGACATGAAGAAAGACTCATAAAATGCTCGAGAGCTAAAGCGCCCAGGACCCAACCTGACAAATCTTGTGATGTTGCCAGCGTCGCCCTCGCGTCTCGGTCCGATGGAGATGATAACGCTATTGATATAAAACAAAACTTGAATCGGACATATCAGGTTGGCATTTTTCAGTTCATAAACACTGCGCAGGTGTTTCCATTTCTTCTATGTTGGTTTTTGTTAGTGCTTTAATACGGTCTAATTCTGTCGTTTCTCCATAGCTTACGAGTGTTATGGCTGTTCCTTCGCGTCCCATTCTGGCAGTTCGTCCGATTCGGTGAAAATAAACTAGTGCGTCCAGCGGGATGTCGTAGTTTATTATATGAGTAATTCCTTGAATGTCTAAGCCTCTTGCGGCAACGTCAGTTGCAACGAGCAGCTTTAGTTTTCGTTTTCTGAAAAGATCCATAACAAAGTCTCTTTGGGGTTGAGTGAAGCCCGCATGTAATGGTTCTGCGTCATACCCTCTGAACCTCAATCTGTCTGCCAGCAGGCTCGTGTATTTGCGCGTTCTGCAGAATACTATGGCGCGTTCTATGTGATTTTCGTCTAGAATGTTGCATAGAATCTCGAATTTGCTTCTGGGGTTTACAATCGTGTAGTACTGATTTATCTGTGTAAGAGCTATTTCGTCTTTGCTTACGAGAATTTTTTCAGGATTCTTCATATATCT
>CP070828.1:505530-513263 GCA_020344715.1 Candidatus Bathyarchaeota archaeon | reverse complement strand
CTTCAAGAGTTGCAGTGCTTTTTCCTTGTAGCCTGGAAACTGGTCACTCAACTCTATTTCTCCAACTGTTCGGTTACAACTCATTCTATTTCGCTATATGTGACTATTCATTTTTGCGTCGGTTCTATGATTTGGATGCAAATTTTCAAATCTGATTGCTGATAATTGATGCCTAGCGTATCTAGTCGAGCAAGGATTTGGACTGATAGGGGCCATCAGAGCCGTAACCATGCCGTTTGTAGTATTGTTTCGTTCCCAACGCGCTTGTGACGAGGATCTTTTCAAGGTTGTATTCTTCTTTGGATAGGCGTTCTGCTTCTGTGAGGAGGAGTTCTCCATAGCCCAAGTGCTGCCATGCTTCGGTTGGTTGTTTTCCGACTGGAACCATAGGACCGTAGACGTGGAGCTCGCGTACTATTGAGCAAGGTTTTTTGTTGATTTCAGGTCTGTGTGCGTCTCGCGACGGTATTCGAAGTCTTAGGTATCCTATGAGAACGTCGACGGCTGGATCCTCAGCAGAAAGAAAGATGTCTTCGCCTTCAGCTGCTTTTTCTTTGGTTGTTTGTGTTTTGATGTTGTTTGGGTCAGGCTTAACTCGGTCTTTGAGCCAGCGATGTCCAACTTCTCGGCATCTTATGCATCGACAACGCACTTCCTGTTCGCGAAGTTTTTTCTGAACCAACTCGCGGAGGTTGCCTTTGGTTACTCCTGCCTCAATGAGAAACGCTGGGATGTCTCTTTGCACTCGCATTATTCGAATCCATGCGGGAATATGCCTTTTCAATTCACAGATGAGTTCCGCTGCTTCTTCGGTCGTGTAAGGACTGTATTTGCCTTGTTTCCACCAATCATGGAGTCTAGTCCCTCCTAGGACAAGACATGGGTAGATTTTGATCATATCTGGCTTGAAGTTGGCGTCAGTAAAGATCTTTCTGTACGCTTCTAGGTCTCGTTGAAAGTCTGAGCCGGGCATTCCGGGCATCAGGTGGTACGCCACTTTCAACCCTGCGTCTTTCAGTGTGCGTGTAGCTTCGATGACATCTTGGACTGTGTGTCCGCGATTGACAAGTGTGTAGATGTCGTCATGGATGTTTTGAACACCGAGTTCTACGCGGGTTATGCCCATGTGTAGCATGTGGTTTACATGGGCGGGTCTCGCCCAGTCGGGGCGTGTTTCCACGGTGATGCCTACGTTGCGTATTCTGCTTGTTGCGGCATGTGCCTTTGCTTCGTCAAGTGAAGATGATTGCTGCTCAGTGATGGCGTTGAGGCATCCCAGGATGAAGGTTTCTTGATATTCAATGGGTGTGCTTGGGAAGGTTCCGCCCATTACTATTAGTTCCACCTTGTCAACATTGTGTCCTATAGCTTGCAGTTGGTGCGTGCGGTTTTTGACCTGCAAGTATGGGTCAAAACTGCTTTGTAGGCCTCGCATTGCAGCCGGTTCATGACCCGTATAGCTTTGAGGAACTCCATACGGTGGACCCCCTGGGCAATATGCACATGGTTGTTTCTGCGGACATGGCCAAGGCTTGGTCATAACGGCTATGACAGTAACGCCTGAAATTGTGCGTGTGGTTTTTCGGCGCAAGGTGAGAAGCAATTTGCTCTTTTCGTGTGGTTTGAGACATTTTATCAGTTCAGAGTTTGATGGAATCCTTTTCAGATGATGTTTCTCTGCGATTTTCTTCGTGGCTACACTGACATCTTTGGTTGTAGGCAGTGGAATTTCCAGGAGGATTTCGATGATTTCTCTGTTGATTCGGCTGTTCATGCATATATCCTGCGAGTTATGCATTTTGGTTGCTTTCAGATAAAGTGTTCCTTTGGAATGACAATCCTTCCATCATTGGCCTTGTTTGCTCTAAAATATAGATTTAAATATCAAGTGAACTGACTGAAATCTGCTGTATCATAGCTGGTTGAAGATTTGTCGCTTTCTTACGCGTTCAAGAGAGTCGTCCGTTCGTGGCAATTTTTCGCAGCGCTCTTGTTGGGAACAGTGCTGGCTTCAACCTTTTTCGCTGGCATAAACATAGGCGCCGATACTGTGGCAAAGCAGGCTCTAGACCAACAGCTCAGCAGAGTTGCAGTAGATATCGTGGTGAGAGCCGGCTGGGAAAGGGAGCGAGTTTGGTCGTCAGACAATGCCACAGAAGTAGCCCACCTTGTTTCCAGCTCCAGGATCGAAGGCGTAGTTGAAACCGAAGTGATTTCCAGGGGAGGCTGGCTTATTCACTTGCCCGATACTAATACAACGATGCATTTCGAGGTTGCAGGAATCTCTGAGAAATCAAGAGTCTATGAGGGGCTAACCGTGCTGCCCGATGGCGCTCCCTCGCTCGGGGTCAATGAAACCTACGTGTGGGTTGATTCTCCAAGCGCGAACGACTTGCAGATAGGGGATGTTTTGCCTGTTAATATTTCAGTGTGGCTTGGAGAGGAGATTCGAATACCGCCGCAAGCAAATTGGATAACCTTGAACCTTACAGTGGCGGGTTTTGTTGAACTTGATGACAAGGCGTCTCTGATCGCTCTAGGTCAGTACTATACATATTCGGGTCCAGGTATCCTTCGAGCCAATTCTCAAGAATACATTTACCTGCAAAATCTTTTGATTGCCGATTGGAACAAAACCTTTGCTGAACTCCTCTACACAGTCTACGCTATGTCTCCTTCTTTTGGTCCCGTTAATACAGACATCTTGGTCTACCTTGATCGCGGAACATTGATTGGACCATGGAGCATAGATGAAGCGGTAGACAAAGTCAGTATCATAACGTCGCAGATTACCAACAAGGTTCTGAATTGGGGAGCTTATGCAGAGAGCTATCTAGAGAACGTGTTGAACAGCTATCGACCTGTGTCCCAGACCATGAGGCTCAGCTTTTTCGTCACTGGCATTCCAGTGTTTTTTATGGCTTGGTATATGGGAGCAACCGTCTCTGATGTCTCTTTTAATCTGAGGCGCCGCGAGATAGGACTGCTGTTGACGAAGGGCTTCTCGGGAAGCCAACTCTTACGTTTGTTTCTGGCCGAAGCTTTCTTAATCGGATTAGCTGGCGGTATCCTAGGAGTTGTCTTAGGCGTTTTCTTAACCCCATTTTTCGGAGCTAGTGGAGGATATATGTTCAGTGAGATCCCAGCCATAGGATTAGACACAGTCATTTTGGCGTTGATTTTCAGCTTGTTCTTAGTTTTCCTTTCAGTGTTTCGATCGGCCAGAAGAGCCTCCAAACTCAACGCGGTAGATGCCTTGAAAGAGTACCGGTACATGGAAGAAGTCAGACCCTACAAGAGGAAGTGGCCTTGGGCTGCCTTTATTCTAGGTTCCTACAAAATCATCATGCTTCTTCTTGGAATCAACCTGTTCGCCATAACCACCGGCCGTCCACCCACTTATAACATAATTGCGATGATCCTATTGTATGCATGGACGACATTTGACACTTTCGTGCTGGGCTACGGGATTTCCGGTGCTACAATGGGCCTCGGCCTCGGTCCTGTGCTGTTCTTCTGGGGCTTAACCAAGCTACTCATACGCGGTTCCATGAAATTTCAGGAGTTAACCACCAAGGCAACGAGTTTTCTCGGAGACCTCGGCGCTTTAGCCACCAGAAATGTGCAAAGGAATCCCGCTCGTGCTGCTGCTGTAGCGTTTCTCATTGCTCTGATCTTGGGCTATAGCGTCCAGATAATTGGAGTTTATGCCAGCGAAAGGGATTTCACAGTCCGACAAATCAGATTCAATGTGGGCGCCGATATCAGCGTCTCGCTGAACACTCTTACGAATTCTTCATCGGTCATGGCCAAATTGGCAGACCTTTCAGATGTGGAGTCTGCGACCCTCGAATACGCTTTTAGTGGACGATCATCTGTTGGAACAGTCAATCTTAGGGCTGTTGATCCTGAAGTGTGGCTTGCAACCGCCTATTACGAAGCAGAATTATTCACCGGAAGTGATGTAGCAACAGCCGTTCAACATATGACAGAAGATAACAACACCATAGTCTTGGAACGCAGTGTGGCTTCAAGACTTAATCTGCATGTAAATCAAGCTATCTCGTTGACTTTTGGGGACTTAGGAATGAGCAAGACCAACAGCTTGAAGATAGTAGGGTTTTTCGGTCTTGAATCCCAGCAGACGCCTTTCTTCGGCTATAGCTCTGTTTCATCCTTTTGGTCTTATGTGCCTGAGGGGTTTTATGATATGGTAAGCGCCGGTGTCTATGCGTCAGGAAGGATTCTGGTGAAACTGAATACAGGAGCGGATGGTAAAGCCGTGGTGGACCAAATTCGGGGACTCGACCTTGACAATGTTGGCGTGGTGAACGCGGTTGCGGAGCAGTTAGAAGAGTGGCAGAGCAACATCATGATTAGCGGGTCTTTAAACGTTCAGCGTCTAGGTGTGGCCTTCGCCGTGTTGGCGGCTTCTCTGGGAACAGCTTTAGTAACTTTTGTAAGCCTAAAGGAGAGGCGGAAAGAGGT
Organism: Candidatus Bathyarchaeota archaeon; assembly: GCA_020344715.1. Lineage (GTDB taxonomy): Archaea > Thermoproteota > Bathyarchaeia > Bathyarchaeales > Bathyarchaeaceae. The sequence continues at coordinate 508,775 of CP070828.1, read as the reverse complement.
GTCCATAATGTGTGTACGCGGTCTTTCCTTTAAGCAGTTGATCAAAATGTTGCTAACCGAGAACCTGGCTGTTGTAGTTTTCGCTGTCTTGCTGGGTGCAGTTGGAGGCTTACTCATTGTGCGTGGAAACGTGGCTGCTGCCAACATCACACCCTACTCCTATTCTCCTTTGACTCATCACATGGTGTTCCCAATGGACACCTTACTCACGCTTATCTCCTGTTTCGCGCTAGTGTTTATCTCTACAGTAATTCCGGTCATCATTATGGCGAAGAGGTATACGTCAAGACTTGAGAGGATCGTGAGGGAAGCTTGAAAGGATTAGGAATTAAAGTTAAAGACTTGATAAAGGTCTACCGTTTGGGCAATGTGGAGATCCAAGCCCTTCGCGGGTTAGGTATGAGCGTCAAAGAGGGGGAGCTAATTTCTGTCATCGGGCCGAGCGGAAGTGGCAAGACCACACTTCTCAACATAGTGGGCGGTCTAGACAGCGCTACAGCAGGCTCGGTTCGAGTAGGTGAGACCGAAGTAACCACTCTAGACTCCTCACAGTTGTTGGAATATCGAAGAAGAACCGTTGGGCACATATTTCAGACTCTGAACCTCATTCCGACGCTATCGGCGGCTGAAAACGTCGAGCTCTCTATGATTGCTATGGGAATCTCAAGGCAGAAGAGAAAAGAGCGCGTCAGGAATCTGCTTGATGTCGTTGGCCTAACCCCTAGAACCGATCACAAACCAGACGAGTTGAGCGGTGGGGAACAGCAACGGGTGGCCATTGCCGCGGCCTTGGCCAATGACGCCCCTGTCTTATTGGCTGACGAGCCCACGGGCGAATTGGACAGCGCTAATGCCAAGATAGTTGTTGACTATTTGATGAAAGTCAGTCAGGAACTGGGCAAAACCATAGTAATGGTGACCCATGACTCCAGCGTAGCTAGAGTTGCGCATAGAATTCTCCGCATTGAAGACGGAATGATTAAAGCAGCTCTAACCCCAGCTCAGATCTCGGAACCTGCGGCTGCGGTCTCTTACGTGGACCAGTTGAGGGCAAGGGTAGCCGACATGGAAATTCAACTGCAAAAACTCGATGAAGACTTCCGATCGGGAAAGATAGAGGGCGACGAATACACAGACAAAAGACAGCGATTTAAGCAAACCAAAGCGGGACTTGAAGACGAACTTCATCGAATGGGTATAGTAACGTAACTTCCTACATTTCCTAAGATTCGGAAACTCTCGCTCGGAAATCTTGGCTCTCAGCCTAGGAATTCAACACGCGAAATCTGGGAAAAAAAGTTCTGTGAGAGGATCAGCGTGTAGGATCCGTGGCTATGCCTCTGAGAACCCCCAGAAAAAAGAGGGCAGGCAGTGCTACTTTGGTCTTGTTACTTGCACATCTTTGATCAGGATGTATGGTGACAACGAGGGCGGTCTGGCTTCAATCCACCAGTGAACGGGTTGTTGCTCTTTGGAAATGCCAATTATGTTGCTCAGCATTCGCAGTGCGTTCCCGCTTATGCGTACGTCCTTCCATGATTGGGTAATCTCGCCGTCTTCAACAAGGAAGATTCCGTCACGTGGAATTGTCGAGAAGTCTCCTTTTGCCCAGTTTTGGAACCTGGTGTACCATGTGTTGGTCAGATACAGACCATGTTTGACCTCTTGAAACATTTCTTCTCTGCTCATTCGGCCTGCGTCAAGCTCCAAGTTCCAAGGTGTAGGCGCAATTATTCCTGCGTTGCCTGTGGTTTCAGTTTGGAATTTCTTGGCAGTGGACGTATTGTGCAGGTATGTTTTGAGCACGCCCTTGTCGATTAGCACGTTTTCTCTTGTAGGTACGCCTTCATCGTCGAAAATTCTGTTGCCCATGGAATAGGCAGCTGGATTGTCACGGAGTGTCACAATTTCGGACGCGACTTTCTGGTCCAGCTTGTCGACAAATATGGATTGCTGAATCATCACAGAGAACGCTGAGGTCATACGACCCCACGTGCCCAGTAGCGAGCCCACGAACAAGGGGTCAAAGACGACGTGATAGCGTCCTTCAAGGCCAGGTTTCGGATTTCTTGCTTGTTTTGCCAGTTCTCCAGCTTTTTTACCTGCTCTGGTGGGATCAAAATCATCAAGTGTTGAGCTGCACTCAACGCCGTGGCCCGATGCTTCTCTCTCAGAAAAAGCTCTGATGGAAAGTTCTATAGCAGATCTCGTGTCTTCACCATTGGGTCCTTCAGAGGACGCTAGATACACGTTCTCTAGACTAGAGAAAAGTATTCCACCTGTATTAATGCTAGGTCCAGCTTCCTTCCGAGCTGCTTCAATGGCTTCAAACACATATTCCGCGGGATTCTCCAGGTTTCCAACGGCCTCGTCAGCTTTGCTTTTCGCGTAGTTGAAGGTTCCTCTGGCTACGCCGCCCCATGTTGGGTTTTCCTTAGAAGCTTTTGCTAGTGAGAAGAGCCGCTTGACGCTATTCTCTACGTCTTGAAAGTTGCGAATCTGGGTTGCGACGACCCGTTTTTTCCATGTTAACACTACATCCGTAACGTAGTCGTTCCAGGCTACTGATATGTCAATTTGGCTGTTGCTGAATCGTGTTTGACGATACCGACCAAGGACTGTGTTTGCTATGATCTCATCAGCGCCGAGACTTTGGCCTATTTTAACAATTTTCTCGGTCTCAGTGATTGTTTCGCTCACTTCACGTACACCTCCCTCAGCCTGATGATGGGACCACCGGTGTAGACCGGTGCCCCTTGCATAGGATCACCTTTCCCACATGTGGCAGCATCGAATTCGACTTTCTTGGATACAGCGTCTACTGCGGTCCAGAAGATCTTGGTTGTGGTCTCGATGATAGGCCGCGCGACCATATGTGTAAGTTCACCATTCTCAATCGCGTATGCTTCCCGTCCAACATAACGTTGGTTGAAACGTTTGTCGTCAATATTCCATTCTGTGAATGATCGCATGTACACGCCCCGCTTGACATCTTCGAAAATCTCTTCTTCCTTCATCTCGCCTGGCTGCACAAAGGTGTTCGCCATCCTCACGATGGCTTCGCGGTCATATTTTATGGCCCGTGAGGACCCGTTGCTTCGTGTGTTCAATTTGGCAGCGGTTTCTCTGTTGTGCAGAAACTCGTTGATCACGCCGTCCTTGTAGAGGTATCTTGGTCGTGCTTTGATGCCTTCGTCGTCGTATTCATAGTAGCCGTAGCTGTTCTTGACAGCTGGGTCATCGAT
>CP070828.1:497590-505430 GCA_020344715.1 Candidatus Bathyarchaeota archaeon | reverse complement strand
ATTTTTGGCATTAAGAACCCAAAGCGAATACTTGGCAGCGTCTCCCTCCTTTTTCTTTGATTTCCGATATCAAAGTTGAATAAGCTTTCCGAAAATCTGTTCTTCTCGCCTCTATCCCCCAGATTACCCCTAGATTCCTGCAAAAAATGGTAACATATTTTTCCCGCACTAGGAGTAGCAAGGAACGAATAGGAGGTGAAAAAATGGAAAAGAAAGTTTTGATGTCAATTATAGCCCTACTAGCATTATCTATACTGATAGTTTCACCAGTAAAGGCAAAAACAGTAGAACTCTATGAGAGCCACGTAGAAATGGAGATGATTGACCCTGGAACAATGTGGTTCAGTGAAGAAGGCATTATGCACCTGAAAGGTTCTTATTGGTTTGGGACAGAAGAAGTAATTATTCCAGACGGCTTGGGCACTGCAACATTTGAGGAATGGTATAACCATTTGAGTCTTGATCCAATAACTGGAGAAGGAGCCCTAAGCGCAAAATGGCGACTCACCTTTCCAGAAGGTTCCATTGAGGGCAGCGCGAGAGGCAGAATCACAGAGGGTTACCTCCTCTCAGGCACGTTTGTGGGTACACATGGTTCAGGTGATTTCGCAGGTGTAGTGAAAATGGGGTCATTTTATGGAATGCTGACAAGCGAAACGACTGCAGTAGCGGAAATATCGGGCATAATAGTGTATCCTTGAGATAGCTGAGGTACTACAAGTAGAAAATGCTTGAATGCCTGGGACTAATCTTCCCTTCTTTTTTCTCTCATTGCTTTTTTTCCTGACACGCCAAGAACCGCTTGGCCTCGAACACGTGCTCCTTGACCGTGGCCGCACTCAGCTGCAGGTCAACCCCTAGGAAGTCGGCAAAACGGGAGATGGTCGTTCCTGCGGCCTGTGGAGCCCTGCGCCCGAGTCCAAATCCCGGTCCAGGCCCTCAGCGCGCGCACAAATCGCGAAGAGAAAAAGATTATAAGGCAGAGCAGCTAAAAATGCGATTCATGAAAGTATTCCAATGGAATAACATTGTCGCAGGATTGCTCGTTTTAATGTTCGCTGCCATCTTGCTTGGCGATTCCATACTGGTAACCTACACTTCATTTAACGAGATACTTTCGCCTAATGACGTCAAGGGCATAACAGGACTCGCTTTCTTGTTCATCGCTACATTTATTCTCGTAAAAGCAAGAGAAAGCAAATAGAAATCTGACTCACCAAGACAACAACACAAGAAGTAACCGACTTCCTGAGGGCGCGAAAATTGGCTTGAACATCGCGCACACGTATGGACTGAATGGATAAGAAGGGGCAAGATTGTCTGAAAAAATGATTTGGATTGAACGATTTTTCAATCTGCTGCCGATTTCTAAGAAGGTTAAGGTGCAAATTTCAGTGAGGCTTTTTTTCCTGTTCGCAGTCTGGCTTTCTGGTCTGGCAGCATTTGCGTTGGATGGCCAAGCTGTCCAATACACTTCAAATGTACTGTTCATTCTGCTTTTTGGTTCTTACCTCCTAATACTAGTGGGCACGTTTTTTGTCCAAAACTCTCTGGGTGATACTGTTCTGTCCGTCCGCCCGTTACTGAACGTAGATGACTCCCAGTTCAACAAGCTTCTCGGAAGGATAGAGTGGTACAGCTACAGCGTCATACCTTATCTGCTGTTGACTGTGATTTTGTTTGTGCGCCCTCTTTCACAGGGAGCTGTCGCTTTATTTTCGAGAATGCTGTTTGAGGGGTTTCTCGGGATCTGGAGCGTGTGCTTCGCGTTTTTTTCCACTCTGCTTTCTGCAACTGGTCTTTGGGTCTGCGTGTCAATTTGGCTGACGACGTACTTGGTATCCCGTCAGCCAATACAGATGAAGCTGTCGCCTGAAACAACAAATAAGTTTCGAGGTCTTACGGTTTTGGGTTTGCAGTTTGCGGCAATTTATTTCCTAGGGGTCTCTTTCGGGGTTATTTTCCCGTTGCCGCCTATTCGCTCGCTCAGTGATGTCATTCTGTCTCCCATTGTTCCCTTTACGGCGATTGGTTTGATCGGCGTTTTCATTCCGTTCTACAACATTCACAGAACTCTTCTCTCACTAAAGAGAAAGGAGCTGTCAAAAATTCAAAGTGAATTTAAGCACTTAGAAACGACGCTAAACGGAATACTTACAGAACCTGACGACCAACTCGGTGATCAATCAACCGGAGCACGCACGCCCGAGCGCTCTCTGGAGACGCTAATAACCGCAGGAACTATAGCCGTACGAATCTTCAATCTGCAAGTCAGAGAAAGAAGAGTAAGAGCCTTTCAGGAATGGCCCATTGATACGGGCTTCATCTCGAAGCTGCTTGGCTTAGGTCTAGCACCAGTGGCAGCGAAGATAATTCAAGAGATTCTCAGTCGATTCAGTTCATGAAGAACCCCGCACGGCCCATATTTGAAGTTGCAGCACACACTTACAATTCCAGCATTATTAGTGGTCACAGTTTTCAGAAGAATTGAGCATCAAACGCGCGCGTAGGATTCGATCCACATTGCAAGGGGACCATTTGATGATTACTGTTTTGGCATGATTGGACGGTCAACCTTGCCTTGCCGCATCCTTCTACGAACGAATATTTGTTTCATCCAGAGAATAATCGTATATGAACTGAGTAGAAACACCAAAGCGAAAACGACATTACCCCACTCACCGATCCAGAACGGATTCTCGGTGGCAAAGGGAAACAAAACGTATGATGAGACGCTATGTGTCCACATATCAAAGAAAATATGAGAGACTCCCCCAACGAGGCAGCAGAAATAAACCGTTCTAAATGAATACTTGACTTTGTCAGGAAAGAATCGGAAGAACCTGTAAATCCCTAGAATAGTTCCTTTGAGTTCTCTCTCGATTGAGTAGACAAACAGACTGATGCCGATCGGATAGATTGTCAAGACGAAGAAGTAGCTGTGCCAAAAACCATGAGTCGTAGATCCGCTCACTAGAAACGCATACAGCAACTCAAGATCCACAGCCATGGATGAGCAAAATAACGCCGTCATGTCAAACTTATCTGGTCGCTTGAAATGTAAGGGAGCGATAGCTAAGAAATGCAAAGGACTAGCGGGCAAATAACGCACTCCAAGAATTAGATCTTTTCACTCAGATCCATCACAATATGCTTGTAGAACCATGTTGACAGAATCGTTCCGATTCCCGCCCCTAGGATTATGTCCTTGATGGAATCCATAGGATAATTGAAGTAAGTTGGGGTCGGGTTCAAATACACATCTGAGGTTTCAGCGATCTCCCAGAGAAGCGCAATGCTTGCAAGAACCGCGAACATGAAAAACCACATGAACCTTCGATCCCAACCCAAATATCTTTCGAGGGCAAATGGCACAATCAAGGCGCCCAGAAGCCATGGCGAAAGAATATGGGTCCACGTGTCAACGTAGCCAGGCGCGTTGAGCTCTGGGTTCCAATACCAATTGTAGTGCTGGCTCGCGTTCTGAATTGAAATTGTGAAGAGCGCCAAAATGACGAGGTACAGAAGGTAGTACTTGTTCACGATGCTGAACTGCCACTTCATTTGTCTCCCGAACCTTTCAAGAGCGACGTGGACTCCTATCAGCAGATAAGTTGGAAGAAATGACAAAGCCACAATCGCCCCTCCAGGACCTGTGTTCACATTCAAGAACGCATTCAAAGGCTGCGAAACAACAAATTCAACGTACATTCCAAAGTAATTAGGCGTGTCACCCCAAGCTGAAGGCGGAAACGTAGCATACCAAATGACTGTAAGAACGACCAACAGCACAGATACGAAGACCACAGGAACCCAGCGCCTAAAATCTTGAGGCAAAATCCATCACCACATCCCTTGCACAGTTTCAAACTGGTCTAGCTGTAAACGCCCATCGTATATTAATAATGCTGCAAGCCATCCTTCACTCTTGTGCAATATGAGACAAGACAGAAATACGCCAATCACTCAACAACTCCCTCAAGCTGGAGAACCTCAGATGGATGTACTTTCACACGCGCTTCTAGGCTTCATCATAGGGCAAGCCTTGCAACTAGATACTAGCCTACAATTGGTTCTGATTGCGTCGAGCATCAGCCTAGACATCGACGCCCTCTCAATAAGAGGCCGAGAAGCAGCCTTCCGATCCCATCGAGGACCGCTGCACTCGATTCTTGCAGCAATAGCGGCTTCGCTACTAATCGCCACAGGATACACGATTCTCATGCACCGTCCAATGCCAACCGTCTTCACCGTTGTCCCAATCTGCTTTGCTGGACTCTCGAGTCACCTCTTACTTGATCTGTTTACAACAGGAAACATGACAGCCCTGTGGCCATTTTCAAGGAAAAACCTCGCTCTCAACCTCACGCACTTCTTTGATCCCATTTTCTTAGGAGCGCTCATTCTGGCAGCCTTTCTAATAATCAACACGAAAACAGACGTAAACCATATCCAGACTATCGCAACCGTGGCTGTTGCCTTCCTAGCTTTGGGTTTGGGAGTGCGACACTACGAGAAAAACCGAACAGCAAATTTTGTCAAAGGACTGGACAAAGGAACTGCCTTTGAAATCGTGTCATTCCCAACCATCCGACCTGATAGATGGTGGTCTGTCAAGAAAATTCCATTCGAGAACGGATACCGCTACGAGATATACCGAATTGATTCGGCTCACAACAAGATACTCGGCAAAGACAGCGTAGAAAGCCCCCACATAGACCACACCGGCCCAGCCCAGCCACCTATTGATTCTCCGCGGAAAGCTATCGCATGCTCCAAGAGAGATAAGAGAGTAAAAGCATCTGTTGACAAGTTCCTACTGCCAGCAGCGAGCATAACTCTCTCAAACGAAGACAGTACATGGGAAGTCTTCTGGTACGACGTATTCACCCACATAGGCAAAGAGGAAAGCCACGGGATATTAGCACGCATCAAAGTCGACGGAAAAATCACAATCGAGACTCGTCAAACAACAACCATCTAACCGCAAAGCGCCTCAATAAGGCCAGAGTGTCTCTACGACGAAGAGCAAGCGCGCGCGTTTAGTTGTCTCAATATATAATCTCGATTTGATTTGAGCATCCCAATCGTCTTTGAAGATTTGAATTTTGAATTTTGATTCCTCTTGAATAAATCTATCAGATCGGCTAAATTGTCTACATCACTCCACTCGGGCAAGATGTGGACCTTTTGTCCTTGATCTTTTAGTTTAGAAATGGTTTCTTTGAAAACTTTTTCAGTGCTCCAAGTTATTGCCTGGAAAGTTTTTGCCGAAAAAGCTTCTTGAGTAAATCCGATCAGGTAGTATCCGCCATCAGGGGATGGACCAATCACAGCACCATAATCTTGGAGAGCGACAATTGCTTCTTGGAGTATTTCTTCAGGTAGGTCCGGGCAATCACTCGCCACTAAGATCACTCTGTTGAAACCTAAAGAATAGGTGTCGATACAAACATTCTTGAGCACATGCCCCAGGTTGTTGCCTCGTTGAGGAAGATAATTACGTCCGAGGCCCAACCACTTCTCAAATTTCTTAACTGCGCTTTTCGGGCTATAAGCAATGACTTGGGGAATTCCAGACATGTCAAGCATGTCGACTATGTCCAAGACAAAGTTCCTGTAAAGTTCAACCACTAAATTCTCATCAATTTGCCGAAGGAGTCTAGATTTCACTTTTCCTTTCTCAGGATACTTGACTAGAAGAACCGTACATGTGTCAACGTCCAAGCTTCTATTTTCTCCTCTAGTCTACTAGTGCTCCTCCACACGACGATCCGTTCCCCGCCGTGCAGCCAAAACAATGGTCTCCAGTCAAGATTCTTCGATTTGAGAGTGTAGAAAAATCTGGAGTATCTATATACAAAGGAACTTCGAAACCTATCGGAAGGTCTAGACCTAGATTAAAATCACAATCGTAAATTCTTCCGTCCCAGGCTACATCTATCTGATGCCTACACATTAACCCTTCAAGAGTCTTAGGGTTGAATGACTCTTTGAGTATTTGACAATATTTTTCATAAGAGTTCTGTTGATGGAGCAATTTTAAAAAACGGCCAACAGGCATATTGGTGATGGTAATTAATTTATTGAAGACTATTCCAAACTTGTTCTGCAATTTACTTTTATAATCCCGTTCCAAAGATGATTGCTGTGGAGGAAGAAAAGCCCCCTCCGGATTGAAGACTAGATCTAATTCCAGACTTGGATCCAGACCATATCCAGCATCATTCAAAAGTTTCAATACCTCAATGCTCTTTTTGAATGTGCCATCACCCCTCACTGAATCCACCTCCTCTCTAAGATAGCAAGGCAAGGAGGCTACGAGTTTGACCCCGTTATCTCGATAGAAATCAATCATCTTTTCTATTCTCGATTCTAATAGGACAGTTAGGTTTGTCCTCACCTGGACATTGTAGTCATTCTCTCGAAGAGTTTTCAAAAACATCCTTAGACGAGGGTTCAGTTCAGGTGCTCCTCCAGTTATGTCTATTAAGGTGGGTCTTGTTTCATGGGATTTGTCAAGGACGAGTTGCATCGTACTCCATTTCATCATTTCTGTTCTTGCTGGTGAAGCATTAACATGGCAGTGACGACATTGGTTATTGCATTGTAAACCGATATTTACCTGCAATGTCGTAATATCGGAAGCTTTTAGCGGTGACCCAGTGACTTCTAGAATTTTTTTCTCAAAATCGTTCATGATCACATCTCGGAATAAGCTAGACTCAGTATAATGTTTATCAGAAATACTTAATAAGACAAACGATTTGGATTCAACGCGTATCTTCTGATTGCATGTTATGAGAGTTGTTCCTCAACCTAAATCGAAGCTGCCGGACTGAGAAGGAGCACAAGACTCGATCTATCATTTTTTTCTTTAGAAAAATCTCCTGAGAAAACTTGGCTTGAATCCAAAAATGTTCAAACCATAAGCTATTGCATAAGCTATTGCAACAATAACTTCTCCCTCAGCTAGAAATCTTCTTGGGGAAACGGAAATATATCGGTCGATCTGACTTAGCCTGCCATATTTCTTCACGTTTTTGCAGAGTTCGACATCCTCAAGAAAACTGTTTTCATCATAGCCTCCAATCTTTCTGAAAATATCTTTTCTCAAGAATATTCCAAAATCTCCAAAGAAAATCTTGGTTAATCCTACCCTAAAATTGCCAAAACTGCTGACGAATCTAAGGAAGATACTGGGCTCACAAAATTTATGTTTGAATCCACCCCCAATTGACTTTTTTTTCAAGATAACTCTTTCAATTACTTTAAGGGCATCTCTAGGTATCCCGCAGTCTGAGTGAAGGAACAATAATATTTCCCCTCTTGCTTCTTTCGCTCCCATGTTCATCTGAATTGCTCTTCCTCTTTCGGAGTGTAAGAGTTTGATTGGATGACAAAATCTGCAAATGATTCTGACGACTTTCTCTAGAGTACGATCTGTACTCCCTCCATCCACCAGTATCACCTCGAAAATTCCCTCCAAATTGTTTAGATTTTTGAGAAACTTTGTAATCTCCTTCTCTTCATTCAATATTGGGGTTACAATAGAAATCAAATTACATTCGACCTGAACACGTATAGTGAACTTGTAAGAAATAGGGGATGATGCAAAAAAGGTTTTATTTCAAAAGGAAACAAAATAATACAATTGAATATCTATTTTAATGGACCCTAGATTTACAATGGAAAATTTTAAAGTCAATAGATTTCTGACAACCAGAGCAGGCATTCTTATCCAGGGAGTATTATGGCTTATCTTCTGGATTGCTCCTGCCTTTCACCTATTCGAAGGAGATAGTCGTTGGGCTCACAATTTTGCCCTTCCTCTAGTCTT
>CP070828.1:493973-497490 GCA_020344715.1 Candidatus Bathyarchaeota archaeon | reverse complement strand
TCGATACCTTGGCTGAAAGTCATCCTTCAATCCTGCAATATTGCCAAAAGTCAGAAACAAGCCAATCCACGTTTTTTATGATAGAAGAAGCTTGATTGAAGCTTGTATCCGGGGCTCTGGACTCGCTGGCGAGAGTTCGAATCTCTCCGGGTTACCAATCACAACGCGATTTGCTCACATTTCCTGTGTGTTGACCGTTTGAAACTGGGTGATCACGTGTTTCAGTTTCTACCTTGGACTTTTCTGTGACCGAACTTGATGATGTGATCGGAACAAACGATACCGCGATAGTCGTGGCCAGCCAGTTTTGGCATATTTTAGTTTATCTGGGTTGTTCTTCAGCCAGCGCATCATGTGGAAAAAGCTCTTTGCTCTCTTGTCCGCTCTCTCCTTCAGTGGCCTGTAACCTAGGTTTCTTATTTCGTCAAGGTATGCAGTTTCCGTGAGGTCTTGTGGCTCCCCCGTCACTTTGACTCGGAAAATCCGGCCGTTGCCATACTTCCGCGTCAAGTCCTCGACAGCCTCGTCGAAGATGTAGCCTTTGCAGATGTATATTGGTTCATCGGGCCTAAGTTTGAGCTTGCTCAAGAGTTTGAAAACGACCTTTGAGGCTTGTTTCAGATACTCTTTTCGAGCAAATCGGTGTGATCTAAAATACTTCACATCTATGATGTCATAGCTAAATTCTTGACTCCCCCGACGATAAGCTCCTATGACCACACCGAAAAGGAGGTCGCCGACACCAGCATCATCGATGATTACCGTCATTTACTATTGCCTCCGCAAGAATCGTTTCTACGAGTTTGCCAAGTGTACGCCGCAAACATGATCCCTGGTCATTGTCTCACTCTCAGTCTCACACAATAGTACTTGGAACTGCACTTTCTGCTTATTATGAATGATGGCAGAAAACATCGAAGAAAGAAAGACGACCAAACAGTATGAACAGAGAATAGATGCGCGTGCGACTCCGCCAAATTCAGCAACAACCCAAGATACGATAGATAATTCGTGTGCAGGATAGTAATACTTTTTAACAAGTGTGAGGCTTGCATCGGTACACCATAAAACCGGAGGTCAAAGCATGGCCAGAAGAAGCAAGAAAGAGAAAGCTGCAGGTCGAGAACAGCACAGGCAATTGCAGAGGGCTAAGAAGATGAAACGAAAACAGAAAAAGAACCTTGAGCTTCCTCAACGGCATAGGAAGAACAGGAATTAGCTACATTTTCAAACTACAAACGAAATTAAAGCATAATTTTACCAGAAATTATCTACAGTTTGCATTTTGTATGTTCAGCCCTTCACAATTACCGATGTATGAAGGTTGTTTCGGCAACGCACATGCGCCGAAAAATTCATTCCGTACTTCAGCTATTTTGATATGGTGATCGCGTTGGGTATGGGAAAAGGCTCCAAGAAGAAACCAATGACCAAGAAGGAAAGAGCGGAGAAAAGAAAGAAGCGCAAGGAAAAACGTTCAAAGACGTAGCGCACTTATCAATGTGTGGCTGTACACCGCATCTGTGTGCGCGGGACATTGTCATAAGTCTGATGCCTGAAGTAGAAAGTCTATCATCCATCCTTCTTCTTTATCTCTTCCACGATTATCGCCTCATCTTGAACGCGCCTGATTTTTGTCCTTTGCTGGTGGAACAAAAGCCATCACCAGCTGGTCTCCTCTCTTGAACCCTGCATTCTCGTACAGTTTTATGGCTGTTGTGTTACCATAATGGGTCCAAACGAATGCCACTTCAACTTTTTCGTTGACGAAAAGTCGTTTAGCAGCTGCTAACAGTTCTCTTCCTACACCTTTACCTCTATATTCCCTTTCCACATAGAATTCAGCTATCTCAGCCTGTTTGTCTATTCCCCGGTCAACAATTGAACACCAGCAGAGCCCAATGATCTTGTCATCCGCCTCTGCAACAAGAATAACATTCCGACCTTCGAGTTCTTCGCTTATAGCAATCTCACTAACTTCTGCAAGATGCTCATCAACTGGTTTGATTTGCTTTCGCCAAAGAGCTTGATCTTCAAAACTGAGTTTGGCAAGAAGGGATCTAACTTCGTCTTCTTCTCCTTGCTTCATCTCACGAATCATAATCGTCTTCTCCAAAACCGAGTGGACTCTTATAGATGTAGACAACCCCTAAGTCTCTATTTTGTCTTGCGCGACCTGAACGCGCAGTCAATCTCCGCCAGATCTCCTTGCTCTCTTTCAACCCCTTCACTGCCCATACATCAACATCGCATCAGCAAATGTCAACGAGTCATCCACTTGTACTTGTCTCCGTATCCCTCAGACATCAAGCTAGATCCGGACTTGAACTATGACACAGACTCTCCGTGGTGAGTGTTAAGGCTTGAGTGACAAAAGAACGGACAAGTACGTCTTCTCTCCTTCATTAGGATAGCGAGGGATGATCGATGACCGTGCAAAGATCCATGAAAAGCCGTGCGTGAAAACTAGCGGCGTCTCGAAAACTGGCGAGAGAGCCGAGGAAGTTCTAGTCACTTTAGTCGGGCTCACAAGGCTTGTTTGCAGTTAACCTTAAATTCGTGACTTAGGGGATGAGAAATTATGGTCTTGTACGCCGCGTACCGAGCCCCAACTGAATCAAAGAGTAGAAGCCTTGTTCCTCGGCGTCTACGAGAACTAGGCTGTAGACAAGTGCATAGATCCTTCTGGGAGATTAAAGAAGAAAAGGTCAACAAGGTTTTGAAAGTACTTGAAAAGAATCAGCCGATTCTTCTGAAAAGAGTGAGAGAACTTAGAAAGCCTCGCTTTGTGAAGGCCAGAGGCGTCTCTGAGCTAGGTAGCTTGGTTATCGTCATGTATGCAGCTCCTAAAGAGGTCAAAAGAGAGCGAATAAAGAATTTTCTCATACGAGCGCCCTGCATTCGACTGTGCCGCTCCGTCTACGCCTTCTCTCAAAACCACCTGCTTTTTGACAAGAAAAGCGAACTCGTCGACGCCTTCAAATTTTCGACTTTCATTAGAGGGATTCAGGGGCACGTTAAAGTTATCCCCCGAGTCGTTGCCGCAACTGCAGGCAGCAATGAACGCCTTATGCAAGAAATCAGAAGACAAACGGAAGGCAAGGTTTCCGATATCATTGAGAACTGCAAAGAGCTCTACAGAAAAGCCGTCAATGGAGATGACGCTGCGCCGATGAGAAGTTCGCTCTCAAAGAACAAGAAGAGGCTTCTTGCATTAAAGAAAGTAGTTACTTTTCATGAAAAATGGGTGAAAGTGGACTTTTCAAGAAGCTCAATGAGACTATACAAGGCCTTCAAGAAAGTAAGCTCGGTTGTCAACAGGAAATAGACCACGAAAGGACAACAGGGGCTTCTCTCTTTCTGCAAGGTTAATATAATTGCTACAACATATATTGTTGCAATCAGGCATCTCGAAGGTTCAGAGAGTCCAGATTTCTGGTTTTTCTTCGAAACGTCGGCAAGATGCCATGGTGAAAGAAATGCAAAGTGTAGAACTGAAAAATAGAATCATAGTGAC
>CP070828.1:484053-493873 GCA_020344715.1 Candidatus Bathyarchaeota archaeon | reverse complement strand
TGTATTAAAGCAGTTTCGATTCGGTCTCAATCCAAGCACAAGCTTAATACGACCTTGGCAACAATGCCGTTGTGAGCTGATCAGACTTGCCGGAAATCCGAGCTGCAATTGCGGGGGTAGGCAACTGCGCCTCCGCTCTGGTTCAAGGAGTCGAATTCTACAAGAATCGAAGCGAAAAAGCAAAGATCCCAGGACTTATGCACGTGAACTTCGGCGGCTATCACATTCGAGACATACATTTTGTAGCAGCCTTTGACGTGAACAAGCAAAAGATCGGCAAGGACCTCAGTGAAGCAATATTCGCTGAACCCAACTGCTGCGCCAAATTCACAGACGTACCAAATCTAGGGGTCAAAGTTTCTGCCGGTCCAATCCTAGATGGAGTCGCATTTCATATGAAGACCCCTTTCAAAATCTACAACGAGGAGAAGACGCACTCCTCGGACGTGAAAGACATTCTTAATGAAGTTGATGCAGAAGTACTGATCAATCTCATCCCCGTTGGAAGTTGTGAAGCAACACATTTCTATGCACAAGCCGCCTTGGATTCGAATTGTGCCTTTGCAAATTGCATCCCTGAATTTATCGCATCCAATCGCGATTGGAGTAGAAAATTCGAGGACAAGACGTTGCCCGTGGCCGGTGATGACATCAAGAGCCAAATTGGTGCCACCATACTGCATCGAAACTTGATCAAACTGTGTTTGGACAGAGGGGTTGAAGTGACCGAAACGTATCAGCTCAATTTGGGTGGAAACACTGACTTTCTTAACATGACCGTGGAGAATCGATTGAAGACCAAACGGATCAGCAAAACAGAGGCAGTCACAAGCTTGGTGCCATACAAGGTACCTACAAGAATTGGACCGTCTGACTACGTGCCTTTCTTAAAGGACAAGAAAATCTGCTACATCTTTGTTCAAGGAAGAAAATTTGGAAATCAACCCATCGCGCTAACTGCAAAATTGGAGGTCGAAGATTCACCGAACAGCGCCGGAGTTGTCATAGATGTCATCAGGGCCGTAAAACTGGCACTTGACAGAAAAATTGGGGGACCGCTGACCGGCATCTCGTCCTACGCATTTAAACATCCACCTGTTCAGATTCCAGACGACACAGCCAAACAATGGGTAGAAGACTTCATCACCGGAAAACGCGAAAGGTAGAAAACCTAGTTGGGCAGCGGCCTAGCAGGTATTTTCAATCGCTTCTCAATCTGCCTAGCCAAGGTTTTTGCAGCACCATTTCGATAATTGTCAGTTATCACCGATTTAGGGTTGCTCTCCTTCACGTACCGTAGCAGTCCTCTAAAATCGGAGTGATCGCTTAAAGCTATAAGGTGTTCATTCTCACCTATTTGACGACGAGGATGGCTGAATTCCCATCCGCTAACGAGAACACGAAAAGCGTCTTTTCCGACATGTCGACGAGAACCCATGTGATAAAGAGCGACATAGGCATCTTTGTTTTTCACCATTTGTTGGGCTTCCTCCTCGGTGGATGACAGGTATTTCCCAAGATTCATGTTGTGTCTTTCGCAAATATCCGAAATCCGATAGACCTTTTCAGGCACTATGAAAGGTGTTTTCATCTGCGCTTTGCGCAGAATTTGCATGACTTCTTGAAGTTTGCCATGATAGCCAAATATGTAGACGGGTCCTTGCTTCAAACCCCGTTCCACCAACGAAACCAATGCGTTTTCAACGATATTCTCAAAAGGTCTCACCTGCATCGGATTGCCGTAAGTTGCTTCTATAACTAACAGGTCTGCCTCAACGACCGGAGTCCTAGGAAGCCTGAAATCACTAGTATAAAGAATTCTTGTTCCCTCACTGTCTTCAACCAGAACCTGAGCCGCCCCAAGAATATGATCTGCAAAATGCAACGTTAGCTTCTCATCTTCATAAACCAACGGTTCCTCAAAACTGAGAGTTTTGATGTTGCCCCTCATCAGAGACCAACGACCTCGCATGACCTCCAACAAGTCTCTTGTAGCTGCGGTCATAATCACAGTCTTGCAACTTCTCAAGCTTTGCTGGAGCCCGGTCAAATGATCATAGTGGACATGGGTCACTACGCGCAAAGGTCTCGCGTCATCGAACGAGTCGCAGGCAACGCAATTTCCTAGGAGGATTGCGCCTTTGTCGTTTATCGCAGCCTTTTCTAGCATGTCTCAGTTAATTGTCAGATAAAGCTTAAACGATTTTAGGTCGTGTTTTTCAACTTCAGACCTGACTTTTTCACTTGCGGTTTCAGAAGTGCATCAGCCCGTCTTTTTCTCAGATGTATTCGAAACCTACTGCAAACAACTGCCAACGGTGTGCTCCTGGGTCTCTCTTACTGCAAAGCTAGATAGGCGCGCCTTCCCGCTAGCTCTTCTCGGATTCATTCGCCGTATTCAGTTGCTTTTTCAAGGCAGCCTCAACGCGTTCTCTTGGAACGTATCCAACGATTCTGTCGACTTCCTTTCCATTCTTCACGATGAGTAAGGTGGGGAAGGCTTGGACATTGAACCGGACACGTGTGTCTTGGTTCTGGTCCACGTCTAGCTTTCCGAAGGCTACTCTTCCAGCATAGTCTGCGGCGAGTCTTTCAATGATGGGGGCAAGGTCTTTGCAGTATTCGCAACGGTCATTCCAGAAATCAATTAGGACCAACTCGTTCTGTCTAGTGATCTCCTCGAAG
Source organism: Candidatus Bathyarchaeota archaeon (assembly GCA_020344715.1). Lineage (GTDB taxonomy): Archaea > Thermoproteota > Bathyarchaeia > Bathyarchaeales > Bathyarchaeaceae. Next base: position 491,188 of record CP070828.1, on the reverse strand, counting down.
GTCGCATCGGTGATCGTAATTATGTGCGTGGCGTCGGTGGCAGCCGCGGCTCTCGTCCGCTTCCGTTCATTCTGCCTTTTCAAACTCGGCTTGCCGTTGAATTGATGTTCCATATTCTACTCTCTCATCTGTTTTTTTCTTTTTCAACTTTTTTGATTGCGTTTTCAAAGTGACCGAAATCTTGGTCTTTCCTTTCCGTGTTTTCTATTTCCTCTTCGCCGATTGTGATTGGCTTTTCGATTTCCTCCAACCTCTGTCGGAAGTCTTGACATCTCCATTAAAGCATCAGTTGTTTCTTTGTCGATTGAACTGAAATTTTTGTTTGGGACCAACTTGTCTCGCTAGGTTCACATCTACGTGAATCAATTTAACTTCTTTGGAACCCTCTTGCACACGTCAGTTCAGTTGCGTCAAGTTCCTGATAGAAAAAGGGGAGTTTTGCGGGGGATATCGCCAGTCAATGGCATAAACGGTTTTCGAACAGTCGCGAGTTGCCACAAGCAACTGTAACATTCTTCCATAGATGTCCTTGGCAATTTTTATATACCTATGTTTACTAGAATTATCATGTGAGGGGGAGACGACTCCATGTTAAGGTATAAGTACGCCTTGACTAAAGATGGATCGAGAAGATGTGCCAATGATGAGTTCTATCTGCAGGAGACTCCCAGCTACAAAGGCTATACAGAAAGAATCTTTCGGATGCTATATCGGTCTAAGAAGCCTCTGTCGATTCGCGAAATTAGTGAACTGACGGGAATTCAGAAACGTTCAGTGAACGGCGTAATAACTTTCAACATCATGGCAGGGTACATTAGAAGAGAGTTCATCTAGCCCTAGTCAAATCTCACCTTTCAATCTTTTTTGAGGCTGGGCAGTTGGTGAGCTAGCTGCCAGATTCTAGTCTTGCTTGCTGTGTACACGCGAGTGTTGCCATATTTCCGACCTTCAGCCAACAATGTGGGAAGGTGACCACTTTTCGCAGCAGCTCTTCTTGAGGATTCAGTACACCTGATCTCTTTCGGATCGCAAATACTGAGGATAGTAGAACGGTCGAGATGTAGAATAGACCTGCTTTTCCCGAAAACCCAACGCGAGGCTGAGGAATTCAGTCAAAGTCGTATCCAAGAAGCTCTTGGTCGGCCGGCCCCAAGTCAAGCCCCGGCAAGCAGGATCTACGTAGATGAAGAACGGTTTCCCTGCGAAATTGTAAACAGCTTCATTCGCTCTTCCATATTTAGGTCGAGGCAGAATTTTGAAAGGCCAAAGCTTGCAAGCTCGGGGTTTCATGTGCTGCAAGTGGCAGAACCCTCTGCCCTGATAGTTATGAAGAAATGCACATGAACCGTCGTTTTTGTGTTTCAAATAGAACTTGCTTATGCCAGGTGAAGTGTAGCCTACGCCGAAATTTTTCACAACTTTCATCCATTCTGCGAAGTTGAGAACCACATTATATCCTCTGCAACAAAGCCCACAAGTGCTACAGTGCCAGGAACTGACGTATCTCCACGGAACTGGCAGCATATGTCGATCAGAGATTCTTGAATGAAACATTGCTTATAAGTTTCTTGCTGAGAAGGTCAACGAAGAGATTCTCTGCGGGTCCTGCGTTGATGACGAACAAATCTTCCGAAAGCGAAAACAGCCCCTACATCAGGCTCAATATGCCTTACGATAGACGTATATGGTGTGCGATGGGTAGCCGAGCCTTGGGTTTTCGCAGAAGTTATCTATTGTCTGAGGCCGCCAGTTGAGGATTTCATAGTCGTGTGATATTATTCTGGCTCCGAGCCTCAGTTCGGATTCCAACTTGGGCTTCACCTTGTCATTGGCGCTAGTTGTTAGGTATAACGTAACCACGTCTGCTTGGGTCAGATCTACTTTGAACATGTCACTGTGCACAATCTTAGCTTTGCCATCTAAACCGAGTTCAGAAATCTTTCCCAGCGCTTGCTTGACAAGGTCTTCTCGCATTTCCACGCCAACTGCTCTGGCCCCAAATTTCTGCGCAGCCATGATGACCACGCGTCCGTCGCCGCAACCAAGATCATACACGATCTCGCCAGGTTTTATCTCAGCTAACGTAAGCATGCGGCGGACGACTGTAAGCGGTGTTGCAACGAATGGGGCAATGAACAAGCGTTTTCTCCCATCAAGTTTGTGATGCTGTATTGTTTCTCTAGAGGCTTATTTCTTTTTCGAAGACAATAAACGGAAATTCAGATGATCACAATAGGTTGCTAGGGTGAAAGCTGTTAGGCAACATACTGGGTATTCTTCTTTGGTTGTTGCGGTCTTCTCGCTTCCCCGCATTTCGTGCAGCTTTGCGCACAGATATCTAGATATTCTTCCTCACTATGCAAGATGGCTTCTGATGCCTTTCCGCAAAGGTCGCTTTGTTCTTTGCAGCCGGCTTCCGCACAGAGGTGAGAAATGAAGGCACAGCAGTCATGAGCATCTTTAGCGTTGAAAGCCACCCGGTTAGTCCGCACTAGCAGACATAGTTCTCTAGCTAGGACGCATGTCTTGAGGTACTTGAACCGGCCTAGTGTCTGTTCTCGTAGTTTTTGGCGGCTCAACTCCAAGCTAATTTCCGTGCAACCTCCTTCAGAGAAAAATTACTGTTGTTCCAATGCTTTTATAGTTTTGGAATTCTACGTCACGACTACTGATTCATCCTGAACGCGTCAACGGCTGAAACCTACGTTTTAATACCTACATCCGTCGCATCGATTGCTTCTGAAAAGGCAGAATTCAATGCAATGCAATAATGATAACTCAGAATCGGATGGCAAATGCGTAAGACCACTCTGACAAGCCTACAAATTTCCAAAACTCACTTCAGGACCAGCGAGGAAAAAGAATCTGTCCTTTCGGAACTAGTAATCCTGCAACGAGAAAAGACGCTGAATGGATAGCTTCGTCACCAAAATCGTCTTTTCAACGCATTCCTTTCAGCTTCAATTATCAGCTCGAAAAATCGATCCGTCAGTTTCTTTTCCTGCAAGAACAGCTTTTCGACATCTGATACTCTGAGTTTCCGCCCAGCCAGAGCCACAGCCGCCGGCTTGCCATAACTTGCCAGAAGCTCGGCCGTTCTAACAGCTTGTTTTCGCCAACTTTGCTCACTTGCCGTCAGCTTCTCACCTTTCTTCTCAACGAGCATACGTAGCTGCTCCTCTTCTCTGCGGAGCACGGCTAGGTTGAAAGATCCACATTTCGGACACATTGGCTTGTCAGGCAGATCTTTGATGCAAATCATTTCGAGATAGTCCCAGCAGCGGGTGCATATGAAGGCGCGAACTTCGTTGAGCAAACGCACCCTGGCTGACTTCACTAGGATAAGTTTCATCTTTTCAGGCGGAATCAAGTCAGTCTTCATGCTGACTCGTTCGATACCGACCAGAGCAACCGGTGTAGCTTCACTTTGGGGTTCCAGTCCTACAACTTCAATTTTGCCCTTGCGTAGCTGGTCAAGAACGTACAAAAGACGTTGAAGGTCCAAATCTTTCATGAAAACCTCCTTGAGTGCTTCATCATAAATGGCTGTGCCTTCAAAGCTTTTCATTAGACTCCCTAGACTTACCGTGCTGAAGTCAACCCACTTTTTGAGTGCCCCAAATCTTCGAGCAACGTGAATCATTCTCCGCTTGAACAGGCCCGTTCTCACAACCGCCCGTGTTAGCATGCTTCGAACGGTTGCTTCATCCATTTTCTTAAGTTCATCAAACAAATTGACTACACTGGTAAACGTGGCCACGTCCATTGTTTGGACAAAGATGCGATAAGGGTCATGCTGAACAACGACAGTGTAGCCCGTATTCTCTGTTAACAAATGACCAAGTAGCTGAGCGAGAGCCCGATTAGTCAGAGAGCCGAAATTCGAATGAATAATCACCAAGTCTTCCCAGTTCTCAAGCACCACGCGCTTGTCAGTGGGAACCATGAGACCAAGCTGAACATGTTCAACAGTTTCCTTCAACGCCCGAGCTATCGTGTCCTTATCCGCCGGATACCTTTCGGATAGCTGCTCAGCCATCTGCTCAGGTTTTCTTCCCTTTCGATGTTGTTTCTCAACAAACCCGCGTATGGCTCCAACCTCCTGCGCCACCTTGAACGGAACAGGAATCTCCTCACCGATCCAACTTGGTATGGCCCCTGTAGGGTCATCTACGGCTTTGACGTAGACTTTGTCAGCATACACGTTGACGATTTTCCACGGGCTTCCTCGAATTATGAACTTAACTCCTGGCTTTCCATGCTCCGCCATAAACGCTTCATCGAGCACACCAACTGCGACATCTGAAGCTTGATCTACAACCAAGTATTGCTTCTGATCTGGAATCATGGACAGGTTTCCAAAATAGTATTCGTAGAGTGCCTTGGTGCGGCGAGGTTTTAGGGCGATCATGTCTTCGAAGGAGACCCATGCTAGACGCGGAAACCGTGAGTGCATGTAGGTCAAAACCTTTTGCACATCCTCCAAAGCGAGATTGGCATAGGGATATGCTTTCTTGAACAGGTCATAGATTTCGTAGAAATACCAGCGTTTCTTTCTGATTAACAAGCCTATTATCTGATGAGCTAAAGCATCATACGGCTTCTCAGGAATAGCTACGGGTTCGAGTTCCTCTTTATAGGCTCGGCGAGCAACCGCCATGGCTTCAAGCGTATCATCGGAATCCATTGTGATAATGAGCCCAAGGGCCATGCGGCCAACTCTGTGTCCGCTTCTTCCCACGCGTTGGATGAGCCGTGTTACTTGCCGAGGGCTCATATATTGAATAACCATATCTATTCGTCCAACATCGATGCCTAGCTCTAGCGAACTCGTGCAGACAAGACCTTTCAGTTCTCCTTCTTTCAATCCCTTTTCAGCAGCTATCCGCGAAGGTTTTGCCAGAGAGCCGTGATGTATGGAGACTGGGAAGTCGATGTCCCAAATCTTGAATCGGCTAGCGAGAACCTCTGAAATGGCACGTGTATTGGTGAACAGAAGCACAGATCGTTGTTTCTCAATGTACTTGCGGATAATGCGCACTCTGGCAGCCACCTCTGGATGAGTAAACAGCGTCGAGGCGAGCTCCACATCTTCACGTGAAGGCTGAGGAAACAGAACGCGGAGCTTCATCGACCGAGCAACTGGAACTCTAACAATTTCAATCGGACGTTCATTGCCCACGGAAAACTGTGCAACTTTCTCTGGGCTCCCAATGGTTGCCGACAAGCCTATGATTTGAAAATCCTTGCCGGTTATCCATCGCAACCTTTCCAGGGCAAGTGAGAGTTGACTGCCTCGTTTGCTGTCCGCCATCTCATGAACTTCATCCACAATGACCCATCTTACGTGCCTTAGGTGTTGGCGTAAAATCCAACCGGGAATTATGGCCTGCAACGTCTCAGGTGTGGTTATGAGAATATCGGGGGGACTGCGAGATTGTCTTGTTCTTTCCCTGGTTTCGGTATCGCCGTGTCTTACAGAGAGCTTAATGTCTAGGTTGTTGCACCACCATTGCAGTCGCTCGAGCATGTCTCGGTTCAAAGCTCGAAGAGGTGTAATGTATAGAATCTTGATTCCAGGAGGACGCTCTGGCGTCAAGAGAAGCATGTTGAAAACCGGCAGAACGGCAGCCTCGGTCTTTCCAGTTGCAGTTGGAGAGATAAGGAGAACATTTTTTCCTTCCAAAATCTTAGGTATTGCCTTCTCCTGAGGCTCCGTTGGAGATGAGAACCCTCTCTGTTCAATAAGCCTCCGAATAGGCTTGACGAGTAGACTGAAGACATTTTTCGAATCTTCCTTCATCCTCGACAACCAAGATTCAAGAGATACAGCAAAGCTCATCAGTAAAAGTCTTTCTTAGCCAGAACAACGTTCATATATTCATCTAATTTGACAGCTAGAACAAGACCTCGTTGGTCGTAGAGGGCAAGTGACAGCTGAATTGTCTGAAGATTAGAAAACTGGAAACAGGAGGTTTGTACACATCTATTCGTAGTAGATTAGTTCCTCTTTCTCAAGTCTTTCATGAAGCTTTTCAACTGCGGTGTATACGTCCTCCTCATGTTTAGCACCAGTGCATACCAATTTTCCACTTGCGAAAAGGAGAATCACAACTTTTGGCTCAGCCATACGATAGATAAGCCCCGGAAACTGCTCGGGTTCATACATAGTCTTTCCAAGAGAATAGGCTGATTTCTCTAGATCTATCATGCCCCCGAGGCTAGCCGAAGCAACGATGTTCTGTATCTTCAACTCCGGCTTGCTGACAATGATAATTCCACCGTTCTTGAGTTCCTTAATGACCTTCATCACTGCTCTTCTAGCTTCTTTCTCCGATTTTGCCCCTGTGCAAACCATCTTACCAGAGTTGAAAATCAGAGTTGCGGTTTTCGGTCGTTTCAACCTGAAAACTAAACCTGGAAACTGCTCTGGACGATATTCGACGCCAGGATAACCTTTCACCACAGCGTTCAAGTCCACTCTCTGATTCAGCGTTGCAGAAGCAACAACGTTTTCAATTCGGATTGTAGCCTTTACCTTCGGCATACAAATACTCCTCTTATAAAGCTCGAGCTCTACGAATCATTATTGAAGGGTATTTATAAGGCTTAGCTTAGGCTGAAGTCTCTTTCTGAGCAAGAACGAATACTCTTAAGAAGTGAGCCAGACGACGCGCGCAGTAGGTCGTCTGTGTGAGCGGTGTTGGGCAGTTTTTCTTCTTCGCCTGCAGTTTTCTTTTTCTTCTTTTTGGGAAAAATGAAGTCCGTGATGATCAAAAATGCAAACAATAGGACGATTATCAACGCGGCTAAGGTTCGATTTTCATGCATATACAGCGGAATATGACCCAACCATTGCACTTTGCCAATCACCTTGCCAACGATGAAATCTTGTCGAATTGGGCTCCACGGGTCGTAGCTTGAACCCGAACTAGCGTCCCCTTTCGTGTAGAAGTACCAAGTTCCATTTTCATGCTGGAATTTTTCAGCAGCTCGGTGGACGATCAGGTGATACAGGTCTTTGCCATATCGGGGATCGTAGTAGACAATGACTTCGCCCGGAGTTGGAGCGTCCTTGGGTGCGGCATTGAGTTCGGCGAAGTTGAGTCCTCCTTGTACGAGGATCAGATCACCT
>CP070828.1:475034-483953 GCA_020344715.1 Candidatus Bathyarchaeota archaeon | reverse complement strand
TAGCTGAACCACATCCATGCGGGAAAACTAGTGCACCGGAAAGAGATCATTCCATTAGAGCGGCTTCTTGAGCAAAAATATGCTGAGATTTTGTGTTATCCTCGATACGACCAGAAAGAAGCAGAAAAACGCCTTCATGAGCTGGAAAGACTTCGGGTGAAAGCGCTGGAATTCGCTGGAGACAAGAAAGCATTTGACCTTCACGTTTTAGGCAAGGGCTATGTCGGCATTGTAGTAGTTGTTCACACGAGTACGGGAAAGAGAGCCATAAAAATCCGACGAATAGATGCTGATCGCATTGGAATGCAACATGAGGCTGAAATGCTGAAGAGAGCTAATGATGTAGGTATTGGACCGAAACTGTTTGACGTCACCGACAATTTTCTTCTCATGCAGTTCATTGATGGAACACGACTTCCGGAATGGATTACAGCCCTGAAAGGGCGCGGAACAAAAGCTGGAATCCAAAAAATCCTGTGTGAGATTCTGAAGCAATGTTGGCAACTAGATGAAGCAGGCTTGGACCATGGAGAACTAAGCAATGCACCTAAACACATTATTGTAGAAACTGACGACACACCGTACATAGTGGATTTCGAAACGGCCAGCTGCAACCGAAAAGCCTCTAACGTCACGTCCATATGCCAGTATCTCTTCATTGGAAGCCAGCTGGCAAAAACGCTTGGAAGGAAGCTGAGAGAGATCGAAACGACTAGACTGATACACACCCTAAGAATCTACAAGCAAGAGCAGACAAAAGAAAACCTTGAAAATATCCTAGTCGCTTGCGGCTTGGAAAGGCGAATAAACTAGCAGAGCATTAATGCAGGTTCACAACCTTGACACTCCAACACCTGGAATACTAGGTCAGCACGTTGTCTTCTCAGAACATTTTCCATGCTATTCTGGCATTCGATGCGTGTGCGCACGCGTATTCTACAATGATGCCGAAGAGTTCAAGGTGGGAAAGACCCTTGGAGACTAGTCTATATCGCTGGTCAATCCGACCGAAAGATTCCATGATCGTTTAAATCTAGAAGCGTCCACATCAACGCCAGGTCACTTGAACCATGATAGAGAACGTCGTGAAATTCTCAGCGAGCGCACTCTCAGTCTATCCTAAGGCTTCCTTTTCCTCCTTCAATGTCAACGCCTCCAGCATAAGGAAAATATCCCTTCCCTCTTGGACCAGTCGCCAAGTATGTCCGCCTAGACGGTTCATTCTAGCCAGCTTGCGGATGGGTACACTTTCTATGCGGCTTCGAGTTTTAATGTAGTCTTTGTCACCTATACGTTGTATGTAACCTGTTCTCCCGATTTTCATCTTGATTCTTTCCGGCATATCAAGGCCAGCCTAGAATATGATACGCATGTATGTCATATATTATTTCGATGTAGCAGATCAACCTCATCAAGGCTGACTAGGAAATAGAACGAAAAAAGGAACGCGAGAAGAGAACCTATAGTTTGATCTTAAGCGTTTCACGCAGGAAGGCGGTGGTTTCTTTCTTTAAGGCTTTCATTATTTCCTCGTCGGTTTCTCCGCGTTTTATGCTGACTTTCTCCTGTGTCGGTTCAAGATGAGTTATGTTAGCTCGTCGGCGCTTGACGCCGTTTACCTGTTTCGGTCCGGTTACTAGGAGGAAATTCTTGTCAATAACATCTACGACAATGCACTTCTTCCCTGCTTCTCGTCCAGTGATTTTTACACAGATTCTTCCTACTTCAACTGCGGACATTTCACATTCCTCGTTGGTTGCTTCTAAAACATAAGAAATTTGCCAAACACACTTATAACCTCATCTGCTTGGGGCTTGGGGTTGTTTTTCTAGGACTAAACGATCGATCACCAAACATAGGGTTTTGAAAACTTCTTCAGTATCCAGCAGGTTCACGTCAAGAATGAGATTGAATGGTGAAAAATCTTCTCCGAGCTTGAAGCCGTAAAGGTCGCGATAGATACGACGTGTCGTTTCATCCTTCTCATTGATAGCCTCAATTGCTTCCTTTATGCTAATGCCATCACGCCTTGCCAAGCGGCGAGCTCGTACTTTGGGTGATGCCTCAAGCCAGATTTTAAAGCCTTTTCCAAGCAGCCAAGGCATGGTCCAGCTGTCTAGAATAACGTTTCCGCGTTCTGCCTGTTTTAGAAGCTGCTCATCCACGTGCCTGTCAAACTTTGGGTCTTCGAAGCGGTGCTTCAGGAATTTTGCACCTTCACGTGTTTCCCACCATCCAATTTCATGTGGTTGGTATCCCGCTTCTATGGCCAGCTGTTTAAGTGTCGTTCCACCGGACAAATGTTTCAAGCCGTATTTCTTTGCTAGCCGTGTTGCGACGGTGCTTTTTCCGCACCCAGTCAGTCCAGCTACACAAATCACAATCGCTTTTTTCTTTCCTCGGCTCATTTTATTCGCTCTCTGACAGCCTGCTTGAGCGAGTATTGAAGACAAAGATGGCAGAGCTGTCCACCATATATGCGTTGTATTCTCTTCTGACTGGCGGTTAGCTTGCCCATCTTTGATTGGACTGACTTAGGAATCCCAGATAGAACCCGACCGCACCTAGCACAGCGAGAAGACCCAACCTTCTCTTTTTTGTAATGAAATGCAGCACCGCCACCGGGCAAACGCTTTGAAGAGCGTTTCCTGGCTCTTGTACGTTGGGAAGGCCGCGGCATTTCACTCGGTTGCTCCTGGCGTTACGCCCAACGCTTTCATAATCAGAGTTCCTGATGCGAAGGAACAGAGCAGATACCAATAAAACAAAGGTAATTCCCATACACCGTCAATCCACGGAATTTTCGCGACTGTTGCATCACCATAAAATCCGATCAACAGCTGCCATATGAGAAAGAAGGGGATCATAAAGAGTAGAGAAACCTTCATCGATTGCCACATCATCTTCGATTGAAGCGACAGAATGTGCTTTTCCTTTCTTTTCACCTTTGCAAGAAGTTTTTTATCGCCGCTTTTTCTGGCCTTTTTGGAGTCTTCGGTCCATTTAGCGACTTCTTTCCTCCAAGAATTCAACTGCTCTCTATTAGTGAGCAATCTGTTGGCCAACGCCGTGAGGAGCGAAAGTGACATGGAGAGCAGTAAGATGAATAATGTAGAGCTGGGTATGATACGCAGCCATTCTGGGAGTGTTGGAAGGAACACTTTCTTGCTCTCCGAGTTGTTGGCTTCACAGACTATTTTGTTTCGTTACGTCTTCTCGTCTTGACATTTAACCATTTTCATATGCGCGGGCCTAGATTAGCCTCCGAAGAAGCGACGTATGGCCGGATACATTTCCGAAACGCGTTCTTGCATCAAAGTCTGGTAATACTGGTAAAGAATGCCAACCGAAAGCAGAATGCCCATTCCAGTTCCGAAAACTCCAAAGAAATCAGCTACAGCCGCGATAAGTCCCACTATAGCGCCGCCTAAAACCGTAACTGTCGGAATGTATCGCTTCAGAACCGTTTCGATAGGTTTTCCAGACCGTCTAAATCCAGGAATCTGCATGCCTGAGTCAACGAGTTGCTTGGCTACGGTAGAAGGACCCAGTCCGCCAACTTCAAGCCAAGTCAGAGAGAAGACAATGCAGAACGCAACCATTATACCTGTGAACACTATGGCTCGCACAGGGAAGTTCATTACATCCGTGATACTTCGAGGCGCGATTACATAATAGACTAGCCCTCCAAAAGGTTCCAGACCCTGCTCTCCTTGGCGATACATGCCGATCAGATTCAGCCAGAAGTTGGTGTTCCCTGGGTTGTAGTTGCTCCAAAGAAGCTGAGATATGAAGTAAATATTTGCAAAGAGGGCTGATGCAAAGATTACTGGCAGGTTGGAAACATAGAACAGCTTGATCGGGTAGCGTCCCCGGTACCCGCGGTAGCTCGCATGAGAAATTGGAAGTTCAACTCGTACACCCTCAAAATAGATTACAATCAAGAATACGGCAATTGTTGTGAACAAGCCGAGCAAGGCAGGAAGGTGGCTCGGGACCCGGACAAAAGCACTCTGCAGAGTAAGTCTCCCATTCAGAGCACCATAAATCAATGCCGGTATTGCACCGTAGTAGTTTGGAGGGTCCTCACCAGGTGCTGGAAATATTGGAGACAAAGAATCCCACAAGAGGTTTTGGGCTACTCCAGCCAAGATAAACAAGCTAATACCGCTTCCGAATCCCCATCCCTTTTGAATCATTTCGTCTAGTAGCATGAGCACTAAACCAGCGACCATGAGCTGAATGAAAACAAAGATTGCTGCTCTTGGATCTAACGCGCCGTACACTCCGCCGATGATGTAAGCTGAAGCTTGAACACCGATCAAAATTAAAGAGAAGAACTTGCTGGCTACCGTAAAGAGCTCTCTGTCTTTGGGATCAGAGAAGTTGCACCCTATCATTCCGGAGCCAGCGAGTAATTGGAGGATAAGCCCGGCTGTGACGATTGGGCCGATTCCGAGTTCCATCAATGACCCTCTTTGGGAGGCAAAAATCACTCGCATGTAACGGAAGGGGTCTCCTTCGGCACCGGCCTCTATTCCATAAAGTGGGACTACAGCCATTACGAGGTAGAGCACAAGTGCGAGACCTGTCCAAAACAGTTTTTCGTTGAAGCCTACCCTACGTTCGGGACGCTTTACTTCGAGAATGACTCGGGAAAGCGGCTCAAATGCTGATAGGAATCTGCCAGCCATTCCTTGTGCTTCTCCTTAGCAGTAAAGGCAAGTTGTGTTCTCAGTAATTAATTTTATTGAGCATTATTTCCCTGTGACTGGTTGGTTCGGTCTTGAAGTATCTGTCCGCCAACCTCTTGCACTTTTCGAGCTGCACCCTCAGAATAGGACGGAACTTTCACGATTACAGCTTGAGTTATTTTTCCGGATCCAAGGAGCTTGTGATAGCCAAGGTTTTCAAGGTCTAGGAAGGGTTTGCTCTTCTTTTTCTCCAGTTGTTTTTCCAAACTCAACTTGTTCGAAAGCTCGTCGAGTTGCCCCACGTTGATTACATTGATTTCCCCTTTGCGGCTCCCTGGTGATCTAAACCCCTTTTTTCCGAAGTAGTCTGGCTTGTTCTTTAACACCCAAGACCATAGATGCTTGTGGCGTCCGACTTTTCGGCCTCCCTTGACCCCTGACTTTCGGTGTTGCCCGATTTGGCCCCATCCATGGGTGCGGGAGCCACGTTTTTTCCGGGTTTTTCGTAGTTTATGAGGCGTCATTGTGCTTCACCATTTGCCATAGAGAGTGCAAAGGGTTCCTTTTTTACTTTGTTGCTTGAACTTGTTTTTCTTAAATCCTTTTCTCATAGCAACCTTAAAGATTTGAATCGTGTATAAGTTATGAATGGAGAGCTGAAAAGTGCCGAAGCTGCTGGTAGTGTATGACAGCCAAACTGGGAACACTGAGAAAATGGCAGAAGCCGTAGTTGAAGGGGCCAAGACTGTATCAGGCGTTGATGTGTCTCTGAAATATCATGTTCGACCGCAGGAGTTGGAAGAGGCTTCTGCTGTAATCTTTGGCTCCCCAACGTATCACCACGATATGACTCTACCAATCAAGAACATATTGGAAGATGCCGCCAGAGCTAATGTTCAGCTACGCGGCAAAATTGGAGCAACCTTCGGTTCCTATGGCTGGAGTGGTGAAGCTCCAAAACTGATTTTAGAAGTGTTAAAGAACAAGTTTGGCATGAGAACGATAGGCACAGGATTAACAGTGCTGTATGCCCCAGACACCAGTGGTCTGGAACAGTGTCGAAACCTCGGCAAAACCGTGGCAGAAAAGATTGCTAGCATGTAGATCTGCAATGCCATTTACGGAAAGGAACCGACAAATGACTGAAAAGACAGACAGATCAAGATCTTCTGAAGTCAAGATGCTCGAAACCATTTGCAGAGAAGTACATGTAAACAGGCGAATCACAAAAGCTCATCAGGGCAAACTGTCGTCTATATTTGGCCAGCGATGGATAAAGGCTCTAGAAGCACTGGAGGACTCTAGAGTCAAAAAGTACGTGTTCCAACCCAGCGGCAGAATAGTTTGGATTGTAGTGGGCAGAGAGAGAGAATATCTTGTCATGCCAGCCGTTGAGTATTGCACCTGCGATGACTTCTACTTCCAGTTTCATCAAGGTCACCTGTGTTATCACATAATTGCACAGAAACTTGCTGAGGCAACAAATCGATTCGATCTGATTGAAGACGATGACCAACTGTTTGACATTCTCATAGAAGAGTGGAAAACCACAGAAGTCAAGGCTTCCAAGAAACCCGAATCAACCGCAGAGGAGAGCACAACTTAAATAGCTACGAAACTTCAACATACAAGGAAAACAAAGGGAGAGATCCATGGACCCAAAAATGTTTCTTCAAGTGGATTTCACGGGGGTATTCTTCGAAACTGTTTTCATAACGATTTTGATAGCATTGACATTCATCACAATAATCCTAGCCTTTCTCTACATGACATTCATTAGAGAAGAAACCGAAAGAAGCTGACCCGGCAAAATTTCTTGGACAAGACGAAGAGAGAACAGCTGGATTTACCAAATATGTGTTGGTGCCGGGGGCGGGATTCGAACTCGCGACTTCTGGGCTTGGGCTAACTTGGCCCTTTGTTGCTCTCCAGATTATGAGTCTGGCGCCCAAACCAGGCTAGGCTACCCCGGCTGTTCATCCCAATCATTTTGACTATTAAGGGTTAAATTAAGGCTTTTGGCATGACAATTGGGCCTGTTGAGGCAGAAACTACGGAACATACGAGAGGACAAGTCGCAACCGCCTGACACCTAGACGAGTCTGTAAGTAAAGTTTGCACCTTTGTCTTTTCCAGAAGTATACTTTCGTTCTCTCTTCAGGTCTATACAAGCTTTATAACATACATCAGCATTGACCTTTGATGACAAAAAGGGCCCGTTGCCCAGTCCGGATTAAGGCGCCGAATTGCCGAACAAGTGATGCGTAAGCCTCCGGACCTCAGGTGAGAGAGAGCCGGAGATCCTGGGTTCAAATCCCAGCGGGCCCGCCAAGGTGACATTCCAAAATGGTTTCAGCCAATCCGTTTGCAGAATTCCGTGTTACATGTGAAAGTATGCTAAGAGATGCAATAGGCAAGCTTTTTCCTGAGACTTCTTTTTCCACTAGATTGGAGTTACCTCCAACTCCAGATTTTGGCATGTTGGCGTCTTCTGTTTGCTTCGAAATTGCGAAGCAGACAAAGATGAAACCACTAGGTGTGGCCAGGAAGATTGCCGAAGGCTCAGACGTATCGAAGTATCCACTTGTTCAAGCAGTTGAGGCTGCTGGAGGAGGATACATAAACTTCTATGCGGATTCTGCGGGGTTCTCTCGTTTGACGATTGAGTCGATTCGCGCGTTGAGCAAAGAGTATGGGTATGTCAAAGTTGACACACCAGCGAATATTATTGTGGAGCATACAAGCGCCAACCCGATTCATCCGATCCACATCGGGCAAGCAAGGAACCCCATGCTTGGCGATGCAATTGCCAGAATTTTGAAGGCTAGAGGACACAAGGTTTTTCGGCACACCTACGTCGATGATGTGGGACGCCAAACAGCAGTTGCGGCCTATGGCTACGAAAAGCTGGGCAAGCCTACGCCTAGAGAGAAACCCGACCATTCTATTGGCGCCATCTACACGATAACGAGTTGCCTAATCGAGATTCAACGACTGAAAAAGGAAATTGACGCAGCTGGAGAACTTCTCAGCACGGAAGAAGTTTCAAAACTGCAACGAGAACTAGACGATTGGATGGCAGTAGCAATAGATCTCGAAACTAAACATTCTCAGCTTTTCACCAAACTTGTTGAGCGAATCAGGAAAGATGTAGACTCCGAATCACATATTGCCCGGTTAATCCGTGAATATGAGGCTGGCAAGGATCATGCTAGATCGTTGATCAGAGAGATCAGCAAACTCTGCATAAGAGGCTTTGAACAAACTCTAGAGAAAGCTGGAATCTGCTTCGATTCTTGGGATTGGGAAAGCGACTTCGTTTGGAACAACGACGTCAAGAAGGCACTCAGCAAGTTGCGGGCAACTCCTTATGTTTTCCCAGCGGGGCAAGTCCTAGAGTTTGACGCAGATAAAGCAGCACAGGACCTCAATCTCCGGCAATTATTTGACATCCGAGAGGATTATGAAATCCCTTCCTTGACTCTGCTTAGAGCAGATGGTACGACCTTGTACACAACCCGGGACATTGCATATACGCTGTGGAAGTTTCAGAGAGCCGATCGAGTAATTAACGTGATAGGAATGGAACAGCTTCTACCTCAATTGCAGCTGAAACTTGCTCTATGTGCAATGAGGCACATCGATCATGCCAGGAATCTGACTCATTTTGCCTACAACCTAGTGAGACTCCCAGGCTTTCGAATCGCGAGCCGTAAAGGACGCTACATCACTCTTGACAATGTAATGGATGAAGCCGTTGGAAGAGCATATGAAGAAGTTTCCAAGCGATCTCCTCATTTGTCTGATGAAGAGAAAAGGAAGATCGCAGATTTTGTTGGCATCGGAGCTCTGAAATATGCACTTGTGGAAGTGGACCCAAGCAAGCCGGTTGTTTTCACATGGGACCGCGTTTTGGACTTTGAAAAGAACAGTGCGCCATACATCCAATATTCGCATGCCAGAGCAGGCAGCATACTACGGAAGGGGGCGAGAGAGCCAGAAAGTGCTGATCATGCGTTGCTAGGCGAACGTGTGGAGCAAGAAATAATCGTGATGTTGGCACGTTTCCCTGAGATCTTCACGGAAGCAGCAGATGATCTTAAGCCAAATCTCATCGCTGACTTCGCCAACGCGCTAGCTGACAAGTTCAACACGTTCTACAATGCAATACCCGTATTGAAGGCAAAGCCGAGGGAACTCAGCGACGCAAGATTGGCTCTAGTCG
>CP070828.1:468345-474934 GCA_020344715.1 Candidatus Bathyarchaeota archaeon | reverse complement strand
GGGGACGGAGAGGGCGTTTATGTCGCGGTAATCGATTGCGGTTTCCTACCAAATTGGAGAAGCTTTTTCCCCGAAGAGAAGATCGTCACAGAATGGGCCACCGCTTTCTATTGGGATGAGCATTACAGGACTATAGAGGTCCCTGCGTACTATGAATACGCTTTAAGTGGTCACGGCACTCATGTATCAAGCACAATAATTGGATTCAACTACTTGCCATCCTGGAACGCAAAGGCGGTACAGGTTTTTGATGGAGTCGCACCGAAAGCAAAGATCATTCCGATAAAGGCGCTCTGGTGGTTTGATGAATACGGAACCTCTGTGGCAACATGGGATTGTATTGCCACTGCCATAGAATACGCAACAAGCCTTGCAAAAACACACAACCTGAAAATGGTTATCAACCTAAGCCTAGGAGGCGGCTCACCGGCTAAAGGAATAGAGAACGCTATAGACAAAGCTATCAGAGCTGGTGTTATCGTGGTTGCTGCTGCAGGAAACGCTGGAACAGTCGGCATGGATTGGCCTGGTGCATACCCGCAAGTGATCTCTGCAGGTATGGCTGGGTGGACCGGAGAGTGGTTCGGTGGAATTGATCCGATCACCTACAATCCGTTGTGGGACGAAGAGTGGCATAGAAACGATGTGCCCGAAGACCTCATGACTCCAGCGCCTGCAAGTGCGCTCTTCGGATTCCGTGGTGGAACCCAAGTGTACATGGACTGGTTAAGCGGTAGAGAACTTCCTGGTCAGGACCTTGACGTAGCAGCTCCTGGAAGCTGGGTATATGGACCATACTGGACACCCCTATGGGGTCCGCTTCCGGCCGACCCGTCACAATGCTACGGTTGGGTGGGCGGAACTAGCATGGCCAGTCCGCACGTCGCGGGAACTGCTGCCTTGATGCTGGAGAAAAATCCATCCCTAAACCAGTACGACATCGAAGCTATTCTTGAATCCACAGCCGACCTTGGTCCAATCACATATCCCAATGGATACTGGCTTGACCCCAACCCCTACATGGCAATCTTCGCCCTTCACTGGGGATATCCCCCAGGCTGGTATTATGCCAGCTGGGCTGACGACGCGGTTGGAGAAGGCTTCCTCGACGCAGACGAAGCTGTTGCAACAGCGTAGCCTCTGTCTGAGACCCATCACTCTCCCCTTTTTTTGTGTAGCACCAAAAAAACAGTGGTGTTTCTAACGACTATGCTGTTTCGCCAAGGTGTCGAGCTACTATTACGAGATCCCGCATGTCAACAAGATCATCTTTGTTTATGTCCGCAACTGGGTTGTAGCCTGGTTCTCCGTCGAAGTAGCCATATGCTAGTGAGACTATTGTGAGGTCAACAACGTCAACTGCATTGTCGCCGTTTACGTCTCCCTGCAATTTTACTCTCACCGTCCCATCGATGTAGGTGTTGTCGCTCAAGTTGGTTTCCCCGGGCACCTGAGTCGCCGTCGCTTTGATTGTGTAGTTCTTGGGGGTCACATTGGTCGAGGTCCAGTAGAAGGTTATAGTTATGTCGGTGCTCGAGGCCAAATCGGTCACAGTTTGGACTCCAATCGGATCATTGTCGTAGTAGGCTGTGACGTTGAACGTCTGTGATGTCAGGGCTTGGTTGACTACGGTGACCATGATGTCGACTGTTTCTCCTTCGTAGGCTTCTGTGAGGTTCGTTGTGACGTTCGTGATGGCTATGTTTGTGAATTCTTCTCCTCCTGCAGGGTACATGAGTGGATAGTGGTCTTGATTGGATAGGTCGATTGTGTACGGGACGTCTCCGATGTCATCGCCATCGAGATCCTCTCCTGTATAGTCACTCCAGTAGTTTCCGCCAGACGGGTAGCCGTTGTCCCATGTATTGTTTGACCATGAACTACTTACCTGTTCAGCGTTGTTGACGAAATTATTATGGAAGAGGGTGTTTCCACTGGAGTAGACCTGTATGAACATGGCATATGCGTTGTCCGTCAGCGTGTTTCCAGTGATGGTGTTGTTAGTTGAATAGTCAATCAGGTGGACAGCTTTGTAGCTAGACGTGATTCGGTTGTTTGCGATCGTGTTGAACTTCGCCTTCATGAGGTATAGAGCAGTTGTCTCTCCGAGGCTTGGTTGTAGTGTGTTGTTTCCAATGTAATTGTCGTTGGAGCAGAGGAGCTGGATTCCATGCAAATTGTTGGAGACATCAACGTTTTGGACGTTGGAGTTTGTTGTGTTTGCGATAAGGATGCCTTGGACGTTGTTCGATATGTTCAGATTTCTTATAGTGATGTTTTGGGAATTTATGAGTGCAAGGTATCCTACTGCTGGGTAGGTTGAGGGATCAATCGTCAAGTCTGTCTGGTTCCTCAGGTAAATGATCGGATCTCCGTTTATGGTGTTTGACAGGTCTATGTTGTGAATGAACTCGTATGGGTAGCCGCCTTGTACGCCGAAGTTATAGGTGTTGTCTGCGAGATTGTTGTTCTTGAGAAATGCGGACATGCTGTTGGCAATTGCTATCCCGTATTCGTTGTCGGTTATGGTATTGTTTGCGATTGTGTTTTCGTTGGAACTAAGCATGTTTCTTATGCCATAACCATTGTTGAAGACCACGTTGTTGTCCGCAATTGTGTTATTGTTGCTTTCCCACCAAACTCGTACACCTTCATCGGTGTTCAGGGTTACCACGTTACTGCTTATTGTGCAATTCTTGGACTGAACCATATTGATTCCGAATATTCCATTCTGGATTTTGAAGCCTTGTAGAGTCACATTTTTCGCATTGAGAAAAACGACACTAGACGTTTGATTTCCGTCGATCACTGTAGTTAGGGGGCTTTCTCCTATCAAGGTCATGTTGCTTTTGGATATCGAAAGGTGCTCATAATAGGTTCCTGGGGCCACAAGAACTACGTCGCCTGGGTCAGAAGCGTCTATGGCGTCTTGAATTGTGAGAAAATCTCCAGGTACATGCCATGTTGTTGAGCCAGCTTCAGCCAAGGGTACTAACGGAGTTGGAAGTGATGCCAGAAAGAGCAGGATTATGAAGGGGATGAAAAGGGAAGCTATTCTTTTCCTCAAAACTGCAGCCCTTTTGCTTCTTGTCTTAGGGAATATTTAACGTTTGAGAAATATTGTTCTATAAGCGTTGGAGTCAAACCTGCTCATTCCTGGCCAAATGGGCACGCGGGATGAGAAAGAGAAAGGCTTATTCTTCGTAACCGGAGCTCTTCTTGTCCTATTGCTATAGAGCATACTTGCTTTTTCAGAAACGTTGTTCCAGAGGTAGAAGCAGGGTTGTACGCGGTTTGCCAGATTCCAGCGTTTGTGCTGCTTGAACTGTTTTTCTGGTAAAAAGGTTACATTTCTAGGTCAGTTAATATTGTGCTCTTGGCTGGTGAAACAATGAGTGCTGATGAGCAATTTGAGAAACTCAACTGGGAGATGTTTGAGAAGGTATTGGAAGAAAACCCGACTCTTGCTACTTTCTTTGGTTTACATGAGCCCTGTGACTGGAAACTTCCCGATGGAAGTGTGAAGAGTGGTTTCGAAGGGTTGAAGGAGAAGATCGATTTCGATGCTTCAGGTAATCGCCACAAGGAACTTGAGAAACCTTGTAGCTTTGTTTCTCAGCTGGTTAACTGACCAAATAGAACATATCTCCACAAATTTCTTATTGTGTGCAGTTGATACTAGGCTGCGACATTAAGATTTGGAGAAGAAGGGAGAAATACACTTGAAGAGCAAGTCATTTGCACAAATCGCAATAGCAATACTACTAGTGAGTATACTGCCAGTTGCAATGATCCCGATCGTGACCTCAACCGCAGAGCCTGATTTGGGGCTCTCCTTTGACGTGATGATGTTCAGAGAGGAGTTCGCATATGAGATAGAGGCAGATTCAATGATGGCTACTGAGAGTCTTGCTGAGGCGACACCTTTCTGGATTGACATGGTCGACGCGGACGTTGAAAACGATGGTGAGGGCGTGTACGTGGCAGTGCTAGACACAGGCCTGTTAGAGATGTGGCCATGGTTCTTCTATGAGGCAAACATCGCTTGGGAGTTGGGCAAGGGCTTCACCCATGACATTTGGTGGGATGATGGTTTCTGGATGGGCCCACTCCGAGATGACAGAGGATTCATAACCAAGCCCTTCGAGGGTTCGGGCCACGGCACCCACGTAACCAGCACAATTGTAGGCTACAACTACAACAACTATTTCTGGGTCAGAGGCGTTGCGCCAGAAGCCACGATAATTCCGGTGCTTGTCCTAGATGCTTGGGCGGTTCCCTATCCAGGGGGAATCGAATACTTCGCTGGAGGAACTGACGCAATGGTCGCATCAGGAATCTACTACGTAGCCGACCTAGCTGGGACCCTAGATGGTCCAGTGATCATCAGCATGAGTCTCGGCGGGGACGATCCATCACCAATGATTGAAGCTGCGATAGACTACGCCATCAAGAAGAAGGTGATTGTAGTGGCCTCTGCAGGCAACGAAGGCTATGCAGGCATGGGTTACCCCGGGGCATATCCCCAGGTCATATCCTGTGCCATGGCTGGATGGACAGAACAGTGGATAGACTACCCAGCGAGATGGTGGCTGAACGACGTGGCTGAAGAGCTTAACACACCCGACTATTGGGGAAACAACTGGCATCTCTTCCTCGACTACCTCAGCTCGAGACCAAACAAGGACCTTGGACAGAAAGCTTGGCATCTAGACGTTACAGCTCCAGGCGCAGCTATCGTGGGACCCTACAAGCCCTATTTCAGCTACAGCCTTGGGTACTACTATCTTTGGGGCACAAGCATGGCAGCACCACACGTCTCAGGCATCGCGGCCCTAGTCCTACAGTCGTATCCGAAGAATAGACAAGAAGACATTGAAAAAATCCTTAAGACTGCTGCCGCAGGTCTTCCAATTCCGGCTGATGGCTCGTGGGCATACGATGTGCCTGGCTATCCATACTACTTCAATTGGTACGGCCCAGACTGGGGAAGCGGCTTCCTCCAAGCCGATACCGCGTTGTTTGTGGCCAGTGACAAGTCGAACTAGCGGCACTAGCACTGGGGAAAATAGAAAAAGCAATTCCAACATCTCCTCCTTTTTTTTGCCTGTGTCAAAAAACTGAAGTCTGCAGCTTCTCATCCTTTGCGGACGAGGGATGCACGCCAACCTGCGGATTGTTGACAGAGTCTTAACGAGACAAGAAAGGCAAGAAGTAAGATGGATTGAGAGGAAGAAAGGTCTTTTCCGTAGAATTGCAGCTCTTCTAGCATTGTATCCTCGGGTGTATTTGCTTTTCCGGAAACATCGCCCCATGTGTCGGAGCAGGGTTATACACTGTTTGCCAGATTCCAGTGTGTGTGCTGTCCAGACGGTGTTTCTGGTAAAAAGGTTATATTTCTAGGTCAGTTAATATTGTGCTCTTGGCTGGTGAAACAATGAAGGCTGACGAGCAATTCGAAAAACTCAACCGAGAAATGTTCGAGAAGGTGCTAGAAGAAAACCCGACTCTTGCTACTTTCTTTGGCTTGCATGAGCCCTATGACTGGAAGCTTCCTGATGGAAGTGTGAAGAACATCTTTGACACTTTCGCCCTGATTGAAGAATGGGTTGCGAAGTTAAAGGAAGAAATCGACGTCGATACGTTGAACGATGATAACAAGATTGATTGGAAGGTCATGCAGCATGTCTACGAATTGTTTAAGTTTCAGATTCATGAGCAGCGTACCTTCGAGATGAATCCAGACGCATTTGACGAGATTGGCGGGGTTCTTTTCATTATGCTAACTAGAGACTATGCTCCAATCGAAAAGAGGATAGATGCGATCGTTGCCCGCCTCGAAAATCTGCCTTCATACTTAGAGCAGTTTCGAACAAGATTCGAAAAATCCAAGCCCGTCAAGCTTTGGACCCAAATCGCACTTGAGAGTTGCCAGCGCATTCCATCCCTTCTGCAATTTATTCTGAATGCCACAAAAGGCATGATCCCTGAAGACCTGCATGCAAGACTTAAGAACAGCATCGACCAGCTTGGCGAACCCATCAAGCAACATTCGAAGTGGTTAGAGAATTTACTACCGAAAACAAAATCGGAATGGGCTCTTGGTGCCGAAAAGTTTGAGAAGCTCCTACAACTAAGAGGGCTGGGAATGAGTTCCGACGAAATCCATGATTTGGGCGTAGATTACCTACGAAAACTGAAGAAAGAAAGAACCAGACTTGGGGAACAGATTGCGCCCGGTATGAGTGTTAAAGAGGCTTTGGAGCTAATAGAAGAGAAAGCTCCTAAAAACTTTGAAGAAGCGCTCAACGCCACTCGTGAGCAAATGGTGGCCGCGCGTCGGTTTGTCATGGAAAGGCAACTTGCAACGGTATACGAAGAGGATAAACTACTTGTTGAGGAGACCCCTGCTTTCATGGCTCCTCTACTCCCGTTTGCTGCTTTGGTTAGTCCAGGAAAATTTGATTCTAAACAAGTCGGGAACTATATCGTGACCAGACCTCACGAAGCTGGCAATCTTGGCAAGCACTTGAACTATGCGAGCATTGCGAACACCGCAGTTCACGAGGGATTTCCAGGGCACTTTCTG
>CP070828.1:461610-468245 GCA_020344715.1 Candidatus Bathyarchaeota archaeon | reverse complement strand
TTCACCATTGAACAGGCGTATTCGCAGACTGAGCAGCCGATACATTTTTCAGGATCAGCCGAGACGAACTTCCGTTCGTGAAGTTTTCCCATGTCACTTCTTGCCTCCTTTCTTGACTATGTGAGCATATCCACCCAAATCCAGATCCTTGAGCTTCTCAAGCGTCGGAATTCCCTCTCTTGTCCATCCGCGCACCGCGTAGTAATCATCTAGACCCAAATCAAACTCCTCCTTGCCAACAACGGCGCCTTTGGCAACACCTTCGTCAGGTATGGGCACGTTCATTATCTTCGGTGGCAACGTATCGAACTCTCTTGTTCCCACGCCCTCTCGGACATTGAAGAGCCTTGCCAAGTTGTTGATTCTTTCCCCAGCCGTGATTAGTTCGTGTGAAGTCATCTTGAAACCTGTTGCGAGACTGTAGTATTTTGCCATGTCTTCGAGCCCGTCATAGTATGTACCCCTTGAGAACTTGCATAGAATTAAAGAATCGATGACGTCGTACAAATCCTCGCCGTCCTTCACGATTTTTCCCCTGCCCTTTTCGATGGCAAAGCGGTTCACTTTGCCCTTGACATCTGGCGAGTAGGCACCTGATCGAAGATGGCACGCTCCTCGATAGGAAACAGAAAAGCCCAAGGCAGCTGTTTTTAACCCACGTATGTCATAGCCGGGTAACTCTAACCCTTTGATGTGGCAAGCATATTGCTCAGCTCCTTTGCCGATTTTTTCAGCCGCTCTCTTGGTACCCTCTGCCAGCACATCACCTAGCCAGCCATCCCGAGCGCCGATCTTTTTCACCAGCTCTATCAAAGCTTCAGGGTTTCCAAAGCGGAGCTCCAAACCATCAGTCTTTCCTTTTGGAAGGATTTTGTTTTCATAGAGGTCCATAGCAAATCCTACAGTGACGCCTGTGGAGATCCCATCGATTCCGTAGTGATTGCACAGGCGCATTGCCTCAACAATAGCATCCAAACGGTCGACGCCGCAGTTCGGACCCAGCGCCCATAGACATTCGAATTCCATTCTGGAAGTGGAGCCTTTGTAGGGACCTTCAGGAACAACAGCGACATGGTCACAGCGCATGGCACATGTTGCGCACCCAATGATTTTTTCAACATAACGTTCGTTCAAATATTCTCCGCTGACTTTGTCTGCACCTTCGAAAGTGGCTTGAGTGAAGTTGCGAGTTGGCAGGGCTGCAAGCGCATTTAGGACGAGAACGTTCTCGGGAGTTCCAAGAGTTCGGTATTTTCTGGTTGCTGGGCCTTTCATGCGTTCATGTATCATCTTTATAAAATCCTTGAACCCGTCAAGATCCGCCACGTTTACATCGTTTGTGCCGCGAACAGCAACTGCTTTCAGATTTTTCGAACCCATCACGGCGCCCATGCCCGTTCTTCCAATTGCCCGAAATTCATCGTTTATAATTGAGGCAAAACGGACAAGTTTTTCTCCGGCCTCCCCGATTGCCGAAACACGAATGTAGTGATCGCCCAAATCCTCTCTGATTGCAGTATCCGTTTCATAGGGTGATTTTCCCTTCAAATGCTGAGCGTCCAGCAATTGAATCGAGTCATCATCGATCCATGCGTACACGAGTTTTTCAGCTTTCCCCGTAAAGACAATGGCGTCGTAGCCTGCTCGTTTCACTTCAGGTCCAAAGAAACCGTGGGCCTTGGATTCAGCTATTCCACCTGTTGCAGGGGATTTTGAAACGACCGCATATCCATTTCCTGCTGTGGGTCCCATCGTACCACTCAGAGGTCCTGTTACAAAGATCAACGGATTAGCGGGATCGAAAGGATCAGTACCAGGCTTGGAGTTGTCCATGAGAAGACGAAAGCCAAGTCCAATTCCGCCTATATATTGTCTAGCTATCTTCTCATTCAATGGTTTGGTCTCTGCTTTCCCTGTTGAAAGGTTAATATGTAATATCTTTCCTGCATATGCAAACAAGATTCTTCATCAACCTATGTTGTTTTGAAGAGAGTATGATAGATAAACTAGTACATATGTGTTCTCATCTTATCACACTCGCGATAAGTATTGTATATAGCCTCCCAGTTCTTCGAAAACAGTAACGGTCAGAATCGTGCTTTCTACCGAACAGCAAATTGATGCATTTCAAAAACGTTTAATATGAGTATCGAATGTTTGTTGAGTTTGAGCAGAATTGGGATTACGAACATTCCTTCAGTCGGCAGGAAGACTACTCAGACAAGCCAAAAAACCAGCGTGGAACGAGCTGTGGCTCTCCATCAAAATCTGCATACTTGGAATTCTAGTGATCGGAGCAATAGGGTTCATCATCAAGCTTCTATCCAGTCTAATGCTGACGTAGCAAAGGAGAAGTCAAAAATGACCGAGGAAGAGAGAAAATTCATAACATCGGTTTTTGCGGTGCGAACCACAGCAGGACAAGAGAAGAACGTAGCCGACCTCATAGCTGCAAGAATCGCAACGACGGAATTGCCCATCAAGGCTATTCTTGTACCTGAAACCCTCAAAGGCTATGTACTAATCGAAGCTGAGGGTCCCCACTTCGTGGAGAAGGCGATTGCAGGAATCAAACATGTAAGATCACGCATTCAAGGTATCGTCAGCTTTGAAGAAGTTGAACGGTACATTGTCATGAAACCCGTGATAGAGGAACTTGATGAGGAAGACCTAGTGGAAATTGTAGGTGGCCCCTTCAAGGGAATGAAGGCGAAAATCACGCGAATCGACAAGGCAAAAGAAGAAGTGATTTTGGAACTCCTAGAAGCCACCTTCACTCTACCAATCACAGTACATGCCGACTACGTAAGATTAATTCAAAAAGCAAAGAAGGAAGAGGTTAAATGAGCGAGAGAAAAATCGTTGAAGCGCTAATTGGCGGAGGGCAAGCAACCGCTGGACCACCGTTGGGACCAGCGTTGGGACCTTTAGGAGTTAACGTCGTTGCCATTGTGAACAAAATCAACGAAGTCACCAAAGATTTCGCCGGCATGAAAGTGCCAGTGAAAATCATTGTCAACACAGAAACCAAAGAATTCGAGGTAACTGTGGGAACGCCGACGACATCAGCTCTGATAGTCAGCGAGTTGAAAATCGAAAAGGGTTCAGGAGCGCCTAAGGCCGAAAAAGTTGGGGACCTTACTATGGAGCAGCTTGCACGGATTGCCAAAGTTAAGGGAGATCAGGTTTTGGCCAGAAATCTAAAAGCAGCAATCAAGGAAATTCTAGGCAGTTGCGTCAGTATGGGAGTCACGGTAGAAGGTAAAGATCCAAAGGACGTTCAAGAGGAAATCGACCAAGGAAAGTATGATGAACTGCTGAAAGCGTGACTTGTACAACTGGCAATAAGCTTTGCTTTTGACTCTACGCATGTTTGGATGTTCTCAGTTTTCGTTTGCAGACCTTAATCTTTTTCTATTCTTTCGTGGAAAGAATGTGACTTCGTGCTTTGGAAAGCTTGTCAATCTTTCTTCTTGTCTTTTTGGCGCGCGCATATTATGATAAGATTTTTATAATCGACTTCAATAGGTTTGAAAGCACGAGGCTGAGCGATGTCGCTGGATACAAAGACGTTCATGGAATCGATTAAACAAGTAAAGGAGAAGTCAAAGAAGAGAGACTTTTCGCAGTCAATTGAGCTAATCATAAATCTGCGAGACATAGACATGAAAAAACCTGAAGGCAAAATTCAAGAACAGATAGAATTACCCCATGCCATCGGAAAACCGGCCAAAATATGTGTTTTTGCTTCTGGTGAACTGGCTTTGAAGGCCAAGAAGGCAGGTGCCGATCTGGTTATGGAGAAAAGAGAGCTTGAAGCTCTAGCTGGTGACAAAAAAAAGCGAAAAGCTCTGGCACACACATATGACTTCTTCATTGCCGAGGCCCCGCTTATGCGATCTGTCGGAAAAATATTAGGTTCAGCTTTGGGCCCAAAAGGAAGAATGCCCACACCAGTGGCTCCAACCGCTAACATTGCAGAGCACATAAAGAAATGTCGAAAAACGGTCCTGGTGAGGTTGAGAGGTCAGCCAGTTCTTCAATGCCGCATAGGTACTGAAGAGATGCCAGACAAGCAAGTCCTCGAAAACATTCAAGCCGTATTGGGCAGACTTGAAGGAAGGCTTAAGAGGGGATTCAAAAACGTTAAATCAGTTCAGATAAAGACGACGATGGGTCACCCAGTCCGAATCAAAGTTTGAAAGGAAGCTCTGTGGCGATGTCGAGGCAAATGGTGATAGAAAAAGCCCGGGAAGTTGAGGAGATACAGAGTCTCCTTGAGAAATACAAGACAATAGGAGTTGCCGGGTTGCAGAAGGTTAGGGCGGCTCAGCTTCAAGAGCTAAAAAAGAAGCTTAGAGACACTGCTCATTTACGTGTGATTAAAAACACGCTAATGAGAAGAGCTGTCGCAAAATGCAAGAGCAAAGGCGGAATCGAAAATCTTGAAGCACAGATTGTCGGCTCCAATATCCTCCTTTTTACAGACCTTAACCCTTTCAAGCTTGTCATTCTTCTCCAAAAGAGTAGAGTGCTGATAACAGCCAAGGCAGGAGATGTCGCTTCTTGGGACGTTATAGTTCCCGCTGGAAACACTGGATTGCCACCAGGACCCATCATAAGTCAGTTGAGCGGTGCAGGTTTACCAACGAGAATAGAATCGGGCAGTGTTTGGATAAACCGTGATACCCTCGTAGTCAAGCAAGGAGAAATCATAGATGCCCGACTTGCCAGCGTCTTGTCCAAACTTGGAATTAAGCCTGTCGAAGCTGGATTGATAATGAAAACAGTCTACGATGATGGGCTGATACTAACCGAGGACCAATTGCGCATAGATTTAGACGAGATTCAACGAAATGTTCAAGAAGCAGGCTCATCCGCGTTCAATCTATCGTTGAATATTGGCTATCCGGTTCCGGAGACC
Organism: Candidatus Bathyarchaeota archaeon; assembly: GCA_020344715.1. Lineage (GTDB taxonomy): Archaea > Thermoproteota > Bathyarchaeia > Bathyarchaeales > Bathyarchaeaceae. Next base: position 463,321 of record CP070828.1, on the reverse strand, counting down.
ATAGAATTGCTCGTCCAAACTGCTTTTCAACAAGCCTACAATCTGTCTTTGAATGCGGCTATCCCAACACGCAAGACAATGGTAGACCTCCTTAGAAAAGCTCACATAGAGGCATCAAGTCTGAATGCAAAACTAGGCGGGCTTCAGGAGAAGAAAGAAGCTTCCGCAGAGCCTGCGCAGAAAGGTTAAAAGGGTGATTGTGAAGAAAAGGGAGAGGTGAGATCTATGAGTATGGAATACCTGCACGCCGCTATACTCTTGCATAATGCTGGAAAACCTGTCAACGAAGACAACTTAACTAAAGTGTTAACTGCTGCGGGTATCAACGCAGACTCGGTTAGAGTGAAAGCTCTCGTGGCCTCTCTGGCTGAAGTCAATATTGAGGAAGCGTTGAAGTCTACACCAGCTATTATGCCAGCAGTTTCGACCGCACCTGCAGAGGCACCTGCTGCTGAAGCAAAGCCTTCTGAGGAAAAGAAGAAAGAAGATGAGAAAAAGAAAGAGGAAGAGGCAATCGAAGGTTTAGGAGCCCTGTTTGGATAAGATAGGACTCAATCTGCTGCCCTTCTGTTCTTGAACAGTAGCCCAGACAGTTAGTTTTCCTAAGGAACAGATTGAGCAGTGGTAACGACCGATACGTTGAACCTATGTCGGGTAGTTTTAGCGAATCTTCATCTTTTGAATTTCTCGCCAGAGGTCGATCTGTCTTGTCAAAACCTGCAAATTCGGATCGAGATGGTTCGACGGTGTCTTTTTACGCCAGGTGTACGTTCGTGTCGTCTTTTCCTTGTTTACCGTCTAACTTAAAAGCATATTATTCTCTATAACTCGGTTGATTTGCCCATCAGAAACGTGGTTGCGCTTGAGCTTAAAGTTGCATCGGATGCAGCTTCCGAGGGAAGTATTCATCGGAAACAACACGTTAGAGCTGATAGGTGATATCTGTAAAAAACTAGGCTTTTCTAAATCTGCCCTTGTCGTTACAGGTTCTCACACAAAAGACGTTGCTGGCCAAAGAGTTATGGATCTGCTCGCTGACAGCGGCTTGGAAGTTGACTATGTTATTGTGACTTCCTCCACAGTTGATGATTTGAGAACTGTTAAAGAGAAAATCAAACAGATGCAACCGCAAATCGTCCTCGGGGTGGGAGGAGGCACAAAAATCGATGTTGCTAAGTTGAGCTCATCTAATGAGAATATTCCCTTCATCAGCGTACCGACCACAGCTTCACACGATGGAATATCAAGTCCACTTGGCGCCATCAAAGGGTTTAACAAACCTTTCTCTGTCAAAGCACAAGCGCCTATGGCCATCGTCGCCGACACTGGTGTCATTATGCATTCGCCCTACCACTTCATAGCCAGCGGATGCGGAGATATTATATCTAAGCTAACAGCCGTTCGGGACTGGCGACTGGCTCACAACGTAAATAGAGAGTATTATGGAGAGTATGCTGACAGTTTAGCGCTAATGAGCGCTCAGCTGCTGGTCAAGAATGCAGAATCCATTCAGCCTAGAGCGGAAGAGGGCATACGAATTCTCTTGGAAGCACTGATTAGCAGCGGTGTTGCCATGAGCATCGCGGGCAGCAGCCGCCCCGGCAGCGGTTCAGAGCATCTGTTTAGCCACGCCTTGGATTTGATTGCGCCAGAACCTGCGTTGCACGGCGAACAGTGTGGCGTTGGAACAATTCTAATGGCACGTTTGCAC
>CP070828.1:455750-461510 GCA_020344715.1 Candidatus Bathyarchaeota archaeon | reverse complement strand
TCGGAAGATGTCGAGATCATGCGTCACCGCTGTTTTCTTTTGTCCTGGATGCACCACTACAAGATGGACGGTGAAATACTTCCATAGTTTGTCGGATCTCCTCAAAGACTCTCATTTCATCCTAACAATCCGATGTAGGGGACAATCCGATAAGCGAGGGCTCCAACCAGTACGGCAAGAACTATAGTGAAGATCATGATAAACAAAGCGGTCTTCCAACCCAATTCTCGCCCTAAAACCGCTATTGCCGCTACGCATGGAATATAAATAGTAACAACCAGAGCAAAGACGAAGATTTGAATGGGTGTCATAAACATCAACAGATTCTGTGCAGTTGGACCATACTGCGCAATGGCGAGCACGACCAAAAGTTCGAGAGCCAACTCTTTGCGGAGCACACCCAAGATTAGAACAATTCCAGCCACTGCCGGAAGTCCAAGCAATCCATGAAACAGAGGCTGAATAGGATTCAGAAGAACCTCGAGATAGCCAAACTCGAAAAAAGCTCCTAACACAAGGCTTCCAAGTGCAACTATTGGAAGCGCTACAAAAGCGAAATCGCTAAATCTGTACCAGGTTTTTTTTGCAATCGCGGAGGCAGAAGGCACTCTGAAGGGAAACATCTCCATGACCAAGCCTGATGGTTCCCCGGGCAAGAGCTTGTTCAAACCCAAACCAACCAAGCCAATAAGTCCTAATTCAATGACATAAATAAGAACTGCATAGTGGAATCCAATAAAGTTGGCAACTGCACCCAGGATCACTGCCGTTCTGGCGCTGCAGGGAACTAATACAATCAATGTACATGCTAGGATGCGTTCCCTTTTCGTCGTCAGAACTCGAGTGCCCATAATGGCAGGAACGTTGCAGCCAGCACCAGTTAACAGCGGAATAATAGCTCTGCCGTGCAGTCCAAGTTTGTGCATTATGTTATCAGTCAGGAACGCCATGCTGTTGAGATAACCGCTATCTTCCAGCAACGACAAAACAATGTAAAACGTTAAAATGTAGGGCACACCAACGCTGAGCCAAGCCAGGATCCCCTTATCTAAGCCCCAAAGAACCGTATTGGCCAATGCTTCATTTTGAACGAGCGAGCGAACAAACCATTCCATGGAAGGCGAAACAAACGTGCCCCACAGATAGTCAAGGGATCCGCCCAGCAAACCTCCGAAGTAGAAAATGACTGAGAACACACCAAACAGTGCTAAAATCATCAAAGGTATTCCAGTATAGGGAGCCACTGAATAGTGCTTCAACCTTTCAGAAAGCAGCATTGGCTGCTCAACCTTCTTCTGAACAGCATCAGCTATGGTTCCCGCCAGCCCGTGTCGTTCACGTGCTATTCTCACACCGATTGGTTCACCATGTTTCCGTTCGATTTGCTTAGCCAAGCTGGCAGATAATTTGAGAAGATCCTCTCGGTCCGCTTTTTCACCATGCCATCGCCAACGATGTCTCCCTCCTAGCCTTGCTTCACTTTCACCTCGCTGAATCATTTGGATGAATTCGCTATCACCCTCTAGAAGCAACATTGCCAATGCTCTGGCGGGCAGGTTAAAGGGCGTCTCAGTCATGTGCTTCTTTATGGCTTCTTCAAGTTTTTGAACCGCCTGTTCAACGTCTCGACCATACACGATTTTTGAACCTTCAATTCTCACTTTTCTTTGTGCAATGTCCACGGCTGTCTGAACCAGCTGCTTAACGCCTTGTCCACGGATGGCGACTGTTGGAACAACAGGAACGCCAAGAAGCACAGAAAGCTTGTCGTCGTCTATTTTCAAGCCAATCTTGGCTGCGTAGTCGATTAGGTTTAAGTCAACCGCAACTGGGAAACCTAGCTCGAGAAACTGCAACACTATGTAGAGGTTTCTTTGAAGATTGGAAGCATCTACAACAACTATCACCGAATCTGGGCGTCCTTCCAAGACGCCTCGCCTTGCAACCAGTTGGTCGTCTGAGAAAGCGCTAATAGCATAGGTACCTGGCAAGTCGACTATGCCTATTCTAAGACCATTGTGGGTCGTTACGCCCATGTTCAACTCAACAGTCTTGCCTGGGTAGTTAGCGGTTACAACGCTGAGCCCAGTTAGCTGGTTAAAGATGCAGCTCTTCCCAACGTTTGGATTGCCCGCTAAAGCGATTGTTAAATCCGTTTTTCCTTTTATTTCTCTCAGCATCTTGTGGCAAGACAAGCAAACCAGCCTTCAACATGAGCTTTTCCATCAAACTGCGCTTGTGATCCTATTTTCTCGGTATATCCATATTGTCAGGGGAAGTGCGATTGCCAGATATGCAAGATGAACTATTATCCTAGCCCATTCAGCGTTCGTTGTGTAGCCGAACATCACCGCAAATATCGAGCCCACGACACCCTTATGATGAAACACGCTGTCTTCCGGTATATCCAAAACATAGGCGCTCTCACCAAACCAGCCAAGTTCAATTTCGACAGCTTCCGAATATTCGGCCAGCTCGTGTACTCCGTAGCCAGCCAAGCCTCCCGCTAGAAGCACGAGCAGAATGCTTGTGAAATAGAAGAACTTGCGAATGTTGATCTTCATGCCAACAATAAACACAATGTAAGCTAGAGCCAAGGAAGCTGCTATGCCGAGAAAGGCTCCGACTAACGTGCCTATAGCGTCTTCGAATAGGAAGGGAGTCAAGAAAAGCACGGTTTCGAGACCTTCTCGAAATACCACGATGAACGAAAAAGAGGACAAGGCAAGCGTTGCGCCTCGAGTTGCTGCGGCATCGATCTTCTTTTCCACTTCCATCTTGAGCACCTTTCCTTTTCTAGCCATCCAGTAAATCATAGAGGACAAAACGAAAACTGCAATGAGGGCGGCCACACCTTCAAATAATGCCTTAGTAGGTCCAGATAGACCACCGTATACAAACCAGATGGATGCGCCAAGAGCGAAATTTGCTGCAATTGCAAGCCAGAAGCCATACCAAACGTAGCGTGTCAACAAGCTTCTTTTCGTGCGTCTCAAATATGCTAGGATTATAGCCGTTATGAGTGCCGCCTCTAACGCTTCTCTGAAAGCTAGCAGAAATTGACCGATCAACTAGGGTCACCTACTGATTTTTCTTGACCCAAATGACTGACGCAACATTTCGCCCCAGAGCGTAGCTGGCGCCCATCACTTTGACCATTATAGGACCGTTAAACGGAGCTTTTTCTTCAATTTGCACTTTGGAACCGGGCACAAGGCCGAGTGCTGCTAGATACTGCAACAGCTCTGGTTTTTCGTTGGTTACCTTGACAATTATGCCTTCTTCGCCGAGACTGAGATTGGCTAGAATCTTAGACTTCTCCTCGACTACTTCTCCTGATGCTGAGGGAATAGGATTTCCATGTGGACAGGTCTTAGGCTTTCCTAAGGCTTTTTCTAATGGCTCAACTATGTCCTTATCTGCGATGGCATGCTCCAGCTTGCACGCAGCGTCATGTGCTTTGCTCCATTCCAAGCTCAAGATGTCGGTGAGTAGTCGTTCGGAGAGACGGTGTCGTCTGATAACGTCTAGGGCGATTTGTCGACCTCTTCTTGTTAGATTGACTCCTCTGTAGGGCTTATGCCTGACGAGTCTTTGTTTCTCCATGCTTTCGATTGTGTTTGTAATTGTTCCAAGTGTCACATTGAGCTCTTTGGCGATATCTCCGGTTCTAGCTGAGCCTTTCTTTTCTTCTAGTCTATAGATTGCTTCCAAGTATTCTTCAATCGTTGCTGACAATTCTTTCGGACTTGACATGCGCTCTCCATCGGGATGCTATTTGTCTAGTCGTATAAAAAACTACGAATCATCGTATTTAGACCTTGTGTTCGTCTTATTTCTGCAGCAAGATTGAGAAACTAGAGAAGCATCTTGAACCTCCCAATCGTAATTTGCACTCTCGATTGGACGACAGCTAGCTCAGTTTCCATTCACACGTCACAAAATAACCACATGAACCAAGTTCAAACGAAATCCTTACCAAATAGACTTCGAGATATTGTTATCCTCATTGTGTTTTCAGTCCCACCGGCTCCGGATAAGAGAGACAATACGCCTCTCAGGGCCATTTCGATGTTGCATTCTTTTGTGTAACCATAAGCTCCAAACCATGTCAATACGTGATTAATGACATCATAAGCAACGTGGGGAACCCACAACTTGGTCATGGCCGCAGCGGTAGGAATCTCCCGTTTGACTGCCTTGTCAATGAGCCATGCCGCTTTATACGCGAGCAACTTCGCTGCCTCCAGTTTGGTGTAATCATCTGCAAGTTGAAACTGAATTCCCTGATAGGAAGCGATTGGTTTTCCGAAGACTATCCGCTGTTTTGCATAATCCAATGCGAGATCAACGCATCGTCTAGCCGCTCCGACAGCTGCGATGCTCATCAGAACTCTAGCTCTTGAAACGCCTTCAAGTGCCAGACGAACGCCTCGCCCCTCTTCTCCGATTAGGAAGTGCTTCGGAACCTTGACGTCGGTGAGTGAAAAACCTCCATACGATGAGCCTCTCTTGCCCACTGCGTCGTAGAGAGTGGTTTCTATCCCTGGACGACTCAGGGGAACGTAAACTAATGTCATGCCCTTGTAGCCTTTCTCAGGCGCAGTGTAGGCAAGCGTCAGGAATCCTCCACCGCGTTCTTCGATTTCAGCTACACCAGTGGCGTACGCTTTCTCTCCCGTCACTACGTATTGGCTGCTCTCCACTCTCGCCTTGGTTTTGATGTTGGCAAGATCATTGCCGCATTGAGGCTCTGTTGCAGCGATCCCCAGAAGAATCTCGCCGCCTGCAATTTTGGGTAGAATCTCTTCTTTCAGTTGTTGGGTGCCGTACATATCTACAATGTAGGCGAATGCGTTTCCGATCAGAAATGGAAAAATAGCGGTTGATAGACTGATGTCAGCGTATCCCATTTCCTCAGCAGCAATCGCTGTATTGACAAAACCAGTCTCAAGACCGCCATATTCCTGTGAAACGTTGAGCCCAAGCAGTCCAAGTTGAGCCATACTCGAAAAGAGCTCTTTTGGAATCTCGGCTTTTTCGTCTATTTCCTTGATTCTCGATGCAAGGTTTTTCGTGCAAAATTCCTTGACTGTCTTTCTGAACAATTCTTCTTCATCATTAAATGCGAAGTCCATCTTTCCTCACTTCGATAGCCAGTTACTCAATAGAATGCATGTAAGAGGCTTATGCACATTAAAATCTTATAGTCTACGAGCGAAGCCTCAGACGCAGCTACGCGTGTGCTGGCTTTCAGTGTGGGGTAAACTCAGAATCAAGGAATTACTGTCAACGCGTTGATTGTGACAAGCGCCCCGAGAAGAGTGATTACACCGCCCAAAATTATTCGGGAAGTCTTTTCTGAAGCTCTGGTGGCCAATTTAATTGCTGGGACGGCTGTAATTGCTCCCGCAACAGTTAGCACAACGGCAATATCAACGTCCACTAGGTTCATGCTTGCATATGAAATTCCTCCAAGGCAATCTATCAATAGCCTAACAGCCAAGGATGATCCAACGGCTATCTGCGGCTTGACGCCTAGAAGCACGAGTAATCCTATGACAAATGGTCCCCAGCCAATTCCGAAAAACCCTTTGGCAAAGCCAGCAAAGATCGCCACGACCATCAACTTGCTCATTACGATTCGGTAACAGTGGTACTCTCCACATCTCGCTGATTTGTCCTTTTTATGGACGTGTAGACCAAAATAATTCCCAGGATCATTTCCAATGTTCCTATCGCGAAGTTCATAGATGATTC
>CP070828.1:449475-455650 GCA_020344715.1 Candidatus Bathyarchaeota archaeon | reverse complement strand
CTTCATGTTCGTGTGCGTGCTTCTCGAGGGGTGTATGACCCCCTACTTCAATGGTGAATAGTCGAAGTTGTATTCGTCTGGCGCCAACACCTTTATGAAGTAAATACTTGACTTCGACGCCCCTTGTGCCTTCCTTTTTGAGAGTGTATGCTCTCACTTGGTCAACGGTGGTCACATGCATGTGAATCCCTGAGCCATAGCTTTTTTGTAGATGCACTTATAGATTTCCGCCTCAACAAAGTTAATTAACCTCGAAAATAACAAGTTGGAAGAACACGAGGGAAAACGAGGTGCCCAAAGAATTCAGGTACAGGGGTCATACGATCGAAGAATTGCAGGCCATGTCTATGGACGAGTTCATTCACTTGCTTCCTTCACGCCAACGCCGAAGCCTGCTACGAGGTCTGACGCCTGAACAGAGAATTTTCCTCGAGAATATTCGAAAAGCAAAGGAAGCCACCGCACAAGAAGAGAATACCCTAGTGAAGACTCATGTTCGAGACATGGTTGTCTTGCCAGAAATGGTGGACGTCACAGTTCTTGTGCACAATGGAAAAGGCTTTACAGCCGTAGAAATCACACCGCAAATGATCGGTCACTACCTAGGCGAGTTTGCTATTACGAATAAGCCTGTTAGACACGGAACACCAGGCATTGGTGCTTCTCGGTCGTCAATGTACGTGCCTTTGAAGTAAATACCCTATGCGCGATAGGAAGGCTCCGAGAGCTTTTTCTTCTTCATCGGCGGGATTTGAGGCAGGGGGATAGGGGGAGGAATGTTCAAAGTCCGAGAAATGAGTATTGATTCTAGAAAGGCTCTGTTGGATATAGATTGAACAATTATCGGTGGCAGGGGTTGCTTTTCTTTATGGGATGTGTGCATCTTCTTGAGCTCTTCTTTTGATCCTGTTACGTGGGCCTTTCCTTTTACGCTGATTTGAGCTACAGCCGGGGCATAGTTAATTGTGAACACAAAGGGAGCTTCAAGCAGTCTGTCGCTTTTTCTTTCAATTCCAACAACGTTAAGATTTGTTGCCACCTTAACGGGTGGAAGGGGTTTTCGGATATCCCGGAAGCGCTCGGCGGAGAGCTGATGTACAAAAACGTTTACGCGAATCACTGCTTGGGCCTCGTCAAATGATATTAACCACGGTATTGAATTTAAGTATGGTTAATCACGTGGTTGTTTCGGATGGTTTATATCTTGTGAAGCCGCAATGCCCACAGGTGTAACGGTCGCCGTGATTCGCCATAAAATATCCTGGACCACAGCGTTCACAGAACGGTAACCGTCTTTTGAGCTTGCCCTCTTCGGTTGCGTAATGCACATAGATGCTTTTGCTTCTCTTTTTCTTGGGTTTTGGTTTTGCGGGTTCGGGTCTTTTACGTTCTGCTTCTGCAGGCTTCTCTTCCGCGGGTCTTTCTACTTCAGGTTCCTCTGCGGTTTCAGTCGGTTCAGCATCCTCACTCATCTAGGTGTTCCTCCTTTTCCTTGGATCGTTTGGACTCTTCAGGCTTTGCAGGTTTTTGGGCTTTGGGTTCTTCGGCTAGTTTGGCTGTTTTTTCTGGTTTCTCTGCCTTCGGCTGTGTCTCTGGTTCTTTTGCTTCCTCCTTTGGGGCGTTCCTTTCAACGATGTATTTTGGTTCAATGCGCTGAGCCTGCTCGACCGTGTCGTAGGCGTTAGCTTTGCCCAAGGCTGTCATTGTTCCCGTTTTTGTCTCTACTTTTCTCACATAAACTTGCTCAAGCTTCATTTTCAGGATCTCTGCTACCTTAGCTCTTATTTGAGAGCGTGAGGGTGTTCCTCTTATTTTTTCATGTTCCACTTCAAAGGAAATTTCTTTCCTCTTGAGTAGCGGGTTGCGTTTCTGGGTAGTGATTTTGACTTTCATGGACAAGCTTCCGCAGGGTTGTTGATTTGATATAACATCCTTTACTTTAGTTTTTCGTAATCGGGTGCATAGCTTCTATGATGTTGCGGGCCTTTTGTCTTTTTCTACGTGTAACTCTAACGGCAACTACTCCTTCGTGAGGCTGACCGTAGACAACAAGTGAATTCAAAGGTGCGTGGAGCAACGCCACTAAGGTGAGGAGGTCTTCTTCGCCGTCAACAACGATTTTGGTGGCTTGTTCTTGCTTTAATGCTTTCCGTATGGCAATCCAAGCTTTGTCGGATATGATGCCTGGGGGGTTCTTAACGTGTATTGTCTGATTTGTCTTTAGCACGATAGGCTTTCGCGGTTGTCTCATGACTCGATTGTCTACGATCGCAAGATGAGTTGAGATTCCATGTTTCGCAGTGTTTTCTGAGACGATATCACCAACTGTGATAATCATTGAGGGCTTCTCTTTGATAATCAGCTCCTCTAGTTTTTTCATGGCTTCTTCGGGAGAACCCATGATGAGCTTTCCAAGGGGAGCTTTCAATTCTCGACGTAGTTGGGGAGGAAGAACAAGTGTCTGTATGAAGAACGGCATATTCCGCCACTCTGGAGAATTATGCAGGAAGTAGCCGGGGGTCTTCGTTGCTATCTGACTCGGAGGGCATAGCGACCCTTTTTGTCTATTTTCATGGCTTTCGCTATGGCGGAATCTTCAGAATCAAAAACAATCACGAGACCTGAAAAGTCATCACTCAATCCGGAGGTTTTGCAGTTGGGGCAACTTGACCCTGCAGTTATTACATGGCAGTCGGGGCAAGCTTTTTCGTTCAAAGTCGATTTCTCCTAGGCTTTCTGCTGTTTGATGAGAGACTTGGCTGGCTTTTTAGGTTTCTCTGTCTCAGCAGTTCTCAATTTTTCTACTTCTCTATTTATCCATTCGATCTTTCCAAGGAATGGTTGTCGAGCAGTTACGCCGACTTTGCCTGAGCTTCCTCCTCTTCCAAGCGAAACTGCGGTTACCCGCACTCTAACTTGGTCGCCTGTCGACAGCTTTCTCCTCGTTTCTCTGCCCATAAGCACGCCCTGTTTTTCATCATAGGATATGTAATCGTCCATGAGTTGAGAGACATGCAACAGGGCATCTATCGGGCCCATACGAATGAACGCTCCAAAATCAGCTATTTCAACCACTTCTCCTTCCACGATTTCCTGAATTTTTGGGAGAAAGGTGAGAAGTGAAAACAAAGCTTTGTGATAGGTTGCGCCATCCCCTGGAATGATCTTGCCCACGGGATTGACTTGGATGTCTGTTACGGCGATGACGTAGCCGAGTTCTTCATCTACCATGCCCTCGTATCTTATTCCCAGTTGGTCATGACCGACCTCTTCGATTGGTTCGCCGAATTTCTCAGGCGGTATGCGGATTGTGTCCTCTAACGTGATGAGTTTGAACATAAACTTCCCTTAAACATTGTTTCTTCCTCGAGGAAGCTTGTCACACATAAATTGCGCCTGCATATTAGGCTTTCGGAAGGACGTTTAAGGTCAAAGAAGGCCATCCAATGCCAAGCGAGTTTTCGCTCTTAGAAAGATCACAGGGATGTTCTTGCTTCGCAGTTTTCTTCTTAGCGCTCGATCATTTGTTGCTACTGCGCATTTCCATCTTTCAGCTGTTCGAACGAGAACATCGTCGTGAGGCTCTTCTTCGCCGTGTTCAGTTTCAACAATGCGACATTTTTGAGCTAATCTGAGCGCCAACGACGCTTGTCTTCGCATTTTAGGAGCGCCTTTTCTTGCCATTGTCAAAAGCTCCTGCTGTGTTATAGAGAGCAGAACGGGATCGAATTGCTGGTTCAAAAGGTTCGACAGTTCCTCGAAGATGTCAAGGTTGAATTGTGATGGGATGAGGAGAAAGTTCGAGTCTAGAAGGATTTTTAGGGTCAATTCTTCCAGCGATCTGAGGTCGTTTTCTACTTTAGTATTCCGTAGCCGATAAGGCGCCATCTTCCAGTGATTTTTCTGCTTATGGCAGCTCTTGTTCCCTTTTCGGCGGTCACGGGACGCGTAAGTTTAAGCGTTATCAGGTCTCCCTTTGCTGAGGCAACATTTCCAGCTGTGATGCTTGTTCCAATGTCCAAAAGGAGATTCTCATTCGTACGCACTTTTTCGACATCTACTAGCTCTTTCGTTCCAACTGCGCGCTCGAAGAGATGCGTTTCCAATGTTAACTCAGAGAGAGTTGGAGGAAGCATGCCGGGTTTGCCCACTAGGTTTCCGGTAAGGCCATCGGCCTTTGTTAGGGATGGATCAAGGAGAGTGCCGATCCCCATCAAGCCTCCACATTGAGCTTCTTTAACCTCTCTTCCACCTGTGTGCAAAGTCGTGATTTCTGTTGAGAGAGGTTCATAGGATGTTCGTCCATGTCGCGTTGTACGGATTCCAGGGCGAATTTCTATTTCGTCGTCTACGCTGAATTTTCCTTGAAGAATTGTGCCGCCGAGGACGCCTCCGGCTAACTCCTTCGCATGAGTACCCGGCTTGTTTACGTCGAAAGAACGCACAACATGCATTCTCGGGGGTTTTTCTGGATCACGTTTTGGCGTGGGAATAGCCTCTTCCAAGGCTTGGATCAAGACGTCGATGTTGATGCAGTGCTGAGCCGAAACTGGAATTATGGGCGCTTTTTCTGCTATCGTGCCCTTTACAAACTGTTCTATCTCTTCATAGCTTTCGAGAGCTTTTTTTTCATCTACGAGGTCGATTTTGTTCTGGACAATTACAAGATTGCTTATTCCAACAATTTCGATAGCTGCTAGATGCTCTCTGGTTTGCGGTTGAGGACAAGTTTCATCTGCTGCTATAACCAGCAGCGCTCCATCCATTACAGAGGCGCCGGAAAGCATTGTAGCCATAAGCGCTTCATGACCTGGCGCATCAACAAAACTCACAGCTCGAACGAATTCAGTTGGTGAACCACAGTGAGAACATTTCGTTTCGGTAGTGTAGCACTTTGGAAGTTCACATTTTGGACATTTGAAAATAGCGGCATCTGCATATCCCAGCTTGATTGTGATGCCTCGTCTCAACTCCTCACTATGGCGGGCAGCCCAGACCCCTGTCAGAGCTTGAACCAATGTCGTTTTTCCATGGTCCACGTGCCCGATTGTTCCAATGTTAGCTTCGGGCTGTTTCGGCAGTTTCCTCAGAAGATTCACCTCGAGACCCTGAAGACTCCGTCAGTTTTGCTGAGTTTCTCTTGGCCTTTTTCTCTTTCTTCTTGGTTTCTTCAGGTTTTTTTGCCTTTTTCGGTTTCCCTGCAATTTTCATGTTAACCTGAACGATCTCTTCTGTTATCACGTTTCCGCGGAGAGTTTTTCTTCGTCTGTCTCCTCGTCGTTTGGGATGAAACCCTACTCCTCCGCTGAGAATTGCCCTGATTCTAACTCCACCATGGATGTTCGGTCTCATGGGAAATCCATCTTTGTCAGATCCGCCGGTGATCTGCAATTTATGCCCTGACATGCCTACAACGGATCCGTCGATGGGCTCACCAATTCTCTTTCCAATCAGTGGAACAGCACGAGCTCCCTCAATCTCAACGGTCTTGGATGAGCCGTTCTCAGGGTCTGAAACGATTACCTTGAACCTTGCCATACATCTGTCTCCGGATATGACCGATATGTAAGCATTACTGAAGATATACCTTCGTTTATTAAGGATTCGCCTACTTGAAAATCGCAAGCTTTCGCGTTGTCTTTAACGATTCGTCGGTGGAACAGGTGGTTCTTCCCTTCTGCCCAGTCTTCTAGTTGCAGCGTAGGAGCTGGCGACTAAGAGAACAGCAGCAAGCACAAGCACTGCTGGAAACCACCATTCGGTGCTTTCACCAAACCAGTTCTTCCGCCGTATTGCCTCTATCATTTCGTCTTCAATGAACACGTAGAAGTTGTTGCTTGTGAGAAATTCTCGTTCGTTTCGAGATGAAGCTACATAGTCTGTTTGCGAGATGTTCATGTACTGGATTGTAATCTGCGAAGTCACAGCGGCGTTGGTTATCGCATTCAAAGGATTATCAAGTCCTCCGAAAACGTAGGTGAGATCGACAGGGAGCCATTTCCAAGGTGGGATGTAGACCATCGCCCAGCCGTGCCACCCAATCCATTTTTGAACAACTTCCAAGTGGCTGTCCCAGTAGCTTGGATTCAACAGTTGGTGAGTCTGGATTGCTCCGATTTGAAGGAAGGCTGGAATGCCGACTATTCGACACAACGTGATGAGCAAAATGGCTTGG
>CP070828.1:439941-449375 GCA_020344715.1 Candidatus Bathyarchaeota archaeon | reverse complement strand
GATCGGGCATGCCCATCTCAAGAGCCTGGCAACGTTGTCCTCACGCGGTTTACTTGCCTGTCGACTACAAACTCTACACGGAAGTCTCTTCCAGAATCATGAAGATCTTGCGGAGATATGCGGACAAATTCGAACAGTGGGGCATTGACGAAGCATTTCTAGATGTAAGTTCAAAGGTTGAGGATTTTGAAGACGCCCGCGAACTAGCACAAAAGATCAAAACAGAAATTTACAAAAATGAGAAGCTGACTTGTTCGGTTGGTATTGGACCCAACAAACTAGTGGCGAAAATAGCTAGTGACTTCGAGAAGCCAAACGGCTTGACCGCGGTTGAAGAAAAAGATGTAGAAGCTTTTCTGGCGCCGCTTCCCGTTAACAAGCTGTTGTACGTAGGCAAGAAGACCACGCGCAGACTCAACGCCCTTGGCATAGAAACGATCGGTGATCTCGCAAATTATGACCCGTCCATGCTTGCTGAAAAATTCGGCGTCTGGGGCGGACAGATGTATCTTTCAGCGCAGGGGATTGACCATAGCGAGGTCCAGGAACGGTGGGAAATCAAATCGATGAGTAGGGATACAACTTTTGAAGAAGATACCTCAGACGTTGATTTCATTCTTGAAACTTTAGATGCTCTCGCGGAAACTGTGCATAAACAACTTGTGGAGTCGAATTTCACTTGCAAAACTGTTACCGTGAAAATTCGGTACGAAAACTTCGAAACTCACACTCACGGCAGAACTTTGCCGTTTCAAACTAACCGACTTGAAGATGTTCAAAAGACGGCACGTGAACTGATTCACGAGTTTCTACGCGGTGACAGAAAAGTGAGGCTAGTGGGCGTTAGGCTTTCGAATCTTATTTCAGGTGAAAAGCAGAAGAGATTACTCTAGACTGGTTTGTGGCGAAACTTGTCTGGGTAAAGCTGTTCAAGGTTATAATCGACGAGACATCCTTTTAGGTAGTCTTCCAACGTTTCACCTGGAATCACTTCTATCTCATAATCTCTTGTATCGATGGAATGCTTGTAGTTCTTAGCCGGAATGATCACCCTCTTGAAGCCCCAAGTTTCTGCGGCCTTGATTTTCTCATGTAGACCACCCACTGCCGTCACCTGAATTACACCGCCGACTCCCACGTTGATTTCGCCAGTCACCGCTACGTCTTGTCTGACAGGTTTCCCTTCGATTAGCGAACAGAGGAGAATCGCCATGGTTACACCTGCGCTTGGGCCGTCAACTCCATAGGCTTGGGCAAAGTCTATATGAGTGAAGTAGTCTTGGGCAATGTCGACGCCATATTTCTGTAATATGACGCTTCTGACTTTGGCTATGCTGTCTGCTATCATCAATTCCTTTCCGCTTTTGGCCGTTCCGGTCACCTTGTAGTAACCTTTCAACGAGTTCCCCAGTCTGTCACTTCGTTTTTCAAGGAAGCCTTTGACTGTCAAAACGTTTCCTGTCATCTCACCACTGTAAGGGTCGTTGATGATTGCCAGGCCGTAGATTTGTCCAAGCCTTTCTCCTTCAGGACTGATTTCCAGAAGTTGTCCCCTCTCGCTGACATAGTGCTCTAGGATCTGTTTCTGGATAGTCTTGCAATGTTTCTCTATGGCTTCGTTTACATGTTTTCTCTCAACAACCTCCAGGTTTTCATTCATCGCCAAAGTCGCAGCAGTTTTGACAATGGCGATTAAAGGTCGAAACTTGGTTGTTAACGCATCTCGTTTGTTGCTTCTTCGTCGCCCTTCATCAAGCAGCTCCGAGCATGCTTCGCGACTGAATGGAATCAGATGGAATCGTTTCACTTCTTGCGCGATGAACTGAACGTACTTGCGCCTATTCTCCAACGTGTTCGGCATGTAATTGTTCATACGAACAACCTTGCCATATCCATAGATTCTGTCCATCAAAGCTGGGTGAATTTGACTGATTGAATCAAAGTTTCCGGCGCCTACCAAGAAGTCCATGCAAGGAACGGGTTCTGTAGCCACGGCCATGGCTGAGGTTGCACCTTGATCCCAGCGACTTCTCAGAGTTATAGGTAACTGGCCGTCTTCGAGGACTGTGAGCAGAGTAACGGCTCCATTTTCTTTCAAGTTCTTTATTTCATCTATGAAGAGAATTCCCATGTGTGCTTGATGGACGTCGCCTGCAGTCACTCTTTGATGTTCGGGTGTTCCCAGTCCACCGGTCTGCAGTGGATCCCACGCTATGCTCCCGAAAAGCTGCGCAGAACCATGACCTGTGGCATCTATGAAAGGGGCGACTTTTCTTGCATTATCAACTATCAGTTTTGGCACGTTGCTTGCTTTGGCTCCACTGATTCCTTTGGCGCCAGACATGATCCCGAAACGTCCGATGATGTTCACCAAGATCAGGAACATCAACAATGTTCCAGCTGGAAGGAAAGTCGTGACCCCGATAGAGATAAATGAGTCCAGTATATATTTGGAAAAATTATTTTGATAAGAAGCCTGCAATGTCTCGCCGGTTATGGTCATTTCGTTTGCATCCCAATGGAGTTTCTGTTGCCATATGTAGAAGAACCCTGCGAACAAGAAAATCGCAGCGATGGCTATCAGCAGATAGGTTACGAATTTTACTCCAATTCTCACTAGGAACAGCTTCTTGGCTTCTTTCAGCTTCTGTTTGAAGATTATCCGTTTGGCTTCGCCGGCGGGATGGCAGGAGATTTTAGGTTCGCTCGGAGTGATGTCATTTGGCCAGCAGACTACATCTTGAAGGTGTATCTTGTGGCTCTCGTATAGCTCGGTCAGGTGAGCGGCCAGCGCTCTTCCAATAAGGGATTTTCCCGTTCCTGGGTCTCCGAGCAAAAGAAGATAAGGACCTGGAGGAGCAGCCTTAGTTGAGGTCGGTTTTTCCTTATTCGGGTCTTTCCATTTTTCATACCAGTTTTCTTTCTTGAGGTGTTTGAGTTTATGTACCCACTCTTCAAGGCAGAGATAGCATTCGCCGAGGGCTCTTTCTTGCCCAATTACCCAATCAAGAAGGTTAGGGGAAACTGGATAGTCCTCTGTGGTTTTGAATGTGTTCCAGTTCCATTTTTTGCCTCGAATGACCTCGCTTTCGTCTCCAAAATAGTTTTCTGTCGATTTCTCTCTCTTCAACTTTAGCACCTGCACCAATATGGTCTGGACACTGTTGTTCAAGAAAATAGAATCGTTAATCTTGATATACACCTTATTTTCAAGTCTTGCATATATCCCAAACAGAAATATCCTGATCACTTGCTTTTTCTAGGCCGTCTTTGTGGAGAGATCTAATTCACATTTAGATGCGTTGCTGCGCTACCGACTTTCAAGTTATCTAATCACGGTTCCGATTTTTTTGCCCTTCACCGCCAGAGAGACCGTCCGAGGGTCAAATCCGTTAAGAATTATCGTTCGGGTCTTTCTCTTTTTCAGAATGTGTACGGCTTCAGGATCTAGGATCTGATGAATTCCAGCTTCGTGCTTCTTGCTTTCAAGAAACTGGGTCAGATCGTCAAAACTGAGAACGTCGAGTTTTCTGGCATCACGATGCTTTCTCGGGTCTCTCGTGAAGATTCCATCTTGGTCAGTAGCCTTAACAAGCAAATCAGCACCTATTTGCTCAGCCAACATCGCGGCAACCGCGTCGGTTGTCATGCCAGGTGTTAGACCGCCCATAACCACAACCTTACCGTGGCTAATCGAGTCGGCAGCCTCTTCGAGCGATGTTGGGACACTCTCGGCTCCTCCGTCACCAAGTTTCATGAGGAGAAGTTGAGCAACTAAACGCGAAACTGAGATTGCAACTTCGTCTTGTTTTGGCTCTCTGAGCTGCATTTTCTGGGCCACTCGAATCATCTCTCTCGCTAATGAGCCACCACCCACAACCGCCGCCACTGTGTGTCCCTCATGTTTCAGCTTCATCAGCAAGTCAGCATAGGCACTTAGCAAAGCTGGGTCAAATGGCGAAGCGACAATCGAGCCGCCGATGCGAAGCACAAGCTTCACTGTGAAACCCCACACGCATACTGTACAAGCGTACAAATAATAAATTCTTCTTCAAGAAAGCGGAAAACACATAAACAATCCTGCTAGTGTCCCTAGGAGTGAAGCGCTGATGACAGAAATTGCACTCGTCTTTCTAGGAACAGGCGGTGGAAGATTCGCCACGATAACCCAAACGCGGCGAACAGGCGGAATCCGGCTCACGTCCAAGGACTTTAACATTCATCTTGACCCGGGTCCTGGCGCTCTTGTCTATTCCATCAAGGCTGGACTGGACCCGCAGAAGATAACTGGCGTGCTCGTTTCGCATTGTCATCCTGATCATTGCAATGACGCGGGAGTTCTGGTGGAAGCTATGACTCGAGGGATGATCAAGCGAAGAGGCGTCTTGGCTGCTGCTCACAGCGTGTTGGTGGGTAACGAAGACTGTGATCCATGTCTTTCAAAGTATCACCAGACTATGCCTGAGCTCGTTGTCGATGCAAGACCTGGCGTTTCCTTCGACATAAATGATATGAAGATAACTGCTGCTGAGGCAAAACATTCAGATCCCAGCGCAGTGGGGTTTCGATTTGAGGTTGAAGATGTAGGCGATATCGCTTACACTTCGGATACCGAATACTACCAGGGAGTCGGAAGACCTTACAAAGACGTCAGACTCCTCTTACTCTGCGCCATGCGACCGGCAGGAAGTCCATGGAAGGGACATATGACCAGCGAAGACGCCGTTAAAATCGTGAATGAAGTGAATCCGGAAATGGTCGTACTCACTCATTTTGGCATGAAAATGATATTCAAAGGACCAGCAGGCGAAGCCGAGTTCATTCAGCAACAAACAGGCGTGCCAACAATCGCCGCCAAAGATGGAATGTGCCTGAACATAAGCGAAAAAATTGAAGTTCAGACGCACAAACGCGAGACACGAGGATTAGACTCGTTTTTAAGAAGCACCTAAACATTAATTATTCCCTCCATCTAATTCCTACGGTTAATCCATCCAACAAGAGGCAGCAAACAATGAAAACTCTGCCGAAGCAATGCGACATTCTCACAATCGAGGAAAAATGGCAGAAAAGATGGGAACAAATGGGCATCTACCATTTTGACGACAAAGACCAGAAACGCCCCGCTTACGTCATTGACACGCCGCCACCCTATCCATCAGGTGACTTCCACATGGGAAACGTGCTGAACTGGACGTACTTCGACATTGTCGCTCGCTACAAACGCATGAGGGGCTACAATGTCTTTTTTCCTCAAGGATGGGACTGTCACGGTTTGCCCACAGAAGTAGAGACTGAGAAGCACTATGGAATCAAAAAGACCGACATGCCGCCGGACAAGTTTCGGAAGCTCTGTGAGCAATTCGTTGAGAAATACATAGGTATAATGAGAACAGCTGTCAAACAGCTTGGCTGCTCTATCGATTGGACAACAGAATACAAGACAATGAACCCTGACTACTGGAGAAGGACCCAGCTCTCATTTATTCTCCTTTACAAGAAAGGGTTCATATACCGAGGGACTCATCCCGTCAACTGGTGTCCCAGATGCGAAACCGCCATTGCAGACGCTGAAGTAGAACATGAAGCCAGAGAAGGCATGCTTCACTTCATTAGATTCCCACTGGATCATGAAAATTACCTGACAATCGCTACCACACGTCCAGAGCTACTGCCTGCCTGCGTCACAGTTGCGGTTAACCCAAATGATGACCGCTATAGACCCTACGTCGGCAAAACTATCAATGTACCGATCGCTGAACGCAAAGTGGTCATCGTAGCTGATGAAATGGTGGATCCTGAGTTCGGGACAGGCGTTGTCATGGTATGTACGTATGGGGACAAAGCCGACGTGAAAAGCGTCGCAAAGCACCGTCTCCCTGTCATAATGTGCATCGATGAAAAGGGAAGAATGAACCAGAATACTGGAAAATACGCTGGAATGACCGCTACAGAAGCCAAGAAAGCTCTGGCAGCGGAGCTGAAGAAAGCTGGGCTCTTGGAAAAGATGGAGCCCCTGCAGCAGGAAGTCGGAGTCTGTAGTCGATGTAAGACCCCGATTGAAATCTTAGATCGCGAACAGTGGTTTATGGAGACTCGCAAGCTAACCGACGATGTGGTGAAAAACGCTTGGGACATCACTTGGTATCCCGATCATATGAGAACACGGCTAATCGACTGGGCGAAATCACTTGACTGGGACTGGGTAATCTCACGGCAAAGAATCTTTGCCACACCAATTCCTATATGGTACTGCGGGAATTGCGGCACCCAGGTGCTCGCTGAGCCGGATTGGCTTCCAATCGACCCGCGGATTCAACCTCCGAGAATTGAAAGCTGTCCAAAATGTGGGTCTGGAGAGTTTGCACCTGAAAAGGACGTTTTCGACACGTGGTTTGACTCTTCTATAAGTTGCGCTGTTCATGCAGGGTGGCCCGACAAGAAAAACTGGCGACGGCTTTTTCCAGCAGATGTTCACCCTTCGGGTGTTGACATTATCCGAACTTGGGCTTACTATCTTATGGTTCGTCATCTAGCTCTTTTCAATGAGAAACCGTACAAGAGTTGTCTAATCAACGGCATGTCCTTGGGAAGTGATGGAAGAAAGATGAGCAAGTCGCTTGGCAACTATGTAGCGACACCGGAGGTTTTCAGTAAGTACGGTGCGGATGCTGCCCGCCAGTGGGCCGCAAGTGGAGGCGCCACAGGTTCAGACATTCCTTTTAGGTGGGCTGATGTTGAATATGGGCGGAGGTTTCTCAGAAAACTCTGGAATGCGGCTAGATTCGGCAGTCAACATCTGAACGACTACAGTCTAACCGAAGAGGTAACACTGGAGCTTTTGGACAGATGGCTGTTGAGCAAGTTGGCACACGTTGTCCAAAAGGCTACTTCGGCGCTGGAAGTATGCCAGTTTAACCTTGCAGCTGAAGAGATTCGCAATTTTGCTTGGCACACTTTCTGTGACTCTTATATTGAAGCAATAAAGCACAGGCTTTACCAGCCAGAAATTTATGGCGAGTCCAAGAGAAAAGCGGCACAGCACACACTTTACTTGACTATTTACCGGCTTCTCCAGTTGCTAGCACCAATTATTCCGCATGTAACCGAAGAGATTTACCAGACTCTCTATGCAGAAGACAAGAGACACTCGAGCATTCACGTGTCTTCGTGGCCAGTTCTAGACGAGAAAACGATGGATGAAGAAGCTGAAAAATGCGGAGACCTGGTAATAGCCGTGATTGAAGAGATTCGCCGAGACAAAGCTGAAAGAAAGAAGCCACTAAACTCTCCTATCAAAGATGTTACCATCTTCGCTAGCACAGACAAGAACGCTCGCAATCTCGATCTGGCTCAAGAAAGTATCACGGGAACCTGTAAAATAGACACGATCAAAATCTTGGCGCAGAAAGGAAGCGGTAAAGAAGTACGAGACTACCCAAATATTAGGTTCGTTGCAGAATACTAATTTGAAAGTTTGAAGCGGAGAACCGCGGCTATGCCGCCGAAGGATTTCTTCAGCATCTGTCCCTCTTCGGTTTGACCGGATATGACCTCAACTTCTGCTCCAGCTTGCTCCGCTAACTCGGCTAGGTCGTCGATGATTTCTTTTGTTTCTGTGAGGTTCAGGGTCTGCGTTTTGCATTCTGGACATGATTGTCCTGTAAGGCTTTGTTCATAGGCCAGGAGCGCTTGACTTTGCATAGTTTCCTGTTTCTGATAGTTGCAGTTGGTGCACTTGACAGTAGCTCTAACAAGATCAAGGTCTTCTGATAGGATCAAGGTTTTCACTGCCCCGATGTTCAAGCTTCTTTTCACTTCTTCTTCGCCGTAGGTCGCCAAACCGGTGTCATGTCCAATCTCGTACAGAAACTGTTGCATGATGCGCTTTTCTTCTACATAACGCACTTTCTGCAGAATGTCTGGTGCCTCATCGACTATTTCTTGGACTCCCTGTTCGCCTACGTAGGCGGTGTCAATCGTATCTATGATCTTGTCTTTCAGCTGATAATTGAGAAAATCTCCTTTCTCAAACTCGTTCTTGGTAAATCCTGGTCCGCCAATTATCAATCCTTTCAAGTTCGGCAGAGACAAGAACGCCTTGTTGGCATGTTGTCCGACACGTTTAAAATAGCTTAGAAGCTGGGCTTCTCTCAACCGCTCGAATCGTCGCGCTGATTGTCCACCAGCCCTATGCTTCCCAGCCACTCCTGACGTGACTTCCTTTACGACCTGAAGACGGTTGCCTTCAAGCGTTGCAAGAGCGGACCCGGTAGCATCGATTACCAGAATCCCATAGGTTTCCTTTTCCTTAAGCAGATCCCGCAGATGCTCAGTGTGGAATCGGTTGTCACATCGGTACAACCATATATGAATGGGTTCAGGCGGGTCAATTACGTAGGTCTCTACACGTTCACTCCCAGGGCCATTTTGGGGAATGGCTCCTGAAAAAATGACTAGACCATTCGCAGGGATTCCGCGGAAAAGTTTCAGGCGCTGCATTACTTTCGTTATGGCATCTTGGACATTCTTTCGCGTCGTGTCTGATTTAATGTTGGATGCTGTTCCCCGTTCCTGCTTCAATGTGGTCACAACATCACTCACTTGGCGGCCTGGTGGTACATAGAGCGAAACCAACTCAGTGCCTCTTCCCTCTTTATGAGCCAGCGTATCCAGTGCCCTCTTCAAACGAAACCTTTGCAGCGAAGTCCGTTTAGCGTTGCTCAAGCTTGGCCTCCACACTTACGGTAATCCTACACCATAACCGAATAAATAAGAATTGGTTGTTCGCAAGCTGAGACCGCCCGTGAAAATTTCTATAATCAGACATAGCAAACCTATTTGTTCACGCGCGTAGGCCTATTAAGCACCTGAGAATAAGAGAGCCTTGATTGCATGAAGGAAAATCAATGTTCCTGTGCCCATCGCTCGGTGCGGAAGAGATTGGAACCAAGCAAATTCAGAAAGGGTCTCTTTGTATTGGCGGGCACCGTCTCTCTTGGGCTTGGATGCATAGGAATAGTCTTGCCTGTTCTGCCAACTACACCTTTTCTACTGCTTTCGGCAGCTTGCTACTACAAAGGTTCAGAGCGATTGCACAACTGGATGCTCAACAACAGATGGTTTGGGAACTACATCAGAAACTATCAGGAAGGAAAGGGAATCCCGTTGAAGACCAAGATCTTTACTCTGACATTGTTATGGATAGTCATCAGCTATTCGACCATTTTCATGCTGAACATTCTAGTCGTTCAGATGATCCTGGTCGGAATAGCAATTGGAGTGAGCATACATATAGTGACCTTGCCGACTCTTCACTAGACGATAGACGGCTTGCGCAATTTGAGCGCGCGTCCTATTGGCCTTGTAATCCTCAAGTTCGAAGCTTGTCCCCCGCGCGCAGCGTTGTTTGGCATTTCCCAGAAGATCCTGTG
>CP070828.1:435370-439841 GCA_020344715.1 Candidatus Bathyarchaeota archaeon | reverse complement strand
GACTTTTGGATCAAGATCTCAAACGCAGTTGAAAAAGGCGATCTTAAGACAGCCCGTGAAATTCAGTATAACATTCAGAAAATAGCCAGAATTGTTGCGAAAAGTGGGCCAGTGGGTACAAAAGCGGCGTTGAACATGATGGGCATGAAAGTTGGACCTGTTAGACTGCCATTAAGTGAAGGAGGCGAACTCACCTATGAAGAACGAGAGGAACTTCGGTTGGACTTAGAGAAAAACGGGAAGATAACTCGTAAGCCCATTAAATTCGAAATCGACAAGAAAGTCCTGGAAGAACGATTTGCCGCCATTGATATTACCCCGAAAATCATTCGGGATTTTCATCTTCGTATAGGAGAGGCGCTAGCTGGTAAAGACTCAGCAGTCGCGCACATCGACTTACTCATAGGTAAAAAGGATGGCCCGATCGGCGAAGCCTATGCCAAAGCCAAGGCTGCTCCGGCGCCTGGACATGAACCTCTTCTAGCGATTTTGGAGCCAAATCTGGCAGTTAAGCCCGTAACGCTGATTGTTCCTACAGTTACTATACGAAGCATGAGACAAGCCAGCATGATCTATGGTCCAGCGCAAGCGGCTGTAGCTAAAGCCGTAGCAGACAGCCTGGCCGATGGAATCATACCAAAAACGGCGGTCGACGATTTGGTAATTATTGTCAATGTCTTTGTCCATCCCACTGCAGTTGATCGCCAACGAGTTTATATCAACAACTACAAGGCGATGCGTCATGCCATACGTAGGGCTATGGAGGGCAGGCCAACTACTGAAGAGATCTTGGAGAATAAGAATCGTGCTAAACATCCTTTCAAATATACGCCTTGAGCACCAGTTCGACAACGCCCTTGTGTGGCCTAATGCTTCAGACCAGTGAGATGATTCAGCGTTGGCTCAGACGATACGTGAAGGCGACGACGTTCTGCTTTATCTTAGCCGAAAGAGAACTTTTTTGGTAAAGGTGGAACGGAACAAGAGCTTTCATACGCACAAGGGTTACGTTCACCTTGAAGATCTCATCGGCAAGAACTATGGAGCCCGTTTAAGAAGCAGCATGGATACTGAATTCGTAGCTTTGAAACCAGCCATCCGTGACTACATCTTCAAAATGCTCAGGAAGACGCAGATAACCTACCCGAAAGATATCGCACTCATCGTCATGTTTAGCGGGGTTGGACCAGGTAGTCTTGTTGTGGAGGCTGGAACGGGAACGGGAGCTTTGACCAGCGCCTTGGCGTTCTATGTTAAGCCAAAGGGTCACGTCTACAGCTACGAAGTTCGAAGCGAGTTTATTGAAACAGCATCTAAGAATTTGAAGCGGTCTGGACTTGCTGAATATGTTGACATCAAAAACCAAGACATTTGTCAAGGCATCGATGAAAGCGAGATAGACGCCGTGATACTGGATCTGGCAACCCCATGGCTTGTCATCTCCCATGCCTACTCAGCCCTGAAAGGAGGCGGAGCTCTCGTTTCGTTCAGTCCAACCATCGATCAAGTTGTGAAAACAGTTGAGGCTTTGCAGGAAAATGGTTTTGTGGATGTTGAAACTGTGGAGTGTCTCGTCCGAAGACTGCAGGTTGCTCGAGGAAAAACGCGGCCAGAGACCTTGATGACTGCTCATACAGGATACATTTCATTTGCCCGCAAAGCGATTGTTGAACACTGAAATCTGTTGAACAACCGAAGATTCTTGGAAGAATCACGTGTTTTAGCGATCTACTGAAGAAAGAGATCACTGAAGAGCTGGTGTCCTTCGTAGCGCTGTGAGTCCACGGATGATGTATCCGAGCGCAAAGATGACCAATGCAACGCCGATTAGCGTCCACATGTTGGACAAGCCGTTGGCAAAGTTGGCCCAAGCCTCAGCTACTTTCGCTTCAGCATCTACAGCGTTTGTTTGGGCTTCTTCCAACGCCTCTCCTTTGCTCTCTTCATGCGTAAATGCTTCGTCGATCAGCCTCAGCGCTTTTCCATAATGAACACGAGCTTCGATGAAATCGCCTAGAGCGTAATAGTAGTCTGCAGTGTTCGATTCATTCATAGCCCTCTGCCAGAGCAAAACTCCGCTGGTGCTATTCCAGACTGGCGCTTGGATTCCTGTGATCATCTGATCCATTTGTCTCGATTTCACTTGGTCGACGGAGAAAACAACAAAATAGCCACTATCTCCATATAAATCAGCCCGGCGGGTCTGCCAAAGTTCGACATCAGCTGAACTGTCAGTCGCGTTGACAAATTCGACATATATCGTGTAGTCATGAGGCACAGTGTGTGCTACATCTACACTGGGAGTTGTGAAATTGACGGTGAAATACACAGTGTCGCCGTCTTCTAATGTGATCGGGTTTTCGCTGCTCGTTTGAGTTGAGTTGTACCAACCGTCATCTGGTTCTAGCCAGTCAAAACTTATTCCAACAACTGAAACGTTGATGCGACTGCCGAAATCGTTCTTCACATTCACTGCCAACATGGCGGCGGATTCAGCTTCATAGGCGACTACGTCTTTGTCGTAGAATGAGTCATATCCCATAAACGTGTAGTTGGTCCAGCTGGTCATTGGTTCTATTGATGCTCCTTGCACTGAACCCGTGATGATTGACACAGTCAAACCTGTTAGCAGCAGAGATATGAAAACCGCCTCAGCTTTGTTCATTTGTGTTCCCCATTCAAGCTTGTCGCTATGTGTGCATTTTGTATATAATATTTGAGATGAAAGAATGGCGTTTCTCGACGTCTCTCAGCATGTAAGCGAAGGAAAGCATGGTGTGGCGATTCTCGATGATCTACAGATTGAGAGCAGAGTACACCTACGTATGGGTGTCAAGAGACAGCTCTTTTCGTGGAAAAGCGCCTGACCCCTAGGGCTACGGCGAAACTTGAAACTAGCATACCCCCGATGTAGAGCATGTCAATAGGATACGTTGCCGGTGATAGGCCAAGCTTCTCTTCGAGCTCTGCGGAGAAACTGCGTGTGTCCTCAGTTAAGGTTGGCGGAAAATTACTGTATTTCTCATCAACTTGCCCGATGAATAATCCAAAAGGCGCCATCATTGCAGCTGTTCCAAGCAGAACGGCGGCAAGTACGTATGCAAGCATCTTTTTCATGATGGCCACGTTCTCATCAAGTTTTAAGTTTCATCCCGCTTTTAAGTCCACGTTTTAGAACACTGATTTTCTGAATCAGAACGGCTTTTCCCTCCAAAGCCTAACGGTTTCAAACCATAGAACAAGCGAAGCCGCAATGCCGAAAATCAAGGCAACAATGTTGTGGATGCTGAAAGTGTGACCATAGAATATGATGTAAACCGTCAGCATAGTTGAAAACCAAACAGAATAGAACAGGTAACGTGGAACGAGAAATCGACCGAGTCGTGTGAAGAATCGAAGCAAGCCCACTTTAACCTCTTGTGCCAAGAAGTACTCGCCGGTTCCTGTTTTTTCTATCAAGCCAAGCGAAAGGAGTCTATCCAAATGATGTGCGGCTACGCTCGGGCTTGAAAAGCCAAGTGTGCGCTGGATCTCTCTGACTCCAGTTTTGGAGCGTGGAGACCGCAACATGTGCCAGTATACTATCAGTGTTTTTCCTTTCAGCTGCGATTCGACGACAACCGGATCCAGCAAAGACGAGTCTTCGGACATGAAATTCGCCAAGAGTATGATTGAACACATGACGTATTAAAATGTAATATTAATATTTCAACTAGAAACAGATCATTGCGCGCCATCGACCTTTGCAGTAGAAGAGACCCATGAGCTTGCGCTGACACGCACGCGCTTGTCTTAGGCTAGAAGTAGTCCGGTGGCTCGTAGGACCGACTGCTTCCAAACCACCTTCACCTTTCACTTGTTGTTGCTTCTTTCGCTACGGCGTTTCACAACAACACGCAGACGCAACCGCGACAACTCTCCTTGATTCAGGCCAGTCGCGTCGAAATTGGATACGCACGTGATGAATTCACGAAAGTTGCCACAAACCTGAAGAAGTCAAACGCCTCCTAGAAGTTGACTTCGACCACGTCTGCCAGAAGGACGGATTCGCGTTCCTTAGAAAACGTAATAACAAGGAAACGTGAAAAAGTAGACGGAATCAGTCAAAAAGTGGCCGGGATGAGGTAGTCTGGTTAGCCTACGGGCCTGTGGAGCCCGGCGCCCGGGTCCGAATCCCGGTCCCGGCCCTCAGAATTATCTTGGCTCCTGAGGCTATCTTCTTGTTTCGTGCCCTTTAGTCGTCTTACTGCTTCCTTCAGCGCGTTCTCGGAGACCCTGGAGACGTTCAGGCCCAATCGCCTGGCGGTCTCCACGACCTCGGCATCCAGATACAGGCAAGTTGATTTCTTAATTCTCATGTTACCACCCGACACCATATGGTATCATGCGCTCTCGGGCTATTTAGTCCCCTCTAAGGGGAAAGCCGAGGCGGTGACGTTGCCTAATGCCCTCGTTCGCGGAGGCCGGGTGT
>CP070828.1:430567-435270 GCA_020344715.1 Candidatus Bathyarchaeota archaeon | reverse complement strand
CCACCAGCAGAGCACGACAGAGTTTCGTTGTGTGAGTTGCTTGAGTTGAGCGAAAGCTTCTGGCATTCCTTCCTGCTCCAAGAAATATTCAAGGACGGCATCTTCTCTTGCTTGTTCCTGAAGAGCGAAGTCGATTCTTAGGGCAAGCAAGAACAAAGCGGGAATCAGAATGATCGTGGCAAGTAGGATTGCGAAACGCTTGGTGCGCCAAAACTCTCTTTTCAAAGTGCAACTCTCCTGTTGCCTGTAGTGAAATTAGGTATCAGCTGGAGACACATATGACTTGCGCATGAAAGAAGGAGAGCTCTCCTGAAAGATCATGGATTTAGGGGGCACATGGAAGAACTGAATGGGCAAAACGCAGTAGGGGTCTCGAAGCCAGTGCTGTTCACTCCGTCTTGCTTGGTATTCGCATGTAGCTCAAGACCGAAGTTATGGCTCCCATCACTACGCCTATTACTGCTCCAACCGGAGTGGAGCCTAAGATTGCAAACACGTATCCTGCTTCAAATGACAACAAGAAAGGCAGAAAAACTGTTCTAAACCATACCGTGTGCACGGAGTTCTGGAAGATTTGGAAAAGCCAATTGTAGGGATGGTCTTCGTTTCCAAACATTCCCACCGTAACGAAGAGTGTTGTTGAGAGAAGGCCCCATAGGGCTCCAAGGACGAGACCGATTGTCAGGTATCTTGCCTTCAGGTAGGCGGGAAGCTTGATCCTTTTCAGGCGTTTTTCTGCTTTGATCGCGTATCACCTTGTGAATTTGTCTATTATACTATGTTTGTTCTGGGCTTTATTTATGATTAAGGTTGGTTTTCGGGCGAATAGAATGTTTGATCATTGTTGAAATGGTTCTGCGTGTGCGTCTAACGAAACACTTAAATATACGTAAACAGTTTACGTAACTAAATAACACGTGTGTAAATGATTTACATGTATGGGGATAAGAAAGATGAGCAAAGATGAATGGACGAATTGGAAAGATTGGTACAAAACATCAATCAGAGAGTGGAAGCAAAAATACCATCAAGCCATTCAGGAATACAGGCAAAGATTCAGAGATTGGAAAAACCAAGCAGAAGCCAGCGTATCTGAAGGACAGTCTCCTCCCGCTGTACCGCCTCTACCACCCCCACCTCCAATGATACACTCGGTCTCAACTAGTAGATCAAACGTTGTGGCCTCGCGTATTGGAAACGAAGAGCTGAAACTGATCGACACTTTAATTGAGGCCAAGTTATTCGGTACACGTTCGGAAGCTGTGGCGTATCTTGTGAGTGAGGGAATCAAAGCGCGACAAGATGTCTTTGGTAGGGTTTCTTCATCGCTGGAAGAAATTCGAAAAATAATGAGGAACGCTGAAGAACACGTTGCAAAGCTGAAGGAGGAAACGGGCTTCGCAAAAGCCAAAGATGCAGATGATCTCGAAGAGCAAGAAAGGACTTGCCAGGAATGCGCCAAGGATTTGTCAAACTTGCCTGATGACATTCTAGTATGCCCGTATTGTCAAACTCGACTCAAGCAACCTGAGCGTGATACTCCATAATTGGAGAGGTACCTTCGTGTTGTCCTTGCCAATACTCATGCTAGTGGCTCTCTCTTTCTTTCCGAGCCTAGTCATTTTGACGTTCTTTTTTTCCAGCATCTTCACTGGAAGCTCTACCAGACGCACCTTTTACAGGAGAGGTCTCGTGGTTTCATTCTCGGGTCTAGCAATAGCTTCGGCTTTCGCTCTCGCTGCGCCTCTTATGCCCAGTTCTATTCCCATCATGGATGTTGGGATAGTGTTTGCAGTGATCAGCTGGATTTTGCTACTGAAGCACTACCATGAAACAGGCTGGCTTGAATCTCTCCCTTCAGCCTTTCTAGCAGCAATCGTGTACATTGTGATTGTGGCGGTAGCTTCAGGTTTCTCTCTGCTATTGTTGCAGGGATAATTGCGTGTGCAACAAAGAAAATTGCTGTTTCAGCCGCTCTCTCGTTTGATCTATGATAACTGCATTTGAAGCTTCCCTGACACTTCTTGGCACCTGTTGAAACCGCTCTAAAGGCAAACGAGTCAGAAAAGCTTGGCTTTCTGGTTCTGTTGTTTCTTTAATCTGGGGAGGAAATAGATCACTATTGCCGTTATCATCAAGATAACGGATATCAGCAATATCCATCCTGATTTGAACATTACGTTTAAAATGAGTAATGCTGCGACAAGCCAGATCAGAATAGCTGCGAGTGTTCGGATGTGCAATTCCACAACCTTCATGTAGCGATGTCGGTTACACCATTTCTCTTGTATCTTTTACTTCAGTTTTACGTGCTCGCTGCGTTCCGATGGTGAGGTTGTATCGTTGAACGTATACATTTCTTCGTTTTGTGCGGGTGTTCCAAAAACCGTATAGTGCGGCGGCTCCGACGTCTACGTGTCGGTGTCAGATTGCCAAAGCTCACAGATGAAGAAAGGGAGAAGATGATAGAGAAACTGGACGCAGCTATCAAAGCTCTTGAAAGATTGGCTGATCGTGTCGGTGAAAAAGGCTAAATTCAACGACCTGTTGTTTGCTCTGGCCACGCGCACGGCGCTTGATAGTAAGCGTAGGAGTTATTCTTGTCGTAATAGGATGGAAAGAGCAGCGGTTCTTGTAGGACACAGCGTGTGCAAGTTGTCTAGCAGACGTGATAGCCATAAGGGTAGCATTGACTCGCTCTAGTTTTCAGACTCTATATTTCCAGTTCATAACAATTATTGCTGAACAGGTTGAGCATTCTAGCGGGCAGTTCAGACATGAAGACAGATCGTGCTTCGCGGATATGCAGAAGAACTGCGGTTGTTCTAGTTCTAACACTGGTGGTCTTCATGCTGGAGGGGGGTTCATGCGTTCCAAATGGCGTTAGAGGCACTTCAGAATTGGAAACCTATGTTCATGATTTTGTTGATGTGCCGCCGTATGGGAACTGGACGTTTGTTGAGAAGCCTATGTTTCCGGTCTACTTGAACCAATCGCAAATTCCCGTGGGAGCTAATTGGACGGTTGTTTACCCTCTAATTGCGAATAGATCCTATCACGTCTACTGTTATGGCGAGTGGGTAGATTTTGGTTCTAATCCTTCAACAGACTACGACATTTACGTCTACGATCCATTGGGTCACCTTGAAGGCTACCATACCGAATCGACCGGATTTCCTGAGCATCTAGGGTCGACAGTTGATGAGCCGTTCTTTGTTCCCAAATATTCGGGGAACTACAGCTTTGTCATACGAAATGACCCTCGAGAAAGCAATGCGTCCCGGTCTGCAACGTTGATGAACATCGAAGATGTGAAGTGTAACGAGTGGCATGAAGTCGTCATCGAAGGCAAAGAAAACGATACGCCTCTCTTTAAAACGAGTTGGGCGTTTGAGTTCGTCACTGAAAGTCCACATGTTGAAGTTTGGGTCAAGGTTCCAGAGACTCTTGACATGTACGAGGCTAGGCTTTTCCTAATGTCCAACCCTGAAGGCGGTACAGGAGAAATACTGAATGGTGTTCCTCTGGCTTGGGAACAAGGCCTCTACGGTGACATCTCTGGCATTTATGGTGGATACAACCTTGAAAGCACGGAGTTTAGAGGATTGGCCTCTGCAAGCTGCGAATTCTACGGGGAGAACATGCTGGTAAACTACACGTCGTCTCTTCAGGGCAAGAGTCTCTATCATCTCGTCCTTGTAGGAGAGGAAGGAACTGGAAAGATAGAGTTCCTAGTTAAGACTGAATTTGGAAATGCATGCTTGAAGCCCGTCAATCCTCCTTTGCTTGTGTATCCTGACAACGAGACGACCCTCACGTTTGTTTCCAACATCACTGATTTGACAAGTATCGCTTTCTACTATTCTGTTGACGACTGGAAGAACTTGACAGCTCTGAGCATGGAGCTAATTGACAACAGAACGTCCATTGCTGTTATTCCTGGTCAGCCGGCTGGCACAACTGTCAAATACAAAGTTGAAGGTGTCGATGTTCTAGAAAACGTTTTGACCTGCAACGGTAGCTACACCGTCAAGTACGCTTCTCAGCTGGACATAACTCTGGAAGCTGGGGCAGTTCTCATCGGAGAAAACATAACTGTAACTGGGCTAATAACGCCGCCAAGTGAAAATGTGTCTATAACCTTGATCTATACTTCTACGAATGGAACCTTTCAGCAGACCGCAAACGCCATTGCCAACGGCACTTTCACAGCTAGCTTTAAGCCTCCAGCTGAAGTCGACTGGCATGTCCAAGCAGTCTTTGAAGGAAACAACATGCTCTACGGAAGTTCCAGTCCATCCCTAAAATTCACGGTTGAACCTCCATCTCTTTTCAGCCAATACTCGATGTATATTTTCGCTGGCGCCGGCGCAGGAATAGCTATTACAGCCATTGTATACGTCGCGAAGAGAAGAGAATGAGAAAGACGACATACCAACGTTAGCACGCGAGTGAAATTACTCAACGACGCACGAGAGAGTGGGAATGCCCCCTAAGGGTAGATACAATCGACCGGGAAACGATGGATAGAATGAGATTGGCAGGATTTACGCACATGTTTTTCAGCATAGAATCTAGAAAAGACTCCGTCCCTGCCCTGGTAAAGAAAAGAGCTACAGCCAAATAGACCGAAGACGGTGGGCTCGACTATGAAACCTGGGGCGTCAAATCAGCGTTGCTTTCATCTGCTTTCTTGTGTTTGG
>CP070828.1:425482-430467 GCA_020344715.1 Candidatus Bathyarchaeota archaeon | reverse complement strand
ATTCTTCAGGGTAATATTCGAATTCTGGTCCTTCAGCAGGTTGATAACTTTGATTAGGTATCCATTGTTTTTGAAAGAACTCAACTGCTTTCGTGATCGTTGGAAGTGTACAGGCGATCGTAGCGTAGGTCTGTTTAGGTATATTCCATATTGTCATTTTTTCAGGAGCTTTAGTATCAGGGTCCACTTCAAACCCTGCAAGATAATCGAATTCTTTTGTCTGTGAATCATAATTTTTCATCACTCCATAACTCGCATTCGATTTCCTGAGGTTTTTAGTCTTTTCATGATGTTGTTTGAAGAATTTGTCCCACAATGGGGGGATAAACTTCGTTCCATCTTTACCTCGTTTCATGATCCCGAGCACTCGAAAAGCAGGTTTGATCTCAATCGTAGCTTCCATATTAATCCACTGGGCACCGCTATCTCTTTTCTTTCACTTCTAAGAGTTTAGGTGCGGTTTGAGATTCGAATCCGCGCGCGTAGGGTCAAAATCTGAGCCCCAAACCCCAGAAAATCGTCACATTAGAGATAGAATAGACCAGCACGCGTGCCACCGATGGAATTGTTGCAGCATCTGTGCAGGTTTCTATGGAGGTTTTCCCCTAGAAAGAGCCCACGAAAGTACACCCAATATAACTGGCTTCATGAATACGGCTGTAGCTACAAGGGCGGAGTATAAAGAGAGCGAGATGAGGGCAGAATTGAGCAGAACGTATTGTACAATAAGGCTAGTGCTGAACCGCACGCTAAGCCCCAACCCCAGCAGTAACGAGTATTTTGTTCCCAGCATCTTGCGAAAGAGCGAATAGCATACCAGAAGTTTTGACCCTTTTGCGACGACCCATATGAGGGCAATCATCAGTGGATAGACGGCAATCGAAGCTACAGAGACATGCACCCCGATACTCAGGAAGAAAAGCGGCGAAAGAAAGACGTACCCCAAGAAGTTAACAGCCCGTTCGTCTCTCAGCAATTTCTCCTTCGGCAGTAAGGATCTGGCAACGATACCCCCAAAAATTGCGCTGACGGCTGCGAGACTTTCAAAAACAAATCCACCCAGGACGATAAACAACGAGAACACGAGCAAGATTAGAAGAGGGCGAAGAAACTCAAAATTTGACCCATTACTGAGCATTCTTCGTATCCTAGGTCCGGCCTTCACCAAAACCAAAGTCAGCAACGACACTGCTCCCAAGTCCAGCAAAACCAACAGAGGGTCTGGAAACCCTTGGATTTGAGTTCTTGGTAGAAACGTAGGCAAAAATGGAATTAGGAGAAGACTCAACACTTCAAGAATGTCGTCGACAGTTCCTATTCCAAGGGTCAATTGGCCAAATGCTGTTTTGACAATTCTGAACCTAGCTAGAATCGGCAAGAGAATCGCTTCTCCAACCGTCGCGAAGGAGAGCGCAGTAATGATTGCAATCAGCGGAGAGTTACTTACATCTGCAGGAAAGACGAAATACAGAAGAGAGCTGATAGTGAGAGCTTCAAAACCTATTACGAATATTGAGCCTTTCAAGATTTCCTTTCCGAATTTCCTTATTTTTCCGGTTTCCAAGCTGAAGCCAATCATGAAAAGAAGGAACAGCATTCCTAGGTTGGCGAATACCCGAAAAGCTTCTCCTTCCAATGTCAATTCAAAGAGATTGAATGAAGAGAGAACCATCCCGAAGAACAAAGCTGCGAACATCCAGGGCATTCTTAGATACTTCTCCAGCAGAAGACCTGCACCAAGTGAAACGGCATAAGTTGCGGCAATTACGAGAAAAACTTGTTCCATGATCACGACCTCTCAGAAAACTGCCCGCTTCTCCAGACAGCATTCAGCTAAATACAGCAGTTCAGCTTTCGTTTTCTCGCCTTCGCACAGCATTAAGTTCTCATCAACAGTCACAGGGCACCTATAAGCCTTATGCCGATCAAACAAAGCATGCGCACGCACGCCGACACCACTTTTACCTCGAGTCCTAATTGACGATTCATAAAGGCTAAGTCTCCATTAGCCAGAGACAGGTTGAAGAAACACGTTGAATGTGTGACTACGTGAAACAGACAGATCTCTGGTCAGGATGAAGCAAATGGCGGCAACGTCGGCTTGGCAAATAATTCTGATCTTTTCCGCTATGTTCATTGCCATAACAATCGCTGCATTATGGTTCACATTCAAAACCACGAAACTAAAAAGCAAGAAAGAGTTGCAGGAAAAGAGGATGGAGATAATGGACAAACACTTCACTGAAATGACTAGAATCGAATGCCCATATTGCAAGACCATCTACGCTACGAGTAGACAAGAATGCCCGAATTGCAGAGCTAGCACCAAAAAAATTCTTTTCCCAGAAATACCCGAATGATGCGCGCGACAATCCAGAAGCAATCGAAAGCTTTTTCCTTAATACACGTTATTTGATGTAACAGATGACAACCCTATGAGAGCTGCCCTCATGGATTTAGCCCTCAAATACTTCAGGCAAAAGGGCTACAAGATTGAACAAGACGCAGTTCGCGAAGGTTCCTCCGGGCTGCCACGCAGGTTTGACCTTTTCGTCGAAAGAGGAAAAGAGCAGAAACTCGTCTGGCTCAGAGAATGGAAACGAACCGTCGGAGTCAACATGGTGATCAACATGGACAAGGCAGCAGAAGACGTAGGATTACCCAATCCCATAATGATCGCCGAAAAGTTCAGCGGGCACGCCAAAGCGTACGCCAATCGTCGAGGCCTCATCCTATTGACAAGGCGAGCCATCATGGGAAGGCTAGGCTAGAAACAGAAGTTAAAAGTCTTCAAGAACCTCTTCCAATCGCCCCTCTCTCTCGAGTTTTCCCAACCAATCCACTATTCCAACTCTACGAGGCGCTCTGCCTTCCAAAACCGCAATCATCTCCTCAACAACTGTCTCAGTTTCTTTACCAGTGCAGTCGATTTCACTCACGTTATCCACACCAGAAACAGCCACAGCATTGAAAAGACACACGTCTAAAACTTCCGCAGCCAGATTCTCCTTCAGTTTCTTTCCTTGGAGTTCCCGTTTCCGCATAAACTCTCGCAACTCGTCGGGGTCGCGCCTCAACACAAAAACAACGTGAATAGTCTTCGCTGGAACAACATCAAAAGCATAGTGGCTGTCCAAAACAATGTCGCGCTTTGACTCCTCAATCAACTCTTGAATTCGCATCGACAGTCTTGGAATATCTGCAATAAGCGTCTCCCTGGTCTTGTCCACACCGCTCCAGAGCTTCTCATGACTAACGAGTTTCCCCAGGTCGATACGTAAAGCATCTATCCGAGACGCCAACAAGGCGGAAACAACGGTCTTCCCAACGCAAGGCGTACCAGTGACCGCTATGATCCGTCTGAACTCTTACACCTCAACTGCGCTATGCCACAACAGGACGCTTAAGCCTAT
Source organism: Candidatus Bathyarchaeota archaeon (assembly GCA_020344715.1). GTDB lineage: Archaea > Thermoproteota > Bathyarchaeia > Bathyarchaeales > Bathyarchaeaceae. The sequence continues at coordinate 427,054 of CP070828.1, read as the reverse complement.
TGCGCTCTGCTAGATCTACGAGTCGCTGGATATGCTTTTCGTGCTCATAAATCCAGCTTCCCTTTTCAAAATACTCGTACGAAATCGTCTGACGCACCGTTTTGTCGAGGTCCTGAATCACGTAAAGATAGCTCTGGAGACTCCCAGCCTGAACCAAATGGGACAAGGCGTCGATGAACTTTCGAAACTCATACTTCGGCATATAGAGGTTGGCGACCAGGGAGTCCTCCTTCAGGATCTTGCCCAGCGTGTACACAAATGGCTTATCCATCAGAGATAACGCAAACTTGGCAAGTTTCTCCCCGGTGTCAAATCGAAAGATGAAAAAGAACATATCAGAAATTGCTCGATCAAAGGGCGGAACAATAATCTGAAAACTCTCAATGAGGTTTCGTTTCACGAGGTGCTCATAAAAATGATATCTGACCAATTGGGGAGAGATATCCAGCATCTTCGCCATCTTTGTGAACGAAACGGTTGCATCTTTCTCTAACTCTTTGAGGATTAACACGTCAGTTTTGTCTCCTTCTACTCGAAAATCGAGAGGATCAATCAACGTAAACGGCAACCGCGTTCCTTTTGTCGGTATCTCCTCAACCCACTTATCCCATAGAAGACTCCAAGATCTGGCCTCAGAATCAAACCAGGTTCTTTTCAAGTTGACGGTCTTAAAGCATGTAGACCAGTAGAAGTCAATTTTTCTCGCTATGTTTAGCTGTTCTAGTTCACGGAGAAACAGCTCGAAGTCGACGCAATGATCTGTTGGAATAGTGTAGACGCCAATGCAACCTTCATGAATGCCATAGCATCTGCTTAGATAAATCCAAAAACTGTTGATTTGCAACGCTTCAAAAAGCGTATCTTCATATCCCGGAATCGCCTCTGCGAAAACGACTGCTTTCTTGAGCCCGAGATTGGTATGGTAGATATTTACGTGGGTCCTCAAAAAGTTCCGGGAGCAAATACGTTGCAGTCTCTTTCGTACGGTCTCGGTTGGGGCGCCTAGTGTTCTTGCTAGAGCCGTTATGTTTCGTGGACCGTGAATTCCTAGGTTTTCCAATAATCTTGCATCGAGCAAGTCAAACTGGCTTGACATGTGTTGAGCCTCGTGATCCTACTTTGGTGCCGAATTGTATTTACTGTATTCACTCCCTTAAGATTTTGGGAACTCCAGATACGTCGTTACCATGCCATGCCTGGTGGAAACGGATCATCGACTGGATCCCCCATCGGCTGAGCATCAAAGAAAATGTTGCAGCTAGTTGGTTTGGTGTAGTTGATCGAGCTGTACGTGGGTGCGATGAAAGCTGTGGTCAGAGCTGTAACTACTGGAGCAAGAGCGAAGACCAGAAGGACAAGCAACAATGCGACTTTAGCCTGCAGTTTCTCACCTCCTTCGTTTTTGTTTTTCATCTATATTGTAATAATATAGTGTGGGAACACAAAACCTATATGGAGTTTTCTTCTAGAAGTATCTTCGGTGGCTACGTGGAAACAGAGCTTCTCAGGCAGATGAATGAACGAATCGTGAAGAACTTCCTGGACATACTTATCTTGATAGAATTGAGGCGT
>CP070828.1:421692-425382 GCA_020344715.1 Candidatus Bathyarchaeota archaeon | reverse complement strand
TTCACTGCTACTGTAACCTGCGTTCCTAACGCCTTGAGTTCTTGGATCAGCAGAGTGTCAAATGCTATTTCTCCCGCATTGTCTGTTAGATACAGAGTCTGCTTCGCCTTCTTTGCGAGGTCGAAGATTTCAGGTATCTGATCTATGTCCAGTTGTTTCTCAGCTTCTTCAAGAAGCCGATTTACGTCGTCAAACTCAAATTTATGCTTGGGAATGTCAAACTCGATGATGTTGCCAACGATCGAACATAGGCAAGCCCTTCTGAATCTAGATTCCCTTGAAGGTTCTCTTTCCACAAGAGCTTTGGCCAGATCAAGAATTTCCATGGCCTTTTGGTTGCTCATCTGCTTCGTCTTTGCGTAGGGATCAGGATTTCCTGTCACGTCCATGATGACGCGATCTCTCTTGGTGCCGAGTATGGCAGGAACCGCGTCGGGTTTGAATTCTCTGTTTAACAAGTTTATGAGAGTGGTCATGGCACTCCATCGGAGGGCTTCATCGTCTGTGGCTTTAACGGCTTCCATGTAGCCGCGATGAAGCAAACAGGCGGCACACTCAGCTTGAACCTTCAAACCGGAATTGCTCCACTTGCCTATGCTCTTGCTGTTGCTTCTGCAAACTCGGACAAGACGTTGTAAGAATTCTGAGCTTTCACAACGCCACTTGCAACTAGGACGCCTTTGGTTCCGAGCCTTAACGCCGCTGCTACGTCCTCGCCTGTTGTTATGCCTGCACCACAGAGCACAACTAGGTCTGGATTGATTCGATTCACGAGTTCTACTGTTCCACTTACAATCTCTGGTTTCGCCTTGGAAACGGAAATGCCCGTGCCGATGAGTTCGGGCGGTTCAATAGCGATCATATCGGGTTTCAGCGATGCGACAGCGGCGCTCACAGCAGAGTTGTTGGTGCAAACCAGAGAGGTCAAGCCTACTTCTCGGGCCCTTGTAATGGTCGTGTCTATGTCTGCAAGCTTTATTCGTCTTTCAGAATGGTTGATTAACGTACCGGACGCTCCAGCTTCTTTGATCGACTCTGGGAGAACATGGCCCGTTGAGCTGCCTGGTTTGATCGGATCCATGTGCTGAGCAAACACAGGAATTGACACCGCTTTGACGATCTGCTTCAAATCCACAAGCTGAGGAGCTACCCCAACGCGGATTTCTGCTTCTAAACTGATCTTTTCGCAGTTTTTCGCCAATTGTAGAGCTTTTGACCCTGTGGCTTCAGAATACGTTTTGAAGTTCACAATAATTATCGGCGTGTTAGTTTTGGTCAAACTGACCCTCCGCGTATAGCATATGCCTCAAAATTTAAAACGATTTGGGAAAAGAACATCATGAATGCATGCTCCTGTTGTTGGAGTGTTTACATTGAAGGCAAGAGCACATGTTTACGTTAGTGGGAGAGTTCAAGGCGTATTTTTCCGTTTTGAAACTCAAGACTTAGCGGTGAAGTACAAGGTCACCGGTTGGGTGAAAAATCTTCCGGATGGAAGGGTTGAGGCTGTCTTTGAAGGAGAGAAAGAAAGAGTTGAACGACTAATCGAGTTTTGCAGAAGAGGTCCGTTGGGAGCTCGTGTAGCTAAAGTGGAAGTTTCATGGGAAACGTACACTGGCGGATTTCAGGATTTTAAAGTACGCTATGGATACTGGCGGTACTGAAGGCGTAAACGCTTATTTTCTACTGTATCTTCAAAGTTAAACCCAATGGTGCAAGCGTCATGAAAACGATTCTTCTTGTAAACGATGATGGAATCGAGTCGATTGGTCTATTCATGCTGAAAAAGAAGCTAGAAAAACTCGGCAAAGTTGTTGTGGTAACACCACGAAATGAGAGAAGCGGCATAGGGAAGGCCATAACCTCTTCTGGATATGTGCAAGTTGCCGAAACAAGGCTAAAAGACGGTTCTGCAGCCTACGCTATAAGCGGAACCCCGGCGGACGCGGTTCTTCTAGCGTTGAACAAAATTCTTAACCATCCACCAGACCTGCTCGTTGCCGGAGTAAATTTGGGACCGAACTTGGGTATAGATGACTGCTTAAACTCAGGCACATTGGGCGCTGCGTTGGAAGCAGCCATTCATGATGTGCCAGCTGTGGCGGTTTCCTATTGTAAGCGAGAATTTATCGACCAACAGGCAGACAAAGCCGCAATTACTGAAGCGAATCTGGATTTCACGGTGAAGTTCGCCCAGAAAATTGCAGAGTATGTGTTGAAAAACGGGATGCCGCGAGACGCGGGTATAATCTCCATAAATGTGCCGGAAAACGCTGACTGCCAGAAGTTGAAGGTCACGGATTTGTCTTATGTCGGGTATCGAGACATATGGACCCATGAAAAGGACGGATACAGAATCGCCAGTTGGAAGCTCACAGACTACGAGGATTCAAACCCTACAACCGATATACATGTTGTTAAAGAAGGCTACATTTCTATTACGCCAATCAAGGTACAGTTCTCACACAACAGAAATGCACTGGAATCCATGATTAGAGCCATTCGGTTCGAATAGTATTGGTGCTTCTTTTGTGTCGTGCTATTCTATTTCCCTTGGAACGCGAAAGTGTGATTCCTTTCCAGCACTAATGTATTCGCCGCCTTCGTCGCGAATAATGGAAGCTATTTTCGCGAAGTTGTCTGAGCCCAAGTATTGACGAGGCTTAATAGCCACGTATTCTTTTTTCTCTTCAAACAAGAGCATGTCTTCAAGGTCTTTCGGGAAGAGCGTGCGCACATCATCGACTGAGCGTTTTTTGCCTGCTGCAGGAGGGGCCGGCATAGGCTTTGGGGTCTCAGTTTCTTTTAAAGACTTAGTTACATCCGTAAGGTCATGAGAAATAGCTTTCAAAACGTCAAGGAGTTCATTAATACGCTCCAGAATTTGTTCTCGACTCGCTTTCTCTTTGCTCATGGTTCTTCCACGTACTAATGTTTTCATTAAGCCCTTCTTTTGTTTTGCCCTAGTCACATCGCAATACAAAAGAACTCGTTCCACAACAACTGATGATGACCCGAGGCTTCAAAGTGCTAGAGATTGACGGTAGCCAGAAAAGCGGAAGCGGAACAATTCTCCGGCTATCGGTTGCGCTCGCCGGCATTCTAAATGAGCCTCTTCATATCCATAACATTCGACGAAAACGCCCTCAGCCTGGATTGCGCCCACAACATCTCGAAGCCGTGCTCACAGCCGCCAAAATCTGTAACGCAGAAGTCAGAGGAGCAAAACTTGGCTCCAGCGAGCTATGGTTTGAACCTGCTGAAATTGTGGGCGGCGACATACATGCGGAAATCGGCACAGCTGGAAGTATCCCGATGCTGTTGTTAACCGTTCTACCTTTGTGCGCCTTTGCGAGAAAGACCGTGCATGTTCACGTGATTAAGGGAGGGACTGATGTTAGACATGCGCCTACGATTAACTACATCAGACATGTGTTGCTTCCATTGTTAGAACGAATGGGACTGGAAACGAGACTTGACGTTCAAAAGTATGGATACTACCCAAAAGGCATGGGGGAAATCTCGCTGGAGGTTCAACCGCGGTCAAGACTGAAACCTTTTCGTCTGAAAACATTCGGCAGGGTTGAAGAGATTAGAGGTATATCGGTATGCACCTTCCTTGCAAAACAAAAAGTGGCACAACGACAAGCTTGGGCAGCCAACAAACTTCTAGGGGCTTACGGATACGAT
>CP070828.1:416091-421592 GCA_020344715.1 Candidatus Bathyarchaeota archaeon | reverse complement strand
GTCGAGGCAACACAACGCTCTCTCGATCTGAAGGTCAGGTCTATTGACACGTCTGTTGGTAATGAAGATAACCAACAGCGATTCGGCGCTCGCAACCCAATCGTTGGACGCCGAGAACGCGTAACTACCACCACTAAGACTTGGGTTGTCGAGAAACCGACCACGCCGAGAGGGTGAGCCCATGCACAGGATAGGAAATGTGATCGTAGAAGAGTCGGCGGATAGAGAATCCTTCATTGAAATCATCAGGAAGCTTAATCTGAAACCCCCAGTGATCATCAAGCCAAACTGGGGCTTCTCCGTCTGCTTCACCGAGGCGACGATTCTCGACTGGCTTCTTTCTGCTATTGGCGGCAACGCCATCATAGTGGAAAGCTACGGATGGGCAAGGACTGAGGATGCCCTCAAGAGTGAAGGCTGGGGCTCCATTGAACCCGAGGATCTCAGAGATAGCGACCGATGGTTCCTCAAGTACTCGGGCATCGGAGAGATCCTGAAGAAGCACGGTGTGGAGTTCTTGAACATCACTGAGGAGAACTGGGGAGGCCGCACAGCGACCCCGGAACAGATCAAAGATGAAGTTGCCAGAAAGCATCCTCCCATCGAACGGCAGGACTTCTATGGGTTCGTGCCGGAGAGGCTCTACGAGATGCGAGGGAGTGATCTGCTCAGCTTGGCCAAAGTGAGAGTGCTGGAAGCGCCCATGTATGTGTCCCTCGCTGTTAAGAATTTTTTCGGGATGATTCCCGGCCCCACCAGGGGAATATACCATGGCGAGAAACATAGCAAGCTCAACCAGAGCATCGTGGACGTCTACAAGGTCTACGATTCCCTGTTCAACATTAGAGGAGTGGTCGAAGCGGTGCTCACGGCGTCTCTGAGAGACCCTGAGACCCTGAAGTGGGACACTATTGAGAACCCAGGCTTTCTCTCAGGCTCTAACGACCTTCTTGAGCTAGATGCCTTCGTTACCGCCCTCTTAGGCATGGATCCCCACAGCGTCGGATATCTCCGCGCGGCTGCGGAGACGTTGGGCGGATGGAGTGAAGAGAGTGTCGCCCATGGCTTGGAGAGCGGGATAGAGATATTTGCTCGTAACTCCGCTTATTCTGGGGATGAACATCCAGCTCTCCGCAAATTGCTCTTGAAGAAACGCGTACCCAATCACCTTATGTGAAACCTAATAGAAACGTTGAAGAGTCTCTGTAGGTCTGGAGGATCCAGAACTTGACCACGAAGAAAGAACCAATATGGATAGCAAGAGAGCTTTCAAGATGCAGCGGCTGCCGAAAATGCGAGATAGCCTGTTCCCTTTCTCATGAAAAGCGCATATGGCCCGAGGCCTCAAGAATAAGGGTTTTCATGCTTGTTCCCGGCGTCGAGTTTCCCCACTTTTGTGCCCAATGCAGAGACTATCCCTGCGTGCAAGCGTGCCCCTCCAAGGCATTATCAACGAGCAAGAGAACAGGAGCAGTTCTCGTTAAACCTAGCAAATGCACTGCTTGCGGTTTGTGCATAGACGTCTGCCCAGGCAGAATCCCCCATTTGCACCCGTCGGAAAACCACGTTCTGATTTGTGACCTGTGTCGAGGCAACCCTCAATGTGTCAAAGTCTGCCGAGAAGGCGGATGGAACGTGCTGAAAAAAGTTCCTAGAACAAACCGCACCTACGAACTATATGCCCGCAAACCAGAAGAAACAACACGTGACCTCGCCATCAAAATGTATGGTGAGAAAGCGAGGGAATTCCTTTGATCCTCGGATATGCTGGAAAATTCCTAGAAGTGGATCTTTCGACAAAGAACATTAGAGAGACAACGTTTAGGGAGGAAATTCTCAAAGACTATGTTGGCGGTAGAGGTTTAGCAGCAAAGGTTCTCTGGGATAGGTTGGGCACTGAATGGGAAACAGTAGACCCGCTGGGACCGAGAAATATTCTCACCTTCTTCACAGGACCGTTGACTGGATTTTTTCCAGGCGGTAGAATCTGCGTTTCCGGTAAATCCCCCCAGAGCAACGGTGTGGTTGGATCGACTGTTGGAGGAGAATTTGGGGTTGAGCTAAGATGTGCGGGCTACGACGGCATAATAGTAACGGGCGAGGCGAAAGACCCCTCTTACTTGTTCATCAAGGATTCGGAAGTTGAGATCCGAGACGCAGGTCATGTCTGGGGCAAAGATGCAAAGCAAACTGTTAGGCTTCTCACCCACGAGTGCAGAGAGCTTCTAAAGAAACGATTCTCGTCGTACGGTGAATTCAAAGAACCCGCAATACTGTATGTGGGTCCGGCTGGAGAAAGAAAAGTTCGCACGGCGGTTGTGGCGGCGAAGTGGACTCACGCAGCAGGTTATGGCGGTTATGGTGCTGTTATGGGAGCTAAACGCCTAAAAGCGGTTGTGGCTAAGGGAACTGGACCACTACCTGAAGTGGCTGATATAAGAAAAGTGAAGCGCTTAATCAAAGCAGTATGTGACAATTTTTATGAATTCGAACTGTGGCGACGTTGGGGAACCGGTTCAGCAGGCTATGAAGTCGGGGCGAGATTGAGCTCCGAACCTGTCCGTAACTGGCAAGATGAGTGGCATAATGAAAAGAGCTTTGGTGTTGACCAGTTCGAGAACAGAGTCTGGATAAAACAGCTTTGGAGTGACTTTGGCTGTCCCACGTGTTGCTTGAAAATAGCAATGGTGAAAACCGGAAAATTCAAAGGAGCAATAACCGACAACCCAGATTATGAATTGCAAGCATATCTGGGTCCGAACTTGGGAATTTTCACTCCTGAAGAAAACGTATTTCTTGCGTCACTTATTGATGACCTAGGTTTGTGCGGTATTCAAACAGGAAACGTACTTGGTTTCGCCGCTGAACTCTTCCAGAGGGGAATATTGACCGAGAAGGATTTAGATGGCATAGCGCTTGAATGGGGCGATGCCGAAGCATTCGCAGCTTTGACCAGAAAGATTGCATTAAGAGAAGGCATCGGTGATTTGTTGGCAGAGGGAACATATCGTGCGGCCTTGAAAATCGGGAAAACAAAGAACCTGGATTTGCTAAGGTATGCGGTTCAGTCGAAAGGAATAAGCATTGGAGCTCACGGACTCCGAAGCGGCGAAGACTTTGCTCAAATCATCTCTTATGCATGTTCCGTTCAAGGCGGCGACCACACGTCCGCAGCAGCCCTACCACTAGATGCGTCTGGAAGCGAATTGTTCGCGATTTTCAACGATTCAGCAGTCTGCTGCTGGTTCAACACCGCCGGCTTGAGGCGCAGGACAAGATTTGACTTCTACACCGCAATCACAGGCCTGGAATTGACGCCTGAAGAATGGTGCAAACCAAAAGCGCTGAGAATACTACAACTCCAAAGGGCAATGCTCCTATTGGCTGGACCAGACTTGAAGTGGAACCCGAAAATCCACGATGCCAACCCCAATAGATTCTATGAGCCCCTCTCTAAAGGACCATACGAGGGAAAAGCCCCTCAAGAAACGAAGGTGGAAAAGGACAAAAAGCAATACTACAAAGAAGCTGGTTGGGACGAAAACGGCATACCCCGATCAGAAACCTTGAGAAGACTCGGACTACAAGATGTTGACAAGACTCTAGACAAGCTGCGCAATTGAGAACGCGCCGAACATGACCTGGCCAACCCAGACGATAAGACTTCTTCACATCCACACTTTTGTGAAGCTACACGTGTACATCGTGAAAGAGAGAAGCTGCGGGGGATTTCACCAGCCTGAAAGCGTTCAGACCCTACCCCCTGCAACATGTAGAGGATTTCTGCTCATATTTACGAACTGTGCGTTTTCTTCCGTACTTGAGTAATTGATGCAAATTGAGAAGAACAAATGACATGTTGACTCTATTCTAACGACTACGTGCATAAATTTTAAATCAGGCTGTGCACGAGATAGTATTGGGGAAGGTTAGAAAAAGAAAGTGCGCTTCTTCGGACCTTTCTCTCTCGCCAGAGTCTAACCTTCCTCCCGTTCACAGATGGACTGCTATTTTGCACGCGCATTCCGATGAAAGCCGCTGTTCTCTTGATTAACTCAGTAATGTTTATATGGACCGAATTCAATTAGATAATTATCGAATTGAAAGAGATATTGAATGAATGAAGGGTGGTCGAAGTCGAATTGTATGAACCTCTGAGCGAAGAAATGAAGAAACTCAAAGCAGAACTTGCAAGCCTAAAAGAGCAAATTGTGGATTTGACGGAAAGAAACCAAAATTCGGGACGCGGAATACATGTTTGCATTGGTCCCGTGTCTATTAAGTTCTCTTCAAATCTAGAGAAACAGTGACTGAATGAAAGGTGGTGAAAGTCGAATTGTCTGAAGATCTCAGTGAGGAAATGAAAAAACTCAAAACAGAACTCGCAAATCTGAAACAGCAAATCGTAGATTTGACAGAAAGAAACCGAAAATCGAAACGCGGAATACACATTGATATCGGCGACCGTGTACACGACTACGTTGAAGACGTTATGGAAGGCGTTGTTGAAGGTATACATGGCGAACTCGAGAAGTCCATACTGATTGGCCCAAGAGGTGTCAAGATAATCAAAGAAAGACCCGCAAGCAGGAGAGAAGAAGAAATAGAAGTTGGCCTGCCTAAAGTAGCGGAAATTATGAGCGCCCTAGGTCAAGAACACCGATTGGGAATACTACGTGAGCTTATGACCGGAGGAAAATACATCAACGAGTTGCAGGAGAAGCTTTCAGAGATAACTACAAGCACGCTTTCAAGCCACTTGAACGTGCTTGAAGAAGCAGGGCTTGTAGTTCAGGAAAAAGTCAGAGGGCGCTACCTTATTACCATGCCCGGTAGGGCTGCATACAAGATGGCAAGACGTGTCACCAAATCCTTGGAAAGAAGGAACCGAGAATGACGCGGCAAACCTGTCAACTGGGAGACGTGGTTTTGAAATCCACAGAAGCACTGACACTATGGCAGACAGAGAGAGGCATCATAGAAGTCAGCAGGAACACGTTGGCTATACCACTGGAATTGGATGGTCAACGGGAAGGCTACATATTTCATGGACGAGGCAAACTGCTTCTAGATACCATAGTGGAAACAGATGAAGGAGCCGTTGGAAAATCTGTGGAGAAAGAATTGAACAGACCTTTTTTGATGTTTGGAGACACGGAAGAAATACAACAACACTTCGTCCGATCGAGTGAAGAGGATCTCACAGAAATGGGCTACGAAAACCAGCAAGAATTTGTAGGCAAAACAAAAGGTTTGTGGGACCAGTTTCTCACACGAAAAGTGGAGAGCCATAGAAGGTCTGACAGATACCGTGGTTCAGTGTTTGCCTTTCAGAGTGACGATCGGAGACTAGATATTCTTGTCTCTAAAGGTTCCAAACTCATCTACAAGACGCCGGATCTAGTTTTTGTATCAAAGGGAAGCAAAGCGGTCTTGAAAAGCCCTGGTGAAGTGGTTGTTTCGAAGCATGGAAAATCGATAATTGTCAAACGAGGCAAGTC
>CP070828.1:411945-415991 GCA_020344715.1 Candidatus Bathyarchaeota archaeon | reverse complement strand
GCACCTAAGGCATCGCCGACAGTTTTGGAGGGAGTACCCAGCAGTCCGATGATCGGAAGAAGAATCGGCCTTGACCCCAACCCAAAAACAACCGCGTTAAACAGAATAAAAAAGCTAACCTGTACGATTTTCCTCAAAGTTTCTATTCTGAGAACCACTTTCTTGATGCGAGCAGCTGAGTCCGCGTTTGCTCTCTCCTCACTGCGAACAATTTTCTCTATCTTTTCTTCTCCCAACAGGTGGCCCCCGAATTCTAAAGCGAGAGTTAGCGTTTTGCTGTATTTTCCAACATTGTGGCTTTTAGACGTGAAGGTTTAAGTGCCATAAAAAGCTATCCGTTACGTACGGTGGTTGCGTGAGCACGCTCAAACAGGGCGAACAGCTACGTAGCGTTTCCGCACATTAGTGGACAACCACCTTTAGACAACATAAGCGGTTCTAGAATGAGACGACAAACCTCAGGTGTCATCGCTTGCAAACTTCGGTTTCCACAGCACTTCTGCGATTGTTGAAGAATCAGAAGTACCATTTGGTTGGGCAACACTCAGCCGTTAAGCGTTGCAGATGGTTATACGAATCACTTGTTCACAATCGCCCATGTTACAAACAGAAGTTCTACGGCATCAGAAGCCATCAGTGCGTTCAAATGACACCATCGGTCCTTTACTGCAACATGCGGTGTCGGTTTTGCTGGCGCATTCAAAGCGGAGATGTAGCCTTCAAGTGGGATGAAACCGGTCCAAGCAGATGGGATGATCCTGAAACAATTGTTGAGGCGTGCATCGAGGCACAAACGGATATCCTCAGCGGATACAAAGCGAACCCTAAGGTTGACAAGAAGACATTACGAGAAGCCTCGACGCCGAGGCACGCAGCCATCAGTTTGACGGGCGAACCTACACTTTACCCGCGTTTAGGTGAATTGATCAAAAGCTTTCACAAACGGGGCTTCACCACATTCCTTGTGTCCAATGGGACTCTTCCTGACGTCTTAACTCAACTGGACACTGAGCCCACACAACTATACGTGTCGCTATGCGCGTACGACAAGCAAACCTTCACCAAAACCTGTCGACCACAGATTCCAAACGCTTGGGAAAGACTTACCAAAACCTTATCGTTGCTCTCAAGTTTCAAGTGCCCCACTGTAATCAGGCTAACATTGGTGCGCCACGTAAACCTTAGCCATCCAGAGCAGTACGCCAGGCTCCTCAGCAAAGCACATCCCACGTATGTGGAACCTAAGGCCTACATGCATGTGGGAGCTTCACAACTGCGGCTAAGCTATGAGAATATGCCGAGCCACCAAGAGATTCGTGACTTTGCTGTTACGGTAGCACGAGAAACTGGGTACAACCTTCTGGATGAGGCTCCCGAGAGCCGCGTGGTCTTGCTGAGCGACTTGGATCAACCTCTCAAATTAGCCTGAGGTGTTTTGCTGTTAAAGTCACGTAAGCTAGCTGATGCTAATGAAGCTGGCAAAAGCATATTAAATCAAGTTGAATCATCATCTTTGAACACTCGGTGATCAGTTGACACTAAAATCCATAATGGATAAGATTCAGAAAGAGCTGAAGACCAAGGAAGAAGCTAAAGAAAAAGTTCAGAAAGATATGCGCAAGGCTCTGCGGCTGTCAAAGCAAGCAATTCTGCTCACACATCAAAGACGCTTCAATGATGCACGGAAACTGCTTAAAGAGTCAAGCAAGCTTCTAGGTGAGCTCCGTGAAGTTGCAGAATTGCACCCTGATCTTGTCTACACGGGAATCGTGGCTGGGGCCAACCAAGAATATTCAGAGGCTCAAGTTCTCCTCAGCCTTGTTAGGGAGAATCGATTTATGTCACCTGAGAAGCTGGACGTTCCAGTTGTCGATTACGTGCTTGGGCTAGCTGACGTTATCGGTGAAATGAGGCGTCAAGCTCTTGACTCTCTTCGTGCTGGTGATCTGAAGCGATCAGAGCACTACCTAGAAGTGATGGAGCAGATCTACGTAGAATTATTGTCAATGAATGAAACCTACATGCTGGTTCATGGACTTCGAAGGAAATGCGATATAGCTCGTCGTGTTATTGAAGCTACAAGAGGCGACCTTACCTTGGAGGCGCGAAGAGACTCGCTTGAGCAGTCGATCGGAAAGCTGGAGAAAATTCTTGGAAGAAAGAGGAAATCTGGCAAGTCCGAGAAAGTCTAATCGAGGACTACCTGTTCAGTTTAACTCGAAGTTCTCTGTGGACAAGGCTCATGCGGCGCAGCGGAGTCTAGCCAAGCGTGTAACCGGGGAAGATAATCTTCCAACAAAGATTCATTTCGTAGCTGGGACAGACGTGGCTTATGCTGGAAAAGTATCTATCGGCGTGGCAACGGTTCTCAGTTATGAGTCACTTGATCTTGTAGAATCGCAAGTTGCCCATGTTGAAACACGGTTTCCGTATATCCCAACCTTATTGTCTTTCAGAGAGCTGCCGCCAACCTTGGCGGCCATAAGAAAGCTGAAGAATCCATCCGATGTATTTCTCGTGGACGGACACGGTATTGCCCATCCATATAGACTAGGATTTGCGAGTCATCTGGGATTGGTGATTGACAAGTCGACCATTGGGGTTGCCAAGAGCATACTCTGCGGCAAGGTTGGAAGAATGACTCGCGAAAGGCGTGCGGATTTGACTGACAAAGGAGCTGTCATTGGCGCTGCAGTTGAAACCGAAACAGGACGGAAACCATTGTATGTAAGCATAGGTCATCAAGTTTCACTCAAAAGAGCCATAGAAATTGTCAAGCATTGTACCCGAAGTCATAGAATCCCCAAACCAATTTTAACCGCTCATAAATTGGCAAATGACGAAAAACGGAAACACCTGAAGTGCATGTAGAAAGCATTTGAAAGACTAGTGCGCTTGTGTTTCCACGAACCTGCTGAAAATAGATATAAGCATATGGGAACTATGGCTTTAATCCACAAAGGGGACTCAGACTTGGACTCTCGACTGGCAAAGATTGTTGACAAGATTCAAGACAGAGAACTACGAAACAGAATTGCTCAGTTTATTGAGAACCCCACGATTGAGATCGAGGGAAAAACGTATAGAGGAGTGTCTCTGGAAGCCTCTCCTGCTGGCTTGTCTCACCATCACAGTTATTCAGGCGGATACGTCGAGCACGTAGTTGCGGCTGCGGAGATTGCTTTGACCTTGTGCGATGTTGTGGAGAAAGTCTATCGAGGGCTGGTCAATCGTGATCTTGTGCTCGCAGGCGTCCTTTTGCACGATATTCTTAAGCCATTAACCTACATGGAAAGAGAGAACGGAGCTTTCGGCAAGTCTCCCCTAGCTGACAACATGGATCACCTAACGCTTATCGTCTCCGAAATGGTCCGCAGGGGCTTTTCCCTTCATCTAGTCCACATTGTTTGCGCTCACCACGGTCATCGGTATGGACCGATCGGTCCGAGAACAATCGAAGCTCTGGTCTGTCACCTAGCTGACATTACGGATTCTAGACTAAACGGTGAAGTCCTACGAGCCGCGCAATACCTAACAAGAGAAGCCACCGGAATAGAACTGCACAACGTGTCCGGGAAGGAAGCATTTCAGATAGTGCAAGCAAAGACCATGGAAGGCTGGGAAGGAGTCACCAAAGCAGTAGAGAAAGTCAAGCAGAAACGGCAATAGGTACATGCTTTGCGCGTTTTTGAGGAATGGTTTTTTGCTTGCACATTTGAGATTCTGGTCGAACTGAAGCAAGTCTCGCAAAGTGATGAACGCGCTAACTGCGCTCAAAGCGCGCGCAACCAAACGCCAAAGCCTTTGTCTTCTGTGCTTTAGAAACCGGCTTTCACAAGGTCTTGCGGTTTCATGAATTCTCTCAAGACAACGGTGGCATAAGAGCCGCTGGGTAACATGAAGCCCATTCTAATTTTCCCTTTTGAACGATCTGATTTGTCTTCAGTTGCCTTTTCAACAGAAAAGCTACTAACAGGAGCAAGAACAGTTCGGAGTCTGCCACGAGCGCTGATCCTCGGCATCTGTGGAACAAGAAAGTCGTTGGG
>CP070828.1:406481-411845 GCA_020344715.1 Candidatus Bathyarchaeota archaeon | reverse complement strand
GTGAGACAACGACAACTGCTGCTATCCCTTTGAGAGCCTTCGCGAATTTTACCCCAGTTTCGCCAGAAGTGCTGGCGACTACGACTGTTCTAATGCCGTTACCCTCTATTCGATTCCTAACAATCTCTATTACACTTTCACTATTTTGTGAACCAGGGTTCCTGAAATATTCAACTTTTCTCTCAACACTCATTCGGTTCAACGTTATCATGATTTGTACTTTTTGTTTCATCTATGATATAAACGTTTCTAGAAAACAACGAATGCTTATATTGACCAACGTTTGGTCAATTCTGAATAACCTTTTTATTTCCTAGGAACCTATTTAGAATCTATGAAAGACCTGCTTAGCGAGTTGCTGGGTCCCTCGATTTTCCTTTTAGTCTTGGATCTATTTCTTGAATATCCTGATCAATGGATGAACCTCAGAGAGGTCGCACGTCGAGTCGGCAAGAACCCAGGAAGCATCTCACGGGTAGTATGCGTGTTGCTTGAACGAGGACTGATAACACATTGTAAGGTGGGAAAGGTTTCTGTAGTCTACCAGCTGAACCATAACGATGAAAAAGTACAAGCGTTAAGGGTCTTGCGGGAGAAACTCAAGAAAAACTGATTTTATTTCCTTTTTCGGTGGTAATTTGTTGGGGCAGACACGGTAGAATAGATGTTTGCCTAGGAGAGCTTGTCTTCGAGTTGGTGTAGCACGAGCGTAGCTACAGTGATTTCCTTTTCGACTGCAGAAATCAGTTCCTCTGCATGCTTGATGAGGGTGGCGATCTGTCGCTCGGTTAATTCTCGACCCATTTGCTCTTCAAATCGGTTTATGAAATCCTGAAGAGACCGTGTTCTCTTGACCTGCTGCACTGCGAACGACTCTGGAACCTTGACCATTTCCATTCCTGACACCAAGATAGTATAGCCTTGTTTTCTATAAATATCGTCTTCTAGAACCCACGATATTCCAACCTTCGATATATGGGCGCCCTCTGAAAACGTTGCTTGGCATAATGTGGCTTATCACTACGTACAGGTCTTCTGCCAGAGTTTCGATGTTGCATATTCAAGATATAGAAAAATCAGGATGCTGGCAACAACGTGGAAAAAGCTAGGAGTCTGCTCATGTTCATGAAAAGGATTCATCAGTCGCCGTGAGGTTAACCGATGCGGCCCGCGTGATAACGTTGCTCTCAAGCTGAAACGTACTTGCTCGCTAGTTGGGTCAAGTATCTCCCGTCTGCGTCGGAAAGGATTTCCATTTCTCTGAGAAAATCCAAGGTTACTTGCTCGACGTGTATCTCAGTCGCTTCCGTAGACGCCTGCGGATCTTCTGTCTTCTTTTCGTCTACCGGAGTAAAGCAGTATGGACAAGCTGAGTAGGTTTCCATCGAATCATTTACTCGGACCGTGAGCTCTGTTGGCTCACCGAACGCCCTGCCGCATCCAGCGTGGGCACACGTGATCGATGTCTCTGGAAATTGGCGTTCCATTGCGTCACCAAACTAGAATGCTCCTGTTTTCTATAAATATCATCCTTCATGGAAGGGAATGTTCTCATTTTTGACATATTACAGGAGAACACGCGGACACCTACTAACACGCAAAATGCTGCTACCAATAGGATTGTAAACATGGGAGATTGCTACAGTCTGAAATAGAAATCCAAATGACGTGAATCTAAAACGCGCATAGTTCATTAGGTTGCAGTAGATATTCAAGGAGACTCATTATTCAGCGTTCATAACGTTCTTTAGCAGCAACGACCAGAGATTGTCTTGATCGATATGTCCAAAAAGAAGCCCAGAAAAAGAATCAAGATCAAAGCACATTACATGAAAGTGAGACAGCGTTCAACCAAGAAAGGCAGAAAAGGAACCATCATGGGCAAATGGAAACCAACAAAAGACAAGTAAGAAGCTAACGGCCATTCGGTCTTACATTGGTGCTCATATTCTTCTGAAGAAGGTGACTGCCAGTCATACTGCTGTCATGGACAGGTACTATTTTAATCTCAATCCTAAACCAACTACGTTGTCGTTCTTAAATCCAAGATGCTCGTAGAACCCGACTGCTGAAGGATTGCTTCTGCGAACTTGCACGTTCACCTTCAGACAACCCAATTTCCCTAGTTCATCAATAGCTTTATCAATCAGCTTCTTGCCAAAACCTCGCTTCTGATAGGCAGGTAAAACTGCTACATAATTTAACCACCCTCTATGACCATCGTAGCCAACCATTATAGAGCCGACGACCTGACCATCTTTTACTGCAATGAAAAACAACTCAGGCTGAAAGGCAAGTTTTCTCTGGATGTCTTCGCCAGGATCATTTTGAGGAACAACCAAATCACATTTTCTCCATAAATCAATCACGGCTTTCTGATAAATCGGATCATACCGAATTATTTCAGGACTCATTTGAACGACCCACTATGACCGTTATTTGTTCAATTTTTATGGCTTATGGAAGAGGGTGTGATAAATCTGGAACTCGTTGATTTTTCCGAATCCACAATTCATCCAGACCAAAGGACCCTAGGCCCGCATGATGTATCAGAATCCGGAATACATCATGCTTTGAAAGACGATATTTATAGAAAAGAATTGTAGTATTTCTTGGGGATGAAAGATGCTTGAGCTTTGGGGCATCCTAATCTTTACTGTGATTGTGATATTTCCTGAAATTCTAGGCGAGTACACAGAAAAGAAGCAGAATTCAAAAAGAACACGTATTACATCTTGACGCGTGGCAGAAGGATCAGAGACACGCTCTCGTTCATGAACCAGATGTGAAGAGCGAATTTGCATTCGCTGGCTCCTGATATTGCAGATTGTATGAATTCGACGTTGACTGGTTTTTCTAAACAGTTTCCCCGAGCGTCTTGACAAATTTTTTGGGGCAGTGGCAGCAGGTTGATGATACTTCCCCCTTCGCGCGCGGGTTGGCAATCGCTTCAAGCAGCAAGATCGTACGGAGGCTGAGCTATTCTATCAGGGCCACGTCTTTTAGCTTCGCTTCGACCTCATCTAGGTCCAATCTCCGTAGGATCTCTGGCTTTGGTACTCCATTTTCATCCCAGCCGGCAGCTTCAAAGTATTCACGTCTTGACTCCTCGAACTTCTTTCTGTCCAAGGTTTTTCCTTTGTAGGGTCCAGAGGGCAGCGGTTCCCAGAACCTGGGTGGATTGTCGTCATCCACTCTTGGTCTCCATTTGGCGTCGGGTCCTCCTAGAAGCAGCATAGCTCTTTGCAGATGGAGTATTCTCAGAGCTTTTTTCTCATACCATTCTCTTCTTGTCTGCCGCCATCCTGTTATTGCTTTGTAAAAGCGATTTTTTTCTGTGTCGCTGATCCCGAATGCCGTGAAATTACAGAGGACAGCTGAATCCGCCATTATGGAGGCTAGTTCACCGCCGTCGAAGAGCGGAAGAGAAGCTGCTGATGTGTGGTCTCCAGCTTGAACTGAGCACGCGTAGCCTATGTTGTCTATAAAGTCTTCTTCGCTTCTAACCCCGTGTGCTCCTATGGCTATGCCCTTCTCATGAACGGCGTACTTGAGTAGATCGGCGTCTTTGAGTTCTCCAAGCTTCACGGCTGCTCGATAGACTCCTTCTGCTAGGATATCGCCGATTCCCTTTCTGAAGGCGACGTTTTTAGCGAGGGCTGCGAAGGCTTCAACGTTCGCCCAGTCAGGTTCTATTCCGTCTAGTTCTTTCTTTGTCAATATTCCTCTGTTGTAGAGTTCTGCGGCAAATCCGAGCACGGCGCCGCCTTGGATTCCACACAAGCCTAGCTCGTTGCCCAGGTAGGATAAGTAGATGTTCTCTTGGGGGGTGAATATTCCAAGGTTTGTTCCCATGTAGGCTTCAAACTCGTAGTCTGGATTGTCGCATACTGCTCCCTTGAACCGTCCAGTTTTTAGCACGGCAAGCTTGAGACACGTTGTTGGGCAGCCGAAATCTCCCCAGTATTTCTTAACCCAGTATTTGTTGAATTCTTCTTTCTTGTAGCTTTTCAAATCATGCCATTCATTCTGCCAGTTTCTGATCGGTTCAGAGCTTGTTTCAGCTCCAAAATAGTAGCCTCCGCCTCCGGTTCCCCAGCGTCTCCACCGTTTCATCTCGAAATTTCGTTCAGAAAAACGTTGGGCCAGATCTATCACCTTCTCCTTGTCATGTACATCAGGTATTGGACCAAACCCCTTTGCCACGATTGCTTTCACTCTCTTCGCGCCCATTACGCCGCCATATCCACCGTAACCTGCTCCATGAGCATACTTGGCGACGACAGCAGCAACCCTCGTTTTATTCTCTCCGGCTGGACCGATGTAGAGAATAGACGGTTCCTTTACCTCTCCGTAGTTTGGCCTGATGCCCTTGATTTCCGTGATCGATTTTCTAACGAGAAACCGTAGAGTTTCTCTTCCGCCTTTGCCCCAGATGAGTGAAGCGTCTTTTATTTCGACGTGGCTGTCGCATAGGAATATGTAGCAGGGCTTTTCGGCTTGTCCCGTCATTACGAGGCCATCATAGCCCGCGCACTTCAAGTCGATTCCAAACTCACCTGCAACTGTCGAGCCGACTACGCCATTGCTCTGAGGTGACTTTCCAGAGACACAGACTTTTGTTCCTGGGAAGTATCCTGTGAACGGTCCGGTTAAGACGAGAAAGATGTTTTCGGGACCAAGCGGGTCTACGGTTTCCCATTTCTTGCCAAGTCTGTCCCAAAGAATCTTTGTGGCTAGGCCTCTTCCGCCAATGTAGTCTCTTAGGACCTTGGCTGAGAATCTCGTGTCTTTGATGTTTCCGCTGGAGAGGTTTATCTCCAAGAATTTTCCAGCGTAACCCCTCATCAATCCAAGATCTCCTTTGCAATTCGAGCGCCAAGGATTCTTCTGGCGACCTCACGTGTGAGTTGTTGAGGTGTTTTGGCTAGGGTCTTGTGGGGAGCTTCTCTTTCTCTTGGAACAAGCGCTAGGGTGTTCCATCGGCCTTCTCGGCAGACTTCGACGCATTTCGGCGTTCCGTCACAAAAATCGCAAATGATGATGTGGTTCTCTTCTGGGTGGAGGTGTGGAACATTTCCGGGGCAAGCCTTTATGCACAGACCACATGCAGTGCATTCTGAAGCGACTACGTTTACCGCTCCAGTATTACGGTCTACCTGCAGAGCGCCACTCGGACAAGCTTCAACGCAGGGATAGTTTGTGCATTGGAAGCAGAGATGGGGAATCTCAACTCCGGGAATAATCATGAAAATTCGTATTCTTGAGGCTTCGGGCCAGATCTTTCCTTCGTGATGGATCGTGCAGGCGATTTCGCATCTTCTGCATCCGCTGCATTTCTCGTAGTTGCGTTTAATCCATATT
>CP070828.1:403278-406381 GCA_020344715.1 Candidatus Bathyarchaeota archaeon | reverse complement strand
TATTTGAGCCAATTCAAGGCGAAGGCGGCTACGTGGTTCCTCCACCTAAATACTTCCAACGCCTCAAGAAACTGGCAGACAAGTACGGCATATTGCTGATAGACGATGAAGTGCAAGCTGGAATGGGTCGAACTGGGAAATGGTTTGCAATTGAGCACTGGAATGTGGAACCTGACATCATCTGCATCGCCAAAGCTATTGCGTCGGGCTTGCCTCTCAGCGCGATTGTGGCGCGAGCTAGGCTCATGGATTGGGAGGGTGGCTCTCATGCGACAACTTTTGGTGGAAACCCGGTGTCGTGTGCCGCCGCATTGGCTGTGATTGATGCAATCAAGGACGAAAGGCTTCTCGAAAACGCGGCTAAACAGGGCAATCACGCTCTGAAACGGCTTGACGAGCTAAAGGAGAAAAGCGAAATTTTGGGGGACGTTAGAGGAAAGGGTTTGATGATAGGTGCCGAAATGGTAACTGACAAGCAAACTAGGAATCATGGCAGCAGAGAGGCCAAAGAGATTATGCTGCGATGTTGGAAGCGAGGTGTGGCCATCATCACAAGCGGCGCGTCTACACTACGCTTGGCGCCTCCGTTGAACATCACAACCGAGTTAATTGATGCTGGGCTCAATATAGTTGAGGATGTTATTCAAGAAGTTGAAAAAGAACAATAAGAACTATCCGCATTCATCCCTGGGTTAGATGAGCCCGACCATTCGAATCGCGACGAGTAAAGAAAAGATAGCTAGAAAATCAGAGATGCTTGTGCTTATCGGAATTGTGACGTTGTCGGGATCAAGTCCTCTACGCCAAGCTATGAAGGCTACACCAAGCGCAACTACACAAACGAGAAGCGTAAGGATGGTAACAGCAACAAAGTTGACCGCCATGAAAGAAAGCACTGTGACAGGTTCCGAACTAGCTCTATCGGCCACGGCGAAGTTGATCATTCCCATGTAGAATGACGAAAGGACGCCGATGATTATAATTGCCATGATGTTCGTCTCCAAGGCTTTGTTCCTTTCAACTCTTGGTTTGACAACGCCCAAAGCCATGAGTGTCGTGATCCTCGATGAAAGAATGCAAGCCGCGTTGTTTCCCAGTTCACTCAGGGATGGCACCAGCATCAGAAAGATTGGTATCTCTAACCATGCTTCGATTCCCCTGAGTTGCATTGTTGTGCCTGTTGCGATGTGAATTGAAGCCGCTACTATAAGTGCAGGGATGCTTTCTTTCAGTATTCTTTTGAATGCTCCTTTCCGCATTGCTATCTCACCACTACAGCTGCAATAAACAGGCAAATCACGGCTGTGATATCGCCGACGCTTGTGACAAGAGGTCCCATGACGCTGTCCGGGTCTATTCCTTTTCTAAAAACTAGGATTGTGAGTACAATGGTGAAGGGCCCCACTATCGCTGAAGCCAGGGCACCGCTTAATGCTCCCACAACCACAAGCTGCCACAAGACGGCATCCATGCTCAGCGTGACACTCACTAGATAGGCCAGAACGCCGATTAGTGTATTAACAAACACGCTGAGCAAAAGTGAAGCAGCAAAATTCAGGGCGACGTCTCCCTTTAAGGTGATTTTTGGCTCGATCAGACCCGTGTGCAGTCCGGTTCCGACACGAGCACTCACAGCCCCTAAGATATTGCCTCTAAGACCTAGAAAACCAGGAACCATAATTAATAAACCGGGAAAGGTTCCCAAAAGATCCTGCATTGCACCGCTAACTAGAAAGAGACCTGCTAGAGTTCCGCCACTTATAGAAAGCACTTCTGAAACCAAGCTTTCCTTGACCATCTTTCGAAGTCCCGTCATTTTGATCCCCTTGTGGCGGATCCCGCATCCATTCCACCTATCAACTGCTTCTTTTGATGTTCATTTATAAAATTGTTTCCGTGGTCTACTACGGTTTGAAACTTAGATGGGATAAGACATATTTGCGTGAAGTATTTATGCTAATTGAAGCAAACAAGGGCTGTCCCTTGGGAGTTTTCACTGTATGGTTCGCGTCGAAAAGATTGAGTATAAGCCCGTTGGGGCGAGAGAGCTTCTCATTGAGATGAAGGATCTCTCTGAATTGATGATTGACCTAGCTTATTCGGCAACGCTTTTTAACAGTCCGGAGCTTGCTCAAGAAGTCATAGAGATGGAGAGTCATATAGATACGCTGACATATCTTCTAAGCATGAATGTCATGGTAGCCGCTAGAGATGGTGACGACGCTGAATCTCTTGTTGGAGTTACTAAAGTAGCTAGAGCTACCGATAAAATATCTGATGCTGCAGCTGATATGGCTACAATAGTTTTACAAGGAATCGGAATACACCCTGTCATACGAGAAGCCTTTGAAAAAGTTGAAGAACGGCTAACACGTGTGGAAGTGAAACCAGAATCTATCTTGACTGAGAAACAGCTCGGAGAATTGGGGCTAGCTGCAAAGATGGGTGTCGATGTTATCGCTATTCGAAGGAACAAAAGGTGGATAATTGATCCAGAAGAAAATGAAACCTTGCAGAAAGGAGACGTTCTGATTGTGCGGGGCGCTCCTCAAGGTGTGGAAGAAATCGAGGGTGTCGCCAAAGGAACAATTCAGAAGCTTGAGGACTGAAGCTCATGGCAAATCAAGAATTGTTCGGGAAGATTGGGGATATGTTGGTAGAGCTGAAAGACACCTCTGAGCTCATGTTGGATCTCGCTTATTCTTCCATTCTACTTAATAGCCGGGAGCTTGCCGAAGAGGTTCAAGCACTAGAAGAGCACATGGATAAGCTTCACACCGATTTTGAGCTTTTGGTGTTATCCGCAGGCATTCAACCGAAGGAATCGAGGAACTTTCTCGGACTGATAAGAATCGGTGTCGTGACTGAGAATATTGCGGATGCAGCGGCTCAAATTGCTGAGGTGGTGTTGAGAGGAATTGAGCCGCACCCTGTTCTTGCATTGGCAATTGAGGAGGCTGAAGAGACGGTAGTGCACGTTCAAGTTTCTCAAGACTCTACATTGGCAGGCAAGACCTTGCGGGAGGCTCAGATCCATGAGGAAACTGGCATGTGGATTTTGGTTGTAAGGCGAGGAGGTAAATGGGTGCGTCCGAGTCCAAAT
>CP070828.1:400375-403178 GCA_020344715.1 Candidatus Bathyarchaeota archaeon | reverse complement strand
CCAGTTAAGACTTGGAAAATGGCTGGGAGACCAAGCAAGACCGGTGAAAGACTGCAGCTGACCATAGGCTACTACAAATGTCCAAAATGCAGCAAAACCTTCAGAAATGTGATCGCGAAGGAGAAGATCAAGGCTTTCTAGAGTTTCTCGGTGCGTACGTACTCAAAATATTCGCGCGGGCCGTGTCTCTCTGTGCTGGTTACGCTTCTTCCTCTTCTTTCCAACGTTCCACGATGATCCTTTCGCCGCCAATTTTGAACTTGATCTTCACTTCTATCGAAGAGGAATTTTTGAATGGAAACATGCTGTCTTCAGCGAGGTCTTTTGGTACGTAGATTAAGTATTTGCCGTCTTTTCTTCTGAACAATCTTCCTCTACCTTCGTTTACCATGTTTGTCCCTCAGCAAATTCAATCTTAAATTGCACTTTCAATTAAAAAACGCTGTATTTAACTCTTGCCTTCATTTTCCGTAACGGTCTGTATTGTTAAGAGTGGAAAATTAAAAATCTGAATTTATCCATTCGCTTTGAACCAAAAGACAACCCGACGTTATCCATTGGAAAGACGAAATGGTAACTAATCCTTTTTGGCTGCCACATAGTAGTATTCCGCTATCTTCTTTTGATGTCTATCGAGCTTGGAGCCTTCCTTGTTAACGCGTGGTCTCCTCGTTTCGAGGTCTCGTCTAAAAGTAATTCTCATTTCTCTGAGGAACTCGTTCATCCCTGCCCGTAGATTGGCCGGTGGATTGGCAAGACCTTCTATTCCTGGTGTACCCGTAAATATCATCAAACGATCTGCAATGAAGTCCTGTGCAACGACGTCGTGTTCAACAACAAATGCCGTTGAACTTCGGTTTTCAACCACTCGTCTGATCGTTCGAGCCATGGATAGTCGTTCTTCCACATCCAAGTAGGCGCTAGGCTCGTCAAGCAAGTAGAGTTGAGCCTTTTTAGAGAGACAAGCTGCGATGGCCACCTTTTGAAGTTCGCCACCGCTGAGTTGGCTGATGTCACTGTCGAGAAGAGAAAGCACGTTGAGAGGTCGTACAATCTCGCTTCGATACCAGCCTGATTCGAAATCTTCTTTCGCGATGTCTTTGAGCAAGTCCTCAACAGTGCCCTTATACTCCGCAGAAATGTACTGGGGCTTGTAGCTCACCGTCAATTCTTCTCTTGTGGACGCTTTTCCCTCGCTCGGTGGTTCAATTCTTGCCAAGAGCTTTACAAAAGTGGTTTTGCCGATGCCGTTTGGTCCCAGTATGCCTATGACTTCGCCCTGTTTTACTTCTCCAGCCTCAATCACCAGCGAGAATTCCCCGATGGATCTTTTCATCTTATTCCACCTGAGCACAGTTTCGCCGGCTGCCCAGCCTGCGGCTGGAGGTTTCACGTGGAAAATGATGGGTTCCTTCCTAAAACGTACGTTTTCATCTGCGATGAATCCTTGGAGGTATACATTGATGCCAGTTCTTATTCCATGCACATGCGAAACAACGCCGTAAACGCGTGGGCTACCGTAAAAAACGCAGATTTGATCGGACAAGTAATCAAGGATGGCGAGGTCGTGTTCAGCTACAATTACGGTTTTCTCGTGCTTTCTCAAACTTCGTATGGTTCTTGCTGTTTGTAGACGCTGTTTTACATCCAAGTAACTTGAAGGTTCATCGAAGAGATAGACATCTGCTTCTCTGCTGATTGTGGCGGCTATGGCTACTCTCTGAAGTTCGCCTCCACTTAGAACGTCAAGGCTTCGCCCTAGAATGTTTTCAAGCTGTAACTGCTCAACCAGAACGTCAAGCATATTTCTTTCATCAACTTTGCTAAGAAGCTCACCGACCTTGCCATGAACAAGCTGTGGGATCCTATCTACGTACTGCGGCTTGTGCACGACCCTAAGCTGATTGGTACTCAATCGTTCGAAATAGTCCTGTAGAATTGAGCCGCGAAAGTGCTGGATTATCTCAGACCAATCAGGAGGATCCGCATACCTTCCAAGGTTGAGCTTAGTTTCACCAGAGAGTATCTTGAGAGCCGTGGTTTTTCCTATCCCATTCTGTCCCAACAGACCCAGCACTACACCTTCAGAAGGTATGGGCAAGCGAAAAAGCTTGAAGGTGTTCGGTCCAAATCGGTGACTGCATTCTTCTTCAAGCTCGTCTGGAAGATTCACAATGTAGAGAGCGTCAAATGGACATTTCCTAACGCAGATGCCACATCCAACGCATAGAGCTTCTGTTATGAGGGGCTTGTCTTCCTCGAAACGAATTGCTTCAATCTTGTTTCTAACAGGTGGACAAAAACGATAGCAGACCCTGTCGCAACGTTTTGGATCACAGCGATCTTTGTCTAGGACTGCAACTCGAACCATTGATGTCCCGTTTGTTTAATTTGTGTAGACAACAAAATGAATAGGCGGGTAATAAACTTACATGCGTTCTGACGCTGGGATTTGTATTTCCAAGCAAACAAGAAATCGGCGTGACATTTCCATTTTTCTGAGGGCTATCGCACTTCCCTTTCTTCCTTCTTTCCTTGTATCTTCACCTTCCTGTAGGATGTTCAAAATGATGTTCACACTAAAGCTTCTCTTCAAGAATCTCTCGGTGCGCACATAGAGCTTCTACGAATCAACGATTGAAGATCCGCTTGGACTAGGTTGTATCTTTGATGATCTTCGCCGTCAAAGAGGCTGACGGTCTACGCGTTTCAGGTGTCATGTAAGCCCAACAGAGATGTCGAGAATTGTGGGCAGCTCCGATTCCGCCATGCCTGTCGACAGCAATCAGACCCATGGATTCTT
>CP070828.1:396822-400275 GCA_020344715.1 Candidatus Bathyarchaeota archaeon | reverse complement strand
GGTATCCAGTTCGTAAAGGCTTTCCTTATGTGAAATATATCTGCAAGAAATCTTCGGACAGCCTCAAAATCTCTCGACCAATGATAATCTCGCATCCTGAGTACCATAAACTACTTCCCTCGCATGCTTGCACACCTGCGGTCTGTTAGCAAAGTTTGGTATAGTTCAATGAACCATATTCAGTTTTCCGGGTCCGACTCTAAATTCAGCTCTGACCTCTTGGGCTAATTTTATTTTCCCGAAACGAAATAGCATCTTGAAGTGTCTTCAGAGGCTTGGTCTTGCAATATGCAGACTTAGTGTTGAAAAACGCCAATGTTCTTACCGTAGACTCTTCGAGACCTTCCGCTGAAGCTGTAGGAATTAAGGAAGAAAAAATCGTCGTGGTAGGCACCTTCAAAGACGTTCAACCATGGATTGGTGAGCAAACTGAAGTGATAGATCTTGCTGGCAAGACAGTTGTTCCCGGGTTTATCGACACTCATGTTCATGTGAGGGGCTTCGGACATTTCTTAGTAGGTGTAAACCTGAGAGGCATTGGTTCCATTGATGAGATGCAGCGACTTCTTCGAGAGCGCGTACAGAAGACTCCGAAAGGAAAGTGGATTGTCGGTCGAGGCTGGGATCAAGAGAAGTTCAGGGAAAAACGGTATCCAACTCGATGGGACCTTGATGAAGCGGCGCCTGACAACCCTGTGTTCTTCACTCGCGTTTGCGGTCACATATGCGTTGTAAACAGCAAAGCACTGGAGTCGGCGGCCATCACAAAAGATGCTGTGGCGCCACTCAGTAGTCTTATCGATCGAGATTCGAAGACACAAGAGCCCACCGGGATATTGAAAGAAAACGCCATGGACTCGGTTCGGAATACCGTGCCAGAGCCGACTGAAACAGAGCTTAGAGACATATGCCTCCAAGCCTGCCAGAAAGCCGTAGAAGCTGGAATCACCAGCATCCATTGGCTCACTCAATCGCCCATGGAAGCTCGCATTCTCCACCAACTTCGCAAAGAAGACAAACTCAAACTAAGAGTCTACATTGTTTCTCCGGTCGATTATCTGGATCGTTTCATCGAAACCGGCCTGGTCACAGGCTTCGGAGACCACATGATCAAAATTGGCAGCATCAAAATTCTTGTTGACGGTTCTTTAGGCGCCCGAACTGCGGCTCTCAAACAGCCCTACACTGATCAACCTTCTACCAAAGGAATGATGCTCTTCAATCTGGAGACCTTGTACGAGCTAGTCTTGAAAGCTCACAGGAGTGGGTTTCAGCTTGCCATACATGCCATTGGCGATCAAGCAATTGCCGCGGCACTGGACGCTTTGGAAAAAGCATTAGAAAAGGCTCCTAGAGAGAATCATCGCCACCGCTTAGAACACGTTTCGGTCTTGAACGAAAGCCTTATCCAGCGAATGAAGGAGCTAGACGCAATTGCCTCGGTCCAGCCTCATTTTGTCGTTTCTGATTTCTGGGTTGGGAACAGACTTGGTGAGACAAGGAGTAAAGGGGTCTATGCTTTCAAATCACTCATCGAAAAGGATATTCTGGTTGCTGGAGGATCAGACTGTCCTGTGGAGCCAATCAATCCGTTACTAGGCATCTATGCGGCTGTAAGCCGAGAAATATCTCCGCAGGAAAGGATTCCCATCGAAAAGGCTCTGCGCATGTACACGATCAATGCGGCTTATGCTAGTTTCGAAGAGAAAACCAAAGGTTCCATCGAAGTTGGCAAACTAGCTGACCTAACTGTCCTACGCGATGATATACGGAAAATTGAGCCAGGCAAAATCAAAGACGTTGCCGTGGAGATGACGATTCTCGGAGGCAAGGTTGTCAATCGTACCAAAGGACGGAGTCCTAAAATGTAGAGTGCTACGTTCCTGTCCAATACTAGTGCAAAAGGTTGCGTTCGCACGGGTGCTTGCTCACCAGGTTGCTTTCGTTTTTCATCTTCAGCGAACGTCCATTGCCTTGCCTATCTGTGCCATGTATTCATGGACTTGTTGGAAAAGCTTTTAGACCTCCTGCAATGCGGTTATAACTCTAATAATAGGTGAATTACTTGGACAAGGATATCGTGGATTTTGCGCTGAAACATGCCATGGAAAAGAAAGTTAGCTACGCCGAAGCAAGGGCTCACAGTATAAACCATGAAGAACTAATCGTGAAAAACGGAGTCTTGGATGCTTACGCTTCGCTGGTCGACAGCGGCTTTTGCGTCCGACTCTTGGTGGATGGAGGAATAGGCTTCGCATCAACAAACAAATGGGACAGAGACGAAGCCAAGGCAATTGTCGAACTCGCGTACAAATACGCTAAAATGGCCAAACGCAAAGAGAAAATCTCCTTTGCCGAGGAGAAAAGCGCCAAGTCCAACTGGAAGGTCTTAGAAAAGCAGAAAATCAAAGATGTGCCACCTGAGACCCGAATCGAAACACTGATGGATCTGGACAAGGCCCTAACTACCCAAGAAATACCCATTGCAGCGAGAATGTTGTTGCTCGAAACGGATTTAACTGAAAAATACTTCATAAACACTGAGGGCTCGGTTATTTCCTCCTACGTTCCTCGCATCTACGTCGGCGGGTTCTTGACTGTGATTGAAAACGGAAAACCCGAACAAGCCTACAAAGCCTTCGGCTCTTCTGGAGGATGGGAAACCTTCGAAGAATGGAATTTGACCGAGCAAATGATCAACGAAGCCAAGATATTACAGAATGTTATCAAAGAAGCCAAGCCAATTAAGCCGGGAAAAACAGACCTCCTCTGCGGACCTGAAGTAACCGGCATAGCCGCCCACGAATCCTGTGGACATCCAATGGAAGCAGACAGAATCTTGGGAAGAGAGATGAGCCAAGCAGGCAGATCCTTCATCTACCCAGATGGACCTTTCTGGTTGGGAACAAGAATCGGCAGCTCGGCCGTCACCATCATCGATGACCCAGCTGTCAAGAACAGCTACGGCTACTATGAATACGACGACGAAGGCATCAAAGCACGACCAAGATACCTCTACAAGGACGGCATGATCAACGAGTTTCTGCACAACAGAGAAACCGCTGCCAAATTGAACACACGAAGCAACGGATCCTCACGGGCCATAAAATATGACCGCGAAGCCATCGTGAGGATGGCGAACACCTTTGTGCAGCCAGGCGAGATGAACGAAGAAGAGATTTTCGAAGATGTCAAGCGGGGCGTGTACATGAGATCATTCACAGAATGGAATATCGACGACAAACGTTTCAACCAACGTTATGTTGGACGGGAAGCATACGCGATTAAGAATGGTGAACTCACACATATGGTCGCGCGGCCTATCATCGAGACCACAACCAAGATCTTCTGGACCGCAGTAGACGCTGTATCCAGGAAAGTCGAATTCGATGCTGCCACATGTGGGAAAGGTGATCCTATGCAAGGGGCACCGGTCTACACCGGTGGTCCCAT
>CP070828.1:391322-396722 GCA_020344715.1 Candidatus Bathyarchaeota archaeon | reverse complement strand
TAATTTTAGTCATAAAAAAGCCCACCATTTCAGGTTGCACGTATGCATTTCACGCGCCACCTGTGATGGAGAGACTTCCCCTTTTTATTAATATAGGTTTTTTCCTATCCTTAATAATTTAAGGAGATTTTTCCGCGTAGAAACCTCTCGCTAGATCTGGCTGAGCAAATGGGAATCGAGCAGATTCTTTCGTGAGAGCACGGAAAACCAAAAATGCGCTCGCGCAAATGATGTTGGGAAGCAGATTTCGCAATTTGATTGTCAACAATCAATCAATTCTTTATAAGCAACGGATACGTATGAAATCAGATTTGACTGAACCCGCTGAGGTCATGGTGCGGCAATGAAAGAACCCTTGCTTAAAGGCTTAGGATTCGGACTCACGTCAGGGGCAATTACTACTTTAGGCATCATTGTTGGACTGCACTCGGGTACACATTCTAAGCTTGCGGTTCTGGCGGGTATTCTGGTTCTAGCAATAGCTGATGCAATGTCAGATGCTGTAGGAATTCATATCTCTGAAGAAGCAGAAGGGGAACATGCCGCCAAGGAGATTTGGGAAGCCACAATTTTCACTTTTTCTTCGAAATTTGCCTTTGCACTTTCGTTCGTTCCGATGATTGTATTGCTGGAAGATTCTACTGCAATTCTGGCGAGCGTGATCTGGGGGCTATTCTTAATTGTTGTTGTCAGTTTTTTCACCGCGAAACTTCAAAACAAAAACGTGTACAGAGCGATTGCTGAGCATCTACTCGTAACAATCGTAGTTATAGTTGCAGCCCATTATTTCGGCGATGTAGTCTATGGGTTTTTTGGGGTATGACTAGGCGTCGAAGCAATATTCAACTTGCTGAAATTCTTGGACAAGCTTCATGACTTCTTTCCTCATTCTTTCCGGCTTCTCCTTGTCCGCTACTTGGCGTTTTATGAATTCAGCGATTTTCTCCATCTCGCTTTCTCTCATACCGCGCCGGGTAACTTCGCATGCTCCAAGTCTTACACCACAGTCAGCGATGATGTTCGCTCTCTCTAGTTCTCGCGCTATCTTCATTCCTTGCTTATAACCCCCGTAGTCGAGTAAGACCTGGTGCGATTGAGTGAAGCCCTGTTCGGGACACATCACAGGGAAGCCATCATCATACAAAACTTTGGCTAGAGTTTGCGCGTTACGAACAACTTGCTCGGCATATCGCTTGCCGAAAGCTTTCATCTCCGCCAGAGCCAAGGTTAGAGCGGCAATGCGGTTCCAGTGAGCGTTGTCGACAAACATCGGGAAAAGCCGTTTCTTCACGGATTCGCCGTGTTGTTTATCTGCAACTATAATCCCGCCTTGAGGTCCGAAGAATGATTTGTGTGTAGATCCGTATAGAATGCAAGCGCCTTCTTTGAGAGGTTGCTGAAAGGTTTTCCCAGCGATCAGGCCCAGAACGTGAGACCCATCATAGCCAACGGTGGCGCCAACTTCGCTTGCAGCTTCGGTTACCTCCTGAACCGGATGCGGAAACAAAAATAGACTAGCACCGAAAATTACGATTTTCGGCTTTTCTCGTCGAACGAGTTCAGCTGCTTCGTTGGCTTCGATGTTCATTCTCCGTTTCGAAAACGGAAAACCAACGACTTGAAGTCCCAGAAGAGAGGTCAGGCCTTCTTTCCAAACGCCGGGATAGCCGCCATCGTCAGCTGAAACGCACAAAACCTTGTCGTGTGAACTGGCCCAGGTTGAAAGAAAGATCCAGTTGGCTATGTGACCGGAAAGCGGACGCAGATCGGCTGTTTCAGCTTCAAAAACTTCCTCTGCCAGCTTCTCACCGTAAAGCTCGATTTTGTCTACGAATTTCGTCCCCATGTAGAATCTGTCGGTAGAAGTGTAGCGATGCCCCAAGTCGGAGCAGAGTAGTGAGCGAACAGCTGGACTCATAACGTTCTCAGATGGGATAAGATTAAGACAGCCTTTCACACGCCAATCTTCGTGCTTTCTGACGAGACCCAAAATTTCCTCGAGCATAATCCTTCGCCTCTCTAAACTGACTGAAAAGCATGAAGAAAAATAAGTTAAAAACGTTTGCCATCTGCGACGTGGATTTAACGGTTACCTTCCTTTCCACAATGGCTTCCTTTTCTGGATAAATGCGTTGAGTCCTTCCACGGCGTCTTCTGTGCGCATAAGCAAGTTTGTATATATTCCGGTAACATTGTCTAGAGCTTTCAAGAAGCCCATATCCATTCCCTGATAAGCTGCCATGCGTGCAAGTTTGGTCACAACGGAACTTTTCTCCTTCAATTGGTTTGCCAGTTTCTCAGTCGTTTCTTCAACTTTTTCAAAGGGTACTACCTTGTTCACCAAGCCGATTTGAGCGGCTTCGGATGCACTTATGGTGTTTCCAGTTAGGATTAGCTCTAGAGCCTTCTTTCTTCCCACAAGTTTGGGCAAAAGCGCAGTTGCAACTGTAGGAATGGCGCCCACATTGATCTCAGGTTGTCCAAACGTCGCCGTTTCAGAAGCAATGACAATGTCACAGGCCATGGCTACTTCGCAACCGCCGCCCAACGCGTAGCCGTTTACCACAGCTAAGACAGGTTTATTTACGTTGACTAGAACATGGAAAACCTTGTGGAACACGTTCAGTGTCGTATCTATTTTGTCGGGGAAGTGGTCTCTCACATCGACGCCCGCGCAAAAGGCGCGGTCGCCTGATCCAGTGATGATTATTGTCTTCACGTTTGGGTCATCTCGTGCCTTTTCCAAGGCAGCCGTTATTTCTCTGAGGGTCTCAACGTTGAGGACGTTCAATGGTGGCTTGTTTATGGTGATCTTTGCGATTTCGTTGCCGTTTTCATAGAGTATATTCTTATAGGTGGGTTCCAAATTGCTCTCCTCTCCTTTTCTAGAGGTTTTCTGTGGAGGCGTTATAAGTCATTTGCTGCCTTAACGGCTGATCGCGGCTGCGACAACAACGGAGATATATATAAATAGGAAATTTTTATATTTTGATATCTCTAGTTATATATGGAATATTTGAGTGAGGTAGACGCTTGATCGACAGAATATTCGAAGCTTTCCGAAACATGATAGACAACCGACATGAATATGCCAAAGCTTGGAAGGAACGCACGGGAAACCGGATTGTTGGCTACTTCTGCACCTATGTGCCTGAAGAGATTCTATACGCAGCTAATACGTTGCCTGTTCGAATTTTGGGCAGCCATGAGCCTCCAACAGTTACTGAGCCGTACATCTTCGCAATGTATTGCCACGTCTGCCGAGACTCCTTAGCTCAGGGTCTAAAGGGAATATTCGATTATCTTGATGGAATCTTTGAGGGACAATCGTGTCTTCATTTGCGGCAAGCTTTCAATGCTTGGAGGCTTCACATACCCGTCGATTACGCCTACTACATTTATGTGCCCCATGGAGTTCAAACTCCAAGAGCCGTCCCATATCTCAAACAGGAGTTAGCCAAGTTCAAAAAGTCACTTGAAGACTGGACAGGCAAACCTGTAACCAACGGCGACCTCGACAGAGGCATAAACACCATGAACAGAAACCGAGAGCTAATGCTTAAAGTAAGTGAATACAGAAAGTCAAGCCCGCCTAAGATTAGCGGCTTAGAAGCCATGGAGATGGTGCTTGCCAGCCAGATGAGCGACAAAGAGGAGCATAGCAGGCTATTGGAACAGCTGCTACAAGAACTGCCAAATCGAAAGCCGAGAAGAAATGCAGACATCAGGTTGATGATCGTCGGGAGTGAAGATGACGACCGAATCTTTATGAAAAACGTTGAAAACCTCGGCGCAACCTTTGTTCTCGATGAACATTGCACGGGAACCCGCTATTTCTGGGACAACGTATCTCCACAAGAGGATAGACTGGCTGCCATAGCTACACGTTACGTAAATCGCGTGCCGTGTCCAAGCAAAGACTGGCCTGAACTAACTCGAATCAAACACATCGTTGATCGTGCCAAAGAGTTTAATGTGCAAGGAGCATTAGTCATGCAAAACAAGTTCTGTGACCCTCATGGAATTGAAATTCCGCCTTTGAGAGAAGCGTTGAATTCCATTGGGGTCCCCACATATCCTTTAGAGTTTGACGTAACTGTGCCATGGGGTCAGTTTCGAACGCGAGTTGAAGCTTTTCTTGAAACATTAACTGGACTGGAGGAGTTGTTCTGAATTGATGAAGCAAGTCAAGGAATACCCAACTGAACGCTTGAAATGCTGGAACGACGCAAAAAATCTGCGCATGAAGTACTACGAAAACTATCTACGCGCTCATGAAAAGGGTGGATTGCGCTGGGCCGGAGGAGCGTGGGCTTTCAGCTCTATTCCAGCGGGATTGGGCAAGGATGTCTACTCAGTAACAGGAGAACCCTACGGAGCCACCGTAGCCTTCTTCAAGGATTTTGCAGGGCAGTGTCATGATGCTGTTGAGGCAGCTGGTTTTCCACGAACGCTTTGTGCCTACATGCGAAATTATTGGGGCTCAGTTCTGTTGGACAAGTACATTTTGGCTGACGGAACAATAATGGACGGCTATCCTGCACCCGATTTCATCTGGCAAGACCACATCTGCTGTAGCCACAGCAAATGGTACCAGATAGTCAAGTGGCTGGAGAAAAAGCATGGAAAAGAGGTGCCTATGTACAGCGTAGATGTTTCTGTTGGCTACCCAACGGGACCAGTTGAGGACTACAAAGTTGATTACATCGTTCAGCAACTCGATGATGGAATTGAGTGGCTGGAAAAGACCACGGGCAGAAGCTACAACGATGAATTGCTCTGCGATGCTGTATGGAACGAGATGAAAGCCACGTCGCTCTGGGCGAAAATCTGCGCGCTCAATCAGTCTGTGCCAGCTCCGCTAGACGAGAAAACCATGTACTCACTCTACGTAATGGGCACGCTTATGAAGCATCGACCAGAATGCGTTGCATTCTACGAGACGCTACACGATGAAGTGAAAGACAGAGTCAAACGCGGCATAGCCGCTACGCCTCACGAAAGGTTCCGAGTCATAACAGACACACAACCCCCCTGGGGGTTCCTAAAGATCTTCAGAGAAATGGAGAAATACGGCGCTGTTTCATTAGGGTCTCTTTACACCTTCGGGTTGATTGGAATGTGGGAAATCCAGCCGGACGGCACGTTGGTTCCACGGGCCATGCCTCCTGAGAAGCCTCACGCAAGAGAGGAAGCCCTGCGCGCAATCGTTGAATGGACAATGCACAAACCTGAATGGGCTCACTTCTACGTACCTGAAGTCAAGACCCAAATGATGGCGAGCATAGTGAAACAATGGAAAGTGGATGCTGTGTTGCTTCACTACAATCGTGGCTGTGAAGGACTAAGCCTTCATATAGCTGAAAATCGATTCGGCTTGATTCAAGAAGGCATACCAGT
>CP070828.1:387817-391222 GCA_020344715.1 Candidatus Bathyarchaeota archaeon | reverse complement strand
TCATCGCTTCA
Source organism: Candidatus Bathyarchaeota archaeon (assembly GCA_020344715.1). GTDB lineage: Archaea > Thermoproteota > Bathyarchaeia > Bathyarchaeales > Bathyarchaeaceae. The sequence continues at coordinate 391,211 of CP070828.1, read as the reverse complement.
TCGTCAGGAAGAAGCACCTACACCGTTCCCGACGTAAACCGCGTTGTATTTGACCTGCAAGACAATGTTGAGAGACTGCAAGTGGAATTTGCCCCGGCAGCTGATGAGCCAGATTGGCAACAACTCGATCAAAGCGTTTTCAGCTTTCGAACGGCAGAGAGATACGAGAATTATGCTTCTGAGATACTGGCGCTCTATCAACTGGTCTATGCTGACTTCACGGATCTATTTAACGTGACGTTGGAAGACATCGAAGTACAGTTTTTCATTCCAGAATTTGAAACCTTGCTTTCCGTTGGCGGCTTCATTCCTTTCACTGGACAGACGCTGGGAGAAATCAACATAAACATCTTCTTCGTTCGCGCTGTGAACGGAACGATTCAAGCCATCGCGTTGCATGAACTTGTTCATCATTTTCTATGGGAGACTGGACTGTCCCCTGATTCTTTTCTCTGGGTGCACGAAGGTGGGGCGCAATATGTCAGCATTGAAACGGTAGATGATCTAGGCTATGAAGGAGCCGACATCGAGAGGACCCGACTGGAGCAGGTTGCCTCCCAGCTTATTTCACAGACTGGAGAGAGTTTTGGCTATCTTCAAGAATGGACTCCAGCGAATCCGCCCGCGGACATTTCGCGAAACTACGCAGCTTCCTACTACGTGGTGAGCAGACTCGCTGAAGAGTATGGGGGACTCGATTTTTACAGACAGTTTTTCAGATTGATAAGAGGACTAGAAATTCAAACCAACGATGAGCTTGCTTTCCATCTGAGTCTAGCAGCAAACGCTTCAGTCGATCTGAAACTCAAACTGTGGGGATTTGACATTCGCCTCTTGTACAACGGATCTAAGATTTCTCCAGACCGAATCTATGAAGCTGAAAAGGCTCTAGACGGACTAAATCCCGCGTTCCTGCCCTATAGTCTGGTTGCAGAGCTTTTCTACCAGCAAGCTTTGCTCCGTCTCGAACGTGGAGATGTTAACGGAGCAAACCAGTTCCTAGACGCGACCATATTGATGGCGAATCTGGCTCCCGTGCTCACACTGTTAACGCTGACTGCCATTCTTGCCGTCATCGTCTATCTACTGTACAAGCGCTCGTCCAGGCCAAGGCTAGAGCCCCCAGCGTTACCGCCTCTGTTCGAAGAAACCGCGGCGTAACACTTCTCTCTCTTCCTCAGACAAGAGGTGTGTTCAGGTAAAACCTTAAGAGAACATTTCATCCGCATAACTACGTGATCAACATGCGGTCGTGGTCTAGCCTGGTCAAGGACTTCGGCCTCCCATAGGCACGCTCTGAAGAAAGCCGGCGACCCGGGTTCAAATCCCGGCGGCCGCACCAGCAAGAACAGCTCGTGTGTGTCCCTATTGGGGGGATGGCAAGCGTTTAATAGTTTCCCTACAGTAGGCATATGTCGAGGTGGGATTTTGCGAAGCTACATTTTTACGGACCGTGAAAGAAAGATCGTAACTGGCTTGCTTATTGGGGAAGAAGTTTCCAGAGTTGACGTTGCGAAGATCATGTTCCGGTATAGGCGTTTTACCACTCTCGCCAGTGACGTCGAGCTCTATTTAGCTTTGCGCAAGTTCGCTGAATCTGAAGTCACAGACTCTGCGTAAGTGACTTTGAACTCCCATGCAAACGGCACACGGCTTCTACGGAGGACAGGGTTCAATTGAGCCTAACGGTGGCTGTGCTTATCATGAAACAGAAGCTATAAGAAGAAAAAGGCAACTATCACGCTATCAAAGAGGGAGACTAACCTACATGCATTTGACTAAAGAAGAAGAGCGAATATTTGACGGTGAATCTGGCGAAGGCATGCAGAAAGCGATGGAATTGCTGGTGGCAATCGGAGATACCTACGATGCGCCAAGGCTGATTGACATAAGTCGCGCCCATGCCGCCTCAAGTGGGCAGGAGGGAGACTTGTATTTCGTTGAGCTTTTGGCTCGAGGAGGCGCTGCTTGTAAAGTGCTTACGAGCACCAATCCGGTGTATGACATGAACTGCTTTGACCCGCTGTTCAACATCTCCGAAGCGGATTCCAATGTGGCTCGAAGAGTCAAGGAAGCCTACAGACAAATCGGTGCTGTGTTGAGTTGGTGTTGCACCCCGTACATCACCGAGAACATTCCCATGTATGGTGAGAACGTGTCGTTTTCTGAATCTAGCGCCACACCTTTTGTGAACTCCGTTATTGGCGCGAGGACGAATCGAGAAGCCGCTCAAAGCGCGTTAGCCGCGGGGGTCATCGGGAAATCTCCTGAATACGGATTATACTTCACAGAGAACCGCAGAGGCACGGTACTGGTCGAAGTAGAAGCGGTGCTCAGAGACGAGTTTGACTATTCGCTTCTAGGTCAGTATGTCGGCAAACAGATAGGCTATGGCATTCCTGTGTTCACGGGTTTATCCACACGTCCGACAACGGAAGATCTGATAAACCTGTGCGCCATGTTGAACACGACGGGGGCTGTTTCTATGTTTCATATACCAGAGATCACTGTGGAGGCCCCCACGATTGAGGCGGCTTTTGGAGGACGCTCTATTCATGAAAGTCTTGCGGTGACAAGCCGCGAACTTCGACAGACTCAAGAGGAACAGCAAACAGCAAGTGGCAAGATCGATTTGGTTCAGCTTGGGTGTCCACATTACACGCTTAAGCAAGTGATAGATGTTGCGAGACACTTAGCGGGAAAGACGATTCATGACGATGTGTCATTTTGGGTGTGCACGTCGGCCACTGCGTTGCTTCTCGCTGAGAGGATGGGATACGTCGATGTGATTGAACAGGCTGGCGGGCACGTTGTAGCTGATACGTGCATAGATATGGTCTGTTGGAACAGGTTTGAAGACAAAGTTGGTGTAACCGATTCGCCCAAGTGCGCCTACTATCGACGGTTTAAAGATGTGATCGTTGCTCGCTTGCCGGATTGCGTTGAAGCCGCAGTTAAGGGGGAATGGAGATGAGGCAAACTGAGATCACTCTCAAGTGTCATAAGATTATGGGGGGCTATGGCGAAGGAGAAGCTCTCGTCTCTGCAGAGCCGATCTGCTTCTACCTCACAGATCCCAAGACGGGGCGTGTCAGAGAGAAAGATCATGAACTTGAGGGCAAAAGCGTCGCGGACAAAGTGCTGGTGTTTTCTTCAGGGAAAGCGAGTTCTGTCGTTCAGATCGATGGTCTCTTCAAGCTGGCGTCAAATGGTGTTGCTCCACGAGCCATGATCGTGAAAGATGTGGAAACTGTGCTCGTGGTGAGTGCTGTGCTCGCGAAGGTTCCGTTGGTAGATAGGCTAGAGAAGGATCCACTTGCAGCCATTCGCACGGGCGATTTCGTGAAGGTGGACGCAGAAAACGGAATCGTATCGGTAATAAGGAAAGACTAGC
>CP070828.1:383780-387717 GCA_020344715.1 Candidatus Bathyarchaeota archaeon | reverse complement strand
AAGATTGTCGCAAAAAATGGAGGAAAAATAAGAGGAAGAGTGTTCATTCCACAGAGTGTCCAAAAGCATGGGTTGAAACCAAAGGCCTCTGCAGATATTGGTCTTGACGGAGAAAAACTTGCGGAAAAGATTGCTGATGAAACAGCTCTTTTGATAGATAAGATCTTGAGGAAGTGACTGTTTGAAAAACGAAGACTCGTATCAACTCAAGGTGCTAAAATGGACTTTCCGAGTGCCTAAAGGCCTGTTCTATAACGAAAATGATTGTTGGGTGAAAATAGAGGGCCACAAGGCAAGAGTGGGAATTACGGATTTCCTCCAAAGCATGGCAACCGACATTATATTTGTTGAATTCAGGGATGTTGGCACGGAAATTGAACAACTGGATGAAGTGGCTTCTTTCGAATCCATAAAAACTATTCTTGACTTGATATCACCTGTGAGTGGCGTCATAGTCGAGGTCAATGAGAAATTGTCAGAAAGACCTGAGCTTGTAAATCAGGATCCGTATGTAGAAGGATGGTTCGCTCTCTTGGAGCCTAAAGACTTTGAAAGCGATCGAGAAAATCTTCTGGATGCCCAAGAGTACTTTGAAGTGTTGAAAAGAAAAGTCGAATCGGAAAAGGAGAAACTGGGAAAACAGAGGTAATTGAATGAATAGAGCACGTTTTGAGGAAATACGTAAGAAATACAGAGATGCTAAGCGTAAAGAGAGCAACGTCGACCTTCTGTCATTGAAACTAGAAATCGAGTCGTTCATCAAGAACTTGTGAGCTATAGATGAGAAAAATGAAGATTTACTTGCTGAAGGACATGACATGCTGATTGATTTGATAACGATTATTGAACAGAGCCGATGTCAACCATTCAGACCCAAGAAACTTTAACTGCAGCATGGTGAGAGAGAAGAATTGCCAAAGAAGAACAAGAAAAAAAGCTGGAAGGAAAGACAGCGAGAGAGACAAATAAAGCAGCAGAGAGCCCAAGAAACCTATCGAATACAGAGAGAAAGAGAAGCCGAAAGAAAGCCGAGACAATGGCCCAAAGGAAAAATACTTGGGGCAATCTGCTTAATAGCCATAATATTTGGGTCCTATGGGGCATGGCAATACACGCGCTTTTCCACAATATCAGAAGAGCCACCGCCAATCAATCCAACAAATCCCCTACAAACGCCATACGAATTCACTATGAAAGACATAGATGGCACTCAATTCTCGCTCAACGGTTTCAGCGGAAGAATCATCGTCATACACGTCATGGGAGTTGGCTGCCATGGACAGATCTACCCAATCAACGAAAACCAGCTCACACAACTGAAAACTGTTTGCAGTAGCTATTGTGGCAACAAACCAGTCACCCTAATAACGGTCGCCGTAGCCACATGTGAAAACAGCGAACTTGAACAAATCCGTGCCACATACGGAGTTGCATGGCTGTTTGGAAACGATTATGACGACGGAGTAATGGACGTAGCCCAAAAATATGCTACACAAGGCGATGGAACAATAGTGCTAATAGACAAGACATTTCACATTTTCGATTCATACAGCACAATCGCCGCTTCAACATTATCGTCAAATATTAACCAACTTTTAGGAGCTTGATCAAGAGATGTTTGAAGAATTTCTGGGTTTGTTCCTCTTGGGAATCGCGACTTTTCTTTCACCCTGTTCAATTGCTCTTCTTTCAGTGTACCTAACATACGCTGTGGGCGTCAGCAAAAGCATACGCAAAGGCTTCATAATTGGCTGTAGCTTCACTGTAGCCATGTGCCTAGTTTTCTTCTTTCTCGGATACGCAGTATCCTCTCTTATTCCCGTAGATCCAGCAAGTTATCGAATCTTCTTCGCCGTTGCAGGCTTTCTTCTCGTTTTCTTTGGAATCAACAACCTAGGTTTGTTCAAGAGAATCAACATTACTGACAGTGCTAGCAGCTCTTTTAATGAACGAATTAATGCTTTGAAGTTAACTGCGTTGACGCGTTTTTCAAAATACAATTATGCAACGGGTTCATTTATGTTCGGAGTAGTCATTTCCCTAGCTTTAGGTCCATGCTCCTTATCTTTGGTTTTGCCAGCCATACTGTTAACCATATTCAGTGCGCCGACACCCTATCACGGTGGCCTATTGCTCTTCGCTTTTGGTCTAGGTCACGCATTACCAGTCATTTTCCTAAGTGTATTGCTAGTGACGGCACGTAAGGCTGTAAGCGAAAAAACTGCTACAGCAGGCGCATGGCTAACAAAGATTTTTGGAATAGCCTTTATCGTAATTGGCATTGTCATGATTGCGTATGTGTTGGTGGGTTGGTAAAACATGAAGAGAAATAAAGTGAAAGTTGAGGTCTTTGTGCCTCTAGGCTCCTGTGTCTGCAATTTCGCGCCACTTATGGAAACAGTTGGACAGGTAACATCAAAGTTTGAAGATTTGGTAGAAGTTCAAACAAAGTCAACTAAGTCATCAGAAGCGTCTAAGTACGGAGCCCAAGGCATGTGCGTAGTTGTAGATGAAAAAATCAAGCTTCCCTTAGGTTTTGACGAGAAATAGCTTGAAGATGCCCTTTAAAGAAGAATACGTAGAAAAAGAGAAGTTGCGCACACGAAGGAAAATGGATCTTCTGCAACTTGAAAAACGCGCGCGCACCAATAACCGTGAAAAGCAGGTGGCCTTAACGTTCTTTTGTAACGCTTTTGGTTGCGCTAGAAACGCGCCTCAGACACTCCAACGCACATTTGTAGGTTGGGAATCCTTTCAGTCCACATTCAGGTCCTGCGTATGGAATCCTTTCTACACCGAACCGGCCAACTATATCGACCAGACGTTTCTTCATGACGTTAAGGTTCTCGAGAAATGTTTTGGGATCAGTTTTTCGACTGGTGATGCCCGTCCATGCTTCGGCAACCCTTTCACTTGTTGCTAATTCAGTCATCTTTTGTCGTGAAGTTGTTATGATCTTTTTTTTGATTAAGGTGTCGAAGTCGGAGATGAATATGCTCGCTTTAAGAAGCTTGTCAGTTGATTCTAGTCTCTCCTTGGTTTTTTTCATTTGGTAGATGGGGTCGTCGACGTGGGAGTCGATGACATCTAGGAATTTTATCTCCCAAAAAAGTTCGTCTGCGGTGTTGTGAAGATGCAGTAAAGTTTGGGCGTTCTTGGATTTGGCTTTGTGGAAAATGGATTCCCAAGCCTTTCGTAAGTTTTCTCTTCCTCTAGAGCCGAAGTCGATCAGCGGATCGTCTTGCAGTCCGAAAACTGGTTCATCCACCGCAACCAGACTCGCTTTGCCATGTTTTTCGCTGAAAACGTTGTTTTCTACGATCTGTGAGATGGTGTTTCCTAGCCTGCTGAATATTTCGTTGTCTCGATGGAGGAAGAGAGAAGAAAGCGTATACGGTCCTGTGACGCAGACTTTAACCTCGAAAGGCTCCTTCTTCTTCTCGTAGATCATCTGAGAATTCTTTTTTATCACCATAACCTCTGGTATGTGGCTCCTGTCTGGTTTTACAGACGGAATCTTGGTCTCCAGGTAACCGCCCTTAACTCTCTCTACTCCGTCCATCATCACCAGAAACATTTCGCTCATATCCCTGAATTGAGGATAGTTCGGAACATCGACGCCGGCTTCAATTTTGTCGAGAAAAGCTTTCCTCACACGTTTCTCAAAGAATCTAACTGGATCATCCCCAGGAAAGAGTTCAAAACGCGCCGCACCTTCCAGAAACTTCGCGATATCACCAACGAAAGGCAAGCTGCCGCCATCACAAGACCTTATCATGAAAACATCTCCGAGAGTACGTCATGTTTCTGGCCTAAGCTGTTTAAAGTGTTCCCATCCCCGAGCCTCTATAGAAACCGTTTTTCCCAGAGCTTTGAGGAGAAGAGTCTTCTTCTTCGTAACCCATCCAATTTCTATGAGGGAACCACCCACGGTTTT
>CP070828.1:377409-383680 GCA_020344715.1 Candidatus Bathyarchaeota archaeon | reverse complement strand
GGATCACGTGAGAAGGCACACTTCAACCCTCATCTTTGTGAACAGTCGAACAAACGCCGAAATGCTGGGACACAAATTCAACCAGCTAACCAAGGACGTAGCAGTTCACCACGGCTCCCTGTCTAAGGAAGAGCGAACCTCAATCGAAGACCAGTTCAAGGCCAAGACATTAAAAGCCATAGTCTGCACAAGTACCCTTCAATTGGGCATCGATATCGGTCATGTTGACTTCGTCATACAGTATCTTTCGCCTCGCCAAGTTTGCAGTCTCATTCAACGCGTAGGCAGAAGCGGTCACCAGTTGGACAAGATTTCTGAAGGCGTTATTGTCACGGCCTTTCCAGATGACATAATGGAAGCATTAACCGCGGTACGACGAGCCTACAAAGGTCAGTTAGAGCCCACACAGATGCATGAAAACGCCTTGGACGTGTTGGCCCATCAAATTGCAGGAATACTACTCGACACGGGCCAAACGACCATTGATGAGATGCTTGAGATTCTGCGGCGCGCCTATCCCTACCGCAACTTGTCTAGAGCTAGCTTTTTAGACGTCATCACATATCTACATGGACTGAGAAAATTTTGGCTAGAAGGCAACACGTTGAAGAAAACCAGAAGAACCTACCAATACTACTATGAGAATCTATCCATGATTCCCGATGAAAGACGCTACCCCGTAATCGACGTCATCTCAGACCGAAAAATAGGCACAGTCGGCGATGAATTCATGGCTCTGCGAGCCCGCATAGGACTCAACATCATAATAAGAGGTAAAGTCTGGCGTATCGTTCAGATCGAAGACGAAACAGGGACAGTTCACGTTGTGCCGTCTGAAGATCCTTTTGCAGCAATTCCAGGTTGGGATGGCGAAATCCTACCTGTGCCATTCACTCTTGCCCAAGAAGTCGGCAGACTAAGACACGAAATAACTGAAGCGTTGAAACAAGAGCGCAACCATGAAAAACTCGCAGAAAAACTGGTCACGAAGCTCTCCACTGACAAGGCAGCCTTGCTCAAGCCTATTTCAGAAATTGATGAACAGCTGCAGCAAGGCGCTCCAGTTCCGACGCACAATCGCATTCTCCTTGAGGTTTTCGACAAGTATATCATTGTTCACGCCTGCTTCGGAGAAATCGTGAACCGAACCTTGGGCTGCGTTTTCGACGCTGTTCTTTCCGACCGAGAGCTCATAACTGGCTGGTGGAACGATGGCTACCGCATACTCATCGAGATGCCTCGAAAAGCAGAATCGCGTGATTTGGGAAAATTGCAGGCCACGTTGTTTGGCCTAACCAGTAAAGAAGTGGACCGGGCCTTTGACGAGTATCTTCAGAGTCGTTTCCCCTTCTCCAACAAGATGAAATTCGTCGCGGAACGTTTTGGAGCTCTTCCACGTGGTAAAACCATGGGTCCTGAAAGACTTGCGGAGTTGCCAACACGATTCGAGAAGACGCCGATCTACAAAGAAACCCTGCGGGAAGCCATGCAGGAAAAAGTGGACACGAGAACCGTGAAAAGAATTATGCGTGAAGTTAAGAAAGGCCGAATCAAAGTCAACTTTTTGTTTCGCCTAGAGAAGCCTACGCCTCTGGGTTATCATATTCTCGCAAAATACGCGGAAATCCCGGAGTTAATGGCGCCTGAACGTGTTTTGCTGAGCAACATTGATCGGATGAAACGAGCAATAATGGCGCGAAAGGCGTCGCTGCTCTGTCTTTCTTGTGGTCACAAGCCGGAAGGACGGCGGATACGGGAACTACCAGAAAAACTCGTCTGCGACAAGTGTGGTGCAGGATTGTTAGCGCGTCTTCGTCTTCATCAAGATCCAGAGACGGTTCACAATCTCCTCAAGAAACGACGTGATAGGAAGAAGTTGACGCCGGAAGAGATGGAGCAGTTGACTCAGGCCCGGCGTTCCGCTGATCTTATTTTGAGCTATGGGAAGAAAGCTCTGATCGGACTTCAGGTCAGAGGGATTGGACCTGAAACAGCCTTTAGAATCCTGTGCAAGATGCACCCTAATGAAGACGAATTCTACATGGATCTCCTAAAAGCCAAAATTCATTATCTGAAAACCAGACCTTATTGGAAGGACAAAGGAAAACGAATTATCCAATAGCAACTAGCTTAGGAAAGCTTTGGAGCAATAGATCTTGAGTGAAAAAGGCAGAAATCGTTTGTTGGCTCTGTTAAGTATAGCTCACTCGTTTAACCATTCGCTCTTCCTTATAGCGCCGCCTCTATTGCTCATAATTATGAATGACCTTAAAACCTCCCAGTTTGCTCTTGGAATTGTCGGCACGGCGAGCTCATTTATCTATGGAATAGGTTCACTTGTAGGTGGACCTTTATCAGACAAGATTAACGAAGTCAAAATAGTCACAATCTGTCTAGCCCTTGCCGGAGCTTCAACTCTCATTCTTGTCTTCGCAAACAACGTTCTCATATACGGTTTTGCTCTAATCTTAATGGCTACTTGGGCAAGCCTTTATCATCCTACCGCAAACTCCTTGATTTCCAAAGTCTTTCACGGACACATGGCAGAAGCTATGGGATTCCACGGCGTGGGCGGAACGCTGGGAGTGATGTTCACTCCAATTGCTGCTTTTGTCCTAGGCATCACTTTCGGGTGGCAGTTTTCGTTTTTGTTTTTTGGCGGTCTTTCGGTTGTTGTTTCTCTCTTTTTTTTCAGGAGCAAATTCAAGCAAGAGAAGGTGAAATCTCAAAGTAGTATCCGCGGAGTTTTCAAAACTCCTGGACTATGGAAATTGTTTGTTTTCAACATTGTCCTAGGTCTCTACATGAAGGGATTGGAGCTTTTCTTGCCAGCGTACTTAGCTTTGAAACCTTTTCAAGTTCTAGACAAAGGATCTGCTGAGTTCTGGGCCGCTGTGTCAGCCACTCTCGTGTTAGCTTCTGGTGTTCCCGGGCAGTGGTTGGGCGGAAAATCGGCTGATGCTTTTGGTTCCAAGAAGGTGCTGGTAGCCACTTCTGTGGGTGTCCTTGCCGGGTTAATTTTTCTCCAATTTACTCCTTTCTGGTTTATCGGAGTACCTGTTTTTATCGTCCTCTATGGGCTTTCTTTTTATGGGCATCAGCCAGCGTTGAATTCTCTTGCTGGCATTATGACTCCTGAAGATAGACGAGGCATGGTTTATGGTATGCTTTTCTTTACGTCTTTTGGCCTAGGCTCAATTTCTTCGTCAATAACTGGCTATCTCATGGAGCACAGTATAGACCTGTCTTTCTATGTGCTTACGGTATTTGCAGTTGGCGCCCTCCTTTTATCGCTTATTATTCCAGACATACGAGAAAACAATGAATCATGAGCGAAGATATCCCTGGGATACTTTCGATTGAAGCATTTTGGTGGAAAAGCCTAGATCTAGGTTTGGGTGTGTCCGGCACTGATCCGGCTGCTGGGAGTGTTTTCCCTTCTTGCCGAATCTGAAGTTGGAGCCCCAGCGATTATAGCTATGACGTGAACGCAAAAAGAATTCACAGGGTGAGCTTGCCGAAAGATTGCCAAAAGCTCTGGCATCCGAACAAGAGGTCTACGACGAAAACGGAATCGCGTTCGAAGCCTTTGTGATTAGCATGCGGCTTTGCTTTCGTGTATGTTGTGGGCTTAAAAGCACGTGATTGTTTGAACTCTGTTGCCGAACTGAGGAAATTTTGTGAGGCTTTAGGAAATTATCTCCAAGCGTCTGAAAGAAAAAGGTTTGACTGCCTTAGCCTTCAATGACACCAGGAACGTTTCCACGTCTCTCATGTTGCTGGACCATTTTCCTTTGAATTCTGATATGAATGTGTAGTAGTCGGTAAAGTCTTTGTGCAGCGAAATTATCGTGCAATTCTTGCCGTTTAGTCCGTCACCGTGCATTGCGAGTATGATTTTTGGGTTTTCCAGAGTCCATTTATGGGTCTTTTCGGTGAGTTTGGCTTCCCCGCTCGTTTCCTCGTGGGGGATTATCTTCATAAACGTAAAAGCTAGTATTTCATATCCAACTTTTGTTAGGTCTGGTACAGCGGTGTACTGTTGTATGTATCCGTCTTTCTCCAGTTTTCTCCTCGTCCGTGTTATTGTTGGCTGTGATGTGCCGAGAATTCTTGCCAGTTCTCTGTCGCTTCTTTTTGAGTTTTTTAGCAGTTCACGAAGGAGTTCAATCATTCGTTCTTTGGGCATGATTGAATTAATGATTCACATTTGATATAAAACTTTCGCTGGAATTACGGTATCATGGTTCATTCTTAGACAACCCTTATTACATGAGATTTTAGTAGAAGATTCTTCTATAACCAGATGTGTGCACATGGAAAATGCAACCCTGCAGAAGAACAATTCGGATGGCGAAGAAAACGTAGCCAAGCGGAGAGATCGCCACGATATCATTGTTGAAATTCTCAAGACTGCAATTGATGGCAAAATAAAGACTCACATAATGTACAAGGCTAAGTTGAGCTACGCTCAGATCAATGAGTACTTGGCCCTATTAGTTAGCAAAGGATTCGTAGAGCCTTTTACAGTGAAACAAAGGAAGATTCGCAGAAAACTGTATCGCACCACTGAAAAGGGAATGAGGCTCCTCGCAAATTTTGAATCTATGGCTGATCTTTGGGCCTAGCTGTCTGCTTTCGGTGAATAGTGGTTTTTCCGAAGATCTTCCTGCAAAAATTGGTTCCGGCTCTGTCAATAACGTGTCAACCATGTTGGTTAAGAACCAGCATAGAGATTCGGCATAGTTGCTTCATGTTTGAAGAAGGGTTCGAGACACCCCAGACGCTTTACATAAACGTTAATTAGTTGGAGTATTGTTATGTAGAATTTTCGAAAAGCCATCATGTCCTCGAAAAAATGCTGGAAGTCTGTGCTCATTGAAAGTCACACTGTTAACTGGCCGAACTCTGCGTCAAGGACAAGGCAAAGAACAAGGAAAACTCTCCGAACGATACTGGCAGAGCGTAACAATTTGTCAAATCGACCCCGACGACATGAAGCTTCTAGGAATAAGAGAGAATGAAAACGTCAAAATTTCCACAGAAAATGGCTCAGTTGTTCTCAGAGCCGTGAAATCTGTAAGAGCACCCCATCGAGGGGCTATCTTTGTTCCCTACGGTCCTTGGGCGAGCTTGGTTATGAACTCCACGACACATGGAACAGGTATGCCGTCATTAAAGGGTATCACGGTGGAAGTCAATCCAGCACCAACAGAAGTCGTTTTGAGTTTGCCTGAGTTGCTAAAGCGGCACTTCAGGAAGGAGTGATCGATGACAATAATCTCAAACGTGACGTGCCCCGTTTGCGGTTCGTTCTGCGACGACATAGAACTCCACGTGGACAACAATGAGATCAAAAAAGTCAGAAATGCGTGTGGCATGGGTGAATCCAAATTCCTAAACTACAACGAGCATCGTCTCAGGAAGCCACTCTTACGAAAAAACGGCGTGCTAGTGAAGACTACAACCGAAGAAGCAGTGAGAAAGAGTGCTGAAATCCTCTCTTGCGCCACCTATCCCATTCTCTATGGTTGGAGCAACACGAGTTGCGAAGCTATCCGCGTTGGACTGGAACTTGCCGAAGAAGTTGGCGGGGTCATCGATAACACTTCTACAGTTTGTCACGGACCCTCTGTGCTTGGCATTCAGGATGTTGGCTATTCCACCTGCACACTTGGCCAGGTGAGACACAGAGCCGACCTCGTCGTCTACTGGGGAAGCAACCCTTGGAGCGCTCATCCTCGTCACATCGAACGCTATACGGCTTTTACGCAGGGCAGATTCCAACAGAGTACGTGGTATCGCTACTTGGCAAATCTGAGTACTTACAGATCGCAACGTCGCCTGCTGAGAGCGCTAAAACTCTCGGCTTTGCGCAAAGCCCCTTTGCATAGAGAAGTTGTGCAGGAGTTGCCTTCAACACTGTTTCGAAAAGACAGGAAAATGATTGTAGTAGACGTTCGCCGCACCAGAACCGCTGATATAGCTGATTATTTCCTGAAAGTTGAACCCAACAAAGACTACGAGGTCTTGGAAGCCCTTCGCGCTCTTGTTCGGGACGAAGAAATCGACGTAGACCAGGTTGCTGGAGTACCTGTGAAAACTCTCGAGGATCTGGCCGACATTATGATGAGCTGCAGGTTTGGAGTCATCTTCTTCGGATTAGGCTTAACGATGAGCGCTGGCAAATTGCGGAACGTCGACACAGCCATTTCACTTGTTCGAGATTTGAACCGTTACACCAAATTCATGATCATGCCGATGCGCGGTC
>CP070828.1:374604-377309 GCA_020344715.1 Candidatus Bathyarchaeota archaeon | reverse complement strand
CAAAGAAGTGGCTGAAACAGTTTTGACAACCCATTTCATGCGCGATATTTCTGGCAATCTGCGAGCGTTTTCTACTCAGAGCTTTCGATGCAAGATCTGTAACAAGAAGTTCAGAAGGCTGCCATTAGGAGGTGTGTGTCTGGAATGCGGGGGACCTTTGACCTTGACGGTCTACCGTGGAGGGATTCAAAAATATTTGGAGGCTGCAAACCAGTTAATAAATCGATATGAACTGGGAGATTACTATGCTCAGCGCCTTATTCTCGTGCAGGAAGAGATTAACTCTCTTTTTGAGGGCAAGAAACCTAAACAGGTAAGCCTCAAAGATTTTATTGCCTAGAACCAAGAATAGTTTGAGGAGTTCTGGTGAAGGAAAAATACCATTCGAAAGCCTTTTTGGTGGAGACGAGAAATGTCCAACTAGGATTGCTGGCTCGTTCGCGAATTGCGCGTTTTCTGGAGAAGCAGCCCTCTAGCGCCAGAAACCTTGCAGAAGCGACCAAAATGAGCTATGCGGCGGTACTTCATCACCTACACCTTTTTGAAGCTGAAAAGATTGTTGCCCGTAAAGGGAAAAGGCCGTTCCGTTGGGAATTCACTGGCGGTGGGCAACAGGCCCTCGTATAAGCTTCCTTTTGGCTCCTTCACCATTGTTCTGACCAGTAACGTTGTCTTCAAGGCACCTTCCCACTACTGGTTTGGGCATTCGCAAGATCTTTGCTTGCATTTTGGACATTTTTCATTGTATTTGCCAAGAGCTGCTTTTTCCAATTTCACGTCGACTACGTTTGCTAATGATGCCAACCACGCAAGAACATCGGCGAACTCGTTTTCTAGAGCCTTCTTGTTTTCTCCTCGAATGGCTTCGCCTAGCTCTTCTACTTCCTCTACAAGCCACAAGTATGTGTCTTGCGCTCCTCGCCTCGCGTCACGATGGAAATAAATCTGGCGCATCATATTTTGGAATCGATCGATGTGCAAGATCATACGTACTCCAAGCTACTAGTAATTTTCATTTCTTCGCTGTAGAAACTTGCGCGCGCGGCAGTTATGTGTACGACCTTTTGGTCTTCACTTTCATCTTCGTCCAATGTGTTCAGGAAGATTTTTTGAACTCTATCATCATATCCTATTGTCCAGATTGTGGTTTTAGCGGATTTTGACGTATTCATAGGCTTTAGTGGTGTTCTCAAAGCAGTAATGCACCTTCTCGTAATCTCTTCGAAAGTCTCGAACGTCGTTTCTCACATTTTCCGCGGCTTCTTTGTCGATTATCACTCTTTTGATGAACTCCGCGATTTCCTCCATCTCGCTCTCCTTCATTCCAAGTCTCGTAATCTCCGACGTTCCCAACCGAATCCCGCCCGGATGCATGAAATGGCGTCCCTCTTTTATGTCCCATGGTAGAAGGTTTCGATTGATTATGATGTTGGCTTTTTCCAGTTCGCTTTCAATGGAACCTCCGTCGCCATGTTTTGTAATATCTATAAGCAGCACATGGGATTCTGTGAAGCCTTTATGCTCTGCCAAGACGCCAAGACCACGTTCATAAAGTGCTTGGCCCAGAGCCTTCGAGTTCTTGATGATTTGTCGAGTGTACTCTTTGCCAAACTCTAGCATTTCTGCGCATGCGATGGTTACTCCTGCCAGAGCATGTAGATGATGATTACTCACCATGCCCGGAAAGGTTGCCCGCTTGATCTTGTCTGCATGTTTCTCCCACGAAAGCACGCCTCCATGCTGTGGACCGAACAAAGTCTTGTGAGTGCTTAAAGTAACAGCGTCAGCTCCCTCTTGTAGAGGGTCTTGGAAACAGCCTCCAGCAATCAACCCGGCCACGTGAGCTGCATCATAGGCTACGGTTGCGCCCACCTCATGGATCGTTTCTGCCAACTCCTTGACGGGGTGTGGGAAAGGAAACACGCTAGCACCAAACGCAACGAGCTTCGGAGCTCTTCCTTCTCTCGTCAGTTTGTCTATTCTCTTCTTCGTTCTGTCTACGTCGATGTTTAACTCCTCATAGTCCAGTGGCAGATATTCCACACTCAAGCCATGCACAGCACCCGCGGTTCCCCCGAGTTTCTTCTTGCCCATAGTGATATGCCCTCCGCAGGGAATAGATAGGGCCATCATCACATCTCCGGGCTCTGTGAACGCGGTATAGACTACCAAACTTGCAACTACACCCGAAATTGGACGAACATCCACAAATTCTGCTCCGAACAGCTTTTTCACAAGGTCGATGCAAACGAGCTCAACTTCGTCTATGTATCGGCATCCGGCGTAGACGCGTTCACCGGGCCAGCCTTCTGCGTAGCGGTTTCCGAAGTCTGTTGCGAGAGCTTCGCGTACGGCGGGGCTCGGCACGTTTTCGCTTGCGATCAGCGGAATTGCTTCTTGAAACCACTTGTGATGTTGTTGGAGCAGATCAAAAGATTTGGCGTAATATTCGCGTGATGAAGTCATGTAGGTCCCTTCACGTCTGTAATCATTATGCTCTGGCAAGATAAAAGTTTGGAAAGGCAAGGTTAATTAGTGGAAATCGTGTTCTTCATTCGTACAATGTTAAGGTGGATCTATTGAGCCGAAAGTCCAAAAAACGTGAAACCGCTCCCATGCCATCAGCAAGCGCTGGTCTACTTCGGTTCTTTGAGGAAGAAACAAAGGGCATCAAGGTAAGGCCAGAACTCGTCGTCGCCCTAGCT
>CP070828.1:371377-374504 GCA_020344715.1 Candidatus Bathyarchaeota archaeon | reverse complement strand
TTCAATTGAATAAGAAGCAAAGAGAGGCAAGGTCATCGATCAATGATTTGTATAATGTTGATCTCAAGAAATATGATCTTCACCCAGCCTATGAATTCCCTGAGAACGTTAGAGGCTTAATTCCCGAGGGCACGCCACCATACATCCAAGGTGAGCATGATTACATTAAGCAAATAGTAAGAGCACTCTATTACTTCAAACAGTGTGCGCTAATTGGCCCATCTGGAACAGGAAAGACACATATCGCCTACCTTGTCGCCGAACTCACAGGACTACCTATGTTTGAGGTCAACTGCGGTCTTCAAACATCGTCATACGATCTAATAGGACGATATATCGGGCTGGGTAAAGAGAACTGGATTGATGGACCGCTGGTTTCTTGGCTCAGAAATGGAGGTCTAATGTACTTGGATGAAGCTAACATGATGAAACAAGATGTCGCAACTAGACTAAACCCTGTCCTTGACACGAGAGGACACATGGTAATCACGGAAAAAGACGGTGAAATCGTCAAACGTCATCAATTTGGATATCTAATCATCACCATGAACCCATTCTCAGCCGAGTTCGCGGGAACCAAACCCATGAACGCAGCCTTCAGAAGACGTATGAGTGTATGGATAGGATTTGACTATCCGAGTGTTGGAGATAGAGTTCTCCCTGAAGAGGCGCAGCTGATAGCAAGAAAAGGCGTAGACGAGAACACGGCGTTCGAGATTCTCAGAGTCGGAGCAGAAATGCGGAGGCAGTACAAAGCAGGGGACCTACCATATGGACCCTCACTTGGGGATTTAATGCACTGGGCAGTTCTGATTAGTGATGGTCTTGATCCCTTAGCAGCGGCAGAAGAAACCATAATAGCATTGACCAGCGATAACATCGAAGTGCAGGGTGATGTGAGAAGAATCATCGAGAGTGTTTTCAAGAGCAGATAGCCAGTGATCGGTTTCAGTCAAGCATAATAACGGTGATCCCTGTGGGTTACTTCGAATATGCTTGGTCCTTGTTTTTCGAAAAGGATAAGTTCAAGACGAAGTTGCTTATTGATCCAGAACTCGATCAGCCAATTTTGTCTCGTGACGAAATTGGCTTTGTCATAATTTTACCGGAGCCCACTTTACATGAAGAGGAGGAAACAATCTCATTCTTGGGATATCAGTTTCCAGAAGGACCCAAGGGGAAGCTGCAAACTGTCAAACTATTCAAAGCATGTGTTTTTCATCTCAATGCACACGCAACAATCTCAGATTCTGACGTATACTCCAAATGGGAGAAGCGGAAGGATAACCGTCTTGCAAAGTTCTCAGAATCACTAGTTGAAGATGATAGGGTCAACGCGTATATTGCGGCACGTCATCCGGATAAACTTAGAGATATAGCTTTCGCCAACTCTCTTGCCTTCACGAGGTCGAGGCCTCTCAGAAGACTTTGGAACCCAGCAACTAGAGTTATGACTGCCTTGTTGATGCAATTGAATGTTGGCTTGACCAAAGGTCGTGTGAGCACAGAGGAGTGGAGAACAATTGACAGAGTTACAAATAGCCTTGTGCAGCTGGAGGCTACATTCAGTGAGCCTCTCGCAAGTCGCCGTTTGAATAGCGACAACGCGAGATTGGGAGCTGCAGATGAGATTTATAATGCTCTAGAATGTTACGGACCAATACTAGAAGTTCCAGCTCTTCCCCATACAGAAAAATTGACACACTGCTCCCTCTTCCCTGGATATCGAGTGCAACCAGACGACGGAGCCGGAGAGATTTTCAGCAAGAGCCTTGCAGCGTTAGGAGCTTCAACAGTTGATACGCAACATAGACTCGAAGAGAAGGCAGTTGAGGCGGAGGCTTTTCAGGTCTACAATTCTTGGTCCAACGAAAAGGCCAAGGAGAAGAAAATTCTTGGCAGGTACGAAGAGCTTGTTCTTTCAACTAGATTCAAGTCAATCGCCTTTCCAGGTGAAGACTACACGGAATATCTTAGAGCGCGAGCAGAGACTAAAAGCGAAACAAGGAGACTAATCAGCAGCCTCATGGTTGGATTTGACGCTCTGGACGAGGACCCGAGAAAGCTGTTCGGGGTACTCGATCTCCAAGAGATTATACAAGTCATGGCCAGCAAGAATCCGAGAAAGGACGTTTTCATGCGAGACGAAAATATAGGCAAGAGCTATGCCTGGATTACCCTTCTCGATACGAGCAGAAGCATGAGTCCAATCAGCAGTGAAGTTCAAAACCTGAGCATATGTCTAGCTGAAACCGCAAAGGAGCTTCTGATAGATTCTTCTTCTTGGGGAATCTACGCTTTTAACGAAAGATTTCTCATTTTGAAGGATCCGACAGAAAGATACGGTCCTAGAACAAAAGCAAGGATTGGGGCACTGAAGTTCGAAGGTCCCACTTACATGCCTGATGCTCTTCATCTTGCCGGAGAAATCTTGAAGAAGAGAAGTGAAAATCTCAGGCTAGTAACTGTTTTGTCGGATGGTTGGCCTTATGGCTACTCAAAAATAACTAATGCCCTTTTGAAAACTCTCAAGTCTCTCAAGAAGTCAGGTATAGTTGTCATCGGAATAGGAATTAAGACTAGTAGAATGGAAAATTTCTTCAGAGTGAATTGCAGAGTCAAAGACCTCATGGACATGACAAAGAAATTCTCAAGCTTGTTTTTGGAAGCTAGCCGGAGTGCGGTTGGTCTTTAGGAAAGAGATGTCTTGAGAAGAGAAAGCAAACGTCGGGTCCTCGATATGAGAGATAATAAGATATACTCCGTTCTTGCTCAACGTGCATCGTTAATGTTTATATATATTGACCGGTAGTTGTCATTCTGGGCGCTAATGAAATGAAGCTATCAAGAGAGATCAGGACCTATTGCGCAACCTGCAAAAAACATACAGTTCACACGGCAAGCGTAGTCAGCGTAAGCCGCAAGAGAGGCAAAATGTCAACAGGTGAAAGACAAAAATCTCGCGGAGCACGAGGACATGGAGGCCACGGAAAATTCTCCAAAGTGCCAGTCAGCAGGATGGCAAGAAGATCCAAGACAACACGGAAAATTCCAGTAAAACTAGCATGCAAAGAATGTGGAAAAGCCAGCCAGCGGTCGATAGGACGCATGAAGAAAACAGAAATCA
>CP070828.1:368712-371277 GCA_020344715.1 Candidatus Bathyarchaeota archaeon | reverse complement strand
GCCTTCGATTTTGAACACAGTTTCCATATTCGGTGAATGAACTTTGATTCCTTCAATTCTCGACTGCAGCTCATCACCTGAAGGATATTTCAACCCGAGAGTGTCAAAATGATGTTTCCCAATTGCGTCTCCGCAGATCTTCTCGCCGATTTTCTCCTTCGGCTTTCTATCGACCAACCCTACGTCCAAGCCAGCTTCAGCTGCCGTCTTTGCTGCGAGACAGCCTGCAGTTCCCGCGCCAACCACAATCACATCATGCGTCTTCAAGGAATTCTCCTCTGTGGATTCTGATGTATTTTTTATACCTTGTTGTATATGTAAACCTTTATAAGTTGTGAAGTGAGTTCCACCACACTAGGTGTACATAAATGGACTCACAACTAACATTGAGCAATGAACTTCGCAAACTTGTGGAGACACGAATGGACCAAACCATCAAAGGAATAGAAGACACGCTTCGACGTATACTAGGAAAACAAGAGAGAGGCTTGAAAGACCTGAAGGAAATCATAGAAAGCCTTGAGGAAAGCTTCAGTCTGCTTTCTCAAAAGTGGAACCTCGAAATACTCTACACTCTATTCCTCAGAAGAGCCATTGGTTTTGGTGGACTGAGGAAAACACTCGGTGTGAACTCCCGCACCTTGTCAGACAAGCTGAAAAGCCTGAAACGACATGGATACATCGAAAGAACCGTAGAACAAGGACCGCCTGTCAGAGTGAAATATTCACCTACAGCGAGAGGAAAGAACACCGTGCTGCTTGCACTACCATTAATATACTATTTAAGTAGCGCAGGTTCATAGCGAACTTCATATTGCTGTCCCCTTTCGAGTTCACGTTCATAATGTCAAAGTGAATTGAAGTGCTCGATCTAGCGCGTGTCTGGAAACTATCTGTGCCACTCACCCTTTCGACAGGTTTGCGAGTGGTTTGATCGTTTCATCTTTAAACAAGGGTACAGTTTGAGAAGTATTCAGTCGACAACAAAATCTGACATCTTCCTCAAATCCTAAACTTCGAAGTCGTCGTGCGTGACAGCCAGATTGAAGAACCTTGGTTATCGACCGACGGGCTTTCTGAAAAGCCAGTAATGCTCCTAAGACAGTATCCGAGCACTCAACGTTACGGGCTGGAAAGCCTTGAGCTATGGCTCCAGCCCCGATGAAATCTTCCAATGCGAAGTATCCATCAGTTCCAGCGGATATAAGAGAGATTCCAGTTTTCTCTTGCGTAGCAACATTCAATGACGCTTCGGCTACAGCCTTTGCATTTAGAAGAGCCCCAATGAACACATGCTCCGCATTCCTAGATGAGATGATGGCTTTTGAACCACTAGTAGTAGTCAGAACTATGCTCTTTCCATTCACCCTTTGAGAGGAAAAATCAAGTGGAGAATTTCCTAGGTCAAACCCTTTCGGTTTGATTCCCCCTCTCTCTCCTGCCAATATCAGTTCAGGATTCTTTTGATGAAGGTCACAAGCTTCCTTCACAGTCATCGTCGGAATAACTTCACAGGCAGTATTCGCCAAAGCCGTGATAATTGTTGAGCAACATCTCAAAACATCAATGACAACAATAACGTCTCTTCTTTGAACAGCCTTTGCGATATCCTCCGCGGTAAATCCAAGGTTTGCTGGAATATTCAAGTAATTTGCCTTTTGATGATTGACACAGACGTATTAGATGCATGAAGGCAAATAAATGTCACCAGTTACTCTCGTAATCACTCTCAAATCTGCTTTGCCATATTCTTGCCGCTTGACATCCGCAACATGTAATACGTGGAGACATAGCAGATACGGATAACTTCAAATCAGGATCTGACCAACGAGAACAAGTCTAGTACGTCGTAGCTGAAACAGATTTATGGTATGCTGCCTACACGTAAGGGGGAATTGCTTGAGCACGTACAACAAACAAACAAAAGTGATTGGCAGAGTCAAATATGACATAATATCGAAGGAAAAAAGAGATGAACTCGTTGAATCTGCAGAACAAACGCTAGGGGATATTCGTCACGGTTGGAAAGCGAGCATAGACAACTTCTGCATGCAACTCGAAACAAATTCCCCACATCTCTACGAATTTTGGATAGAGAACTGGTTCGCCGAAAAACGGGACGCAAGGTCCCATGGCCGGATTTATGCAGTCCTAGACCCAGATTTTGATAGCGGCAGACCGCATGCATACTACAATCCTGAGACTAAAACAGCCGTCATATATAACACAGAATATTATGGTCAATGCAAGAGCTGGGCTTTAGGAATCGTATGCGATATCGCAGAAGACCAACACGATATCCACAGCATTCATGGAAGCTGCGTGGAGACAAACGGGCAGGGAATCGTCTTGATAGCTCCGACAGGTACAGGAAAATCTACTCACAGCTACGCGTTGCTCAAGATGAAAGGAGCACGGATACACAGCGACGACTGGCTCTACGTGAGATTCATTGGAAGAGCCAGCGCAGAGATCAGCGAGAGAAAGTTCTATCTACGAACAAACATAGTCCGAGTTTTCCCCGAGATAAGGCCTCTCCTTGACAAAAGCAAGTTGGAAAACGTT
>CP070828.1:355772-368612 GCA_020344715.1 Candidatus Bathyarchaeota archaeon | reverse complement strand
GGTCGATATCGCTTTTTCGAACGCTTGGCTCATTGTAATGCCTCGGAAATACGTGCTTCAGATCATTTGCGTGATTAAGATAACCAAGAGTGATCTTCTCTGAAGTTATGAATTCGTAAGGTAAGGTACACGGTTTCACGGTCAATCACATTTCGCTTGCTACAGTCTGTCGCCAAGCTTATTTTAACGTATACCTGGAACACGTCTATCTATTGTGTTCACCGTGCCTCCGAGCTTTCTGCAGATGAGGAACTTCTGCGTTGGCCCTATCTGAATGAAACGGCTTTTCGACAGACATTTATATTTGAGAGGCTTAACCTAGGCGCTACCCATGAGATGATTGAAATGACTGATGAAGTAGAATCGATCAAAACGTTCGCTGAAATGGCGTTCGAGAGATTTGACTGGACGATGAAAGACCTCTCCGCGAAGGAGATTGACTGGCAACCCATGGAAGAGACTAACTCCATAAGATGGATACTCACCCATCTCTCGCAACAGTGGAATGTAGGCATACACCGGATCTTAAAAGGAGACCTAGAGTATAAGCCCCAAGATTGGCCTGAAGATTACGTTGGCAACAAATCCTACTCATTGACGAAAATAGCGAGCGACCTGAAGAAAGGAAGAAAAAGATTCCTAAGCGGTCTTGAAAAATTGACTCCAGCAGCGCTCAAAACCGAAATCCCGCTCTGGGGAGGCACGAAGAAACGACAGTATGGTCTCTTGATCTATCTGTCAGAGATTTTTCACCATGCGGGGCAAATTGCTTACCTCAGGGGCGCCATTGGACGCCACAGACAGAGTGATGAACACTTCCTCACATAAAGTGACGTCGTCTACCTCTTACTCAGCGAATTTCAACAGCTTCGCGGCGTTTCCGTAAAAAATCTTTTCGATGTTCTCTTCTTCCAGCCCAATCGATCGACACGCTTTAAGTTGCTCCCTCAGATATTGGACGCTAAAGCCTCTTGGAAAGTAGCTTGAATCGCTTCCGAAAACCAAACGATCAGGGCCAACTGTTTCTAGAACCTTTCTAAAAAGCCCTTCCAAGTCAATCTCAAATGGCATCCAGCGCATCCACCGGTTTGAACCGGATGTGTCTATGTACACGTTGGGGCACGACCAACACAGCAACAGGAGTTCTCGGAGGTAACCAGCCCCGAAATGGGGGATAACGAATGGGATCTTAGGGAACATCTTCGCTACTTCCCAGAGCGTCAGAGGATTCATGTTTCTCAGGTTCAAAGCCGGTCCGCCGCCTCCGCCGAGAACACCGAAATGCATGATCACAGGAACACCCAACTTCTCTGTCAGCTCCCAAACAGGATAGAGGGTCTTATCGTCGACAGAACTCGTCTGCGAAGACGCGATCACTTTGTATCCCCTAAGCCCAAGCTGTTTCACTCCACGCTCAAGGTCAGAGCGGGCGTTCTTTGAGAATAAGCTATGATGAGCAAACCCTGAAAATCTGCCAGGATACAAGCTCACAATCTTGGCCAAATTGTCATTGCCACCTCCGGTCACAAAATTCACCCTTTCCACTCCTTTCGAATCGAGATCGGCAACCCATCTCGCCGCTTGCTGCTCATCGGAACGAACCTCGGTTTCAGGAGGCGCGAAGCCCCAGTCTTTCCGCATCTCTTCCCTATCGCGTGCTGACTGCTCGATAATCACTTGGGCGCTCTCTTCTCCGTATTTCTCAATCAGCCGTTGCTTCCACGAAGCTGCCCATTTCACCCAGCTTGCGGTTGGAAAATGAGCATGAAAGTCAATCACCCTCAATCCGTGAGAGACCATACCATTCCTCCTATCTCTTGACAAGGTCAGCCGTCAGATGAATGCTCCTACCTTCTTTCGAACGTGTCCACGCAGACTGACAACATTTCAATTGGCATCTCGGCTTTTCTGGCTTCATTTGCGCATGCCTACGCCTACACCACGGTAGGTGAAGCCAGCGTTCTCACAGTCGTCGGGATTGAAAATGTTTCTACCATCGACAATGATGGGCGTAGCGAGGAGGCTTTTGAGCCAGTCTAGCTGCAAATTCACGTAATCCTCATGTCGAGTCATAACCACTAGGCAATCTCTGTTTCTAAGAGCATCCTCCAAATCGTCCATAAGGACTACTCCTTGAAACTCTTTTACAAAGGGATCGTGCACTACCACTTCTTTGCAACGTCCTCTAAGAACGTTGTAGAGCGGCAACGTTGGAGTATTCCTGGTGTCCTCAGAGTTCTCAAGAAATGCAAGACCCAGTATGCAAACCGTTGCATTTTGAAGGTTGATGTCCTTCTCAAGCAACGCTTCTTCGATCAAGTTTCGCATGTGCTGTGGCATAGAATCATTTACCTTCCGGCTTTCTACGAGAAGCTCGGGAGTAAACCTGACAGTTCCGTAAACGTCGAAACCGTATTTCAGCAGCCAAGGGTCTTTGGGGAGACAATGTCCGCCGACACCGGACCCTGGCATATGCATCATCCTATATGGGTTCTTCAAGGGATCTGAGGGGTCATTTGGCAGAGAGTTCACGAAGCGTCGAACCTCGTGGACGTTTACGCCGAGGCTTTCACAAATCAAGGCAATCTCGTTGGCAAACGCAACGTTGACATCGCGGTAGGTGTTCTCAGTGACTTTGGCCATCTCTGCGGTTAGGCAATTTGTTGGAAACAAGTCTGCTTTTACTATGCGTCGGTAGAACTCGATGGCACGGTTGGTGCATTCCTTGGTGAGCCCTCCTACAATTCTTGGCATGTAGATCAAGTTGTGAAGCAAACGACCCACCGTGACACGCTCGTAGGAGTACACGAGGTTGAAGTCTCTGCCTGCCTTCATCCCAGAAGATTCTTCCACTATCGGTTTGACGACGTAGTCCGTAGTTCCAGGAGCTACTGTGGATTCGACAATAATTAACGCATCTTTTTTCATGTGCCTTCCAACAGCTTCGGACACTTCCATCAATGACTGGTATTGGGGCACATGGTTCTCGTCAACTGGTGTTTGAACATCAATAAGGATCACATCAGCTTTTTTGCAGACAGCAAGGTTGTCTGTGACCCTGAAGCTCCCCTTTTTCACCGTCTTTTCGATGAGCTCAGCCAATCCAGGTTCTTTTCCACCGATGGGGCATTTGCCTGCGTTGAGATAGTCGATCTTCCATCCCGATCGTTTGGACCTTCTCTGCACTCCAATAACGTTGAACCCTTCAACGTCAGCCAGCATTGCCGCCACCGGAATGCCGGTGTATCCCATACCTATGACCACGATTTCCAAGTTTATCTCGTCTCCATACGTTTCAGCCAACCAAGTTTCTTCCTCTGACATGCAAGTCCAAATATGACAATAGATAAATCTATTGAATAGGTTTCGGATGGTCTCAGTTTTGGTTATCGCTTGTGAGAAGAGAAGTAATGTGTACGTCAACCAATCGTGCTGGATGCCGCCGTCTTTCCATTTCTAACTGAGCTTTCATTGCTTCCGTCAGACTATTTTCAGGGCTTCCAAGATCTTTGAGGGACTAACTCTAAGATCTCCTAGCGCCAGTTCGTCCGGACCGAGACCCATAGCCAGTCCTAGCAGTTGTGGAAAGTGGAGCACAGGTAGCTCGAATTTCTCGTTGAATGCCCTCTCTATTCGTGATTGTTGCATGTCAAACATCAAGTGACAAGAGGGACAAACCGTGACCATGGCTTGTGCTCCAGCCATCTTTATGTGTTGAAGTTTCTCACGGGTGAGTTGTAAAGCCACCTTGTCATCAATAGCGATGATGGTATAACCGCAACATTCAGGTTCATCCATGTAATCCAAACATTCGGCGCCTGTCAACTCGATCAGACCCTTGAGGACCTCGGGATTCTCCGGGTCGTCCCAGCCAAAGATCTTGGTTGGCCGAAGGAGATGGCAACCACAATGCTCAGCAACCTTGAGTCCAGCAAGTGGTTTTCGAATTGAATCCTTGATTCTGTCAAACCCAACGTCTTCCTTCAGAACGTGAATGAAATGTTTGGCTTCAATGGTTCCTTTGAATTCCATGCCTACCTTGCTCAAATACTCATTCACTCTGTTTCTAAGTTCCTTTTCCTCTTTCAAGGCTCTGTTCACCTTTCTCAGAGTACCCGCACACCCAGTGCAAAGCGTAATAATGTCCAATCCTTGCTGCTCTGCCAAACAGAGGTTGCGTGCCGCCAGAACCATCATCATCTCGTGGCTGGCGGGATCAACGGGGAGCCCACAACAATTAAAATCAGACATCTCGACTAGCTCGATGCCTAGTTTTGCAAAGGTCTTCCTGGCAGAGACTTCGTAGTTAGTAACTCTGTAGGGAATTGTGCACCCGATAAAGAACAGATAGCGCAGATCTGACACTATCGAACCTCCGCAGATTTCAACAGTTTCCTTCCTCCAGCTAACTCGATCAGCTTGTCGACTCCATCCAAGTTGGCTTTGGGTAGAGGAGGCAACCCGAGTTCCGCTCTTTTTCGCAGCCTCATCTCAGGAATCTTGTAGACATAACCAGTTGCATAGATGTTCGAAGCAAGCTCCGTGAAAATTCCGGGGATTTGTCCCTTTTTGACCGCGAGATTCCTAAGAACCCGCAAGACATTGGCGACTTCCACATTTTGTGGGCACCGATCTGTGCAGGTGAAACAGGCAGTGCAGAGCCAAAGAGTTTGACTTTCAAGGACTTTTCGCCGAAGTCCCAATTGTGCCATGCGCAGAATCGTGCGAGGACGATAGGAGGTGCTGAAACGAGCAGTTGGGCAACTCGACGTACATGACCCACACTGGAAGCATACTTTTAGCGTTTCTCCATCATGCTCTTTCATGACTTCATACTTGAAGGATGGATCCAGCTTTAGTGTTTCAGCATTCATCTTTGGCATTTCTGGTTTATCAGCCATCGCTGACTCTCCTTGATAGAAATAGAGAATGCACAAAGTTCGCTAATAAACCTTATTTTTTCTTCTCTTGTCCAAATGTGGATGCAGCACTTTTCCTACATCTGTCAGCACACGCATGCCAATAGAAGCTGAAGATCTCATCATTCGTCGGTGCGCAAGAACAAGGTGAAGGAACAACGCAAGCACTGTGAAAACACGCATGTTGACGTTGTTCGATGATTGCGAGGATCGACACCTCTTCGGAGGATGATTTCAGAACAGAATCGTCGAGATTTTGCAGGAACATCGCATCTTAAATATATATTTGCGCTGGTATGTAGTAGTGAGGTAATATCGGCTAATACGTGGTGTAGGTGAATTATGGAACGCAAGATTATGTCTCTAGGCAGATCTTCACTCGTAATCTCGCTGCCGAAGTATTGGGCGAATCTGAATGAACTGAAACGAGGAGATGTCGTTTCTCTTGCAGTCCAACGCGACCGTTCTTTGGTGGTTTTCCCTGGTGCCGAAAAGAAAAGGGAACCCAGAGAAATTACTCTCCGTGTTGATCCTGAAAGAACGGGGTCTCTGATCGCCCGAAAAATAATTGGGTGCTACTTGAACGGTTATTCCCGCATGACAATTTTGTCTGAAAAGGTTTTTTCTGTTCCGCAAAGAAAGGCAATCCGAGATATTGTTAGGATGCTGTACATGAGGATAATGGAGTCAGACGCCAAGAGTATGCACATCCAAACTCTGATAGACGAATCAAAGGCTTCACCCAAGACAGCGATTCATAGGATGCATTTGATCGCACACTCAATGTGTCGGGACGCTTTGACCTCATTGAAGAACCGAGACATAAGGCTGGCGAAGTCAGTTTTCTCTCTTGACGACGATGTAGATCACTTTTCGTTCTTTCTTCTTCGGCTACTTCGCAATGCAGCGCGAGATCCGATACTGGCAAATCAACTCGATATCGAACCCATCGATTGCATGGATCATCAAACACTTGTCTACAGAATCGAGCATGCCGCCGATCACTCAGCCAACATAACGAAGCACATCATAATGCTGGATGGAAGTCAGCAGAAGATACCGAATCACCTGCTGACGCTTATGTTCACTGCTGGCACAGAAGCTGTCAATCTGTACGACAAGGCAGTCGACGCTTTCTTCTCCAAGGATATAGAAGCATCAGTTGAGATATTAGAAGCGCAGAAAAAGATTGAGAAGCTAGATCAAGAGATAGCCACCAAGGCATTCTTGAGCAAGCAGAAGAGCGCTCTAGTAATCTGTGCGATTTGTTCCATACGCGAGAGCATAGCTAGAATTGCTGAGTGTGCGGCAGATATCAGCGAAATCGCCATAAATCGCGCTTACAAAATGACTACTTAGAACCTTGTTCATCGGGTGGATAACTCAGGGTCAACGTGAGTTTAGCCGGGAGAAGTTCTTTCCTAAGCAGCGTTCGTGCAAGCTCCAAAGCCGTATTGTAGTTGTAGACCTCGTTTCCGTTAGATCGGGCTTCTCTCAGAATTCCTTTCTCTAACTTGTGCTTCAAATCACCAACTGTGAGCGCTCCTATTCCGAAGATCCCGCGTGCTATTTCTTTCATGTCATCCTTCAGTTTAATTCCTTCAACTCCGAAAGGTGGGATAGCGTTTATGTCGACAAGAACCTTGACAAGCCTGAGATCTTTGAATGACTCCTTTTCTATGACACGGACTCCTCTGGTACCGGCGCAGAAGATGACATCAGCCTTCTTCAGTATTTCGAGCTTTTCGGTTCCGGTGGGTGCAAAGATACCCTCTACTTCTACTCCATATCGGCTGGCGAGAAATCGAGCAAGATTTTCGGCATATTCCTTCCCATTCGTTCGCTTCGGATTGAGGCTCGCAATCATCACGTTGCATCCAAGCTTCGCTAGAAGAACCGCGGCTATTTGTCCTACAGCGCCTGTGCCCAGAACCGCACATGTTTTGTCCTTTAAGTCGCCAAGGTTCTGCGACGGAAGAGCGGCTTCAACTTTCGCAACCATAGCAGCTGCTGTTGTGTATGCACCACCAGGATCGATTATTATACTCGTTTTGAACGGGGGAAACATCGCGTCTTTTACAGCTTCGAAAACTTCTTCAGCTTTTTCAGCGTTTTTCCCGCCAATAAAAAAGCTTGTATGCTTTACGGCTTTTGGTCCTCGTGAGAAAATGGCATCCTGAACTATTCTTTTGCCGTCCTGAGGTGTCACGTTTTCGTAGGGTATGACAGCGTTGTATCCGGCGTCATACGCCATGCAGATATCGAACGGGCTGGCTTTTGCATCAGTGTCCAAATAGAAAAGAAGGTGTGGAGCATCACCAGAAGCCTTTCGGACAACTGGCTTCACCTGAATCTGCATCGATTCCAGCAAATCTGCTAGTTCATCAGAGTGAGGAGTTTCGGCGTGGGTCGACACTATCTTCTTGGAA
Source organism: Candidatus Bathyarchaeota archaeon (assembly GCA_020344715.1). GTDB lineage: Archaea > Thermoproteota > Bathyarchaeia > Bathyarchaeales > Bathyarchaeaceae. Next base: position 361,264 of record CP070828.1, on the reverse strand, counting down.
AGTCGAAGGGTTTCAACTTGGATATCTATGGATTCCAAGAGCTTTCGGATGCCTTCCGTGTGTTCTGGACTGCAAATATGGAGACTTCTGATCTCCTTCTTGTCGTCAATTTCTCTGGCGTGATCTAGGATACCCATGACCATCCAGTTTTCTCTTATGGAAGAATTCGCCTCCTGTTCTTGCTCGTACAGTTCAGCCTGCAAGCATTGACCGTAAGCAACCAAGTATTCTCTTTCTGTTGCAACTTCTTTGCTCGTTTTCTTGGACAGCTTGGTTAGGGCTTTTATCACGTTATCTCTTAGATCTCTCTTCTTGTTGATGATCGTTTCGAGGTACATCTTGGCATTTCCATCGATGTCGACTGGGAAGAAGGGAACGCCATTCTTCTGAAACATTTGAGCTAGGACGTTGTCTTGGTAGAACTCTGTTTGTGACCGCATACCGAGTTCTTCAGTTGCAAAGTCAGGAGCAACTTTCTTTATCAGATTTGTAAGGATCTTGGTGAAGGCTATGGATGGTTTGAAGAGGGAGTAGAGCATCCGAGAGTTCGCTGTGGAAGGAGGTTCAGCTATCCAAAATGGCTCATTATACTCCTTTTCAACGAGTAGCACCGCGAGTTTGCGATCTTTTAGAGGTGCAATTTCAAGTGCTTTCAACTTATTTCACTGTATGCACCAAATAAGAGATGAAATATATATACATCGCCGCAATACATTATATACGAGTATGTAACATATATAGTATTTAGTTTATATACAATCAACATCAGTATCAAAGCAAAATGGCATCGTGTGAATGCGAAAACATCTCTTGCCTGTCTTATTTCGTAGGGAATTTTCGATAGAATTCCTCGTCTAGGGTTGGAGGAAGCATTAATTTGGTTTTGACTTTGGGTTTGCCATTCTTCGAATGGCCTTTTCTCACCAACGTGTCGTTGTATTTTTCGATTTCCCTTGCTTCTTCGGCTAGTTTGGCAGCAACCTGAGCTATTTCGTGTGCGCAAGCAACAAGAGGAATGTACCTGTCACGGTCTTTCTCCACGAAACACGCTTGGATGTTAATCTCGGCGATTTTCTCGGCCAATTCGTAAGCAGACATCGCTTTGGCTTTTGCGTAGGGGTTTTTGAAATCGGAATTGTCTCGGATGCTTTTTACATCGATTATTAGCTTAGGTAGAACGGGTTGCATTTCCATCTTGATTGCATGTATCAGTTTGTCAAGTTCTTGGTGAACTATTCTATAGACGCCTGTGATTGCAAGCACTTTGATGATGTTTGAATTGAAAACTGCCATTTCGATTGGGTCAAGGAATTCTCTTCGTGCTCCAATAAGGGGGTCGCCAGTAACTATTACGTAGCCTATACCTTGCTTTTCAAGCTCTGCCTTGATGCGTTTTGCAGGGGCATCTGAAACAATCACGCTGGGCAAACCACTGGCTGAAAATTTCTCTCTAACCTTGGCGGGTCCTGATATAGAAGGATTGGGAGATATAGAAACCAAGAGATTGGGATCGAATTCGAAGATTTTTGGCAAAGTTTCGTCTACGTCTTCGGCGGTCATTTTTGAACCGGTCGTTACAGTTCGGATTCGGATATCACGGCGGTCAGCCAGCTCGTCGAGGAGAAGTTCAAACAGAGGGGACATTCCAATGTTGCCACATTTAAAAACCCCAATCTTAATTTGCTCCACGAGAGGACACCCAAATCTTCGATCATAGACCGTTCGAAATCGCTTAATTCTAGGTTGCTAATTGCGCTTATATAACTTAGCCCGATTCTTCAGTAGATCATTAGGCTTGTTCCGGGGGTACACACTTTTTCCTTGTTCACGCGACCGGTTGAAAATCTGGGAAGCTTTGGCCCCAAATTCGATCCAAAAATTAGTGAACCACATGGAGAGTCGGGTCAAGATAACAAGTCAAAAAACGATTTCATGCGGCATTTGATGGTTAGCATTAGAATAGCGGTGTTTTCCCCGTTAGGTTCCATTTCTTAGTTTCGTATTTTTCTCTTTTGAGCGTTTGAATCAGTTCTCGTTCGTAAGTAGTCAGAGATCTTTCGTCACTGAAATCTACTGCAAGCGCCTTCTGGAACCCTGTAATCAGAGATCGGTGTGCCTCTTCGAGCGAAACATCTGACGCAAGTTCTTGTTTGACAGATGTGATCCTTTCTTTGGCTACGCAGATTACCTCGCTGGTTGACTTGGCCCATGGAACCTTGAGAAAGGTGAACATCTTTGTGAGGTCCACGTCCAAGAGAAACGTGCCATGTTGAAGGAGGACTCCGCCTTTGTTGAACTGAGCGCTTCCAGAGATTTTTCTCTTCTCTACGGCTACGCTAGGGCAGTTTCTTGGATCACCTGGATCGAAATTGGCGTCTACGCCGAGAGTCTTGGCCGCCTCAATTAGACCGTTGCTTATAGTGGTGTACGCGACAACTACATCGCGTGTTCCAAGATCTTCTTTTTCAACGATTACACTGTAGGTGATTTCGTCTTTGGAATCGTGGTAGACTGCCCCTCCGCCAGTGATTCTGCGAACAATGTCCACGCCACGTTCCTTGCAGTTATCTACATGAACTTCGTTGGAGATCTTTTGGAAGCGTCCAATCGACACTGCGGAGGGATTCCAACGATAGAAGCGCAGGGTGTTGGGAACTAGCCCTCTAATTCGAGCTCTCATGATGGCCTCATCGATAGCCATGTTAGCACTCGCGTCATTTGTGTCTAATTTCAGCAATCTCCAAGGAGTCATTTCTATCCTAGCAATACTCTTAACAACACAGTATGCTTAAATCCATTTCCAGAATCCACCAGAACACTGAGAGAATCAAATGAACCTAGTAGTTGAAGTGTCGCTGCCAAAGGAAATAGTTCAAATGATTCTGGAAAGCGCTAAAACCTTGCATCCGAAAGAAACAATCTTTCTGCTACGAGGAAAAACACGTAGAGACATGATATCAATTTCTGAAATCGTCATTCCGCCGTTAGCAACTTATGGAAACGGATTTGCAAATCTGCCAACGCGTATGATGCCAATTGATTTTTCCATAATTGGAACTGCTCATTCGCATCCATCTGGAAGCTTGGCACTTTCAGTTCAAGACTTGAATCACGCGCTTGGCAAGATTATACTCGTGACAGCGCATCCATACAACGGTTTGGAATACTGTGCGGTTTACAATCGCAAAGGAGAAAAGCTAAGGTTGAGGGTTACTTAGAACTTGCAGAAATGGTAGGTGCTGCTTTTTTTGCTTTTTTCCTTGCCAGCATCCGGTCTATTATTGGTCGGAGTTTCTCGTTTTCAGCCAGTATTCGGTCTTTTCCTAGAGCTTTCATTTGTTCAGTCATTTCTGTTATGACTTCTGCAAACTTTGAACCTTCTGCAGCCGAAATATAGTCAATTCTGAATCGTTCTGGGCTGAGCCCGAGTTTTTCCAGCATGCCTTTTAATGCTTGCATTCGCTTGGTCATCCAGACGTTGCCAGAAATGTAGTGGCAATCGTAGGGCAGGTGGCAAGCGGCTACGAGGACCATGCCTGCGCCTTCTCTGAAGGCTTCCAGAACAAAGTCACGGTCTACCCGGCCAGAACACATCACTCGTATAGCTCTGAGCGTGGTTGGGTGTTCAAAACGGCTGGTTCCAGCGAGATCGGCTCCTGCGTAGCTACACCAGTTGCAGAGAAAGCCAAGTATCTTCTCCTCGGGATTCACTTCCAAGGCTGCGCCAATCTGATTCAATATTTGTTCATCTGTGAAGTGCATTTGTGTGATGGCATCGGTTGGGCATTCAGCAACGCATGTACCGCAGCCGTGACACATGGCTGGTGTAACTTGTGCTGGCTGGTTTTCAGGTGCACTTGCAGCTCCATATGGGCAAACCTTTTGACAGATGGCGCATTTCACTCGTGTGTTTTGGCAAACTTCTTGATCAACAACAGCGATAATCGGCTCGATTTGCCATTTGGATTTGGAAAGAATTGTCGCTGCCCTTCCTGCGGCTCCGCTTCCTTGAGACACGCTGTACGGTATATCCTTTGGGGCTTGGCAGGCTCCTGCAAGCAAGATTCCGTCTACTGGCGTGTCAATTGGTTTGAGTTTTGGGTGGCTTTCCATGAAGAAGCCGTCTGTTCCGCGTGAAATGCTGAAGATTCGGGCAACTTCATCGGAGCCTTTCTTCGCGATGGCAGCTGTGCAGAGGACTGCCATTTCGGTTTCAAGCTCGATTGGCTCGCCCAAGGCTACGTCTTCAGCTCGAATGATGAGGTTCTTGGTTTTCGAGTCTTCGAGGATTTGGGATACCTTTCCGCGAATGAAGTTGACGCCGAGCTCGCGAGCTCTTCTGTAGAATTCTTCGTAGCCCTTGAAGTGGGTTCGCATGTCCATGTAGAGTATGTAGACTTCAACGTCGTCTTTGTATTTCTCTTTGAGCAGAATGGCATTTTTTACTGCGTACATGCAGCAGAATCCTGAGCACCATTCATATTTGTTAATATCTCTTGAGCCGACGCATTGTATCAAAGCTACGCTGTGCGGCTTCTTCCCATCAGAAGCTCGCACGACTTTACCTCGTGTAGGACCAGCAGCCAAGATTAATCGTTCGAGTTCCAACGCGGTAATTACGTTGTCGTATTTGCCATACCCGTACCGTTGGTCATCGGTGGGAAGATAAATGTCGAAGCCTGTGGCCAATATTATCGCGCCTACATCCAACTCGACTTCCTCGGGTTTCTGATCGAAACTGATGGCTTGGCGCGCTCCACAGGCGTCCACGCATTTGTAGCATTCGATGCAATAGTCTTTGTTGATTGTATAGACTAGTGGCACTGCTTGGTCGAATGGCACGGATATTGTCTTCCTGACGCCCATGTTCATATCCCATTCGTTTGGGTATTCCACTGGGCAAACGTCTCGGCATTCACCACAGCCAGTGCAGTTGTCTGCTATGACGTTGCGTGGGTTCTTGCGCACTTTGACTTTGAAGTTTCCCACGTAGCCGTCCACTCGCAGGACGTCAGCGAAAGATATGATTTCAATGTTGGGGTGACGGGAGACATCGACCATTTTTGGTCCTTCAATGCAAATGCTGCAGTCGAGGGTGGGAAACGTTTTGTCGAGTTGGGCCATGTGACCGCCGATGCTTTCACTGTTTTCCACCATGTAAACTTTGAATCCCATATCGGCAAGGTCGAGAGCGGCACATATGCCTGCGATTCCGCCACCGACCACCATGGCTTTGTTGGTAACTGGAACTTCCATGGCTGCCAATGGTTGGAGCAAGACCGCCTTTGCAACTGCCATTTTCACGATTTCTTTGGCTTTTTCTGTGGCTTCTTCTGGATTATCGCCATGTGCCCACGACGAAAACTCTCGGATGTTCGCCATCTCGAAGAAGTAGGGGTTCAATCCTGTCTCCATGACGCATTTGCGAAAGGTAGGTTCATGCATGCGAGGTGAACAAGCAGCGACTACGACCCTGTTCAGTTTGTTCTCGT
>CP070828.1:350942-355672 GCA_020344715.1 Candidatus Bathyarchaeota archaeon | reverse complement strand
GAGAGGCTGTGAACGTTTTCTCCTACTCTTCGAATACGCACGGCAAAGCTTTCGTTTTCATGAACGAGCTTGTCTAGAGAAACCGAACGTACGGCACTGAAGATCGCGTCAGCATCCGCAGCGCAGCTCAGCAGTTCTACGCTGCAAACCCGTGTCAGAGCGGACCTGAACTCGATGGATTTTGCACTATTAACGTCAACCGCAAGCCGCAAGACCTGCGACAACTTCTCCAAAACCTGATACTCATACTCTTCGGCCTCCAAAATGGCCTTCAGTTCCGAGAGCGGAAGCGACGGATGTTCACCTGAGACCAGAAAGAAAAGATTGCTCACTTCTTGGCTCCTCGTGTAATCAAAGCCTCAGCAATCAGGGGAGCAACGGAAACCACGCTAATGTGACTGGAAACACTATCTGTGCCCACAATACTCTCTGCTCCGCATTGAAGAATCTTGTCTTCAGCATCTCCCACTAGCAGCGGATGTACACAAGCAACGTGAACCGTTCGTGCATTTTGCTTGCGAGTCCAAGCCACTGCCTTCATCATCGTACCGCCGCTGCTTATAATATCATCAAATATTACGACATCCCTCCCCTTAACGGGCAAGGGCTTCTCTTCAATCATTACTTTCCCAGTTACTCTATCACGTTGAGTAGAAATGTAATCAGAACCCCCTCCAAGAACCCCGTCGGCCTCGACTGCTGTCGCCAAACCTTTCTTGCCGAGAGCCAAAGAACAGGCTCCATCAAAGCCTCTTTTCTGGAAGTGCTCGGCCAATAGTGGGATGGCAGACAAATCCTCGACAGGTACTTGCAGAGTTCCAAGAACAGCTGGATTGTGCGAATTAACAGTGAGAATTTTGCCAACGCCACAGGTTTGAAGTAGTGTCACTATAGTTTTCACACTGAATGCTTCTCCCAATCGAAAACGCTGGTCTTGTCTTGCATACGCAAAGTAAGGCACAACAGCCGTGATCGTCTTGGCTTTCAAGGTTTTGGCGGTATCTGCCATGAGCAGTAGCTGAACGAGATGCTCGTCCTGAGGAGGACCTGTGGTTTGAACTAAAGCCACATCTTTGTTTCCGACTTCGCCTTCAAATCGAATGTAAGATTCTCCATCTGGAAAGCGTTTAAACTCTATTGGGATAATCTTCTGTTTGAGCAGCTCTGCTATTTTGTAACCAAGTTTTTGAGACGAAGGACCAGGCACAACTATCACGACTACACCCTCTGTTGGCGTTGCTAGTTGACGGTTAGAGCAACAGCCCTGTTATAGTTTTTCGCTTCCTTTAAGCTCTTCCAACAATTCCCTTGCTCTCCTCTCTAGAACGCCGCATCTTCCAGAAGCATTTTTATCTCTTGTCGTTTGATAGTAGGAAACTACGGTGAATATCCCATGGGCAAATCTGCGCTGATTTCAGGCTTCTACAAGCTTAGCCCTAAAGAACGCTTAACGTTGGTCAAGGAGTTTGCTGGGCTATCAGACGAAGAATGCGCTTTGCTAAGAAAAACCGGTTCTTTGCATTTGGACCTAGCTGATCGCATGATAGAAAACGTCGTCGGAGCCATGCCAATCCCTTTGGGCATAGGTGTGAACTTCCAGATAAACAAACGAGATTATCTGATACCGATGGCGATTGAAGAGCCTTCTGTTGTCGCGGCAGCAAGCTACGCTGCAAAAATGGTGAGACAAGGCGGAGGCTTCCACACAAGCAGCACACCGCCCATAATGATTGGACAGATACAAGCAGTCGACATAAAAGATCCCCACGCTGCAAGGATGCAAATCATACAAGCGAAACAGGCTCTTTTGAAGAAGGCAAACGATCAAGACCCTGTCCTTGTTTCTGTCGGTGGAGGAGCAAAAGACCTCGACGCAAGAGTCATCCACACAGCACAAGGACCAATGCTAATAACAGAGCTGCATGTCGATTGCCGCGACGCCATGGGTGCCAACGCCGTGAATACTATGGCAGAAGCTGTTGCTCCGACGATAGAACGCCTGACTGGAGGTCGCGTCTACCTACGAATAATCTCTAATTTGGCCATCAAGCGCCTGGCAAGAGCATGGTGCCTAGTACCTAAGAAAGCAGTGGGCGGCGAAGAAGTTGTAGACGGCATTGTAAACGCCTATGCTTTTGCCGCGTCAGACCCATATCGCGCAGCAACTCACAATAAGGGAATCTTGAACGGCACAATAGCCGTCGTAATCGCAACATGCAATGACCACCGCGCAATAGAAGCTGGAGCCCACGCCTACGCAGCCAGAACTGGGCGTTACACGACGCTTTCAACATGGGAGAAGAACAAAAATGGAGACTTGGTAGGCTCAGTTGAGCTGCCGATGGCCGTCGGTCTCATAGGCGGAGCCGTGCGAACACATCCGATAGCAAAGATCGCCGTAAAGATTCTAGGAGTAAAAACAGCCAACGAGTTTGCCGAGGTCCTAGCAGCGGTCGGTCTAGCCCAAAACCTTGGAGCGTTACGAGCGCTAGCACATGAAGGAATTCAGCGTGGACACATGTCTCTTCACGCAAGAAACATCGCAGTAGCAGCTGGCGCAACGGGCAAGCTGATAGATTTAGTGGCTGAAAAGATGGTTGAAGAACGTACGATCCGCATGGACAAAGCAAAAGAGCTAATTGAAAAATCTAAATCAACAGGAAAAGTCTGACAGACGGGCGTGTACTCGCACATTCTTCCATAAGTCATAAAACCAAGACAGTATGAATGATGAACGATGGAACATGGTCAAGCATATAGGAATCATTGCTGTGAGTTCTGAAGGCGCTGCTCTTTGTTATCGTACAATATTTCGAGAGGCCTTTGCTGTTATGGGAAAATTCGTTCATCCTGAAGTGAGTTTGCACACTCACTCTTTGAATCACTACATGAACTGTATCGAAGACAATGACTGGGATGGCGTAGCATCTCTGATGGTTTCATCTGCGAAAAAACTGAGTGCAGCGGGCGCAGACTTCGCGATATGTCCAGATAACACGGTTCACCGAGCTTTCGAAAAAGTGCAAAGCCGGTCTCCGATACCGCTCATAAGCATCACAGAAACTGTTGCCAGCGAGTGCAAATCTAAAGGATACAAGAAAGTAGGAGTCCTTGGGACCAAGTACACCATGCAAGGACCAACGTATCGAAATGCCTTGTCAAAGCTCGAGATTGACGCGATTGTTCCCGATAAAGAAGACCAAGAAAAGATCAATTCAATCATCTTCGATAAACTGGTTCCAGGAAAAATAGCAGGGTTTCCGAGCAAAGACATCATAAAGATCATTCAGAAACTGAAAAAGTCAGGCTGCGACGCTGTGATTCTTGGATGCACTGAAATCCCACTCGTTGTGAATGCAACCAACTCACCCTTGCCGGTTATTGATTCAACACGCCTACTCGCTAAAAAGGCACTCGAACATTCGTTAGGACCAGCTCTTAAATCGTGAAGCCAAAGGAAGAAGACGGTTTTGCCAGCATATCATCAAGGGTTAGAGTTGAGCATGGAGAATGTTTAAGTATTTTCATATTATAATATGAATATAGTGATTTATTGTGACTCAGAAAGAGCTGGATGGACACAAAGTCGGTGATGCAATCAGCGATTCCACTCGTGTAGAGATCCTTCAACATCTTCTAAAGTGCTACCCCAAGTCTCTGACAATGAACGAAATAGAAAAGGCTCTCTCCAAACACGTGTCACCCACAACGATTTCTTTTCATCTTCGCAAACTGAGGGAAGCCGGATTTGTCATTACAAATGGACACAAGAAGGGGTTTAGAGCGCTTCGACCAACGATCAACATTACAGTGAGCGACAACGGCGTACGTGTGGAGGAGGAAGAGTAAAAGCGATGCTATACGAAGCCATGTTGTACAAGCAGCTGCCAGGAAAAAGCGTCAGGTGCATCCTCTGCGGAAGGCTATGCACCATACCTGAAGGGCGAGTAGGCTTCTGTCGGACTCGGAAAAATCAAGAGGGCAAGTTATACGCACTGTCATATGGCAAAGTTTGTTCGGCATGTGTTGACCCGATCACAAAAAAGCCTTTGGCACATTTTCATCCAGGTGCTTTGGTAATGTCGATTGCTGCTGGAGGTTGCAACTTCCGCTGCGAGTTTTGCGACAATTGGATGATAAGTCAGGAAAAAGATAGCATAGGTCGAGACTTTCCGCCGGAGAAAGCTGTCAAGGCAACCAAAGACAACGGCTGTCAAGGAATAAGCTATACTTATACTGAGCCGACCATATTCTTCGAGTACGCCTACGACACAGCAACTCTGGCCAACAAAGCTGGATTCTTCAATACGTTTGTAACAAACGGTTACATGACACAAGAAGCGGTTCAAACAATAGCTCCGGTACTTAACGCAGCAACAGTTGATTTCAAAGGAGGGGCAGATCCAGAATTCTATAAGAAGTTCTCCGCCGTTCCCACAGTTGAACCCATTTACGAAGCGCTCAAAGAGATGAAGAAACATTCCATATTCGTAGAAATCACCAATCTAATTGTGCCCAAAAGAGGAGATTCCCTAGACAGAATTCGTGAGCTGGCCATGTGGATAAAGGATAACCTCAGCGAAGACACAGTTTTCCACTTGTTGCGGTTTCATCCAGATTACAGACTAACAGACATACCTTCCACTCCCATTGCAACCTTAGAAAAGGCGTATGAAACCGCGAAAGAAACCGGGCTACACTACGTCTATATCGGAAATGTACCAGGTCAT
>CP070828.1:344059-350842 GCA_020344715.1 Candidatus Bathyarchaeota archaeon | reverse complement strand
GATGGGCTTAAACATGGGTGCTTTGCCAGATGTTCAACAGGTCATCATGAAGACACGGACAAAAGAGATTATCATCGAACAGCCAGAGGTTGCAGTCATGGATATGCATGGTCAAAAGATCTTTCAAGTGACAGGCGAAAAGATTGTCGAGAAAGCTATCGAAAGCGAAGTCACGATTCCAGAAGAAGATGTACAGCTAGTTGCGCAACAAGCCAAAGTTAGCGTGGAAGAGGCAAAAACCGCATTGGAACAGACAAAAGGTGATTTGGCCCAGGCCATATTACTGTTAAGTCAAGCAAGGTAACTGATCAAAACTGTTTGAGCACATCTTGCTTTTCCATGACATAGCCGCAATAATGACATTTTAACCGAAGCGGTTCTTCTCGTTCCACATAGAATGTTGCCTGCACCGGTTCATCGCTGTTCGAAATGCATGCGGGGTTGGCACATTTCACTATGCCCCGAATGACCTTTGGCAGCTTCACTCGCTGCTTTTCTACGACCCTATAGCTACGGATGATATTGATGGTAGCGTGGGGCGCCAGCAACGCGATCTTATCCACTTCCGCCGAAGCAATCTTTCTTCCTTCAACTTTGACAATATCTTTAACCTTCAGGATCTTGCTTGGAATATTTATAGCAACAGTTACGATTCCTCCCGTTCGCCCGGTAATTCCTAAAATCTTTATCACGTCTAAAGCGTGCCCTCCTGTGATGTGATCAATAACTGTACCTTCTCTAATCTTTGAGACACGCAGGGTTCTTTTGGCCATAGACTTCAACCTTCTTTGGATACTATTCTACCATAGAGGATAAAAAGAGTTATCAAGAGCGTTTGCTTGTGATGGGACCTTCATTTTTCATTGAAAATCGATTAAAACGCGCGCGCATGAGCTTCGAGAAATGGCTTTCGAGTATTTCGCGCACAGTTTATGCTGGATGTCAAACTGGAAATAACAGTTTTAGAACGAGGACAGACTATTTCTTTCGTGCGCAAGAAAACGACTGCGATTCTCATATTGTTTGCAACATCTATCTTAACAAATCTTATAAAACAAATCAAAACATAGAGAAAACGGTGACAACTTTGGCAGACATTATGGAAATGTTGAATAGAATGCTTGAAGACTTCATTGAATTCTTGCCTTTGCTAATCGCTGCAATTGTCATATTAGCCATTGGATACGTTGCTGGGAAAGTGGGCGGAAAAGCTGTGAATAGACTTATCGAGAAAATGGGCATTGAAAAAAGTTTCGAACAAACCACTGTTGGAAGAGCCTTTAAAACAGCGGAACTAGATATTTCATCCTTCGTTGGCGGAGTTACCACAGCTTTCATCTTCATCTTGTCTGTGGTCCTAGCGATACAGATTCTTAACATAGAAGGTCCAGTAGGTCAATTCCTAGTTGACGTAGCAGCCTATTTACCTAGACTTCTTGGAGGCATCGTGATAATAGTCATAGGCACTGTGTTGGTTGGAACTCTAGCATCCCTAGTGGGGCACACGTTGAAACCTGTCTTCCCAAAAGCCAAGGCTGAGATAGTTGATATGCTAACAAATCTTCTTCTAATTGGCTTGGTAGGATTCGTGATTCTAATAGCTTTGAATCTTATGCTACTTGCAGGCGACCTAGTTTATCCTTTGATCCTAGGCTTTGTTATAATCGGGGCGGGAATAGCACTGACTGATGGTTTGATCAAGTCGATCACAGATGATCACAAAGAATTTGTAGAAGTTGCAGGATACGCAAAATTCATGCTTTACAGCATTTTCTTGATTGTTGGCACTGGAGCAATCTTTGCCACCTTTGAAGGTGTCACAAATATTGTAGCCAACATTTCTTGGGCTTTCGCTATCGCTTTAGCACTAGCGCTGATCCCCATAGTCTACGGTATGGCAAAGAAGATGACAAAGGAAGTTTCCTGACCAACTGCATGTCTTCCATCTTCTGTCTTTTTTTATCTGTCTCTCGCGCGCGCATCGAGTAAAAAAGAGAGGGAGTCAAAGCGCTCGATGATCCCGTGCTCTCCTTCGTGCTTCCAATGAGCTTTCCAGCTTTCCAGTAAGCTTCATCACAAGTCGGTAGACACAGCCTTTCTTTAAGCGTTTGATCTTGCCATGATAGAGATCGATCTTGCCGTTGCGTGCGTAATCAACTGCATCTATAGAGAAAGCGAAGAATCGCACGATGTTTTGTCCATAGCGGCACATTATGTTGTCGCATGATTCGTTCAAATGTTCTCATTCAATTATGGCCAAAGCTATACAGAAAGCCATCTCCAGTAGAGCTTGTCACTAGAAAGAGTTATCTGTGGTCTACTGAATTTTGTCTAGGGCAAAGCTTGAAGTTTAAAGGTCGCGACATAATCTCCATCAAGGATCTTGCGCGTGAAGAAATCGATTATATTCTAGAAACGACTAGGGCAATGGAACCTGTGGCAAAAAGCGGCTCAGACATACTTCGCGGCAAGATGTTGGCAACGCTATTCTTTGAACCTAGCACGCGCACGAGGCTCAGTTTCGAATCGGCCATGCACAAGCTGGGAGGTTCAGCCATAGGATTCGCGGAAGCAGAGGTTGCCTCGGTCAAGAAAGGAGAAAACCTAGCCGATACAGTTCGCGTTGTGGAGAAATACGCAGACATCATAGCTTTACGGCACCCATTGGAAGGCGCCGCTCGATTGGCCGCTGAATTTGCAGAGGTACCGATCATAAATGCTGGTTCAGGGGCTGAGGAGCATCCCACTCAAGCTCTACTGGATCTCTATACCATTTGGAATGAGCTTGGAAAAATAGATGGACTTAACATCGCTCTAGTGGGAGACCTCCGCTATGGACGGACAGTTCACTCTCTAGCCTACGCTCTGTCTCTCTGCGATGTGAAACTCCATCTTGTATCACCGGAATCTTTGCGAATGCGCCGAGAAGTGCTAGACACCATCAAAGATAGAATAAAAGTCACAGAGAAAAGAACAATCGAAGAGATCTTGCCCCGATTGGATGTACTCTATATAACGCGTATTCAGAAAGAAAGATTCCCAGACGCTGCCGAATACGCCAAAGTTAGAGGCTCGTACCAAGTTGACTTGAACTTGCTGGAAAAAGCTAAAGAAGACATGATAATCTTGCATCCTCTACCGAGAATAGACGAAATCGCAGCGGAAGTTGACAATACCTCACACGCCCGCTATTTTCAGCAGGTATGGAACGGCATCGTCACTCGAATGACACTGCTAGCACTTATTCTGGGCGCCATAAAATGACTAACGTCAACCGCATGTTTCGCAGACGCCGAAGGTTTCTTCCAAGTCTGTAAGTTTATACCAAGGGATTCTTTTTCGCTCTTCTTCCTTTTCCCGCCGCTTCTCTTCACTTCTCATCTTGCCGTAACATTCCACTTGAAGGCTACATGTTTCACATTTGTTGGAGTTTTTCGAAAGCCACTTGCCGAGGCAATTCGGCAATTCAACTATGTTACCTTCTTTCCGGTCACTATAGAGCGACTTCACACGCGTATCCAGAGCCATTTAGAGAGCCACCAAAGTTTTTGCTTAGTTCCTCAAGAACCCCGCAAAAAGGGTAGTCTACATCTAACGGCGACTTCGGCTATTAGCATTGCATACAGATTTAGATGCAAATTCGCAAATCCTGCATACAGAAATTATGACGTCTTTATACAAATTTCTGTATAGATTCCGCATGTCAGTTTTTAGTTAAACTTTTTCGAAAAAATTGTTTAAAAAACTGTACAAGACGCTCTATGGAATTGACACGTTAATTACGCCTTTGTATCCCAGCTTTTCGCGGTTTCAGCCAGAAACTACTGTTGGCTCATATCTAGCCGAGACCCGCCTATAGCGAATCATGGCATTCACAGACCCACAAGATGGGCATTTCACCAGTTGCCCGAAAAAGGCTTTCTGACAACGACCACAACAAGTTATGCTTCGGTTGAAGCTATACAAACCTATGCGGTACGTTGCTGCAATCTGCCTTGTTACCGCCAACAGCTCCTCAGGATCTTGTTCTTTCTCTGCTAATTGCATGATAGCAAGATGACCCCCCATGGCAAGCTTGTGAAATCTCTCCTCAATGCGCAATCGCTCTTGCCAAGAAATGTCGGCTTCTGATGGCACAGCGACCATGTCGGTATAGAACGGGTGTTCCTTAGCCCCTTGTGGACGTGCGTTTGCCCAGCCATAACGTTCAACATCCAATTCCGCGAGACGCTTGGCTGCATCATAGCAAGGAACCATAGCCAACACTGACCGCGTTTCCGGCTTTCTCGCATATTTCCTAATGAAATCAGAGAAATACTGCATTGTGTCCTCTGCGAATTGCAAAGCTTTGTCGGCTTCAGGTATCGATTCTCCAACAAAGCATTTTGCAGCTTCATTCAATCCCAACGGGCTTACTTGCCGTGAAAAGTTCTCAAGCCTAACGTATCGGTCTCCACTGGCCCTTCTGGTAAGAAAAGGAAGCAGCCCGTCTCTGAGTCTTTGTTTAAGAGTTCGATACTTGATTTCCAGAGCTCTCAAGGCCATCTCGAGCTGTTCGTTCAGAAGGTTGAAAAACTCTGTTTCGTTTCTTTTAGCTTCATAAACAAGCCTTGGTAAGTTAACAACAACGCTATCAACGCTTCCAGTTCGCAGGGTATCCAATTCCCAGTCTTTCTTCCAGTCATCAGAAAGACGCATACCGGTCGCAGTGTAGGATGCACACTTCTGGTCCTTTGAAGCTAGGTTAGCGAAGTAGGGAAGCCCCCGATCAGCAGCCAGACGATGTGCCTCAAAGAGCATCGAATCACATTCCTGGCTAGCAAGCACTTCTGGACGGATCTTCAGAATGAAACTCGGATTGAAGATCGGGGTGCCTCTGCTTTCCTCCAATACAACATCCAGAAGTAGTGAAAGAAGACGACGACTTTCCTCTGCAAAGTCAGCATAAGACCCCACAGATTTGGCGCTTTGCCCTATCGCTCTCTCTTCTTGGAGAAAGCTTGGAACTACGAACTCTAGACCCAAAGATACGTGCAGGGGCTTGCCATCTGGTGCGAGAGAGTGATTTAGGTCAAAAAGAAACAAACGCAAATCCTCACGGATTTGGTCTGTCCCAACCCCACGGATAAATGGGGCGAGAAAAATGTTCAAGTACTCCACTGTCTGCTCCTCAACTACTTCCGTCCCAACAGCTCTCAGAAGGTGGGAAACGACCAAAAGCGCCGCTCTGAAACTCTTGGGAGGAGGATACGAGAGGTTGGCGAAACTCGGTCTTTCGAAGCTGAGCCCTTGTTGGAGGAAAAAACGGAGATCATGCGTGAACTCGGTTGGTTTCAATATCCAATAGCCGAGGTTGTTGAGATGGAGCGAACCAGAAAGATGAGCGTCAGCGATGTCACGGGGGAGCACGTTGAGTAAAGTGTACTCTTCAATTATGGAGTTGGCTGCTGCTTCGTGGACTGCCCCCACACTCTTGGCTTGAGTTCCCATTATTTTAATGAGTTGGGTTACGTCATGGATGGGTAGTCCTAAACGTGTAAGTTTATGGCGATACTCTTCCAGACCTTTCTCTATCAGGATGGTGTTAACGAACTCTCGAATCAGAGGAGCCGTCAGATATTTTGTTTTTATCTTGAGTAGGCGTCCTTGGGTTTCTCTAGCTATCTTTTGCGCTAGATCGTGAGGAACGTTTGCTTCCTTCACAAGTGACTCAGCTATTTTATTGCGATCGAATTCTTCCATAGCTAGGCGAGAGGCGCGAACCATCATCTTCCGCCTTTTGAAGAATCGCTCCTCAATGGTTTCAGCGACATCGATTAGCATTCTGCCAAGATCGGTGAGTCGATATTTCTTCGTTTTCACGTCAGGCTCAATTAAATCGGCTTTGAGAAGAGATTTGAGGTGATAGGCAAATCGACCAGCATCTCTGCTCGGATTCAGACGGAGAATGGTCATTATTTCGGTGTATGAAAGTGGTCCTCTTTCTAACAGAATAGTCAGAACTCGCAATCGAATCGACGAGGAAACAGCTTTTAACACTTGAGTTCCAAGCTTTCTCCGACGGGACAAACGAGCACCTTCGCTGAAACTATTAGACGCTAATAGTGTGCGCTCGGTTTTAAAGCGTTGTCGATAGCACAATTTGTTACTGAAGACGGAAACTGACATGCAAATATGAGGCGTGGGGGCATGCGGTTTTTAAGCGGACAAACTAGATGAGATCTTTGGCGGGACAGCTTTTCAAGCAATGGTA
Source organism: Candidatus Bathyarchaeota archaeon (assembly GCA_020344715.1). GTDB lineage: Archaea > Thermoproteota > Bathyarchaeia > Bathyarchaeales > Bathyarchaeaceae. The sequence goes on along the minus strand of CP070828.1, from coordinate 344,589 downwards.
TTTAAGCATTTTATGTTTTATAGGCTAGATGAAATGTCACGTGTAGGGGCTGTGGGCTAGTTTGGTCTAGGCTAGGAGACTCGGGCTCTCTTGACCCCGGTTCAAATCCGGGCAGCCCCACCATGTCTTATTTCCGCAGCAAAAGGAAGAAAACTATGCCGATAACGGTCAGAATCGTGGCAAGTAGAATCGCGAAGACAGAATAAGGCCCAGTGCCGAGTATTATTGGGATCGGTCCGATGAATATTATGATGCCAGCGGTTGTTTGCGCGTCCCCGTAGAGGGCGGACGAAGCGATAAGAAAAATCATTCCTGAAATAATGAGCACGAAGCCTAACAGAAACAGCTTCAACGGGAACGTTGACAGAGACGTTTCGTTCTTGAGACGACGATAGCATTCTGAGCAAACACCCATCTCAGGTTTAAAGCAGGCTTGACAAACCTCGCGTTTGCAGTGGGTACAAGCATAAGTTGCATGAGCAAGTGTCCCACAGAGTTGACACCCTTTAACTTCCATGCCTCACTCCTCT
>CP070828.1:336793-343959 GCA_020344715.1 Candidatus Bathyarchaeota archaeon | reverse complement strand
AGGCGACAACATGCAGATAATCATCAACGATATTATCTATGCCTTCTACTACATCTTCCCAGCTTATGTGGCCAACGCCATGCCAGTCATCTTTGGAGGAGGCCGTCGCATAGACACTGGCAAGCTCTTTTGGGATGGAAAGCCCGTATTCGGCTCAAATAAGACGATACGAGGCTTCTTCGCTGGCTTGTTAGTTGGAACATCCACAGGTTTTGTCCTCAGCAATCTCTATCATCTTGAAGGGTTTCCCAGTTTTCTGTTTCAATATGACTTCTGGCTTGGTTTTCTGCTCTCGCTGGGAGCCCTCACTGGTGACCTGTTTCATTCTTTTATCAAGAGAAGACTAGACATTGCTCCAGGTTCGCCTCTTCCAATTGCGGACCAGCTTGATTTCGCGTTGGGAGCCATCCTTTTTTCCATTGTGGTTTACCCTCCACCTTGGTACATCGCCGTTATTATCATAGTTGTAACACCACCCATACATCTTCTGACAAACTTTCTTGCCTACCTCATCGGCACCAAAAGAAATCCTTGGTAAAGGGTGGAATCGTCAGTCTATCTTGGTTGATGAGCGGTATTTACTGAGCCAGCAGCGTATGGACACTTTTAAGTCGTAACTGTAAGCTTTGACCACAACAAATTCTCAACGTAAATATAGGCAACAAGGAGAAAAACTACTCCAGATAGCAGTAGAATATAGGCTTGGCGAGGCTTGTAGGCATATTTTGTGCTTTGATACATCAAGAAGACGCCGAGAAAACCCATGGCATAAGAAGTCATAACCAGAAAGCTTTCAAGAACAGCTTGTTCATGCACGGAATAGGGGTAGAAAAAGAGAATCCGACTTCCCACAGGAATAGCTATGAGAGGCTCCGCCAAAAGGTCGTAGACCCCACCGCCAAGGAAAAAAACAGTTGCTGCAAGTAGTATAAAGGCTGTAACAAATATAGACGGTTTAGCAGTTGATAGTTTTCTTATTCCTCTCTTTAGCCGAAACCCAAACCCCGAAAGCCTCGTTCTAGTTCGACCCGCCAAATCTTATTCACTCTTTGTTATTCAACAGACGCTCAGCCACTTCTTTTGCCCAAGCACCTGTAAAGGGATTTTTCACAATCTCATTTAAGTATTGTTCCCAAGACAAGTCAGCAGCGTGTTTCCAAATCTCAAATTTCCGAAGGATATTGGCGTAGGCCCGTTCGTGTAGCCCGCAGTATTCATTTGTTGCCTCTCTGTTGCAACATTTGCATTGCAAGACGTTTCCTCCTTTCCTCTTTTTTTGGACAGCCTTCATTGAAACACAGCGTCCAAGGCCGTCGTCCCTTCATCTGTACGATCAACGTGGGCCAGCCGCAGCCTGTGCAAGGCTTATGTAGTGGCTTAACAGTTCCTCGTTGTGGAAGCGGAAACGACGTTCGGCAGATGTTTTTGAAGTAGTTTGTGCAGCCGATGAACCGCTTTCTTGTCTTTCTCGAGTATAGTACCATCAATTTGCCCGTGTGGCATGTGGGGCATCCGCCCACCAACCTCTCCTGTATTCGTGATCGTTGAACCGCTTCGCTCAACGCTTTACCTATGACGGCTTCACTCTGCTTCAGCCCTTCTAATATAGGCTTGAGGATGCCAACGGCATCAATGAGCACTTTTTCCCGTTCTTCATTGCCTGCTTGAATGCGCTCCATTTTTTCTTCAAGCTCACGAGTAAGCTTCACCGAGATTACTCCTGGACAATACCGATGAAGAACATCAATTATGTCAAAACCTAAGTCGCTAACGACAATTCTTTCTTCTGCTATATATTTTCGACTATACAAGGTTTCAATTATGTCGGCTCTTGTAGCCTTTGTTCCTATTCCCTTCTCCTCCATTTTCTTCAACATACTGCTGGGATTATAGCGAGGAAGCGGCTTCGTAAACCTGTCTTCGCACAATACTTCTTTCAGTTCCATGCTTTCTCCCTCTTTCAAAGGCGGCAGCAATACTTCTTTGGCTCTTATGTAAGGCTTGTAGAATTTCATCCAGCCTTCCTTCAAGATGCGTTTTCCTCGCAAATAAAAATGATGGCCATTCACGTTTAGGGTAGCTTTCATGCTCTGTTTAATTGCTGGTTCACCGAAAACAGCCATAAAGCGCCTAACAACAAGATCCCATACACGCCTCTCCGAGCTGGAAAGGGATCTGTCTGGAGTGTTCCCAGTCGGATAAACTGCTGGATGCGCCGAGTCTTCTTTAGGTCCTTCTCTTGGTTTTAATTCGCCTACGTGAAGAAGGATAGAAACAAGGCGTTTGTAGGCTCGTTCTTTGCCTAGTCCCCTCAAAATTGCTCGGTAGCCTATCACAGAGGGCAGTTTTTGGCTACTTGTTCTGGGATAAGAAATCAGAGCTCCAAGATATAGGCGCTCAGCGATGCTCGACGTTCTTCTTGGAGAGTATCCGAACAAGCTATAGGCTTCAGCTTGCAAAGCCCCGAGGTCAAAGGGTATCGGAGGTTTCTGTTGAGTTCTTCTCTCTTCGATTCTCTCAATTTGACCAGTATTTCCTTTACAGGTTCTCATAACCGCTTCTGCATCTGCTCTTTTCTCAAAAGTCTTCTTTTCATGTTCCACCTCAAGGATCGTTCCTTTCAGATCAACTGTCGCTCGTATGCTCCAGTACGGTGTAGGAACGAAACTGCGGATGCTCTTTTCTCTGTCCACTAGAAACTTTAGGGTTGGGCCCTGAACTCGACCAGTGCTGAGTGTAGCATACTTTCCGCTCCAACGTTTTGCGGCAAGCGTTAGAGCTCGAGAGATATTTATGCCGTACAGCCAGTCAACTTCATGTCGTGTCCTCCCAGCTTCAATCAACCTGAAATCTAGTTTGGGTAATGGTTTACTGTAGGATTTTTCCAACGCCTTCTTGGTCAGAGTGGAAAACTTCATTCTCTTGGCTATGTCCTGCTTGTTTACACAAGCGTATTTGAACAAGCAATATCCGATCAAGCTTCCTTCAATGTCGTAATCACAAGCATCGATAAACTCTTCAGCATTTTGCGCGAGTTTAGATATAACCTCAATCCATAAGCGCACTTGTTTCGCGTTCTTCTCAACCAAGTAGCGTGGTACCCATTTGAAGTGGAAAGCTGGATAGTAGTTTCTCCCTTTTCCAACGTGTGCAACTGTGTAAAGATGCCCTAGAGCTGAAACAACAATCAGAGGCTTGTCTCGTTTGACCAAGAAATATGGCACATTCTTGTCTTCTACCTTTTCTGGCTTGCCTTCCTGGTCAAGCGCGTAGGCTATACGTTGGGCAGCACTGGGTTTTTCCGTAATGATAAGAGTGTACTTCTCCATACGAGACTCCTTTTTCCTCTCTGAATCCATAGAAGTTATAAATAGTTTATGTGCTTCTATTTCAGATACTGTGGAAGTGGTGTATTGCCTCAACGAATTCTCTGCAATAATTGTGGTGCAATTCTCTTTGAGGGGATGGATTTGACGCCGCCAGATGAAATTGTACAACGCTACGATGGCAAATGCCCAAAATGCGGCAAGAAACTATCTTTTAATCCCATAAACGTTGAAATTAGAAAGATAAAATAGTTAGGATTTTATTCTTCCAAAGCCAAAGAAGCTGAGGATGGCGAGTTGACAGAGCCTACGCAAAAAACCCATCTCTACGAGTTTCACAAGCAAACGGGCAGAATGACATTATTCGCAGGATTCGACATGCCCCTCTGGTACAAGGGGATAATCATAGAACACATGGCTGTGCGTAAGAACGTTGGCATGTTCGACATCGGCCATATGGGAAGGACAATAATCAACGGTCCAGAAAGCGAAGCGTTTCTGAACTACGTAACAACCAACGACGTTTCACGTTTGGCTCCTCTCAGCGCTCACTATTCTACAATCTGCAATGAACACGGGGGAATCAAAGATGATTTCGTCCTCTCAAGACTTGGACCCGACAAGTTCCTTATGGTTTATAATGCATCCAACAGAAAGAAGGACTTCGAATGGCTCGTTCAAAACTCCAAATCCTTCAAGACAAAGGTTGAACACGTTTCCAACAACATCGCGATGTTCGCAGTACAAGGACCTAAAGCCCAACAGACCCTTCAGAAGATAGCTGACTCCGACCTAAATGACATCGAACGATTCAAATGTGGCTGGACCAAGCTTGTCCAAACAGATGTGTTTCTTTCACGAACCGGATACACGGGTGAAGATGGATTTGAAGTATTTGTGTGGGACACTCCGCTCTCAGACCCAGCCAACGCAGAGACAGTTTGGAACGCCATCTTGAAAGCTGGCAAAGAGTTTGGAATTGAACCATGCGGGTTGGGCGCAAGAGACACTCTACGGTTGGAAGCCGGCATGTGCCTTTATGGCAATGATATTGACGAAGACACAACGCCACTAGAAGCCAGACTCGGTTTTGTTGTAAAGCTCAAGAAAGAGCGGTTCATCGGCAAAGATGCCTTGCTGAAGCAGAAGACTGAGGGGGTGAAGAGAAAACGTGTGGGCTTGCGGATGTTGGAGAAAGGCATCCCTCGTCCTCATTATGAGATTTGGAAGAGCGGCCAGAAGATAGGACATGTAACGAGTGGTTCTTTCTCTCCTGTTCTTGAACGGGGAATCGCCGCAGCGTACATACCCACCGAACATGCGGTCGAAAACGTGACCGTTATGGTAAAGATACGAGGCAAACTTGCTAAGGCAGAAGTGGTTGGGTTTCCATTTTACGACTCGACGAAATATGGCTACAGGAGACAATAGGATGCGAGCGTTAGATTATGAGGTTCCAGACGATCTTTACTATTCGAAGGAACACGAGTGGGTCAAGATAGACGGCAAAACGGCGGCTATTGGAATAACAGACTATGCTCAACAATCGCTCCATGAAGTCGTGTACGTGGACACTCCGAAGGTTGACAGCCAAATCGAGCAATCTCAATCTATAGGCTCAGTTGAATCTGTGAAGTCAGTTTCAGACATCTACACTCCCGTCGGGGGCAAAATAATCGAAATTAACGAGGAACTTGCGGAAAACCCTGAGCTAGTAAATCAAGACCCCTATGGAAAAGGATGGATTGCGAAAATCCGCTTGGTTGACTTTGATAAGGACAGGGAGAAGCTTCTGACTGCTACGCAATATGCCGACTACATAGAAAGCCTTGAAGAATGAGAGACGCCGCAGGCTCAACTAATATACGTTATTCGTTCTTCATCGGTTTTGCGTTTTTTCCGCGCATATTCTTCTCTTCGATGCTCGATTTCCTGCATCTTGGTCACAATCTGCTTGGACTTCTTAATCTCGTTATCCAAGTCGGTCACATCGATCTTTATATCAAGCATCTTTTGCAGGACCTCGAGAACACTCTTGGCAGCTAGGGGGTCAGGTAAGTAACCTCTAGTTTCTCCCAGCAGGCACAAAGCATCTATGTTTTGAAATTTCGCTAATCCCAAGAGCAGCCCAGCAGTGCCTACAATTGGATTACCAGAGGAACTGGCCAGCGCACTTGCTTCCAAAGCTTTTTTCAAGATCGCAGGGTTTGTGGAAACAGCCACTACTTTAGGTTTCTTTTCAACTTCTTGTCGGTAGCCACCAAGTGTAACAATCAGTTTGGTGTTCAGTTTCGAAGCGAAGTTGAGAATGCAATTCGAAACCTCATATTGACCTTCAATGGTTTGGGCTTGGCTATCTCCCGTTAGAAAGATGAAGTCTGTTTCTCCTGCGTGATTCTTCGAGACGAAAAAGTTGCCTCTGAGAAGTCGTACACTTCCTCTCTTATCTACATGCACGTAATAGGGAAAATGTGGCGAATATAGCTCAGCCAGTTTTTTAGCTTTTAGCTGCTTGACAAGGTACATAGTAGCAATTCTACCCACCATTCCAAGTCCAGGAAGCCCCTCAATCAGTATCGGATTCTTCAGTTTGACAGCTATTTTCTCCTTGACAAAGGTTTCTTTCATCGAGTTTCAGCCCTCATTGCGCCTTTATACTTGGCATATTTGTCATCTGGCGAAAACTTTGCGGGATGAGGAATAATGACCTTGCTTCCACAATAGGGGCACTTCACCTGATTCAACGTGTAAATCTTGCATTTCTCACATCTTCTTAGCAGCCAAACCATCAGTCTCACTTGATTTTCCGTGTTTTCCCTTATTGCTGTGCCAGATCACACCTATTTACGTTTCCCAAGGTATAAAGGCCCACCTTCTGCCACGCGAGCTCAAAGCCTAGTCAGGAAATTTGCAGGCTCTGTTCACGCTGTGAGCGACTCGGAATGGAGACTCGTTGTGTGTGGTTGGAAATATCGTTTCTTCTAGGTTTATGTAGATCAGAGGTGACGTTGGTGGTTTGTGTCCAAGCACATGTACAAGCGCATGATTCTCAGAATCTATGTTGCGGCTTCTCCGAGGCTTTTCCCCAAAACATAAGCTTCCTCTAGTTTCTCTCTGCAATTCGAAACATGAACATCGTTCTGACCATCTTTGCCCAATGAGCAGTAGGTTATGGTATACAATCTGAAACGAAAATACTCTCTTATTCGTTCAAAGAACGCAACTACTGATTCATAGTGGTGGTGATAGGTGAGGATTGCAACAAATGTTTTGTCTCTGAAAAGCCTTTGGCTTGCAATCGCTTCCATTCTGTCCAGTACTGTTTTAAGTTGAGCGGTCATGTAACCCCAGTACATCGGGGTTGCGAAGACAACAACATCCGCATCAATGAATGCAGAATAGATTTCTTGCATATCATCCTCAATAGCGCATTTGTAGGGAGGTTTGTTGCAAGTCAGACAGCCTTGACACGGCTTGATACTCAACTCATTTGCATAGAACTCCTGAATCTCACTATGTCCACTGGCCCTCAAACCTTGTAGGAAATTGGAGACCAGTGTATCTGAGTTTCCGTTTCTTCTCGGACTACCGTGAAGTGCTATTGCTTTCATCATTCTGCGCCCCTTCATTGTTTTGATTGGGGAGTTTATATGATTTGAAGAGGCATATGACTGTAGGCTTCTCCATTTCCTCCCGCATCATAGAATCACGCATCTAGCGATGCGCGCGCAAGAATTCTCAGTTCTTGGCGGAGGATATCAGACCTTAGATGCCCAATCGCGGTATATCACCCTGTGCGCCGCAAACCATCATTTTCCCCTATGGAAAGTGCCCGTTCCT
>CP070828.1:332074-336693 GCA_020344715.1 Candidatus Bathyarchaeota archaeon | reverse complement strand
CTTCAGAATTTCCGAGTCCACTTTTCCCTTTCCTTCAAGAGACAGAATGTGCCTCGCTATCGAGGAAGAGTGGTAGACCAGTCTGCTGAGGTCCCGTGCGATTAGCGCGAAAGTTGTGCATTCACGGCAGTTTTCTACGCCGACTTTTTCGGCGATGACTCTGTTCATGCTGGACAGTGCTACCTGTCGAATTGTCATGCGGTAATGACGTTGAGCCTCTCTGCTTCGTTCCAAGACCTCCTTGGCAAGCGTGAAGTTCCAGTCCAGAACAGATTTCACCGCATCTTCTTGCAGATGCATCGAAAATGAAGAGGTCTTCTCGATAAGCGATTCCAAGGAGAAAGTCGTCGGATCTATCAAAACCTGAAAACCTAGTTTGTCAGCTGCCTCTTCTGCTACTTCAACACCAGGTAACTCCATGCGAAGTTGCTTAAGTTTTCGTTTTTGTTCAGCTGGAATTATCTTTTGGCTGCGAATGTTAATTTGGCTGCTTCCTTGAATGTAATAAGTCTCGACGCAATATTCAAGAGCAGTGAGGCTAGAGAAGTCTTCAAGCGAAAGGATCACTTCAAGAGGTTTTTCCATAGACTCAACTAGCGGGTGAAGTCGTAGGGAACCATCTTCTTCCTGTGAAACAGCGATCTGTTCACCGCTTGTGAGGTTCTTCTTCTCAACCCACTGTTTCGGAAGCGTCAGGGTAAAGCTCCCGCCCTTGATTTTCTGAAGCTTTCTGATTTCCAAACGCATCCCTCAGCCTGTTATCTTGGATAGGAAATATATAAGTTATATAAACCTGTCCTTGAAAATATTTTTGAGCGAAAAATTAAAACCTATGTCATACTTTAATACCTCAAGAATTCCAACGAGTGTGTCACGCTGTGACAGTTCATGTGAAAATCCTTCTTCACGCGATGTTCAAAGAGATCGCGGGGCAACGAGAAATTCTGCACGAAGTGAATGCAAACTCGACGCTACGAGATTTGCTTGATGTCCTAGCACAAAAATACCGGAAAGAGTTTAACAGCATAATTAACTCAAAAACCGGTCAAGTTAGCCTTGACACACTTGTCTTGGTGAACGGAAAGAGCATTCGAGACCCAGACGTCCAACTCCAAGACAGCGATGTTGTTATGATCACCGTCCCAATAGGCGGAGGATAGTGAAAGCTGAATGGGCGAAGTCAGATGTTTAAACTGTCTGAAGCGGTTCAAAGTTGAGCCAAACGCCGAAGAAGGAACTTGCCCAAACTGCAAAACGAGATACCGCCTTTCTTGGCCTACAGCTTCTCAACCCAAGATCCGAGGACGAGCCTGAAAAACTGACCGAGCGAGGGAAATTAGATGGTTTGGAACCGAAGAATCGCTTATGTAGACTTGTCAACCAGAAAAGTTGTTCAAAGCGACATTCCCAAAACGATGCGCCAGCTCTACCTAGGTGGCAGAGGCATCGACATGTATCTCCTCTATAATCACGTGAAGCCGAAAGTAGATCCGCTGAGCTCGGAAAACACGTTGTTCATCGGCATTGGCCTACTCGGAGGCATTCCATGTTTGGGCGCCAGCAGATGCGACATAGCCGCCAGATCTCCCTTAACGGGCGCCGTTGGCGACTCAAATATCGGTGGCTTCTTCGGACCAGAACTGCGTTTCGCGGGCTTTGACCATCTGGTAATCACTGGAAAGTCCAAGGAACCCGCCTACATTTGGGTGCAAGATCGAGAAATCGAAGTCAAAGATGCTACTCATCTTTGGGGAAAGGACACAATCGAAACTCAGACAGTGATAAGACAGGATCACGGGGACGATGACGTCAAAAGCTTGGTCATCGGAGTAGCTGGCGAAAACATGGTGAGATTCGCCAATGTGCGAACGGGACTGAAAAACTCAGCTGGAAGGACTGGCATGGGCTGCGTGATGGGCTCTAAGAACCTTAAGGCGGTTGCCGCCAGAGGAACAATGGATCTTGAATTCGCCAAGCCGGAAAGGCTTCTCGACTACTGCAAAGAGATGAATGACATGATAATCGGCACCCGCTGGGCAAAAGCGCAATCCCGATGGGGCACGATGATAATCTTCAGCAACACGAACACCACGGGACTAATACGGACAAAGAACTTTCAGCTGAACCGGTTAGAAGATGGTCGGGATTTGGAACCTGAGAACATTGACCGCTACTCGATAGGCACTTCTGGATGCTACGGGTGCATTGTTCACTGTCGTCACCGTTATGTTCTAGAAGAAGGACCATATGCCCCGATTTTCGCAGAGGGACCGGAATATACTTCGCTAGGGGCCTTTGGCACGATGGTCAACTGCAAGAAGATGGAAACAATTCTGGTGGCGAATCATCTGGTCAACAAGTATGGCATAGACACGCTTGAAACAGGGGGACTCATCGCGTGGGCTATGGAACTCTATGAAAAAGGAATAATCAACGACAAGATGACTGGAGGCTTGAAGCTGAACTGGGGCAACGAAGAAGCCGTATTTGAGTTGATACGTCAAATCGCCGCGCGGGAGGGATTTGGCAACGTTTTGGCCAACGGTTTCCGTGACGCTATAGCCAAGATTGGCAACAATTCTGCGTACTACGCCATTCAAGTTAAGGGCATGAGCAACCTTCACTCAGACGAACGACCTACTCCAAGCTTTGCGCTAGGCATTGCCACATCGACTCGTGGGAGTGACCATCTACGCAGTCGTCCTGCAGTTGACATGTATGGATTGCCCGAAGAGGTTTTGCAGGAATTGTACGAGGGACCTGTTTCATCAGACTATACTTCCTATGACGGCAAGAGTAGAATGATCTGGTGGCAAGAACTCCTCTACGCTGTTACGGATTCCATAGGCACCTGCAAATTTCAAACCGTTTTCTGTGCAGTGCACGCTCCAAAATGGAATGAGTTCTCAAAGCTGATTCAATACGCGACTGACATGAGATTCACAAAGACGCAACTCATGCAGATAGGCGAAAGAATCTACACGCTGGAGAGAATGTTCAATCTCCGTGAAGGTTTCACAAGAAAAGATGACCGCTTGCCCGAGCGCTACTTCAAAGAGCCAACTCCGATAGGCTTTCCAATAGCTAAGGGCAAAACGATAGATCGAGAAAAGTTTGAAGCCATGCTGGATGAATACTATTCACTCCATGGCTGGAACAAAAACGGCGTACCCACAAAGAAGACGCTTACAAAGCTGGGACTCAACAAAGAGCCGACTCACCTGATCTAGTGTGGAGGACGAAGAGATTGCGAAAATTTTTGTTCTTAGACCCTGAAAAATGCACGGGATGCAGAATCTGTGAAACGGCGTGTTCGCTGCATCATGAAAAAGTCTGTAATCCGGCGAGAGCAAGAGTTCATATTGCGAAGTGGGAAACATCTGGTTTGTACATTCCAGTTGTTTGTCTGCACTGTGAGACTCCGATTTGTGAGGAAGTTTGTCCAGTGCGGGCGATAAAACGGGATGCGAAAACCGGAGCCGTAGTTATTGACTATGACCTCTGCGTCGGCTGCCGACTCTGCGTGCTATACTGTCCATTTGCTGGAGCTGGAATAGACACCGTAACGGGGAAGATCTTGAAGTGCGACCTATGCGATGGAGACCCTGTGTGCGTGAGATTCTGTGACCCACGAGCCCTGCAGTATGTTAAGTCATCGAGGGCAAACATGATGAAGATGAGAAAAGCCGCCGAGAAGTTCTCAGAGCTAATGCAGAAGCTTTTGACTCCCTAAAGATCTTTTTCCCAACATTGCAAGATCAATTAGACATGCACTCTGATTGATTCTGGTTCCACGGAAAGAAGACGTGGAAGGCGACCCGTCGAAGATTCGTGTGACAAAAGGCAAGGATTTCCATTCAAAGAAAACACTGCCCTATTGAAGAGAAAAACTAGATGAAGATTCACACGCATCAACAGCTTTAGATTGGAAGGGCAAACCCAACCAATTCTCCGAATAAGATGTAGCTAGATACTACGTAGCCCAATATAGCACCACTGCAGAGATATGGCAGTCCTGCTTGGGGCTTTCCTTGGTCTACACGTCTCATAAGTGCTACGAAACCAAAAAGTGTGCCAAGCATTACTGACAACGCTATGAGGAGACCGTTGCTGGCAATGTTGTGAAAAGTGGATGCAACTAAGATTCCTGGAAACACGAAGTCTCCCAATCCCATGACAAACGCATTCCGTTCATCGCCATCGTTGAGTTTTTCTTTCAAACTCTTTGTTTCTTTGAACAGAGAATATCCTCTCAGTTTTGGTATGACTAATATTGTAGGCAACTTCAGATCTAGAACAACGTCTGCAAGGGCAATCATATGCTTGGTTCTGTACACCGATACTGCATCGTACGCGGCTAGCGCTACAAGCAGAACGATCACCAGAAAGATACTCAGCGAAATACCAAACATCGCAGTAACACCAACCGCTATGAGAATGCCGCACACGTCGACTACATACCATTCAGGATACACGATAAGCGTGACAACTAGGACAGCCGCGAGCATCAATGAGAACAATAGTGACCAGTTTTCCTGGGCCACGAGAGCCAACAAAGGATAGGTCACAAAGAAAACAAGATACCCTGTTGCTCCAAGAAATATGCCCTGTATCAGCCG
>CP070828.1:329004-331974 GCA_020344715.1 Candidatus Bathyarchaeota archaeon | reverse complement strand
CTGAAGGCTCTTGGTTTGGCAATTATTTCTCGTATTTCTAGGTTGAAGAATGTGGAAGCATTTGCTGGCTTTATTAGCAGCGCTGTGTCTGCTCCTCTGCCAGTTCCAGCAATAGCTATCACATTTCTGTCTACTGGAATTAGCCCTGCGTCAGCGGCCATGACTGCGATCTCAACGCACACCTTCGTGCCTTCACCAAATAACCTAAGCGCGTTGGCTATTAGCTCTAAAGGCTGAAGAGTGCCGAACTTCTTTCTCACCGCTCTTTCTGCACTGCTCAGAGCATGCGTGCCAGTCAGGATTCTAGCGCCACTCTCTAGAATCTGTTTTCTAAGTTCTTCCTTCATTTCATGGATTCCTGGCTCTCTGAATCCCACATGATGTGTCACGACAACCACGTTGATGCCCTTGAATGTCTGCGCAGCTTTGGCTCCCGTTTCGCCGGTAGTGGATGCAACAACAAGGTTGCTTACGCCTTCTGTTTCAGCATAGGTCTTCGCGAGCTTCAAAACGGCATCAGTGTTATGTTTCCCGGCAGCGTCAAAGTATACTGCTTTGCGTTCCACCAAACTCATATTTTTCAAACTCTCTATTCGGTCTCTAATGCGGTCTTTTTAAGAGGTTTCCGTTTGAGCTCTGTGCCGCACACTTCACACTTCCTACGTTTATAGTCTGGCGGGTACTTGCGCCGGCAAGCGGGGCAATATCGCATCCAATGAAGCCGAAAGCGTATGCCAAACGTCATCAAAGGCGCAAACTCCAAGCCCAACTGATTGGCGACGTTTTGAATCGAATAGTCATCCGTAACAATGAGGGGCTCGTTCCCAGCGTCTTTGAGTTCGAGAGCCAGCGACAAAACTTGCAGGTCAACATCTGAAAGGAAAAACGTGTCACCAACATCACGCGAAGACTCCTTGGCTCTCTCTATGAACTCAGCTTTTGGCGACTGAATCTTCAGCTTCCCATTTTCCAAAGCGGTTTTGAACCTAACCCAAGGCAGCGAACCATGAGCCAGCTCCATCTCCACGGAGCCAACGGAATACACGTCGTCCCTTATAGAAAGAGGGTCGAAACCAGCAATGAACGCAGAGGTGTCGAGAACCACACTACGCTTCTTGGATTTCAGCTTCCTACCCCTCTAGAAAACAGCAGTCGTCCTTTAAGGCGGCGATAGAAATCCTCGTTGAACCTTACAAAAGCGGATTGATGCTCTGATTTGACCACGACAATCCGTGCTTCTTTCGGAATTATCTCGGTCTTGTAGTGCCCGTCAAGCACAACAAGCGCTCTTTTCGGATTGCGGAGTTCAACGCTAATGGAAGATTTCGTGGAGAAGACGATTGGGTGAAAGATCGTAAGGGGACAAATTGGGGTGAAAACGAAGGCGTCAAGATCGGGGTCCAAGACTGGACCACCCGCAGATAGTGAATACCCGGTTGAACCTACTTGCGACGCTATAACAGCACCATCAGAGCGGCAATCAGCCACGGAAACGCCATTCTTCCAAATGCGCATATGCAGGAGCTTGGCGGGAGCAAGTGAAGTGATAAAGACTTCGTTGAGGGCATCGGGCAGCCTCGTCTTGCCGATGAAAGAGGCGAGCTTGGAACAGCGTTCTAGGGTGAAGTCACCCCTTAAGCATTTGTCAACCGCTGCAACGGCTTCCTTGGGCGTTGCTTCCGCGAGAAAACCTCGAACACCCATGTTAATGGCAAGAATAGGCGGCTCCGGTTTGGGAATTTGCAGGCACGTATTTAGTATTGTGCCGTCTCCGCCGACTGTGATTATCAGATCGGTTTTCATCTTTTCGAGGGATGTTGAAGCGTCCGGTCTCTTAGCATGCTTCGACAAGGTCGGTTCCAGAAAAACCGTCAACCCTTTCTTTTCAAGGTGGTTGGAAAGCCTAGCTGCAAGGTCTAGAGCTTTTTTTCTGTCCACTCGAGCGACCAAACCCACAGTGTGAAGCACCGCAAGCTCACCTTCAAGACACCTAGCGATAACTTAATTAGGTCTATAAATTAATTCTTCTCTAAAATCATGATACGTAGTGAGCTGGATTGTTGAAGGGTTAGACATGAGTAAACCTGTTGAGCTTGGAACATTGAGAGTCGGCAGTTACGTTGTGGTCGACAAGGAGCCCTGCCGCATTGTAAATTACTCCAAATCCAAACCAGGCAAGCATGGCTCAGCGAAAGCCAGAGTGGTAGCTATTGGGGTGTTCGATAGCGTGAAGCGAAGTTTTGTGAAACCCGTGAGTTCTCAGGTGGAGGTTCCGATCATTGAGAAGAAAGGAGGGCAAGTCATAGCCCTTTTACCTTCCGCGGTTCAGGTTATGGATTTGGAAACTTTCGAAATCTTTGAAACGCCGATACCCGACGAAGATTTTAAGAACAAACTGGGTTCCGGGGTTGAAGTTGAGTTTTGGCGCATACTCAACCGGACGAAAATTGTGCGAACCAAAGGCTGAGCATTTCGAGACTTTAAATGCGTATTACGGATTCATAACTTATTTTAGCAGAACGCTCCGACTAAAGAAGCGGGTGGTCCTACGAACGTCAAAACCCAGAAAACACGATTTTTCGTGAAGGAAACTGAGTATTTGCAGAAATTTGAGGACGCTGTTCGAAGGCTTTCTCGGAGCCGCCATTTTAAACTGGAAAAGCCCACGAAGATTAGAAGATCTGAAGATTGCCGGCAAGCCATCTTTTCGGCCAATAGTGTTTACTGTGGCTTGCTGCGAGAAGAGGTCGATGAAAAAGTTTGCAGATATTGCCTGCTTTTCGATTCGGAGCCAGCTGAATACAAGTTGTTCGTCCGGATCTGAGCAACGTAGAAGGGAAGAAGCCCATGAAATGCCCCAATGCCGATTGCAATGGTCAGATTGACAACCCCAAGAAAAGAAAGAGTGAATCGAACTTCCACGCCTGCAACAATTGTGGAACCATCCTTTACCGGAAAAGCCAACGATAG
>CP070828.1:321489-328904 GCA_020344715.1 Candidatus Bathyarchaeota archaeon | reverse complement strand
GTCCCACAATCACGATTCCAAGGGGACTCACGCCTTGAGCTATAATCCAATAGGGCAGGTTCATTGACTATGCTTTGCGTGCAGCTTCCGTTATTACTACGACCAGGGACTGGACTTTCGGATGCGTGTGGGAGTATGCCCTCATCGTGGTTCACGAAACGAAGTCCATCACTCCTTGACTTAAGTCTTGCGAGCGCGCCCGAACCCAGTATGTCGGCCCCGGGGGAATTCCTGGTCGCCCTCGCTTCCCGAAGCCCGTCCGTCCACCTTGTCGGAGAAAACAGCGCCGGGATCAAATCCGAGCCCGAGGAAGGCTACGCGCCCTAGCAGCCCGGCAACATAGGAGCATTCGTCATCGGGCACCCCGCGACCGTGCATGCCGCGACCGGCCCGGTCGGTTGTGTCAAGTGTTTCTGCGCGCATAATCTCAAATATGACCGGTGTTCTCTGCTACATGAAGATGAGAGGTAGAAGAGATGAAGGTATTGGTCGTATATGGACACCCGAACCCGAAATCATTCAACGGCGCCGTTCTGGAATCCTTCACCAAAGGGCTCGAAGACGGCGGGCACGCATTCGAAGTTTCGAACCTCTATGATATAAACTTTGATCCAAGGTTTCAAGCTGAGGACTTCCTTCAATTCACTGGGAAACCCATGCCATCCGATGTTCAAGTCGAGCAGAAGAAAATAGCTAGAGCCGACGCGTTGGTCGTTGTTGGACCAGTGCTCGGATGGTTTATCCCTGCAATCCTTGAGGGATGGCTCCAGCGAGTATTTTCTTGGGGATTTGCTTGGACTGCAGATAAAGAGGGAATGCACGGACACCTCAAGCATGAGAAAGGCCTTTACATTCTTACAACAGGTAACCCAGAGGCATTCTACAAGGCAACTGGATTGGGCGATGCGATGAACAATATACTGAAGCCTACAATGACTGCATGCGGAATCAAATCTGCGCACGTTGAATACCTGTATTCAGTTTCAGCTGTTGATGATGCCACCCGCAAAAAGTATCTCGAGAGAGCGTATCAACTCGGCAAGGAGTTTTGAGGATCAAGCTATACTATTCCTTCTTTCCATTCTTCAAAATTGCCTATCACAGTTCAGATGATAAATAGCTCCATGCGCACGCTCTGACGCTTCTCTGATAGAAACAAAGGCGGTGTTCGCGTCATCAAGAAAATTGATCTTCAAATCTCTTTCACAGATCTTCTGTTGCTCAAGTACGCGTTGGCTCATTTGCCCGCCGAATCTTACGATAGAGGGTTTCGGTCCCGTCGAAAGCCTGAGGACGCCGAAGTTGCTGGCTGTATTGATTCGCTACAGGTTGGATTTTCTCCCAGAAATCCACAATCGCAATGGCCAATATTTCAGGTATTATTTCGACGTTTATCAGGTTCTTCTTGACTAGTGTACCAACCCCTTCGTAGTATGTCCATACAGAGACAAACTTGGCCCATGCGTCAGGGTTGGTTTCTGGGCCGTATTTCTGGAAAAACTCGTCCACGTCCTTCCATGCCCAAGACAGGTTGATTTCCGTCATATCCTTGATCAACTCTTTGTCCATGCCTTTGCTGTGGAATTGCGTGAAAAGCTGGGCTTGTCTCGTCCGATTCGCATTTCTAACGATGGTGACATAGTATGTTGTAGCTATCACTATGCTTGCCGCTGCAATAACGATGGAGATGGTTTGTGCATCTATCATTGTGTATTCCTCCACAGGGCGTGACTAAGAACATTAGGTCTTTACATTGGTTGTGGGGAGATATACGCAGATGTAGAGTTGATTTCTGGAAATTCCTTCGAAGATAGCGGGTCAAGTCTTAAGTTGAGTTGCGATTTTCTTTCCGAATTCTTTGCATTTGGGGAACTCTCCATCTGTGACTGGCCCCTTCATTCCATCGACCCTTACTGACAGACCAGAAGTTATTAGCTTCAATCCGGGAACCTTTTCGCCTATTCTCTTCTCCATCTTCTTCACAGACTTTTCGAAGTCTCCTCCCAGATAGGTATCGAAAACAGCCACCCATTTCGCCTTCAAGTCAAGTTTGCCAAGTTTGTCAATAAACTTGTTAATACCTCTAACAGGTCCACCGAAATGCGTTGGTGACCCTATTAATATTGCATCATAATCAGCTGCCTTTTTAGGATCGGTTTCCTCGACATCACTGATGGCAGTTTCTATTCCCTCGACTTCGCCTATTCCCTCCATGATCTTTTCCGCTACAAGCTTTGTGTTGCCATGCTTTGTGTCATAAACGACAATAACTCTTATCATTTCGTTCACCATTCATTATGCCTATTCTCCTAATTCTTATGACTTGTGGAAAAAATGTCAAGATCACTCACGGAACCTTCCTAGCATAGCGCGCGAACCCAGTAGGTTGACCCCGGGAAATTTTCCGGCGCTCTTAGATGCTGAACGGCCCCCGAGGGAAAAGCCGAGGCAGTGGCGGATAATCCTGATCCTCAAGAACCTTTGAATAACTCTTCTCGAATTATTAACCAACCAACTGATTCATTGCGCCTGCGCCTGAAAAAGAAGATGAAGATGGCGCGTGCAATTTATTTAAATACGAAGGAAGAAAGGGTAAGAAGTGAAAGACTCTGTGGATCAAACGGCATCAGATCTATTCCTTTTTCATCCTGGCTTTTGCCATCAGCTGGGCTATCTGGATCCCTGTAATCCTGTTTGTGTCCAAAGACGGCGAGTTTCATCCGCTTTTGTACATTGGAGGCTACAGCCCGTTTCTCTCGGCGGTGCTCGTAACACGGATCGCCGGAGGAAACCACGGCTTGCGTCAGTGGCTCAAGAGGACTTTCCGGTGGCGAATCCACATATTATGGTACGTAGCATGTTGGTTTCTGCTCCCAATCATCGGGCTCGGCCTCTTCCGATTCTGCTTGTACCTGCTGCTAGGGGGACGACTCGACTTCTCCGAGGCACTTCCATGGTGGAACTATCCCATAACAGTACCGATTAGTGCTCTATTCATGGGTGGTAATGAGGAACCTGGTTGGCGGGGCTATGCTTTGCCCAAGCTATTGAAACATCTACATCCTATTGCAGCGAGCCTCGTTCTGGGAGTGCCATGGGTCGTCTGGCATCTCCCGATGTACCTTCTGCCGGGAGGGGGTGGATATCCACCGATCGAATGGTTTCTGATCTATGTGGGCGGTCTGTCAATTATCACGACATGGCTCTACTGCAAATCAAGCATGAGTGTGATTCCATTGATGCTGTTTCACCAAGGGACGAATCATATCTCGAACTATTTCCCCATGCCAACCGACGTCCTTCCCGGTTTCACTGACTGGGTAGTATTGACTGCCATAGTCTACTGGATCACAGCCATCGTGCTCCTAGTGGCAACCAAAGGGCGGCTAGGCAATTCGGCAACTGCTCATGAGTGAAAGCGCGCGTGAATGAGTATCGCTACGCAGTTTTCAGAGTTGGCTTGGAGAGTTCCCGGCGAACGAGCACATAGAATATTGCTGTATAAACCGTCATCACCAGACTCACAATGATTCCTAGTACCATCAGCGCTTTAGCAATGTCGTTGGAAATCCACTGCAACAGAAATCTAAGGAAATCTGGTAACACATCTGCAAGATGAGCAAAGTCAAACGGAAAAACCACAAACAGCCAAGCAATGGCCACGGCGGCAAAGATAGCCTCAAATATGTCAACGAGACGAGCAATGTTCTTGCGACCAAACAACCCTCTAAAGGCAGCTGAGACAATCCCGAACATTATAGACCCATAAAACAAGAGGGCTTCCAGAGTGCCGAATTCCGAAGTAAAGAAGCCTGTTGATCCCGTCTGATGAGCAACGAAATACCACACAAACAAGACACCAATCACCACTCCAACGATGTTTCCGACACGCTCAGAAAATGAGATAATGTCTTTCTTCGCTTCCGCCTCTGCTCGTCTAGCAAACCAGTTCTTACTCGATTCTGTCTCGCTCAAATTGATTTCATCTCTGACGAATGTTTGTCCCAATTCGTGGCATTCTTCGAGATTTAAGTCTTGCTGCATCCTTCCGCTTTTCAACCTCCGATAAGCAGAACCCCATGGGCTAGTTCTGTGCGCACGAACCCAGTAGGTTGATGACGAAACAAAAAGCGCGTGGCATTTTCTTTCACATGTCCGTGAATAAGGGTTTTTATACTAATGCTGGATTAGTTCTTGCACTATGACTAATGCTGTGAAATCGTTAGCTGTTATATCTAGATCTGAGTTTCTATTGCCGAATCTAGGTTCACTAATAATGGGACTTGCGTGGGGTGCTAATCCACCCTTAGGTTTGATTGATGGAGTGATCTTGATAGCCCTATCTTTTTCTATCATCAACCTCAGTTCTGCAATAGGCGCTCAAGCGAATACACTTTCTGACTACGAACTGGACTTAAGGGACGAACGCAAAACAGAGTTGGTCCAGGCATTAGATTCCTTCGGACATAGAAAAGTCCAAATAGTTCTGGTCATTGAAGGCTGTTTAGCTCTTGTTTTGGTTTCGACATTCATGCTTATACAGCAAAAGGCGATATTGCTTCCATTGTGGATAGCAGGTATCTCCCTAGGAATTGTGTATTCGGCTCCTCCCCTAAGGCTAAAATCAAGATCGTGGATCGCACCGGTCTCCTTGATCCTTGTTCTAGCGATTTTCCCTGTACTGTTTGCCTTTTACACCTTCACCTTTGAAATCAATACTTTTTTTCTTATTTCCCTTGGTGGCTTGGCTCTCACCATATATGGCGTTATTATTCCCACTGAAATTCGAGATTATTTCGGAGATAAGGCCATGAACATCATAACTATGACCGTACGCTTGGGACTAGCCAGAGCTACTTTGCTGGGGATCATCCTTTTGAGTGCAGGTGCAGTTTTGACTGGAACAGCACTATTTTTGGAATGGTCTTTCAACCAACAGTTAAGTTTCAGTATATTTATACTGGCGATGCCAATAGCTGTAGTGTTTGTTCTGGCAAAATTCAAAAAACTTTACGCCCTCTCAAAGGAATATGAAACTGCAAATGATCAAAACTGCAGTGTTTTGGAAGAGAAAATAGTGAATTTGTCATCAGATAATCCAAAGTGGATAATGCTGGTTACTCAAACTTATAGTCTACTATCGATTATGCTTCTGGTTAGCAAATTCATCTTCTGATTTCTAGGTGCATGCGAGGGGCTGTTTATCGTCTCCTAAAGGGAAAACCGAGGCGGTGGCTCAAAAAATATGCTTTCGCGCATTTCAGCTCAATAGAATTCCTTTATGGTGTATCCTCAATCTGAACTGCGAATTCATAACTTTTTTAGCCTCACAACTGAACAAGAACAGCAAAGATCTGTTTATGGAGAGAATGAAATGCGTGAGAAGCGACTTCTGACCGCGTTGCTTCCTCTTCTCCTAGTGATTGTTTTCCCATCGGTCGTGCAAGCTGCAACGATAACCATATGTACCCTTGACAAGACCCTCTACCACCAAGGTGAAACGGGTTATCTAACAGCTACCATATACAACGACAAGGACGAGAAAATCAAAGTTACCGAGCTAACCGCTACTATTGATTATTACTACACCGACGGAAACGTCTACCTCCAAAAGTTCTTCACAGACACAACTTTGCCAGCTGAAATTCAACAAGGACAATCAGGCACCTTCACCATTCCGTTCAGTCTGCCAACCAACATAGCAACAGGCTACGTGAATATTGACGTTAGAGCAAGAACCCAACTATGGAACATCCACTTGGAAAGATGGTTCGAATCAGACCATCCAACTTTCCAACCGACACTCTACATAGAGTCACCCTACAAACAACAATCACAGGGACAACTAGTGATGATTTACCTCTTGGGAGCTACATCAATAGTCTTGACAGGGTTGACTGCGTTTCTCTTGGTTCTCAATAGAAGAGCAAAGTTGATTGGGCAACCTGCAACCTAACTACTGTGCGCGTCCCCGAGCCGCCTCCTTGATCCTGTCGGGGACCCTGAAGAACCTTGGAGTGCTCCTTAAATTATTAAACAGTCAAAGAATGCCAAAAAATGTAAGAAAATAGAGAAAATATGGAAGTGACTAACGACGGCGTGCGCATGGAGAGACATACGTACGCGGCTAATCTTCCTGTTTAGGCCACGTCCACGCATACCAAACAATCAGTGCCAAGAGCACAGCTTCTGCAATTGCAAAAATATAATAATAAACCCATTCGGTTGGCGTAAGCAGTGTAGCGAGGTCAACAACAATATAGACTATACCCAAGATGATGTTAGCCCAGCGATCCGCCTTCGCCTTCAACGTCAAGGACAGGAAAATCATTACAATCGGAATCATCATTAATATCGCACTTCCCAGCAAGGTTTCTTGAGTAATTTGTACGCCTCCTACTTCTCCCGCGAGAAATCCCTCTATAATATCCGCCCTCATATGTGCCAGAATATCCGCATATGTATAACAAAACATTACAGCTGTCCATAAGGCTGCAAGCTTCATCTTCACATTTATCTTCATATCTTCCAGCATTCAATCACCTTTTTCGGGCTCTTTATCGGCTTTCTGTTTATATGACTTGTGGAAGAAACATCAATCTATACTATTTCTTGTTTCTAACCAGAATGCAATAATTTTTTTCTCCACCACTTTCGTTGAGTCTGTCCCACATCGATTGGAATCCAGCATCACGTATTATTTGTAATGATTTTTCAGGACTGTAGTGACTCCAAAACATTTCAGTGCCATAATACTCGTCAGTTCCTTCCCATTCACTAGATCCTGTACCAATCAGCATTACTCCATTGGCTTTCAGCGTGTCCTCTGACTGCCTCTCTTTTTCAGCTCCCACAGGGTGCGAAAAATCTTCGCGCCGGCGCCGGTCCCGCGCGTGGTGGGGTCGGCCGGATTTGAACCGACGACCCTGACCCGAAAAGCCCGACTTGCCTTCCTACATGGTGCCTTTTCCATCAGATTGCTTGCTTCCCATGTAAATCTGCGCGAAATCCGGTATTTAATGCCCCCTAAGGGGAAAGCCGAGGCTGTGTCGCACTCACAAAATCTTAAATGATGGCAAGCCGCAAGCACGATTAAGAAAAAGTATCGCAAGGAATCCTGGATAGACCCTCGAATTGAAATTAAATCTTCGCCGCTTCACGGCAAAGGAATGTTTGCTACAGCGCCAATAGAGAAAGGAGAAGTTGTTGTGATTTGGGGACTCCCTGAAACTTACAGCAGGAAAGAAGAGGCTGAAAGAGCGGCAGCAAGGGGCAGAGCGGAAGGAAAATCAATCTACTTTGACCAAATTGATGAAGATCTTTGGACGGTTGAAGAACGGGGCGCTGATCCTTCATACTTCATGAATCACTCATGCGACTCGAATCTATGGCTGAAGGACGAAGTAACTCTAATC
>CP070828.1:317394-321389 GCA_020344715.1 Candidatus Bathyarchaeota archaeon | reverse complement strand
AGAATTATTGACCTCTACCGCAGGCTTGCAAAAGGTGGTGTCGGACTAATCATTACCGGTCATCTCTACGTCAAAGACTCAGGAAAAGCTCATGTCGGAATGGCCGGCATTGGCAATGATTACCATGTTCCAAAGCTGAGAACACTTGTCCGTGAGGTCCACAAGAATGACGGAAAAATCGCGGCCCAGCTAAACTACGGGGGTTTACATAATCTTGTTGACAAAGCCGGACCTTCCATGTACATGATGCGCGGAACCAAGGCACGAGCCCTCTCCACAGAAGAGATCCATGATATCATAGAAGCCTTCGGCGAAGCAGCCGAACGAGCTATGGCTGCCGGATTCGACGGTGTCCAGATCCACGGTGCCCATGGTTATCTGCTCTCCCAGTTCTTGTCGCGATTGGCCAACAGACGGACGGACAAATGGGGTGGGAACCTGGAGAATCGTGCGCGCCTTTTGTTCAAGGTCTACGATGCCGTCAGAGCGCGGGTAGGCAGTAACGTTCCAGTCCTGCTGAAGATCAACTGCGATGATTTCTCACGTACTGGCTTCACCATCAAAGACAGCACAGAAGTAGCCAAGGCTATTTGCAAACGGGGGCTACAAGCAATAGAAGTCAGTGGCGGAGGAATAGGCAGACAGGAAGACCTGAGGGCCAGAGCGTGCTCACTTGATCGGGAGCTCTACGAGGCCTCCTTCGCCGGCCATGCAATCAAAATGAGGAAAGTGACGCAATCAACTCCCATGGCACTGGTTAATGGCCTAAGAAGCCGTGCATGCATGGAAGCCATAATAGACAAGGACGTGGCAGACCTTATCTCCATGAGCAGGCCCTTCATCAGAGAGCCAGACCTCGTGAAACGACTGAAAGCTGGGCGGGAAGCATCCACTTGTACCTCATGCAGTCTGTGTATTTCCAAAGAAGTGTTCGGTAAGATGATGCTTCGGTGTCATCTGGAGTAGAAAGCACACACACTTCAGTCGTGTCGTTTGTCAGGCTCTCGAATCAACACTGCTTGGAGCAACGTGCAAATTATCGAGAGCGCAAAGGCTACGAAGAAGGGAAAGGCTGGACCAACGTCTTCATATAGGAAGCCACCGGCCAAGCCGCCTATAGCCATCAGAACATAGGTCACGAACTGGTTGCATCCAACTTCTTTACCCCGCAGCTCTTTGGGCACAAGATCAGCTTCCATGGCGGAGTATCCAGGCATAAATAAGGCATTGCTGACTCCAAAAAGGAAAAACCCAAGGTAAAGCAGTGGAAGATTTCCATAGATAAATAGAAGCGGGAACGGAACGTAAACAAGCCATGAAATCAGCAGAGGCTTCGTTCTCCCATACCTATCCACGAGTTTTCCGCAGGGCAGAGCTCCAAGTACCATTGTGGTGGTTAGCCACGTCATCAAAATGGCCCATTCAAATTCTTGAACACCGAGTATCTGGGTGGCATATAGCACAAAGTAGGAATTTATCAACGCGTAGGAAAAGCTTCCAATTCCGTTTATTGCGAATAGAAAGAACATTGAACGCGGAAGAAGTCGCCAAACGCCTAGACCCTCTTTTACCGCTTGAGGATAGGAATTCAACACGTTCTTCGCATTCTTGCCTTTGGTTCTGACATTTTTTAGTGTTTCCTTCAGTTTGATCCGAATTACGGCGGCTCCCAGAAAGAAGGCTGTTACGATGAGAAACCCTATTCGAACGCCTTCAAATGTTCCGTAGTAGAGAAAGAGCACGCCTGCTATGATTGGCGAAGCCAGCGAAGCAAGATTTGAAAGAAACATTATCATCGAGAAACCCAGGCCCCGCTTTTCCGACGGTACGGAATCCGCCGTCATCGCAATGAGAGCCGGTTGATAGACCAAACACACGTTCTGAATGAGAACCGCGACGACTATCAACTCCCAGGAAGGTGCGAATGCGAAGATCAAGTTCGAGAAGGCCGTGCCGAACGTCATTGAGACTATGACCCATCTTCTGCCGTAGGCGTCTGCCAAATAGCCACCTAGGAACTGAACGGAGGCCAATGCAACAAAGGAAACGAAATCTATAATGCCGATGATGAAGGGACTCCCACCTAGCTCTTCAACGTACAGCGAGAAGTAGATGTATGGCAGCGAGCCAACTAGGTTCATGAGTATCCAACTGACCAACAGCACCGAAAGATTCCCACGAACAAATCCAAACTCATGTCTAATCCTAGAACGTAGACCCAATAAAAGCACGCTCCACCCGGTGAGCAACGCTCTGAGGCTCTTCCAGAGAACAGAGCCGCAACTAGGCTACGATACAAATATCACAGCATAGTTGACAACTTCATCAGGCGTCACCCTGCTCATGTGCCCATTGTCATCGCGAAAGGTAACTTATAAACCTTCTGAATCCATCAATCAAAGAGTCCCGGGATCTTCTGCTGGGACGTGCTATAGACATCTGAAACGCAAACTTACGTGTTGGAGCTGACACCAGCGGAAGCTTTATAAGTAAATATTTACTATATTTTGGTAAAGAAATACCAGTGGTAGAATATGGGGCTCCTCTCAAACCATGAATCCATTGTCTGGAAAGAGTTTCACCAAGGCAAACCCACAAGCGATATTGCCGGTGACAGAAAAGAAGAATGGAGCCCCTCGTACGTGTCGCGAGTCCTCAACCGAACCCGAAGAAAGATAGCGAAGGCACTTGAGGAACATGCGAAGAGCCACCGCCTCGACATTGAAAGTCTCCTGGACTACAAAGGACTACTGATAGGATTTGACTATCAGGCAAATGCCCAAGTATACATTCTCTTCACCGAAACATTAGGAATCATCGTCTGGTACAAGCACGACTCCTACGCAGGAAAACTATGCCCTGAGTGCCCAAAGGAATCCGAGTGCAGAGGGATCTTAGACACCGTCCTAAAGGAGTACAATATCACGCTGCGACCAGATGAAAAAGAACTCCTCATGACCCAACAGTCCATCGCCATTCTCAACAAGCTCGCGGCAAAAGAGATTCCGCGATACAAACGAAAAAAGGAAGGTGATTAAATTTGGGAAATGCCATCGAGGAAAAAGTCATCAAGCCCCCAGTCAAAAGAGTTACAAGTGGGAAAATCTTCAAACCATCAAAAGCTTTCCTCCACAAGAGGTTGCTTCAGCCCACAGTTGCAGCAGTAATCATCTGGCTTCTAATCGTCCCCGGTTTCATAGGCATGTCTTATGTAGCCGCTTCTGCAGAACCAGAGAATTTCCCAAGCGCCATTCAACACATCAACGCCTGGATAATTCCAGTTAGCTTCTGGTCCATCGTCGTGAACCTGATCTGGCTGATACCCGTCCTGATTTACACGCCCGTCTACGTCAAAAGCATCGAGTTTTCGGTGAAAGCCGAAACCGGTGAAACAATGCCTGAGGTCTATGTGAAGAAGGGCGTCATAACCGATACCCGCAAACACGTGCCTTTTAGAACGATCACAAATATATCTAGCCGGGCAGGACCCTTCGATCGATTGTTTAACATCGGCTCAGTCCACATCGAGACAGCAGGCTACTCTGGCAGTCAGCAGAAAGGCCCAGAAGTCAAACTGGAAGGCATCGTCTTCTACGAGGAAGTTCGAGACTTCATTCTGAATGAGCTCAGGAGGTTCAAGGCACCCTACGTAACAGGCACCGAAGTGATCTACCCAAACGAGGAACCTGTGCCACGAATGGAAGGTTTGGATGACGAGATCCTTGTCACGCTGCGTGAGATACGCGACATATTGCGAAGCCGAAAAAATAGATGACTCATGGATGTGAAAGCTGACGGTTCCACACGGCAAAGGTATCTCCGTAGCCCCGCTTTCTCTCTTTGTCCCTGTTCAAATAATCACTCCCGATTGATAGCA
The DNA here is from genome assembly GCA_020344715.1 of Candidatus Bathyarchaeota archaeon. GTDB lineage: Archaea > Thermoproteota > Bathyarchaeia > Bathyarchaeales > Bathyarchaeaceae. The sequence continues at coordinate 317,512 of CP070828.1, read as the reverse complement.
CAGAGCTTGGGTAACATGACATGAACTCCGCTTGGGTCGCCTTTTTTCTTCTCTTCTAAGACATATTTTTGAAGCAGTTTGCCATCAGGATCACGTTCGAATCTTCTCAGGTTAGAGT
>CP070828.1:310914-317294 GCA_020344715.1 Candidatus Bathyarchaeota archaeon | reverse complement strand
TGGCGCCCTGGCCGGGATTTGAACCCGGGTCGGGCGGGCGACAGCCGCCTATACTAGACCGGACTATACTACCAGGGCGAGGCGCCGCTTTGCACAGATCGTCGAGTTCTTTTAGAAAACACTGCCATACTTAAATTTTTCATCTTGACTTCCTGACTCATTTCCGACAATTGGGCAATTGATAAATAAATCTGCCCATGTTCTGCTAGCTTATGCGACTATTTCTCAGTTGCTCCGAGCTTGGTCTGGGACACGTATCAAGAATAATAGGGCTCGGAAAAAAACTAGTGGAGAAGGGGCATGAACCTTCTTTCTTTTCTGGCGGCAACGCTTATGAACTATTGAAACAGCAATTCGAAAGCGTCTATCATTGCACGCCCATAGTTTGGTATGAAAATTCATATGGAGTTATACCCACTGCCTCTGTTTTTAACATCCTGTTTCCGCTTCCTATATACAATTACAAAACCAGCAGGATGCAACTGAAGAATCCTAGTTCTTTTGAGACTATTCATCGATATTATGATTTGAGAAAGCATATTCGTGAAGTCAAGCCTGATTTGGTAATCGCAGATGGTGACATCCTGACACTGAGATTAGCAGACCGATGGAAAATTCCCTCAGCTTACATCACGAATATCATACGACCCAGCTTTCATTTTCCAACTTTGTTGACTCCAGGTGAGAGGTTCACTGAGACATACGTGAAAAAATGCGCACGGATAATAGTACCTGACAACCCCAAATACACTGTCTGCGGGTATAATCTGGGAAACATAGACAAAATCGGAATCAAAAGCAAAGTTGAATTCGTCGGCAGCTTCTTTGACATGACCCCTCAAAAAGGACTGGAAAAACACATATTTGCTCCCATAAGCGGACCTTGGGGCACACGAGCCAAACTGACGAGAACTCTAGTCCCTATCCTGTCGTCCTTGGAGAGTCCAAGCATTATCACGCTCGGCAATCTAGATAGCGGGCAAGCGACGAAACAAGCAAACTGCCAAGTATATGGCTGGCTGACCCGAAAGCAAAGAGACCAATCTATGAGAAACGCAAAAATCGTCATCTTCAGCGGCAGCCATGGAACATGTTTCGAAGTGATAAAACACGGAAAACCGAGCATATGTCTGCCAACTCAACCTGAGCAAATGGGAAACGCGAAGAAAATGCAAGAGTTGAAATGTTCGATCTACGTAGAAAACCCAAAGCAGCTGGGATCAGCTATAGCGAAACTTGAAGAAAATCTGGGGAGTTACCGGCGTCATGTTGAGAACCTAGGTGAATATTCCAGAAGGTTTGACGGCTTGGAACGAGCCGTAGACGTCATTGAAAGCATCGTAACTTGACGTTTCGCAAGAATCAAGCGTCAAAGCCTCTGCTGATCTTTTCGTAGTCTCACATCTGACTGATGTCGTTTCTCCTTTGCCCTGAAGAGATAAAGCGCCAGAACCGCTGTTGAATTTGGTTGTTCTATGAAGTTGAATCACAAGAACTGCAGATTCTCACATCCGTTTGTTTCTAAAGAATTGATTCACAGAGGGTTATTCTCTTGGTGCATTTGATTCAAACTTTGGATTCAAGTGTCAGCAACTTATATTAGCAGTTCCCGTTCTTTTAGTTACCTTCAGTTTAATAGAGGTGAAAAATGACATGGTTTCAGAAGGAAAAGGACGACTGTTCAGAAGAAAGGACGGCAAATACCTGATCTACGTTCCATTGAGTCTCGCTGAAGACAGCATGTTTCCATTCAAAACGAATTCCTCGATAAAGCTGAAGGTGTCTTTCAAACTCGGAGAAGACAAACTGACTATCAGCAAATGGACCGAGACTGCTGACGAATGATCTCGAGTTGGACAGCGTGCCATGGAAGTTGGTCCTCATCAGGAAATCGGGTCGCAAACCACAGAATAACCGGGAATGCAAAATCTGCAAACGTGATCTTACATCTCAGAAAGCTTGGAGAAACAAGAACAAACATCGTTCCAAGTACGTTTGCAAGATCTGTTTCCCCAAGATATGGATCTAAATCTAGCTCCAAGGGCCCCATAGAATTTTTTTGGCTTTTTACAGAATGCCCATCAAAACGCTTTCTCTGAAACGTAGAATGTACAAGTTCTAGGCGCGACATATCTGTGAAAACAATAGCTGAGATGAATTCTTGCAACAAAGTGAATGTGAATTCGAGATACAGATTGTCTCTTCCTAACTGATAAAAACAAGAGTGCCAAAATAGCTTCTTACAGCACGTTTGATGAAACACTGGTGAGGTAACTGTGAAAGGTACAACCTTTTGGATAATGGGATTCTTCAGTTTCTTAGCGGGGTTAAACGCAGTTAATGGAATATTTATGTGGGTTCAACGGTCACCTGAGAGCATTATAACACCCTACTTGATTGGCGACGTAACCGGTGGTTTGTCCGTAGCCACCTATCTTTGGATTTCAATACTTGCAACGTTCATTTTCCTAGGTCTGACCATGACCAGCATAGCAGGCAAGCTGCCAGATTCGACCTTAGTCGAGAACGTCATGGAAAAGGTGAATGGTTTACAGAGTGACCAAGAAGTGATAGAAAAGATAAGAGCAAGACTCATGATAATCGATGCAACCCAAAACGAGATTAGAAGAGATTTCTCGGAGAGTTTTACAGCACAAAAAGAAAACGGGAAAATGATCCGAGGAGACCTTCTCACCAAATTCGACAAACAACTAGCCTATCTCAATGAGAAGATGACAAAGCAGCTTCGAAAAGTAGAAAAGACTGTGCAGAAAACTGATCAAACCAGCCAAAAGAGGATAACCGCCATCACGAAGCAGATGAAAGAAGTTGCAGATCTCAAGTTGCATGTCGAAAACCTCGAAAAAGAGCTGATGCGTCCAAAACCTCGGCTAACAAGCCAAAGCGATCTCAAAGAAGTAAAAGGCATAGGAACACATCTCGCCACCAACATGAAGGGAATAGGTGTAACAAATGTCGGCGAGCTTATACTAACAGATCCTCGAACAATTGCAGAGAAAACAAACACTTCTCAAAAGACCATTGAAAGGCTGCAAGGAAGAGCTCAGCTTTCGATGCTGCCCGGTTTGAAAGAAAAAGACGTAGCCTTGCTTGAAGAACTTGACATCACAACCAGGAAACAACTTGCTGATCAAGATTCAATCGAACTCGGCATGAAAATGAACGGAATCTTGAAAACCCACGTTGAACAAGGAAAAATCGCGGAAACAGAGAAGCCCACGATCGAAGACATCGATTCTTGGATAAAATGTGCGAAATCCTGATTGCAGAACCACGATCTTGGCGGGCCCGTCGGGAATTGAACCCGAGACCCCCGGGTTAAAAGCCCGGTGCTTTGGACACTGTTCGCGTTAAATTCTCAATGTTCTATCCTTGCTGAGCTACGGGCCCGCATGTTCTGATTATCAAAGGATAAATTAAGCTTTTCTTGAGGCTTTGGAGAAAAGTTAAAACGAGAGACTCGATAATTTTGCTTGTTGCTCCGGTAGTATAGCCCGGTTAAACACGCTAGCGTGGGCCAAGTATTCCGGCCTTTCGAGCCGGAGACCCGGGTTCAAATCCCGGCCGGAGCACCAAACTACAAGTCTATCTGGTGGAGTTTCGAACTCCGCCTTCAAGGGCATACAACAATTGTGTGATGAGAGAATCGTTTGAAATCCTCAAGTAGCGTTGTTCAGTTTGACAAGATGGTCCATATGAGCTCCTAATCTCTTGATCGCTTGTCTCTCGCGGACGCTTATCCCAGTTCCATGGTCTTCTTTCAGTTTGACTCCGAGATATGCACTTGCCAAGAAGGTATCTGCTAGTTTTACACAATCTATGATTTTTTCCAGTTTGCCTAGGTGCAAATAGAGCGTGATATCATTTATAACAAGAGTTCTAGTGGGGGTCTCAAGAAAATCGTTGAGCAAAGGCTCAATTGCGTTTTTGTTTCGTCTAGCAAACTCTATGACTTGCGTGTGGCTAGTTCCCATTGTTCTCGGAGCAAACACTTTAGCTGGTGAAAGATATCGTAGTTTACTGTCTAGACTCATATGCAGGGATAGTTTTCCCCCAATTTCACCGATTGCTTCAGGCGCCATGTCAATTACCGTTATTTCTTCAGGCTGGATTAGCAGCGCTAAATCCTGAACTGCTTTCGCGGTTAGTGACGTCTTTCCAGAGCCGACTTCACCCAGGATCAACACTTTTTTTCCGATAATCTCTGTTGGCTCTAGCTGAGTCCTTGCTTTACCCTTCACTAAACAGTGTCTCCCTGCTGATTCCCATTCGATTTAGGATCAATAGCACAAAAAAGCCAAGAATGCTGCCGGAAACAGAGGCTGCAGTCCAACCTGCTCCGAAAGTCAAGTAGGCGAAAAGAATGCCTTCCTTACTCAGTAACTCTAGGATCTTCGTGGTCTGTATCCATGGGCCAATCAAGTAAAGGGATAATGTGGCACCTATGAGCACTGTACCTATTGGCTCTGCAAGGGCAGATGTTAAACGAACTCTTCCGCCCACCTTGAACCTTTTGAAGAGCCAATAGAATGCTCCCACAACTATGCCTCCTGGGATTCCGCCAGGGAACGCATAAACTGTGCCTATACCTAGACCGTTTCGTATAGCACCAACAATGATTGCTGCAGCAGCAGCCCAGAATGGTCCTACGAGCACGCCTAGAAGCGCGTTTACGACATGCTGCGTTGGATAAGCTTTGGTGCCCAGAAAATCAAACCAAGCAAAAGGCGCTATTGCTACAGCTAAAGCGGAAAAAATGGAAATCAGAGCCAGTTTCTTGGTTCGTATAGTTTTGTTATTCATGAGCTTTCATCTTCTTCGCTATGTGTATTACCAGTTGAGCTACATCACGCGCCTCTTTCCCAAGGATCACAATCATAGGCTCTCTCCCGATTTCGCCTCTATGATAGATTACGTCTGGAACCTTGCCATCTCGTTCTATAGCTTCTTTTACCCCCCATGGTATAGTCATTCCTTCAATTTCCTTGACCTCTTTCGGCTCCTTTCTTCGGTCATATGATGATGTCTTCAAGCCGTGTCGTTTGAGGATGCTGAGGATATTCTCTGAAAATTTCAGGTTGATTGCCGCTTTTTTGTATGGGTCGTGCTCAGCTACTGCAAGCAAGTATCTGGCGAGATGAGAAGAACTCCCGAAAGTGATATCGCCTGCGGTCTCAACCCCTCTGGCTGTTCTAACAAGTCTGCCCTCTATTGCTGCTATGTCCTTTAAACCTTCTGCATAAGGGACCGACATGGCTACGTTCATGCCAACTTCTGGCACAAGATCAGAAATTCCAGATGACGACTCAAGCATCTGCTTGGCTTCTTTGACATTTTCTAAAACATAGGATCTTGAGGCTCTTCGATATAGAAACGCTAACGGATTAACAGGACCTGGACCCTTGCCTAGGGTGAGTCCAAACTTTATTGCCAGAGCTGTGAATTTCTTGGCCTTCCTAACGGAAAGAAGAACATCTTTACCTCTGGCAAGTTCAGCAGCAATCGCGGCTGAGAAACTGCAGCCAGTTCCATGTGTGGTCTTCATGTCCAACCAGGGAGTCTTAAGAATTTCGTATTTTCCTTTATGATAGAGGACGTCAGTTGCATATTGCAGGTTTAAATGGCCTCCTTTGATGACAACTGCTTCGGGTCCCATTTCAGAGATCTCCTTGGCTGCGGTTTTAGCATTCCCAATGTTTCCAATTGTTATGTCTGTCAGTTTTTCAGCCTCGGATCTGTTAGGTGTTACCACGGTTGCTAGCGGCAAGAGATGTGCTTTCAAAGAGTCCACTGCTTCGGGCTCTATGAGAGGTACACCGGACTTGGCAACCATAACAGGATCCACGACGAGTGGAAACTGATATTGCGAAACTTTGGAAGCCACAGTCTTGACGATTTCTTTTGTGTGAAGCATCCCTGTTTTTCCTGCGTCGATGCCTATATCTTCGACCACCGCTTGAATCTGCTTTTTAATGATTTCGGGATCTAAATCGGCAACAGCCATTACCCTCTGAGTGTTCTGAGCCGTGATGGAAGTAATCGCGGTTGTGCCATGAATGCCTATGGCGGCGAATGTCTTGAGGTCAGCCTGTATTCCAGCTCCGCCCCCCGAGTCACTTCCAGCAATGGTGATTGCCACGGGAGTCTTGCCTTTCAACCCTTCAATTCGAAACATCTTTCACATCTCTCAAAGAGCTATGGGAACAATAGGGCCTTTATCACAGACATTGACCCTCAGTCTTCAGTGCCTCCTTTAGAATCTTTAGAGCGCAATATTCAGAACACATAGAACAGGTCTCTGAGCTTTTTAGTTCCAGCCGGGCACGAATATTCATGGCTTTCTCAGGATCTAGAGCATT
>CP070828.1:307423-310814 GCA_020344715.1 Candidatus Bathyarchaeota archaeon | reverse complement strand
GTTAATGAGCAAACACTAAAAAAGCTTGAAGCTGATCCGAGAATCCGCAAACGGCTACTGCAAATCGAACTCGCTTATTGCACAAATAAGTCATTGGTGAACTTCGCTGGACATCTTCAAATAGTTGGGCAGAAGCCATAGGATCCTGCGCGCGCGCCTCAGTTTAGTAATCTAGGATTTTTCCTATCCTTAATAATTTAAGCGACTGCTAATACCTAGAAAGATTAAGGGTGAAAACATCAATGGCTTTGAAATGGTTGCGGAGGTCCAAGCGAAATGAATCCAAACCGAAATCCTTGCGAAAGAATGAAGGTTTGAACGAACAGGTCGAAGCTTTGATGGCAGAACTGAACACAATGAATCACAAAGTAGCTGATCTGGTCAGGAAGGAAGAGGAGGCTGAACGTGTGATTCTAGGACTGCGCGAAGAAGTCTTTGAACTGCGAACTCAAAATGAGAGTCTAATCACTGAGAAAGAGGTTCTCCAGAAAGCTGTCAAGGCGGTTGAGCAACAACTCAGGAAGCTAAAAAAGAAGCGAAGTCAATACAGCGGCAGACGCAGGAAATAGGCTGGCACGCACACGCTCAAAACGAGTCTGGTTTACACAATGTACTTCTGATTCGACTTCTCGAAGTCTTTCACAATCTCCATAACTTGTTTTGGTGCGTCTATTAGGCTTAAAGGGACATCCTTTAGCAGAGCCCATGGGCTGGTACGGGCCAAACGGGAAACGATGTGCTCTTCACTGAATGACCTTTTAGCAACTCTATATACCAGTTGTCTTGCGTCCGTTTCGCGCACATAGCCCAACGCATGAAGGTACTCGTGAAGCAGAAGAATGTATATGAACGCATTTACCAATCGTTGCGACTTTGTAGCGGCTTCGACAACCTGCACCAACATTCTGTTCAAGACTATGTTGTTCGTACCCACAGGATGATAGGCTCCAAGCTGAATTGGCAGGTCGTCGAGAAACAGCATCATCCCTACTCGGTGTTCTCCCAGGGCTGTTTTCACGGTGTCTTTTACAAGCTCCCAAACTTCGCTATATCCTCTGGCGTGATCTAGCCGATGGCGGTACTGCTTCATGTGGGGGGTTTCACTCATTTCAATCTGCTCCATCCTTTCAATCTTGATCATCATTGGAAGTTGGTCTGGCTTCTGGTCTGAAAAGCCTCTTTTCTGTGCCGATTTTGGTAAACTTGCCATTAGTAAAGTGAAAAGATGAATTTATATAAACCGCCACCGTGGACGCGCTCAGAAGCGTAGTTGAATAGCAGGATTTGGAACTAGTCTTTCGTGGTCGTAGGCCTAGCTGTTTCATCCCATTGTTTATATTGATCCTTGGTCTTCCCTTTAGAAATTGTGCCTTTGTGCCGTCTCATAGACGACTTCTTTCGTTCAATATTTCTCAGTCTGGCTTGAGTTTTCGCTATTTTCGTCTTCGATGGGAAACGTGGACGTCTTGGTTTAACTGGAAGCTCAAAAGTGTGTGTGCTCTTTCTTCTTCTCTTTCGCTTCTTTCGAGGTTGGTCTTCTGCACTGACAACTCGAGCAAACGTTACTGTTCTCTTGTCTAAATCCACCTCTTGAACCTTCCAGCCTACGTTCTGCCATGCCTGTCCTTGACCCGTACGAAGTGTATTGGTCCACCACCCTTTTGTTCTCGCTGCTCCTAAGGGCAGATTGTCGCCTATTATGCCTTCAATTCTTGCATGGCTCAGCGTCACGTTGCTCGAATATTTCGCTCGTCGAACGAGGTATCTGCTAAGAGGGCTGTATTTGGTTCCAAGCTTCTTTGGTGACACCATTCTCCGTGCACAGTTTAGGCAGAGAATTTCTCCATCTTTGGTGAAGGTAATGCAGTCTCTGCAGTACCACCTTCTGCATCGATAACACCGTCTGAGAGCAGAATGGCGAAAGATTCTATCGCACAATGAGCAGTTGTCCTTCAAGAGAAGCATGTCTGAGGCCTACCTTAGATCTGCACTTCGGAGACTATATTTGTTGCTCAAAATAGGGGCATACGTTAGGGAAACGGCGGTTGTTACTTTTCTATGGCGAGAAACCCAACAAGACGGATTTTGCTTTCGCATTTGTTGCACTGAATGACGAGTTCTTCAAGTTCTTCGTTTTTGACTCGCGTGTCAACGATTTTGTAAACTGTTTCGGTTTCATCTTCAGGCGAGATCACGGTTCCGCATTTTGGACAGGGAAAATCTCCATCTCCATCAATCTGGGTTAAATCAACCTGAAAGATTGTGCGTTGAGATTGCTTCATTGTCTGTGACTCCCTTTTGATGCTTGTGGCTTCTGTAATTCAATGTCTATTATAACGTTTATGAACGCAAACTCTGTTTTACATCTATATTTCCGTATTTGCATATGATACCATAGCTTATTTACGTTTTCGGAGATAGAGCAACCCCTCTTTTTCACAGAAGTGTTCAAAGCCACCTTCCAGTTGCTTGGGGGATCTCTTCTGGCTTTCTGGCTGCTCTAACGAAGCACTCATCTGATGGTTCATTGACGAGCGCTTTTTCGAGCCGGATGTAGAGCAGTGTGGTGGCGATTCTTCTGTGTCCAAAGAACTCTTTGACGTTCGTGCGCAATCGGTTTGGGCTTGGGTTAATATCTTGAGGCACACATCTTGGTTGATATTCCCGCTATTCTGTGAGAATGAATACCCGTGTTGCTAGCTTCGTGAAACAGTGCTGGTTAGCATTCTAGGCTCTTTCCATTCTTCTCTGAGAATGCTGTACAAGCAACCATCTGCCCAGTCTCCTATAGCATTCCATAATGCCTTTCTGAGCACTCCTTCCTTTTTGTAGCCGCAATTCTCAAGAGCGTGTTTGGAAGCTAAGTTTCCAATATCAACAACAGCCTGTATTCGTGTAATGGCATTTTTTGTAAGGAACAAGTAGTCTGTAATGACCTGAATAGCTTCAGTTCCATAGCCTTTGTTTCTCTCTGCTGGAATAACGCTGTACCCTATCTCTACCCATCCGAAGTTCGGAGCACTAATGTAATGTGCTACCCATCCAATCCTGTTTCCATCTTTCTTTTCAACGATAAAATCCACCCACTCATGTCCATAGAGCCTATTCTCCTGTATCTGCCTTTCAAGCTGGTTACTGGTAATTTGGTATGGAAAATGCTGGTAGTCTCCAGCAAATCGTACATCATTAAACCACTCAACAAGCAGTGGAACATCCTCTTTCTCAGCAACTCTCAGATTTACATTCTTGCCTTCAAGCAAACGCGAACGCCATCCACAAGTTCTTCCGTTTCTGTTCATAGGGCTTGCGGAAGTGCAGGACGCTGCAATGAAAAGGTTGAGGAAGAAGGGCTGAAACGCGCGCGCGATACTATGGCGCACATGGGACAGCT
>CP070828.1:304755-307323 GCA_020344715.1 Candidatus Bathyarchaeota archaeon | reverse complement strand
TGGGTTGAGGTCGAGTTCTTTGATTTCTTGGTGCTCCATCACTAGTCTCGACGTGTTCATCAGGATTTCTACAACTGCCTTTATGTCCGCGGGCGGCTGTCCCCTGTAGCCTTTGAGAATGGGGCTGGCTTTCACCTCGGTTACCATTTCTTTAGCATCAGACTCGGAAATAGGCGCGATTCTGAAAGTAACATCTTTCAACACTTCAACGAAAATTCCCCCAAGCCCAAACATCAAGGCTGGTCCAAACTGAGGGTCTTTCGTTGCTCCTACAATAACCTCAGTCGATTGAGGAGCCATTTCTTGCACGAGTAGACCTACAATCCTTGCGTTTGGCTTATACCTATTCACACTTTTGATAATCGCATTATAGGCTGATCTTACTTCTGCTTCGGTTTTGACGTCAAGAACTACTGCTCCAACGTCAAACTTGTGAATAATGTCGGGAGAGACCATTTTGAGAACAATTGGAAAGCCAATCTTCTTGGCAAATTGAACGGCTTCCGATTCGTTTGTGGCGACTTCGAATTTTGTTACGGGGATTCCATATTGTACACAAATTGTCTTTGCTTCTGGCTCCAGCAAATACTTTCTGCCTTCGCTTCTGGCCGCTTCAAATATCGCGTTCACTTTCTTCATTGGGGAAGCAACCTTTAAAATGAGGTTGAGTCTACTCTTCGAACTTTCATTTTCCTACAGGTTTACAATAGAAAGCGTACGTTGCTTATAAGTGTAGAAACGCCTAAAACTATGTGAATTTTGAAGATAGAGAACGGAGCTGCCTTTTCTGTAAAGGAAGAGTGCCTATTTCAAGCTGTGAGACGTGCGATGTTCCACGGCACTTCTCTTCAGGTAGGGAGTCTATCTACTTTCTGAGGTGTTTTGGCCAAAGAGATTTTTCCATTCGTTCTTAGTTCACCAGTGTACTGGACTTCCCCGCTTACACGACAATCTGATTCAATTATGATGTTTTCGCTGTAAATGTTTTCTGCGTGCGCTCCTCTCTTTAGCAGAACCTTCTTTCCCCAAATGTCTTCTGCATGCGCATCTCTGCCAATGATAACTTGGTCTGCCTTGATAGGCCCACGGACTTCCCCTCGTTTTCCAATCTCAACAAAACGTGCAGTCACACCCTCAACAGTAATTATCGCCCCACCAACTTCTACACGCTCTTCTACCGTGGCTTTTCGTGCATGTAGTACTCCGCCAACCTCGATGTTTCTTGCCGAGAGCTCCTCGTCGACCTTCACCTTGCCTCCGACTTCAAGATCCCCCGAAAGCTTCAGCGAGTTGCCTACTTCGACTTTGCCGCCCACATCGATTTCGCCACCTTCAGCGGATCCGGTTATAACCACTTTACCGCCCACATCAATGTCTTCGAACGCCAAGTCTCCTTCCACTTTGAATGAGCCGCCAATGTCTATACTGCCACCAGTATTCTTGCTGGCAAGCAGAGCGACTCCGCCCACATCTAGGTTTCGGAATTCTAAAGGACCTTCCGACCGGAAACTTCCTCCGACTTCTATTTGCCGAATTTTGCCGCCTCCAACCTTCGCCGCTCCGCCCACTTCTAATTTTTCGAGATCAACCTCCGACTCCAACGAAACACTTCCGCAAACGCCTATTTTCTCTGCGTCTACTTTCCCTTTCGCTTTGAAACTTCCACACACATCTACGTCCTCAGTCTTCACGTCGCCATCTACCTTTAGGCTTCCGCCAACCTCAACTGCTTGGACTGTCAAATCCCCAGTCACATAAAGAGCAGAATCTACATCTGCACGGTTCCCGGTCATTTTTCCGTGAACTTCCAAGCGACCATCTTCAACTTCGACGTATTTTCTCGTTTCCAGATCTCCATGAATTGTCACGTCATCTTCAGCTTCCAAGTTTTCTGCCGAGAGGTTACACTCGAAGATATTGTCTCCTTCGCAGTACACTGTGCCCGAGACTTTCACCGTTGGCGGAGTTCCTGATCCATCAATTGTTGCGCCTCTGCCAATAATCAAGTCGCCTTCAACGAAATCTAGGGTCATCTTGCTTCTAGAGGGAACAGATGTTTTTCTGCTCATCAGTATACCTCTTCAAATGAAGTTGAAGGATTTTGGGTTTAAAAGGAAAACTCACATCTTGTAGTCACAGTTTGTTACTACAGTATAGCAACTCTTCTTCAAATGCTTTGTCGTGTAGCTAGCTAGATATCTCTGAGAATGTAGGATACAGATTCTGATCTCTCCGTGGTGGCTTCTCCGCGAACGCAGCTGCCGGAAAGGACCAGTTGAATCCTTCTGTGCATTGATTTTGCACATTCAGCAGCGTGCTGCATAAGCTATAAATACCCGTAGAAATCATTTCAAATCACTCGAGGTGGAATAATTTGGCAAAGATTACTACTGGAATTGATGGTTTAGACGAGTTGGTCGGCGGCGGTTTTCCAGAAGGAAGGGTCGTCTTGATTATCGGAGGACCCGGGACCGGCAAGACCATCGTGTGCAGTCAATTCCTGTACAAGGGGATCTATGAAAACCAAGAGAATGGGGTTTTCGTCAGCCTCGATGAAGGCAAGGATCA
>CP070828.1:300061-304655 GCA_020344715.1 Candidatus Bathyarchaeota archaeon | reverse complement strand
CTAAGGGTCTTCCCTGAATCAGTTTCAAATGACGGAGTATTAGTTGAGCCATTCAGATCTCTCGCATTTCTAGTGACTGTAGGGCAAAGACCGATAACTTCGTTGCTGATTCTCGAAATACTGCGAGAAGCCAAGAGAAGACCTCTTAACGGAAAGCAAATTGGCGAAACGCTGGCAAAGAAACTTGGAATTCTTCCCGCTCTAACCACAAAAGGTGGAAACTACGAAGATAGAGTTGGAGATCTTGTCTCAGCCTTCGTTAAGATTGGAATTCTGGAGACAGTTGCACTTCAGAAAGCAGATCACCCCAAACAAGAAGGATCCAGAATAAAGAAGTCCGTCATGCCAGAAGTAAGGACGCTGCTAAATAGCATCGCTCTTAAGAGAAATGTACTTCGTGGCTTAAGACCAGCAAACATCAAAGATCTCTTCAGTGCAAGATTTGACGAGCGGCTGGGTTATGTCATCAAGTCGGGAACTAGAAAGAAACAACCATTCAGCATTGGGAAAATTGTGAAATCATTGCTGAACCCAAAGCTAAATATCTCATTTGAAGAAGCAATTGCGATAGTTGAAGAGATTGAGCCTCAACTCAACACAGGGATGAGAACCACACAGATCCAGTCGATTCTCTACGAAACTCTGAAACGACACAATGAAAAAGCAGCGGAGAGCTACAGGCAGTCATATCCAAAGATCTTGTCTATCACCATGACCAGTGGCAAGACGAAAACAGTAAACTACAAGCTGGTCAAAACTCTAATTGATAAAGAGGCCAAACTGAAGCTGACCAGGAATCTATTGGATAAATTCGCCTCTATTGTATATAGCGTGATCTCTAAAAATCCAAAGAACTACAGAGATGAAACGGCAATTAGAGAGTATATAAATGCCCTAGTTCGTTCAGAATGCTGGCACGTAAGATCAACAGGCAGTTTCATCAGAGAACATCTAGAAAGCGCAACATCCGCTCTTGATGGGTGTCGCAGTTCATTGGAGTCGGATCAGATCGATCCTGCGCGCGGTCTTCTTGGGCAGTTTCTTGAACAGATTTCTCTGGTGGCTGTTGTAGAGTTTGGTTATGTACCTTTCAAAGATTTTGGACAAAACATTGACCTTATGTCGAATCTGTTGAGACAAGAGGAAATCCGAAAAGAGCTACACGCCGAATTCAAACTGAATGAGGACGATCTCTCGCACTTTCAACGAATTCGGTTTCTTGTCCAAGGGAAAGAAACTGCAGCAAAGAAGTCATTGGAGAAGATGGTTGAAGAATGTGAAAGACTTAATGCTCTCTGCAAAGTTGTTCTTGAGACGTCTAGTTTACGCACTAAACCTCAACCCGTTGCTGCTGAAATACTAGAAACTATTCCTCTGAGCCAAGTCAATACCGGATTTGAAGATTTAGACAACTTGCTGCCTGGCGGAATACCTGATAACTATGCGGTTATACTAACTTCGCCTTCATGCGATGAAAAAGATCTTTTGATAGAGAGATTTTTGAAGACGGGAATCGAAGCGAATCAAGTCACTTTGTATGTCACTATTGATGCAAAGGCAGTAGTGGATTTTGCGGAAAAGTTCCCTTTGAATTTCTATCTTTTCATATGTAATCCTGAAGCGGACGCAATCGTCGGAAACTTGCCGAACGTGTTTAAACTGAAAGGCGTTGAAAATCTTACTGACATCGACATTGCCTTGACATCGGTTTTCCGAAAACTGGACGCCATGCCAACAAGATCAAGGAGAGCTTGCATCGAAATTGTTTCTGATGCTCTATTGCAACATCGTGCTGTCTCTACGAGGCGGTGGTTGGCAGCCCTCATTCCTAAATTCAAATCAAAGAGTTTCACCACATTGGCGGTAATGAATCCGCACATGCATTCACCCCAAGAAGTTCAAGCATTATTAGATCTATTCCAAGGAGAGATCCACATCTACAAAAAGAAAACGGAGAAAGGTCTACGGCGATTCCTTAGAATTGAGAGAATGTATAATCAAGAATACCTGCAAACTGAACTGCCGCTCAAGAAGGAGAGAATGCAAAAGTGAGAAGGATGCTGCGCGCCACACCAATGGCTCGCGAAGAGCACGCCATGTCGGATCAAAACATTATCGTGTACTTGAGGAAAATCACAAACTGCAACTCGTTCTGCCGACTTGCTACGACATGATTTGGGCCCTTTGCCAAGAGTGGCGTTGGAATGAAACATGTGTCGAAAGTTGAAGTCAGCAAATACATGAGTTATCTTCTGAGACATGAGCCTGAGAATCTGGAAATGGATAGACAAGGGTTCGTTGGTCTAGAAGAGTTTGCTAGGAAAATTGGAGAACGATTTCAAGTTGACCAGAGATTCATCTTGGACATAGTCGAGAAGAGCGGCAGAAAACGATTCGAGATTATTAACAACAGGATTCGGGCTTTGTATGGTCACACCGTCACAGTCGAGCTTGCACTAGAAGAAGATAGAACCATTAGAACTTTGTACCACGGAACATCACCAGACGCAGCTTCAAGAATTTTAGAGATGGGTCTGAAATCTATGAAGAGAAGATGGGTGCACTTGTCACCAACCATCGAGGTAGCAAGAGAGGTAGGATTGAGAAAAACACGAAAGCCAGTAATCCTGAAGATTGACGCGAACGCAGCCAGAAAGAATGGCGTAGGATTTTACAGAGCAAGTAACAAGGTCTACTTGTGCAGAGACTTGTCGCCTGAACATATTAGCCCTGTGGAAACGAGCTGAGAAATCGGAAGCGAGCTTTTGAGAAAATTGTCGGCATCAGTTTTTCTTACAATTGAGCCAACGATTTTATGTAATCAACAACGACATGTTTCTTGCCTTTCTGAATTACTTTGTGCCCTTCCTTTTCCAAAAGCTCTTTCTGTCTTGCCGCTCCGCCAGGGTATTTGGGGTTTATCACTCCGCCGGTCTTCAACGTACGCCAGTAAGGAGTGATGTTTTCTTCACCTTTCTGACTTAGCTCCTCAGCCGCGTTAGCGGCAACCCAAGCAAAAATGCCTGTGGTCATAGGACAGCCTATCGAGGCCTTGTGTTTTCTCGCCAGAGCGGAGCGGATCTCATTAATCGTAATGAGCTTTCCTTCAGGAACCTTTCGCATCATTTCATCAACTTCCATGGGCGCAGGAATTAACACTGTGCCCGTCCCCCATCTTTTGCTCATCTTGTCAGTAATTCTCTCCACTCTTGGCAGGTTCTTGTTGTCCTGCAATTTCTCAGACCAGCTCTTTCTTTTTGACATGCGGTTCTCACCAAGTCTAGTTTCTGATTAGACCGATGAACCTTCAGATTCCTCTCCTTCTAGGCTTCAGACTCAGTCAGCTAATCCTTGACCAGCGTCTTTTTCAGCAGATTGCCCACACGGGAGGCTTGTTTACCTTCTAGTTTCTCTTTTTCGGGGTGCTCCGGTTTTTGTTGTCTTGTCGGCCGTAGCGAACGCCGTCAATCCGAGAATCTCGCCTTTCACCATGTCCATGGGAATCGCGAATACAATTGTATTACTCTGGTCATAGCTAATGTCCTCCAGACTTGATAAGGTACGCAGGTACATGGCTCGGTTGCTCATCTTTTGCACAGCTGCCTCTAATTTCCCAGCTGCGGTCAGCTCGCCTTCACTTTTGATAATCACCGCTCTCTTCTCGCGTTCAGCTTCTGCCTGTCGTGCAATCACTCGCTTCATGTCTTCAGGTAGTTCCACGTTCTGGAGATTTACCGAGATGATGTCGACGCCCCAGTCCTGGGTCTCCCGTTCCACGATTTTCTCGATTTTGTTGGCAATCTCTTCTCGCCGCGCTAGCAACTCATCTAGCTCAACGTTGCCCACGACATCTCGCATCGTGGTCTGGGCATATTTCATCACGCTGTTCCATACGTTCTGGATGTTAACGAGGCTGTCCTTCGTATTCATTACTTTCATGAATACGACCGCGTCAATGCTTACACTGATGTTATCGTTGGTCATAACTTCTTGCCGGGCAACATCCAAGGTAATAATTCGTTTGTCTTGCTTCAGGAAGCTCTCGGCGAATGGCCATTTGAAGAAGAACCCCGGGCCGACAAGTCTTTGAAACCGTCCGAAGCGCAGTATGATGGCCTCTTCCCACTCTTTGTTGATTGCGACTGTTGCGGGCAAGAACATCAATGAAACGAAGGCAACGACGACAGACAAAATTGAAAGCGTATATTCTTGCGGCTCCATTCCAAGATACGGAAAGAAAATGAAAGCCAGCGCTAGAAAAAACACAAACACTGCCAAAAAGAACACAAAAGGTGCAGGCGAACCTGAATAGCCCTCTTCCTTTCTCACTGTTGCAGTCTCCACGGATCTAGCCATTCTCTCAACCCTTCTGTTGAATACGAGTATTTCAACAAGAGCTATTTCTCTCTTTTGACAAGGAGAATCTTTTAGCTATTTCCTAACGTAGTCTCACATCTTTCACGTGACTTTGAGTTTGGCAAAGAGCTCCTTGTCACGCTTCATCAAGCCAACACTGGGAAGCTGTTTTATCACCCGTTTCAGTTTCGGGTTGAGACGTAACGCTTCTTTGAATGCCTCTATAGCCTCCTCTTTT
>CP070828.1:296088-299961 GCA_020344715.1 Candidatus Bathyarchaeota archaeon | reverse complement strand
CTTGAACTTCACGTGTTCTCCTCGCTTAGCGTCTGCAGCAAATATTATGAAGCATGCATGTTTAATTGTTGAAGCAACTTGCAACAACATTGCCGAATCAGCAAGAAAGAGAAGGGTGGTGATGAGAATTATCAAAAGGTTTCTCATGAAAAGCCTCGCGAAACTTTCTCGAAGACCGAAGGTGAAGGTTTCTCTTGAGAGGTTAGAGGGCTTTGTCGTAGATATTGGTGCTGGAGGGGAGGGTGTGATAGCCAAAGCCTGCGGGATGGAAACGGTGTGTGTGGACATCCGTAAAGGAGAAATTGGCGAGGCCAAGTCAAGGGGTGCAGTTGCACAATGGGTTTTATGTGATGCTTGTTCTATGCCCTTTAAAAATGGCAGTTTCGATGTAGCCACATTCTTCTTTTCACTAATGTACATCAGACCACTTGAAAGGAAGCGTGCTGTCATCGTAGAGGCTAAAAGGGTTCTCAAGTTGGATGGGCTACTCTATTTTTGGGATGCAATCATTGCAGAAAAGCCAGACCTACATGTTGTCTTTGTGGAAGCCAATTTGCCTGATGGAGAAAAAATCTTCACAGGATACGGAGTGAGAGGAGATGGAAAAGAGCAAACTCTAGAACTTGTCAGCAAGCTAGCCCTTGAAGCAGGATTCAAGGTTGTCAGCACTGAATCTCACAAGAATTGGTTTACAGCATGTCTTCATTGAATACAGGTATCAAGCAAGATGAAGTAACACCCGGCATGTTTAGGTCTGGGTTAATAATTTAAGCCACACAAACACTTTGGAAGGGAAGGTCATTTGCGCTTTTTGAAGATCAAGTCAGCGAGTACGCTTTGTAACACTCCATTGAACCTTTGAAGTGTCGAGCGCTCGTGTGGTTTTTTTCGGAATAAGTACGCGATGCTATTTTTGTGGAGGTTCGTAGAAGTTTATTTCATTTCCCCAGGGATCTTCAAAGCTTGTGACTCTTCCGACGCCGCCAGGAAGTTCGGAAACCTCATCAAAATTGACTCCCTTCTTCCTCAACCTTTTCATTTCTTCTTCCAAGTCAGTTACGACAAAGCATACCGATGGATTTCCCTTTGTTTTCAACGCCAGTGTACTCCGTCCACCCGAGTCCATCTCAGCCCATTGAATGCTCTCCTCAGTAAACTTGTGCCTCAAGCCCAAAACGTCCTTATACCATTCAACCGCAAACTCCAAGTCGTCCACTACAATCGATACATTATCGATTTCTCTAATCATCTTGCAGTCTCCATAGCGTCATTGTCAGAAACTTGTCTCTACTTATCAATTTTTGCGTGCATGGTTGCTGAGGCGCGAAGCCTTCCTCGGGCTCGGGTGCGACCCCGTCACGGTTCTCTCGGGGAAGGCGGACGGCGCGGCTTCCGGAAGTAAAGGCTACCAGAAATCTCCGGAATCAACCTACTGGATTTGCGGTCGCACAGTTCCTATTGACCCAGACTCTTGGCACTATTTGGGAACCGCGTCAGAAAAGTCGTCGAATATCTCTTTCCCAGTTTCATCCTCACTGAAGAGATGCTCGATGCTACCGCGCGCGCAAAAGGGAAGATACAGTGTTTTTTCTAAAACTTGTTATAGCCTACTATCTTCTCAATAGGCTTTCTTCTTTTTGCGTGGGATTTCTCGCTTGGGTATCCAAAGGAGACAAGCGCTACTACCTTCCATTTGTCAGAGATGCCTAGCAGTTTCTTGACTTCGTTTTCTTTGAAGCCACCTATCCAGCATGAACCAACTCCCATTGCCCAAGCCGCAATGACCATGTTCTGCAAGGCAATTGAGGTGCCAATGGTAGACCATCTTCTGTCTAAGAGGCCAGTGTTGGCGCACCCAACAATAGTAACCGAAGAATTTTTGATATGCTTGGTAAACAACCATTTGGACAATCTTCCTTTAATTCGATCATCAGTCAATACAATGAAGTGCCACGGTTGTCTATTCGCTGCTGATGGAGCTTGTCTACCAGCTTCAAGAATCCTATCCAATATGTCCTTAGGAATCTCTTTCTGTTCAAACCGTCGAATGCTTCTACGACCGAGAATAACATCAACTAGCGACATTGAATGCGAACGTCCGCGCATCAAAGGAGTTCGGTCATCAGTAGGGCTATCGTTTTGAGGGAGTAAATGAAAGGGCTTTTCCAAGACAAATGTTCCTCCATCGTTCTTGCGGCATACTGCAGGTTGAAATATGACATAAGTCATACTTATATATTCTGCCAGCGGTAATCCTAGTGGTATCTATTATGCTTGTCTCGAGTGTCGAAGAGGGAATTGGCGAAGTCGTAACCAATCCGTACAAGAAAGACGGCAAAGTGTTAGTTGGAAAAACAACGAAAATCAGTTCTCTGAAGGAAGCAATTCTAGACTCTGTGAATCTGATTGGAGGTTTCAACAAGGTTGTTGAAAAGGGAGATGAGATTTTGTTGAAACCAAACTTTAATACCTCAGATCCTCCACCCAGTTCTAGCGACCCTGATTTTGTCAAAGCAACGATTGAATTGTTGTATGAGCATGGTGCCAAAAAAGTTGTCCTAGGTGAATCGGCCATGCTTCGACTTTCTACTCGAAACGTATTGAAAAAAGCAGGAATGCTGAAAAAAGCGGAGGAATCTGGAGCAGAAATTGCAGTCTTTGATGAAGGCAAATGGAAAAGGGTAGAAACTGGCGGCACATACCTCAAAAACGTGAGCCTGCCTGAAACAGCGTTGAACTCGAAAAAAGTGGTTTATATTTGTTGTATGAAAACACACAGATTCGCGAAATTCACTTTCAGTCTGAAACTGGCCGTTGGTTTCATGAAGCCTCGGGAAAGAATGCGACTTCACCTGAGACATTTGGAAGAAAAGATAGTGGATTTAAACTTGGTTGTTCATCCACATCTAATTATTATGGATGGCAGGAAATGCTTTGTTTCTGGTGGACCTGCAAGCGGTGAACTTAGGACTCCAGGTGTAGTGTTGGCTTCTGGAGCTAGAATAGCTATGGATATCGAAGCTTTGAGAACAGTCGCAGCTTTTGATGGTTCTAGTTTGAAGAATGATCCATTGAGTTATACACAGATACGTAGAGCTGTACAACTTGGATTGGGTGAAAGGAACGAACAAGATTACGAAGTAGTTACTAGTTAGACTTGCGGGCGCAGTTAAGTGATTCTTGAGAAATCACCCAATTCTGTTTCTGTGTTGTTGCGAAGGCAGTCTTAATCATTGACCTAGGAAAAAAATGGAGGTCAATGGGACCAAGATCATTACCATCGACCAAGTGAAACCTATTAGCGATACTTGTAGCTTTCCCACCTTCTTTACGTATCTTTCCATTATACCAAATACTGTCAATGGCAGTAGCATGAGGTTGAATGAACTTGTGGAAATCTCGTATTCCACAGGTAAGTAAGTAGAGAATACTGATGGGTTGTTCCATCTTACAAGAAAGAAAATCAGTGGCATATGTGCGAGACCCAAATATGCGAAGGTTAACAGGTGTATTTTGAGCCAAGCTCTAAGCCTTGGTGCCGGTACTAAAAGCTCGACCTTTCTCCCTCTTTCAACCAAATACAATAGCAAATTTAAGATTAACAAAATAGCCGCAATATATGTGGAGCTAATCCCCGAAATGTATCCTAGGAACACTGGAATCGTAAGGAACGATGCAATAACTGCGGTAAGTTCACAAGAGATCTTTTTGAAGTTAGATGCTGATCCTACTGTTATAAAGACTAGAGGAAGGGCAAAATTGTGAGCCCAACGACTATCTCCTTCGAATAGGTGAAAGGCAGGAGCAATCCAGAAGATAAGCCATAATACTCCCTGGATAAGAATGCCTGCTCTGGTTGTCAGAAATCTATTG
>CP070828.1:291510-295988 GCA_020344715.1 Candidatus Bathyarchaeota archaeon | reverse complement strand
CATAGAAACCTTCTGAACGCACGCTCGCATGGATAGCAAGCATGCATGCGCGTGAGAGGATTCTCAATGCAGATTAATGCTGTCGTCAAGTCCTGCCCTCATTAGATGGGCAGTCTCATTCAACTTTCGGATTTCGCGTTCACCCCAATAACTTACTCCTAACCAAGTTATGGATGCTGAATCATGCGCAAAGTGAAGACGAACATTCTCAGGAAGCTGAAGCCACCATTCAATAATTGCAGAGTTAATGTTTCCGTGACCAACGATAAGGACAACTTCTTCAGATTTTTGTTCTAATTGAGCCATGGCAATTGACACTCGATTCTGTAGCATTCGCCAGCTCTCACTTTCAGGATACGGTTTCCAATCCAGTAATGGTTCAGATTGAGGAATCTCGATTTTCTTGGCTTCCTCTCTGGTCATATCTTTCGAGATGCCAAGGTTTAGTTCTCTAAATTGTGAGTCAATTATGAGTGGAATATCTAATTCTTCAAGAATGATTTCTGCAGACTCCTTTGCCCTCACCAAATCACTAGCATACATGATTTCAATCCTAGCTTGAAACATCTCCCTGAGCCTCTTGCTTGTAAGTTTGACTTGTCGCTTCCCTCTATCTGTTAACGGGAGATCTGTCCAACCGCCGATTACACCTTTAATCAGATGTTCTGCCTCTCCATGTCTGACAAGAACCAATTCCTTCACTTAGATCTACCTTAGTTCTTACCTGATATTAGGGGTTATAAAATTGTCTTTCACGAGCACGCACACGCAGATTATTGATAGTTACGGAAAAAATTTATTCTCTCACCGCTGCGCTCTCGGCTCTCGCCTCGTTCAAGATGAATTTTTTGGCTCGCCCCCAAAAAAGGCTCGCCATATCTAAGTTTCGAGCAGCCCAGCCTCGCCTACCCGATGAGTGATGCATATGGAAAATCCGTTGGAGTGTTCAGCTGAGCCTCTTCTTTCCTCACAGCTCAGCCTCACACTGCCAGATGAGAAAAAAAATGTTCGGAGAAGTGAAATATGAAACGCAAATTCCGAAAAGTGCAAACCGCCTTCAAACGCGTGGATGACGACTTGCACCTGATCCTCGTTCACCATACCCGACAAACAACCTTGAGTAATCTTGTAGGAGAGGAGGAAAAATGAGCGAAGAACAAGCATTTGTTGTGTCAGGAAAAGACAATGACGACCAACAGCAAAAAACACCTAGTGAAAACACTGAAAATCAAAACAATCAACACCAACAACCATTAACATTACTAAGCCCTAAGACTGGGACGGCGTCATCATCCTCAACCACATAATACGGTACCTTCTACTAATAGAAGTTTCGAACCGCACGGAGAGAAGAAAAACGCTGTTCTCTCTTTGTGGATCAAGTGGTCCTTTGTCATTTTGACTCTGCTGAAGCAGTCTTTCTTCGAAGTGCCTTGAGTGTTCCAGAAACTCGCAATACGTGAATCGTAACGGATTGTTCGCCGATTTCTGTTATTGAAGCAATCGAAGCCCTTACCATCGGAAGTGCCTCACGTGAACAGCGCAGAATACAATACGATTTCTGTTTGCCGTTCTGAATGAGGGCAAGGCCAGATTGACTAGCTCCGTACTCGCCGAAAAGCTGCGTTATAGCACGCCAAACCACATCTCGCAGTTCTTCTCCTCGAAAAGGCTCATTCCCATCCACCTCAACAGCCAAGTAACGTCGCTTCACCCGATGAGACATCAATCCTGCCTCCCAACAACCCGTACACCTGGAGCCACGTAGCCTGGACTCAGCTTTTGCCTGTTCCTCACGACAATTCCCAAAGGTGTTTCTGACAAAGCCTCTAATGCAAAAGGGAATTCTAGATTGAAAAGTATGCCGAGAAAAGCGAAATCTTGTGGCTTGTGCAAAAACCGCGTTTCAGTAGCCCCGCTGGACAATACAAGCGGAACCTTCAAGCGTCTCGTCAGAGCGACTTCTCTCCGTAGACGCGAAAGAAGACGAATCCTTGCAAATCCATTCACGAGAAGAAGAGGTTGCAGGTCGATTTCTAAACTGGCACCTGCACTCGACGCCAGCTCCGCCTCAGCCCGGTCGAAGAAAACTCTCGGATATTTTCCACCTGGAAACGAAAGAAGATCTACCCGTCTGTCTTTAGCGGCTTGTCTGGCTACCACTTTAGAAGCGCAGAAAACGCTCACTATTTCAAACTTTCGCCTAAGCTTACGTAAACCGTGCAAAAGCTCATGCCTGCTTCTAGGTACAAGGTCAACTCTCGTAGCTAGTTCAACACAAGCATCATCACATACATTCCGTAGCTGATTCACCTCATCAACCGCAATCCTTTCAGGAAGAGCCAAGCCGACCATCCGAAACCCAAGCTCAGCGGACTTGTTAACCATGCTCTTAACCTGCTCAAGATCTCTCCACGAAGGTTTCAAGTGCAAATCCACAAATTTTCTCATGGTAATATCCCAAGTTCCTGGCAGATCTGGATAACATCCTCAAGCTTGTTCTTTCTGAAACGTACCCGTACACGAATAGGGTCAGCCTTACTGAGTCTAAGATTCCCCTTTAAAGCAGCCTGCTTGTCTAAACGCAGATAGAGGCTTCCTTTCTCTACATGCCGACCGATATCTTCAATCAGAATCTGTTTATCCATTGTGGAGAGATTAGCAGACAAGTTTTCAACAAACGCCCTAGTGATTTGCTTATCTTTTATTCTTGTTCCGAAAAGAACTATTGGGTTCTTGTGATGCCCGTACAAGCTTTGCCTTCTGAAAACTATGTCGTCCCAGCATTCTGGCGGAAAAAGATTGCGCACAGCGTGCATGACTTTGCCCTCATCTTCGGTCGCATGGACAGATAAACTGACGTCGATGAAGACAATTGAGGAGCGAGACAAAAAGCTCACACCAAATGCACTAATTTCCAAGTACTGTTATTAAAATATGTGCAAGACGAATTGCCACCAGCGATTTGATTTTCAGGCCATATTTCGCGCGTGTTGACGTCGTAGACATGCGCTATACGTGACCAGCTAAAGAGAAAGATCTACTTCATTCAGTGGGCAACTGCCCCAAAGCCAATGATATAATCGCATTTCTTGCACACATATGCATAGTGTTTCTCGATTTTTCCACGAAGATGTATGTCTTCAATATCATCCTTGTGCAAAGGAAGACCACATTTCGGACACTTCATGGTTTTCACCACTATTCACCATATCCTTTCACCATAGAGCCGCTCTTATGACTTGTGGCACGCATCGAAAAGCCCAAAAAACTTAAGTTTCTTTCGTTTGCTTTCTCAATGTGAGGTCAATCATGTTTTGTCCGAAATGCGGTATAGAACTGCCAGAAGACGCGTATTTTTGCCATAAGTGTGGTGTGAAGACCAGCAAAGGAAAAGAAGCAGGCGTTTCCGCTGCCCGAGAAGACTTGAAAGAGGCTTTTGCCAAAGTGGGCGAAGAAATGGAAAAAGCATTTTCAGTGGCTGCTAGTGAAATCAAGAAGGGCTTTGAAACGGCAAGAAAGGAATTTAGAGAGGCTCTCAGCCGAGCAACTGTGACCTGCTCACATTGCGGCTACGAAAACTCTGCGGATGCTCGATTCTGCTACAAATGCGGTGAAAGACTAAACTAGCGTACGTGCCTGACCCTCGGGTTCCTAATTGATCCAAAGACCCTCGAGCTTCTCGACTAATACCGTAAAGCTATTAAATTGAGTAGCTTTTATTGCATGCAACAAAAGTGGAGAACTAAACCCTAGAGATGATCCCCAAAGAGTTCTTTATAACAAGCGGCAAAGCCATAAGCCCAATTTCAGAATTAAACGCTTTCGACCTAGCTCTGAAAAAAGCAGGGATAGGTCAATGCAACCTCGTCCCAGTTAGCTCCATACTCCCACCTAAATGCAAGAACAGAAGATGGCGAAAGATTCCAGCGGGCTCAATCACACACGCGGTGATAGCCCGGATGGACGGCAGCGAAGGAACAACGATTGGAGCCGGAACTGCATGGGCATGGGAATCAGAAAGAAAGTATGGACTTGTGGCCGAAGCTCACGGCTATATGGATGCCAGAGCCTTGAAAGAAACGCTTCGATGGAAAATCAAGGAAATGGCAAAAATACGAGGCATTCAAATAGACAAAATAAATTATAGAATGGAAGTCTTGAGGGTGCCCATGGACAACTACGGTTGCGTCATATCAACGCTGGTCTACGTGCCCTAGACTCTGGTTCACTGTTTCTCTTTCCTCTTCCTCACAGCTTCACGACTCGGTCGAAGCTTCTCTGCACCACGCCCTTTATGGTGAAGACCACGCATTTTCTTGCCCGCGCTAGTCAGACCGCGAAAGACGCGTCTGCGATGCGCACTCTCGCAAATCCAGTTGACGTTCTCGTCTGATTGAATAACCGGATGATGCGGATCCACCATCACAATCTCATACCACTTGAAGCGTCCATCTTCCCAAACCCAATAAGAACTG
>CP070828.1:288876-291410 GCA_020344715.1 Candidatus Bathyarchaeota archaeon | reverse complement strand
TTTCACCCGTTCTGCAGGTTCCGGTGTGAGTCCGGTTTGAGAAAACTTGTCCACTTCCTTGCCCGACACCATTCCGCAGAAGTCGACTTCCCTCAAAATCCTCACGGTTGGAAGATTCACGACGAACTCTCCGGATTTCTCTATCAGGTCATAGGAGTATCTGTGCGGTCTGATGCCCAAACCTACCATCGGCGGATCAGAACAGACGGTTCCTGCCCATGCCAACGTGATAATATTTGGATTTCCTTCAGAATCCACAGCAGTCACAAGAACAACCGGACAGGGAAACAAGGCCGTCCACGGATCTCTCTTCGCTTTCAAACTTGAAATCTCCCCCTAGTTTCATCTTCAACGTCACTAGGAAACAAATAAAGCTTGCTAGAGTCGGATTAATCTTGCCGAATATATGAAAACAATGAGGAGAAAAGCCTGCATGAAGCAAACGGTGAGGATACTTCCAGGAGTCTACATGGTCGGAAGCTCCGACATGACAAGTTCGGGCGATTGCATGGTGTATCTTGTGGACTGCACAAGCGAGCTGGCACTAATTGACGCTGGGGTGAACCCTAATATCGACATGATAGGCAGTAACATCAGGAGCCTCGGTCTGGAACCAAACAACATTTCAACTCTATTTGTAACGCATTGCCACATTGATCATGCTGGAGGGGCAACCTCTTTTCGGACCAGGTATGGCTGCAAGACTATTGCCCATAAACTGGACAGCAATGCCATTGAACAGGCAGATTCCTACTTGACAGGTGCGTTTCTGTACCGTCGAGATCTGATTCAATGTGAAGTGGATGTTAAGCTATCGGGCTCCGACGGAAAAATTCGCGTAGGGGACAAAACATTCAGGTGGATTCACACACCTGGCCATACCCCGGGAAGCATTGCAATACTGCTCAATACTTCAGGTGGTAACATCCTCTTTGCGCAGGACATCCATGGACCTTTCATGCCTGAGTTCAACTCCAAAATCTCCGATTGGGTCAAATCAGCGAAGAAGCTGATCAAGCTAGACTTTGATGTTCTAGGAGAAGGACACTTTGGAATCTTCAGACCTCAAGATAAGGCAGTTGAGTACATCAAGTCCTGCTTGACCCGTTACGGGTATCGTTGAGATTTGATTTCCACGCGCGCGTTTTTCTTGGGAAATCCTTAACAAATCATAGATCTCAGTTATTGTCGTGAGGTCACAATAGATGACTACTCAAGAGGTGGCGACACTGGGTGGTGGGTGTTTCTGGTGTACAGAAGCTGTTTTCAGTGAAATAGAAGGTGTGGTGAAGGTTGAATCAGGGTATTCTGGAGGTTCATTGACAAATCCATCTCACGAGCAGGTTTCCACCGGAACAACAGGTCATGCCGAGGTCGTCCAGATTACCTTTGATTCCAGCATAGTCTCGTTCAAAGAGATCCTTGAGATTTTCTTTGCGACACATGATCCCACTTCCTTGAATCGTCAGGGTAATGACGTTGGTACTCAGTATCGATCGGTAGTATTTTACCACGACAACAAACAAAGGGCAACTGCTGAAGAGATCATTGAGGAACTGGGCAATTCTGGAGCATATGATGCTCCCATTGTGACGAAAGTCGAGCCGTTTGAAGTGTTCTACAAAGCGGAAGATTATCACACTAATTACTTCAAAAGCCATCCAGAGCAGCCATACTGCAAGCTGGTCATCGCACCGAAGATAACCAAACTACGTGAGTATTACTGGGACAAGCTCAAACGGAACTAGATTAGTTAATCTATAGTTAGGTCTTTTCCTTTATTTGCAGCAAGGGTTCAATGTATCATTCGGAAACGATGGTCATTTGACGCTATTTCCATGGCTTTGAGGGCACTTTGCTCTTTGTCTTTTATCTCAAGCAAGAGATCATAATCGAACGGTTTCGTGGATTCGAGGAAATTCCTGAACTGATCCAGATCAAGTGTCTCGGCGTGTTTGCCTTGTCTCTTTCCGCTTTCTTGAGAGCTGTAGTCAACCATGGGCAAACCGTCATTTTGCTTCCACGTCTTTGTAAATAGCTCAAAAGCTTCCATTATGGTTTCACCGGAATTGTTGATTTCATGGTGGAACAGGTCGAACAGTACCGGAATTCCTGTTGCATAGTGTATCTGAATGCAGTCTTTCAGGTCGTAGCGTCGATCGTCATTCTCGATTACCAATCGTCGTTTGATTTGCGTGTCGAGATCTTCAAACCTTTCTATGAATCTTTCCGCGCTTTTCTCTTTGTCTTTGTAAACGCCGCCAACGTGTATCTGTATCCTCGCGGAGGCGTCAAGCTTCATTGAATCCAAGACATCGGCGTGATAGGCAAGTTCTTTGACGCCTTTCTCAAAAACGCTTTCGTCCACAGAATTGATGACAGTGAATTGATCGGGATGCATGGATATTCTCATATTGTTGGACTTGATGAAATCTCCAATTGCCTTGAGCTGCTTGCGAAAATATCCCTGCCAATTAAACCTGCAGATTGGATGTGAGCCAAAAGGAACGAGGTCAGAGGTTATTCGAAAAAAC
>CP070828.1:285441-288776 GCA_020344715.1 Candidatus Bathyarchaeota archaeon | reverse complement strand
GACTGACGAAGAAGCCGAGATAATGATCCGCAGACACGCAGCAGAATGGAGTGCTCGCGATCGATTCATTATGGGCATCTGGTTGAAAAGCGGGAACCGATACGTCGGACAGATCTGGATAGAACCTAAGAAATGGGAAGTCCCCTCATTTGAGATCGGATGGTTCCTAGACCGAGGCTATCAAGGAAAAGGAATCGCAACTGAAGCAGCCCTACGTTCATTGAGCTTTCTCTTCAATGACTTGAAAGCGCACAAGGTAATTTCTATCACGCGCGACAGTAACGCTAGAAGTCGCAAGTTGGCAGAAAGGCTTGGCTTTCGCAAGGAGGGCCATCTGCGTGAATGCGGAGCAGAAAACGGCAAACGATACGGTTTGCTTTACTACGGAATGTTGAAGAATGAATTCTCCTCAAGATAGAGCCGCTGCGCGCGCAACAGTCGACGACGCATGATAACATGCCGGCGCGAGACGTGGTATGAGACTCTAATTTTCTTCCAAATCTTCAACTGCTTCATGTAGCCTCATTATCTTTTCTGGACTTGCAGAATCAACAAATTCGTATATCTTCTTTTTCTTTCGAATTTCTTCAATTCGTTTCTTTCTGCTTTTCGGAACCACATAGATAGGGTAAACCCTCCAATACAATCTGAACATCAGAGCTTTTTTATCGACTGTTTTACTGACGAGTCCTTCAGCGCAGAGCTCTTTTAAATAGTTGGAAAGCCTCTGCCTTGAGATATGCCGGTCCGATTCATTTTCGACGAATGCCCTGAGGAGATGAGACCACCTGGTTTTTCCCTTCTCATCAATAAAGAGGGCAATATCATACTTTGAAAAAGCCGATGGTCTCGCTTTTGGACTTAATCTATTCCTAGACATAGTCTAATCAATAGATTATTGGTCCGGCAAACCATATAAGTTCTTAGGTGTTTGGCGCGTGCAGGTCAATTGAGAAGTGGAAAAGGTTATAGCAGAACCAAAGAAACTACCTTCAATACAAAAGTAATCTAAACGAGGTTTGTAAAAAATGGCAACAGCAGGAGCTACAACAGGCGCGGTGGTAGCTGAACATACAAGCTCTTACCGCGTAAAATTCAAAAGAAAAGAGTTCTTGGAACTTGTGGAAATCGCAAGACCTAGGATAATCTATCACCGAAAGAGGATGCACTTCTTCGCCTTTGATGGTTTTGTTATGTACACGTTTGAATGCGAAGACCGTGATCTCTTAGACAAGAAAGTTATGCATGCCATTGAATTCTCAAATATGCAATGGAGTGAGTGACTGGAATACCCTCGTTCTCGAGTTTCAGGCAGATCCTTCCTCTTCGGTTCAAGCTGCTCGGGTGAGACGATATGGGTCAATTGAACCCTGAAAAGCTACGTGTGAATTATTCGATTGGAGTAACCCATGAAACTCCGACACTGCCGCGTCGATACACGTTGACTCATTCGGACTTGACAGGGGCTTTGTTCTTGTCCATAGGCTCTGATTACAATTACAAGCAGATTTCCGGATTGCGTACACGGGCTATGAGGGATGAAGTATTGGCTGAGTGGAAAGAAGATGTGAATGGTTTGTCTTTGCATGTATACTGCCATGTAAGCGGAGGAATAGTTTTCGGAAGGGCAAGCTGGCGTGAGTCCATTTTCCGGAATGAGATGCCATTAGTGCTCGAAACCCTCCGTTATGGTGACAGGGAATTCTTTAAAGCAAACCCGGAACTGGACAATGCACCGATTTATGTCCATTTGCAATCGTCTAACCACGCTAAATCCAAAATTGAAGCATGGGGAACTCCAGCAGATTTCAAGCAATGACTCTTCTAGGCTTTCTTGCTTGAGCATAGAATGCCTCTGTCACAGCGAATTTCCAAACTCCCAGCATGCTTTGTGCCCAACCTGCAAGACTTTGGAATATTATCTAAATGATTCAATTGCTTCTGGAGCTCGCTTGTCTGCACCAAAAGTCTTATGAAGATTCAGCGTTGATACGCTTGTTCGTTGGGGAGGAGAGGTTCTTTTTGGTTTACTGTTCCAAATGTGGTATCAAGAACCAAGAGGATGCCAAGTACTGTTCAAAGTGTGGGGCTAGCTTGGAAGCTTCTATGGAGAAACGCTTCGAACGAGCTGCTGAGGAATGGGGAAAAGAGTTTGGCAGGCGTGCAGAGGAATGGGGAGAACAGTTTGGAAAACGTACCGAAGAGGAGTGTTTCGGCCTTCCTCATGGCGGTCTCATCGTGGGTCTAATCGTTGGGGCAATCATAATAGTTGTGGGGCTTTCTTGGGTCCCTGGATTAATTCCGGTTGAAGTGCGAGAAGTGACTGATCCGATATTCTGGCCATTCATACTAATCGTTTTTGGTATACTTGTTATTGCTGGAGCTCTGTACGGGCTTAGCCGCAGACAATGATGGACCCGCGTGACCACGTGGATCTAATGCTTAACTGGAAATCCGAACAGGTGAATGCAAATCCCTGCACTGACGAGCTCGTGCGTGGAAAATCTTATTTGACAATCCTGCGAACTTAGTTACGAGGAACTTCACATGAGTTTAGAATCTAACAAAACTTTGGCTGGCATAGGAGCGATTCTGGTCGCTATTCCATTCCTCAACCTTATTGGCATCATTCTTGTTCTGATCGCAATGAACGGCTTGGCAGACTATTACCACGAAGATGGCATATTCAGAAATGCACTTTACGGATTCATCTTTGGCATCATCGGTGCTGTAGCTATAATAATCGTCATCATGATGCTTGTCATCGGCGTTGCCTTTGTGTCACCTGTTGCTGCTCCTTTCATTGGAATAGGACTATTCATAGTGAGTTTGATTGTGATGTACATCTTCTCACTCCTTGGAGCAATTTTCTACCGGAACTCATTCAATATTCTCTCACAGAAGACCGGAGAAGGGATGTTTGAAACCGCCGGTCTAATCCTACTTATAGGCGCCATAATCCCGATAATTGGTGAAGTGTTGAAGTTCATCGCGTGGATCTTAGCTGCTGTCGGCTTCTTCTCAATCAAAACGCCAACAACTCAGGTATCAGCGGTTGCACCCCCGCCTCCACCTCAACCCCCGAGCGCGCCTCCTGTCGCTGTTCCCGGGGAAAAGAAGTATTGCCAATACTGTGGAACAGAGAACAAGATTGAAGCCCTCTTCTGCCAGAAATGCGGCAAGCAGATGATCGGTCAGAAAGAGACCTAAAACGTGCGCACATGAATCCTACGCACATGCCAAGCTGCTCCAGAATTAAAGCATCTCTCACTTCGGGATTTCAGATTGTGAACAGCGCACAACGAAGAGTTTCAGTGAATTATGTTTCTGCTTGT
>CP070828.1:280909-285341 GCA_020344715.1 Candidatus Bathyarchaeota archaeon | reverse complement strand
ATGCTTGTTCAAGCAGTCATCGAATCAGCTATAAGTTCAGCAACGCAAGACCCACGTTTTTCACCCATTTCGATTGACGAACTTGACAATGTTGTTTTCGAAGTGAGCGTGCTAACGCCACCTCAGCAAATTAATGCAAACAACCCAAAAGAATACTGTTCTAAGATTACCGTGGGACGAGACGGACTGATTGTTGAAAGAAGCTTTTGCAAAGGCTTGCTGCTTCCACAGGTGCCGGTTGAATGGAAATGGGACGAAGAAACGTTTCTCTGTCAATGTTGTGTCAAAGCTGGGCTGTCCCCGGATTCTTGGCTGCTTGATGGAACGAAAATCTACACTTTCCAAGCCATAATTTTCGAAGAGAAAGCTCCAAACGGAGAGGTTACGCTTAAAGAAATCGGTGGGAAATCATGTGATTCCTAAGAAGGTCCTCGAGGAAAAGTTCCGCAACTTCGTCGAGGATGACGTAGGTCAAGGCGACTTGACAACGTTGATTGTCGTTCCGTCCGGAACGATTGTTGAAGCAAAGATTTTGGCAAAAGAACATGGCATAATCGCAGGAATCGAAGAAACCTCAATGTTTCTGGAAAGCTTCGGACTTCAAGCCACCCCGATTTTGACGGATGGTTCTGAGGTGAAGCCAGACCAAGTCGTACTAAGAATAGACGGAGATGCTCGAACTCTGCTTTCAATCGAAAGAACAATGCTCAATCTGCTGTCCAGAATGAGCGGGATAGCCACGGCTACGAATCGCCTTGTCAAGAAGGTCAAGCAGGCTGGCTTTGGAACTCGAGTAGCATGCACTCGGAAAGTTGCTCCTGGGCTGTCTTACTTTGATAAGAAAGCAGTTAGGATTGGTGGCGGGGACACTCACCGGCTTCACCTTGACGACATGATTCTGATAAAGGACAATCACCTCACACTTATCGAGGACATCAAAACAGCAGTGAAACGCGCTCGGGAAGCCGTTTCCTTTTCCAAGAAGATAGAGGTTGAAGTCTCCACCACGAAAGAAGCTTTGGAAGCCGTTGAAGCAGGCGCGGATATTGTTATGCTTGACAATTTCTCTCCTGGACAAGCGAAGAGCACAGTGGAATTGATGATGAAGAAAGGTCTTCGAAATAAAGCCTTGGTTGAATCGAGTGGCAAGATCACTGAGAAGAACATTCTGGAGTTCGCAGCGACTGGAGTTGATATCATAAGTCTTGGAGAGATAACTGACAGTGCAAAAGCCCTTGATATCAGTCTTGAAATAGTGAAGATCAAAAAGGGCACAACATAGATCTTCTTGAGATTGAGCTTCTTGAGTGTCACCCACGAACCTAATGGTAGAAGCGAGCTTGTCGAGCCCTTCGCCCGCGATCTTCCATGCGCAGTCCTGGACTAAAGGCGAAAGTGAACCGCCTGAAAGTTCAATGGTTAAAATGAACCGAGTCGTGTTCTCACGCTATTCGTTTTTGAGCATCTCTAAGACTCGAAATCCTCGAGCACAAGGATTCAACATCTCCTTAACCTCAACCTTTCTCAGAATCCCGTTCTCGTCTTCTGCGGAGCCAGTGACATCATGTTCTGCGGGTATCAACGACTGCAACAAAATGTTGTTCTTGGCGATTTTCAAGCTACACTTTGCCGGTAGTCCAAGCCTCAACGGGCCTTCTTGTTGAGACGCCTTTTCTGCTGAATATAGCACTGCATAAGCGCCAGCAGTAAGCTCTGCGATTCTGACTGGAATGCTCTCTTTTCCGATGGCCAAGACATCTATGCCATATACCCGCTTGATGTCAGCCCCTATTTTCCTTATCTTAGGCAGAATCTTCAGGACGTGACCCCTTGCTCTGCGGGAGATACGCATTTGAGAAAGATTGACAACTGACAGCTCATCAAGGCTCACTCCTCTAAAGGACATGTCCAAGTGAACAACGTCAGCGCTGGTTTCTTTCAGAAGATTCCAACATAATTCCAATTCATGAACAACTAGTGAAGGTCCCATTTCTACCGCGGCGAAAATAGGCTCAGCCAAACAGGAAGTAACCCTCGTATATGGCGGTTCTGCCAAAACAGCACTTGCAGCTACCACTTTCAAAGGCTCGAAGGCATCGTTGAGAACTGCTGCCCCCGAATCCGCAGCGACAACTCTCAAACTCTTCACCGATTCTAATATGCCAGAGAAAGGGATTAATCTTTCACTTAAGAGTAGTTGCTCGTAACCAAATGACGCGCACGTAGTTGCTTTTGAAAGAGATGAATATACTGAAATTATCTGATCTTGATGTATCTGGACAAATTTTAAAACGTGTCACTGTATTAATATGCTAACTTAAAGAGGTGAATAGTTTGGTTAAAGTAGACGGCTATGAAATCGTTGAAGGCCTCCACTATTCCAAGGAATTTTTCTGGGTTCGTGTAGAAAACGGAAAGACAAAAATGGGCATAACTGACTATGCACAGAAACAACTTCGCGAAATCGTATTCGCTGAACTTCCAAGCGCAGGAGGAACAATCACTCAAAATGAACCTTTCGGAAGCGTTGAATCCGTTAAAGCGGTCTCTGATCTCATCGCGCCCCTAAGCGGCACAATCGAGCAAGTCAACGAAGAAGTAACCAGCAAACCAGAGCTCCTAAATGAAGATCCCTATGGCAAGGGATGGCTCTTAATAGTAACACCCAGTAACCTGGACGGAGAACTGAAAACCCTCATGGACTTCAACGCCTCTGTCGAATGGCACAAAAGCCTCAAATGAGAGAGACGTCTAGATGCCCAAACAGATTGTTATCATTGGTGCCCACGCGGCAGCCGTGGACGCCGCTGCAGCGGCAAGAAAAACCGACAGAACCGCCGAAATCACACTATTAACAACTGAAGAACACGCAGGATACTCTCGATGTGGTCTCCCATTTGTCTTAGGAGGCCACATACCTCGATTTACAGATCTCATTGTCTTTCCATCAACCTTCTACAAGATGATGAAACTCAATCTCCTGCTTGAGACCACAGCAGTTGGTATCAACACCGAGGCCAAAACGGTTGAGATTCAAGACAAGACGGGAAAGCAGAAGGGACTTTCCTACGACAGCTTGATTATCGCTACAGGTGCGTTTGCCTTTGTACCGCCGATAAAGGGAAGAGAGAAACAGGGAGTGTACGTAGTAAGAACGATTGGAGACGGAGAAAGAATCGATAGAGCCATAAAAGCAGGCGCTGAGTCCGCTGTTGTCATTGGCGGTGGGCTTATCGGACTTGAGGTTGCCATAGCCTTCGTGGAGCGCGGACTAAAAACCACGGTTGTGGAGTTGTTGCCGCAGATTCTGCCGGCAATGCTCGACGCGGACATGGCGAGATTGGTGCACGAGATGCTTGAACAGAAGGGTTTACGGATTATAGTTGGAAAAGGCGTTGATGAAATTCTCGGGACGGGAAAAGTGACCGGAGTGTCAGTGGGTGGAGAGGAAATCTCTACAGATCTGGTTGTAGTAGCAACTGGTGTGCGAGCTAACGTTGAGCTTGCGAAAAACGCTGGCATCGCAACAGGCGATACGAGGGCCATAAAGGTCAATGCGAGAATGGAAACAAATGTGCCAGGTGTATATGCAATTGGTGATTGTACCGAATCGGTTAATCTAGTGACAGGACGTCCCTCTCTGGTTCAGCTTGGAACGGTGGCTGTTAGACAGGGAAAAGTGGCTGGAATCAACGCAGCGGGCGGTTACTCCATATTTCCTGGAGTCCTGGGTTCAGCAGTGACAAAGTTCTTCGAGACTGAAATCGGCGTTACCGGCTTGACCGAGTTCTTCGCAAAGAGG
Source organism: Candidatus Bathyarchaeota archaeon (assembly GCA_020344715.1). Lineage (GTDB taxonomy): Archaea > Thermoproteota > Bathyarchaeia > Bathyarchaeales > Bathyarchaeaceae. The sequence goes on along the minus strand of CP070828.1, from coordinate 281,539 downwards.
GTCGGAATCAAAACTGTTATAGGAGCTATATCTTCCAAGACCAAGGCCGACTATTATCCTGGAGCTCTTCCGATTAGGGTCAAACTCGTTGTAGAGAAGGAATCGCAAAGGATCGTTGGTGGTCAGATCATCGGCGGCGAAGAAGTTACGCAACGTATAAACGCGTTATCGTTTGCCATTCAGAAACACATGACAGTGCGTGAATTCGTCAAAGCTGACACATGCTATGCTCCGCCTCTATCTGAGACTTGGGAACCAATGGTTCTAGCCGCGGAAATCGCGCTCAGAAGACTACGCTGATTGATCACATTTTTTCCATTTCCCTTTTGATTTTCGATCTTGCTTGAAAAGCTGTTCGAAGAGATCACTGAGATTCGCCTGTTTCTTGACTTCAACAGATATCAATTGAAGTTCATTTAAGACTTGAGAGGCTTCACCACGTCATCTTCTGGATACTCGATTGAAAACTCAATCTCGTCCAATGATCTGTGACTCAATGCTTGTCTTTCAACACGAAAGCCTAGACCGTTTCAAGTTTCTCGTGTCTGCAGATTTCAATGTGCACACGAGTCAATAACCCCTTTCGGCTTGTTGTGTGTAAAAAATATAAATGTTAGAAAGCCACTTAGT
>CP070828.1:276122-280809 GCA_020344715.1 Candidatus Bathyarchaeota archaeon | reverse complement strand
GAATTCTGAGTTGTAACCTGAGTAACTGAACCATCTTTTAGTCGAACAATAGGAGGCTCAATGAAGTCGACTGGAAGAACTGTTCCAGCTTTGCCTGGTCTTTCAACGCGAAGTTGAGTGCCGGCGGCTAGGAAACTTTGAAGAACCATCATCGTTGCTGGGTGAACGCCGACTGCGGCTAGCCCCGTGTTTCTTGCTCTTCCGTAGCGTAATCTAAACCCACCTTGTCGAGAAGGAAAGGAGAACACAGGACGCCCAGCAATTATCTCTTCCATGAACCCAGCGGTCTTTTTCTCTTCGATCTCTGGCATTCTTTTCAGCCAGTCCCAGCCTTCAACTCCAATCTTCTTCACAATGGCCCAAACTTTCAAAGATCGCCCAACAACACCATCGTTCACAACGCGGAGAGCGCCACCCCGCACACGATTGGTTTCAACACGCGGCAGACTGCGAAAAGACGAAACCTCCACAGGATCTGATTCCGTTCCATTTACTTCGACTGGGAGCGATTGAAGAGCCGTCTCTAGTTCTTCGTCGGAGACCCTGTATTGAAAACGAGATACAGATCGTTCGTAGAGCCGTATCTCCTCAATGAATCTCCCAATTTCCTCAGGTGTGGGCTTGTACCTGTCCAGCCCCAAAAGTCGTCGTACAAAATCGCCAACTACCAACGTTAGAGCTTGATCGGTTCCGCCTGCGGAGCGTATTGGTTGAGAAAAATATATGGCAAGGTATTTTGTTCTATCAAGGTTGCTTTTGATGGTCACTCGTGCTACACCTTGTAATGGTGCTGCAGTTATACCTTCGGTGAAAATTGCCAGGGCAGTTCTGATAGCTTGTTCAGCGGCTTCACGTGCCCCCATGTGCCCGAATTTTCCGTAGATTGTTTCTTCCGCAATTTTGAAGGCAAGTTCCTCTCGGGGCAACTTCTTGCTCAATTCTCGTATGCTTTCACCGACGCCAGAAGGCCCAACCAAGCCTTCGACAAGACCTGCCATGTCTTCTGCTATCTTAGGTTCAGGAGTTGACGTTGGGTCTAGGTTCTTTTCTCTCGCTTTCTTTGCAACCCAATATACTCTCTCGAGCTGGCTTTCTAAAACAGAAATGTATTCATGGTGTTCTTTGCTCATCTTCGTACTCAAGTGGTTCCGTTCCTTTAGAGAACTGTTATTTTGCGCTCCGCGATTTCACGCATTCTGCAATAGCACGGATTCTATCCTTTAAGTTGCCTTTTTCTTCGGTAATTGTACCAGTGACAACAGCGTCTGCTCCAGCTCCTACGATGTTTTTTGCTTGCTCAGCAGTTCGTATACCTCCACCAACGATAAGTGGAATCTTAAGGGCGCTTTTCACCATCTGTATCATGGCCTTTGGCACGGGTTGCTTCACTCCAGATCCGCCCTCCAGATAGACAAAGCGCATACCGAAATATTGAGCTGCCAATGCATGTGCAACAGCTAATTCCGGTTTATCGCGGGGAATGGGACAGGCTCTTCCCACAACGCTGACAGTTCCACCTTCGCCTACAGTGACATATCCGAGAGGAATTGTTTCCAAACCGTATTTTCTTATGATTGGAGCACTCAAAACCTGGACTCCAGCGATGAAATACGGATCAGAAGAGTTGAGAAGAGACATAAACCATATAGCATCTGCGTATTTGCTAATACCGGTGATATTATTCGGAAATAATATAACGGGAATGTTTACGACTTTCTTTATAGCTTTTACAATAGCATCCAGATGTTGAGTAGAAACAATTGTGGAACCACCGACCATTACAGCAGCGGTCCCACACGATTCGACTTCGCGTGCGGTTTTGGCCGCTGACTCGGACGAGCACTCTTCTGGATCGAGGAGAGCGAAGTGAATGGCACCATCCTTTTGAATCTTATCGAGCAAGTATTTTTCCGTTTGGCCTCTCATCGGGAAGACCTTCATTTGTGCGATCTTATACCAGCATAATACTTGTCTGTGAAAACACAGTAGACGTCGATTTCCTTATGCGCAGGCTTATATGGCATTTCCTCAGTTAAACCGCAACCTCCGCAGTGGACAACTGCCCGTTCTTCGCCCTTCATTAGCTCCACTCTAATGGTCTCTTTTCCGCATCTTGGACACAGAAAAACCTTGGGCAATCGTTTCTTGGGTATCCGCACAACTTTTCTGCGTCTTCTTCCCATCTCATAACCTCAAGTTAATCGTTTGTTGGTCTGAACGCTGAGTTACGTTTCAGTAGAGTAGGCAATCTTCGCTTAAATATTTGTTCGCACATGGTTTGCTATTCAAGAAGAGCGCGAATCTGATAAAAGGTTGAACCTTCAATAAGAATGGCGAGGGTGACAACGCTGAGATTATCACCGAGCGCGTTAGCGCTAGACTGGTCATTAGTTGCGACGAGAATTAAGCGGTTCATTAGAAACTATATTGAGAAAAGCGGAATGAAGGGAATAGTGCTCGGAGTTTCAGGCGGCCTCGACAGCTCCACAACGGCTGCCCTAGCATCTCAAGCCATAGGTGGCTCAAAGGTTCTCGCTCTTTCAATGCCAGAAGAGGAAACTTACAACCCTGAGGACACAAAGCATATTGAAATGCTTGCGGAAGAATTTGACTTCCAGGTAGAAACCATTGATATATCACAAATCTTGCGAGCATGTTATGATTCTCTTCCACTTTACAGTAGGGAGGAAATACGCAGCAAGGGTAACTTGAAAGCCCGAATCAGAATGGTTTGTTGGTACTATTACGCCAACATACTTCAAAGAATAGTCTGCGGGAACTCTGATAAGTCAGAGACCATGATGGGTTACTATACCAAGTGGGGCGACGTAGCTGCAGATATCTCACCTCTTATGGATCTTTACAAGACACAGGTGAAGCAACTAGCCGCACACATAGGAGTACCTCGTGAAATCATCACCAAACCACCGACCCCCGCCCTCTGGCCAGGTCAGACAGCTGAGGGAGAAATGGGCATCAAATACGAAACGCTGGATTTAATTCTGCTTGGACTGGAGACTTTCTTGTCTCCTGAAGAGATTGCTCGCCAGTTGAAACTACCTCTGAAACTCATACTGGACACAAAGGCAAGATTGTTGGCAAACGTGCACAAGCGCCGTATGCCTCTGACAACTAAACTAGGATACAGAACTGTAGGAAAAGATTTCAGGTTGCCCTACATGTCATGATATAGGAGAAAAGCATTTGTCTGACACGGTTAATGTGGCTCTGACTCAAATCAGCTGCAAAGTCGGCGATAGAGATTTCAATATTAAAAAGATCGAACGATACGTTAAGCAAGCGAAGGCGAAGCGGGCAGATCTCATCGTTTTTCCTGAACTTGCCCTCACAGGATATACCTGCAGAGATCTAGTATATGAGATGGCTGAGGCCATTCCCGGACCATCTGTTCACCAACTTGAAGGTATCGCGAGAAACGAAAAAATGCACATTGTCTTGGGAATGCTTGAAAGAAGTAGCAAAACCAAAGCTGCTCTCTACAACACAGCAGTTCTCATCGGCCCAGAAGGATTGATCGGTAAATACCAGAAAATGCACTTGCCAACCCACAGCGTGTTTGAGGAGAAACGATACTTCAGATCGGGATACAGCACACCTGTCTTTGACACTTCCTTGGGAAGGTTGGGATTAGCTATCTGCTATGATGTATTTTTCCCGGAAATCACACGTTTGCTACGATTGAAAGGGGCACAACTCGTGATTTGCATTTCAGCGTCTCCTTCGGTGCGCCGTGGATTTTTCGAAGTGCTGACAAAAGCCAGAGCTCTGGAGAATACTGTATTCTTGGCTTATGTAAATCTTGTTGGCATCGAAGATGGGCTTCAATTTTGGGGTGGAAGTCGAATGATAGGTCCTAGCGGCAGAATACTTGCTCAAGCAAAATATGATGAAGAAGATATGGTAGTCACAAACATTGATTACTCAGATATGGATCGTATCGGTGTCTTCGTTCCAATGCTACGTGATCTGAGACCAGAATTGTACGATTCTCTGAAGGAGCAAGCAGAAGACCTTTAGCGCGCGCATTGGCTCTCAGAATTCGTCGGAAATCACAATCAAATCACGTTCGATTGCATACTAGCTCAAAGACACCAAATCATCATAAGAAAACACTTCACCCTAGGGTTCGCTAGAAGAATCATCAATTATCAAACGCGACCTGGCTGTGATATGTGACATCACAAAATCCGCACCAAGCTAGAACATGTTTCTCTCAAGAACCGACATTGATACAGGTTTTCCGACAGCTATCAAGATATTTGCTTGATAGAATGCAATGCTTGAATCTGGAACAGCCACTTCATCGCTAGGATTTACCAGTGCATTTGCGGCGAGAAAAACGGTTTGTGCCGTTCACAACAGCAACCAAAGCTCGCATCCCTGAGTTGAGCTGACCTATATTCGTGTTTAGCCGCTTCTGAAGCCTAGGCAGGAGGGACAAAATACGGTCTCGTAGAGCCTCAAGTCCATGGTACTGGGCTTGTCTTTCGTCAAGGTTAGCAAACGATGTATGTCTCAAGGTCTGGTCCTGCTTGACCGTGATGCCGTTTCAGAATATTTCAGCAGAGTCGTCGCCTCTTTTGGCGGCCTTATAATCTTTTCTACGCGAAATATTTACATTTGTAAAGGTATCCACCGCAAACCTTTTTTGCTCGTATACAAAATT
>CP070828.1:269063-276022 GCA_020344715.1 Candidatus Bathyarchaeota archaeon | reverse complement strand
TTTAGAGGGCAAACGTAGTGAGAGAGCTTCCAACTTCTCAACCTGGTCAATATGATTCACGCCAGAAATACATGGATCACAGAATAAAGCAATCCTCAAAGACACATAGCCAACAAATATGGCTTTATCCATCTGACGAAATCCGCAACGGAACCATGGAGCAAAAAGAAGCGCATTGAACAAACAGCCCTTGAGATAACTGCTGAGGACAATTTGAGAATCAAAAGATGAAAAACAGGTAGGCGAATTCCAATGTCTAAAGTTTAATAAGGCTTCGATCCATCTTATGTTGAAGACTGAGACGGAAATTTTGAGGGCGGAGCCTCATGGTTTTCCCTGTGGAGACACAAGAACGAGTGAAACGCAGAGCGCTGAGCATCTGTCAGGAGCACCTACGCAAAGTCGTGGAAATTACTCGCAAAACACATCAGTTAATCGACAGCTTTGCGAAGAGCGAAGACAACACTGTTAAACAGCTACATGCAGAAATCAGAAAGGCTGAGGAAGAAGTGGATCTGGCCAGACGCAAAGTGGCAAAAGAGTTGGCTGAAATTGGAGCCATATTGATAAGCCGAGAAGATTTCTTGCGGTTCACAAGCCTCACCAACGAAATCGCGGATTTCTGCGAAGGAATAGCTTTCCGTCTACATGAACTCACAGAAAAAGGGTGGAAAGTGCCATCTGATATCAAACAAAGCTTGCTGAAGCTTTCAGGAGGAATGTTTGAAACTATCCACAAGCTCCGCGAAACCGTTATGACGCTAAACTATGGATCAAGTAAGACATCAGAGAAAGCAAGAGAAGTTGAATCAGCCGAACGAGTGGTTGATGATCTTTATCGAGAGCTCACCGTGGCAATTCTTGATTGCAAACTTGAAATTCCAGTCCTGCTAATTCTGAGAGATGTGCTTCAACTCATGGAAGACGCTGCCGACAAAGCCGAAGACGCTTCGGACGCAGCACGAGTATTGGCTTTTGCCATGTAGCCTACGAGCTGTAGAAGATGCCCAGAAAACTCAAAACCGAGCTTATTGAGAATTTTTTAGTGGTTTGGAACCCAAAAGATGGCTCGGAACTCTACAAGATGGGCTACTACGGAAAGCCGATGGGCATACCGAAGCCAAAGATAGCCGAATTTAATGTGCCACTTATCCTCGACCTAATGGAAGGTCTGTACCTAGCTGAGAAAGAAATCATAGCAATATCTGAACGACCAAGAAACAGGAAGGTAAGCCTTAGGAAACTAAGATACAAAGCTCGCAAACTCTACGAAGAATTCGATCTGAAATTCGCCGTCTACAAAGACCTTCGAGACACGGGATTCATAGTTACTCCTGGCATCAAGTACGGATGCGACTTTGCCGTGTACAAGCATGGACCTGGCATCGATCACGCTCCATATATGGTGTCCGTTAGGAACTCAACCGATGAAATTACCGCCACTGAACTTGTAAAAGCGGGGAGACTAGCAACAACTGTACGAAAGAGGTTTATTCTAGCGGCGCCTATTCACGAAAACAAGAAAATACAATACCTCATTTTCAAATGGTTCAAAGCCTAGACTCAATCATTTGAAAGCCAGCAGTTATGTCCCCGACGCTAGATTAACCATGAAAGCTGTTGAATTGACACAACGTTACTAGTGGTCTTTCGATCATTGTGCTGCCCATTCGGTCAAGTGAATAAATGCTCTCTGAATTGCTTGTCTTCCAACAAGTGAACCCTAGGCCAAGCATCTTTAGTGGAAGGTTCGTTGTGAGCATCATCAGTTCTTCTGGGATTTCCTAATCTAAAACCTGATCGTCGTGCATCGGCGGACTCTTCCACAAGTTTCCGCGAGCTCATGAGAATCCGAGTTGTCTCATGCAAATTTTCGAGTCAAAAGATTTTTTTGAAAAAGGTGACAGTCAGCATCTTTTCATAGTGGAAACAGGGAGATCAAATGGTGATTTCAAACATTAAGTATTCAACTAGTTCTTTGTAGCGATTGCGAATTGTCACTTCGGTTACCTGTGCAATTTCTGCGATTTCCCTTTGGGTCTTTCGTTCACCAGTCAGTACAGAAGCAATGTAGCTAGCGGCTGCAGCTATCCCAGTAGGTCCTCTGCCAGAAGTAAGCTTGAGCTCTCTTGCACTCTTCAGAATTTTGTGGGCGATTTCTTCCACTTTGCCTTGCATGGTTAGCTGATTGGAAAACTTGGCGATGTATTGACTTGGTTTTAAGGGTGGAATGAAATAGTCCAGCTCTTTAATGAGAAAGCGATAGCTCCGACCAACTTCTTTTTTGTTAATGTTAGAGGCTTGGGCAATTTCTTCAAGAGTTCTTGCTAGGCCGCATTGTCGACATGACACATACACGGCGGCTGCAGTTACGCCTTGAATGGACCTTCCTCGAATAAGTCTTTCTTTCACAGCTCGCCGATAAATCACAGAGGCGGTCTCCAAGATGTTTCTAGGCAGATTCAATGCGTTGGCTATTTTCGAAATCTCAGACAAGGCAAATGCAAGATTGCGTTCCGTTGCATCCGAAACTCGTATTCTACGTTGCCATTTTCGCAGCCGATAAATCTGGGCTTTTTGACCTGGAGAAAGCCTTTTTCCGTAGATGTCTCGGTCATGCCAGTCAATCATTGTTGAAAGTCCTTTGTCATGAATTGTGTAAGTTAGTGGGGCACCAACCCGAGCGCGTTTAGCTCTTTGCTCAGCGTTGAATGCACGCCATTCAGGTCCTCTATCTGTAAGCTTGGCTGCGATGACAAAGCCACAGTTCATGCATACAATTTCGGCGCATTCATAATCTCTCATGAGCCTATCGCTGGCGCATTCTGGACATTGCTGAACTCTTGCAGGAGCTGCAGGAACACGCTCTGCGCTCATCTTCTCCTCTTCCATCTTTTCTTCAGGCGAGGCAGAACGTAAAGAACATGATTCATAAATCGTTGTGGCCTTTCCACGCTAGGGCGCACTGCAACATACGGTGAAGAAACTGGTCCAAAAACGTCAAAGACGGTTCCTACAGATTTTAGGTTTTCGTCAACAACCTTGTCATTGATTTTCGGAGGTTTTTCGGCTCTTAGGATCAGGTTCTTGGAAGAGCTAATATGAAGCACGTAACCCAATCTTTGCAAACTGCCCCCTCAACAAAAGTCTAAAAATTCACACGGAGCGCGTTATTTAAACCTTTCTCAAAGATTCGCCTCAAATCCGCGTTTACTTGCGGAGCGTCTCCAGCTTCTCTGCGATTTTGTGGATTATTTTGGTTTTCGAGCTTTTTTTGGGGACTAGAATATAGCCTGTTTCTTGCCAAGGAACCTTAGGGTATTTAACACCTAATACAACTTCTGAGCCTAAGCCGAGGTTTCTGGTTGCATCTTGTATTTCCTCGAGCTTTGGAAAGACTACGGAAAGTTTCTTGGGTACTCTTCTTCCTTGAAGTCGGGTTTTGCTTGAGTCGAAGTAAGCTGGCCACAGAAGAATTCTATCTCGTTTTTTCATTAGCGCAACCAGCAGCTTGTCTAACCTGGTTCAGGTTTATGATTCTTTCTGGAGAAGCACAGCGTTTACTAGTCCGTCTTGTCCTGGACGAGAGGTTATGCGAGCTGTACCTAGAGGGGTCTCAATGATTGTGCCTTTTGTTATTACTCCCCTGCGATTATAATCGACATTAGCAGGGTTTTTTATCACTCGCAGAATCTCGGTTTTTATGGTTTTCCCAGTGGAGAGATTAGAAACATTCGCATAGCTTGCTCTCAGTAGCCGGATTTTCACATTGCCTCCTCGTCGGCGAGAAACTTTCTTTTTTGTTTTACCAAGTGTAGTTTCTGTAGGAAAAGAGCCTCTTTCGAATTTCCTTTTCATTCTATTGGCTCTCTTTCTGCCCCCTGAAGCCTTCCTCTTATTCAACCTTCCGTGCCACACTGACAAACATGTTTTCTCCTTCGCTGGATGCGACTATGAGAATGACAAGCTCATTTATTAATTTAACGAGAATCCGAATTGGTATTTTAAGATCGCTGAGGAGAATCTTCGCCTGCATGAACCACGTAGAATCTACATAACGTAACCCATCAATTTGGCGTCCGTGCGATCTACTGAATTTTCTTTGTTTGGATGAACCTCTTCCGAAGACCGCAGGAAACCGAGTACCGGAGAACCTCAACCTCTAGCGATTGGGACTTCGCAAGCGTATCTCAGCCTTGCTGAGGTCAACTCACCTAGCATAGCCAGTTGTTCTGTGGACAAGCAGTAGTTTGCAGAAGAGCTGAACAAGATGCTTGCTGAAACAGGAAACTCCGGTGTTTTGACCCATAATACTATAGTGATTGGCACAAGAGGAAGGGAGTAGATTCTAACAGAGTAGTCACCAAAGCCCAGTCGTTCACCACCTAGAAGCTTCGCTGCGTGATAGAGCCTTGAGGTTTTTGATGCAAAAAAATTCTCAGTAGGTTTGACTACGCGTTGTATGAAGGCGTTTTGATATGAACGGCCGCCACTCAGTTGGGCAAATGAAACCAAACGCGTGCTTTCCGGCATCGGTCGCGCGTCAGCATATCCAGAAAGGATACAGTATGCGCTTGGTTCTATTTGCGGAGAGAAAGATTGTCTTAGATTGTCATAGATACGTCCATCTTCAAGTGAAAGACTCAATGCTAGGAATCTGAGAACTGGAGTTTCCTGAAACCCCAACCGCCCCTTCAGCGTTCTAATCTTGCTTTTGCATTTTTCCCAGCTCCAGATTTCGCTGTACATTCTCCAACCCTAGATTTGGTGTCTAAGTATTCGTACGTATAAACTATTTAAACAGGTAAAGGTCTTCTTAAGCAGTAATTCCTGAAGGAAAGCGAAAATGAGATTTGACTACAACGAATTGTTAGAACGTGCCCGTTCGCAGCTTCCTCCAGATGTCTCAGAGCGTAAACGATTTGAAGTTCCGAAGCCGCGCAGCATCACCATTGGTATGAAAACATTTGTTCAAAATTTCAAAGAGATTTGTGATGCACTTAATCGTGATCCTCAGCATCTGCTGCGCTACCTGTCGAGGGAGATGGCTACAGCTGGAACACTAAGCGGCTCTCGGGCAGTTTTTCAAGGCAGGTTCCGCTATGATACTATAGAACGGTTGATTCAACACTATACTGTTGTCTTTGTGACTTGCCCTGTCTGTAAACGCCCCGATACGAGAATCGTGAAAGAGAAGCGGCTCAGTTTTATGGTCTGCGAGGCTTGTGGAGCGAGAAGCTCTGTGCGTAGCATGTAGCAATCAGATGCCCAAAACAAGCAAACAATAAGAACCACATCACCTATTCTATTACTTAGAGCGGCTTACCATAGCTTCACTAGAAGCGAAACAGGGCGGATACAGGTTGGACGTTTACATCAACCTGCGCAAACTGGGCAGATTCACCATATTAGCAACATGTGATGCGGAACTGCTAGGACAAGTCCTGCGTGACGACAAAATAGTCTTCGAAGTAAAGGAGAGTTTCTACAAAGGCTCCAAGGTCTCCGTGGAAGAAGCCATCGAACTTGTGAAACGGTGTGCGATTGTCAACATGGTAGGAAGACACGTAGTAAAACATGCAATACAAGAAGGACTAGTTCACCCTGAAGCCATACTAAGAATCGCAGGTGTACCCCATGCTCAAATCGTAAGAATGTGAATCTCATTCTCTTAACACATTTAAGCAAGGTGATTTCTTCTCTGTAACAGAAGAATATGAAAAGTGACTCTTTAAGCATGAAAAAGGCCTCAGTAAGAAGGAAATTAAGGACATGGTACTTGCCGTTGCGGATGATGTTTTAGGCTTACTCGTCAAGATTCCAGATTCTAAGGGCGTTTTGGTAAAATGTCAAGATGCCACGAAAGGTCTTGCAAAACCAGGAAAAATCCAGAAGCGTGCGATTGGACTCCAGAAGGTGCTGCAGTTAAAGATCCTCCGCGGGATTTCAGTTCTGACCAACGGGGAGATGATATTTGGCATTGCACGAGGAGCCAAGCTGAATTGCCTAGGAAAAAACAAGTTAGCAACAATCTAGCTGTGGATGGTCGAAGTTGACTCCTCAAAAGAGATGGGAAAAGAAACTGAAGCGAAAAGAGAGCCGCTACGAAACAGAGCAGTTGATGAAACATAAAAGAAGTGAAGAATACGAAGTTTTAGAAGAGGTTTTTGATCGCTCAACCCTCATGACAATCTACCAGTTCATGAATAAAGGAGTAATATCTGAAATCTACGGATCAGCAAAAGCTGGAAAAGAATCTAAGCTCTACTGGGGTAGAGATAAGGAAGGCAAGAACCTAGCCATCAAAATCTTCCTGACAATTTCTGCTGAGTTCAAAAAAGGCATGCTCGTATATATTCAGGGCGATCCAAGATTCGCCCGAGTCAGAAAGGACACCCGTTCGCTCATATATCTATGGGCTCACAAAGAGTTCAAGAACCTGCACAGTGCCTTTGAGGCAGGCGTAAACGTTCCTAAACCTATAGCCATTAGTCGCAACGTGCTAATCATGGAATTCATCGGAGAAAACGGAACCAGCGCGCCTTTACTTCGAGAGACTCCACTCGAGAATCCAAACAGAATCTATCAGCAAGTACTGGTTAACATTAAGCGGCTATACCAGAAAGCAGGTTTAGTGCACGCTGACTTGAGCGAATACAACATCATGATATGGGAAGGAAAACCCGTTCTCTTCGACGTTTCACAAGCCGTATCTCGAGAACACCCTATGGCAAGCGAGTTCCTTCTCCGAGACCTAGAAAACTTGGTTCGCTACTTTGAACGTTTGGGTGTTGCTGTTCCACCTGCAAGAGAACTAGTGAAAGAGGTGGTTGGAAATCTCAAAGGCTAGCACATTCATCAGAATTCCTCGAGACCGCGTAGGAGCCCTCATAGGCCCGGATGGGAGAGTTAAAGCAAACATTGAGAAAAAACTCAACGTAAAGCTTGAAATTGACAGC
>CP070828.1:262764-268963 GCA_020344715.1 Candidatus Bathyarchaeota archaeon | reverse complement strand
TCTCTGTCTTGATGCCTTTTTCTTTAAGAAAGAGTTTCTTTTCTTTAGTGACCAAGCCGATTTTGATTAGTGAGGCCGCACTTCTTGCGATCTCCCACAATTCAGGTGTAACCGTGACAACGAGCTCGTATTCTTCCCCCCCGTAAAGACATAATTCAACAGGATCTGAACCGTGGGTTTCCGCGAATTTTCGTGTCTCAGACGCAACTGGGAGATTGGTTATGACAAAGCCCACTTCGCTGGCTTTGGAGATTTCGTGCAGACTCCACGCGAGTCCATCGCTCGAATCAATAGACGCTGTTGCAGCGCCAGCTTGAGCGAGTGCCAGACCTTCTTTTAGTCGAGCCCGAGGCATCAAAACTGCGTCTACAAGGGTATTCTTCAACTTGGGTGACACTGAAAGATGGTGAAGCAAAATTCTCAAGCCAGCCGCAGTCTTGCCAAAAGTCCCTGACGTCGCCACAACATCGCCTGGTTTGGCGCCGCTACGAAGCATAAGCTTGTTTCTGTCGCCAACTCCGAAAGCAACACAAGAGATGATGAGGTCAGATGTCTCATTTGTGTCTCCGCCCAAGACGTATGCGTCGTATTCGCGGGCACCAGCGTTCAATCCTTTTCCAATCTGTTCAATGTCTTCTCTTGCGAAACTTCGTGGAATACCGATTGATGCTAGCAGTGCAGCGGGTTTAACTCCTTTCGCGGCTAGATCGCTTATATTCATAACGACAGTTTTGCGAGCGGCCTGCCAGAGACTCATACCCGGCGGTACATCAGTCTTGCCAACGAGCATATCTGTCTTCACAACTGCGAGTTTTCCATGCTCAATGTCGACGGCTGAAACGTCATCACCAAACGCAACAGGGATTCTCGGCATTGGTTCCAAACACTTGAGAATAATATCAACTATCTTGCGCTCACCAAGCTCTTCTACCGAGTTCAAAAGCAGGTCTCCTCTGAGTCACAAGAGAGTTTAGTTCAGCATCTTAAAAAGATGCGGCTCTGTTTCATTGGTTGATTGCCTCATCTTCTTGGCAGCTCTAGCGGAGATTTATCTTTCTAGTGGTTTTCCACACATTGCACAATACCGAACTATTCGAAACAGTTGCTTGCCACAATCGGGACACCTAATCAGGGTCTCCGTTCCACAATTGGAACAGATAACCATTGCCCCGTCCCTAACGAACCGTTCACGTTCCAGTTGCTTGATAACCTTCTTCTTTCTGTAATTGTTGTAGATCATACTGAGACCGCACATTGCTAGAAACAATAGAACAAGAATGGGAATAAACCATCCATAGAGAGGCGGGAGCGGAGGAATGTCTGGTTGCATTTGGTTCCGACACTACGAACAATAGAACTACAGTTATTTCATATTTCATTTTTGGTTGTATTATTGATTTAATCTCAAATCCAAAACGATCATACTTAAATTCAGGGACACCGAGTAACAGCCACAAAAGCTGGAGAGATTATGAAATGGAAAAGTACGAGTGCTGCGGTCAAACCTTCAACACCAAGGAAGAGATGGAAACACACAAGAAAAACGCACACAGTAGTTGCTGTTGCCAGAAGTAGTTGCCAATTGCCGAACCTACGTTAGATAGTCTCCTTTCTTTTTTGCTCAGCCGAGAGTTCTTGAGAAAAGATCTTTCATTAAATTGCTACGCGTGCATCGAGGGAAACACAAAGATTTTCCCAGCGGACTTCAATGCATACTGGAGAAGGAAAAAACTACTCTCCTAACCCTTTCTTTTTTCAACAGACAACCAAAGAATAATATTCCAGAAATAACCAGCAAGTCAAAAGGGGATAGTGAAAATTGAAAGAAAAGACGAGATGTGCTATCGAGGAAATGCTAGATAGCATCATCAAGTCCGACAAGGTTGACAGAATCAAATGGATTAACAGAGAATTTCCAGTTCGTTCAATGAGAGATCTCGTATTGGGTCATCTGATAGGTGAATTGACGACCAGAACTCTCTTCCTATTGAATCTCAGTGAAAAAAGAGATTTCACAGATCAAGATGAGAAAGACACTAGCTCAATGATCAAACGAAGACTTCCAGAGTTGGTAGAGAAAATCGAAAAGGAACTGAATAGATGAATCCATCAATTGTTTGAGAGGGTCTTCTGGAACATCATCTCTCTTCTCTTCTTTCCAACATATGTAATTCCGCCCATTTTTCTTAAACAATACGTGATCTTTCGTGCTAAAGGAATTGATACTCTTGCCTGATTTGCCAGAGTCCGATTAGTGAAAGGGTCTACCAGATCATCTGGCAAGAACGTGAGAAAATCCCTTCGACTCTTGAAAAGCTGTTTGCTATTGACATTGATCAACTTTGCATCTTTGATGCTTGCTCCTTTTCTTCGCCAGGTTCCTTTACCATCGTTACATCTTATCTCCTCTTCCTCAATCATCAAAACCTCTAGAGAAAAATTCTCATTGTCAACGAGATCTGAGATCCTCACCAGTTCATAGAATACGTCAACCAATCTTCCTTTCCTCGGAGACTTTCTCCTACCCAGAACATCCCCTGTTTCTGCAACTCGAACTACCCACTTTCTTTCGGGAATCGGATGAACTAGTCGGACTTCGTAGTTTCTAACCAAGCTAGATAGCTTCCTCTTGATGGCAGAGAAATTCCGAGTCTGTATTTCAATCAGAAGAGTTCCTCTAGTAATGTCAATAATGAAATCGCCTATCCTAACTTCCGTTTTGTCTCCTGGGATAGTATACCATTCTTTGATTTCCGAATGGAGAGAATGTTCGTTCATTAGCCTCAGAGCATATGATTATCTGTGAATAATAAGATTGCCAACATGGACAGATATGTATACCAAACACTTTTTCTTGTTTGAGTCAGGAAATGAAAATTCTAGTAGCTACTACTTGCTTCATCTTGCTTGCTATTCATATTCAATGAAGACACCCGATTCTTGATTCTCAAACAGTTCTGATAGGTATCTCAAGGATAGAGGCTTAACCACTGGTCCTTTTAGGCTGATAAGAATGTTGTCATGACCTTCTATAGCGTCTGCCCAGTCTGACATGGACTTCTGGAAAAATTCGTTGTAGTCTGCGTAGTTCTTGTGCAGAGAGATTATCACCGCATTCTTTCCCATGCCACTGGCTCTTGAGGAGAATATGATGTTGGGATGCTCGTTCATCCATTTCCTTCCTCTTTCAGTCATTTCAGGTGACCTTGGTCTCTTGAACTTGCCAACGGTTATTGCCATAATTTCGAATCCCATTTTGGTGAAGTTGGGTATCACTGTGAACTCTTCGATCATTCCTTCCTTCACAAGTCTGGCTCTCGTTCTGCTCACTGTGGCTTGAGAAACTCCCAACACTTGTGCAAGTTTCCTATCGCTTCTGCTGGAATTCGTTATCAACTGAAGAAGGAGTTTCATCATAAGCTCTTTCATGACACATCTTCCCTATATACTGTTTAAAGAGCTAAATATTGGTTCTCTAATTCAAATGAGCTTTATGGTTCTGTATAACGCCAGAAAGGAACCTATGCATGCCTTTGTGACTAGCGCATATGGAAGCAAGAGGAAGCACTGGATTGCCAAAAGACATACATAGGTTTTTCTGTAGTGTATCATTCTCTCGAATCAGATATGAGAATTGGGAACAATTACTCTATAGTACAGTCCCATAAGACTCATTATTTCATCCGAAGTTGCATTAAAGACTTAGGAAGAAAAGCTCTAGTTGAATATGTGTTTACTTCATCTGGCTTGATATTCTTAGCCCATTGCGAGTTGAGGGTCAGCTCCAACTCCTTTTTCATCTAGTCTAACAAAAAGGTACAGGGAAATTACGGTTTCAACTCTAAGGTTGTCGTTCAGGCAGGACGGCTCTAAAAGAAGTCCTACAATGATCGAAGATGCCTATTGTGAGCTCTGTGCTTTTTCCACTTCTGAATGGTCTACCAGCCATTTTCCAACTCCTTCTTGGAGTAGACACTTCCATTCCACACTTGGGACATTTTGCCATAGGTTTCTCCTCCCTAGCAGTTCATCACTCTGTTTGAATGATGGATAAAAGATTATCCGCTATTTCTGAACCTCAGTTGAACCAGTTACAGAGAAAAGGGACAAGATGAAAAGTGTTTGCTTCTTGCTTGTTGTTCCTCTCTAGACTATGACTGCCTTTCATCTTGTAGTCTGTGCAAGGTTATTTTTTGTTTGCGCGCGCAAATCCCCCCGGCTCCAGGGAGCTGACTCACCGTTGTTTGAAGTTCAGGGGGCAAATGAATAGTTTTATATAAGACAATTGGATATCGAATAGTGGTATATGGAATTAAATGGAGGAATTGAAATGCAGTTAGAAGAAGCGAAACGTTTGAGCCTCCAGTTGATGGAAACTACATGGGCAGTCTACTTCACCACAATCGGTGAAAAGGGTTTCCCCCAAACAAGAGCCATGGACAACCTAAGAAGCAAAGAGCGATTCCCCAAACTGGCAAACCTATTTGAACCCCACAAAGACGATTTCCGGATCCTCTTATCAACAAACACCTCATCCGCCAAGATTGAAGATATCCAGAAGAACCCAGCAGTATCTGCATATTACTGCATACCTAGGGAGTTTCGTGGAGTAATGTTCAGTGGAACAGTCGAAGTAGTTCAAGCCCCTCAACTGAAAAAGGCAATCTGGCATGACTACTGGACGCGATACTATCCAAAAGGAGTCCTCGACCCCGACTATACCGTGCTAAACCTCTATCCCAAATATGCCAAAGGTTGGAATGGACAAACCACGTTCAACTTCACTTTGAAGGGAAAAAAGTGAAAATACAGCGGCAAGGTGGCTTTCTCATTGCAAAGATCCACCAAGTATCAGGAAGAATCTTTGCAAAAATACTGAAAAAAGCACGCGTCAGTGAGATCAACCCTGCACAAGGAAGAATTCTGTTTGCGCTTTGGAAGAAAGACGGGATTCCGATCACCGAGCTTGCGAGAAAAACACTGCTCAGCAAATCAACCCTGACAAGTATGCTTGACCGCCTAGAAAACGCAGGATTCATAATCCGAGTCCCATCCAAGAAGGACCGCCGAACCATCCTGATAAAACGCACAGAAAAGGACAAACGCCTTGAAAGCAAATACGTCCAAGTCTCTGATGAAATGATAAAACTGTTCTACAACGGATTTACTTCAGAAGAAATTGACGCTTTCGAAGAGTGCCTGAAACGAATCCTGGCCAACTTGACAAAGAAAGATTAATTTTTACCCCAAACACTTCTACGATTAGACAAACATCGTTTTTTCGAATGGGTTTTTGGGTTAACAAATGGTTACGCGGGCGCTGCACTATGCGGGTTTTAGAGGGTTATCGCAATGGTGACATGTTTTTTCATACCATGAAATGCTTTTGCCACATGTTGGACAGCGCCATTTGGCTTCCTGTTCTCTTAGCCATGCAGCAGTCTCTCCAGACTGAACGCGTCGCATTGCTTCTCTAATATCCTCTCCTCTTTCCAAACATCCCTTCGTCTTTCTCTCATATTGTTCACAGCCTCCTTCCATCTTTGCACACTCATAGCAGAATTGCAGACCTTTCTCCTTCAAGCATGCCCGAGCTTCACATTCTCTGCAGTTCTTCCAGAGTTCTTCTTCAGGACCTATGCATCCGCCGCATCGAACTTGCTCTTTCGGCGTCTTAGTCAGTTTCGAAATATAGTCTAGAAATGCTCCGCCGTCTCTAGAAGCACAAGCGATGTAGCAGGCTCCACAATAAATGCCACATCTACTGACGAAACTCATCTTTACCAACGGAACCCACTCATCCTACACACGCATACTCTCACATAAAGAATCTGCATGTTTGGTCCGAGATAATACTTTACCTTTGGGTTTGGGGTAATAGTTCAAGGAAAAAGTTCGCGTCCGCATTTCGTTAATATGGGTTTTTCCCAGTCCTTAATAATCTAAGGAGAAATATTCTACGAGTCAATGGAATGTTTGCGAAGCAATCTGAAAATGATATAGAGTCTTGACATGCTGAAGGCTAACTTAAGATTTAAAACTTTGAAGAGACAGAGTCTGTGGCGGGAAGTGAACGTATGCGAAGACTGGGCAAGAAAGTGGATTTGGTGAGACCTATCGATGTTGACAAGATTCCTATTGAGCGAGACAGCTTCTATACCAACGCCTATGTTATTGAACTCCGACTTGATTCCCAACC
>CP070828.1:248202-262664 GCA_020344715.1 Candidatus Bathyarchaeota archaeon | reverse complement strand
CGCTTCCTCCACAAGTCATGAGCCTTGGCGTAGCGCTCCATCTCTGCGATAGAGCTGAACATTCCGCTTCCAGCCAGCGTATAGAGCCGCCGATAACTGCTCTCAGTAATTGCCCGTTTGGCTTTCCATTCCCGCAAACGTCTCCGCAAAGCTCGAATGCGCTTCATCCAAGCCTCCTTCTTAGAGACCTGTGCTCGAGCTGACCCGGTTCGACTACCAGGTCCTCTTCTTAGGCCTTTCTTCTTCTTTTCATGCAAAACTCGAGTTCGGGCACGGCTTATACCTTTCTTTTGAAGGGCCTTAATCAATCCTTCATGAATCAACTTGCGAATTTCATCTCGCGTAATCGCAACTTCCACATCATCATTACGCTCGGGATCTATCCAAACTCGGTTTTCACCTACTTTAAGAATCTCGGCCGCCAATCGACGTTGGCTCTTAAGGGTCATCTATTTCTTTTCCTCCTCGGCTTCCTCTGTTTCGTTGGTCGTCTCCTCTGCTTCAGCTTCCTCTTCTGCCAACGGCTTCTCGATTTCTCTCGGGTTGAGAATGTGAACATGGCTTTCTCTGGCCCTAGCCATGATCTCAATACGCTTCCTCGCTCCGACAGTATGAGCAATCCGAATTGCCTGGGTCTCAGGTTCAACCTGATCCACATCATCTACTGTGCGTATCAAAACTTCAGCATAACCAGAAGGATGAAGCCTACGTGCTGCCCTGGGACCACGATATCCAACCTCAGCGGACTTCGGCCAACCTTTCTTTTTCCTGCGCATCTTACTGTCTATACCGGTTGGTTTTCGCCAAACTTCACTCACCCGTTTATAACGCCAGCTTTCCTGCCGCCTAAACTTCGGTTTCTTGCCTTTGAGAAGTCTCCGCAAAGCCAAAGCACGCTTTGTCGCCGATTTTTCGGCTTCTCCCTTGTCCGACTTCATGAGGTTTCCATTCCTTCCAAGCGCTCATAGACGTAGATGCCGTCGAGAAAGACCCTTGGATCCTTCTTCTTCACCTTGGTTGCATTCTGAATGTTAGCCGCTGTTTGGCTTACTTCTTCAAGACTGATTCCCTGAACAACGACATCGTCACCTTTGGCTCTAACCCTAACATCACCCATTATTCTAACCTTTCGAGAGCTTCGCTCTCCGGTGAAGTTTTCAATCAACACTGTCTTTTCTTTCACCTTGACAGAGATTGGAAAATGAGAAAAAACTATCTTCAATTTATGAGTGAACCCTTTTGTTACTCCAATAATCATGTTTCGAATGTGAGAACTAATGGTTCCGACAAGCGCTGCTTCCCTCTTCCGAGGCCAACTCGCTTTGACCCAAACAGTGTTCCCATCTAGTTCAATAATCACAGGCGCTTTCGAAAAATCACGTGTAACCGTGCCTTGTTCTCCTTTAACAGTAACCACTCTTCCTTCTACTTGAATCTCAACCCCAACTGGAACCTCAACCGACTTCACCGCTTCAGCAGTTCGCATCTCCAATTCTCCTAATAGACAAAAGCTAGAAGACGCCCTCCAATCTTTTTCTCTTTTGCTTCCTTATGAGACATCACACCACGCGAAGTTGAAACCACAAGGAGACCAATATCACGAGATGGAAGAAACCGTTGCTCCCATTCTTCAAATTCCATGGTGCCAACCGGAAAACGGGGCCTTATGGCACCGCACTTGTTAACGCGACCAAAAAGCTGCACCTTAAACTTGCCTGAACGTCCATCATCAATGAACTCAAATTCACCTATGTACCCGTTTAGCTGCAACACTCTCAAGACGCGACCAAAAAGCTTTGAAGCTGGGCTTATTATGCAACCTGGCTTGTTCCGCAGTTCATTGTTCATGATTGTGGTGAGCCCGTTTGAAATCGTATCTAAAGCAGACAAAACTTCCATTCCCTCTACTCATACTTGTCAAAGCCAAGCTGCTTGGCAACTTCCCGGAAACACTGACGACATAGGTCTAGTCCATACCTGCGAATGACAGAACCATAAGAACCGCAACGTCTGCAAGGTCGGCTTCCCTTGCCAAACTTGTACTCTTTCTTGGATCTCTGCTTTCCCATGACGTTTCACCATCTTCCTATACGGTTTCAACTCCAAATTCGTCTTTGATGAACAACATGGTTTCTTCTGGAGCCAACATATGTTTTGATCCTACCTTTGACTTTGCCCGGCGTCTGTTTTTCACCCGGTACCCTGGCCGACAAAGCGTGACGCAAACGTCCATCCCATGGATGCCTAGTTCTGGCACGTACTTGGTGTCAGGCATTTCAATGTGCTCTCGGATACCGAAGGAAAAGTTGCCGAAATTGTCGAATTTTTCTTTCGAAATTTTGTTGTCTACCGTGTAAAACGCCTTTTTGAGGAACTCTTTAGCTTTCTCTTTTCGCAATGTTACGATACAGGCGATGGGCTCACCTTTTCTAATTCCGAAGTCGCGTATCGTCATCTTGGCGTTACGCTTGCAGGGCTGCTGTCCAGCTAGCTGCTTCAGAACCCTTGTCGCTTTTTCAAGGATTTCACCAGATTTTCCAACCGCCATGTTCACGGTCACTTTTTCGATTCTAGGTTTAACCATAGGGTTGCTTTGCCACTTCTTGCGAGTTTCTTCCATAGACATGTCAGTTGACCTCCGTCAACGATATGAGAGGCTGCTTGTCTCCGACAACAAAGACGTATTCCATAGTTGTTTGGAAGCGGCTTCGATTGCTGTCTTCGATTGTGATGAGCGTGGTTCTTCGTTTCTGTCTAGGTCTCTTCTCGATATCTACGATCGTACCGGATTTGCCAATGTTTTTTCCATCAATAACTATGACTGGCGCACCTTTGCTTAGTTTGTAGTGTCCAACGATTTCTTGGCTTGGAAGATCAATCTTCAATGTGTCAAGCGTTTGGAAAACATCCTCTTCTGGGTGGTCGGCATCTTTCACCCGAATCAGCACGTTTCTTCCATCGTGGAAGTTAAGTTGTATGTGTCCTCCTCTAACTGTTGTCTTATTTTCAATTCGGCAAAGCTTGAACTGCGCTTCTTCTTTTTTCTCGAGTGTATGAGGGGTCAGCCCCTTTCGACTAGGGAGAACGCGGTATGCATCCTCCATGTCGTGTATGGATATGACATCCATCAGTCCTGTTGGGAACAAATCTTCCTTTTGGACCTTACCATCGACCAAGATTTCTCCTTGAGAAATTATTCGCTTAGCTTCTCTTCTGGTTTTGGCAAGTCCAAGAATATCACGTACAACCAGCGTGAGAGGGATACACCTTGATACTGGATGAGATCCAGGTTTGGGTCTAACAGTGAAAACGGTTTCTTTTCGGTGGATAGGCCAGAACTTTGGTGCTGGTTTTCTTTTCAAGTGCTTTTTTCCTCCTTTTCTGCCCATATTCAGGCTCCTCCTTTTTGGCCTGCTGGTTTGGCCTTAGTAGTAACCTTGACCTCAGCCGTGCGAGCTTCCGTTTTTCGCCTTCTTCTCTTTTTCGGGGTTTTGGACTTTTTCTCCATTTCTGGTTCTTCTTCTACGACTTTTTCTTCTAGCTTGTCTTTTCCTTTGCGTTTTAGGGCTTCTTTGCGCCATTTGTCGTCCAAGTTGAGATTGGTAATCATGACCTTGGAGGGATGTATTGGAATAAGAATGGTAGACCCGTCTACTTTCTCTCGGGTTATTCCTTCAACAAAGACCCTGTACTCTTGTCGGCCAACACGCGTGATTTTGCCTTCAAATCCCTTGCGGTCTCCTCTCATAATCTTCACAGTATCTCCCACTCGCACTGGAAGAGAGCGAGTGTTGTGTGATGCTTTCAGCTCTGGGGAAAGCGTTGCTGAAAACTGTTTATACCGTACGTGTGGTGGAGCCTGAAATAGCCTCTTTCTTT
Organism: Candidatus Bathyarchaeota archaeon; assembly: GCA_020344715.1. Taxonomy (GTDB): domain Archaea; phylum Thermoproteota; class Bathyarchaeia; order Bathyarchaeales; family Bathyarchaeaceae. The sequence continues at coordinate 258,785 of CP070828.1, read as the reverse complement.
GCTTTCTAGGCTGGATGGTCTTCACCCATTTCATCCCCTAGATGATAATGCTTGCAGCACTTGCTATTCTTGGCCACCGTTCTGCAGCCTCCTTTGCTACGGGGCCTCGGATTTCTGAGCCTCGCATTTCTCCTTCTGGGGTCATAATGACTGCTCCGTTGTCTTCAAATTGGACCCACAGCCCGCTGGAGCGACGGTAGAGCTTTTTCTGTCGAACAATAACTGCCTGGAAAACTTTCTTCCGCATGTCAGGAGTGCCCTTTCTTACCGAAACAGTGATCATGTCGCTTACCGCGGCAGAAGGTACACGTCTTAATCGCCCTTTATAGCCGATAACTTGAATGACGCGAAGCGCTTTGGCACCCGTGTTGTCGGTGCATTTTATTATAGCGCCGACGGGTATTCCCTGTGAGATCTTTGATCTCTGACCGAGCATTCCTCTAGCTACAAACGCTCGTCCTTTAGCTCTTGCCGCCACTCTTCTCTTCCTCCACTTTTTCAACGACGACGAACGAGACGGTCTTACTTATGGGGCGGCATTCTGCTATCCTCACAGCCTCCCCTTCCTTCACGTCAAGACAGGGAGGGTTGTGAGCAGGTATGTGACTATGCCGTCTTTCGTACCGTTTATATTTGGGCAAATAGAATTGATATTCTCTTTTCAAGATGACTGTTTTGTCCATCTTAGCGCTGATAACTGTACCCTCCAATATACGCCCTCTGACTTTAGTGGTTCCATGAAAAGGACAGTTCCGATCGTCACATGATTTCCTGGGCTTTCTCAATGATAGAGTAGTCATTCACCATCTTCTCCTAGTCCGCTTCTTGAGACGGTCTTCAGGTCGTCCGACTAGAGCCCATCCTTCAACCTCTATGATTGTACCGTCTTCCAGAGCTACGTGAAAAACTGCCGTGTTCTTGACGACAACTTTGTCGTTGTTTCCATGTCGAATCACAAATGTATTCCTAGTCTCGTTGATGACTCTGCCAGTTATGCCCACATAGTTTGGATTAGTGCTTTTTACAACCTTGATGTCCATTCCGATAAATTCATGCTGAAGGAGGGAGACTGTAACTCTCATACCTTCTTGCTCTCCTTCTTTTTTCCTTTTGTCAGCGTTTCTTTCGCAGATCTCAGTTCAGATTCAACTGTAACGACACGAGCTATAGTCTTACGCAACTCATGTACTCGCCCAGGATTTTCAACAGCGCCGCCAGCTTTAATCATTGTTCTCAAGCGGACAAGTTCAGTTCGCAATTCTGTTAGCCTTTTTCTTCGGTCTTCGCCAGACATGTCCCTGATATCCTTTAGTCTCAAGATAGGCATTTACTTCTCAGTCTCCTTTGAATCCTCGGTTTCCTTGGGTTCCTCCTTTTCTTCAGGCTTGGTTTCAGAAGGTTTCACTTCTTCCTCCTCTTGGATCTGAGCTGTTTCTCTCACTTGCATCTTATCTGGAAACTCTGCATCTGGAGGCATTATTCGAACTTTCACACCGAGTATTCCAGGCTTTAATTGAACATGTAGCTCCGCTTTTCGAAGATATTTTATGGAAGGCTGCCCGCTTTTGGGAAGATATCCCGCCCGGAATTTTTCGTATCTTGACCTTTCAGATCGCAGTTTTCCGCTTACAATCACCTCTACACCCAATGCTCCTGCTTCCATAACTCGGTTTATCGCCCAGTAACCCGATCTGCGGTAGTGGACACCACGTTTTAGAGCCGACGCAACTTGTGACGCAACTACAAAGGCGTTCAACTCAGGAACCTCAATTTCGGCCACGGAAATTTGAGGATTCGGCAGATCGAAGTTCTTCTCCAAAACCTCCGCAAGTCGTTTTATTGTTTCTCCACCACGACCAATTATTATGCCCGGGCGCATGGCATAAACAACTACGTGTGTACCCAACGGTGTTTTTGTGACGTCCACCCCACCATATCCAGCTCTTTCAAATTCATCTCTCAAGAACTCGCTGATTTCTGCTTTTTTGAGAGATTCGCTAATAAAATGCCTAACCACTGACATCAGACTAACTCCGCGACTTGTTCTAGAGCGACTTCAATATGGCAGAGGGTTTCAAAACGAGGTGAAGATCTCCCGAAAGCCCTTTGAATGTACCTTTTAATTTTCATGCCGGGATACGCTGAAGCATGGATAACTCGAAGATTGTCGATATCCAAACCCCTGAAATCCGCGTTGGCCTCAGCACTCTCCAGCACCTCAAGAACTTTTCGTGCTGCTTTGACAGGATATCTACCTGCGAAAGCCTTTTCTAAGCCGTGGCGATGCCCCACCTTCTTCGAAAACCTACGATAGGCAACGGGTCTTTTTTTCTCTATGATCTGTTGTAGGAACTCTTTCGCTTCAACAAGCATCATTTCACCTATCGCGTTGCATACTTCTCTTGCTGCTTTGTGGGACACTCTAACCTCTCGTCCACTCGCTCTAGCAGTGCGTTCCGGATCGAGTTCTGTTATCGAGTATCCCCATTTTGGCATTGGTATCGACATTTCGGTAACAGAAAGAATATTTAAACCTTTGCGGAAAGTGAAGCCAAGATTTTCACAGAATCAGAGATTCCTACTGTTCATGAACTGACAGGGCATCTAGCTACATTTTCGAGAGCTTCTCTTTCAATTCCTCTATCTTCTTCTGGAGTTCCGCAACCTTTTTGTCGCCTTTCTTACCAGCCGCTTTATAGCAATCACGAGCATACTCTAGCGCGCCCAATCCGAACCGATCATATCCCTTTTCAAAAGAGAGGTCGGCGGCTTTAAGAAAACGTTCGATGGCAACTTCATAGTCTTTCAATAGGAAGCTGCATTCAGCGGCCTTGAATAACATATAAGAAGTATCGAAGATGTTTCCAACTTCCATGTATAGCTTTGAGGCTTCCAAGAACTTGTCTATGGCTTCTTCATACTTTCCAGAGTCTGAAAGTGCTGTTCCTTCCCGGTGAATCTTCAGAGGATCCTTCTTTTCAGGTTTGTTTTCACTCATGATGGGACACCTACGTTTCGCTTAAGAGTGTCGTCCCGCGTTTTTATCATTTTCCACCCAAGGCGCGTGAGCCAGATGAATGCCACCATTTGCACAATGCTGAGCTAGCAAGGAAAACACATGTGGTGCAATGTCCATCTTGACATTAGATGCCCGTGTACTTTCAAGCTAGATTGATTTGAAGCGAATCTGTTACGCAAACGGGCGTTTCATTGGTTTGTGATCTACCTTCGTGCAGGTGCGCGGATAGACACGCAGTGGCATATATGTTTTCAACTACTGATTAGATAGATCACCAATACAATTTTATAAGATAAAGCTTCAAACGAGACCAGAAATATTTCAGTAGAGAACGTACGTCCAATCTGTTTGCCTAAATCGTAAGGTTTATATATTAAAACATTTCTAAAGCTTTCTTCGCGGCGGGGCCAGATGAACGATTTCTAGCCTATTGGTTCCCATAAAGAACCATGGATAGTGACGGTTTTCTCGCCACAATACTCTGTCGAGGAGACACAAACCGTGGAAAAAGGAGAGGTCAAACGACGCATAGCCGAAAAATGCCCGGAGTGCAGCAGCCCCAATCTGATTCACGATTATGATACGGGTGAGACCATATGTGGAACGTGTGGGCTCGTTTTACACGAACAAATGATGGACAAAGGACCAGAATGGCGAGCTTTTACCCAAGAAGAAAAAGCATCACGTAGTCGCGTTGGCGTGCCCACGTCATACTCTGTTCATGATAAAGGCTTGTCCACGGCCATAGGCCGAGTGGACCGGGACGCTTTTGGGCGGAAGCTTCCGCTTTCAACAAGACTCCAGATGTGGCGGCTCAGAAAATGGCAAATTCGTTCTCGTGTACACTCGTCAGTGGATAGAAACCTCGCTCAAGCCATGGCTGAGCTTGATAGGCTTTCTGACAAGCTTTACATACCCGGACCAGTCAAAGAAAAAGCAGCAGTTGTCTACCGGAAAGCCTTGGAAAAAGGCTTGGTCCGTGGAAGATCAATAGCAGCGATTGCAGCAGCTGCCCTTCATGCCGCTTGTCGCAACACCGGCACACCTAGAACGCTTCGTGAAATCGCTGAAGCCAGTCTTGTAGACAAGAAAGATGTCGCTCGCTGTTATAGGTTATTGCTCAGAGAACTCGACATACAAATGCCAATCGCTGATCCTCTCACTTACGTCTCTAAGATTGCTGAACAAACAGGCATCAGTGGCAAAACCCAAGGATATGCCATTAAGATTTTGAGACAGGCTAGGCGACAAAGAGCAGCCTCAGGAAAGGATCCGATGGGTCTTGCTGCAGCTGCGCTTTATATTGCTTGTTTGCAGAACAATGAGAAGAAGACTCAAAAAGATATCGCTGAGGCTGCTGGGGTAACCGAGGTTACTGTTAGAAACCGTTACAAGAGCCTTAGGAGAGAGTTGGGTCTCAAGATTCCAGACTAAGCGTCCTCTTTTTCTTTTTCAAGCTCCATTGCAATTGGACCCCTGTAGCCACATTTGGGACAAACATATTGTTCCGGAAAAAGCCAAATATCAAATCTGCTTGAAAGGTGGATTTCTGGGCTTTCACATTTTGGGCAAAACTTGGGCGTCGGCTGGCTTCTTCTTAGTTTCCCAAGTACTTCTCGTAAGTTCTGCAGCAAACCCAAACCTACTTGTCCCCCAACTGGTTATTTCTAGCAAGCTCTGGTCATTGGAGTTCAATGTTTTGCTGGGGATAACCCTTCTGAAGAAGGTAGGAGTACACTTTCGGTCTATGGTCGCCTTGGAGAATTATTTGACCGTTCTTGGCTGTGCCTCCACAGGCGCAAAATGATTTCAATTTTTGAGCTAGGCGCCCTAGGTCGGTGTCTTTGTCGTCGATACCATCGATAATGGTTACTGCTCTCCTATATTTCCTTGTTTCCAAGCGTACTCGTATGCGTTGTTGTTCCTTACTGATTTCGCCGCAGACGCATATGTCACGAGGAAGTCCGCAGATAGAACAGATTTCCGCCATTGTGCTCGTCATAACTTAACAAAGAGGGATATATAAGACTGACGCAGTTCGCTTGAATATCTTCATTATAAACATCGTAGCTGACCTCTTGCAGGACTGACTGGGTCTTTGATTGGGAGTTTCAAACCCGCTCAACGGAAACGCCGATTTCGTCCAATGTCTCAATCAACCTCTTTCTATCTGCCCCGCGGATGCCTTTCCAGTCGAAAACAGCGGACTCGACCTTTTCAACTGTTCTCTGGATACATTGCACCATCATCTTGGCATCAATTCGTGGTATGGAATATTTCGGGATTATATGACCAAACGCTGTTTGCGTCCTCAAAGCCAGCCTAGTAAATTTCTCGTTGTAGTGAGGACCGCCAACTCCTAGAACTGCCACACACTCTAGCTGACTAGTAATCGCAGCCATCGCTGCCTGAGCTACTGCTTCTGCTGCCTTCGAATCTTCCCACTGCATGGGTGAACTGCCCAACTCGACAAACATTGTTGGCAGATCCAAAGACGGGCCATGATGCGTGCACTCATATGAGACTCGATATTTCAACCCCAGCTCCTCCTTTTGCCTAGCTAGTTCTAGAAGAGCCCTTTTCATCGCACATGCTGGAGAAACAGAGATTTTTCGGGTTAATCCACCTACTTCTGCCTTACTTAAGTTCCCCGGTGCATGAACTGAAAGAGTAGGAATGCCGGTCACACTGCTGTGCCTGGAAACGAAAACGAAGAGCTCAGGCTTGAAAAAATCTGTGAGAAATTGTGTGTGAACGAGTTCTTCGGTAACGAAGATGAGTTTGATCTCTTGCTCAGAGATCGTTTGGGAATAGACTGGATTTTGCTGAAAACTCTCAGAAGCCTTCGCAAATTCATAGCTGTCAATGATTTTATGGGCAATGTTCATGCTCGCAACGTCTTCGGTTGAAGCGATAATGAGAATCATGTAGACCATCAGAGGCTACTGGGTTCACGCTTTAAATAGGTTCCATAAAACTTAAATCAACTGATTTAACATTCAAGGCCAACGCCAAAAGGTGATGACGATGCATTTGATCACTCTGAAAGAATGGAGTCCAGCTGAGATTGAGGAAGTAATTGACAACTCCGTAGAAATCAAGAGAAGCCCAAACCAGTTCAAAACCGCCTTGGAAGAGAAGTCTTTGGCCATGATCTTTCAGAAAACGTCAACTCGGACACGCGTTTCTTTCGAAGTGGCCATGACTCAACTAGGTGGACACGCGCTCTACTTGGATTGGAGAACCACGAACTTCACGCTTGGGGACGTAAAGGATGAGACCCGTTATCTATCAAGAAACGTTGACTGCATTATGGCTCGCTTGATGAGAAGCTCGGACCTTAGTGCAGTGGCAGCAGCTTCTCAAGTTCCAGTGATAAACGGATGTGACGAAAAATATCATCCATGTCAAGCCATTGCCGATCTGATGACGATCAAAGAACAGATTGGAAAGCTCAAAGGCGTGAAACTTGTTTACATTGGAGTTCACAACAATGTTTGCAACTCACTGATTGTGGGTTGTACCAAAACCGGCGTGAAACTCACGGCAGTTACACCTTTTAAAAATGAGCAGTCTCTTGATGAGGAAATCATAGAGGCTGCTGAGAAAACAGGATTGTACAAGACAACGCTAGACGCCAAAAACGCTGTGAAAGATGCCGATGTAGTTTACACAGATACATGGATTGACATGGAATTCTTCCTCGAACCGAAATTCAAAGAGGAAAAGGAGAGACGCACTGAGCTTATGTTGCCCTATCAAATCAACGAAGAACTGCTCAAACACACTGACGCGCTGGTGATGCATGACATGCCGATGCATCGGGGCTACGAAATCAGTGGTGAAATAGTCGAGAGCCAAAGGTCTATCATCTATGAGCAAAGCGAAAATCGACTGTACACTGCAAAAGGAATCCTTCTGAAGCTCTTGCGGACTTAAAGCTTTTCTGTCCTTATTGCTATCTCTAGTAAGCAGAGAGGCGAAGCATGTGCAAGCCTACATTCTCATCAGCACCGACCCGGGTAAACCATGGGAAGTCGCTGAATCAACACTTCGGATCGCAGGTGTCAAGACGTCGCAGGCGGTGACTGGACCATTCGATGTAGTCGCGTTCGTCGAGTTCACCAACATCGACGAGCTAGGGGAGCTCCTGGAGAAAATTCATGCACTCAACGGAGTCATCAAGACACAAACTGCGATAGCCATGCCAGCGAGACTTCCATAGTCAAGCGTGAACCAAAAACCCGCACACTTCTTTTTTTCCAGCGACAACGAAAGAAATAAGCCATCAATATGGAAGGCGTTTGAAAGATAAGGCAATTGACAGCTAGATACTTAGAGTGAGTTTACCAAGCTGTTCTAGGACGTATCGACGGATTGCCTTGGGCTTGGGAAGTTCCCCCACAATTTTCCCATGCTTGATCAAGGGCTTTAACATAGGTTCAGTTTTGTTCCCGCATCTTGAGCATTTAGGGGCAGGCAAATGAGAAAGTTGAACATCGTCAATGAGGCATTGTGGGCATCTCCATACCTGCTTTTTGCCGCTCAACTTCCCTCGTTTAGCTACAGGGTTACCGTTCATTTCAACAATGTCCATAGCGTAGTCTATTGTTGGAGCATTGCTTATGGCTGTTCCGACGCCGAAGGCTTCAGCCCCAGCTTTGCCTAGAATTCCAACCGTCTCTTCGTTAAGTCCACCTGAAACGAAAATCTTGACGTGACCAAAGCCTCTTACATCGAGTTCCCATCGAATCTCCCGAACGATCTCCGCGAAATCGCCTTTTCTCGAACTAGGTGTGTCAAGGCGTACACCATCAAGTCGCTTTTTCAAAGCTTCTGCAGCCAATATTGTCTCGGCCTTTTCATCGTAGTAGGTGTCCACTAATGCGACCCTTGGCACACCATCTGGCATAACTTCATCGAATGCTTTCCAAGCTTTCACTTGACCCCCGAATGCAATAATCAATGCATGAGGCATGGTTCCCATCGGATTGGTGCTTGTGATCTTTGCACCGCTTAAACTTGAAACACCATCGCAACCCGCTATGTAGGCTGCACGGTCGAGCATTGGCGACAAAGTTGGGTGCATACGTCGGATTCCGAAGGCGAGAACAAGTTTTTCTTGCGCAACTTTCTTGACTCGGGCAGCCCTTGTAGCCACACCTGAAGCTTGACAAAGCAACCCGAGCAGAGGAGTTTCAAATAGGCAGAATTCGCCATAGGGACCTTCTATGTACAGAACAGGTTCACGTATTCCTTTATGATCTTCATGGTAGAACACGCTGCCTTCAGGCATCGCATAAATATCAACTGGGCAACCTTCAAACAGGTGGGCTTCTTCTTCAATACCGCATAAGATTCCCCACGGCCAATCTCTTGGAAGCCTGCCCGGCGTCACTTCAGCGTAGACGCGAATCTTGGTCATCTTTTTGGCTTCAAGAACTTGCTTGGTTCTCAAGAAGTAGATGTCAGTCGTCTTGCCTTGTCTTATTTCCTCGTCAGTTGCGCAATGAAAAAACGGCATGCTTTTCACCACTCAGCTCCACTTCGTCCTCATTATTTCACCTGCTCGGGTAATTTTGCATCCATAAGCCTTTTTTAGATAGTCCAATGCGGCTTTTTGCCTTCGCGCGTTAATAGCTTCCACACAATCCTCCGGAACAACGATTTTATATCCCTTAAAGAAGGCATCAGCTGCCGTGTGTTGGATGCATATGTCTGTGACTAGACCTGTTATGATTAGCGTGTCCACTTCAAGCTCTCTCAATAACTGATCCAGTCCTGTTCCCTGAAATGCACTATATTTTCTCTTCTCAAGAACAAAGTCACCCTTCTCAGGCTTTAGTTCATCCACCACTTGAGCACCCCACGTCCCAGCAAGAGCATGCGGAGGCCAAACGTCAAACTCAACATCAACATTCGGCAGGTGAGCATCATTAACATAGATCACGGGAACTCCATTATCACGGGCAAAATTGAGGAGCTGCTTGATCGTGGGAATAATCTTCTCTGCCCGTTCGTTCCTGAAGACTCCTGTGACAAAATCGTTCAAAATGTCAATAACCACAATCGTTGTCTTCATAAAACTACCCCCCAACTTGTCTAAGAATACCTGCGAGTTCAATAAAGCTTTTCGCGCGCTTGAGGTCCCCTCGCCTTAGTGCGAGGAATGGTAAAAGTTTCATGAATCTTAGAATTGAAGCGTATCACAATGAACGAGATCAATCCGAATTTTGACATCTAGGCAAACTGGCAAGCCAACTACCCAGGAGCAGCGCACTACGGAAGTGTTTCTCGCCTTATCTCGAATGTCACGGTGCCACCGGGCGTATAAGGATGCCCTGGGTCAAGACATTGGACATAGCCAACGTTGCCGTTTTCGTGGGCAAGCCCGAGTTCTTTGAGATTGATGCCGTGGCTTAAGGCAGTGATCATTGACAACATAGAGCCGAGCGCGTGAACGCAGAGAGCATCGGTTTCATTCAGAATTATGTGTGGTGATTCGACAACAATCTTATCTCCAACTTCGAAGACGGGACAGTTGCCTCGGATTTCGTTTGCACGTATGATAAGTCGATATAACTTCGCCATATCCAACCACGCCTTAGCAAAACGGCAATTGAGTATTTGTCAATGCAGAAAAATAAAACTTGTCAAGTCATATGACCAAAATGCGCACGCGATGATGAAGCTTCAGAATTGTCTTCTTTGGCTTTCTTGGCTGCTTTCTTGATCCTCACGAAGTAGATCAAGAAGACTACAACGGCTCCACCCGCTATTGCAATTATGAGTACAATCCATAGCTGCAAAGGCTCTGCCTGTTGGTTTCTTACGGTGAAGTAGACGGTGCTCGAGGTTCCCATGTTGCCCGCCGTATCGTTAGCATAGACAACGAGGGTATATGTCCCGTCCAGCAATCCCGAGAGCGTGGTGTTGCCAAGCGTTGTCACGTTAGCGTGTCCATCCACGCTGTAGCCCATCCACGACGGCGATTCATCCACCGTGAAGGTCAAGGGAACACTATCCACAAGGTACGTCGTGTTCTCCGGCGAAAGAATGGTTATTATGGGGTATGACGGGTAGGGTTTCATCAGAGGGTAGTTGTCAAGATTGCTTTCATCTATGACGTAGGGATCATCACCAATGCCGTCACGTCCTGTCTCATTTTGACCTGGTCCGCAATACGAGTCCGAACCATCATAGTCGCTCCAATAGTTTCCACCCGAAGGATAACTGTCATCCCAGATATTGGCGGAGTCGTGACAATAAACTTGCACTAGGTTGTCCACAAAGTTGTTATGGAAGATCATGTTATTTGAGGACCCATCAAAGGATGCGCCACGATTATTGCCTGCAATGTTGTTGCCATAGAGGTTATTGTCTGAGGATTGAAAGGACCCGATGCCGTCCTGCTGGTTTCCGGTTATGTTGTTTCGTGTGATTGTGTTGTTGCAGGATTCGTGGAGCCAGATACCATAGGCATCGCTAGTCAAATTATTCAGAAAAACGGTGTTGTATGACGACTGGTTAACATAAATCCCATAATAGTTGTTGATCATTCTGT
>CP070828.1:240071-248102 GCA_020344715.1 Candidatus Bathyarchaeota archaeon | reverse complement strand
CCCGCGCAAAGCATCAATCCCAGTTTACGCAGCCTTAATATCAGATTTGCATGTTGGCAGCAAGTTGTTCATGCGAGAGGAATTCAACCGATTTCTTCTATGGCTCAACGGCAAGGTGGGAGACACCTACAAAAGAGAACTGGCGGGCAAAATAAAATACGTCATAATTGCTGGAGATATCGTGGACGGTGTAGGAGTCTATCCGGGACAAGCCAATGAACTGGCCACTACAGACATATACCAACAATACCAGGAAGCTTCCAGATTTATCGAGCAAATCCCAGACTACATCGAACTAATTGTCATACCCGGAAACCACGACGCTTCTAGAAAAGCTATACCTCAACCAGCAATCCCAAGAAAATATTCGGAAAGCATCCACGAAGCACGACCGGTACATTCGCTCGGAAACCCTTGCACAATAAACCTGCACAACGTAGAACTACTTGTTTACCATGGACGCAGCCTAGACGATATTATAGCAACCGCTCCAAACCAGAGCTTCAAAGAACCGGAGAAAGCCATGAAGCTGCTCTTGCAATGTAGACACCTTGCACCTATATACGGGCAGAAAACTCCAATCTCACCTGAGAATCGAGATTTCATGGTAATAGAACGCGTTCCAGACATCTTTCATACAGGTCACATACACGTGGAACGACATGAGACCTACAGAGAAGTCCTATCGGTCAACTCTGGCGCTTGGCAAGGGCAAACAGCGTTTCAAAGAAAAATGGGATTAGAACCTACCCCCGGAATTGTGCCAATTGTCGACCTGCAAACACTGCGAGTTTTCACAGTGAACTTCAAATCAACCACGCTGAACTAAATCAAGGCAACTTCAATGCTAAGCGCCTGAAACACCAACCAGAAATTTTGGCGTATACTTAACCAGACGCCCAAATCTTTCGTCGTTCATGAACATTCGCCTAATTATACTACGGGCAACTCCCAAACGAATCTTCTTCGTTCTTCCATAGCGTCCCATGCTCACGACTTGAGTATTCAACAATCCAATCACATCTAACTCGTTGATTAAACCGCTGACACGCCGCTGGGTTAACGGTGTCAAACCCACGTGTTCACAGAGTTCACAATAGATCTCGTAGATTTCTCCGGTAATAGCACGAGCGATGTTTACTTTCACGAGAAGATAAACTCCAAACAAGACGAGTTTGGAATGGGCAGGAAGATTCTTCAAAGCCTCGACAACACGGTCATGTTCAATCCTAGTCTCTGCTCGTCGTATGTGCTCATCTGTTATGATTCTGGCTCCTTCGCGTTCAGCCAACTCTCCAGCCACACGAAGGAGGTCTAGGGCTCGCCTCGCATCTCCATGTTCTGCCGCAGCTAACGCAGCACAAAGGCTCAGGGCACTATCAGAAAGCACTCCTCCACGGAAAGCAGACTTGGCACGGTCCAAGAGAATATTTCGAAGTTCTGCAGCGTCATAAGGTTTGAACACCGTTTCTTCTTCACTCAATGAACTCAAGACACGAGGGTCAAGGAAATCTTTGAACTTAAGGTCGTTAGAAATGCCCACAATTGAGGTTTTGCCGAAATGAAGAGCCTCGTTGACTCTTGTCAATTCATACAGTAGCGTGTCACCATGAGTCTTGACGAGTGCATCAATTTCGTCTAATACGGCAATGAAGATACCGTTTTGCGTGTCCAGACCTTTTTGGAGCCTGTCGAAAACTTCTCCCAAAGCCAAGCCGGTGAAGGGAACTTTGACACCGAGAGCAGAACACATTGTTGATAAGACTCTATATTCCGTGCCAGCCCAACGACAATTGATGTAGCAAAAACTGACCGAAGAAGCAAACTCTTGTGCTTTTTGGTTCAACTTGTTCAGCACGTATTTTACAGCTGCAGTTTTACCTGTACCGGTCTTGCCGTAAATAAGAACATTGGAACAACGCTCACCTTTAAGAACAGGAGCGACAATCTCCCCCAAGAAACGGATTTGCTCTTCACGATGAGGAAGATTCTCAGGAACATAATCGTGTCTCAATATCTCTCTGTCCCGAAAAACGCTAGCATTCTGGAGAAAATGATTGAAAACTCCCTCTAACACGTTAGTCTCTTTCACACTTTCACTCTCCGCTAAATAGGCCGAAACGCGACGCTCGATGTCACTTGGAATAAACATAAGGGCTCTCATACAAAAAACTAAACAAAAAGCACCAAACTCTCAAGAAAGATTCCAAGAAAGCAACCAGCTTTCCGCCTTCATGAACCAAAAGTGCTCAAAAAGCCTCCCACCCCTGTATTTCGTGTGGAAGTCTCTAGAGATAAATTGGACAAAGGTTCTTTTCTTCTTAAAAGAAGTAGTCTCTGCTAGTAAACTTGTTCTCTCTATTTTAACGATTCTTATTAAACACTTTGTAGTAGCTGTCGAATTTTATTCCTCAGGTACTCTGACTCTGCCCTCTCTCCTGTGGTCTCCCTTTCAGTGGAAATCAAGGGGTGGCCGTCTCCCCTCACCGGCATCATCCTCCATACCTTAAACATGAAAATAGAAGAATGTAAACTGACTTGGAGGGAGTAGCTCGGCTGTTCAGTTAAGTCCTGTGAAATAGATGAGTGTTCTCAAGCATTTTCTCTTTTTTTATAATAATCTACTCATTTTCAGTTTCCTTCAACTAAATGTTTGACCCCTGCGTTTCTTGTGGAAGAAGCAAAGTGAACTATCGACGTACAGCGTTTTGGGAGATTCACTTGAAGTGAAGCTTGTGAAACGAAATTGTCATGAAAAATGATTCGTTTTCAATTTAAAGCGTGGTTCTACCGTTTCACAATTTACCTCTTCACCACAAACTCTATAATCTGTGAGCTGTAAACTCCTAAAAGGCTTGGGTGCAGGAATGCCGATAAAGAAAATGCGGGTCGAAGTATTCGATGGTACTGGGAATCGCTACGCAATAACTTTCGAAGGAAATGTAACCCGTGAAAAGGCTCTTCAGCTTCTTGATCTGATTGAATTACTCGGAGGCATGCCAAGCGTCAATCCTAGCTTTGAGGAATCAGCCTCTGCGTACTCCAAGTTTGACAAGCTACGGTCAATATTGGAGAAACACTTTCCAATCGTGTGGTTTTCTTCAAGAGATGCCCAACTCGTTTATGAGCAGGAAATCAAAGAACCCATCAGCCTAAGTACTGTTTCTACCTATTTGTCTCGCATGGCTGACCGTGGAATTCTTGCGAAGAGCGGAATGTCTGGCCAACGACGTTACAGGACCTTGACCAAAATCTCACAGAATACATTGAGCTTGATGAGAGATAATAAATAGCGGGCGTTCTGGAAGTAATAAAAGATAGCTTCAATTCCTCCACTTCGCAAACACATCTTGCTGAGTCTGTTAGGAGAAACACATATGGGCGATAAGATAGGCAAAGATCTAGCTGAAATGAAGAAGAAACTGAATGAATACGTTGATAAAGGGCGAGCCGTGAATTTCCACGGGGTCAGAGAAAAGCCTGTAATTGCTGTCAAACCGAATGTATCCCAGATAAAGCCTCTAAGAAAAATGAAGAATTGCGACCAACATTTTCTCGCCGTAGACTGTTCAACCAGAACCTTAAAGAGAGCTAATAACTGGGGGGTGTACCTCCTTCGCACGGCATACGCCTCCGTTAAGACGCGCAAGGTCAATTGGGGGTATGAAGAACGAGTGCGTACCGTGATTGGAGACATGAGGACCCGTTACAGATTTTTAGAAGATGCCAGAGTTGAACTTGAGAGTGTGATGGCTTTGGGCCTCCTTCGCGAAGCAGGTGGGGTCGACTATCTTTTGCTAGATGGAGCCAGCTACTTCGGAGGAGAAAGAAAATTCCGTACGTTTCTGTATGAAAAATGCGAAGGAGATGGAATCAAGCTTCTCGCTATTAGCAAGCAATCTCCTATGCTTCACGATGACAAAGGTCGCGACTTCGTGGCGACAGCATGTGGACTATCCCCTTATGTCACATGGGTTTATCACCCGGTCGCGAAAGCGAATATACGCGAACATCTGTATGGGAACATATCTGTCGTCAGGCTATGTGAAGACAGTCCTCGAGTTTTTCGTTGCGACATAATGGGGTATCTGCTCCGCGAAGGAGGTGCGGTTGAAGAACTCCTCTCTCCATTGACTTCTGTCTCTGAAGATCCCCGATGCCTTGGATACCCCGTAGCTCTTTGGCTTGCCCATGACTTCTCCGCTCCGTCAGACTCAAAACTCCTTCATTATTATGATCTGATTGAGGAGACGCTAGGAAGCGTTGGTCTACTCGATGTACTCCATATGGAAGAGCTCTCATGTAGTTTCACAGATGAGATTCACGGAGTGAAACATCCTTTCGAGTGGGAGCGGATTGGACATGTCTGAGCCTGTAGGGTTTATCCGTGAAGTGAAAGGGGACAAGGTTTCCTTCTTCCTAAATGAAAAAGCCAACCTTACGTTTGGTCAGATTGTGAGAGTAGACTCTAGCAACAGACGCTTCTACGCACGGGTCTTTGATGCTGGAAGCAGCTCTACACTGAAAACGGACGAGCAACTTCGTGAGGCTGAAGGAAAGGAATCCTTTGGACCTTACTCTAGTTTCCGGCATATTGATGCTATTCTCTTCCTTGAGAAGAGGATTGAAAGACTTCGTTCTCCAACCTTCAACCCCAACTATATGGATAAGGTATACGCAGCCGGCAAAGAGGATTGCTCTGTTCTAAGACTTGGCGGCGATTTAGAGATTGGACGTCTGCGGTCGGGAGAACAGCTGCTTGGGTCCGTAGGGGTGAGTTTCGAGGCTATTCCTCTCATGATGGGTATGTTTGGAATGACGGGATCAGGAAAGACCAACACAGAACTTATGCTAAACGCCCGCATTATCGATAACAGCCCTAAAACTGTGGGCCTCATTTTCGACTTTGCTGGCCAATTACTGACCGGAAAGGGCATAGAACCTCAGCGGGGTCTACGGGATCATCCACTTTTTCACACTAAGGTCCGTTATTACTCAGCTCGGGAAGGGAAGTTGTCAGTAGGACTTCGTACCCTTCATCCTGGGAAACTGCGAACGATTTTCCCTGAAATTGGAAAGCCTCAGATCAGAGTTGCCCGAAGGCTTCATGAGAAAATGGGCAGTAGTTGGATTGAGAAATCGCTAGACGTCTATGGAACACAGGGATATGCAGGAGTTGGGGAAATCATCAACTACAAAGCAAAAGGCGTAATTGAGGCTCTGATGAGCAAGCTTTCTGACCTTCCACCGAATCTGTTTCCGCCTTCCAACTACAACTTCATTGATGACGTGATCCGAAACGTTAGCAAAGGTGTCACATGCCTCATCGACATATCGGGGATAAGCTCTGAAGACCAACACAATATCACCTGCCTCACAGCATCCAATGTTTCCTATCATTATAAACGGATGTGGGAAGATAATTTTGATGAGTGGGCGAACCTTCCCACCCTCCTGATAACACTTGAAGAAGCTCATGAATTCCTTGATCCTGAAGTACGGAAAACCATATTCTCCGACATCGCTCTAACCTACCGAAAGTATCGAGTTGGGCTAAATGCTGTGACACCGCGACCTTCGAGAGTCGACCGCAATGTCTTCGCTGAGCTTTGGACCAAAGTCATTATGAAGACCGAGCTTCGTCGCGACAGAACCTACATCACAGACAACACACCTTATCTCGAATACAGCGATACCGAAATAAAAATGCTCGATGTTGGCGAAGCACTTCTTATCTCAGAGCCGAAAATTCGATTTGCAGTACCAGTAAAAGTCATTCACTATCCAGAGTATTTGAATGAAAAGGAGAAAGTTGACTACAAACTGCCCCCGTCCAAAACTCTCTCACAAATGGACGACCAACTCCGAAGAATCAGACAGGCAGGAGAAAACCTTACCAACAAAACCGCCGAGTAGAGCGTTCATCTACTGAGACAACGGCTCGGTTTTCTTCAAGATTTTGCGCATCTCTTCCTTGATCCGATAAGCGTACGGTGTCTTTCCTTCGTCCCGTTCTACATAGCCCTTCTGATACAGCTTCTTCATAAGCCTAGCAGTATGCTCTCTCGTCAATCCTATCTCGCTTCTTATCTCTGGAGCGGTCTTCTGCTCCTCATTTGCGAGAATCTCCAAGACACGCAGTTCCGTTGCAGTAAGCTGTGCCAAAGCCCTTTCTCTCTTGATAGGAATCACACCTTCTATTTTTACTTCGCGAGGTTCAGAAATTCGTTGTTCAATCTTCTCTTGAGCTTCAACCAATTTGTCAATTCTCTCGCTGATTTTCCCGATTTGCGGCGGCAATTGCTCCTTGAGCCCTATGGTGGCGTTCACCTTAGCTGTGATATCACTTAACCGTGTCTCGTGCTTTTTCAGCTGATCAGTGAGATCTGTGACATCGTCACTTTTGACCGAGTGAAACTCCAGCTTTCGACTGACGAATCCGAGGCGTTCTTCCAATCGTTGCAGTTGACTGTTGAAACTTATAACGATGTCCTTCACGATGTCTTTCGCTTCTTCATATTTCTCATGAGTTCTTCTTATTCGCCTATAATGTAGTAATATCGTACCAATTGACAAACCCAGAAGAACAGTTGCTATCCCCAAAAGAAGATCAGTAGGCAACATGATTCCTCCAAGCGTTCTGTGAGCTCTTTGCGAAGTGTGATGTGAACGTGATTGCTTGAAGCTCACATGATATCACGTTTTCGAATGGTCACGATTCTGACCAACGTGACTGTATTGCTTCCAACCGTGACATCACAAATCACACTACGCTAGGAAATACCATCGCATCCCCTAATAAGGCTTATGCTCCAAGAAAAAACGCAAGGCAGACCGTTGTGACCTGTGATGTCACGGTTCCGAGAAGACTTTTTCCTTTGAGAATGACTCCAAACTCCTTTCCAACTCCTCCCTCAATGTATTGATGACTCGCAGATTCTCTTCTGCGCGATTCTTGTCGGGAAGAATATTCTTGTAGGCGTCAACATAAGCCTGTAGCTTGTTTGCAATTTCTATGTAGGGATCCAGACGAGTGCTGTCAAATATTCTGAGGTATCCAAGAAGGAGAACAGTATAGATGGATTGGATGACATTTTTTCTGGCTTGTTTCAGTGTTCTGTTAAAGGCTCCTCGGCTTATTTCTGCCTTTGTCAGACGTAATCTGGCCTTTTCCGCCATCTTTATTCTCTGTTCAGCGATATTTTCAGCTAAGAAATCTATTAATAGAGTTTCGAGCTGTATTCTGGTCAAATGGCTGCTTTTAACTAATATTTTGGCAATTTGGTCATCTAGTGCGCTTTTTATCCACTTTTGGACATTTTCCTTGGCGAACAAACTCCCACCTAGCATCTAGTGCTGAATGGATACAATTTTGTATACGAGCAAAAAAGGTTTGCGGTGGATACCTTTACAAATGTAAATATTTCGCGTAGAAAAGATTATAAGGCCGCCAAAAGAGGCGACGACTCTGCTGAAATATTCTGAAACGGCATCACGCTTAAGCAGGACCAGACCTTGAGACATACATCGTTTGTTAACCTTGACGAAAGACAAGCCCAGTACAATTGACTTGGTGCTCTACAAGACCGTATTTTGTCCCTCCTGCCCAAGCTTCAGAAGCGGCTAAACACGGATATAGGTCAGCTCAACCAGGGATGGAGCTCCAGTTGCTGTTGTGGACGGCACAAACCGTTTCTCTCGCCGCAAATGCACCGGCAGATCCTAGCGATGAAGCGCTTGTTCCAGATTCAAGCATTGCATTCTATCAAGCAAATATTTTGATAGCTGTCGGAAAACCTGTGTCATTGCCCGTTCTTTGGCGAAACATGTTCCAGCTTGGTGCGAATTTTGTGATGTCACATATCACAACTAGGTCACGTTTGATAATTGATGATTCTCCTGGCGAACCCTAGGGTGAAGTGTTTTCTTATGATGATTTGGTGTCTTTGAGCTAGTAAGCAATCGAACGTGATTTGATTGTGATTTCCGACGAATTCTGAGAGCCAATGCGCGCGCTAAAGGTCTTCTGCT
>CP070828.1:233575-239971 GCA_020344715.1 Candidatus Bathyarchaeota archaeon | reverse complement strand
TTAAGGGCCCTCAACACGATGAGGCTTGGTTGATATTCCTGGACATGGTGCATAACTTGATGCCGACATTTGAGCAGAAGGCAGAAGCTCTGCACTGGTTCCCGATGTTCCGTACGTGGTTTGGTTTGGCTGGTTTGTGCAAACTTCCTTGGAATGACGTTACACCTCCAGGGAATGAAAACACTCCTGATCCTGCGAAATTCATTTCGCACGTAGAGAATTATGCAAAGTGCTACTTCGGAGTAACAGGTCAAAAGACCACTCCCGACGATCTGATCCTGATGAGCGAACGAGTATACAATTTTCAGCGTATTTTCAATGTGCGAATGGGGTTCGGTATCCGCGAACATGATGATGTGCCTTATCGCTCTGTTGGACCGGTGACGAAAGAAGAGTACGAAAGCCGGGCGGATCGGTATGACAAACAATTGAGTGAGAAGATCAGTTACGATCCAGAGGGCAAATCTACAGAAGAAAAGATGGCGGTCTTGAAGAAATATCGACAGTCGGAATATGAAAAACTCAAGGATGCGGTGTACAAGAGAAGGGGATGGAATTCCAATGGTATCCCGACTCTCCAGAAGTTGAAGGAACTGCGAATAGACTTACCAGATGTTATTGAGCTAGCTAAGAAACTTCAATAACGTGCTGAATTCACACTGACCGCTTGGAAAAAGCTGCGCGAACAAATAGTGACAAGTTTTTTAACCTAGAAGAGCGACGTGTCTACGTCTGCGGGTGAGTGGGGGCTCACCTCCACCCGTTCCGCTTAATAAACCCCGGAGTGGGAGGTGAAAAATGAATGGATGCAAGAGACGTTAGTCTAGCAGCGGTTTTCGCGAGCCTATACGCGATTATGGTAGTTATTCAGTCGTCTTTCTTCCGTCCTTCTGCCTATAGCCCTATTCAACTTCGGATTGCTGATTGCTTGATTCCTCTCGCAATACTGTTTGGATGGCCCACCATTGCGGGAGTAACCATTGGGGGTTTCATGGCTAACATGTACTATATTGGCGACGTCTACCCTTGGCTTGGGATCTACGATGTCGTACTCGGTCCACTTGCAAACTTGATTGCAGCAAGCCTCATTTTCGCTCTCAGAAAGCAACAATTGTTCGCATGTATCACTGGTGCCTTTCCAATTGGGTTGATTGTTGGAGGCTACCTGTGGCTTCTTCCAGAAACTTTCCTGCGACCGGATATTTTTGGGCTGAGCTTACCAATATGGGCAGCTGTTGTGATAAGCATTACAATAAGCAGCTTGATTGCCATAGCAGGGATCGGTTACATTCTTGTAAGAATCTTAAGCAGATCAGCAATTGTCCAACCTTTGATAGCACGCGGATTGAAAGTTGTCGAATAAGCTGTAGCGGATTACATGAAACGTTCTAGTTTTGTGAGTCCAATTATTTCATCGAAGTCTAGGCCCAGGGCGTCTAGGACTTGGTCGAAAGTGGATTGTAGATGACCCACGTATTTTTCCACGTCGATTTCGCTGTTAGAAGCCAGCTGAACGGGTTTCACATGTGGCTCCTTGACAACCTTGACAAAGCTTATTAGATCACCTGCTTCCAGCTTGTATTTTTTCTCTTGAAGGAGCCTCGCAGCCTTCACATGTTGTGGGGTGGTTTTCACGTAGTGGTCCGGGGCTTCTCCGAGAACAACGTGAAAAGCTAGGTCGTCTATTCTTTCCCATTCGCGTTTTTTCAGTTTCAGGTAGCAGGTGCGAATGATGTTTGCGATTTGTTTCTTAGCTCCTTCAAATTCTGCAGGAGATTTTACTTGAGCCAACTGCGCGTTCATTTGGTTGAAGGATTCCTTGATGAAAATTGGGATGTGCCTTTTCTTCCCTGTTAGTCCTTTAACATCTACGCTTCCGTCAGTGGATACTCCGAGGTAGTTCTTTTTTCTCGAACTGAGCAAGGCATAGCGGTATAGTTTGTCTACGCCTAGTTCCATTTTCAACTCTTCTTTTGACCATTGCGCCAAAGAGTCAATCTGCTCTGGCGTGGGGTTTTTGAGGAAAATGCTGTCTGTGTCTCCATAAATAACTTGAATGCCCAGCTCTCGTGCTTTGTTGCTGATCTGCGTTATCGAGTGTCTCCCTATGGCCGCTGTAGCTTCCGCAACTGGAGGACAGTAAAGATCAAAGGACGCAGCGCCAAACACACCGTAGCTGGCGTTTAAGATGACTTTCAAAGCGCTTTGAATAACGTTGTACCAGCTTCTCATTTTTTTGGATAATGTTTTCTCTTTTGATTTTGGTTTGTACCATCTTACTCGAAGGTCTCTAAGAGATCCGATCAAGAGGCTTTCCAAGGCGCGATCTTTGGTGCAGACCCAATGAGGGGTATCGGGGATTGTGTTGCCTTTGCATTCGGGATGAGAACACCGAATTGTCTGGTAGCCTAGGTTCCAAACTTTAATGAGGGACGGGTATAGACTTGCGAAGTCCATGACAGCGACGTTAAAATGCACACCTGGAATGGGTTTTACCACAATTGCGCCTTTGTACTTCTTCCCTTTTATGATGGCCTTCGTGGTTGTTTTCCCTTTCGCAGCTAGTATGTCTTCAGTGTTGGGAATGAGAACATTTCTGCGGCGATGTTCAAACTGGAGGAAGTTCCGTATCCAACGAGAAACACCCTGTCTACTCACATCCTCCATTGGCATGCGGCTGATCCGGGTCAATGCTAAGATGAGCTTCATAACGAGGTTGTCATCAAAGGTCGTGAGCTTCAGAGTTATTTCAGCGTCTTGCATGCAATACTGAGCAAGTTCGCCATAGGAGAGTTCGTTGAACGGCTTCGTCAATTCAAGCTTGGGCAATCCTATTAGAGCTTTGCCCACTTCGTTCAACGTGACATCGATGTATCTTCGACCGAAGGCGTAGATTTGAATGGATTTGTTGAAGAAGAACTTGTAAAGGTCGATGTGTACTCCGTACCGAAGTCGACAGACTCTTCTTCCAACCTCAATTGGTATCTGGTTTCTTTTTATTCCAAGGTTTTGGGCTCGATGCGCTAGGTACCTCAGGTCGAAGTCGTCTCCATTGAATGTTACAACGAAAGGATATTCCTGGAGCACCTTGAAAACTTCAAGAACCAGCTTCTTTTCAGAATCGAAATATTCAAAGCTTACATCTGGCGGAAGCTTGCTCTTTCCTTCTCTAACGCCAGCACGCTTTAATAGAAGAACCCGTTTTTCCCCGTTCGACCCCAAAACTGATACGCATGTTATTTGATAAGCTGCCTCGCGAGGATCAGGCACGCGAAAAGTCAGTTTGCCCTCTATTTCGATGGTTGGTGTAAAAACCTCAATGTCAAGGGCAACCCTCCTGAAGTTCGGAACAGGATACTCCAGCAATCGTGCCCAAGTTTCTATGTTCCGTAAAGCTTCTTTGGGTTCCGTTGTGAATAACGAACAGATTTCGTTAACCATCTGGTCTGAAGACTCGTCTTTGACCTGAATGAGGTTGTTGTTTTGGATTTCGTAAAGCATGCCCGGCGCCAGTTGTCGATCGTAGATGTAGCATTGATAGTATTTGATAGCGGCTTCCCAAACTTTAGCCTCGGTTTTGCCGCCGATTTTTGGATAGTCTTCAGGTATAATGTCACGCAAGCAACCTCTCGAGCGACCTCCAATGGCCAGTGGGTCTTTTGTCACAACCTTTGTAACAGCAACAGTCCTATCTTGGAACGGATCGTATTTCTCGACAAGTTCGAATTGTTCAAGGCCGGGATGTGACACTACCCGACTCATTTTTTCCAGTTCGATAGGCGACAGATTTGTGAGAAGATACGGTTTATGCCCAGTGTTGTCGTGCCAGAAATGGATCTTCTCTGATTCTGCATTGTAAAGCCCTATGCAGGCTACTCTTTTCTCCCCATCGTAGGTGGCCGAAACAAAGACGGAAGGCGACGGATTTTTGGGGTCCCTAATGATGACCTCGATGTTTTTCCTTTCTTCTTCCTGTACCCTAGAAGTGGAAGATACTGTTGACTTCTCGTGCACAATTCTTGATTTGGGAAAGAAGTCGTCTAGATGTTTCTTTGCCATGCGCTGTGTCCCACTTATTATCGGCTATTATCCCTAAAAACGTGTTGCTTTCAATATTTCTCATCGCAAGTGATATCTGTTCTCTCCAACTATCTACTTCATGAACCCGCAAGACTTCTCAAAAAGGGAAATTCATGTTGCTGCGCAAGGCCTGGTCGCTTGCTATTGAAACTCTCAGCTGGATCGAACTGCAACACCTAGGTGAGCGGCTGGCCTTGACTAGAGCAGCCGAACAACTGAGAATCCAAGACGCCAAAGCTGTTGGTCTGGCCCATAAACTTGTGCTTGAAACCCTTCGCCGACGGAACCTCCTCGATTTCGTCATAAACCAAGCGTTAGCCCCCAACACTCTTGAAGATTTCAAACTTGGTCCCCAAGCTTTTCTCCGCCTCTTCACCTATGAGACCAGATTCGGTCACAGCGGTCTAGCAAAGGCTGAGAGCATAGCCAAGCTGGGACGTTCAGTTTTGGGCTGGCGTACCTTAAAAGAAGCTGAAAAAGCGCTAGGGCGAGTATTAGGTGTACAACTTGATGGCAACTTGAAAAAGGCGAACTCCGAAGAGCGCGTAGCGCTGCTAACGAATAATCCCCTATGGTTTGTGAAATACTGTTTTCGATTGTTGGGAAGAAGCGACGGTCTCAGATTCCTAGAAGGTACAATGAATCAGCCGTCCATTTATCTAAGAGTAAACCTGCTTAGAGCGTCAGAAGAACATATCCTAGAGAAACTGAAAAGCGAAGGAATACGCATAGAAAAGGTTTCCAACCTCAAGCACACATACAGGTTACTTGAGACAAGAAAACCTCTCGTGAGAACTCGCAGCTTTCACGAAGGTCTCTTCTACATTCAAGATATGGCAAGTTGTTTGGCAGCTGAGATTGCGAATCCCAAGTCGAATATGATAGTACTTGATGTTTGTGCTGCGCCTGGTGCAAAAACCAGCTACATGGCCCAGCTAATGCAAAACAAGGGTAATATATTTTCTATTGACTATTCGAGGCGAAGAATGAATGTCTGGCAACGACAAGTAAAACGGATGGGCGTTAAGATTGCAGTCCCATTCATCGCGGATGCGTGTCACACACTTCCACTCAAGTTGTCCGCTGACCTCGTGATCCTCGACCCACCATGCACAAGCACCGGAACCTTCAGCAAGACCCCTTCAGCAAAATGGAGGTTAACGAAACGATCAGGTTTCCACATGGCGCAGACTCAATGGAAAATGCTTCGACAATGCGCTGAACATGTTAAGGAAGAGGGGCATCTGATATACTCCACGTGCAGCATAACTCTTGAAGAAAACGAGATGCTCGTCGAAAGATTCTTGAAATGGTATCCAGAGTTTACTCTAGTAGAAACTCAGCCCAGAATTGGCTTGTCGGGACTCCGAGGACAAGCTGAATGCCAGAGGTTGTACCCACACCTTCACAATTGCAATGGATTCTTCATCGCTAAACTCTGGAAGACTGGATGAATAGAACTAGTTCCTCTTTGTCTTCTCAAGCTGACATAGCGCTTCAAACAATATTCTTGCGGCTTGTATTGCAGTTGTGCCGTTATCATAGTTGGGTGCAACTTCCACCAAGTCAAGAGCAACAACTCGTCGATCGCATAATCTGTTTACAAGGTTCAGAAGAGCGTTCATAGTCAAACCATCGGCTTCCGGATTCTGAACTCCAGGTGCAAATGCTGGGTCGAGTACGTCCATATCAATTGTTAGATAGATTTTCTCAATATCAGCAAGTAGTTCTTGGATGTCTTTGCAGATTCTCTCGATTCCATCGTGATATATCTGTTGGATAGTTACGAAGTGAATATCTGGTTTCTGGGCGTACTCACGTTCTTCTCTGCAAACTGCCCGTGTGCCGATCTCTATGATTTGAACAGGATGTACTTGCTCATGGATTCTACGCATAAATGTCGTGTGCGAGGTTTCCACGCCCATATATTCATTCCGAAGGTCCAAGTGAGCATCAAGGTTTAGTATGGCTGCGTTTCTGCCAATTGCACGAACAACACCAAGAGTTATGGTATGTTCTCCACCGATGAAAACTGGCAGTTTCCTTGTTGACAAGAGTTCTCGGGCAACCTTTTCTAGTCGTTTGAGGGTTCTTTCAGTTTCCCCCAGGATATGCAAATCACCTAAATCGTGGATTCCTAGATCTTCTAGATCAATGCCGCTTCGGAAACTGTGGGTTTCTATGTTCAAGGAAGCTTCTCTAATAGCGAGGGGTGCAAATCTTGCTCCTGTTCGATAGGTGCTGGTTGCGTCGAAAGGTACTCCCAAGACTACGTAGTCGGACTCTCCAAATGTTCGTTGATATCCGCTGAAAGTA
>CP070828.1:227687-233475 GCA_020344715.1 Candidatus Bathyarchaeota archaeon | reverse complement strand
TACGAGTGAAATCATCGCGTCAATCATTGTATTTGCTCTAACAATCGTTGTTGGGTGGTCAGCATACTTCGTTTTTCGAAGGTATCTTTCCAGATGGGCAAGTAAGACCAAGACCAAAGTGGATGACGAGATACTGCGCAATATCAAGGCCCCAGTTATCCTTTTGGCTGTTCTTTTTGGAGCCTACTACAGCTTAGAATCGCTGACTTTCACTGCGTCCTATTCAGGAATTTTGGCAGCCGCATTTACCATTGCTGGAATTCTGGTTGTTACGTTCATAACAACTAGAATCCTGAACGTGCTCATCAGTTGGTACGCCAAGCGTGCAGCGCGTCGACGGAAGTTGAGTGAGCATCTTCTCTTTGTGCTCAAGAAATCCATTGAAGCGGTTGTCTATTTTTTTGCCTTCTTGGCTATTTTGGTTGCATTCCGAATCGATCTTTCTGGCTTGGTTGTCGGTCTTGGTGTTGGCGGTATCGCTATTGCACTGGCACTGCAAAATGTTCTGAGTGATGTCTTTAGTGCCTTCTCTATCTATTTTGACCGGCCTTTTGAGGTAGGAGATTTCATCGTTGTAGGTGATTTCTCAGGAACGGTTAAGAAAATCGGAATCAAATCCACGCGGGTGCAGCTGCTACAGGGTGAAGAACTTGTTATGTCAAATAGACAGCTCACTACAGCAAACGTAAGAAACTTCAGGAAACTGAAAAAGAGAAGAATCGTCTTTAAGCTGGGCGTAACCTGCGACACTCCAGTCGAACAGCTCAGGAGAATCCCCGGGATGATTTCAAGGATAATAGAGAGTACAGAGCTGGCGGAGCTGGACAGAGTGCACTTCACGGAATTTGGAGATTTCAGCTACAACTTCGAAGTCGTATACTACATGAAAACACCCGATTACGTCAAGTACAGGGAGACCCAACAAGCAATCAACTTCGCAATCTTGGAAGCTTTCGAGAAGGAACGCATAAAAATGCCCTTCCCAACCCAAACAATCTTTGTAAACAAATAGTCGTTTGAACCTCCACTAGCTACTTTG
This sequence comes from Candidatus Bathyarchaeota archaeon, assembly GCA_020344715.1. Lineage (GTDB taxonomy): Archaea > Thermoproteota > Bathyarchaeia > Bathyarchaeales > Bathyarchaeaceae. Next base: position 232,436 of record CP070828.1, on the reverse strand, counting down.
ACTGCGCTTCACGCTACGCTCGAAAGGATGAAGGCCCTTTCGGGTCTGCCCCTTCGCCACCTAATCAGATTTTTGTCAAGTGCTCAGGTAAATCGGCAACTGAATTTATTATGTTTCTAACTCCTAGCTTTTCCAGGTCTTCTCTCTTTAAAGATCCTGTTAGAACCGCAAAGTACGTGACTTGTGCATTTTTTGCGCACTCGTAGTCAGATATCGAGTCTCCGACGTATACTGTCTCTTCTGTTTTCACACCAAGTTGATTAACCGCATACAGTAGTGGCTCAGGATGCGGTTTGTGCTTCTTAGTTGTTTCGAAAGAAACAATCGTATCAAACCATTTGATGTCAAATCCTGCTTCCCTCAAGTGCTTCTTGATGAAGAACCGCATCTTTCCTGACAGCACTCCGAATCTAAGCCCCGACTCTCGCATCACGCTCACAGCTTTCACAGCATCTTCTATTGCTGGAATAACGAGTGTCTCATCCATGAACAGGCTTCTGTACTCTTCCGTGTACAGTTTGGCATCCGACTTCGCCCAAAGAGTCCTCACGATTTCAGCTAGGGGTCTACCCATCAAATCAACGATTTCACGTGACGATGGAATTCGCAGTCCTAGCTTCTCCGCTGTCTTCTGATAGGCTTCCACGATGATGTTGTTGCTGTCTATCAAAACTCCGTCAACATCAAAAACTATTGCTTTTATCATAACGATCTCTCTTGCACTTTTGTGACGCGCGCGGATCAACTAGCACCTATTCTATCTTCCTACCAACGAGCAGGAAATGCTCAGAACCCCCCACAACAGCGGGATGTGTACAAGTCTCGAGTAAGACTTCCATCCAGATTCTCCATTTCTCCTCATCCTTGTATAACCGATTCGTTTCTTTCTGAAAATGCGAAGATAGACCTTCCAGGCCAATCATCTCCAACACCTCAACACCCTGAGCTTCAAAAAGGTCGCAAAGCTCTTCTGGCAAGAACCAGTGAGCCGCCGTAAATCCTTCCCCATGAGCACCTGGAATATAATCACCCACTGTTAGATGGTGCTTTGCATAGCGCATCTCATGTTGAATTCTGATCAGAAGCGTCTTCAGCACTCCCAAGCGGCTGATTACCGAAGCGAATATCGGTATATTCTTTCTTCCCACGCGCACGAGTTCTCTAGCCGCCTTTTCTCTTCGTGCTTGGTTCAATATATGTCCTAGTGGTGATCCCAAGCAAAGCACAGCATCAAAGGTCGCGTCACCAAACATGGACAAATCTTCAATAGACCCTTCAACGATTTGCTTGACCCTTCTGCGTAAACCAGCTCGCTTCACTTTTCGCTCCGCTAATTTCAACATTTCAGGAACTAGGTCAAGCAATACAACATCGTAGCCTTGTTTGGCAAGTTCTATTGTGTATCTTCCAGGTCCACCGCCCGCATCTAGGATTAGACCCTCTTCTGGCAAGTATTTGTGGAGAAAATGCAGGGTTACGATGAATTCGATTTGGTGGTACGGATCTTGTTTCAAGCGTCGCCACTCATGTCTCGAGGTTGCTGCAAACCAGTCTTTCACCATGTTGTCTACTTCAGTATCTTTCATGGCAGTTCAACCAGCATTTGGTTCATATTTGGTTCTTCGAGAATTCGCGGATGACAACTGAATTCCTTGTGCTCACAGCTTGGCTGATCATCCCTTTGCAGATGCTCGTATCTCATCTAACACTTCCTTTGCCGGTTCATATTCATTGAAGAGCTTTGACAGTCTTTCACAGGCATACTCATCACAATGAGCACAATTCTCGACATTTCTTTCTCGAGCACACTTTCTCATCTCACAGACTTCGCAGTGACTGAAAGTTCTCGGCCCCCTCGTCAAACAACTATCACAGTTGATATCTTCCACTCTGAACTCCTTGCCGTACTGTTTGGTCCATTGTTCAGCAACTCTTTGTCTTTCACCATCATCGTTTGCTTTGGTTGCCTTAAAAGTTGGGCAATCAGAACAGATTATCCCACAATAGGCGACAATTCTACTCATATCTTAGTCACCTGCTTAGCATTTCTCCTATGCAACGTATTTCAAGTTTCTGCCTTTCTCGCCCAAAGAAATATAAGCGCATTCAGAAATCAGTTTGCCTCTTTCTAGCGTGTCTTAGTTTACACCCGTCTCTTCATTAATAATCTCAATATTTCAAGCGCAGTTCTAGAAATCCAAATCCTTTAAAGCACTTTTCGTAGACCATAGTGCAGGGAATATTCGTGAAAGCCTTTCTTTCGGTGGATCTCGAAGGCATGCCCTACGTAGTCATCCCCGGCCACTTGAGTTTGAAGGGTACATTGTATGACGAAGCCAGGAAAATTGCCACAAAAGTCACACTGATAGTGGCCGAAGAGCTGAATAGGAACGGTTTTGACGAAATTGTCATTGCAGACAGTCATGGACCAATGGTTAACCTTTTGGTTGATGATCTACCTGAATATGTAGAGATTATCAGGGGGTACCCTCGACCCATCAGTATGGTTTCCGGGGTAGAGGGATGCAACGTGGCTCTGTTTTTGGGATATCACGCAAAATTCGGAACTGCAAAATCTTCGTTTGATCATACCTACAGCAGTGGAACCATCAACAAGATAGAAGTAAATGGAATTCCGGCGAGTGAATTTCTCCTAAATGCCTACACCGCTGGAGACTTGAATGTGCCCGTTATATTGGTTGCGGGTGAAGCTAGCCTTCTACAGGATGATGTTGAGCGCTATGCACCGTGGGCTGAAACTGTGACTCTGAAACGTTCTTTGAGCAGAACTTCAGCCAGAAGTCCTAGCATGCCAAGAATCGAAAAGGAACTTCGAAAAGCCACTAGGAGAGCAGTAGCAAATCTCAGACCAGATAAAGCCAAGTTACTACGAACCACGAACCCGGTGAATATCGGTGTGACCTTCCTAGCAAGCCATTTCGCAGACGTTGCTGAGTTGTTACCTACCGTCCACAGAATTGACGGATTGAAAGTAGAGTACGCAGCCAGCAATATGGTTGAAGCATATAAAATCTTTGAGCTTCTAGCACTCGCAGCTGCTTCGATATCAGCGCTTCTAGCAAATCTGAAATGACATAAACTGTGAACTGCCTTTATGGCCATGTGACGGCATTCCAGTTTTAGAACATACTGTTCATGTCCTCAGTTTTCTTCGAAGTCTTGCGTCTTTCCCCTCTCATGAAAAAGTATCGCCTGTAGGGCTCGAATCCAACCTTGCTATATGCTCGAATTGCAGACTGATTCTCCATCAGAACATAGATGAGAGCAGTTGGCTGGTTCTCCAGAATTCGCTTCACCAGCTCGGACACTATGGATGTTGCATACCCTCGGTTTCTGTGAGCCTTTTGTGTCGCAACTACGCCGACAACACCTGCCCATTCGGTCAAACGAGCACTACCAAGTGAGACTAGTTCTTCACGAACCTTTATTCCGAGCCATGTCACCTTCTGCTTCATATTGTCAACAATCTGTTGACCAGTTTGATCTCCCCAATACTCTGGGTCTGCTTCTCTCATTATGGCGGCTATTCGATCGCTATCTGAGAACTTCAACTCCTGTACCGGATGCGTCTTCTGAAGCCGTTCTTCTCCTTTGTTGAGCGTCATGAGCATCATCAGGTGGCTCCACGTTGGGCTATACCTCTCGAGGATGCATTGTTTATGCTGATCGAGAGCCTGCAGTTCGACTTTCTCCAGATTCAAGTTTCCGACAAGTGCCCTCACCGCTTTGTGAGAACCTCTCAGCTGAACAATGCTCTGATTGTAAACCAGCATCATTCCATCAATGCGACTTCCTTCTAAAGCCAAGAGAATTTCCGTTTTGTCTCTGTTGTGTTTCCAGTCAAAAGCGAAGAAATAGAAATGGGGAATGTCCCTGCTAATATGTTCCCAGAAAATGGGCTCCAAAGTATGCGTGAGAGCCACAATCTTTGTCAAGAGTTTCCCTCTAACAAGCACCAGATTGCACGCGTCGTACCGCTTTTGCCTCCTCGAGCACAGCTTCGATGAAAGAGGTCTTGGCTTCTGTATAGCTTTCACGGTCGGCGCCATACTTGTCGGCCAGTCGTTTTTTCAACTCGTGGTATTCTTGAGCCGTTTCCGGATGAGTTCGAAGGTAATCACGAAACAGTAGATGTCTCTGCCAGAACTCACTTGTTAACTCAACCATGTGCAGATGGTAATGCTGCTCCTTTGGAGGATTGCCTTTACGAAAAAATCGTCTTCCCGGCATTTCAGCTTCGTGTTCTGGCTGATACTCATAGCGGAGTTTCTGCAAAGGTTTAATGCATTTTTCAGCATCCTCAAGTTTGTCAATCGCAACCATTATGTCAATTATCGGTTTTGCTCCTAGGTTGGGAACAGAAGTACTTCCTATGTGCTCGATTCCTGCAATGATATCTCCTACAACCTCACGAATGCGATGCCTCTCTTCTTCATAGACGATAGGCCACTGAAGGTCGTAATCCACTATTTTGACCGATCTACTCATTCTTGAAACCTCCTACGCAAAAATTGAGTCTTGCTGTCATGATAGATTACCTTGTTGCTTTTACCAATAGAGCAGGAGGCGAGACTTCACCGTATTTGCTCACCATGTTAGCTGCCCTGTTATATGCTCTCTGTGCTTCTTCTCTCTTGCTTCTCGGCAACGATGAAAGATAGGGATCTATACAGAATAGTGGTGGTGCTGCGCTCAAATTGTAGTCCAGCTCTTTGACCTCGAGCTTCT
>CP070828.1:224985-227587 GCA_020344715.1 Candidatus Bathyarchaeota archaeon | reverse complement strand
TGATTGGGATATATGCTCTATCTCTAAGAGAAAAGACGCTACACAGTATCTTGTTGATACTCATTGCCTTTTCCGCTGGGTCAATCCTTGGAGCTGCGCACTTCGACCTTCTTCCAGAGGCCATAGAACTAGCGCGCGAACACTACGAAGAGTCCTTTGCGTACATCTACATCACAATGGGGTTCATCTTCTTCTTTTTCATTGAGCGGTTTGTTTATTGGTATCATGGACACGGTCATGAAACGGACATATCTGTTAAAACTGCTGACCGGGCTGCGACCAAGAGCTTTGTTTATCTGAATCTTATCGGCGACGGTATTCACAATTTCGTTGATGGGATGATTATTGCCGTGAGCTTCCTGACTGGACTCTCAGTCGGATTGGCAGCAACCGCTGCCGTGATTTTTCATGAGCTCCCTCAGGAGATGGGAGACTACGGGATTCTGATTTTCGGAGGTTTCAATCGAAGGAAAGCGCTGTTGCTAAACTTCGTGGTAGCCTTGGCAGTGATTGTTGGAGGAATTTCTGGAGTTCTCTTAATAGAAACGGTTGAGCAGTTAAGCGGGGTATTGATAGCTCTTTCAGCTGGTGGATTCATTTATCTTGCGGCTTCCGAGTTGATTCCCGAGTTGCAAGAGGAGAAAAGCTTCAAGAAATCTGTGGTTCAATTCGCTCTGTTTGTTTTGGGGATTGCCCTGATATGGTCTCTGGGCATCATCTTCCCTGAATAGAAAAAATGAGGGAAACAATAGCAAACTGCTAATCATAGCTTTGAGCACTGACTCCAAGTTCAAGTTTGGCAAAACAAGAGAAAATATGAGATTTACTGCACCAGTTCTGAACTGGCTTTTCAAGTTTCTGAACAATCCAGACAGAGCATCAATTTTCGTCTTGACAACGAAACAAGAAGAGGAACAGAGCATCAGCTATTCGGGATGTCCATGTGGATCACCTAGAACGCACCCATCTTGTTAGAAGCCTTCGATTCGGATTATGTGGCGTCTTTCCAAACGCTTTATGGCGTCGAAAAATTCGCTTTTCTGTTTTCCTTTCAACTTGAATCTGTGCAGCATCTCTCTAACAGGCGACTGAGCCTTTCCGAACTTTCTAAGCTGCTCCCTCAAGTGGTTCACGACTAGCCGTTCAACTCTGCCGCATTTCCACGTCGTGTTTCTCGCAAGCACGGCAAGAGCTCGCAGCATGCGTTGAGCGTCCTCTCGTGAACGCCTAACCATTCCAGCTATTCTCCTCAAACTATAGGTTCAATTCAACCGTCCATTTATAACTTATGTTTCGACAAAACCTCGCGCCAACGAGGTTTCACCGCAATCCTGAAAAGCACACACCTTTCTTGTGAGATGGGAGACAAAACCCATGAAGTCAGTTAAAGCTAAAATTGGAAGAACAATTTTCGGAAGACTCTTCGAAGACGAAGACCTGCTTGAAGCGATTACACAAATGGCGAAGAAAAGGCAAATCAAAGCCGGATCCTTCACCCTCATAGGAACATTGAAGAAGGCAGAAATGGGATTCTTTCACAAAGGAGAATACGAGCCCATTGAAATGACTGAGCCATTGGAAATTGTGTCATGTATGGGCAACATCTCTACCAAAGAAAAAGATCCCATCGTTCATGCCCATATCACGGTTTCAAATCGGAAGGGCAAGGTCTTTGGCGGCCACGTCTTGCCTGGCTGCATTGTCGCTGCAACTGGAGAACTTGTTCTCATTGAAGCGCCAGATAGCGGGCTCCAGAGAAAACTAGATGAAAAAACGCAGCTGTATCTGTGGGCGATAGACTAGTAGTATTCACAGAGCGAGGCCTTCTTTCTCTGCTTGGTTAGCCTCTCAGAAACATGCGTTCAGTTGCCACGAAATATGAAACAAGATTGCTGACAAAAATTGTGAGATTTGACTATTTTTTCAGTTTCTTTTCAAGTTGGATCCCGTGAATTCCCTTTGCGTAGAAGTTGTCCAGCTTTCTATGTTCAATGTAGCCTTGCTTTCGATAGAGCTTGCGAGCTACTAGGTTGCTGACGCGGACCTCGAGAACACACGCTTCTGCATCTTCTCGTCTGAAGCTATTCTCAACTTCTTCAAGCAGTCTTACTCCAATTCCGATTCTTCGATACCTCGGAGCAACATCGAGCGTGTAGATGTGACCAACCAATAGGTTTCCGGATCGCTCAATCAAGCCAAGAACAAACCCCGCGATTTCGCCATCAACTTGCGCTTTTAGGCTCACGGCTTTCGAGGATCCCAGAAAATAAGCTATTTGTTCTTCGGAGAAAGGTTCACGCGTGAAACACTCTTCTTCGATTTTGCAGAGTGTTTCCAGGTCATTCAAGCAAGCTTGCCGGATGGTTATTGACAGAAGCCGTCACCCTCAGGTTAGATCTGAAGGAAGAACAATTTGAGTTTTTTAGCGCACGAGAAATAAGACTGCCATTGTCTACCTGAAGCACGTCCAGTATTTTCTTAGGATTCTTTTCAACTTGGTCAACGTGTCTTTCATTCTTGGGCGGACATGGCTAGGTTCGTCTGGCGGAGGATAGGGATCAGCCGCATTGATGGTTTTCAAATCGACTATTCCTGCTGCAAG
>CP070828.1:218684-224885 GCA_020344715.1 Candidatus Bathyarchaeota archaeon | reverse complement strand
ATCGCTTCGCGATGGACTTGGGGCTTCTGCGTGACATCAACCATTGACATGTCAACCACGTTCTAACTGAAACACTTGACTAGACGAAGCTTATTTATCTGTCCCCACTCAGTGAAAGCGTCGACCTGAAAGAGATTTGGGAAACTATTTCTGTCTCAGAGCCCTTCTTTCCCTTCGAGGAAAGCCATTGAAAGCGAAAATTGCGAATAAGCCAACGTATCACGTAGTTGGGAAACTCAACCGCTTCAATCAGAAACGCACGGTGCTGAGCAGGACAGCTTGGGATCCTTCAATTCAGCAGTTGAAACACGCCTATCAAACGGCTCGACGGACGCGAATTCGAAAGAAGCACTCGCGCGAATCTTCTGCGCTGAGAGATGCGTCGTGGTACGTGGCGAATACCTTAGGAACCTTCGCGGGATTCATGCACGGGAACGACGGGCTTTACTCTTGGGAAAGCCTCGAAGAACCCGAGGAAAGCTTGGACTCAAACCTCGAGTTCCAGAAACTCCAAAGATTTGACCCAACACGCATGTCTGCGAAGATAAAGCGTGTGGCAAGGTTCTATGGGGCTGATCTTATTGGGATAGCCCGATTGAACGACTTTTGGGTCTACTCTCACGCGTACAACAGGCTAACTGGAAAGAATGCCCCGATAAGTCTTTCCAAGCAGGTTAAATCGGCAATTGTTATGGCCATAAAAATGGATTGCGACCGAATAGAGAGGTCAGACCTGGAAGCGTCCACCGCAACGGGACTGGGATATTCTCGGATGGCTTTCGCCTCCAGCCTTCTAGCTGAATTTATCCGAAATCTAGGCTACCAAGCGCTTCCGTGCGGTAACGACACGGCACTCAGCATTCCACTGGCTATTGACGCCGGATTGGGTGAACTTGGCCGGAACGGTTTATTGATCACCCCACAATTTGGACCGAGAGTAAGGCTCTGCAAGGTGCTTACCGACCTTCCACTGACGCCTGACAAGCCAATTAGCCTTGGAGTGCAGCGGTTTTGCGAGACGTGTAGACGATGTCTCGAGAACTGTCAGGCTCACGCCATCAGCGAGAACAGAACCGCTGAAGCCATCACCGCATCCAACAACTCAGGAATACTGAAATGGCAGGTCGATGGAGAAAAGTGTTTTAGATTCTGGAGCGAAAAGGGAGTTGACTGCAGCGTTTGCATCAAAGTCTGCCCTTTCAATAGAAGAGAATAGGCAAGACGGCGGTGAACGTAAGTGTTGTTTCATGACCTACACAAAGCTCAAGAACCCTTGTTCTTCAATATCTGTGGTATCTTAGTTTCAGTTGGAAAGTGGGTGACTGAAGAATGAGTGAAGAACCGCTACGATTTGAAACCGGAGCTGCCTCAAAAGATGAACTTGAAGCAATCTTGAATTCTCTTCCGATCGACATCACGTTTGTCGACAGGGACGACACAGTTCGATACTTCAACAAACTCGGGAACAGAATCTTCGCGCGGACAAAAGCGATCGTCGGCAGGAAGGTTCAACAATGCCATCCTCCCAAAAGCGTTCATATCGTCAATGAAATCGTGAACAGCTTCAAGAATGGAAAAGAGAACGTAGCAGAGTTTTGGATCCAACAAGGAGCAAGGACGATTCACATCAGGTATTTCCCAGTTCGAGATCAAAACGGAAAGTACATGGGAACGCTGGAAGTAACACAAGATATCACCAAGCTAAAGAAGATTGAAGGTGAAAAGAGACTCCTAGATTGGAAACGGTAGAGTCTGCATTCATGATTTATACCACAACTTGAACGCAAACGCGGGCAACCTAGTATGAACATGACAAGCACCTTTTCACTGGAAAAACCTACCTAAACCCCGATAATCCACCTAGTCGTTAATGATAACACCTGCGAGATGAGAGTGAACCTAAAAGATCTCGAGACAGTTCGGTGTCTAAAGAAATGAGGGTTTGCCAGAGTTCCCTAGTTCACCGTTCTGGTCCATTCACTGGTCCGAATCACTGCTTGATGGGTCTGACGATTACTGCAGTTCCGTACGCAGAGAACAGTGTGGCGGTTCCTTGCAGAATGTCACTGGTTTCGAAATCTGCTCCAACAATAGCACTGGCTCCCAGTTTGCGAGCTTCTTCAGTTAACCTTTGCAGGGATTCATTTCTGGCCTTCTCCGCTTCGTAGCTGTAGGATGTCACTTCACCACCGAACACGCCTTCGACCGCAGCCACGATTTTTCCCCCGACACCTCTTGTGCGCACAGTCAAACCATGAACGGTTCCTAACACCTTGACGATTTCATAGCCTGGAACCGTGGGCGTAGTAACAACAATCATCTCCGGCGATTTTGGCTTTGTTAACGGCGATCCACAGCTAGGACAGAAACTTGCCTGTTCGGGCGATTTTTTTCCGCACTTTGGACAGGATATTTCTCCCATTCCAATCACACGGCTAGTATAAGGACAGGGCGTTCTTATTCTTTGTGCCGAAAGAACGAAAGGCGCGAGCTCACTGTGATCAGGATGATCTGCAGTCGAAACGAACTGTCAGCGATCAAACAAAACTGTGGTAGCTAAAAGTTTGGAAAGCCAAGTAGACCAATCTTTCTTGTGCGTGCATAACGCTATTCATTCCAGAGCTCCACAATTTGTCTTATCATTCTAGCCTTGGAATTCTCTTCGTTGTATCTGAAGATACGAATTCTTCCAAACTTCTTGTGCGTGACAAGCTGGTGGGATTCGAGAGCTCTGAGGTGTTGGTTGGTTGTTGCATAGTTGAGGCCTGCGCGGCGGGCAATCTCCGAAATGTTTAGTTCACCGATGTCTGCGAGAATGCGTAGGATTCTAACCCGTCCTTTGGAAGAAAACACGTCTTCAATCGGCAGCCCGAAACCTCCTCCACGCTAGGTTGCCTGGATGCGAAGGATCCGGCTAAGTTCTCGCTCTAGTTCTGAAGCCGGTGTTGTGGGCAGACTGATAAACGTCGTTTTTCCTCGGTGTCCGAGGCTGGAAGGTTGGGTCCCGATTATCTCTAAAACCGAAAGCAGCTTGGCATATTTCCACAACTGGGTGTGCTTGCGTTCTTTTTCGCCCAATTCTTCGCAAACAATGGCGTAGGCTTCTTCGGCTTCGCCCATCGTAATATGCGCTGCATCGGTCAGGTTGAACCGTCGGGCAATTCCTAAGAGAAACAGTTGTTCATGCAATCCCAACTCGGCGAGTGTGTCTTTTCGCACACCAGCATACACGCTGCTAGCGGCTTTGCGTACGTGTTCAGGCCAGACTTCTTTTGCTCTTTCTGTGTCAGCATATTTGCCGGCTCTCCATAGCAGTTCAATGGCATAGCGGGCGTCGCCGCCCTCTGAAACGGCAGCTTCAGCAACGGCATCCAGGGTTTGCGCTTGAACGGTGTCTTCTTTGAAGGCCCAGGTTATTCGGTCGTTTAGGATGTCACGAAGTTGAGGTTTCGAATATTCCTTGAAATGTACGATGTTGTGTTGCAGGGTGCTCCGTGTGCTTGGGTCAAGTTTGTCGAGGTGATGCATCTCTCGAAGGATCCCGATTAGCGATAGTCGTTGAGCGGTTTCTGCGCGTTCCTCCTGGACTCTTGTCAAACTGTATATGGGGTCTGACCCTTCGCTTTGAACAAGCGCTTCCAACTCATCTAACGCCAATATGACGTAGGCTTTCTTTTCGTCGAGAATTTGCATTAACGCTTGCAAGAGCTCTTCGCCGGAATATCCTCTCTTCGGAAAATTCGGATAGAATCTGAGGATGACTCGTTGAAGAATCATGAAGAAACTTCCTTTACATTCACGGCAGTTGACGTGAACATAGTGTAGATTGACATTCCTCTGTCGAGCTTGCTTGGTCATGTTGGCTCCAAAACTCTGGGAGATCACGGTTTTTCCAGTTCCAATTTTGCCAACAATGAGCACGCGCTGGGTCATTCTTCCCGGATTCTCAATTGTGAATCGGAAAAACTGGTTGAGGAGGTCTAGCTCGGCTTTCCTATGAGGCAAACGTGGCGGCACATAGTTGATGTCGAGTTTGCTTTCATCCTTGAAAACGCTGAAATATGAAAACATCCTGTATCCTTCCCCTCTTCTATTCGGGAGCTGATCAATTTATGGTTTTTGTTCATTAGAAAGAAGAAATATCGAGGAGAGCATTGAAACTAATATTTTGCATCGTGCAGAAGAACTGCAGGTTGTCAAGGATGCGACAGGTAGCAAGCGAAATCCCATGCATCTGCCGGTGTACGACTAGCTATGTGACTGCATCTGATTGGATCAAACGGAATTCTGACACCTATCCGAGCGGCAGCGAGAAGTAGAGAAGTGTATTCCATACTACGACGACTACGTAGAAGGTGACCAGCACAACTAGTGTTCCCAACAATAGCTTCTTGATGAGGCGCCAATCCATGGGTTTTGTGATTTTCTTTGCGAGTACACACACGAACCCGAAAACCAGAACTTGGCCAATCTTAATCCAAGCTGAAAGAACAATTCCCAGCTTTCCCCACATGTAGAGAGTGAAGGGATTAGCTTCAAACGAGGGATTTGTCACCAAGATGTCCAAGATGTTGAGGCAAAGCAGAAACAGAAACCACGGTGACAACGATGATGGTTTCCACTTCACTTCGCCTTTCTCCAAACTAGAGAACGCAACCTCGGATATTTATAGTTACAAAAATGGAAAGACTTGGCGGGCGCCAAGTTAAACGTAAAATATTTCAGGTCTTTCTTCTTTTTTCTTCTTGACCCTCTTTCTAGTTTTTAACCCTCTCTTAGACCCTAGTCTGGTCGCTTCCAAGTCATATTCCACAAAAGAACGCGTAAACTCGGACAGTTTCTTGTTTATCTGCTCCAGGTCTTTCTGCGAGAATTTCGTCATGATATCAGGCGTGTTTACCCACTGCATCCAACCGAGCAGGCTGCGTTGCAAAACGTGCAATATGAAACTCAAGGACCGTACCAGCTCGAGTCTGTCCTTGTCCTCAGTTTCTTCCAAGTGCTTTATCTGCTCCAAGATTCTCTCGGAAACCTGAACCCATCCTTCACTCAAAGTCATATTCCTCCAGTGTCCAGTCATCTCCCTAAAAAACTCCTCGTGATATAAAGATTAGGGAAACATAACTACACAAAGTATCCTGAATCCCTTTTCTTCTATAACGGTTTGTGCCCCTAGGACGCCTGCAACATGCTACCCCACGTCGTAGTGTGGGCTCTCGCATTCTTGGCGCGGGTGCAGCTACACACCTCTTGCAGCGCGCTCTCAAGATCTATATCATCTGTTCAGTGGGGCCAGAGTCGTCATCGCCCACAAACAAGGTTCTGTGTAAAGCCCACATAAAAACGTTGTTTCGAATATCTGATCGAGAGAAGCATGGAGATCTAGTGTGTCTACAGGTATTGTTGCCCGAAATGCTTCGTGAAAACATGAAAGATCTCCTCAGGGTTCTCTAGAATGAACACATCATCCATAGCCGCTAGCTTTTTGACATGTTCCACATCTTCTTTTCTTATTCGCAATTTGAAGTCCCGTCCACTAGGAAGTTTTGTAACTATCTCTCCCTCTTTGTAGTCGGAAGGCATTACGTAGACGGGAACGAAACCCTTTAGACCCATGATGGCTGCGTTGCATAGCAATGTATCTGCCATTCCCGTTGAAATCTTCGCAACTGTGTTTGACGTCGCTGGAGCAATCAGCAGAAATTCAAATTTTCCTGTCTGTAATTGACCGGCCAGAAACGGCGTGTTCGCATCGACCTCAACCTGAACTCTGCCAAAACTCTCCGTTAATTGATCAACCAGCCTATAGTATTTCGCAACAAGATTTCCTGCTTTTGAAAGATAGACCGCTATGTCAACTTTTGCTTGATATTGTTTCTTTATCTGCTGCATAATCTCAATGGTTTTGGCTAGTCGGTCTCCGCTCCCGGTTATTCCCCAGGCAACTTTCCTTGTTTTCTCTTTCTCTTCTTTCCGCATTTTCATCTGGACAGCCATGTTTTGGACCCCTAACTCTGCTTTCGACCCTCAAATTTCTTCAGAAACGTGGCAAATCTCTTAACAGATTTCTTCAGACTTCTGAATCCTTCGTCATCCTTTGTCACGCCCTCCAAGGTGTCTTTTGACCAAAAAGTTGCCCCCAAATTTGCGCCAAAGGAGCCGCCACTGATCGGTAGGATTCCGTTTAGCATGTAAAACGTT
>CP070828.1:214115-218584 GCA_020344715.1 Candidatus Bathyarchaeota archaeon | reverse complement strand
TATATACGCCGTTTTCGGCTTGGGACTGAAGATCGGGGGAATTCTGCCTGCCTTAGGGATCTTTGTACTTATGATGCTAGCTCTGTATGGCTTCGGTATCCTAGTTTCCGCTCTTAGTCTGGTCTTGAAGGAGGGGTGGATAGTTGCTGAAGGACTTCACAGTATTATGATGATACTTTCTCCGGTAGTTTATCCTTTGGTTGTGCTCCCAACAGTAGCTCAACAAGCAAGCGCGATATTCCCAACAGCCCCTGCTTTGGTTGGAATGCGGGTTTTCCTAATCGAAAATTACCAACCGGAAGTAATTGGCAACATTTTTCTGCATCTTTTGGCTTTGGATGCGGCTTGGATTCTTTTTGGCATTCTTGTGTTTCATTTGACTGACATCTACGTGCGGAAAAAGGGCAGTCTCGAAAAATACTAATTAAACTCTTTAATACTAGGTAAGAAGGTGTATAGGGCACTATTAACCAGCATTAGAGCGTGTCTTTGATGAAGCCCTTGAAGTTAATCTATTGGAGCAGAGCCTCCCTTGGCGTAGGCGCAGCCTTTCTCTGTCTATTGCTGAACATCTTCTCTCCCGGTCTGAGCATTTTCTCTAGCCTGTCCGTAGCCTTAATTGTCTACATGGTCGCATACTACATTTTCAAATGGAAATTCATCGCTCTAGTCGAGAAGCCCTCTAAGATTGCCACAACAGGTATCGGTGCCTATTTCGTAACGTGGATAGTTGGGTTTGGGTTATTCTACACTTTATGGACGAGTCTCTAGAAGACGCATGCTGAGTTTGATGAGTCCCGTACAGCTTAGGTTTCAAAAAGGATAAATAATCGAAGCGACGTTTGTTGATACGAATTTCACCAATATTTGAGGAACAATCAAAGAAAAGGTAAGTATGAGGATGAAAAAATGAGCAAAACAGAGAAGCCGCATTTGAACCTCGTTGTCATGGGACACGTTGACCACGGAAAATCCACAACGGTAGGTCATCTTTTCTACCTAACAGGAACCATTGATGAGCGCAGAGTCAAAGCCTTCGAGGAGGAAGCAAAGAAACTGGGCAAAGAGACGTTCAAGTTCGCTTGGGTTCTCGACAAACTCAAAGAAGAACGGGAACGAGGTCTGACTATCGATCTTGCCTTCCTCAGATTTGAAACGCCGAAATATTTCTTCACGGTTATTGACTCACCGGGTCACAGAGACTTCGTGAAAAACATGGTCACAGGAGCTAGTCAAGCTGACGCTGCCGCCCTTTTTGTTTCCGCAAAAAGAGGAGAATTTGAGGCGGGCATAGGCCCTGGCGGGCAAACTAAGGAACATGCTTTCCTAGCTTTCACGTTAGGAGTCAAGCAACTTGTCGTTGCGATAAACAAAATGGACGACGCATCGGTTAACTGGAACCAAGAACGCTACGAAGAAATCAAGAATGAAGTTTCCCGTATGCTCAAAATGGTCGGATTCAAGGTTGAAAAGATCTCGTTTGTACCAACCTCGGGCTGGACAGGCGATAATCTCGTCAAACTAAGTGAAAAAATGCCTTGGTATAAAGGACCATCTCTCTTCGAAGCCTTTGACGCGTTCGATTTACCACCTAAGCCTGTAGACAAACCGCTGCGTTTGCCCTTACAGGATGTCTATACAATCACTGGTGTGGGCACCGTTCCAGTCGGACGTGTAGAAACTGGTGTGTTGAAAGAAGGTGATACGTTGGTTTTCATGCCAGCGAATGTGCAGGGAGAAGCAAAATCCATTGAGACTCATCACGTTAGAGTTCCCAAGGCCGAGCCTGGTGACAACATAGGGTTCAACATCAGAGGAATCGAAAGGAAAAACATACGAAGAGGAGATGTTGCGGGGCATCCCAACAACCCGCCAACCGTTGCCAAAGAATTCGTTGGGCAAATCATTGTCATCTATCACCCGACCGCAGTTGCTGCCGGATACACACCAGTGCTTCACTATCACACCGGTCAAGTTGCCTGTCGATTTGTAGAGCTGATCAAGAAACTGGATCCGAGAACTGGTCAGACAGTTGAAGAGAAACCGTCTTTCTTGAAGACTGGCGATGGAGCTCTTGTTCGCCTTGAACCTGTTCATTCAATAGCAGTCGAAACCTACAGCACGTTTCCAGAACTGGGACGGTTTGCAGTGCGAGACATGGGAACCACCGTGGCGGCTGGAGTGGTCAAGGAAATCACCAAGAAAGGATAGGACCGCTCCTTTTCCACTTTTTATTCGTGAATCTCATTTTCGGCATTGTTGCAGGCTATTCTACAATTTAATACTCAACGGGCTATCAGTCATTTTGAGGTCGTATCTGCAAACCAGAGTGAATTGTCCCATAGAGAGGCTAGCGATTTCTAGGTGGCATGTTTCGAAATAGTTGCCTGAACGCGCACGCAAATTGTAGTAGAGACTACAGAGAAACCTAGGCTCCATAGAAACGTATCTTGGATAGAGCTCAATACCATCGATAGAGCCATTTCACCAAAAGAAATGAACAGATGGACCTTATGAGAGAGTAAATGTCCGTGTAATATGGGTTGTCAATTCGTATTCTCAATTCCTAAATGATTTATCCTCATTGTGAAGAAACCAAGAAACCGTGCAACGATACATGTCACCTTCAAAACTAGACAGATACCTGAATATACTTGAAACTCTTGTTGATCGACCGCGAAAAACGGATCAGATTGCATACAAAACACGTATGAAATCGCCGATGATCAAGCATCATCTGGTGTTTCTCGTGGCGAATGACGTCGTTGAAAAGCGAAGTTCTTCCAATAAGCAAGTCTTCTACGCCATCACGGAGAAAGGCTTTGCTGTTTTCAAGACGTTGCGGGCGATGAAATACGCTCAGAAGCTGCGGGATTCTTTGTCTGTAATCGACGAAGCCTCTGAAGTCGCCTCGGTGCTGCTGAAGCACAACACTCAAGACAAAAAGCGTTAGTACGGATTTTCATCAGGACTTGGGAGACTTACCCCTTCCCAAGAGAAGCACGAGATAGGCTCTAATCAACGGAGAACCTGAGGCCAAGGGACGCAGCATGAGTTTTCTTTCGTCAACTTGTTTCTGTCATCAAATGCTTTTTTCTCAGAAACGAATGATTGACTACAGGACCCAGAATCAAGCAATTTCTTCCAGCCTTCAATGAAAGGTACACGATTTTCCGCGCACGTTGAAAAAATTCTATGCTTCAGCGAATCTTTTCAGAATGGTGTACGAGATGGATACAGAACTCTAAAATCTTTGCATTTTGCTATTAGTCAATAATTTGTCGATTAGCATTTAGAAAGAGCTGTGTAAGTGACATGTCGGGAACTGAAACTTTGGTGCCATACATTAAAGAACGTGACAAAGAGCGGCCTGTAATCATCGTGGATTCAAGGGAGGCTAGCGCTTCTCCGAAAATAGTGAAGGGGTTGCGGGAGAAGGGCGCCGAGATTGTGATGAAAGCTCTTCCAAAAGGCGATTATGTGCTTTCTGATGCTTGTGCGGTAGAAAGGAAAACAGTTCACGATTTCATCTACACGTTGACGCGACGCCACCTTTTTGAGCAGCTGTTCAAACTGCAAGAAGTGTACACAAAGCCTTTCATCCTGATCGAAGGGTATCTGCCGATAATCTACAAGTTCAGTCGAATTCAACCGTCTTCAGTCTGGGGGGCAATGTTCTTCCTGGCCAGGCAGGGAATTGCCATGATCCACACGACCAGCTACAAGGAAACAGTAGACTTTTTATATACAGCGGCAAAGCAAGAGCAATTTGTGAAAAAAAGACCGCCGGTGGTGCATCCCGTAAAGAAAACCGAAACATTAGCCGACGCTCAAATCTTTTTCATGGCGAGTTTGCCCAACATTGGACGAGAAAGGGCCTTGTCTATTCTCAGTGCGTATCAGACGCCGATGAACGCCTTGTTGAACATGGAGAGATGGGCTGAAGATGTTCATGGGCTTGGGCCGAAGATATCGGAAAAGGTCCGGCGTGTGTTGCACAAGCCTTACAAGGAGAAAGACCCCGCGTGAAAGTCGAAGTTACGCCGACGAGAAAAGTGATCATTCTAGGTGCAGACAAACGACAGCTGGATGACCTTGCGTGGTGTGCCAGTACGTACGGGGCTAACCGGCTCTACTGGATTGACGGTTATCTGCTCTGTCTTGAGGTTTACGAATAATCCTTTGAGCATGAAATAAGAACAAAGGAATTCCTGATAAGCCAGGTCTGCTATACGACGTTTCCAAGGCGATCCAAGACCTATGAGGTTGAAAGGGGAGTCAAGCTGCCGATAGTGAATGTTTCGGAGATGCCTATATTCCAAAACATCTTGAAGGCTCTTTTGAAGGGTTCCGAAGAGAACACTGCATCGTCAGCTAGAGAACGTTAAAGCTTTAGCAATCTTGCCGCGTTTTCTCCCAGAATCTTCCGTTTCGTTCCAGATCCTAACAGCAGCTTCTGGATCGCTTCG
>CP070828.1:210859-214015 GCA_020344715.1 Candidatus Bathyarchaeota archaeon | reverse complement strand
GTGACAACGGTAGCATCTGCAATTTTCAGGTTCAACGGTGGAGAACGCTCCTTGCACTCTGAGTTTACAGTAATGCCTTTATCATTTGTCCTAGTGGTTCTGTCTAATTCGGATCATGAGAGAACTTTCAATTCAAGAAGGCTGGCTCATGCTTTTCGATTCATGGGTCTTTTTCCATCTATTGTTGCACACGCGAACTATCATCATTTCCAAGCCGGTTAATGTCAGATTCATCCGAGTAGAATAAGAACGAGCAAGGCAACAAGCAAGATCAGGACAATTATCACGAGAGGCAGAAAGGTTGTAGTTAACATCGCAATGAAGAGGGCGACATAGTCTTTCCAGCCTAGGCCTTTGTTTTCATCTTTTGCCACGTTTTTCTCACCGTTCTGATTTCACCTCTCCTCTCTCAAAATTTATCACGTAGTGGCATGCCACAGAATGGCCATTTTCTTCATAGAGCGGAGGCTCTTCTTTCAAGCATCGGTCAGTTGCATATGGACATCTGGGACGAAAACGACAGCCTGGAGGGATGTCAACTGGACTGGGAACGTCGCCCTTTAACAGCACTTCTTCTCTTTGAGCCTCGGGGTCCGGCAGCGGTATAGCCGCCATCAGATGAAAAGTGTACGGATGTTTGGGCGAGTGATAAACGGCATTCTTGTCTGCTAGTTCCACAATTTTGCCTAGATACATGACGCCGACTCTATCGCTCATGTGGTGAACTACCGCTAAATTGTGAGAAATGAACAGATAGGTCAGGTCAAGCTTGTCCTGGAGTTCATTCAAGAGGTTCAGGACTTTTGCTTGAACTGACACGTCGAGAAACGATGTGGGTTCATCAAGGATGACAAATTCTGGGTTCACTGTTAGGACGCGAGCTACGGCTATTCTCTGTCTTTGACCACCGCTGAACTCGTGGGGAAATCTGTAGAGATGGTCTTCACTCAGTCCGACAATCTGCAGCATTCTTGCAGCCCTTTCATGAGCTTCGGACCGGTTGGATGCCATCCTGTGAATCTTCATTGTTTCCCTGAGCATGGAATTCACAGTTTGTCTCCCATCCAACGAAGCATATGGATCTTGAAAGATGATCTGCATTCTTCGACGTAGTTCTCTCAATTCTCTCCTGTTGGCTTTTGTCACGCTCGTGCCGTCAAAGTACATTTCTCCTGCAGTTGGTTCAATGAGCCTCAAGATGCTTCTAGCTGCTGTTGTTTTTCCAGAGCCAGATTCACCGACCAGTCCGAAGGTTTCTCCTTTGTGAACGCTAAAGCTAATTCCATCTACAGCCTTGACATAATTCTTTGTTCTTTGAAGAAGTCCGCTTTTGATGGGAAACCATGTTTTAAGATCGTTGACGACTAGGATCGCAGTTTCTTTCACTTCAGTCACCTCAATACAGGTAGCAGGCTACTTCATGGTTTTTTCTGACATCTTTAGTGTTTGGAAACTTCTCCTTGCACACGGGCATGACGTGTGGGCAACGTGGATGAAAGCGGCAGCCCGAAGGCGGATCAATTAGATCCGGGACTATTCCCGGAATTGATTCAAGTCTTTTCACAGGTTTGGCTATGTCTGGAATTGCTTTCATTAGCATTTGTGTGTAGGGATGAAGCGGTTCTTTGAAAATGCTCCGGGTGGAGGACACTTCAACTACGTTTCCGCCATACATCACTGCAACTCTATCTGCAATTTCCGCAGCAACAGAGAGGTCGTGAGTGATCAAGAGAGTGGAAGCTTCTATAACGCTTCTCAGTTCTCTCATCAGGTGCAGAATTTGAGCTTGAATCGTCACATCTACTGCTGTCGTGATCTCGTCGGCTATGAAAATCGACGGTCTTCTGGCTAGTGCCATTGCGATCATGCATCGCTGTCGCATGCCACCAGACAAAGCGAATGGGTATTCCCGCAGAATCCTCTCTGGGTCCGGGAGCTTGACTATTCGCAGAACATCGACACAAAGTGTCTTCAGTATCTTTTTGATTTCCCCTCTCGACACCTTTTCGTTCTCTTGATGTTTGGACAAAGATTGCTCTTTCAGAGCAAGATAATCGAGATAGGTTATGTTTTTTCCTTTGTTTTGCTGAACCGTTGCTGCGTGTTTCAATCCGTCCATGTTGAGCTTGAATGTCTCTTCTAGCTGAGTCTTTATGGTTAGGACAGGGTTGAGAAAAGTCATGGGGTCTTGAAAGACAGACGCAATCTCCTTGGCTCTTATGTCTCTTATTTGATATTTTGATTTTTCCAAGAGGTTTGTTCCATTAAGCAGAATCTGTCCGCCGAGAATCTCCGCGTTCTCAGTGAGCAGATTGATTGTGGATAGTGCCGTAACTGACTTGCCACAACCCGACTCTCCAACAAGACCGAGGACTTCGCCTTTGAATAGCTTTAGATACACACCGTTTAGGGCTTTGACCCTACCTCTATATGTTCGAAAATCCAATCGCAAATCTTTGACTTCGAGGATCACATCATTTTCTCTCATTTGCCTACACCGAAAGCTTTGCTACCTTCTGAGTCTGGGGTCAAGTACATCTCTTAAGCCGTCTCCTACCAGGTTGAAACCTAAAGCTATCAAGAGCATTACGAGTCCAGGAAAGATGATCAG
Organism: Candidatus Bathyarchaeota archaeon; assembly: GCA_020344715.1. Classification (GTDB taxonomy): domain Archaea; phylum Thermoproteota; class Bathyarchaeia; order Bathyarchaeales; family Bathyarchaeaceae. The sequence goes on along the minus strand of CP070828.1, from coordinate 211,404 downwards.
CCAAGGAGCTTCAAAAATGTGTTTATACCCATCCGCAGCCAGATTGCCCAGTTCTGGGAGGGATGGAGTGGGAGAGAATCCGAGAAACATTAAGGCTGAAAATGTTAGAACGACGCCTCCGAAGTCCATCGTTCCTTGAACGAGTATTGGATATATAGAATTGGGTATAACATTCATAAATAGGATTCTCAGATGGCCAGCGCCGAGTGCTCTTAATGCTTCAACGTAGGCTTTTCCCTTTTCGCTCAGTATTTGCCCTCTCATTAATCTAACGTAGGTTGGCCACCAGACCAAAAGAATGGCTAGTCTCAGCGTAGGTATTGACCTGCCAAACAACGCGGCAAAGACAAGTGCGAGTACCAGCCCTGGGAATGCTAAGAAGATGTCGGTGATTCTGAGTATTAGTTCATCGATTGCTCCGCCCATGTAGCCTGCCAAAGCCCCAAGCAATGTCCCGAATGTGGCTGCTCCCAAAACTATGATAACTGCGTTTTCCAAATCAATTGGTATTGCTAGTACTATCATTGCAAGTAGGTCTCTACCCC
>CP070828.1:204162-210759 GCA_020344715.1 Candidatus Bathyarchaeota archaeon | reverse complement strand
TAGTCGGTGTGAGCCAAATCATTGTCAATCGTCTTGGGCACTGAAACACAAGGAAGCCCCATTTCGTAGAGCTTGTGGGCTACCTTCTGGGTGTCGTCTCCTCCAATCACAACTACAGCTTCTAGACTCAGCTTCTTGACATTTTCAAATATTCTTTGAGGTCCATCTTGACCCTTGAACGGATTGGTTCTGGAAGTTCCAAGAATGGAGCCCCCGAGATGAAGTATGCCCCGAATTGCCGAAGGAGTCAGCGGCATAAAATCTCCCTCTAGAAGCCCTTTCCACCCGTCTTTGATGCCTACCAGTTCCATCCTGTAGCGAAGAATGCCTTTACGAACTACTGCTCTAATCACCGCATTAATTCCAGGCGCGTCTCCTCCTCCGCTCAAAATGCCTACTTTCATCTTACTCTCCTCATGCACCTAGGCTCTGCCCGAACTATCAAACAGACGCATTTTGCCTCTCACAACCTCTTTCATGGCTTCTCTCGCTGGTCCTAGAATTTTCCTTGGGTCAAACTCTGTTGGCGTGCTGGTCAAGACCTCTCGTACCGTAGCTGCGAAGGCAAGTCTTAGGTCGGTGTCTATGTTAATCTTCGTCACCCCCAACCTTATAGCTTGCTTTATGCTTTCGTCCGGCATGCCTTTTGCACCGGCAAGTTCTGCTCCATATTTTGTGGCTTTTCTAACTATCCATGCTGGGACCCCAGAGGCTCCATGCAAAACCAGAGGGACGCTAACTTTTTCCTTAATCTCAGTTAACCGCTTGTAGTCCAGTTTGGGCTCGCCTTTGAATTTATAAGCACCATGTGAAGTGCCAATCGCCACTGCAAGGGCATCGACGCTTGTGCGTCTAACAAATTCACGCGCGGCTTGGGGATCAGTGAGCGCAGCTTCTCTCCTCTCAACCGCAATCTCTTCAAACCCAGCGAGTCTCCCAAGTTCTGCCTCCACAGCTGCTTTTCTTGGATGAGCCAAGTCAACAACCTCCTTCGTCAGAGCAATGTTCTCCTCAAAGCTGAGATGCGAACCATCAATCATAACAGATGTAAACCCTGCATCCACACACTTCACAATGGTATCGATGTCTTTTCCATGATCAAGGTGCAGCGACATGGACAAAGACGAAGATTGAGCTGCCGTCTTCGCAACTTCGGCAAGATAGCCTAAACCAGCATATTTGATCGCACTCGGCGTCACAGCCACTATCACCGGAGAGTTTTCCTCTTGAGCAGCCGTAGCAGCCGCTTGGAGGCTTTCCAAATTGTGAATATTGAAAGCTCCTACCGCATACTTCCCAGCCTCTGCTGAAGCTAAAATCTCTTTATTGGTCAACAACATCTCAATCAAAAGCTACATACATGGACTTCCCTATAAATCATTGATGATCTGCAGTAATCCTGCAATTCAAAAATTTGCAGTCCACAATCTCAAATTCATCATACTTCAAAGGTCAAACACAAGTTTCTTCACAAAACACCGAGGATCAATGAGTAGTGAGAAATTTGGAGCAGTAGAACCCAGCCTCGATGGATGCGCTTGAAACCTTGCTGAAGGATTAGCCAAATAGTTTGATCCGGCGTGCGACCCATCATGGCGGCAATCGCTCGAATCCCTAGGCACAGAATTCGTCTCTACCATCATATTGGATAGCTAAGCCGTTCCTGCCGAATTCTGAAATGATTCTGTTCGAAACGATATTTATTTATAGGAACATACATACGCCTTTCTTTCTAAAACATGCAGACAGACATGAGGAAATCACCTTGAACAATAACGCAGTACTTGTGGTTGGCGGAGGCATAGCTGGGATGCAAGCATCTCTGGATCTCGCCAACCGCGGCTCTAGGGTCTATCTTGTCGAGAAATCTCCAAGCATTGGAGGACGAATGGCACAGCTTGATAAAACATTCCCAACAATGGACTGTTCAATATGCATACTAGCCCCAAAGATGATTGAGTGTTTTCGTCACCCAAATATTAACCTGCTCACGTGTTCAGAAGTCCAAGAAGTTGCTGGGTCTGCGGGGGACTTCAAGGTCAAAATTGTGAAAAACCCTAGGTTTGTTGACGATGACAAATGTACTGGTTGCGGTGTGTGCGCTGAAAAGTGTCCTGTCAAGGTACCCAGCGAATTCGACATGGGCATGGGAACGCGAAAAGCCATCTACATGACCTTTCCTCAAGCAGTACCCCGCATAACTGCTATAGACGAAGACCGCTGCTTGTATTTCCAGAAAGGAGTGTGCAAAGTATGCGAGAAATTCTGCCCAGCTCATGCAATCAACTTCAACCAGAAGCGTGAAGAGACAACACTTGACGTTGCAAGTATAATATTGGCCACAGGTCTAAAGCTCTACGATCCAGCATCGATAAGCGAGTACGGCTATAAACGATACAAGAACGTTCTCTTGTCGCTAGAACTTGAAAGACTCATAAACGCATCAGGACCAACCCGCGGAGAGCTATTGACTCCTTCAAGTAGCAAGCATCCACGCAGGATTGCTTTTATACAGTGTGTTGGCTCAAGAGCCTTGCAGAAAGGGTTGCCGTACTGCTCCAGCGTGTGCTGCATGTACGCAACAAAAGAGGCAATTTTGATCAGGGAACACGAACCTACTTGTGAGGTCTATATTCTATACACCGATCTAAGAGTCTTCGGAAAACGGTTTCAAGAATTCGTCAACACAGCTAGAGACGAAAGAAAAGTCAAATACGTTAATGGACGGGTGGCCTTAATCGTAGAGGACCCGACGACAAAGGATCTTTTGATTCGATACGAGAATATCGCGGAAGGAAAACTCAGTGAGCTGCGTGCTGATTTGGTCGTGCTGTGTCCAGCATTGATGCCAAGAGAAGACAACAAACACCTGGCGGAGATTCTTAATATCGGATTAAACGAGTACGGTTTTTTTGAAACGAAAGACTCTCTGCTTATGCCTGTTGAAACAAACGTGGAAGGAGTCTTTGTCTGCGGATACTGTCAAGGTCCAAAAGATATTGCTGAGTCAGTAACGCAAGCCAGCGCCGCGGCAGCTAGAGCCGCGGAGATAGCTATATCCACTATTACCGGAGGATAGTCGAATGGCAAAGAAAAAAGAAGATATAAGGATTGGAGTTTTTATCTGCCACTGCGGTTTCAACATTGGCGGAGTGATTGACATACCCGCTGTTGTGGCGTATGCCCAAACACTGCCGGCCGTTGTTTGCGCTGAGGAAAACCTTTACATGTGTTCATCCGCAGGATTGGACATCATCAAAGAAAGTATAGGCAATTGCGGCCTGAACCGCGTGATAGTTGCCTCGTGCACGCCTGCAACACACGAACCCTTATTTAGAAAGGCATGCGAAGAGGCGGGGTTGAACAAGTACCTTTTCGAAATGGTCAACATCCGCGAACAGTCTTCATGGGTTCACATGCACTTTCCAAAAGAAGCAACCGAAAAAGCCAAAGACCTCATCAGAATGGCTGTCGCAAGAGCTAGCTACCTTGAACCGCAGATAGAGCCAGAACTCGAGATCACCGAGTCAGCCCTAGTTATAGGTGGCGGAATAGCTGGGATGACTGCATCTATTTCCCTTGCGAGACAAGGCTTTAATGTCCACTTGATCGAGAAGGAAGCAGAACTCGGCGGAATGTTGAGGCACCTGCACAAGCTGCAACCCACAGAGCGTGATGCCTCAGAGGTTCTCCAAGAAGCCGTTACAGCTGTGAAGGCCAACGCTAACATTCACCTCCATACATCACATCTCGTTCAAGAAGTGAAAGGGTTCATCGGAAACTTCGACGTAACGCTTCAAAAGAATGATTCAAACGAATGCGAACAAATCCATGTAGGAACGATAATCGTAGCCACCGGAGCTGATGCGTTCACGCCTGCTGGAATGTATGGCTACAAGGAAAATGAAAATGTGGTGACCCAGCTTGAGCTTGAACAGCTCCTCAAAACAGGTGAATTAAGGAAGCCAAGACAAGTTGTTATGATCCAATGTGTCGGAGCCCGGGAAAAGACAGGTCGAACGTATTGTTCAAGGATATGTTGCATGGTAGCCCTTAACAATGCCCTCCTTCTCAGAAAACTATATCCCGACACAGAGGTTGTCATCCTGTACCGCGACCTGCAAACCTATGGAGATTACGAAGATTTCTACCGTGAGGCTAGAGAGAACTCCGTCAGCTTCATCCGCTACGATCCGGACGAACCTCCCAAGGTCGCCACAAGTGCCGATGGAAAACTAACCGTGACAGTTTACGACACCTATTTGGGAGCCGAAATCAAAATAGATAGTAGTCTGGTTGTCTTATCTACTCCTCTTGTTCAACATGAAGATGGCAGAAGACTCTCTCCCATACTCAAAGTGCCTCTAGGCATGGATGGCTTCTTCTTTGAAGCTCATCCAAAACTTAGGCCTGTCGACTTTGCATCAGAGGCCATATATGTTTGCGGCACTGCTCATGGACCAAAAGATGTGACGGAGAGCATTACTCAGGCCTATGCTACTGCCTCTAGAGCTGGGATTCCGATGGCTCTCAAGAAGGTAAAGGCCGGAGCCGTCAAGGCGACAGTTGACAAGAACATCTGTGTCAACTGTGACGCATGTGTTGTTTCATGTATTTTCAACGCTGTTGAAGCTGGACCCTTTGGATTACCCAACATCGTCGAAGCTAATTGCAAGGGATGTGGCGTTTGTGCAGCGGAATGTCCAATGGCAGCCATGCAACTCAAACACTTTACAGACCAGCAGATTGTAGCAGCAATTGAAGCGCTGTTCAGATCGAAAAAACCTGTGAGTTCAACCGAAAGCTTCGAGCCTACAGTATTATGTTTTGCATGCCAATGGTGTTCCTATGGCGCTGCTGATCTTGCGGGTGTTTCGAGAATTCAATATCCGCCGAACATCCGCATTATCAGGGTTCCATGCAGTGGCAGAGTGGATGTGCTTCACGTTCTAAAGGCCTTTCAGAATGGCGCTGATGGAGTCATCATAACTGGATGCCTCATAGGCGACTGTCACTACACTGATGGTAACGTGAAAGCGAAAGACAGGGTAGATGTGATGAAGAAATCTCTGGGAGCCCTTGGCATCGATTCGAACCGCCTTGAAATTGACTTCGCGTCATCATCTGAAGGGCGCAAGTTTGCGACTATGATGACAACTTTTGTGGAGAAGATACGAAGGCTTGGACCAAACCCTCTGAGAGCCAAAGGGGGCGACTAGTCTGTACAAGATACTGACGAAAAGAGAACTGGTTTCTCACACCAATCTGTTCGAGTTTGCAGCTCAGGAAATAGCCGCGAAGGCCAAACCTGGGCAATTTGTAATGCTAAGAGTGGATGACAACGGGGAAAGAATTCCACTCACCATTGCTGACGCCTCCATTGAAAAAGGAACCATAGTGGTGGTCTGCCATGAAGTCGGCAAAACAACCAAGAAGCTGGGAAAGCTAAAAGCAGGAGACCACATCTTTGACCTATTGGGTCCGCTAGGAAAGCCTGCTGAAATCGAAAACTATGGAACCGTTCTTTGCGTCGGTGGCGGTGTGATGGTGGCTCCTCTGCATTTTCAAGCTAGAGCCTTTCATGAAGCAGGCAACAACGTCATCGGAGTAGTTGGTGCGAGAACCGAAGGTCAACTGATCTTCGAGAAAGAGATGCGAGAAATATGCGATGAGCTTTATGTGACCACGGATGACGGAACAAAAGGTCACAAAGGACTAGCCTTTCTCAAAGAGTTGCTTGAGAAAAAGAAGATTGACCGCGTAGTAGTCATGGGACCCATTGTGACGTTAAAAGCAGTTTCAGAGCTTACCCGTTCCAAAGGCATACCCACAATTGTGAACCTAATTCCCATAATGGTTGACGCTATGGGAATGTGTGGAGCTTGCAGAGTAACTGTGGGTGATCAAACAATGTTTGCATGCGTCGACGGTCCAGATTTTGATGGGCACCAAGTTGATTTTGAGGAGCTGATGGCTCGACTGAAGATGTTTACTCCACAAGAAAAGCTCGCCTTTGTTTTCCACGAAGAGGGAGAATAAACCAATGAGCAAACCTAAACCCAAGCTCAAGAAAGAAGTCATCCCCATGCGCAAACAAGACCCAAAAAAACGCAGTCAAAACTTCAACGAAGTGGCACAAGGCTATACAGAGGAGCAAGTCATGGCTGAAGCAGAAAGATGCCTGCAATGCGCAAAGGCTCCCTGCATACAAGGATGCCCAGTGGAAGTAGACATCTCAACATTCATCAGTCTAGTCAGAGAACGCAAATTTGACGAAGCGATAAGAAAAATCAAAGAAAAGAACAGTCTCCCAGCCATCTGCGGCAGAGTCTGCCCACAAGAAGAGCAATGCCAAGCAAATTGCACAATGGGAAAAGTTGGTGACCCAGTCTCTATTGGAAGAATAGAGAGGTTCTTGGCTGATCGAGAAAGAGAACGAGGCTATGAAATTCCGCAGAGACCCTCTTCCACGGGAGGAAGAGTCGCAATTGTCGGTGCGGGCCCAGCAGGTTTAACAGCCGCAGCATACTTGGTCAAGCTTGGACACGACGTCGTCCTTTTCGAGGCTTTGCACAAACCTGGTGGTGTGCTCATCTA
>CP070828.1:201061-204062 GCA_020344715.1 Candidatus Bathyarchaeota archaeon | reverse complement strand
TATTGGTCCGAAATCTACATCCAAAATGAAATTGCCATTATCGGTTACGAGTGGACCGACCTTCCCACTCGTTTTGCGCACGCATGGTCTTCCCTTCATTCTCTGAATTCTTCGCGTGACCACGAAGATTGCAAAGGGCAGCACTTCGATTGGCACTGGCTGGTCAATGCCCAGTGTCTTTACCATTTTTCTTTCATCTGCTGCTATCACAACTCGTTTGGAAACTGACGCCACGATTTTTTCTCGTGTGAGAGCGCCGCCCATTCCTTTAATTAGATTCAGCTGTTCATCAATTTGATCGGCACCGTCGATTGTAAGGTCAAGTTGAGGGTGTTCTTGGAGAGTTGTTATTCTAATTCCATTTTCTGTAGCCAATTGCATAGCCTGGTATGAGGTGGGAACGCCGAGAGTCTGCCATCCTTTCCGTTGAATTATTTTTCCCATTTCTTGGATAGCGTAAGCTGCTGTGCTGCCGCTTCCAAGTCCGACGATGTAGCCGTCTCTCAGGTGTTTTACTGCTTCTGAGGCTGCTTTCCTTTTGGCGGTCTCTATCCAACTTGAGCGCTTAGCCTTCAACTTCAATTTGTCCCAGCCGTTCTAGAACTTTCTCTACTTCTGCTCTGATTTCTTCAATTCTTCTTTCAGCTTCGGTTTTGCGCGGGGTCGGTGGTTTTCGAGCTTTCCTTTCCGCTTTCATGGGTGGCGCTGATGTTTTTGGTGTGGAAACTGGAATTGGCATTTCCTTTACTGGTTTCACTTCAAGACGGGTTCTTAGTTCTTCAACTTTCTTGCCCAAGTCATCGAAGCGTTCGCTGAATAGCTTGATGAGGTCTTCCTGCATTGATTCAAGTTCCTGTAGCGCCACAACAGATTCGCTTTTTGAAATGGCATCGCGGACATTCATCATTCTAGCTTTATAGTTGCGTGCCAAGTTCTCTCGTTCTTCTTCGGATATCCTGCCTTCTGCTTGGGCTTCATAAAGACGCCTTATAGCGTAGCTGAGAATTTCTCTTTCCAGCTGCAGCATTTTCAATTTTTTGTTGGCATTCTTTGCTTCTTCCCGAGTCACTGTGCGTTGGGGTCTGAAGGCCGGCCAGCTTTCCTTTGGTTCAATCACCTTCTTCAAATCTTCTTTCTCAGCCTTTTTCCTCCCTTTCGTGACATAAAACGCGAAAAGACCAACTGCAATTGCACCTCCAGCGACTAGCATGTAAAGCCAAAGCTGGTCAGAAGCCACTAGACTCCCTCGTCCATTCATGGTTTCCCTTATGTAGTATATAAATTCTTAATTTGCTCTTAAGACATCTAAGGATCAGACGATTCAGCAGTTTGAAATGATTGGAAGCTTCAAGCTGCTGTCAATGGCTTCAGTGCGTGCAACTGATGACTGAAGAAAACAAAGCCGAAACTCTTGAAGAGCTGAGTAAAAAGCTAGACTTTATCGTAAAGAGACTTGACACCATAGAAGCCACTATTCTAGGGAACCCAAACTATGCAGACTTGACACCTTCTCTGCATCTGGCAAAAGCAAGCATAGGTTTATACGGCGAGCCCTTGAAGATATTGTCACGGTTAAGAACCGCGGAACGCTATGTGAAACGCAAGCCCATTGCTCAAGACGACATTTCCCGATGCATCGTTCAAGCCCTTGCCATGAAGGGACGCCTAAACATTTCGGCTATCACTCGTCAAGTGCAAGTCATGAGAGGAAAGGCATCACGGAGAATCGTTAGAGAACGCTTAAAACATCTAGAGAAAGACGGTGTAGTAAAAAAGGTTGAAGGCTACGGAACTATCTACGAGCTAGTTGAAGTTGGTGACCATTAGTCTGACCACTTTTTCCCAGAATACTAAACTAAAGTGTCCAATCCTATAGTCTAGTGGTGACAGAGATGCATTTAAGAAAAATGCAGGTCAAGAAGAGAAAGCCAAGGGTTCACAATCTAAGATTATACGGCATAACAGACAAGGCTGAATTCGCCAATCAGGTGAAAAATGGCGACGAAGGTTTTACGACTGCTTTGAATTTGGGCGTCAGAAAACAGGTTAGAGAGGCAATGCTTGCCGCGGAATATAGAAAAGGTCAAGCGATAACACTAACACGCCAAATGCGTTACACGTAAAAAGACCTTTCTCAATCAGGTGGTTTGATTTGAGTCAAATTATGTTGGAGGTGGGATTCATTGATCGAGAAATCCGAAAAAAGAAAGACAAGTCATGAAGATGCAGAAGAAATCAGGCAAGTTCTTAGTGCAGTTTCAACCGAAGTTCCAGCGCTGATAAAGAGCATAATAGGCAGCGTGTTCTCAGAGGAAGCAGGTAAAAGCATGGGACGTGCAGCCGCTGCGTTCTACAAAGAACTGAAGGAGAGTGGAATGCCTGACGATGTGGCTGTCAAGATGACCGAAGACTACATGGGAGTCTTCACGAGCCTCGGAGACATCCTCAAGAAAGCGGGCAAGAAGGGAGGTCCCAATTTTACCTTCGCTGGAATCGGGAAGCAAGTCAACAAGGAGACTGCAGAAGAACGTCGAGAAGAGGAAGAGCAAGAATAGGCTCTTCTCCTTCTAGTTTTCAGGTGAATGCCATGGGTAGGATCAACAGCGCACACTTCATCCTGAACGTTTTCGGCAGCGGTGTCGCCCTGGTCAAACTGTTGACTAGCTTGCTCGTGATATGGTTAACTCTGAACTGGAAAGTGAGAAAGGCGAGAAAAGCCTTTGAAAAGGAGCTAGTAAAACAGGGAATGTTGAAGCATGATGCAAGGCGAATAAGCGCTCAATTCGCTACTTTGAAGGACAACATTGAGAACTCGGTTAAACAATCTTTGAGAGGTTGGAGATAACCATTCAAATCGTTTTCAACTTGACATGTTCTCTTTTCAGTCGAAAGTCATTCGGTGATGGATTAGACCGATCCTGAGAGACTTTTATTCAGATAGATTGACAGAAAGCGACTCCGAATTGACGATTGACGCTTGGGCAGACATTGCCGGGGTCAT
>CP070828.1:196217-200961 GCA_020344715.1 Candidatus Bathyarchaeota archaeon | reverse complement strand
GTTCTTTGAACTTTGGCTGCACATGCGCCCTATTGCCGAATTTGGCCGAGGTATTCTAAAGTTATTAAAACACATTCGCGCGCGCGTGGACTATTCTCCCACGAAAAGATCAAAGGAGAAATAACTTTCCCAGCAATGATCGAAAGAATAAGACTATTCAAGCCAAAGAGAACCATCCTAACACACGTTGAAGAGATAGAGATGAACGTTTGGAGTTGGGACTAGAAAAAAAATGAAAGAACAATATTCAGACGTCAATTTTGACTTCGCATATGATGGCATGGAGATTGGACTTTAACGAAGTGCGCATAAAGACCTTAAAGTGATGTTTTTTTCAGTGTCGTATAGTTAGCATCTTGCCTCTTTCGAGATAGCCTTTCTAAGATTTTCTGCAGCATCTTCAGGAGAGACCACGTTGATGAATGTTCCAGTGCTTTTCTCGAAACCTGCCCATATAGCCAGCTTAGGATAGACTTCCAGATGCCAATGATAATGATGGCTCAGCCCTGTAGTTGCTTGGTGGAAACCGAAGTTATAGGCGGGATCTTCCAAAAGCGAATCTAAACCGCCTAGGCAACTCCTTAACGCTTCAGCAAGACTTCCAACCTGTGTGTCTGACAAATCGAGCAAGCAACACTGATGCTTTTTTGGAAAGATCCAGAACTCAAACGGATGGACACTGGCCCAAGGAGCAAAAGCCATATAATCTCGATTCTCCCAGATGAAACGTGGGCTTTTTCTTTCTGAAACTAAAATCTCGCAGAAGGCACATTCTTTGTCTTTCCGCCATACGTCGTTGCTTGCTCTAAGCTCTTCTTTGACTATTCTCGGTAAGAAAGGAGTCGTGATAATCTGAGTGTGCGTATGGGATAGAGACGCTCCCGCCTCCAGCCCATGATTTCTGAATATCGAAACGTACTTCACATACTTCTGTTTAGAGAGTTCGCTTGTCCGGTCGATATACGCATTGACAACATGAACCAGCTGGGAAGGTCTTGCAACTCCTGGATGTTCGTCATGGCGGGGAGATTCGATTAAGACTTCGTGGTGACCCACAGCCTTGTCAGCAATGAATCCTCCCAGAATTCGTTCTCCAACCTCCTCTTGTGGAGGGGTGAAAGCCGGATACAGATTTGGAACACATCGAATCAACCAGTTTTTGTGCCGCAAGCCATCAGAGTCTTTCTCTTTGACTATGCCGTTTCCCGATGGAAGATAAACCAAAACAGCCGGCGGCGTCATACGTTCGTTGCCTGGGCAAAGAGGACACGTGTCAAGCTTCCTCTTTTCGGCTTTCTTCTTGAAATCTGTTGGGCGCCGCTTCCTCTGAGTTGCAATGACAACCCATCTATTCAGCAAATAGTCTTTCCGCATCTCATTGGGTTCGGGATGCATCTGTGAACTCTTCCAGCCCGGTAATCATGCAGGCAAGTTTTCAGACCTTGTGTCGTTCCAAAAGCTCGGTATACACCTTCACTGTTTGCTTGGCGATGATGTCCCAAGTGAATTTTTGGAGCACCCGTTTCCTGCCGTTTTGACCAAGCTCAATTCTCCTCTGAGGATCCTGCAAAGCGTTGATTATGCCCCACGCAATGTCCGGGGGATCATGGGGGTTTATATGAAACCCGCATTGGTCTTGACCAGCTGATACTACAATCTCGCGCATTCCACTTACGCCGCTGGCTCCTACAACAACAGGTTTCTCCATGCTCATGGCTTCAATTGCAACTATGCCGAAGGGCTCGTAGTTGCTGGGAAAAACAGCCAAATCACATGCTGCGTAATGGGCGATTCGCTCCTCTTCAGGTATGAATTCGAAGCAGAATCGGACAGAATCTTGAAGATTTAGGTTCTGAACCATTTTTTCCAAGTAGTCCCGCATTTCACCTAGACCTACAATCACTAATTTGGCGTTTGGGATTTTCTGCAGAACGTGTGGCATGGCGCCGACGAGCTTGTCTACTCCTTTAACCCAGACGAGTCTGCCTAAAAAGAGAATCATGAGGTCGTCATCTTTGAGTCCGTAGCTCTGTCTTAGTTCACGAATCTTCTCCTTGCTGACTTGTTGCATCGAGTATTTTTGTGGGTCAACTCCATTGTAGATGACTCGGATCTTTTCAGCTGGAAACCCAAGCGTTATCAGCTCGTCTCTCATGGCGTTTGACACTGTGATGATGATATCAGCCATTTGTCCACCTCGAAGTTCAATGTTATAAATAACATCGGAGCCATGTCCCAAAGTCCGACCTTTCTCCGTGGAGTGCACATGGAAAACAAAAGGTAGATCCAGCTCTCGCTTAATTGCCGTCCCGCCGATAACCGAGAGCCAGTCGTGCGCGATCGCAATATCATATTTGAAATCTTCACTTCTGACCAGGTCGTTCACTAGTTTTGAGGCAGCCAAGTAGTTGTACATAAGAAGTTTCGCGAAGAAAATCATGCCTCGCTCCCATTTTTTGATATCTGCTGCGATCACATCTGGCAGCGAGTCAGAAATATCTATGTGAACTGGACGATGAATCTCGATACCTCTCCACAGTTCCCTGGTTGGAAGACTTCCTGTGTCATCGTTCATTGTGAAAACCGTAATGTCATTGTCTAGAAGAACGAATTTCCTAGTTATTTCCGCAGCGTAGGTTCCCAAGCCTCCCACGATTTTTGGAGGATACTCGTAGACGAACACAGCCATTTTCAATCCTAATGCACCTCAAAGACCGCCCAAAGTTAGCCCATATCTGAGTCAAAGATGTAGATTGTAATAACCAACTTCTATTCAAGGCTTTTCCTTGTGGAGGAATCCTCTGCGACTCCGATTTTCTGCCGACAAGATGTGCAAAGGCAGCACGATCACTCAACTAGCATGAGAAGGTCCTCTAGAATGTAGTCTACGAACTTTTCGATACTGCTCTTGCTGAAGAGGGTCACCACGCAGTTCCTAGTGATTCCAACTACAATGCCACGCTTTTGAACTTCAAATACGACGTACCAGATCTTTCCATGTTTGACATAGTCGCGGTACAGCGTTGTATCAGCGAGATCAGATCCTGCCAAACAGAGCTTTTCTACACCCGGTATGTCAACTTCGTCAAACCATATGAGCTTCGTCGCTTGCGGGTTTAGTTCGTGTAGCTGCTTAAGACCCAAGTGAGGAATTTTCACCTCGACAATCGCGTGAGCTGAGATGAAAAGGACACTGCTCAACTTGTTCGCTACGTAATTCGTTAACAGCTTTTTTACGCCACGAGCTACGGATGGCGCGGACACGATAACGAAAACTCTGCCGTTGAATGGTTTGATCCAAAAAGCAGATTCCTCGGTAACTGGAGTTTCAACTAGCTTGCGTTTGTAAAATCGTCTACGCATGAAATCCTTGCTGAAAATTCCGGAAATCGTGTCTCCCTGTTGTTTCAGATCCAAGATCTCTGCAACCAGATTTGTGGCTTCGCCGCCCTCTGTTTCGTAAAGCTCCTCTTCATGGAAATCCTTGAGTTTCCCAACTATCAATCCAAGATCAGTGGCCTCTTTTACTTCAAAGATTTTGGCTGGCAGAACCAAGTTTTGCACCACTAAACAGTCTTGAAAGTTCATCTTTAAGATTTTCTGCCACTCCTGTCCACAGTGAAGTCAAGAGCATGACAATCCTCCGCTGTGTTGTCAATTGCAGCGTGTCCCGCGTAATGGGCAAAAATCTGAAAAGGCTATATGATTACTAATGTCTAGTGATACAGTGAGGTGTACTTAACTGTGAGTTTGAGTGAAGTGAAGATGAAAGCTCTCGAGATGATGTGGAAGGCTGGAAGACCAGTGAGGTCGCGGGACGTAGCTCATCAATTAAGCCTGAGCGTGCCTCCAACAAACCTGCATCTTATCTGGCTGAGAAGGAAAGGTTACGTTTTATCACCTGAAAAAGGGCTCTATGCCATCACGGAAACAGGAAAAGACGCTCTTGTTTTACCCAAGATTAACCGTAAACAAGCTCTGCAGATCTTGAGCAACGTGCCTAGGGAGAAGGCTTTCCATTTTTACTATGGCATGGATTTGTATTCGCAAACCTATGCAACCAACCTAAGAGATTTTTGCGACAAAATTCAAGCTTTAGACACCAAGTCTCTTGAGTTTCATTTAGCACGCAAAGATTTCGAATTGTGGTTTTTGGGCTTGGGTGACTTCAAACTTGCCCGCAAGATGAGCGCTATTAGGGAAACTGGGCTGCTGGGAGAGACCCTGCGCAAAAAAGTCTACGAAGTTGTCAAGTCTCGTTGCCAAGAGTTGGAAGGTTTATCTAATAAGCTGGTATATGTCAAGTGATATCTGAATCTTCAGGAACGATGTTACGGCAGAGCGATCAAGCTGGTTTAAACCTTCGCCTCAACTTCTTGAGGATCAGCGGCAGAGTTGTGTATTCCATTGTATCAGCGCCTAGTCGAGCAGGCTCAAACTCGCCCATGCGGCGCAACGCTGCTGCATACTCCATAGCTTCATGCCGAGCCATGTCAAACGCAGGATCATCGAACAGGTCGTTTACTAGCGGAGTGCCATCGCTGTCGCTGGCAATGGTTCCATCGGAAACTTGGAAACCTAGCGCTACCATTCTTGGCGGTCCATCGAATACTGTGCATTTGCTGAATTCAAGTCCAACAGGCATGAGAGGCCCCCAGTGGCTACCTCGCATCCATCCCTCAACGAAGTAGCTGTGCATGAAAGGTGCTAGAATCTCACCCGTCGCAGGCAACCCGTGTTGAGC
>CP070828.1:192518-196117 GCA_020344715.1 Candidatus Bathyarchaeota archaeon | reverse complement strand
CTTTCTTCAAGCCTTTAGGCGTAATTGCGACGTTCACTTTTTCCACTTTAACTTCGTAAAGCTCCTCAATTGCTCGCTTGATATCCTCCTTAGAAGCCTTGAGGTTGACAACAAAAACCAGCTTATTTTCGGCTTCAAGTATGCGGCTGGCAACTTCAGTCATAAGAGGGTACATAACAACGTCTTGCGGATCCAAGTGTTCCTAGCCTCCGAATATCTCTTCGAGCTTGTCAAAAGCAGACTTTGACCAGATCGCGAGTCTACCTGGATGAGTTCCTGGAGCCAAGAGCTCCACATTCAAACTGTCAATCTTGACTACATCCATACCCAGAATGTTCCGAGCTGCTTTCATAACATTCCCGTTTTCAGAAACTACAAGTAGTGGTCCAACACCATGCCTCTTTCCTCTTCCTCTCATCTTGCCCTTTCCAGCTCGAATTTTCTGACTCTCTGCAACCCGGTAAATATCAGGCCACACACCTAGTTTGATAAGCGCCTCTTCGACTTCGCTTGTCTTTTTCAGTTTTTGAATATCATCCGCAACCACAACGGGAAAATCCTTAACGTATTCGGTTATGTGACCACGAGAAGAAACGATTTCCTTTAAGGCAGTTGCAGCAACGGCCGAACGCAGAGCTAGTTTCATCTCTTTCTTAGGGATTTTCTTCACGATTTTTTTCCTAGATACTGGAGGAAAAGCTTCTCGACCGCCAACGGTACCAACAACGTATCCGGCTCTTCGTCCCATTCCTTTTATCCTTGGAACTCTGGCAACTCCATGTCCCGCGCCCCAAGAGTCAACGCTCCTTCGTTTGCCAGCCAAAGGGTTTCGTCCTTGCGGTTGAAAACATTGAGACTGAAGTGCGACGACCGCCCTTTTTATGACATCATGTCTGATCGGAGTTTTGAAAACTGGTGGAAGGTTAATCTTGCCCAGGGCTTTACCTTCCAAGTTGAGGATTTTGGCTGTTCTCTTGCCCATCTTCACATCCTCATTCTATCTTTGATGTGACTCAAGTGATATGGACACAATGTTCGGAGGCTCTTCAGGAACTATTTTTGGAGAACGCGCAGCAGACCGCAATCTTATTAGGCGCTTTGTTGGACCTGGTAAGCTGCCGTCTATGAGCATATATGATTCGTTGATTTGTCCATAGCGTAGAAATCCTCCTTTCGGAGTAACTTGGCTTCCATCTGAGCCGATTTTCAGGATGCGTTTGTTGTATTCTGTGCGTTGGTGATAGCCCATTTGCCCTGCTCTTGGAATGCTGTACTGAACTCTTGCAGGGTGCCAGGGTCCAAGGGTTGCAATACCTCGCTTTGTCTTTCGAGCCTTATGGGATAAAATTCTGACCCCCCACCGTTTAACTGGTCCTTGAAACCCCTTGCCTTTTGTTATGGAAATTACATCAATGTATTGTCCTTCCTTGAAGATGTCGGTGGCTGAAACCGTCTTTCCTAGGAGTTCTTTGACGTATTCGAACTGCTCTTGAATTGTGGCCCCGGCTACTTTGATTTCCATCAAATCAGGCTTTTTCTTCGGAACGCTCGCTAATCTGGGCTGAGTAGCGACCAAAATGCGGAATTCAGCAATCTTATCCAGGTTTTTCTCCACTTTCTTGAGAGCTTGTTTTCGATCTTGGTTTTTAGCTGGTGTTAGAGCACGTTCTAGGTCTTTCGGCAGTTCCTTCATCCAAGCTTCTGTGAAACTATGAAGACCATAAGAATCTCTCATGTAAGCGCGAATGGCCCAAACTATGATAGGCGGAACCTCTACCACAGTAGCAGGGCGGGCTACTTCTTTGCCGAAATCTGACGAGCCAGAGGTGTCATTGATCATGAAAACATGGGTCATTCCAGCCTTGTAGCCCGCAAATCCTTGTAGAGTCGGGGTCTCACCCTCAATCTCAGGCCAGAAACGAACTCTGCCAACCCTGTGTGAAGCACGTCCCCTAGGCAAAAATGCAAGGGAACCACGTTTTGGAGCGTGCCTTTTTCGATGACCCACAGGCTTTCACCCTGCCCTTTCTCAGATTAGAATGTCAAGTTATAAAGGTTACGAATTCTTTGGAGGGATCAATTTATTGAAGAGTATTCAAGATGGCTAGTGTTGTGTATATTGCTTCTTCTGTTCGAGCAGTTTTTGTGCCTTGACACGGAATGGTATTCAGAATGAAGTGGGAGATCTCTTCCAGAGTTAACCGTTCATGCGCTGAAATTTCATGTAGTCCTTGGGCAGGAGCCCCGAAGACCACCAAAACCTTGCTGGAAGCTTTCCACCTTTCTCTCAGTTTCTTCATGACTTTCATTATTGTTTTTCCCATCCGGGATGTCATAATTACCAAGTCAAAGTCTTTTCTTTGTGCCAATTGTCCGAGCGGAACCTTAGAGGTGGCCACTTCATAGCCCCAATACGCTTTCGGTTCTTCTCGACTTGCTAATGTTGCTGAAAATTGCTTTTGAAGTCGAGTGATTTCCACGGTTACTCGGGTATTTAACGGCAACTGCTTTCCTTGTAACAATCCCAAGCGTTCCACGCCAACATCCACGAACGACCCTCTAGCCGAAGAAGAGACAACAACTCCTTCACGGTATTCTCCAATGTCAAGCTTCTTCAAACGGTTGATTATTGGATGATGAGGCGTACGCAGGGGAGGTAAGACACCAGCGTAGCGTAGTTCCGACCTAATTTTAAACAATCTCTTGCGCAAATATTGTGGGGTCTCCATGTAAGAGAGAATCAAAACGATCAGTTCAACGTCTCTGGTTTGGTCGATATTCGGGAAATCAGGGTAGACAATAACCTCATCCATTCGGAAGATTGCGGCTGCCCGTCCGACTAGACCTACTCTGAATGTTTTCTCTCTTAGGTGAGGAATATCCGAAACAAAAGAAGCCGGTATGGCTATAGAGATCTTCTGTGTTCGTCGTCTATACAAGGATTCTTCTTCTAGTGTTTTCAAAGAAGTCAGCCAAAAGACCCTTTGACGCGACTACTTTCTAACCCTATCTTTTGATTTCTGTTTTCTTCATGCGTCCTATCGACCGCTGGCTGGCTTTTCCACATTCTTTGCATGCTAGTTTTACTGGAATTTTCCGTGTTGTTTTGGATCTTCTTGCCATCCTGCTGACTGGTACCTTGGAGAATTTTCCGTGGCCTCCATGTCCTCGTGCTCCGCGAGATTTTTGTCTTTCACCTGTTGACATTTTGCCTCTTTTGCGGCTTACGCTGACTACGCTTGCTGTGTGAACTGTGTGCTTTTTGCAGGTTGCGCAATAGGTCCTGATCTCTTTTGATAGCTTCATTTCGTTAGCGCCCAGAATGACAACTACCGGTTAATATATATAAACATTAACGATGCACGTTGAGCAAGAACCGAGTATCTCCTGATATCTCTCATCTCGAGGACTCGACGTTTGCTTTCAGCTTGTTCTCAAGACATCTCTTTCCTAAAGACCAACCGCACTCCGGCTAGCTTCCAAAAACAAGCTTGAGAATTTCTTCGTCATGTCCATGAGGTCTTTGACTCTGCAATTCACTCTGAAGAAATTTTCCATTCTACTAGTCTTAATTCCTATTCCGATGACAACTATACCTG
>CP070828.1:189144-192418 GCA_020344715.1 Candidatus Bathyarchaeota archaeon | reverse complement strand
CTGAAAGATTCTTATGCAGCAGAAATGAAAGCGGTGATTCTCTCCATCAGCCCCGAAACGCGTATTGTTGATGTCAGCCATGAAATCGAAAAGTTTAACATACGCATGGGCGCATTTGTGCTGGCTTCGGCTACGCCATACTTTCCACGAGGATCGATTCATGTAGCCGTGGTAGACCCTGGAGTGGGAACAAAGCGCCGTCCTATTCTGGTGGAAACGAATCACGCAATCTACGTAGGACCAGACAACGGTCTTCTCATGCTCTCGGCACAAAAACAAGGGATAAACCATGTATATCACATTACAAACAGGCAGTTCATGCTGTCAAGAACCTCCGGAACCTTCCACGGCAGAGATATTTTCGCCCCTACCGCAGCGAACCTAGCAAAAGGACATGCTCCCGTAGAATCAGGTCCAGAAATCACTGATCACGTAATTCCCAAATTTGCCCGACCAAATTTCAGCAGAAATCTGTTGACCGGAGAAATTCTACACATTGACAACTTCGGCAACGTAGTTACAAACATCTCTGTGAGCGAACTGAAGAAAATAGGTATTAAAGAAGGTGACATGTTGAATGTCAAACTCAAAGAAGATCTGCTGAAGCTGAAATTCTGCAGAGCCTATGACGAATCCCCGCCCAAACAGCCTCTAAGCCTAGTCGGAAGCCACAGTTTTCTGGAGATTTCCATTAATCGAGGCAATGCCGCGAAAAAGTTTGAAATAGAAACCGGAGAGACCGTTCAAATCTCATTCTCTTGACTCTACGTGATTTCAGAACCTGTCAGTTTTGGATAAGTCATCGATTCTTTGTATGCCTTTGATTTCCTTGATGAACTGGGCCACGCTCTCTGGAACTAGCTCTTCCCAGCCTTTGTCGCTCAGCATGCGCTTGCGGATTTCTGTGGCCGAATAGATCTTTCGCTGGTGGAAAGGTACGGGGTTGACTTTGCAGCCAGCTTCAACGAATAATCTTCTTGTAAGAGGCTCGTTGGTGTAGACGATGTCGAATCTTGGCGTGTAGCCGGTGACTTCTGCAACCCACATCATGTGTAAGTGAACGTCAGGTACGGGTATAACCCAGCAACGCGCTAAGGGCATGTTCTCTGCTTCCAAGGCTTTGCGTATCATTGTTATGCGTTCGCCAGCGGTGAAGGGGTTATCTGTCTCGTGGCTGTACTGAGCGCTCCCGATTACGATGACGAGTTCATCTACTTGGTTCAGAATGTCTTTTAGAGCCTTCACGTGCCCTTTGTGGATTGGCTGAAACCTACCAACGAAGAGACCACGTTTTACCATAGCAAGTTCTCCATTAGAGACTTAATTTTATCTTCAGTCTTTTCGAAGAAGATCTATTGGGAAAAGAGATAAGCTTTTTCCATTTTCTTTGCTTACTGTGATGTCTCTGTGCACGCGCAACGGGAGGTCAAAGTCCAGTACTTCCGAAGGAATTCTTGGAGATAATAACATTCATGCCATAGAAGACTAGGTTGGGCTGAAATCTAACAATTGTCTGCTGTTTGAGAAGGACAAGTAGACGAAATGAGCTTTGTGCGCTTTCGCAGAGCCGACATCTGGTTCGGGATGTAGCTGTTCAACTCAAAAGCTTCATGAATTTTTGGATTCGATTTGGCGAAAATCCCATGAACTATACATCGTTTTGTTGTTGGCTCTTGAGGTTCCTAAAGATTTAAAGGTTGATGATTAAGTTTAATAGTTCCCCAGTGTATAATGCAACGAATTGGAGGAGAATCTGCTTTGGAGAAAACACAACAAGGACCTTACATGTTCGTTCCCGGCGCCACTACCATAGGCTTGGTTTGTTCCGACGGTGTGATTCTAGCTTCTGAGAAAAGGGTCTCCTATGGATATATGGTCATGAGCCGCGTTGGCAAGAAGGTTTTCAAGCTTGCAGATTGCATTGGAGCCGCTTGCGCTGGTTTGGTTTCGGATATGCAGATCCTTGTGAGAGAAGTTGGAGCTTATACCAAATTATTCCGTATGGATGTTGGGCGTCCGATGCCAGTTAGGTCAGCTGCCAAGGTTATGTCAAACATGCTGTTTGGTCGACGGCTGTTTCCTTTGATAACGCAAACCATTGTTGGCGGCATAGACGACGAAGGTCCATCCCTTTACGTGTTGGACGTCTTGGGTTCTGTACTGCCCGATAAGTACGCGTCTGTGGGCTCTGGAGCAGCAATTGCTGTAGGCGTTTTGGAACAAGAATACAAAGATGGATTAAACACGACCAAAGGAAGGGACCTCGTGATAAGAGCTATAAAATCCGCTATAAGCAGAGACGTGATGAGCGGAGACGGCGTAGATCTCCTTATCATCACAAAGGAAGGAATCCAAGAAGAATCCATAAAATTCTAGTCTTTTCCGCGAAGACAGCTTTCTTCTCATACAGTTAAGAACACGACCCAAGTCTAAAGTCTTAATAACTTAAGTTTGAATTCGGTTAGCAGGGACAACTCCATGCGATTTCAACTGACCCTTGGAGAAGGAGAAGTTCTCGTTAAGCTTGCACGCCAAGCTGTCGAAAAATACTTGAAAAATGGAGAAGTCCCAGCTTTGCCTTCTAATGTTTCACCAAAACTCAAAGAGCGATGCGGAGTTTTCGTGACCATTAACCAAACTCACAATGGCGTGAAGAAACTGAGAGGATGCATTGGCTTTCCCTATCCGACCACGATGCTTGTTCAAGCAGTCATCGAATCAGCTATAAGTTCAGCAACGCAAGACCCACGTTTTTCACCCATTTCGATTGACGAGCTTGACAATGTTGTTTTCGAAGTGAGCGTGCTAACGCCGCCTCAACAAATTGATGCAAAAAACCCAAAAGAATACTGTTCTAAGATTACCGTGGGACGAGACGGACTGATTGTTGAAAGAAGCTTTTGCAAAGGCTTGCTGCTTCCCCAGGTGCCGGTTGAATGGAAATGGGACGAAGAAACATTCCTCTGTCAATGCTGTGTCAAAGCCGGGCTGTCCCCAGATTCTTGGCTGCTTAATGGAACGAAAATCTACACTTTCCAAGCCATAATTTTCGAAGAGAAAACTCCAAACGGAGAGGTTGCGCTTAAAGAAATCGGTGGGAAAACATGTGATTCCTAAAAAGATTCTCGAAGAAAAATTCCGCAACTTCGTCGAGGATGACGTAGGTCAAGGTGACCTGACAACATTGATTGCTGTTCCATCCGGAACAATTGTTAAAGCAAAGATCTTGGCAAAAGAACATGGCATAATCGCAGGAATCGAAGAAGCCTCAATG
>CP070828.1:186229-189044 GCA_020344715.1 Candidatus Bathyarchaeota archaeon | reverse complement strand
GAGCTCTAGCACATAACCTTCAGAGCGCGCGCCATAGGTTGATTCCTAGCTTTCAAGGCACAAGTTTTTCTTCTGCGTCAAAATATATTCTTCGTTTGTTTTTTCCTTTGTTCTCTATCTTCGAGAGGTGTATTTTTCCTATCTCCCTAGTGTTCTTGACGTGTGGTCCACCGTCGGCTTGCACATCAATGCTGGGGATCTCCACGACCCTTAGTTCTTCTTCATGCGGCGGCATTCTTTCCAGCAGTTTGACTATTCCAGGAATTCTTAGTGCTTCCTCTCTTGTCAAGAAATATATTTTCAACGCCACGTTTTTGCCGGCTTCTTCATTTGCCTTTTTCACAGCGGCTTCAAATATTTCTCGATCGGTTCTAGGAAGGTTGAAGTCCAGCTTTGCATGCTTGAAATCTACTTGTCCTCCTGTTACCAATGCGTCATAGTTTTGGTACATTATAGCTGCTATCAGGTGCGCCGCGGTATGTAATCGTATTAACTTGTATCTTCTATCCCAATCTAGTGTTCCCTTCAAGAGCTCGCCTTGGTTCAGATCAGCCTTCCCTTCAAGTGTGTGAATTATGTCTTTCGTGTCTTTGTTCAGCTCCACCTTCACCACTTCGTACTTCATGTTTCCCTTTGCCAAGTGACCCATGTCATGAGCTACGCCCCCCGTGAGTGGATGGAAGGCTGTCTGATCTAATAATATCTGATTGCCCGAAACATGTTCAATTCTTGCTTCGAATTCTTTCAGATAGCTATCATAGAGGTATAACAGTCGAGTAGGCATTGCTTCATTACCACTACCGCTATTGAAAGAGACCAGAGTGAAGGCTTGATGAGTTTCTAAGGTTATGACTGCGCCTGCACAATTGGCGAGTTCTCAGAGACCATCTTGCCCTGTCAGATTATGCTTGAAACCTCGTATATTCTTCCCGTTTCCTTGTGACCCTTTTCGAATTTTTCTCGCATCTCGTCCGCCATCTTCTGAGCAAGTGGTGTTGGATACTTGCCGGTAACACACCCTAGACACAACTCGTCTTTCCGCAAGCCAATGGATCTGACAAGGCCATCTATCGACTGGTAGTTCACAGTGTCCGCACCGATTATCTCTGCAATTTCCGCTGGTGGATGTCTAGAACCGATCAATTCTCCATAGGTTGCCATGTCGATTCCGTAGAAGCAGGGGCCTATTATTCTAGGGAAAGTAATGAACATGTGAACCTTTTTCGCTCCCATTCTCCGCAGTTTTTCGATGACCACTGTTGTTGTGTCGCCTCTGACAATGCTATCTTCAGTGACGGCAACCTTTTTGCCTCGGAGCTTGCTTCCGAGAACATTGAGCTTTCGGTCAATTGTGGCATACCGTTCTTCAGGTAAGAGAATAAATGCACGTTCAGTCACATACCGGTGTCTCCGAACAGCACGTTCCCAACGCAAACCTGAAGCTTCATGAAGACCTAGGGCGACATCATCACCTGTTTCCGGCAAGGATATGATAACGTCTGAGTCATTGATGAAGTCCCCATACTCTTTGGCCAAATTTCTTCCGAATTCTTCTCGTACCTCGTAAACAAACTTGTTTCCAAGCCTTGAATCGGGTCTAGCAAAGTATGCGAACTCGAAAGCACAGAGCGCTCTCCTTCTGCACGGAACAAGCTGTTCTCGAACGAAATCCCCGTTCGATGTGAGTATCAATTCTCCTGGCTCCAGTTCGAAGTCGTATTCAAAGCCGTTGATGTTAAGACCTACAGCTTCGGAGGAAACAGCCTGGATTGTACGATCGGGGCTGTTGCCGCAACAGAGCGGCTTGATTCCATGGGGATCCTTGAAGGCAAATAGCTCGCCGTCTCTGGTTAGGCCTGTCACGGAGAAAGCTCCTTCGATTTCGTTCATGCAGCTTTTGACACTGGAGGATAAGTCGCGATCCTCGGATAGTTCCATAACTAGTTTCCTGCCGATCAGTTCTACATCGCAGTCATAGTGAAGTTGCGGAGAGCGTTCTTTGAATTGATTACGCAATTTGAAGTGGTTCACCAAGTTGCCATTGAACGCTATAGCTAGTCTAGTTTTCTCGGTTCCAACGATGAAAGGCTGCGTGCCGCTGATCAAAGACTGCTCGTCGGTTCCACCTGAAGTTGTGTATCTGATGTTTCCGATGCCGACGTATCCCGGTAGTCGATTGAGCCAGCTTTGGAATTCTGGCCTTTTCACTTTTGGAACCAGGTCTAGAGCTTTGTATGTGTGGAAGTCTCCATCAAATGTGATTATGCCATGAGACTGATGACCTCGATGATTTTGCGCTCGAAGTCCCCAATAGATGTAAGGAAATACGGAACCTTTTTTGCAGTGTCGTGCAGCGAAGACTCCGCATTCTTCCTTGAGACAGTCGTACATGATTTTGACCCTTAGACACAAATCCTTAGACACAAATATATATCAACTTTTAGGACATGAACAAGTCAATTTTTATTTCATTATGTTTATCGATCTATTTGAGTAGAATTTTCTTTCCTTTGTAGGAAGCAACGATTTTTCTGGAGTCATTTACCTTTCCTATCTGTTCCGCTTGTATGTTGTCTTTTTCAAAGCTGTCAATGACAGCGTCTTTCTCGTCACTGTCAACGACGATTGCAAAGCCCCAGCCCATGTTGAAAGTTCGCAGCATCTCCTTATCCGAGACTGGTACTCTTGTTTCCTCGGCAGCTTTTTGGACTAGCCCGAAAATCGGTTGAGGCTTGAAGTTGTCGAATTCAAAGCCGACTCCTTTGGAGAAAAGCATCAGCCTGTCGAATTTCATGTAAGCGTCTCCAGTGATGTG
>CP070828.1:181570-186129 GCA_020344715.1 Candidatus Bathyarchaeota archaeon | reverse complement strand
CGGAGCAATCATGCCCTCGTTCATTGTAAGCACAAGTTACGAGCAGTACATTCGTGTGTTGTGCAATTTCCTCGAGTTTCCTTTCGAAAACGCGTATTGCACCCGATTGGATCTGGATAGGTACAAGCTCACAGAGAAAGAAGAAGAACGATTAAGACAGCTAAGAAAAGAAATGTCTGCTTTGCCAACGCTTGAAATTCCAAGAAATGCCCAAGTCGTCACCGACTTCTCAACACAACATCAGAAAACACTCGAAAAGCTGAATGAGATTTTCTGGAAAGATATCAGCAGCATGAAGATCGGAGAAATCTTCAGTGAAGTCAATCCGATTGGCGGATACGAAAAGGCTGAGGCTGTTCAAGACATTACTTCAAGAGCACAAAGTGACCTCTCCGATGTTATGTACGTTGGGGACAGCATAACCGACGTTTCAGCTTTTCGACTCATACGAGAAGTCGGAGGACTGGCGATTTCCTTCAACGGCAACGAATACGCTATTAGAGAAGCGGAGATCGCAGCACTTTCAGAAAACGCAGTCGTGACAGCGATTCTAGCAGATTCATTCAACAGGTTGGGCAAGGATGGTGTATTCCAACTGCTGGATGATTGGAGTCACGAAGCTCTTCGAACATATGGCGTTAGCTCTTCTCTGCGAAAACGAGTTTCGGAGTTGTACCCTGAACTGCTTCCCCAAGTTGAAGCAATAACGCCAGACAACAGGGAGCGATTGATGAAGGAAAGCGGCGCGTTCAGAAAGACTGTCCGAGGCGAAGCTATAGGAACGCTTGGGTAGAACAATTATATACCCATCATCTGAATCTCATCTAATTGGTAATTCGGTGATGTGATGGCTGAGATTGAGAACACTTACGCAGAAACCTTTGACGGCTTGTTTTGCCGAATTCTGATCACCGCTAAAGATGACAAACGGCTGAGAAGAGCTGCCTATGGATGCTCCGCCTTGCCTATGGTGGTCGTTGGCAGGACGGAAGGCGGCGTTGAAAGGTGGCTGAGCAAATCACAAACCCCTGACAAGCGATTGGGTGCTATCGTGCAGTTCTGGGGCGCAATAAACGAGGGTAAGCCCTTTGATGCTTCGCTGAAGAAGTTTGTCAAGGAAGTTTCGTATCGCATCCGTCAAGAGATACTAGTTGAGCCAACTGCGTGCGTTTTCAACGCTTTAGACTCCGGCAAGAAGTTTGACGTAATGGACAGCATTGGACACTGTGGAGACGGCTACGAATGGGAAGAAGAATACTATGGGCGCCACGTTATTAACATTCCACTCATGATGCCTGGCTTCAGAATTGAACGTTATCTAGGCTATAGCATCGGTATTTCAGGCGGCAATCTCTGGTTCATGTGCAAGGATGAAGACTCAGCGCTTGAGGCTGGAGACAGAGCCCTCAAAGCCGTACACACCGTTGATGGTATAGTCACACCCTTTGACATCTGCTCAGCAGGTTCAAAAACAGAGACAAGATACCCAAAGATAGGAGGGACTACAAATCATCCCTATTGTCCAACTTTGAAGGGCAAAATACACGACTCGAAAGTCCCAGCTGGCGTGAACGCAATTCCAGAAATCGTAATCAACGGCATGTCGTTGGTAGCAGTGAAAGGAGCGATGAAAGCTGGAATCTATGCGGCAAAAGACGTAGGTGGCGTCCTCAAAGTCTCAGCTGGCAACTACGGTGGAAAACTGGGGAAGCACCTAATACACTTGAGAGAGTTAATAGAATGAAGTTTGATGTGTTAGGCTTTGGAGCCCTTAACGTTGACAGACTCTACAAGGTCAGCAGAATCGCTAGAGAGGACGAAGAAAGCTTCGTTCTGGACTTTCAAGAAGCGCCAGGAGGCTCGGCAGCGAATACCGTAGCCGGTCTAGCAAAACTTGGGTTAAAAACAGGCTATATCGGAAAGGTCGCTAATGATCAAGAAGGAAAACGGCTTATCAAAGATTTCAAAAGAGAAAAGGTAGACACAGGTGGCATCACAATTGCGTCAGCGGGAAGAAGCGGTGTTGCCACCGGCTATGTAGATTTAAATGGCCAGAGGGCCCTATACGTAGACCCGGGCGTGAACGATAACCTAGGTTTCAACGAAATAGACTTGGAATACGCACGTCAAACTGAGATTCTGCACCTTACCTCCTTTGTCGGAGAAAAACCTTTCAAAGCCCAAAGAAAGCTTGTTGAAGAACTGCCAAAGATCAAGATGAGCCTCGATCCAGGCGAGATCTACGCAAGAAAAGGTTTATCGACACTAGAAGCGCTGATTGAACGAAGCTTCGTGGTTTTTCCCAATGCAAGCGAGGTTAGAATGCTTACTGGAAAAGAACCCAAGGAAGGCTCTGAGATTTTGATCGATGAAGGAGCTGGGATAGTTGCCGTGAAATTGGGTGAACGGGGATGCTATGTTACAAACGGTGAAGCCAGTTTTCAGGTTGAACCTTACCGAACACGAGTTGTGGACACCACAGGGGCTGGCGACGCTTTCTGCGCTGGCTTCCTCTACGGATTAGTCACACGGAAAGACCTCCATACATGTGCAAAACTTGGGAATTTCATGGCGTCCCGTTGCATACAAAGAATTGGCGCAAGAGCAGGATTGCCAAACCTATCAGAGCTGCGTAGGTTAGAATTTCTTCCTTAGATAATCCGTCATGCACTCAAGAATCAGCTTCCCATCTCCGTGTTCTGGAACATGGTCTCTCCTTGTCCAATCTGGCAGTTGCCAGCCGTAGTAGGCTCGCTCCGGATGAGGCATCAAACCAAATATTGTTCCTTCTGGGCTACAGATACCCGCAATGTCAGAGAAAGCTCCGTTGGGATTATTCGGATATTCACCTTCTGCATGCTTACCCTCTTCGGTGCAGTATCTGAAAACGAGTTGGTCGTTGTCGACTAGCCTTTGCAGAGATTTTTTCTCTAGTTCCTTTGGGAACATGAATCTGCCTTCAGCATGTGCGATTGGAATCATCAGCACCTGTGTCTTCGGAATTTTCCGAGTGAATATACAGCTACCGCGGCTTTCAAGTTTAAGGTGGACCCACCTGCAACGATATCCAGCAGGCTCATTCGTTGCCAAAACAGCTTGTGGATACCTGCTGATCCCATCAAAACTAGGTAGCAATCCAGCCTCAACCAAGACTTGAAAGCCATTGCAGATGCCTAGAACCGGCTTTTCTTGCTCGACGAATCTTTTCAGATCTTGCCCAAGCTTAGTTGCGATTCCCTTAGCCCAGATTGCGCCAGCTCGCACATAATCACCGAAAGAGAAGCCACCTGGAAGAACAAGAGCATCGTAGCTCAGAAGATTCTTCCTATTGACCAGCGCGTTTAGATGGACAACTTCAGCTTTGACGCCCAGACCTTCAAATGCCCTCTTGGTCTCTGCATCACAGTTGGTTCCTCCAACCCGCATTACACAAATCTGTACCTCTTCATTCTTCATAGGTCAACCTCCGAAGGTGCTTTTCCAAGCCTGTTCAAGCTCCGCTAGACTGGCATCCACAACTGTGCTTCCATCTGACCCTTGTACGTGAAGACGCCTTGTCCGCTGAACCTTGCCTACAATCGAAAATGGAACACCTTCCATCAAAGCCTCAAACTCTTTTCTCCGTTGTTCTTGAACCTCAACCAGAAATCGGCTGTTAGATTCTGAAAACAAGATGAAATCGTTTCTCCGCACACTTTTTGGTCTAGGGATGTTCTTCAGGTGTAGCTCAATTCCGTAGTCGCCGGCAAACGCCATCTCCGAAACTGCAACGGCCAAGCCTCCTTCTGAGAGATCGTGACAAGTCTTGATACACTCAAGGTCCACAGCTCCAGCAATTGACTGCATGGTTTTTCTTGCTTGAGCTAGTCTGACTTCTGGGATGGTTTTTCCCAGGAATCCTTTTGACCTGTAATATTCGGAACCGCCCAACTCTGGATATGTACGACCTATGATGTAGATGAGATTTCCTGGTTGTTTAACGTCCATGGAAATGGTTTTTCTCACATCAGGAATCAATCCGACTGCGGTGATGAGAAGCGTTGGAGTGACAGAACCCAGAGGCGATTCGTTGTAAAGGCTGTCCTTGCCAGAAATAAATGGAGTTCCAAAACCTTTCGCAAACTTGTAACAAGCTTGGCACGCTCGCACAAGCGTGCTCATATTGTACGCTTTCTCAGGGTTGCCCCACGTGAAGTTATCAAGCAACGCAATCCTTCTGCCACCCACTGCGGTGTTGTTTCGGATAGCCTCGTCTATGCCAGACGCGGCCATCCAGTAGGGATCAATCTTTCCATAGTTCGGATTTATGCCGCAGGAGAGCACTATACCTTTCCACGAATCTTCTAGGGGCTTCAAGACCGCAGCGTCACCTGGACCTGCGTGTCTACCCTGTAATGGCTTTAGTGCGGTGTTTCCCTTGACCTCATGGTCATAGGTTCGTATTACTGACTCTCTGCTTGCCACATTTGGCGAAGATAAGATCTTTAATACATCTTTTGTGAGTTCCCGTGGCTCGGGAAAGCGTGGTTCCTCACAACTTGGTGCTTTCCACCTCGCTG
>CP070828.1:178398-181470 GCA_020344715.1 Candidatus Bathyarchaeota archaeon | reverse complement strand
CTTTAATGTGGATGAAACACGAACTTCCAAGCGATACCATCGTTGTGAGCTGGTGGGACTATGGCTACTGGATATCAATTATTGGCAACCAGACAACATTAGCAGATAATGGAACGATCAACACCACTCAGATCGCAAACGTCGGGAGAATATTCATGTCTAACAACACAGAATCGATCAAGATCCTTGAAAAATATGAACACAACGGACGCCGACCAGAGTACATCGTCGTCTTTACCACATTCCGCACTGATGGAAGCGAAGGAGGATACGGAGACGAGGGCAAATGGCGATGGATGGCGAGAATCGCGGCCAGCCGATATACCGACTATTTTGACGACAATACTTTTGGAAACTTGACCCTTGGACAGGACTGGGTGGATACAAATGGCAATGGTCAAAGAGACCAAGAAGATGAGGTCATTCCGAATGCGAAAGGACAAAACTCAACAATCTATCAACTGATGACCTATGCAATGGAAACGAAGCTCGGAAATCCGCCAACGCCTGAATTTGCGTTGAATTTGCAAGGAGACCCATACTTCGAAGAAGCCTATTTCTCTCCAAGCGGACCATACGGAAACATTCACGTACTAGTTGCCGTCTACAAGATCAACTATTGAGATCATGATTTTATTTCAAGTTTAGCGGGTCTTCAAATCCTAATTTGACTTGCGCGCGAGCATTATGAATTGTGCAATCTTGTGAATCTCTCTTTCCGTAAGTCTTACACTACTTGGCAGGTTGATTCCGTTTGAAGAGAGCCTTTCTGCTACCGGGAAACGACAATTAACCGCATATTTTTTGTACGGTGGCATAAAGTGCATCGGATAGAAGAAACGTCTGGTTTCAATACAATTCTTCGCTAGCTTATTCATTAATTCATCTCTGTTGATTCCATAGCTTTCGCTATCAATGAGTATTGAGTAAAGCCAGTAGACATTCGTAGCCCAGGGCATTTCAGGGTGTAGAACTACACCTTGAACATTTCTTAAATGGGAATCGTAGATTTTCGCGTTTTTCCTCTTTTTTTCAATAAACTGATCTATTCTTTCAAGTTGAGCAACGCCTAAAGCTGCTTGTAGATTCGTTATTCTGTAGTTGAAACCGATCACCTCGTGCCAATATCTTTTCTTTGTGTCCATACCGTGATCCCTCAAAACTCTCAGCTTGTTGGCCAAATCTTCGTCATTAGTTAGGCACATACCTCCTTCTCCTGTCGTAATTATTTTGTTACCGTAGAATGAAAAGCAGGCTACGTTGCCGAATGTGCCAACTTTGCTGTCTTCATATTCTGCTCCATGGGCTTCCGCACAGTCCTCGACTACACAAAGGTCATAATCTTCTGCGATTTTCATTATGGAATTCATACTGCAGGGGTTGCCATAAAGATGAACGGTTATTATGGCCTTTGTTCTTTTTGTTATCTTTTTCTCGAGTTTGCAGGGGTCGATACACCAATAGTTCGGATGTGAATCAACGAAGACTGGTTTGGCTCCGGTGTATAAAACCGCGTTTGCCACTGAAGCGAACGTAAGTGCTGGGACAAGCACTTCATCTTTGTGACCTATGTCCAATGCTGCAAGCGCAAGATGCAACGCCAGAGTTCCGTTTGAGGTAGCTATGCCGCATTTTACCCCAAGATAGCTGGAGAATCTTTCCTCAAATTCCTCTATGAACGGACCCTTCGAGCTCACCCAACCGCTTTTCACCGCCTCAATCACATTTCTTAGCTCATTTTCACCTATGTCTGGTTCCGCTACGGGAATTTTGTACTTCACAACTGCTACATCCTTGAAGCCCTTGTTAAAATTCGGTTTTCACTTGGGTAGTTAGGTGCATCCCAAGGAAATCTTTCGCCGTCAATCCATCTTTTCCAGCGGTTGATTTCTTCTTTGACCATTATTTCAACGAGACCATTAAATTTTGTTTTCGGACTCCATCCTAGTTTTCTCTTGGCTTTGGAGTAGTCTCCTCGTAGGCTGGGAACGTCAAGCGGTCTTAGAAATCGTTTGTCAACTTTGACGTATTCTTGCCAGTCAAGTTCCGCAACATCGAAGGCTTTCTGCACTAATTCTCTTACGCTGTGTGCTTCGCTGGTAGCGATTACGTAATCGTCTGGTTCTTTTTGTTGAAGCATCCGCCACATTGATTCGACATATTCAGGTGCATAGCCCCAGTCGCGTTTGGCATTGAGGTTTCCAAGTCTGAGCTCTTCACTGAGTTCAAGGGAGATCTTAGCGACTTCATTCGCTACTTTTCGAGTTACGAATTCCAGTCCGCGTATGGGTGATTCATGATTAAAGAGTATTCCATTTACAGCGAATATTCCGTACCCGTCCCGGTATATCTTAGTGATCCAATAGCCGTACAGTTTGGCCGCAGCGTATGGGCTCATTGGATGGAAGAAGTCTTCTTCGCGGAGAGGTCTATTTGTTTTGCCGCTTTTTCCGTACATTTCGCTGGTGGCGGCGAAATAGAATCTAGCGTCGGGGCATAACTGGCGGATGGCTTCAAGAATTCGGGTTACAGACAGACCAGTGACGTCTCCTGTTGCGACTGGTGTTTCGAAACTTGCTTCGACGAAACTTTGAGCGGCAAGATGATATATTTCGTCCAGTTCGGAGATTTTTAGTGTTTCAAATAATGAGCCGGTGTCGCCTAGATCAGCAGGGATAAGGTTTATTTTATTAAAGACATTTAGGTATTCTAGGCGCCAAAAGTTTGGGGTGCTGATTCTACGGTAAGTGCCGTAGACCTCGTATCCCTTATTCAAGAGGGAACTTGCCAGATAAGCACCATCCTGACCAGTAACACCAGTAATCAACGCGCGTTTCAATTAATTCACCTGGGAACATTTCATTTCAGATCTGGTTGTCTCCTCGAAATATTCTTCGGAGTTTTACTGTTGCTGCAAAATAGGTCAAACCAGTCTCCATCAATAAAAAGACGGTTAAACAACTCAAAGTCAGCTAGTGAATGAAGCACTGCTGCATGATTGCGTCTTCTCTTGTCATGCTCATCTAATAATTTCATTATTCCTTCTTTCTTGAAGAATCCTCGTTGGATAGT
>CP070828.1:175016-178298 GCA_020344715.1 Candidatus Bathyarchaeota archaeon | reverse complement strand
CATGATGTCTAAGCAAGCTAATAATGGGAGCAGCGGCGTGGTATCTCAACCCGTCAGCCTTGATTGGGACCATCTCT
Organism: Candidatus Bathyarchaeota archaeon; assembly: GCA_020344715.1. GTDB lineage: Archaea > Thermoproteota > Bathyarchaeia > Bathyarchaeales > Bathyarchaeaceae. The sequence goes on along the minus strand of CP070828.1, from coordinate 178,221 downwards.
GTCTTGTGTCCAAGAGTGTACATCTTCATAAGCGGAGTATGTTCGCCAACGTCTCCAAAATCATATCTATACTCGCCTTTGAGAAGACTCGGTGCAGCCATGGACTGGGCTGCGAGAAACTTGCACTTGCGGTTCTTCTTTAAGACTTCTCCAATGAAAGGCAGGGCTATGCCGCCGAAGTTGGACCCTCCTCCTAAACAACCAACAATCAGGTCTGGCTGATCATTGACGAGCTCGAACTGCTTGATGGTTTCAAGTCCAATGATGCTTTGATGCATTAAGACGTGATTCAAGACTGAGCCTAAACAGTAGACACTGCCTTCATGCTTTTCTGCGTATTCTAGACCTTCAGAAACCGCGATTCCAAGCGAACCATGGTGGTTGGGCTCCGTTGCAAGGATTTCTCTTCCTATCTTCGTCTGCTTGCTCGGTGAAGCGTTTACTTCGGCCCCCAACAACTGCATCAGAGTGAGGCGATCGGCTTTCCAATCGTAAACTGAGCGAACCCAAAAAACGACACAGTCCAAGCCTACAAGCCGCGCTGCGTGCGATAAAGCTGTGCCCCACTGTCCCGCACCAGTTTCAGTAACCAACATCTCTTTTCCCTCTTTCATAGCATAGTAAGCCTGCGCGAGAGCCGTGTTTGTTTTGTGGGAACCCGTGGGCGACAGATCTTCTCGTTTGTAGTAGAGTTTCGTTCTCTTCAGTTTCAGATATTTTTCAAGTCCTCGAGCACGGTATAACGGTCTTGGTCGACCTGCTTGAACGTAGAGTTCTCTTACCTCCTCAGGTATCGGAATTCTACGTTGGGTAGAAGTTTCTTGGATTAGGCACTCTCTTGTCATGGTTTTCCCAAGGAATTCGAGACGGGACGGTCCCTCATCAGGCTCTTTTGGGGGAGGAAGAGGCGTCGGCAAATCCGGTAGAATACTGTACCATTCTTTGGGCAGGTCATCTACTGGCAAAGAAATCTGGTTCTTCTTCAATCGTGCAACACCACTACTGAGAGGCGCATATTATGAGGCCTTTCAGAAATAAGAATTCCGCTTGACCTTGTTCGAGGTCTGAAGAACTTCGGTTCTTGTTGTGACTTCTCTCAGTGCTGAAATTGTGGAGATTGTTGCCTTGATAATAGGCGGGTTTTTTAATTTAGCTAGCTAGATGGAAATTTCTCAGTCTTCTTGACAGTCTTTTCGATTTGAGTGGCATTATCAACATGGATCTCCACTAGACCGTCAGTCATTTCTTTCACTCTGCCGTTCATTATCTGAAGGCGGTCTCCCTTCTCAACGTTCCCTAGCTCGTCAGCTTTCTGATTCCAGAAAACCACTGCTATTTTTCCAGTTTCATCTTGCAGCTGCAAACGCCTTACCTTCCCACTGGTTCCGTTTGCCCTCTGAAACTCAGATGCGTGATGAATTCCTAGCACAGTTCCTGAAATGTTCGCTTTCTTGCGTTTGCCAGTTATTGAACTGATCTTTTCGATGAAGCTGGTGATAGGTGGATATTCGCTCTTGACAAGGTCTGCAGGAGAAATATGGATCTCCCCACGAGTTCCAACGTGTAACTCCAGCTTTCCGTCAAGTCCTTCCCGTACGTACCCATGTAGAACTCGAATTATCTGTCCTGAAGAAATCTTTTCCTCCTCGATTAGGGAAACTCGATCATCCCACAACACCGTTTTTAACGTGCCAGTTTTGTCAGCGATTAGCAAACGGGCAACTTTGCCTTCAGTGAGATCTGAGCGGGAGAAAGTTAGAACAGGATAGACTGTTATGACCCGACCGGTGACCGTTACGTCGCTTAGGCCTGAAACAAGGTTTTCGATGGACAGCTCTGTCCATGAGGGTTCTACATCATTCCTTGGAATTTCCACACCCAATTCAAACGCGACTATGCGGGCTGCGGCCTCGTCTAGAAAATAGCCTTCTGCTGACCTCTTTTTCTCGTAGATCTTCTTTAGCACCTCTTCTCGTGTGACGTCTCGGCGAACCAGCAAGATACGTTGAACAACCTGCTCCAGGTCCATTTTTGGCATGCGACCTGCACGTCTCATCAGATTTATTAACCATTCGTACTCATTCTGAGATAAAGCACTTTTCTCTGCTCACATGATACGTTGGATCCATCACGTTTTGCGGGTTCTGGGGGGCATTTCTGATCGAAATTTAGCCGCCGAAACAACTATAAATCCCTAGGAAAAAGTACGCTCTTATGAGATTCAAAACTCCCGTGATCCCGATTGCAATCACGATCCTTATCGGGATTGGCTGGCTTATCTTCCTTCTGCTGTATACGCTCTTCTGGTCGACAGATTTCACCTTCTTCCAAAACATCGTCGTCACCGTCATATCCTTCATCGTGGCAGGGGGATTCATCGGTCTGGTGTGGCTTATCTGGAGCGGTCGCGAGGGTCACATCTTCTAGACTTGAAATCGCGCGCGTGATAAGAAGAACGCAAATAACCTCGAGTTAACAATATCGCTGCGGCTTCTCTATTATTCTCAGGATGACGTGTTATTCCAAAGCAGACTCTTTATACCCTGAACTTAAGCAACTATCTTAGCTAAAGGCGTGAGCTCCGTATGAGCGAGCATCTGTGGAACATTGGGATCGTTCTAATTCTGGCGGGTTTTCTTGTTACGTTTGTCGCGATCGTTCTGTCTCTTAAGACCTTTAAGGGAAAAGGCAAAGTACGAGGCGGAGGAGCCATAATCATCGGACCTTTTCCAATCATCGTTGGCACAGACAAAGAATCGGTGAAGATTCTTCTCTTGCTCTCCATAGTGTTGATTGGGCTTCTGCTTGTTTTCATGGCAGTTTCCTATCTCATATTCAGATAGAAAGAGGAGTGAGGCATGGAAGTTAAAGTGTGTCAACTCTGTGGGACACTTGCTTCTGCGACGTATGCTTGTACCCACTGCAAACGCGAGGTTTGTGGAGCCTGCTTCAAACCTGAGATGGGTGTTTGCTCAGAATGCTATCATCGTCTCAAGAACGAAACGTCTCTGTCGACGTTCCCGTTGAACCTGTTTCTGTTGGGCTTCGTGCTCATTATTTCAGGAATGATTTTTCTTATCGCTTCGTCCGTCCTCTACGGGGATGCGCAAACAACCGCTGGCATCATAATATTCATCGGACCGATCCCAATAATACTCGGCACTGGGCCTTATTCTGTCTTCGCGATTCTACTTGCCACGATTCT
>CP070828.1:171356-174916 GCA_020344715.1 Candidatus Bathyarchaeota archaeon | reverse complement strand
CTTTCTATGCAGTCAGCAACAGTTTTCAAGTCTTCTTTGGTCAGTACTCCGCCGGTTGGGTTTTCGGGAGAGTTCAGAACAATCATTTTGGTCTTCTTGGTTATCTTCTCCTTGACATACTCAGGATCAAACCTGAAATCGTTCTCTTCTTCAAGCGGGATAGATACCTGTTTCGCTCCAACAAAATTTATGACAGATTCATAGATTGGAAACCCTGGGTTCATGTTTAAAATCTCGTCATCTGGATTGACCAAGGCTAATAGGCTGAAGAACAACACGGGTTTGGCGCCTGGTGTTACAACGACCTCTTCAGAACTGGCCTCTATGTTCCTCGTTTTCGATATGTACTCAGCGATCGTTTGCCTCAGTTCCGGAATTCCTGCTGCAGGAACATAATGAGTGAAACCAGCATGGAGAGCTTTTACAGCAGCTTCCTTGATGTTTGCAGGGGTGTCGAAGTCGGGTTCACCGATCTCCAGATGCACAACATCCTTTCCTTGCTTTTCGAGAGCCTTTGCCTTTGCCAGCACTTCAAAGGCTGTTTCGGTTCCGAGAACTTCCATCCTTTTCGCGAATATCGAGCTCATCAAATCACCAGTTTTATGCAGAGTAGTAGAACTAAACAATGGCTGGGTATTTAACGATTACAATTGCCTTGCCGACATCGGGCTAGAGTTGCTTGGGCGGCGGTCTCACGTCGAGAGCTTTCGGGTTGACGAGGTTCGGTGGTTTTCTCCCGTCGAAGAATGCTACGAGGTTTTCTGCAACCATTTCGGCCATTCTTGATCGAGTCTCATGGCTTGCGCTTGATATATGGGGGGCTACAACAACGTTTTCAAGCTTAAGCAGAGGGTTGCTCACTGGTGTTGGTTCTTGTTCAAAGACGTCGAGGGCAGCGCCGGCAATCCATCCTTCTTTTAACGCGTTATACAAGGCTTTTTCGTCGACAACGGGTCCGCGTGAATTGTTGATTATGTAGGCTGTCTTCTTCATGAGCTTGAGCCGCTCCTCATTGATCAGGTGGTAGGTGGCCTTCATTAACGGAACATGAACGCTGATGAAGTCGGATTCTTTCAGAAGCTCGTCCAGATCGACACGTTTGGCACCCAGCTGCTCCAGTTCCGGTCGAGGAATGACGTCGTAAAAGATGATGTTCATGTTGAAGCCGACTGCTCTTTTTGCAACGGCTGAGCCTATTCTTCCAGCTCCAACGATGCCGATTGTTGCCCCGTAGATATCTCTGCCTGACAACATGCTGGGGTGCCAACCAACCTTCCACTGTCCAGTGCGGACATACTGGGTTGCCTCGACTACACGCCTTCCAACAGCCATCAACAAAGCCCAAGCAAAATCCGCTGTGGTTTCGGTCAATACGCCCGGGGTGTTTGTTACGGATATGCCTCGTCTTGTAGCCTCGTTCACGTCGATGTTGTCGAAGCCAACGGCCATCTGAGCCACAATCTTCAGCTTGGGGGCTGCATCGAAGACCTCGGCGTCTATCTTGTCAGATAAAAGGGGAGCAAGAGCGTCAACGTTCGTGACCTTCTGTATAATGACCTCTTTCGGCGGTGGAGCATATTGAGGCCAAACCTCAGCGTCAAAATGATCTTTTATTACTTTTAGACCTCTTTCAGGAAGCTCTCGAGTGACATAGACTTTAGGTTTTGGCAGATAATTCACCGATTGGAGATTTGTGGAATTCTTTATTAACATTTTCTCATTACACTTAGACGTTGACCTTTCGGACAATAGCGATGGGCCTGCTGGATGATAGCGATAAAAAACAAAGAACAGCTCATCAAAAATGGCAGATCTCAGTCCAATCAAAAAGCCAGGGCTTTGGCCTTGGAAAGCCTTGAATCCGCGTTGAACGCGGTGGATCCTGAAGAAATAATACGATCAAAGCTTTTGCTGAAAAACTCAACACTCAATGTAGACCGATATTCATTTAATTTGAAGCAGTTCCAGAACATCTACGTTGTTGGAGGCGGAAAAGCAAGCGGTTTAATGGCTGAAGCCGTGGAACAGATTTTAGGCGACCTCGTGACAAACGGACACGTAAACGTCCCCTATGGCAGCAAACACAACACAGAGATCATCAAGCTTCATGAAGCAAGCCATCCAATTCCAGATGAAACAGGCGTGAAAGGAACCCGCCGAATGCTAAAGATAGCGGAGCAAGCGACGAAAGACGACCTCATTATATGCTTGATTTCAGGCGGAGGATCAAGCCTCATGCCTCTACCCCGCCGTGGAATTTCGATTGTTGACAAGAGAAGAATCACGGATGATCTACTCAAGTGCGGTGCAACAATAAATGAAGTCAACACGGTCAGAAAACACGTCTCTGATTTCAAAGGGGGGTGGCTTGCCAAGAAAGCATATCCCGCCACAATTCTGAACCTCATTCTCTCAGATGTTGTGGGTGACCCGCTAGATTTTATCGCGTCAGGGCCAACTGTTCCAGATTCGACCACTTTTGGTGACGCCATAGGAATTCTGAGAAAACATAAGCTATGGAATAGGGTCCCTGCATCTATTAGAAAGGTTTTGTCCGAAGGAGAGAAAGGCTTGACTCCAGAAACACCCAAGAGAGAGAATGACGCTTTCAAGAAGGTCTATAACGTCGTTGTTGGAAATAGCAGACTAGCAAGTTCGGCGGCATGCAAGCAACTAGAGCTTTCCGGTTTGAACACTGTTCTGCTCACTTCAACCATGGAAGGAGAAGCCAGACATGTCGGCGTCGTACTGGCTTCAATAGCTCATGAGGTTTTCACGTCCGGAAATCCTGTTTCCAAGCCAGCGGGCATGGTCGCAGGCGGAGAAACAACAGTAACTGTATCAGGAAAAGGTTCGGGTGGAAGAAACCAAGAGATTGCGCTCGCAGCTGCCTCAAAACTGCGAAGTATGGATGGCGCTGTTGTGGCTTCGTTAAACACAGATGGCATAGACGGACCAACAGACGCCGCGGGAGCCATTGCTGATGGAAAGACTGTAGCTAGAGCTGTGGAGATGGGGTTGGACTCCACTGAATTCTTGGCCGAAAACGACTCCTACAACTTTTTTTCAAAACTTGGCGACCTTCTTTTCACTGGACCAACAAGCACCAATGTCAACGATCTCTCGGTCATAGTGGTTTTGTGACTTTCTGCTAAATTCAGGAATTAGAATTTGCGGACTCATTTTTCGCGAAGAGAAATATGAGTGAAGACGAGTCTCCAGCAGGAACAGAAGCTAGTCAGCTTTTTCGCCGGTGAAGAGGTTTACGATGTCTGACGCTATCTGGATGAGGTCATCTGCCTGGTCGAAAGCTTTTTCCCTATCCGGATCAGGCGCTTGGGCAATTTCTTGCACTGCTCGTTCAATCTCCACTAAACAACGCAGAACTGGTTCTTTTACAGATTGATTTTTCATGATTGTCTGTCGAACTATTGCTTCGACTGACGCGGGATCACCTAGGCTATAGTAGATGGCGGCTTGAGCTTTTCGCATGGCCTCCAAGATTAAGCTTGAAGCCATGTAGGGGGTTCTTTGGGCGGCAATCAGCTCGGCCTTGGCTT
>CP070828.1:167786-171256 GCA_020344715.1 Candidatus Bathyarchaeota archaeon | reverse complement strand
GAAACGGTGCGGTCTCTGAACCCCGCATTTTCATCTTGGAACGCCTAGCTTTTATATCCCCTATTACACCAGACAATAAAAGGAAGATTTGTCGAATGGAATTGAAAGGAAGCCAAACCGAAAAGAATTTGCTGGCCGCGTTTGCAGGCGAATCCCAAGCGAGGAATAGGTACACGTTTTTCGCGAGCGTGGCTAAGAAGGAAGGATATGAGCAAATCTCTGCCATCTTTCAAGAAACCGCCAACAACGAAAAAGAACATGCTGAGCTGTTCTTCAAGCTACTGAAAGGGGGGACAGCCGAGATCACCGCTTCCTATCCCGCTGGCGTTATTGGAACAACTGCGGAGAACTTGGAAGCGGGTGCAGAAGGCGAAAAACTGGAGTGGGGCACGCTCTATCCCAACTTTGCTGAAATAGCAAAGAACGAGGGTTTTAAAGAGGTCGCCAGAACTTTCAAAATGGTTGCTCAGGTCGAACAGTATCATGAGCGGAGGTACCGCAAACTGTTAGCAAACGTGGATCAAGGTAGGGTCTTCAAGAAAGATACTGCGATCAAGTGGAAATGCAGAAACTGTGGTCATGTTTACGAAGGAAGAGAAGCCCCTGCGAAATGCCCGGTCTGCGACCACGCCAGAAGCTACTTCGAAGTTTGGTGTGAGAACTACTGAAAATATTGCCGACAAAGTAGAGGAGGTTGGAAAACGTGACGGAAAAAGGCCAGATCTATCTGTGTGAAATCTGTGGCAATAAAGTGCAGGTGTTAGAAGCAGGCGCTGGAACCTTGGTTTGCTGTGGACAAGATATGACGTTGGTGCCATAACGCTTACATAGACGTACGTTCATTGTCGAACTTTCTCAAGGTGTTCACTGCAGTTTCTACCTTTTTTAAGAGAACGCACATGTAGCCAAGACGGGGAAAAGGCTTAAGTCAATAATGTGTCGATAGCTGAAGGCATGCCAGTCACTGTCTTGAACTTCGCTGATCTCCGGAAGACTCTGAACGAGAAGAACGACGAACCCTTGAATACCCTCGTTGAGAAAGTGGGTACCGCGTATGTTGTGGCTGTTACAAGAGAGAAATGTCCCGGTTGCGAAGAACAGGAACCATTGTTCGAAAAGCTGGAAAGCCGAATGAAGAAGAAATACGCCCGGCAGATAGAATTCTTCAGAGTGCATGCTTTCTTCAGTCAAGAGCAAAGAGAAGAAGCGAAACAATGCTTGACCGCTTTTCGCACCGTTGCATTTCCCACATATGTTATCGGAATCAAGGATGATGTAGGAACCTGTCGAGAAACCTACAGGTCCATTGAGCCTCCAATGAAAGAGATCGAGAGAAACGTTGACATCGCTGTTGAACTGGCAACTCGGTTTGAATCGCCAAAACAATGACACGCTTGCGCGTGGGCAGTGTGTACAAAAGAGGACAGTAAAGACTACTGCAATCTTGAGTGGCGACGTCCCCCGCTCACTCCCTTTTTTTGGGTCTGCAGATCTGTCTGGCAATCGATGTGGGGAAGCATTTACCATGAGCGGAGAAGACGAAGTTCAATGTCCTGAATGTGAGTGTCGACGCGTGTGGAAAGACGGTATTCGATATACCGCTTTCGGCGAAGTGCAGCGGTATCTGTGCCGAGGCTGTGGGTACCGGTTTTCAGGCTAAGGTAACCGGAGCTGGCGCAAACTCCCCTTTTTTTCCTGCGCGCGCTGTCTTGGTTGTCATTCATTTTTTTGTGTCATTCAAAGCTTCAGTTAGCGCATCATCCTCTGGACATCTGATATCTGGAGCAACCCCCGTTCCTTCCCAGTCTTCATTCGTTTCCGGGTCATAGGTACGGCCAATCGGAACCTTGAACAGCAAGCCGGTATCTAAGCCTATGATGGCGACTGGGTGAGCCCCACCGCCCGTGTTTGCTCCAACTAAGGTGGCTCTTTTGTGAATTTTCAAGGCGAAGGCAAAATGCTCAGCACCTGAGAAAGTGAAGCCACTGGTTAATACAAAGACTGGTTTGGCATAATGGAACGGGGTTCTCGTCGTCTGGCATCTGAATGTCTGGTTGTGTGGTCTGAAGTATGTTTCCACAAGGGTCAATGGAGTCTGAGGGTCAAAGAAGTAACTTAGGTGGAAGTTTATCGAATCAGCGCTGCCGCCGCGGCACTTCCGCAGGTCAATAATTAATGCGTCCGTGTTCTTGACAAATTGCATAGCTCCATTGATTCTGTCTGCTGAATCAGATAGTGGGTTGAACATTGTGACGTTAATATATCCAACGTTACCCGGTAAAATCTCGACCTTGGTCAAACCGTGTTCCACTATTCTTTGCCTATCGCTCGGCTTTTGCACTGCGCGACGACCAATGTGAGGCATGTCCTTGGGTAATAAGACCTGTAAATGTTTGTCATTGACAACATCCCGTAGATGCTGGGTCAACTGCTCGCAGAGAGTCTTAGGGTCAGTTATCCTATCATAATCACCGATCGCGTAATGACCTTCTAAAGAACGGCAGAGGTCGTCCGCCTGCTCAGGGAAGACATAATTTTCTCTTATCGCCTTTTGAATGCCTGTTATGGTTTCATTGATAGTCTCAGGAGTTAACTCTTTGAGTTCAGGCAACTCTCTTGGCAGAACCCTATGTTTTATCACACGCTTTCCAGGCCCTGCCATCCTTACGGTCTTCTTCATCTTCTTCTCAACCACACTGAAACCTCCATTCTCTCAACTCACGTTATGAACCACGATGTAACTCGTAACTGGTAATCAAGATACTTATCTCTTTCTACTTGGCGCTCTTTCTCTCTCGAAGAAAAGCCCTAAAAATCACTCTGCGCGCGCATCTTTAAATTGCATAACGTCTCTTTGACTATTTAGAGTGACTACATGAGCAAGGCAACAAGAAAGAAAACCAAGCGCATCGACACTGACGACGCTGAACAAGAGAAGGAGAGAGAAACTGGGGACATTTATGATGACAAACAGAGAGGAGAAATGTTAAAAGCAGATGCAATTACTGCTGCTGAAAACGCGTTCATGCAAGGAAGAAAGATGAAGCCGGAAAAAAGAAAACGTCGCACACATAAAGACACGGTTTCAGTTGAACTCGCCGCAGATGAATACAAAGAAGACTAAATCACCGCGCGCATCCCTGCAACGCCTTTAAATTTGCACTTGGACCAACTGGGAAGAGGGAGCTTGAATGACCAAGTGTCCTAACTGCAAGGAAGAGTCCAATAGACCCAAGAAAACATGGAAATGGAGCCAATTTACAGTCCAAGCTTACTCGTGCGGCAACTGCGCCACAGACTTCAGAGAATACTTCAAGGCTGGAAAACACAGTTTCACCTTAAAAAGGGCGAAGAAGTCCGGACGCAGATTCGTGAAGGTCCATTTTAGAGACTAACGCACGTACGCATCATTGAAGTTCAATCTTTGAAGTCATTCTTCCCTTCTAACTGCGACAGGTTTCCTGCTCAAT
>CP070828.1:161752-167686 GCA_020344715.1 Candidatus Bathyarchaeota archaeon | reverse complement strand
GGATCAGTATTTTCTTTCAGAAGTTGGACTGTTGGGTTAAACAGGCCCTGCCCATACTGCTCGTTGCCATATAGCTCTATCATTTGTTGTCCTTCATCGGATATGAGAAATTTCATGAATGTGATGGCGCCGACAAAATTCACGCTTGGATGCGAAGTTTGATTCACAACAATTGCACTGTATACGTTGAGCAAGTCTTTGGTCTGTTCGACGAGCACCGCCAACGAAATCAAGCCATCCGTTTTATACTTTAAATATGTGCCCATGTCAGCAAGCGTGTAGGCCTCAAAATAGTCAGCTTTTTTCAATGTTTCGCCCATGCCTGAGCCGGCGCTGATATACCATGATTCTTCCATCAGGATTGTCAAGTTGAAACCAGAGGATGCCCACAGACCTTTTTCTTTGGAATGCGTCCCAGAGTTGTCACCTCTTGAAACCCAAAGCCTACCGGTTCCGCTTCTGCCTTCCTCGACAATCTTTGCCAAAGCCTGCAGTGGCGCAGCGTTCTTGATTTGGGCAGGATCTTCTGCTGGTCCTACTATGACGAAGAAGTTGTAGGCAATGGTTTTTCGGTTGACTCCTGTTCCTGCGGTTAGAAACTCCAGCTCATCGTTTGGGGAGTGAACCAGGATCAAGTCGGCGTCGCCTCTTTGGGCGCGCTGGATTGCTATGCCCGTTCCAGCCCGAATGAAGTTGAGGTCGATGGGATGTTGTGCCTCAAACGTTGCTTCAAGAGCATTTAACAGTCCTGTGTCGTAGAGACTTGTGGTAGTTGAAACGATTACTCTGTCTTTTGATGAGGGGGTAAGAAAGTATGCAGTTGTCGCAACTGAGGCTATTGCAGCGATGACGAGCAAGGCCACCCAGACAAAGAGAATTTTTCGCACTGCGAACCTCCGTTATGTTTCGAGGTATACATCGTCACGTTATAACTTTATAAGCATAACGGTCACAAGAGTAAGTGGAATGATCGCTCAAGAGAAACCTAAACCCACGGCAAAAATCTGGCTTGAATACAAAAAAGACCCCCTGCTAGGTAGAGGCGGAGCCGAGATTCTTGAAGGCATCAAAAAAGAAAGCTCCATTTCCAAAGCAGCCAAGACGGTTGGGATGTCCTATCGATACGTGTGGAATTATTTGGCTAAAACAGAGAAAGCCCTAGGCGAGCCCATTGTAGATCGGTTCAAAGGGGGAAAGGGTGGCGGCGGTGGAGCCCAACTCAATTCGTTGGGCGAGCGCCTGCTCAAAGAATACAAGAGGGCTGAAGAATATGTAGGCGAAATTCTGGGCGATGAAGAATATTGGGAGGCGGTTGGATTGAAAATCAGTGCCAGAAACAGGCTAAAGGGAGTTGTCAAAGGCGTAGAGAAAGGTGAAGTCGTCGCTAAAATCAGAGTCAAGGTTAACGCCCCCGTAACCATTACTGCTCTAATTTCAACGGAAGCTGTTGACGACCTCAAAATCAAAACTGGCGACGACGTTGAAGCAGTGATTAAAGCAACTGAGGTAATGATTGCCAAGGAAAAATAAGTGAGATGTAGTTCTGCTTTGCAAGCATAAAGCTGTCGTGCAAATCTAAGTAGTTTTCATGCACACGCACGCGTGCCATGAGAGGTTCGAATCCTACAGCAATGGAGGTATTCCGCAACTCCCCGTTTTTCCTGCAGCGGTACTATTCTGTCCAGTAAATCCATCCGCTTGGTGTCTTGCTTCTTTTCAAGATCCCTTTCTTGACTCTCCCAGCAAGAGAATTGGAGATATTGCTCTCTTTGCCTCTAGTCAATAGGCCTTTCGACTCTAAGGCTTTGACGACATGCTCAAGCGTTCTCTTGTTGGGATGTTTGAAGAATCCCTCACGAACCAGTCCTTGAAGTCCCTTGCTCATCTGACCGCCCCAAGTCTGAGGTCCGCGTGCACGAGGTCCTTTGCGCTGCGTCGTCCGCGAGAAAATCGGCTGGATATCAAACGCGTCAACCATAGCGCGCATTTCTATATCAGATGGTCGCTTCTCAAATCGGTTGGCAGCATCCAACATTCGGGGCAGAAGCTGCAGATCGCCTGCGGTGATCAGAAAGCTGTTTGGAAACCCTAGAGACCAATGCACCGCTGTGTCAATGGCCGCTTGAGTCTCTAGCGGTTCGTAGAAATACGTATTGTAGGTCTTGGGACGGCTTCCCCAAGGCCCCCGTGCAAGAGATTTGATGGTTTGTACGGCCACATTGCGCTCGCGACACGTCCCAACGAGCTCATTGAAGGCAGCTGCATAACACGAATTCTGCATCACCACATAGTTGTATGGCAATAAGACGGTGTCGAAATCAAATCGCTCCAAGCTGCGTTTGTGCATGACTGGCACGTTGGTGCCGTGGCCGGTTACGCCCAGAAACCGCACCAATCCTTGGTCACGCGCTTCAACAAAGGCCTCCAAAGCGCCCTTGGGGCCCATCGCTTTTTCCCAACCTTGTGGATTGGTCAGACCGTGCATCTGCCAGAGATCGATGTAGTCAACGCGTAGCCGTTCCAATGATCGCGTCAGATTGCTCAAAGCTCCTGACCGTGAGCGGCTGCGGGTTTTGGTGGCCACAAAGAAGTCACTCCGATGCTTGGCCAACCAGGGTCCGATGACTTTCTCAGCGTTGCCGTACATCGGCGCGGTGTCGATGTGATTCACTCCGTATCCTCGCAACAGCGCTAATACGCGATCCGCTTCTCCCGGCGTGGCCTTGTTGAGGGCATAGGCGCCGAAGATTACGCGCGTGCTTGAGTGGCCAGTGCGACCGAACTCCAGTTTGGGAATCATCTCAACATCTCTTCGTCTTGCACAAGCTGCATCAGCTCTGTTGGTATCATCAGGACCCCTATAATGTGTTTCGTGGTGGTCTCATCTTTGCCAGCAGCAGCTGCTCCACATCCTCGGCATCGGATTCGCTGGTCACTGGAATATACAGCCAGCGCCCGTCACGTAACTGTGGGGCCTCCCGCAGTATCTGCGAGATCTCGTCTCCGAGCTTGAGCTGTAGGGCGTGCTCGGCTTGAGCCTTGCCGAGTACGACCTGCGCCAAGATCCGTTCCCGCTGTGGATGTAGGGCAGTCAGGGATTTGCCTTTTCGCCGATAGCGGAGATTCCAGCCGCTCTTGGCTGGGCCCCATTTGCTCCACGTGCCTTTTATCTGGTAAGATTTCTCGATGAAGGTGGTCAAGCGTTCCCAGAGTGGGAAGCAAGAGCCTAGAGCAGATCGGATTTCGTCCGGAGTTGGTTGGTGCTTAGATTTTCCGAAACAGCTCTCGGTCATAACTGCAACCCTTGTTTGATCGGGACTATCACTTCATATCTGGAACCATCCAAGACCGTATGATGATACTTCACCTTTTCAAGATTGTAGTTTAGTTTCCCCAGAATTTCCACCTGCGCTGAAGCTTGTCCATAACTCTACACGGCCTTTAAAAGGAGAACTGCAAAGCGGCATTCTGAATGCGTGGTGAGAGACCAGTGAAAATGATCAAGCTTCAACCCGCAAGAAGATATGCTATCGTAATGGATATGGAGTTGTTTATCCCATGCATCACAGCCGAAGCAGTCGTGTTTCCGCCAGTTTGCTGCCACACATAGCCAAGAATCAAACCTCCAACAAATACGGGAACAATCGCATAGAGAGTGTTGAGACCATGCACAAGCGCAAACAGAACAGAAGCAACTAGTAGACCCCTCATCCTTCCAAACGAGTTCTCAAAGCCCCTCTGCACAAAACCTCGGAAAGCCAGCTCTTCGCAAGGCCCAACCAGCACCAACTGGAAGACCAGAACACCAATTAGCTGAAGAGAATTTCTGGGCATCACGAGCTTCGCAAAGAGTTCGCTCGTGGGGTCCGGACCAAGAAGGATTTCTTCACCAATCGAAATGCCTAAGCCAATGAGGAAAAGAAGACCTGCAAGAACCGACACAAGAATGAGAACTTTCAAGCTCACCCTTCTTAAACCCAGCTCTTTGAACCTCGCCCCTCGACGCCCAGCAAACAGGAGTGTAACTCCTAGAATAATGAACTCATTGATGGGAGTGCCTATGAGTGTCACTGGAAAGGGAGAATTTTCATAGGTTATTCCCATGCCTAACAGTATGACTTCGAGGATGATCGCCCCCACAAGAATGCCACCGATTAAAGCGAAATAGCAAAGCAGGGCTAGCTTCGCCTTCCACCTAGACTGATCGTTCATATCCTTGTCCCTACCCTTTGCAGTACATCTACAACTTCAATCCTAATGACTTGTGGAAGACCCTGCTCTGGACAATAGGCAATTCCGGGTGTGTCTCACACAGTTGAGAGGTTAATCGCCTTTCCGCATGACCCTGCACTCTTTGCAATACTCGACGTTAGCTCTGAACATGCCTTTGAACATCTGTTCGTGTGCAGTCTCTTTCTTGCATACTGGACAATACTTGATTTCCCTCTCGTTTCTCCTCTTTTTTCTTTGCTTTAGCGCTGCGATTGCTCCTGTTGCGGCCATGTTTCATTCACCTCCATTGGGTTAGTGAAGCTAGTCATAAATTTTTTGGGGTCTAGATCTGAGCTTAAATTATTAAGGCAACATCAGTTGAAATGACTTAATGGAAAGATGCGTGGCTTGGACAAACGAACTGTCTTTTCAGGTGGGATAGGTCTGTCAGTAGGTATTGCACTGTTCTTGTTCGGGTGGAGTTTAGGTTCCTCTGGACATGCGTTTTGGTTCGTGTTTCTGGGGCTTGCATTCTCAGCAATTGGTTTTCTTATATCCGTCTATGGTGCGACAGCAGACCTAGTCAAACCTGAATGGGTACGGCAAGAGACTCCTAGATACCAGAAGTTGATTCTAAAAATTCTCGCCTACTTGAGCCTTGCTTTGGGCTTGCTTACAGTTCTATTGGTGATCGTTGGCACTGCTCTGCTGTTGATGGGTTACATCTGAAGAGAAAGAACGCGATATGTTGACTGGGCGAGATTCATCGGAGTCGCCGTCGCAATTTGGGAATCATTGTTGTGCTGGTGCGCGCGTTACGTTTGGCGTTCTGCTTGATCTTGCCTAGGGTGTCCGTGTGATAACAACTGCTATTAACAAAGAGTTAAATCCTTTCGTCTGCTCATAGAATTGAAATAATAGTTATACATAAAATGGTTCTAGGCATATACCACTGGTGAGGAGGTGAGCGAGTTTGGAGATGAGGGAAATGCCCCTTGAAGAAAAATATGATAAGCTCCTTGACGATTACTTGCTGGCCAACGCAGTAGGGTATACCCTCCACAAGGAACTGAAGGTAGTCGATCAGTCCAACGATTTGTGGGTGCAGGTGCAGAAGAAGCTGTTTCCCAGCGTCTTAGGAGTAGCCTTTAAGGTGTTGAAGACCGTTTCTCCTGGGAAAGCGTTCAAGCAAGTAACCAACCAATACGTGTACTCCTTGCAAAGATTCATACCCATATCCAACATTGAAGTAACCATGATCTCTGACCGTGAAGCTGCGGTGCGAATCACGAACTGCCCTGTTCTCAAGAGACAACGAGCGCTACTGAAAAAAGCAGGACTCGACATCGATCCAAGATATCTGTGTGAGATCGATGCTGCCATCAATCCTGAAGTCGCCAACGCGTTCGGGGTCGATCTCGACATTCAGCTGGAAGAAAACGGGTGCATAGCCACCGCCAAACTGAAATGAATCTAATTCGCTCTTCTCTCCCCTTTTTTCCAGTGCACACGCTTTCGTTTACTTCGCTTTCCCTCCGACTTGGCGGGCGTAGTTTATCTGCAGATCCGTGATGAGGCTTCCAAAGCGATTCTTTTCCTCTGCAGTCACGTGGGGCTCCAGCTTCTCGGCTAAGGATATGATGCAATCGATAGCGACATGAGCCATTTCGAAGTCTGTGTCCATCACACCGTTTGTCGGATCGACGCGCAATCCGATATATC
>CP070828.1:158407-161652 GCA_020344715.1 Candidatus Bathyarchaeota archaeon | reverse complement strand
TTCTAAGCAAGAGGATCTATTCAAAGGGACGTTGTAAGAAGCTTCAAAGAACGCTTTGCTTTTCCCAAAAATGACTCCATGAAAAGGCATTGTTCTGCAGGAATAATCATAGAGTTTGGGTCACATTCCTCGCTTAGGATTACTGGCGCGTTTTTTATCAAGACCGCTGGTATTCGAGCAGTTGTTTCTCCCATAACAAGGTGTGCAGCACTTGCCAGATCGTCAGCTAAGGCATGCCTTGTAATGTGTATCCGTTTACCATAGATATCTCTCTCAACTCTACAATCTTTTATCGGTTTGAACCCAGCGACACCGATGGCCAACGCAGTTGTCCCCATTCGCAGTGGAGAAATTCCACTGTCAACTATGAGCACGCCTACCTGCCTTCCAGTCTTGGTCAAGATCTCTTTGCGAATTCTCTCAGCGCTCTCATGTGGGTTAAGAGGCCACAATATGACATGACCTTCGGGAGCATTTTTACGATCCACACCCGCATTAGCCACAAGCATGTTGTTCTTTAGAGTTAGCAAGGCTTTTGTTGCACCTCCATACGCCTTCTCTGCTTCTTGCAACACAACCTCTACGAAATTCGTTTCCAACTCGTACTTCTTAGCAAGTCTCATTGCTCTCCTCGACGGTTTTATTGAGCTCAATTCGACAAGGCGTTTCTCAGAAACGGCAAGTGCTTTGCTGGCTATTGCCAACAGGTCTTTGTCTTCGATTTCTAGCCCTTGACCGTTTGCAGCATCGAGAATTACGTCTGCCAAGTTGTCCCCAATCCTAATCAGCTTAGTGGGAAGTCCGAAAATCTGCATTGGATTCTTCAATTTCTCAATCTCCGATACGCGACTTGTGCATTTGGAAATAATCTAAAATGAGAACAAAAAGAACCTAGGTTAAATATTATGCTATTTGCAGCCTCTTAATCTACAATTCAATTATTCTAGCTTCTTTGGTTTGGGAATCTAAAAGAGCAATTGTAGACCTTTCCGTTAAGTATCCGCAGACTTCCCCTGGATTTATCACGAGTGTTTTCCCTTTTCGGTAGGTTTTCGCTTCGTGAGTGTGCCCATGGATAATTATGTCGTGGCTCTCTACGTTAATGAGAGATCGCAGAAGCTCTTCCTCTGAGCCATGCATAAGCGTGATTCTTAATCTGTCCACAGTTACTTCCGCGAAATTTCCATGAATTTCTGCGTTGATCTCTCTAAATTTCACTTTTAGCCCTATTCTTTCGCCGTCATTGTTGCCGAAGACTCCAATAAATTTGGCTTTTAACGGCCTAAATCGGGGTATGACAAAGGGGGCAATGTAGTCCCCTGCATGCAAGACCAGATCTGCCTCTTCCTCATTTAGCATTCTCACAGCTTTATCGACCAAGGGCAAGCGGTCGTGTGTATCTGCCATAATCCCTATTATCATCTCTATTCACCTTAATTTGAAGAGAGACTAGAATTGAGCTAGCCTATTCCAAAAGCTTTTTGCTACGTTTACGCGCACGCGTGCGCATAACTGATGCGAGAGCAAAGAGAGAAAACTAGGTTGGAGATTTCAGTTTTTCATCAGTTTCTCTCAATCTCTCTTGCCCTATAATGAGTGATTTTCTAGGGCTTCCTTGACTTGCGGATTTCGTTCTTTTCCAATATTTGCGCGCGCAGAAAACGAAATTTTACAATTGGCTTTCGGAATCTACGTCAAATTGTAAAAAAATGCTCTTCTGGAATGACTATCTTAAACCTCAATAACGTTTTGACATAGACGAACCTTTTTTCCTTTCATAGAGACATTTAAAAAATGTCTAACGCTCTTGACAGCACTTTCTCTCCTCTATACTCCGGCAACAGGATTGGCGCTTTTCTGTCGGTTTTTATTCCTGCTTCCTTGAGCATTTTTTCATATCTTGTTACGTGGCCTAACGTTGGTTTGCCGATCTTGGCTTTTTTCGCGTGTTTTGCTGCGTTTATCCCCACTATTCTTCCGAACACGCTGTATTCAAGTATTGAATTTCCCATAAGCCTATTCTTTCCATGGGTTCCGCCTGTTACTTCACCGGCCGCAAATAACCCTCGAATGGTTGTTTCAGCATTTTCTCCTATGATTATGCCGCCATTTTGGAAGTGCAAAGTCGGAAAGACCAGAATCGGGTCTTTGGTCATGTCGATATCAAATCGTTTATATTGTCTAAGCATCGCTGGAAGCTTCTTTGCGATCGTTCCTTTACCTTGAAGTATGTCTATCATGGGCGAATCCAACCAGACCCCTTTCATTCCTGTGGGAGTTTCCATGCCCTTGTTTCTTTCATAGCATTCCCTGATTATTGCCGATGCTTCTACGTCTCTTGGTTCACGAGGATAGACAAACTGGTCACCATTCTTATTCACTGGTTGGGCTCCCAGTCCCCGCACCTTTTCCGTCACGAGCAATCCTACTATCTGTTCCGGGTACGCAGCGCCTGTAGGATGATATTGCACGGAATCCAAGTCTCTTAATTTCGCGCCTGAGCGATAAGCTAAAACAATCCCATCAGCTGTCGCGCCATAATGATTTGTCGTCGGGAATCCTTGTATGTGAAGCCTGCCGAATCCACCGGTAGTCACTACTGTAGATTTCGCTGTGGCTACGTAGTATTCTTGTGTTTCCATATTATACAAGAGGGCTCCCACAACTCGTTTATTCGTATCTGTGAGCAGTTCCACGGCAGAAGTGAATTCCAGAATCGAAATGTTTTTGTTCAAGACTTCGTCTTTGAGACCTCTTACGATTTCCAAACCCGTGTAATCTCTTGCAGAGTGCATTCTTTTCCGACACGTTCCGCCTCCATGGATTGTAACCATAGTACCATCTGATTCTTTATCGTAAATTACTCCGAGATCTTCATGCCACTTTATTAGCATCGGACCGTCCATCACGAGTTTTCGAGCCAATTTTGGGTTGTTAGTGAAATGCCCGCCACCCATGACGTCAAGATAATGAAGTACCGGGCTGTCGTTAGACTTATCTGCGGCTTGTACACCTCCTTGAGACATTATAGAATTGGAGTCGCCAAGTCTTAGCTTCTGTACGATGAGTATATTTCCCGCGTTTACTCCAGCGTAATTCGCCCACAAAGCTGCAGTCATTCCTGCTCCGCCACCACCGATTATGAGGATGTCAACGTCAAAATCGACTTTTGACAAGTCTACATCTTTTGGCTTTACGAGGGGACGCGCTTCAAGCAAGTCTGCAACTTCACGAGGCATCAAATC
>CP070828.1:155183-158307 GCA_020344715.1 Candidatus Bathyarchaeota archaeon | reverse complement strand
TGATGAGCTCTTGGGTCAGCTGCTTGATTTTGTGGGTATTTCCATTGACCGCTATGATTTCTAAGCATTTGTCTTGAGTCAGATGAACATGCATGCTGGAGCGGATGACATCCTCGAATTTATGCTGAATATGCATAACTTGGTTGAGTAAGCCGGGTTTGTCCACGTAGTAGAGCAGGGCTATGGCGCCGATAATCTCTTCAGCTTCTTCTTTCATCCACTTGAACTCGCTGATGAGGCTGCGAAAGGCATCGTGCACCGCTTTCGACCGGCTCTTATAGCCCATGCTTTTGCATACGTCATCGAACTCCCTTACTAAAGAGGGCGGTAGCGAAACACTGAATCTTACTACACTCTGTTTCCCCGTCAATGTTGGAAACTCCCACTGCAAGAGTTAGGGCGGAAAGCCTTATAACCGTAGTGTTACGAATGGTAAGTCCCGTAACACTATTGGAGGGATATGTACTTTGGTGTCGGCAAAGCTGCTAGCGTTTGCAGCTTTGATGGTGGCGTTGTCGAACATTCTCTCAATAACCCCCTTTACCATCCCGATTTCCGCTGGGCTGTTCCCCACAGAGATTCATTTCACCCAGTTGCCCATCTTTCTCAGCGGTATCCTTGCTGGACCATTTGTTGGGCTACTCACAGGGGCGGTTGGCGGGCTGTATATGAGCTTTACGAAGATACCGTTCATTATTGCCGGACTGGCTCTGCTTGGCGTGTCTGCAGGATTGTTTTCTAAAAAGTTTCGACCGTTGTTTTCAGGAATTCTGGCGTGGTGTGTGCAAGCACCTTATGTGTTTGTCACCGACTATGTTTGGTTCACCTCTTCCATGTCTATGCCTTCACCTGCTGCTTTGACAGCGGTGAGCACAATTTTGATAAAGCTGACAGTGGAGGCAGTTGTTGCCTCGATTCTGGTTGAGATACTGGTTCCCTACATCAAACGAGCGGGATTGACTTTCAAGTAAATGGACTGATTAATAAGTTGGCATTTCTTCAGATGGGAGATTATTCTTTAACTTCGATGGAGTCGACTTTTCCGTCGCCGTCCAAATCGAATCCTTGAATCACGGTTGCGAAGTCGTTTTCTTCCCTGAAGCCTTTCAAGGCTTGCTCCGAGAATCTGGCGAGTGCGAGTACACAGGCTTTAGTTCCCACGGCTTTGTTCCCAGCCAAGACAATAATTCGTTTCTCCCTATTCCAAGGATTCACAATTCGCGCCACAATGCCAACTGCGTCACCGGTATAGACATTCTGAGTTTTCTGAGAAACCAGACCACCAAAAAGAAAACCCTGTTCTGAAGGCATCATACGAAAACGTATCGGCAAATAGTCGTTAACTTCTTGAGTTAGAAGGTTTGTGCCAGGACCGCCAACCAAGATAAGATTGTTGTTCTCTTCCTTTTCAGCCTTCGTATCAACATCAAGTTTAATGATAAAATCCTCTGGCATTTGCACGAACTGCCCTAAAAACAATGTTAGATACGAGGCGTAATGACCATCTCTTGCTCTGGCCTTGAACGAGCCGTGAGGATCTGGACTGCCTATCACGATTTTTCCATAGAAGTTCCCATCGTTCCCTATAAACGGACTGAAAAACTGTTGCAGTGGCCTTGCCATATACGTAAAGGCGTGTGTTTTGACGTTTGTATAGCCAAAGGGCAGCTCTATCCCGAAGGCCGAAGCGAGCGCGCGATAGTACTTTGCAGTTGCTCCTTTCTTCCTCTCTTCTCGTGTAATGGTTATTACACCAGCTTTTGCAAGCTTTCGTATGTGATAGTAGACCTTTTGCTCGTGTACTCCTAGTTTTTTGGCAATCTCCATTGGATACATTTCGGCCTCAGCGAGCATACTAAGAATTTTCCAGCTCAACTTGCCTAGAACCATTTTCAGTTTCTGCGGTTTCTCAAATATGACGATCTCTTTGCCTTGTTGTCGACGGCCTTCTTCGCTGAATAGAATGTTCCTTTTCATTGTGGCTTCTTGTTAGCATAGCAGCAAGCCTTTATAAATATTTTATTAACGGTTGCTCACGAACTTAGATGTCCAACACGAACAAAGCCAAGATTGCGCCTGCAACAAAGCTTTTGAGCAAATAGTCTTGAAATAGTCGATGATTTTGCTTTGGATGTGACTGAACCATTGCTATTGGAATTTTGCTACCTGTTAAGCTGGGGCGTTATGATCTCTTACATGCTTAGGCATTATGTTTTCAGTCTCGTTGCAATAAGGCATCGTTCTGAGAATCCATTTTGCGGCAAGGAGAAACTAGTCAAGTCACCGTTTGTTTCAGTCCTTGTCCCTGCTCATAACGAAGAAAAAGTGATTGGGCGTCTATTGCAGAGACTGACCGAGCTGACTTTTCAGAAAGACAAGATGGAAGTCATTGTGATCAACGACCAAAGTGAGGATGCCACAGGTCAAATTTCTGAGTCTTATGCTTCACGCTGGCCAAATTTGGTAAAGGTCGTAAACCGTGATTCTGGCGGCAACGGTAAGGCCGATGTTTTGAATAGTGGTTTGCGCCTGGCCAAAGGAGAAGTCATTTGTTGCTTTGACGCAGATTATGTTCCTCAGACAAACATTCTGGAGGACCTGCTTCCTCATTTTTCGAACTCACAGATTGGTGCAGTTCAAGGCAAAATCTTTGTTTTGAATGAGAACGAGAGTTGGATAGCGAAGATTGCGGCTTTGGAACGGATTGGTGGTTATAGGGTCAGTCAATATGCACGTGATAGGTTGGGGTTGATCGCTCAATATGCGGGTACGGTTGGCCTCATCAGGCGAGATTTGCTGTTGGATTTAGGTGGATTTGACCCTCAGATATTGGCGGAGGACAATGATTTGACGTTCAAAATCTGGCTGGCTGGATACAGAGTGAAGTATGTCAATTATGCGCAGAGTGGAGAAGAGGGTGTAATTGGGCTACGTCAGTATTGGCACCAGAGGAGTCGCTGGGCGACGGGTCATATGCAATGTGCTTTCGCTCACATGATGCCTCTTTTGCGAAGTAAAAGAATGCAGGTAAAAGAGAAAGTGGACGGCTTGATGTTATTGTGTGTTTATTTTGTTCCTGTTCTGGTCGCATTCAGTTGGCTTTTTTCCGTTTTCTTGTTTGTGG
>CP070828.1:151867-155083 GCA_020344715.1 Candidatus Bathyarchaeota archaeon | reverse complement strand
CTGGAATCTGGTAGCTTACAAGGACTATGGCGTTTCGACTCTTCTTTCCAAGCTTCTGCACATAAAACGCTGCTGGTCCTCCTTTTAGCATTCCAGCGGGTGATACGATGACGCCTGGTTTTTTCGGGGCTTTTCTTCGGTCCCGCCAGCCATCCACCCAAGTGACAGAGTGAACGGCGTCCATAAACAAACGAGGGTCTCGTAGAAAGGCGGTGTGCTCCATCAGAATGCGATTGGTTTTTCGGGTCATACCATCGATAGTGACTGAATAGTCGAAATGATGGGCTGCAAGTATGCATATTATTTCTTGGGAACGCCCGACGCCGAAAGCCGGAACGAGAGCGGTTCCACCATTCTCTACAACTTCTCGTAGACTTTCTACAAACTCCTTTTCTGAAGCCTTCCTATCTGGATGAACTTCATCTGCATAGGTGCTTTCCATGATTAATGCATCAAGCTCACCATATTCTTTGTCTGCTCCATGAAGAAGCCGGGTCTCGGTCAGATTGTAGTCACTTGTGTAAAGCAGCCTCTTTCCCTCGGCCTCTACTAGTACTTGAGCACTTCCTGGCAGGTGACCCGCGTCTGAAAGCTGAATCTGGATATTCCCAACAGTTTTCTGCTCTCTGTAATCAAGGGGCACACAACTACGCAGCATTGTTTGTAGCTCAATATACTCGAAAGGAAGATAATAGCCTGACAAGTGAATAAAATCCGAAATCAAAAGCTGAACCAAATCAAATGAAAGCTTCGTCCCGAATACTGGTATCTTTCTGTGAATGTGAAAAACAGGAATAGCTCCAGAATGATCAAGATGACTGTGTGTCATAGCGACAGCATCAACAGCCTTGGGCTGAACATGCATTGGAAACCCAGGCTGATGATCAAACATGACGCCATAATCAAGCAGAATCTTCGTATTGTCACTCATGGCAAGTACGGCTGATCTTCCCACTTCTCGTGTGCCGCCTAGAAACCGGATTTTCAAAGAAATCGTTCACACCATCCATGGATACTCGTGAACTTCCAATTTTCCCACAATGATTAGGCAATCAAACATTTAAATCATGGCATCTGTCCAGACTGGCTTCACCCATCCGTTCTTAATAGCTCCTAGGATCTGATCGATATCCATATGCGCGCGAATCTGCAATGACCACGGCTTTAATGAAAGAATGAGCATAAAACTGCTCCACAATAAACTTGGAACTAATCATGGAATCTCCCGAGAATTTCGTGTATAAGTGAGGATCTATGCTGGTCTTAATTTTTCAGAGACAGCTTCCTGTATCACCGCGAGGATGTCGTCTAGTTCATTCTCACTCAATAGGTGTCTCATCCTAAACGTGGCTAGGGGCAGATCTTTTTCCCTGCAAGCTCTTTTACATGCAGCTACTATTTGTCCCTTCCATGTTTCTGGCCTCTGCAGCAGTATGATTCCATCATAGTTTGCTTTCACAATGTAATTCTCAACTTGCTCAGCAACGGCGTCAATTGTCTCAGCGTCCAAGGAATCAGGGCTTTCATATTGAGAAAGTGGATATACTTCGTCAATTTCGACAGGCACTACCCCAAAGGGTGCTGCATAAGTGCAAATGTGAATTTCGCGTGCTCTCATCCCAATCTTTTGCTGAATCGCCTTGGCTAGCCTTCTTTGCTCCGCTGCCTTGTGAAAAGGTCTAGTCGTGGTTTGAGGCAGCAAAACCAGGGTCTTTGCCTCTCTAGGCGGCAAATAATTCTCAAAAAGCCTTTTTCTGTGACGAACAATCTCAGGACGAGCTAGTCCAGCATGGTCGAAAAAGAAAAGTCCCCTTTTCTTTACTACTGGGCTGCTTCTCTCAAAGTAATGTTCATATCTTCTTAGTCTCTTCAAAGCTTGAAACAGCGAGGGATGGCCGTGTGCCCTCGTTTCCAGATGTTCCCAAAGCCTACCTTCGACGACAGCTTGACGTATCCGCCGTATTTCAGAGAAACAAACGTTGAGGTTATGTTGCGCAAGCAGTTTTTCTCTTTGGTCCTTGGGTGTTTCCCTCAGTTTCTTCGGGTCAATGCTAGAGCATACGGAGCAAGAACACGGAAAATATGCGAGTTTTCCCAGCTTTGCAGTTCCGTATTCCGTCATATATCGGTCTTTTCGAGCGTAGATTGCATAGGCAGCGGAATCGAAGAGATCACAGCCCATAGCTACAGCCAGCGCAAACATGAATGGATGCCCAGCTCCGAAAAGGTGAAGGGGACGATCAAGAGGCAGGTTCATCTTCGCCGTCAAAACCATGTCAACGAGAGTATCGAAGAGATATTGCTCCATAACCGGCGTTGGGCTTCCTAGAGCATGAATTTCAAAGGGCAACTTTCCCATTTCCTTCGCTGATCTTGCCACTAAGTCGAGATAGTTGCCGCCTTGAACTGGTCCAACCCATACAATGTCATCCCGGGTCTTCATCTTTGGCAACCTCCTGGCTCTTTGCAGGGTTTTTCTGATAGTTTGTTGAGCGTATTCTCGCGCGACTTCCCAGCCAGTTGGCACATCTAGAATTGTGGCAATATCCGTGTTAATCTCTTCTTGATACCTCACGATTTCTGCGGGGCTGGTTTTTATGTCTCCATATACTAGAATTTGGTATGCTCCAGAGTCCGTCATCAAAACGCCGTCAAAGTCCAGCAGATCATGGATGCCTCTCTGAATAGCATTGTTCCTAAAATGCTTCTTGATGATGTAAGCGTTGGTTATGAGGGCCTTACAGTTATTGAGCTCACTCATTTTCCTGGGTGGAATCGGCTGAATCGCCGGATTGATCACTGGCAGTAATGACGGGGTCTCGAGTACCCCGCTTTTCGTTTTTATTTTGCCGATTCTGGCGAGAAGATCTCTGTCTCTTATTTCAAAGGACATTAAGTACTTTCCCACATGACATACTCTAACATTCCACTTATGTCTTTAACGTGCGAGCCGTAAAAATAGGTAAATACCCAATAGCTGATATTCTATTGTACCTCCAGATCTAAAACGCTGGAAGACTTCCTTGACTGAGGTGAGAGTGAAATCAAAAGCAAGATCAGCCGCGTAGGATATGTCAATAGAATTAGAGACAATCTTCTCAGCATAAAAAGAAGAAAACTGTTGCCACTAT
Organism: Candidatus Bathyarchaeota archaeon; assembly: GCA_020344715.1. Taxonomy (GTDB): domain Archaea; phylum Thermoproteota; class Bathyarchaeia; order Bathyarchaeales; family Bathyarchaeaceae. The sequence goes on along the minus strand of CP070828.1, from coordinate 151,952 downwards.
ATGAAGACCTGAAGTCAGCCAACTGCGTCGTCTGCAGTGGGTCGGGTAGGTCGCTGTACTCGTTGAACGCTGCGATGAGCCAAAT
>CP070828.1:148418-151767 GCA_020344715.1 Candidatus Bathyarchaeota archaeon | reverse complement strand
TTGTTCCTTCTATCATTCTAATGTTTCTTTCGTCGGTGTTTCTAGGGGCATCTGAAACGGAACTCAAGATCTTTGGGCTTGTTTAGCTTACAATTGGTGTGACGCTACACATGCTGAAGTGGGAATGGATAGTAAAAGAGGCAAGTAAAGAAAGACACGATCGAAGGGCTTGCCATACCTTACAGGCTGACCAAGACTCTGATGAAATAGAAGAACCTTAGGAAATTCGCAGTCTGCGGCCTGCATTCTCAACTTTGGTCTGTTCATGTAGAGCGTCTGAAACAGGGTTCCTCTTTCCTTTTCGATTGTTGCCGAGTTCCACACAGCCCAACCCGCCACCTTCAAGCTTTGAGGAGAAACTCATTTGAACTCAAGATTTTCCTCAACAAGGAAGCTAGATTCCTGTTTTGTCAACAACGCGGGGTTCCATGGACCCAATCGTAAAATAGGAGCTCAGCAAGGGTATTCTGAGGAAAAATGACTGTTCAAAGACAAATCATTGTCTCCCTGCTGAAATTATCAAAACAAGGGGCGTTTCAGAAAAAACTTCTCAGCAAGGACGCACGAGTTCCAAAAGGAATTGCTAACGGAACCTTAGAGAAACTGTGCCAAGATGGGATTTGCCATCAAAAGAAAGGCATAGTTGAAGCGACCCCTGCTCAACGCATAAAGGCTGCAGTTCATGCTATTCAGTTGGGTGCGGATTTTGAACGCGTATGCAATTTTCTTGAGTGGAAAGAGTTTGAAAGCCTAGCTGCTGAGGGTTTCAAAGCCAACGATTACAGCGTGAAAAGCAACTTCCATTTCACATACTTAGGAAAACGGTGGGAAATCGACCTCGTGGCAAGCAGTAGGCCTTTGGTCATTTGTGTAGATTGCAAGCATTGGCATCACGGTTGGAGCAAGGCGGCTATAGTTAAGACAGTTGAGCTGCAGATAAAGCGAACTAACGCATTGGCGGACGCTTTTCCCAGCGTCTGTGAAAAAATCGGCCTAGAAACTTGGAAGAATGCCTTGTTCGTTCCTACAGTCCTATCACTCACACAAGGACCTTTCAAGTTTCACAACAGAGTTCCGGTAGTGCCCATTCTGAAATTGCAAAACTTTCTAAATGAACTGCCAGCTAATACACATTTATTAACACGATTCTTTATAAAGACGACATCAGAGAGACAGAAAATGACGAAATACTTGCACTAAATCGGCAGCAAAGAGCTTTTGTATGAAAAATTAACAAAATCAATATAATATGATGAGATACACTTCCTTGATTTGAGCTGTTTTAATCAAAAGAACATGCGTCAAAAGCTGATCTATATAAATAATAGTCTTCTCGTCACGTGTTTTACAGTGAACAGTAGCACTGCTGATCCTTCTTCTTATACGACCGAGCGCGCAAGAAAAGAAAACCAATTGCCGTTTTCTCTGGTGAATGACTCCACTACCCGACTACATCGATGTAAATTCCAGTCTTTCCTGGTAGCCCCCTTCGGAAGCGAACTATGACCAGACCATTTTTGCCATGAACTGCCACAACCTTACCTATGATCTTACGTTTTGAATCAGACCAGACAACTTTTCTGCCCAATAATCGCGCTGCCTGACTATTCGACCTGACGTTAACAAACTGAACAATGCCTTCTTTCGAACGTTGCGTTTTTGGCCCCGTTCGGTAGTTTACGACTATTCCTCGAAGAATCTGAAGAACCTCCTCCGGCTCGCTCAAAACAAGTTCACCATTCTCTCATAGAAAAACAAACTTTTAACTTCTGTGCTTACAGAAAGAAATACCCGTTTCCTCTAAGCCTAAGGATGAAGCTTCAACCTGAACGGTGCATCTCATCTGCACACAAAATTTAAAATGGACAGAAAGTAGCTAGTTGTGATTTGTTGGCTTCTATATGAAGATACTAGTCTTGGGGTACGGAAACATTGGCTCTGTTCTAGCCGCGGACTTGGCTGAAAGCATGCCTTCAAGCACAATTGTTATCGCCGGCAGGCGCCCAGATAGGGCTGAAAAGATAGCTGTTTCTATTCACAAAGAAAACGTCAGTAGCATTCAATTGGACGCAAACGATTTCCATGAACTCGTCCGTACCATGAAAGAGTTCGACCTTGTAGTAGGAACTCTCCCAGCCAACCTTGGCTATCAGTCAGTCAAAGCTGCCATTGATGCCCAAGTAGACGCTGTGGACGTTTCCTACATGCCCGAGAACCCTCTGACGCTACATGAAGATGCCTTGAAAGCCGACGTGACTATAGTGCCTGACTGCGGAGTTGCACCGGGACTAAGCAATCTCCTTGTCGGTCATGCCATCAGTAAACTCGACAAAGTTGAAACCATTTGCCTAATGGTTGGTGGCATCCCGGAAGAGCCAGTTCCCCCGCTGGGTTATACAGTTACTTGGTCTGCAGAGAATCTCATTGACGAGTATACAAGAAAGGCGAGAATTGTTGAGAATAGGAAAGTGGTGGAAGTGGATGCGTTGACAGGATTGGAGGTGATCGAGTTTCCAGGCGTTGGCAGACTTGAGGGTTTCTATACAGACGGACTCAGAACATTGCTCTACACGGTTAGAGATGTTGAAAATATGTGGGAGAAAACGCTTAGATATCCCGGCCATGTTGAAAAGATAAAGCTACTCAAGGCTCTAGGCTTCTTTGACGAGCATCCAATGGAAGTTGCGAATGTCCGTTTGCCCCCGCGGAAAGTTTTCGCCAAGCTCTTGGAAAAGAAACTTCAAAGACCTGAAATCAGAGATATACTAGCAATGAAGGCAGAGGTAAGGGGAACGGTCAGAGGAGCAAAGAGATGCTATGTCTACCACCTTCTGGACTGCTATGACCAAAAACGTCGGGTAACGGCAATGGCCCGAACTACTGCCTACCCTGCTTCGATCCTAGCTCAGTTGATAGCTCAAGAACTCATAGAGGAAAAGGGTGTTATCCCTCTAGAAAAGCTTGGGTTCAAAGAGAAGATTTTCAACAAGATCGTGGCCGAACTGGAGAAGCGACAGATCAAGGCGGTGGAAAGCGTGCACTACACATAATGGCGACCGACAAGCAATCTTTTCTCAAGCTATTTTCGAAGCTCTTTCAACTTCGAGAAATTGCACCTCAGTAAAAGCAAGCATTTGTCTGTAACCCTGTGTTTTAATCCATCCACGACTCCAGGTTGCTCAGCTCCCATCATGGCTAGTCCAGGTTAATGTGCTCGTATTTGCCTGTATCATCAAAGCAAAACTTAAGGTTCTATTAAGAAAGTGCCTACCTACCGGGTCTCTCAATCATTCTTGCGTCTTCAACCTGCGAGTGGCTCAAAGAAAGTGAAGCGTCAGAAGTTCACAAG
>CP070828.1:145466-148318 GCA_020344715.1 Candidatus Bathyarchaeota archaeon | reverse complement strand
CCTACGCCAGTATTATCTGGATCAGGTCATTGGGGGTCGGCGATCCATGTTCACCATCTCAGCCGGCTGCCCAGCTCCCCCGGTGCTAATGGAGATTCACCGGCCTCTCAAATTTAAGGCTTATCATTCATGAAATACTGGGTTTAATAGTTGTTCCTGACGTAAGCCTCAGTTTCAATCAGAAGTTTTTCTAGATCTGTCTTGGTGTGCGCAGCACTTAGAGCCCCGGTTTTTGTTGGAAGAAAGAACACTCCGTTAGCAATGAGATGCGTATGATATTGCGCCAGCTTGTCGCGGTCAGCTCTGAAGACAGCATGAACATTTTCAATTTCCTCGTCTGTAAAGTGCGTATGAAAAAGGGAACTTGTTCCAACTACTTGCACGTCCACATCTTTTCGCTCAAAGATACTGGCAAGCTCTCGTCTCAGCTTGGCTCCTCGCTTGTTCAGATCGCTGATTATGGTTCCATTTTCTAATGTTTTCAGTGTGGCCAAACCTGCAGTCATAGTAACCGGATTAGCGCAGAAGGTTCCACCGTGGAAGGAAAAATTTGGGCGTGCATAAAGAAGCGGATCCATGAGGTCCATTATTTCTCTTGGTCCCCCGATTGCCCCAACAGGGAAACCTCCCCCCAAGATTTTGCCCATGACGGTGATGTCTGGGAGCACGCCAAGAAATTGTTGAGCTCCCCCCGGTGCAAGCCTGAATCCCGTGATGATTTCATCGAAAACAAGTAAGGTACCATTCTCAGAACACACTTCTCGTAATGCTTTCAAAAATTCTTTTCTGGCAGGGATGCAACCTCCTGCTCCAAGTACCGGTTCAACAACGACTGCCGCGAGCTCTTCCTTTTTTATCGCATCTTCTACTCCGTTGACGTCATTAAACGGTAGAACAACCGTGTCTTTAAGGGTCCCGTCTGTGAGTCCACTGGATTCGGAAAGGTCGAACGGTGGCTTGACTGCCAAAAGCAATGGGTCATAGCCTCCATGCCACCCTCCTTCAAACTTTGCGATCCGGTCTCGTTTCGTATATGAACGGGCCAATCGGGTCGCATACATTGACGCTTCAGTTCCGGAGTTGGTGAAGCGCACCATCTCAGCACTGGGAACCATCTTTGCAACTTGTTCAGCAGAGGTTATTTCCAGTTCATGGCATGTTCCGTAATGAGTTCCCTTCTCAATTTGCCGCTTGACTTCTCTCATGATCTCTGGCGGACTGTGACCTAAAATCAACGCATAATGGCCCATCCAAAAATCGATGTATTCATTCTTGTCTACGTCGACAAGCCTGCTTCCTCTGGCTTTCGCGGTGTAGAAAGGATAAGGATCCATGTGACGTATAAAATATGAAACCCCGGATGGGAAGACTCGCTTCGCCTTCTCGTATAGCTGCCTAGACTTTTGGGTGTTAGCCAGATAGCGGTTCATAAAACGGAGTAATGCCTAGGTTGCTGTTAAGTTTTAGTGTTTGTGGAGACTAACCTTGGAAATCAGGTTTGGCGACCTTCTGGAGTCTCCACTTGCCGACGATGTCTTTCTTGTAGTAATGAAATAGACCACATCTCTGGCATTTCAGAATCTTCCTGTTTCTTTTGAAGTCAATTTCGTGAACCTCCAATGGGTAATCGCAGTTTTTGCATTTGCCTGCTGCAAGTTTCTGACCGAACAATGAGTCATGAAGAGTTTTTCCCACCTCAGTCATGATTGTTCACCTGACAGTGCCTTGGAAAACAGTTGGCTTTAAAAGTTTATAATATCAACATATATCTGTCTCAAATATCATCGAACTTGCACATTTTCAACATTCAGATTCAACGTTGAACTTCACAAATTGCTTGCAGCTTTTAAAGGAATAATTGGATCCGAGAATCCTCCAACTGTTATTGTGTATCTACTTTGGCAGATGCACGAATTGACAAGTGCACTCCTTATTCTGAATACTGATTTTTCCTTCATAAATGATTTTTGCTTGGAAGAATCAGCTAGCACTCTGTGGAGAAAATGAGCAAAGAACTCAAGCGAATACAGTATGAAATCGCCACCCTGAAAAAGGATCTTGAGAAACTGAAGCGTCTCAAACTAGACAGTGAACAAACCAAGAGACTTCGCAGAAAACTTGTTCTAATCGGGTGCGACTAGACAGAGCGCGTTCACTGTTGATTAGAAGGAAGTAACCAGATTGAGAAAACGAGGATTTTTTGTCATTGTTCCTTCTATCATTCTAATGTTTCTTTCGTCGGTGTTTCTAGGGGCGCCTGAGACGGAACTCAAAGTCTTTGGGCTTGTTTGGCTTACAATTGGTGTGACACTACACATGCTAAAGTGGGAATGGATAGTAAAAGAAGCAAGTAAAGAAGGACACGTACAAAGGGCTTGCCATACCTTTCAGGCTGGCCAAGACTCTGACGAAATAGAAGAACCCTAGGAAATTCGCAATCTGCGACCTGCATCCTCAACTCTGGTCTGTTCATGCGAAGTGTCTGAAACAGGGTTCCTCCTTCCTTTTCGATTGCTGCCGAGTTCCACACAGCACAACATGCTACCTTCAAGCTTTGAGGCGAAACTTACTTGAACTCAGGTTTTTCCTCAAAAAGGAAGCTAGATTCCTGTTTTGTCAACAACGCGGGGTTCCATGGACCCAATCGTAAAATAGGAGCTCAGCAAGGTTATTCTGAGGAAAGATGACTGTCCAAAGACAAATCCTTGTCTCCCTGCTAAAATTATCAAAACAAGGTGCGTTTCAGAAAAAACTTCTCAGCAAGGACGCACGAGTTCCAAAAGGAATTGTTAACGAAACCTTAGAGAAATTGTACCAAGATGGGATTTGCCATCAAAAGAAAGGCATAGTTG
>CP070828.1:142304-145366 GCA_020344715.1 Candidatus Bathyarchaeota archaeon | reverse complement strand
GGATTGCGCCCGCAACATCTCGAAGCCGTGCTCACAGCCGCCAAAATCTGCAACGCAGAGGTCAGAGGAACAAAACTTGGCTCCAGCGAGCTATGGTTTGAACCTGCTGAAATTGTGGGCGGCGACATACATGCGGAAATCGGCACAGCTGGGAGTATCCCGATGCTGTTATTAACCGTTCTACCTTTGTGCGCCTCTGCGAGAAAAACCGTGCATGTTCACGTGATTAGGGGAGGGACTGATGTTAGACATGCGCCTACGATCAACTACATCAGACATGTGTTGCTTCCACTGTTGGAACGAATGGGGCTGGAAACGAGACTTGACGTTCAAAAGTATGGATACTACCCAAAAGGCATGGGGGAAATCTCGCTGGAAGTTCAACCGCGGTCAAGACTGAAACCTTTTCGTCTGGAAGCATTTGGCAGTGTAGAAGAGATAGAAGGCGTATCGGTATGCACCTTCCTTGCAAAACAAAAAGTGGCGCAACGCCAAGCTTGGGCAGCCAACAAAATTCTAGGGACTTACGGATACGATGGGCAGATCGAAATCGTGAACGATATATCGAATCCTCTTCAGAAGGGAAGTTCGCTTGTGTTATGGGCGAAGACTAGAACTGGCGTACTTCTTGGTGGGGATGCCATAGGTGAGCTTGGAAAGCCCAGTGAAGTTGTTGGAAGAGAGGCTGCGGGTAACCTTGTCAAAGAAAGCGATGCTGAGGCTACAGTCGATGTGCATGCAGCGGACATGTTGGTGCCTTATGTGGCACTTGCTCAAGGTAGGTCGATCTACCTGTGCCGAACAATAACGCCGCACTTGGACACGAACATCTGGCTAGCTCAAGAAATCTTAGGGGTGAAGTTTGAACTCAGTAGAGTTGGACGTTTACATCGAATCGAGAAGGTGGAGGCTTAGAGGGAAGATCTGTTTTTTGGGCTGGGGTTGAAATCGGAGACCCGTGAAGATCTCGCTGTGGGTTCCGATTTCTATTCAGTGTGATGTTGTCTGTGTATGATTAATGTTGGCTGGCTCGGATGTAGTAGGTCACAAGGCTTTTCGCTACTAATCGTCCTTTCTCGTCTCTAACTTCCACATCGCTCAACGTGGTTTTCGAGCCTTTGTGCACGATTCGAGCTTCAGCGATCAAACGACCAGATTCCACGGGGGCCAAGAAATTTATCTTCATTTCAACGGTTACTGGAGCTGCTCTCAAACCAGTTGACCCGATCGTCGCCCAAGCAGCAGCTGAATCCGCTAGACTCCCTATGGCACCTCCGTGAACAGTCTTCAAAAACTGAAGGTGTTTCTCCTCGATGTTCATGGTTAAACGGGCATATTCCTCCTTCACTTCGTCTATCTTCATGTTCAAAAGCGCGTAGTAGGGACAGATCTCTCCCCGTTTTATGAAGTCTGAGAGGGCGGTCACTGCTGATACACCTACGAGACAGAGTAGTTGTTCATGTTGAGTATAAAGTCTTTATACGTAACTCATACGCGTAGACGATATGAAGCTACATTGGAAAGACAGAGGAGAATGACGCTTGATGAAACGGTGAGATCTCTGAACCCCACATTTTTATTTTGGGATGCCTAGTTTTTTATATCCCTTATTACACCAGACAATCAAAGGAAGGTTTATAGAATGGAATTGAAAGGAAGCCGAACTGAAAAGAATTTACTGGCAGCGTTTGCAGGCGAATCTCAAGCTAGGAATCGATACACGTTTTTCGCGAGCGTGGCTAGCAAGGAAGGATACGAGCAAATATCGGCCATCTTTCAAGAAACCGCCAACAACGAAAAAGAACATGCTGAGCTGTTTTTCAAGCTATTGAAAGGTGGGACAGCCGAAATCACCGCTTCCTATCCCGCTGGCATTATTGGAGCAACAGGAGAGAACTTGAAGGCAGCCGCAGAAGGTGAGAAACTGGAGTGGGGCACGCTCTATCCCAACTTTGCTGAAATGGCTGAGAGCGAGGGTTTTAAAGAGGTCGCCGGAACTTTCAAAATGGTTGCTCAGGTAGAAAAGTATCATGAGCGGAGGTACCAGAAACTGCTAGCAAACGTGAATCAAGGTAGGGTCTTCAAGAAAGATACCGCGATCAAGTGGAAATGTAGAAACTGTGGCCATGTATACGAGGGAAGAGAAGCCCCTGAGAAATGCCCGGTCTGCGACCACGCAAGAAGCTACTTCGAAGTTTGGTGTGAGAACTACTGAAGATATTGACGATAAGGTAAAGGAGGTTGGAAAACGTGACAGAAGAAGGCCAAATGTATCTTTGTGAAATATGTGGAAATAAAGTGCAGGTGTTGGAAGCAGGCGCTGGAACCCTAGTTTGCTGTGGACAAGACATGACGTTGGTACAATAACACTTCACACCGACGTACATCCATTTTCGAATCTCTTCAAGATATTCACTGCAGTTTCCACCTTTTTTAAGAGAACGTGCATGTGGCAAAACCATGGAAAAGGCTTAAGTCAATAATGTGGCGATAGCTGAAGGTATGACAGTCACAGTTTTGAACTTCGCTGATCTCAAGAAGACTCTGGACAAGAAGAACGGCGACCCCCTGAATACCTTAGTTAAGAAAGTGGGTACCGTGTATGTTGTGGCTGTTACGAGAGAGAAATGCCCGGGTTGTGAGAAGCAGGAACCGTTGTTTGAAAAGCTAGAAAGCCGAATGAAGAAGAAATACCCCCGGCAGACAGAGTTCTTCAGGGTACATGCTTTCTTCAGTCAAGAACAGAGAGAAGAAGCGAAGCAATGCCTGACCGCTTTTCGCACCGTTGCATTTCCCACGTATATTATTGGAATCAAGGATGATGTAGGAAACTGTCGAGAAACCTACAGGTCAATTGAGCCCCCAATGAGAGAGATTGAAAGAAACATTGAGATCAGTGTTGAACTGGCAACTTTGTTTGAATCGCCAAAACAATGACGCCTGTGCGCACTTGAACAGTGGTGTGCGGAAAAGGACAGTAAAGATTATAAGCGTCGGTTTTTATGGAACCATTTCTGAGGATTAGTAAAATATGAGCCTCTTGAAACTTCGACTGTCTGTAG
>CP070828.1:138371-142204 GCA_020344715.1 Candidatus Bathyarchaeota archaeon | reverse complement strand
GAATACGGCCCCGACTTCAGAATCCTAGCATCTCTTATTATAGAATTGGGCTTAAAACCCGTGATGATTTGTGAGACTCCGTATCTTGACAAAGATGCTCAAAAAATGCGAGATATTCTAGAAACGCTGAAAACACGCGAAAGCTAGTCAAAGGGTGATTTCGGTACGAGCTGCGTCGTGTTTCCTATTATTTAAATTCGGGAATCGTTTAACACTTCTTCACCGAAGTGGTTACGCTGATGCCTAGGCTCAAAGGGTTCAAGAAGCTCACGCGTGTAGATGATGCTCTTGCTCTTTTTCTCGAAGAACTTAGACCAACTAGACTTGGAATCGACCATATCCCGATCAATGAAGCGTGGCAACGTGTTGCAGCTGAAAATGTATCAGCACCAAGTGATCTGCCTCTTTTTGAACGCTCTGCCATGGATGGCTATGCATTAATCGCCAGTGACACCTTTGGGGCTTCCGAGTTCAAACCGACCCTCTTTGAGCTCACAGAAAAAGACAGTGTGGACAAAGGTGAAGCTAAACAGATTTGGACTGGTGGAATGATCCCCAAAGGCGCTGATGCTGTTGTCATGCTAGAGCACACAAGCAAAACTGAAGGTGGAATCAGCGTTATAGTAGCAGTCACTCCGGGGGAAAACATTTCCAAGAGAGGTGAAGATATAAAAAAAAGTGAGATTGCCGTAAAAGCTGGAACTAGGCTGCTTCCTCGACATCTGGGCTTGCTTGCTGGGCTCGGAATAACCCACATTAACGTGGTAAGAAAACCCAAGGTAGCTCTTTTATCAACAGGCAACGAACTCGTCGAATTAGGTCAGAAACCAAGACTTGGGCAAGTATTCAATGTAAATGACACAATTTTGGCTGCAATTTGCAAGCAAATTGGCGCTGAGACCATAAACCTCGGCATTGCCCGCGACGACCTAGAGAAGATAAAAGACAGAATAACTGAAGGAGTGAAACAGGCCGATGCTGTCATAACAACAGGTGGAACAAGTGTTGGCCACGCCGATCTCGTCCCGACAGCCGTAAACAACCTCGGAAAACCTGGAGTGATTGTTCATGGTATAGCTATGCGACCAGGCATGCCAACAGCACTAGCAATTGTCCGTGGAAAGCCTGTTTTCATTCTATCTGGTTATCCTGTTGCAGCCATGTTTGGTTTCGAAGTTTTTGTGCGCCCAGTAATTCTTAGGCTCTTGGGGATTGATGATGAGCATAGACCAATGCTTAAAGCCAGGTTGACTCGAAGAGTTGCTTCCCCATTAGGGCGCAGAGTCTATCTCAGAGTGCGCGTATTCAAGGAAAGAGATGAGTTTTTCGCCGAACCAATACGGACAAAAGGATCTGGCGTGCTTTCAACAATGACCAAGGCCAATGGATATGTTGTTATTCCAGAAAACAGAAATGGACTTGAAGACAACGAAGCCGCAATAGTCTACCTATTCGACAAGATAGGAGACAAATAGCATGTTCAAGAAACTTATATCCCTAGACGAAGCCAAGCAGATAATAGCAAAGAATATCTCATCAAGACCCGTTGGAAAAGAGATCGTTCAACTCAAACGCGTTTTCAACCGAATCTTAGCCGAAGACCTGGTATCAACATTAGATGTCCCACCTTTTGATCGTTCAACCGTAGACGGCTACACAGTCAAAGCGGCAGACACATTCGGCGCCGACGAGGATCATCCTCGTGCCCTGAAGCTTTATGGGCAAGTGAGAATTGGAGAATCTCCCAAAGTCTCAATAAAGAAGGGCACAACAGCTGAAATAGTGACAGGGGCGCCTCTTCCAGACGGCGCTGACGCAGTTGTCATGGGTGAATACACCTTTCAAAAGGAAAACACTGTTTGGGTCCTCACTTCCGTCTCAAGCGGAAAAAACGTCATGAGAGCCGGGTCCGACATTCAGAAAGGTGAAACCGTCCTACGAAACGAGCAAATGCTTGGACCTTATGAAATCGGAGTTTTGGCAGCACTAGGCATAACCAATGTTGAAGTATACAAGCGCCCAAGAATTGCCATTCTTTCAACCGGAGCCGAAATCATTGAGCCTGGAAACCCTTTGCCACCGGGGAAAATCTACGACATAAACGCACATGCGTTGACTGCTGCGGTGATTGAATGTGGCGGTAAGCCAATTAATCTGGGAATAGTCGAAGATGAAAGCCAAACGGTGGAAACAACGCTGAAGAAGGCACTGAGCACAGCAGATGCGGTTATAACTTCTGGCGGAGTTTCCGTGGGACCCACAGACATTATTCCCAAAATTCTGGATAAACTGGGCAAACCAGGTGTAATCATAGAAGGCATAGCAATAAAGCCTGGAAAACCCACCACCGTTGCTCTAGTTGACGAGAAACCTGTCTTCTCGTTGCCTGGTCATCCAACTTCAGCTCTCTCAATTTTTCAACTGCTTGTTCGACCTCTTATTGTTGCCTGGGCAAAGCGTCCAGCGGAAGAACCACGGATGGTTAGTGCGATAACAGGAAGCAAATTGTATGCTGCTAGAGGACGCAGAACCTTTGTAACTGTGCATCTGACAAAAGATGAATCTGGCAGATATGTCGCCACACGTGTTCCTCTTGGTTTGTCAGGTGCCATAACTACACTTTCAAAAGCCGATGGGTTCATAGAGATACCTGAAACCCAACAGTTTATTGATGAGAGAGAAGACGTCATAGTACATCTGTATAAGCCAAGGCTGCCCTAAACCGGTGATGGAATCATGGTAGTGAACGTAGGCGTGGTTGGCTGTGGAAGGATAGCAACACTTGTTCATTTGCCTTGTCTACAGAAGACGAAAGGGTTTGAAATTGTGGCCCTTGCAGACATCCATCATTCTAACCTAAGAGAAGTGGCGGAAAGATTTCACGTTGATGAAACCTATCCTGGCCATATGGCTATGCTGGAACGAGCAGACCTAGAAGCTGTTGTCATATCTACTCCACCAGAGCATCACTTCCAAATTGCTCTGGACTCCATACAACACGAGAAACATGTGCTCTGCGAAAAACCCATGACTACTTCAACAGAGGAAGCTCTAGCCATACGAAAAGCCATAAACAAGAAACAAAAGAAAGCCGAGCAAAACCTCGTTTTCATGCCCGCCCACAACTTCATTTTCACCCCGTGCTTCACAGAAGCCCAGAAACTGATTTACAACGGCGAAATTGGCGCGATACACAAAATTGAAGGCCGAGCATTTTCAAATCTAAGATTCTATAACCCTAAAACTGATTTTCGAGTGCAAGCGAAAGGCGGAGCCATCGAAGATCAGCTTCCACATCTGCTTTACCTCTACAATCAACTCGGGGGTTCACTGGAAAAAGTCTCAAGTGTCGAGTCGCATTCAAAAGGAGGAGTTATAAACAATGTTCACATAGAGGGCAGATTTGCTCGCGGTTTTGAAGCGAACATGTCAGCTGGCTGGGCTGGATTACTGCCTACATTGAAACTGAACGTGATCGGAGAGACCGGTAAAATGACAATGGATCTGCTTCGAGCACCCTACAAATTCACAGCGACTAGGAATGGTGAGACTCAGACTCTGAGCATGGGTCGAAACATTCGCCAGTACTTGGACGTTTTACGCTTTAGACATCCATCTTATGAGCTCGAACACCGCCACTTTCTTGACTGTATCCAAAAAGGAAAAACGCCTCAAGTGAGCATAGACGACGGCATCGCGCTTGTTCGAGCCATGAGCGAAGTCATGACCCATTTTGAAGCTAGGAACCCCCCTTCAACAATCCGAAGAGTTGTTGTGTTGCGAGCAGGAGACGTGGCAGAAACCGTGCGCAAGTCCATCGACCTGCTTGGGGG
>CP070828.1:134195-138271 GCA_020344715.1 Candidatus Bathyarchaeota archaeon | reverse complement strand
TCGAGAACATCTATTTTGTCCAAAAGGCTCAGCCTGAGATCGAAATAAGCGAGATCAACATCACAACAAAAGTATTTGATCACAATTTTTCGGTACCGCTCATTGTGGAAGACAAGACAGGAGGTATTGCGGACGCTTTGAAAATCAACGCTGCCATTGCTTCCGCAGTCGAAGAACTTGGCCTGGGAATGGGCATTGGGAGCCAAAGGGCAGCTATTGAAAAGCAAAGCCTAGAGAAGACGTTCTCAATTGCGAGAAAGAAAGCGCCTACAGCTTTTCTCCTGGCCAACCTTGGAGGACCCCAACTGGTCAAGGGATACGGTGTGAAAGAAGCTAAAAAAGCGGTTGACATGTTAAACGCTGATGCGCTAGCAATTCACCTAAATGCTTTACAAGAGACCGTGCAGCCTGAGGGAGAAACCAGTTTTAAAGGAGTTCTGAACAAAATCGGCGAAATTGCTCAAGCAATAGACGTCCCTGTTATCGTCAAGGAAACAGGAGCAGGCATCGCAGCGGAAGAAGCAAAGCTGATTGCAAGCACGAAGGTTGCTGGGATCGACATAGCGGGAGGAGGCGGAACAAGTTGGGCCGCTGTGGAGTTTCATCGTGCCAAGGAGAAACATGATCAGCTTCATCAAAGAGTGGGAAATGACTTCTGGAACTGGGGTATACCAACAGCCATAAGCCTGATCGAAACCTTACAGTCGATTTCCTCAGTGGTCATTGCATCTGGCGGAATCCGCACAGGCATAGACATTGCCAAAGCGTTATCTCTAGGAGCCAACTTGACCGGTATGGCTCATCCAATCCTATTTGCAGCCACAAGAGGACCGGATGAAGTTAAGAAGACACTTCAGGTGGCAATTGATGGCTTGAGAAACGCCATGTTCCTTGTTGGGGCTGAGTCCATATCCGATCTGGAAAAGGTTCCTCTTGTAATAACTGGGACAACAGCAGAATGGCTAAGAATGCGGGACTTTCACCCAGAAATCTACGCCAAAAGGGGACTACTCAGTGCAGATTGATATTGAAGCTCTTCTCGACGAAGAAGCTGCGATCATCGATCAGTTGATTGAAAAATACATCCCCAGAAACTTCTCGAAGAGCTCACTTGTTTTTCAACTTAGTCCTCCGAGATATGAACCTAGCTTCGAAGCCTTAAATCAAGCCATTGCACACCCCATCTGGGACTTTCTGGAAAGAGGTGGCAAACGTTGGAGACCCGTTATGTTTTTGTTGGTGATTGAAGCCCTTGGGAAAGACTCGAAAGAATTTCAGGACTTCGCCATAATTCCCGAGGTAATTCACAATGGAACCATAATGGTTGATGATGTGGAAGACGACTCGAAGTTCAGAAGAGGCAAACCCTGTACCCACAACGTGTTTGGAACAGACATAGCCATAAACACGGGAAATGCCATGTACTTCCTGCCATTACTAACTTTGGTCAAAAACAGAAACACGCTTCAACCAGAAACATTCAACAAAATCTATGAAATCTTCACCAGAGAAATGATCAACCTCAGCCTCGGTCAAGCCACAGACATCGCTTGGCACCGAGAACTTGCAAACGCCGACTCAATCACAGAGGCTCAGTATATTCAGATGTGCGCTTACAAGACCGGAACACTTGCAAGAATGGCAGCGAAAATGGGGGCAGTGCTAGCAAACGGAGATGAGAATACGGTCGAAAAGCTCGGCAGATTTGCAGAGGCCGTTGGCGTAGCCTTCCAAATCCAAGACGACATCCTCGATTTGACAGGCAAAGAATTTGCTGAACACAAGGGCGGGCGAGGTCAAGACATAACCGAGGGAAAAAGAACCTTAATGATCATTCGTACACTGAAAAAGGCCGAACCACATGATAAGGAAAAGCTTCTAGAGATCCTAAAAATGCACACATCGGACCAGAAACTGAGAGAGGATGCCATAAACGTCATGCAGAAATATGGCTCGATAGACTATGCTAAACAGTTTGCCCGCAACTTAGTACAACAAAGCTGGAAAGGAGTTGACCAAATTCTCCTTCCTTCGCAGGCAAAAGAGAAACTGAAAGCTTTCGCTGAATATCTTGTTGAACGAAAGATTTGACCAAAGAAAAATGGGGACAAGCCGTGGTAGCAGGCAAGGACAAAGAGCTTATTCGCAAGTTGGCCCTTCTCAACGCTATTGCCTATGATGGGAAAGCACATTTTCAGCCGGTTCTAGGCAAGTTGCTCACCAAGAAGCCGAGTTTGAAGACGAGAGTAAAAAGAATCGCACCTGTGGTCGCTGAGATTGTTGAAGCCATTAACCTGCTTTCCATGAAAGCACAAAAAGACGAGGTCAAGGCGCGGTGGCCCGAAGCTTTAGCCAAGGAACCAGTCAAAGCTGAGAAAAAGCTTCCGCCTTTACTAAACGCTGAAAAGTATGCACAAGTTGTCACACGTTTTTCCCCTAATCCTGATTGTGTGTTGCATTTAGGTTCTGCTAGAGCCATAATTCTTTGTCACGAATATGCGAAAATGTACAACGGTTTGTTTTATCTTCGATTCGAAGATACAGACCCGAGACTGAAGCGTACACAGCTGTCATTTTACGACCTAATACAAGCAGACCTGGAATGGCTTGACTGCAAATGGGACGCAGAATTCATCCAAAGCGACAGAATACCAATCTACTATGAGCACGCTGAAAAACTGATTGGGGACGGAAATGCCTACGTATGTACATGTAAAACCTCAGACTTCCGAAAAGTGGTTCTTGTAGAACATGCCTGTCCGTGCCGTGATCTGCCTCCCCATCAACAGCTAAGTAGATGGAGGAAAATGCTTGACGGAACGTTTGGCGAAGGAGAAGCAGTTGTCCGCATCAAAACCAACCTTAACCATCCCAATCCAGCTCTCAGAGAATGGCCTGCACTTAGAATAATAGACCCCGAAAAGCATCCACATCCAAGGGTCGGAAGCAAATATCGAGTTTGGCCTCTTTACAATTTTGCTTGTGGCATCGATGATCACCTGCTTGGCGTAACCCACATAATCAGAGGGAAAGAGCATCTAACAAACCGGAAACGGCAAGAATTCATGTACCGCTACTTTGGCTGGGAATACCCTGAGGCTATTCATTATGGAAGGTTGAAGATCACCGGGGCTACCTTAAGTAAATCAAAAATCATTCAGGGAATGAGAGACCGCATGTTCACTGGCTGGGATGATCCTCGACTCGCTACCTTCATCGCCTTGAGGAAGAGAGGAATCACACCAGAGGCTATTCGCCGGTTGATTATTGATGTTGGTCCCAAGCCAGTAGATGTCGTGCTTAGCTGGGACAACCTTTATGCACATAACAGAAAGATCATCGACCCACTTGCAAATCGCTACTTCTTCGTACAAGATCCAAGAAAGATCGTTGTAAAGAATGCTCCTCACGACTTGACAGCCAAGATACCGTTACATCCAGACGCTCCGAAAAGAGGCTATCGTCAATTCCAAGTTAAATCACTGAAGAAAGAAGCTTCTCTGTGGATTTCAAGCTTCGACATGAACATTTTTGAAAGGAGGAAGATAGTTCGGCTGATGAGCTTGTTTAATGTTCAGATTGAAAATGTAGCGAAAGAAGTAGTTGAAGCGATCTACTACAGCGAATCTCATGAAGAAGCCCGAAAGCTTGAAGCACCACTTATTCATTGGATTCCAACAGGTACTGGAATAGGCTGTTCGGTTGTTATGCCCGATGCCGCAATCACTAGAGGCCTTGCAGAAGATGGTTGTCGAAAATTGGAGACCAACGACATTGTTCAGTTTGAGCGCTTTGGTTTTGCTAGAGTTGAAACAGTAGACTCGCGCGGCTTGAAGGCCTACTACGCGCACAGGTAGATTTCAAAGATACGAAACCTTGATAAATGTGTGTGGTTGATAGAATTTGCACTCAAAAATGGGTGAGGCTATGTCTAAACCATTCTACGCAAAGTTTAGCGTCCCAAAAGAAGTAGCGGACGCTGCCTATGAAGCCCTCCAAATAGCTACTCGAACGGGCTCAGTAAGGAAAGGAACAAATGAGACCACAAAAGCTGTCGAACGTGCGCGTGCTAAACT
>CP070828.1:131163-134095 GCA_020344715.1 Candidatus Bathyarchaeota archaeon | reverse complement strand
TGTCCCCGACGTACATGACGTCGCAGATGTCACCTTGTACTCTTGAGGTAATGTCTTGAACTGCCTCAGCCTTTTCGTATCCACCAATCGGATTAACTTCACCAAAGATTCCTCCGATCTTCATACTGCTTATCTCTTTCCAGAAAATTTCATCTAGCTTTTCGAGTGCTTTCTGATGTTGTGTTGAGAAATCAGTTATGATTTTTGCATTTCTTGGAATATCAGGCGTTGGCAAAGCAGACATTTCTTTTCTTAGCTGTCTTAGTCGTTTATCTTCTTTCTCTGTGAGCTTGTACCTATCCAGATCCAATCGGGTGCAATACACGTTTTCGAAAGGAAACTCAAGGAGATTGCACAAGACATACATGTACTGCTCGTAACTTGTGCTTACAATAAACGAGGGCATAATTGCTCCGACATGCTGGAGCATGTGCCTGGCTCCGGGGACTAAAAGCACATTCCTAGAAGAGTATTCTCTTATCTGTGGATTGGTCGCGCCGTAGGCCTTCAAGAAGGGAAGTATGAGCTTGAGAGTGTCTCCGGCCTTGTAGCCGGGTTTTCTGTCGATATCTGCCAATATGTCGTCGTATCTGCTTATCAACTTGAAGAAGCGGGCTCCTTGCGGAATGAAGTGAGTCGCAAGTTCGAAGGCGTTATCGTTTTTCGATATTGGTCCTTCACAGTCGGAGATGAAGATTCTCTGCGAGGCTTCGCTCATTTCTTGGATAGCCTCAATTCTTTCATGTGTTCGATGCTTCTGTTTATGTGTTCCCTAGATGCTATATCGGTTCTGTTCCAAAGCGACCCGCCTGCAATAGCATCGACGCCTTCCAACGAAACTTCTCTTGCCTCAGATATGCTGTTCCCGACGCCAACTACACAAACGGCTCGTGAGCCCAGAGCATAGGCGTTTCCATTCTCTCGGAGTTCCATTGAAGCCGGATAGATCCGAATTGCATCTCGGTATTTTCCAGTGAGCTTCTCTGCTTGAGCGAGATCGATTGGCGTATTTGCTTCGTTGGTTTTGACGCGTTCGGAAAACGCATTGGCGAATCCTGCATAGTTCGGCGGGGCTTTGTATGTGACGACAGTTGCCCGTTTTTGGAGATTCACCCTTGTCAAATTCCCTTCGAGCAGTTTGTAGCATACATCAACGAAGTCGTCTTTCAAGATAGGTAAGATATTTTGGATTTCCGGGTCTCCTGGTCGGCTATTGTTTTCGAGAAGTTTGGGCCCTGTGCTGGTGTGAATGAACGCATCGTAGAATGGGATGCCACGCAAGTCGGTGCTCGTTGCGCGTCTTCGCAATTCGGTGAAGACTTGGGTCACTATCTCGATTTCCTTTTCCTTGTCAGTCGTTGTCATGAAGGGCAGTATATCGCCAACGGTTTTGTAGGAACCCATTCCACCTGTGTTTGGACCCTTGTCTCCGTCAAACGCACGCTTGTAGTCCCTGGTCTCTGGCAGCGGGGCTAAGTGCTTTCCATCGCAAAACGCCTGAAAGCTCGATTCTTCACCCTCAATCTTTTCTTCGATTATTACTGGTCCATACTCAATGTTAGACATGAAGTGGTCAACCAGTTCTTCGCGGGTGTTGAAATGATCGCCCCAGACTCCCACTCCTTTCCCAGCGGCTGGTCGGTCAGGTTTCACTGCAACTTCATTGCCTGTCTGATTGAGCCATTTGTTGACCTCTTCTTTGACTGCAGCTACGGTGCTGAAGTTTTTGAGATCGAAAACCTTGAATTTCGGGTTGGCTTCTGGCACAATCTTTTCAAAGAGTAATCTTTGGGCAACTTTGCTGGCTTCAAGAGCATATTCTTTTGTTGGACATATTAGTGGTATGTCAGTTTCCTGTTCAACAACATCCCTGATGCCTTCGATGATGGGCTTTTCTGGACCCACCAGGCCGAAATCGATTTTGTGTTTAAACCTCTTAGCGAATTTGCAGATCTGCACGATACTGAGATCTGGGATGACGACATGTTCTTTGGCCTGTTTCACGTTGAACGGGTTTTTCTGCTTGTCCGCAACGTAGATTTCCACGCGGTAATTATCACTACGTGCAAAAGCATCTATCATTGCCGCTGCTCTAGCTCCATATGACACGACTAAGATTCCAATTTTCTCTGGCAGTGGCGAAACCTCCCTAGACTCAGTCTTGCGCAATCTACAACTTATCTTCGATGTTTGCCGATAAGAATTTTCCCGCACACTGACGATAGACGCAGCAGTAGTTGCTTTAAAGCCTTCATATACGGAAGCTCAAATCGAATAGTGCACCATAACGGAAACGAAACACCGAACGTATGACTCGAAGGAGAAACCTTATAGCCTCTGCAAGCACGAATTCTTGGACATAAAAAGACAGGGTAGTCAGATGACGCCAACAAAAATTGCCAAAGGGCTAGTCATCGATGTCTTTCTAGTAGTTTTCTGGACAGCAGTCTTTCTATACGAACTATTGTATACACAAGATATGATCTGGCTAATAGTATCACTCGTCTGCATTTTCATTTTTTCATTGCTACTGGGGAAAGACATTAGAAAACATACAGTGCGCGTATAGTACTTGCACCTTTGATGGTTTTCGTCCTATGTCGAGCTCTAGCACATAACCTTCAGAGCGCGCGCCATAGGTTGATTCCTAGCTTTCAAGGCACAAGTTTTTCTTCTGCGTCAAAATATATTCTTCGTTTGTCTTTTCCTTTGTTCTCTATCTTCGAGAGGTGTATTTTTCCTATCTCCCTAGTGTTCTTGACGTGTGGTCCACCGTCCGCTTGCACATCAATGCTGGGGATCTCCACGACCCGTAGTTCTTCTTCATGCGGCGGCATTCTTTCCAGCAGTTTGACTATTCCAGGAATTCTTAGTGCTTCCTCTCTTGTCAAGAAATATATTTTCAACGCCACGTTTTTGCCGGCTTCTTCAT
>CP070828.1:128053-131063 GCA_020344715.1 Candidatus Bathyarchaeota archaeon | reverse complement strand
GAACATATGATGAAGTTTATGACGCCCTCCACGGGTCTGATCATTCTTGGTCTTGGTATTTCAACAAAACTTGCACCTTTGATTCCTGCGACAAGCGAAACCGCGCTGAGGGAAAGGATTAGGAACATCGATTCGATTAGCGTGGCAAAGATGGTTCGTATTGATGGACGAACGACTAGGATGCCACCGGCGCTGCACGCCAACGTTACCGCGCACGAAACGATGACTACAAAAGCATATTTGCTCTTCATTAGACTCTCTGCCTTGACAGGCGATGCGTAGAGATGCCACACAGAGGCGCCTTCCTGCCCAATGATCATGGAGCTCATAGAAGTGGCCATTAAAGCTCCGGGGACCAGAAGAATCAAGGCAGAAAAGAAAGATAAACCTTGGAAATACGGGGTTGAAGTCGTTAAAGAAAGATAGATCATTGTGATGATTATAGGTAGCGCGAAGAAGTACATGAGCTCTCGACGCCTCGTGAAGGCCTTGAAGTCCTTTTTCATGATGGCCACCTCCGACACGGAAAAACCAAGTCTTCCCCAGATGCTGGGTTTTGGCGCGTAGCCACCAGTCGAGACTCTTATGGCAGGGGGCTCATAAAGCCCAAACCTGCTGTTCAACTTAACTGCTACGATAAAAAGAGCTGACAAAAACGCCCCAGATCCAAGGAAAAAGGCCACCGTCTCTATGATTTGACCGTTTAGAAAGGAGATTAGGGCCATTCCAAGCCATAGATAAGGGACAAACCACACCGACTTCTGACCGCTTGTCAACGTTTCGATGATTGCGGGGAAGTTTGCTCCAGATGTGAAGAAGAAATAGATTGCGTAAAAGACGATGATGAGAAGAACTGAGCCAACGAACCTGATCCATATCGCCTTCTTCCCTGAGCTCTTGTAAAGAGCTCCTGTGAGTCTTACTTGGATGATCCTGAAGATTTCAGTGGTGACGCTAGCCAAAAATGCAATCGCCAGCACAGCAGAAATGGTCAAGACCGCGAGAGGAACCTCCTCAAGGAAGATCGAGACGACCGCGATCGCTGAAACCGTGGTCATCAAGGCGGCTAGCTGGATGCCGATGAGGTTTGCTACGATGGCTGCGAGTGTATGTTCCTCCCAAGCAATGGGTAGCCAATATGGCGGTTGGATCGATGCGTTTATCCCAGCTCGTTGGAGTTGGCGCATCATGGTGAAGATTAGGCTGTATGTAAGGACTAGGGTTGGAGCAGCTATGAAGAGGCTCTTGACGTTCAGAAGAAGCCCTATCTTATTCTCTGCGTCTGCGACTCCGCTGTAAACCGTTCCGACAAGCAGTCCTATGGCTATTCCAAGGATGCAACTGCCTCCATACATTATGTACTGGAGAACTCTGCTCTTCCGATATTTTCGAAGCTTTTGTCCTCGAATAAGTCTACCTGATTTGACGTCAACTCGTATGAGCCTAAGGACGTTTTTCCATTTCATTTCATCAGCGCCTCAACCACATCCTTAATGTCGCTGGTTCCTGTGAGGGAAAGGAATATCTCTTCTAGGTTCGACCCTGGTAGTCGGGCCTTTTCTCTCAGCTCTTTCATGTTGCCTGTGGCGAGCAGCTTTCCCCTATACATGATGGCAACCCGATCACACATGGCCTGCGCGATCTCCAGGATGTGAGTTGACATAATTGTGGTTGTGCCTTCCGACGCAAGTTCACGAAGGAGGTCCTTGATGATTCTAGCCGAACGTGGATCAAGACCTCCCAAAGGTTCGTCCAGGAGCAATAACTTCGGCTTGTGAACAAGGGCTGATATGAGCGCGATCTTCTGCTTCATGCCGAGGGAATAGGCGCTAATCATGTCGTCCTCTCTGCCTTCTAGCTCAAGCGCTTCAAGGTATTCGTTGATCCGTTCTCTCTTCTCTGTCGTGCTGACACCATAAAGATCCGCCGTGAAGTCGAGGTACTCTATGCCCGTTAGAAATTCGTATAGGCGGGGGACCTCTGGTACATAGCCGGTTTGCGCCTTTATCGCAACAGGATTTTCCTCAGCGTTTATGCCTAGTACGCTTGCCGAGCCTACGTCAGGCTTGACCAACGCCAAGATCATCTTCAGCAAGGTGGACTTGCCGGAGCCGTTTGGTCCCAATAGACCAAAGATTTCGCCTTCCTTCACGCCTAAATTAACGTGATCTACTGCATTTATGTCGGCATATCGCTTGACAACGCCTACAAGTTGCACGGCCAGTCTGTAATCTTTAGTCATAGAGGCTGCCTCCATCATAAACGTAATTACGCCTTGCTTCTTAAGTCTACTTTTGGATCGTAGATGTTTTTCGAAGAAACGCCACCAACATGAAAAATAATACTCGAATGACCAGTGGGGCGCGCGCTGAATGGCTCCCTAGAAAATTTTCGCACGCGCATCAAATCCAACGGTTTCCTTGGATGAACAATTATTAATGTGACTTTTGCCCAATTGCTTTATAATGAAATTTCTGCACATCCATCCCAAAGTCATGGATATTGGAGTGGAAATTCGGTTTCGCAAGAACCCGTATCCAATAGCTTATCCACGTTTTGTCTGGAGAGCAACACCTAAAGAAACGCAAATAGCTTTGAAGGATAATCTCGCACTCGCCACCACCATGCATTTGCCACTTGTTCTTGACTCACCTGGCGTTGTCTATCATTCAGGTCGCCCTCTCTTGGAACCATATTTTGTCCAGAATTTTCTGAAAGATATCCCCTCCTGTACCGAGGTTGATGGGACCAGTACTGACGAATTGGTTCGAAAATTCTTCAATACTGATTACCAGTTTCTAGATCCCGTTATAAGGTATCCTTCTCAAGAGCCAGTAGATTCGCCATTCTGTGCTCTTGTTGGAACGAGTTTTGGAAAGGATAGTCTCCTCACCTATGCGGTAGCAGACGAAATCGGCCTTAAACCTGAGATGATCTATGTTGTAGAGCAAAGCATGACCTATGAACAGAAACACAAAACCGAATTGGCGAGGCGCTTCAAGAACGAATT
>CP070828.1:123372-127953 GCA_020344715.1 Candidatus Bathyarchaeota archaeon | reverse complement strand
CTTCTTTCTCGTAGATATTGAATTCTCCGTCAAATAGGTCTGTGACCGCGCGAACATCCTGTGGTGGATGCATTGGTGGATCGAGTACTGCTAGAATAGTGAAGCCTTTGGACTTCAACTCTGGAATGAGTGCGTTAAGCCATCTTCTCGTTTGAATGGCTTTGTGTTGAAGCAAGACGTCAGACACTATTTCGATACAGGCTCTCTTGGGTCCTTCCTGTTTGGGCATCTTGCGAAAAGCCCAAGCTAGCGAAATGCTAATGTCGGTAAGGTTCTGCACTCCGTTCAGTTTGAACACATTAGGCAGATCTGGTATGAACGAATCTGCTTGCGGATTGCACGAAAACAGAAAGAAGCTCGACTGAAACTCTTCTGCGAGAGCTTTTAGGTCACTGACTTTCGTGGTTACGTAAAACGTGACTTGGCCCTCCCTAATCCCTGCCTCAATAAACTTTCTGATCAGCAGGTCTCTTTCATCGTTTGAAGGAGAGGTTAGCAAGATGGAGTAGTTCCTAGGGATGCCCCCGAACAATAGGTCATCAAGTTCATGGTATCCGGTGGTGATACGGCTCGAAGGAGCTTCTGAAACTCGGATTCTTGCAGGGTCAGGCTCGCAAAACCTGTTCTTCCCATTTTCATCGACGTAAAGAATTCTGGGATTGAGAATAAAAGTTCCCATGGCAGTTGGCCTAAGAACCAGTTTGATCTCTTCGGTGTCTAGTGCAGGCAGTCTCTTTCCTTTGAAGTCAAGATGGCTGTTCTGGGCATGGTAGGTTACAGGTCCTTCTACGAGTTCGAAATGTTCAGGAATGATCCTTTCAGCTTTAACTAGCGAGGCCGCCGCCTTTCCAGCATTTGCAATTTCCATTTTCAAGCTGATATTATCCTCGATCTTGGCCTCCAGCGAACTCGGAATCAAATTTGCTTGGATATCTGCATGGTCCAATCTTTCAAGGCCCACAGCGTTTTCCTGCGTCAGGGTTGGAGTAGAGAACGGCGCAGCTGTTGAAACTGAGCTGGGCATCCGTAAAACATCGCTAAGAAGTATCGCCAATTCTCTCTCCTCTTTGATCCTGCCAAGGAGCTTTTTGATCTCTTGGCTCTTTTCAAGTTGGTTAGCTTTCAAATAGGACTTGGCTGAAGTTTGCAGGACTTTTTCAGCCATCAGATAGTATTTCGTCTTCTTCTCGGGGTCTAGCTCCTTTTTCGCTTCATCAACGTAGACGTAGGCGTCGAAAAGACGTTGCGTTGCTTTGACGTACTCAGAAGCGGTTCTGAAACCGGCTTTCATATAGTGGTTTGCTGCGCTTTCTAAGTGTCGTGTCGCGATTGAGTACAGCTTCAAGTCTCGGGTATCCTCAAATATTGTTCCTTCCTCAAGCGCTTGGGCAAACCGACTGTGACCCAATGCAAGTCTCCTAGCTTTTTCATTTGAGCTATGATTTTTCGCTTCGTCGAAAAACTTGGAGGCTTCAGCGTATAGTTCAGAAGAAGCTTCTGCCTCTGCCAATGCCATTTTTTGCCAACCTCGACATAGATATGAGATGAAGCGCAGCTCTCTTTTCTCAGGGTCCGAGCGGACTTCAGAAACCAACTTCTCAAAAGTCTCTGCGGCCAAACTGTACTTCTGAGAGCTGATGGTATTTTTACCTTCTCTGTCAAGGATTCTAGCTTCTTCCAGCGCCAATCTGCCTAGACTATATTCGAGTCTTATGTCACAAGCTGTCGATGTATCGTCCAGCGCTGCTCTCTCGTCTTCGTCGTCGCTTCTGGCCAATCTTGTATCAATTGCTCTTTTCGCTTCCGCAAATATTTTGGTCGCTTGTCGAAAAGAATCTCTTGCCTCCTCGGCTTGTTCTCTTCGAGTAAACTCTGCCCCTTTTTCCAATCGGGCCAAAGCGTTGTAGATGTGGCCAAGGTAGTTCCATCGCTTTGTTGATTCATGTAGTTTTGCCGCTTTCTCATAGTGCGCTCTGGCTTCGAGGAAGTTCTCCTGTATGTGGCTTCTCCTGGCCTTCTCTATTTCACTCCATGCCTTCATATAGGTGGCGTGGTCCTGGTAGAAGCTTGCCAACTGTGGCGTCTTCTCCGCTGCAAACGCGTAGTAATAGGATGCGGATTCGAAATTTTCTGTTGATTCCGAATGCTCAGAGAGGCTACTGTGGTTTCTGGCGATTTGCCAATAGGCCTCAGCTACGCGGCTGGGCATGTTGGCTTTGTTATTTACGTCAACAGATCGTCGGAAAGCCTCGATACTCGACTTCAAGAAGGTTGTATCATTGGTGATCTCATACAACAGGCGCAAAGTCTTTCCGCTTTTCTGCTGCACCATGCCCTCAAAGGACAGGTGAGGTCGCTCCGGACGCGTCCACGGCGACTCAGACCATATCTGCCAGTAGTCCAAGGTTATCCGCATATTCTTGATCGCGTTCTTGAGCATCCCTGTTCTGCCGTCAGTGCTTTCCTCGGTTTTTGCCAGCTCTAATTGACTCAATGCAAGGGACCAATGTGCGAGTGCTAGATTTCCTTCTATTGGTTCCAGGTTCGCGAGCGCCGTGGCTTCTTTTTGTATGTTGATGCTTTCTTCAATGTGTTTCATGGCTTTTCTTAGGAGATCTGTTTTGTTGTTGCTGTCGCTCTCAACTCTCGCGCGGCATACCAAAGCCGTACCCAGAGCGCTGTTGACAAGGGTGATAGCGTCCATCGAGTCTGAGATACGGGCATGCTCCAAACCTTTGTAGCCTATTCCTACGGATTTCTCTGTAAATTTGAGTTTCTTTTGGAGCGTCGTTTCCATCTCGTACAACTCTTCGACTGAAAACAGCATCATAGTGTAGGCCATCGATATTCCTGCATTGTAGGAGATAATACTGTAATGACGAATCGCTTCCTCTCCGTATTCACGGAGTTTCTTGTATTCTTGTCTGGCTGCTCCAGGTTCCTCCGTTGAAACAACACGCCAGTGCTTGGAAAACTCTAGACCGTACAAGGCGTCGCCTATAAGCAGGTTATCCTTCACCAAACGACCACATTTCAGCGCCTTTTCGAGATGTTGGATTTCCGTCAGCCCCGTCGAGACTCTAATGTCCCGATTGGCGTATGCAAGGTGCAGGCTGGCTTCTCCAAGAAGGTAGGCATCCCCTAGAGTTTCTGATATTTCAATGGCTTTTCCTGGGTAAGCTAGCGCTTTCTTTCGGCTCTCTTCCCGTTTGTCAGCCTTGAATCCTCGGGCAAAGGCAGCATGTCTGTGGAAAAATGAAGCCAACGTATAAGCCTTTGCGAGGTCGCTTTTTTCTTCAGTGGTAGAGAAAATCTCTACAGCATTCTCGCCATATTCCAAGGCTTCGTCTATTATTTTTTCCCGTGACTTTGCGTCCCACTCGATGGTCAAGAGACTAGCCAGGAACATCATGAGATTGTTACAGGTTTTTCCCACACTGAATTTATCAGCGGATCTCTCGGCTAGGTTGAGTGTCTCTTGTTCAAGTCTCCAACACTCCTGGAATTGTCTTCTTTTCTCTCTTGAGTTTGGAGCCAGCCACGAATCGATATATGCGGACATAGCTTTACAGTCATTGATTTCCGCGCGGGACGTGGTTTCGCCGCTCTTCCTGAAAAGGTCAGCTCCTTTTGTATAGCTGTCTCCAGCTCGCCGCATCCTTCTCTTGAAATCCTCTTTGGTTTCTGCTTGAAAGGCTGAACGAAAGAGGCAGTACCCGATTCTCAGGTGAATGTCACCTGCTTCTTTGAATTGCTGCTTCCTCAACGCAAGACTTGCAGCTTTTCTATAGAAGTCTACAGCAAGGTTCCAACTGTAATTCTTCTCTTTTTCCTCTGCCTGAATCATAAGAACCTGCACGTTTCGAGCTTTGGGCATCGTGTGAACCATTGTCTAGTTGTTGTATAATGTCTGAAAAAGTTTCCGTCGCGTCTCCTTTTCAGTTCAATGAAACGGCAACGGGCTGGCGAAATATAAATGCTACGTATTATGATTATCGCAGAATTTTCTAGATTTCGCCCGCGTCTTGACGAATCTTGGCTGCTATTTCCTAAGTATCTTGCGTTTCGTGTACAGGACGATGACCACTGCAATCACTGCGGCGACTAGGCAAGCTATGAGTGCACCGAATCCAAGTGTTGTCCAAATAGCTGGTGGAAAATCAGCTAGAATTACTGTTTTCGATGTTGAAGTTGTTACTGAAACTGATTCCGTTGCACTGGTTCTAACCACTGAAAGCCAGTAGTCAGCGGTGTAGTGGACATCGATTGTATATTCTCCTGTTGGCAGCTTGAACACCGCTTGACCAGCTGCATCCGTCGTGTCGAGGCCATATCCCACACCAGACTGCGTATAGATCATGACGTAGACTCCTCTTGCTGGCAGTTGGTTGTTTCCACGGACTTCTACGGTCAACTGGTATACTCTGGTCTTTATGGTATAGGGACCATCTGAGTCCACGTATATCGTGGTTGTTTGAACAACTACATCTTTCCAGAGAATGGTGAAGCCGTAGTTTCCGGCTGTTACATGTGTCAGGTTGATGAAGCCGTTGGCTGTGGTGTAGCGTGGCAGTTTGTCTG
>CP070828.1:117622-123272 GCA_020344715.1 Candidatus Bathyarchaeota archaeon | reverse complement strand
ATTCAGAGACAGATTCCTCTGGAGCTAAATCTGTTTGATATCCTATATTTGAACGGAGAAAACCTGACTGAACACTCATACGGTGAGCGGAGAAGAAGGCTGGCAAAAATCTGCGGTAGAATACCCTTGGCAAAGCAACTAATAACGAGGAACACTGAAGAAGCCAACCGTTTTCTGGAAGAAGCTTTAGAAGCAGGGCATGAAGGAGTGATGGCGAAAAAGCTGGACAGTCGGTATACCCCTGGAATTCGGGGCAAAGGTTGGCTCAAAATCAAGAAAACGCTAGAACCTCTTGACCTTGTTATCGTAGGCGCGGAATGGGGCTACGGAAGAAGACACAATTGGCTATCCGACTACTATCTTGCTGCTCGCGATGCCAAATCAGGGAAATTTTCAGTCGTTGGAAAAACCTTCAAAGGGCTAACTGACAGAGAGCTTGTCCAGATGACCAAACACCTTAAAGAGTTGACAATCGGGAAACAACCCCATGGCGTCGTGGTTGTCCCGAGAATTGTCGTTGAAGTAGCCTACAATGAGATACAGAAAAGCCCCAAATACGAATGCGGAATGGCACTCCGCTTCGCTCGCATAACGCGGATACGCAAAGACAAGACCCCTGAAGAAGCAGACAGCATACAAAACGTTAGAGAAATTTACGAAAGACAATTCAAAAAGAAAGCCCGATATTCCCTTTCTTAACTTCGCATTTTCCTTCCTACGTTCATGCAAGGTTGGTTTGCCGTCAGTTTCACCGGTACACTCCAGGTCTTGTCCATGTTTGGCTGTTGCGGTGAAGGGTTTTCCTTTTCTCTCGATCTTTGAAGAGCTCCAAAAGGAAAGCCAAGCTCAGCTGTGCGGAAGCTTGTCCTATCTTTGTTTTCCGTTTCCCTTGATTTCCTTAGAGATGGGCTTGTGAAGGAACTAATCTAGGGGAATCAATTTGATCTCGAAAAGTTGCGACCACCTTTTTCCGGTGACAAAAAGCCTGTCTTCTTGTGCGTCATAAGCTATGCCGTTCAGTACGTCGCTTATGTCTCGATTCTCTATGTCTTGCATTCCGCTCAAGTCTATCCATCCCTTGACCTGACCTGTCTGAGGGTCGATTATTACAATTTTATCTTCTTGCCAGATATTGGCGTAGATTTCTCCTCGAATGTATTCAAGCTCATTGAGTCTAGTCACAGGGACATTATCATGTACTTCAATCTGTCCCGTTGCCTCAAAGGTCTTCGGGTCCAAGAAACGCAAAGTTGCTGTCCCATCACTCATTATCAGCTGATTGCCATCACAGGTAAGCCCCCATCCTTCGGTGGGATAGTCAAACTCTTGCAGTAGATCAAAGGAGCTCTTATCATATACGAAGCCTTTGTTCGATTGCCAAGTCAATTGAATGATCCTGTCATTGAAAATGGTGATGCCTTCACCAAAGAACTGATTTGGCAAGGAGTAAAGCTGTAGGATCTTACCAGTCTCCAACTCTACGCGCCGCAACGTAGAGTAATTGTAGAGTCCTGTGCTTTCATAGAGAACACCGTCTTCAAATACTAATCCTTGTGTGAAAGCATTTTTGTCATGAGGGTATGCCGCGACAACATCGTAGGTATAGTGCATTGGTAGGGGGTTCTCTGGACCGTTGTCTAGCAAAAGGAAAGCAGTTCCGCCGAGCACAAGTGCCACAGCGACGAGGAGCAAGCCTACGGATGTTTGCCTTTTCATGAATACCCTGTATTTCTCTACCTCATGACATCTTTAATATTTTGATCGCAGGTTCTGGCATAATGTCGAGTGCTGCAGGGGCACGCAATTCGTAAACAAGTGAGAGTGAAGAAACAACTGTCAAGATGCAGTTGACGCCAGACACATGACTTTATGCCATAACACCTTCAGTGAATCACTGGTTGATATATCCCTCTACTTTCTTGGTAGTCTTTCGTGCAAGTTTGGTTGATTCCAAAAATACTCTAGCCTTTGACACAATCAAAGACTTCTCTCATACAGGTAGATGAGATAGCCCCGCTGAACCAGAAATTCGTAATCTGAATCAGATGTTCATAATCGATTTATTCGCTCGTCTAGAAGTATTCCTAAAACGATGACACCTGTTTGCCTTGAGGAATCACCAATGGCAAAACGCGACTTCGAAAAACTTCTGCTTGAAGCAGTGGATGAGGGACTATCTTCGCTAGGGCAATCTTCCATGCTTGCGATCTATTTCCATCTGGAGAAAGACTTCGACGTCAAGAAGCAGGAAATTCCATCCAAAATCGAAGTCTTTGAGGATGCAATAGAGAAGCTATTCGGGTTGGGATCTAATTTTCTCGAAGTTCTTTTCATAAATCACCTTCGCGAAAAGATAAACGAAGTTTCCGTTTTGCGTGAATCATCAGATCTGTCATTTGCTGAATATGTGAAAGCAGCTAGAAGAGATTTTCTAGATAAAAGGCGAGCCAGCAAGACCACGAGGGAACTACTCCAATGCGATCAAATGATGCCGAAATGTTGACCAAATCTTTTCTCGAAGATGTCTCTTGTGGTGAAGCTTTTGAATTCTTGTTCAAAAACACCAGCGACGTCATCTATATTCTAGATAAGCAGGGACGTTTTGTTACCGCCAATCACAAGTCAGAAGAACTGACTGGATACCAGCTGAAAGATTTCGTCGGAAAGCCATTCCGAAAAGTCGTTTCAGTCAAAAGCTTGCCTAGAGCGATCAAAGGCTTTCTGGATGTAACCAGAAGAAGATCGGTCAGAGTAGAGCTGGAACTCAGAACATCCACAAACAAGAAGATTCCTGTTGAGATCATTTCGATGCCGCTGATCGGAGATGACAAAGTCATCGGTTGTCTCGGAATTGTACGGGACATCACAGAATCAAGAGATATTGCGGCTTTGAACGCATTTGCCAAGAAGCTGAGCATCGTGGACAGTCTTCACCAAGCTTACAACCTGACCTTAGATGCAATGGAAAGAACGTTAGGTTTTGAGCATGCAACATTCATGATAGTGGATAAGAATAACCTTCGAATCGCCCGTCAACGAGGATACCCTTCATCGTTGCATCTGCAGTTACCACTAAATGGAACGAAGAGGGGCGTTACTGTAAAGGCAGCAAACACGCACAAACCCGTTCTTGTACTCGATACAAAGAAGAACAAGGATTACATCGAAGGCGTTCAGGGTATTCGCTCAGAGCTTGCTGTTCCAGTTGTGACAGAAGACCGAGTTCTTGGAGTCCTAAATGTTGAGAGCACAAGATTGGGCGCGTTCAACTCGAAGGATATGACCATGCTTCAAATCCTGGCTTCACACGCTGCAACGGTCATCAGCAATTTGGAGAAAAGGAGAGAAATCGAGAAACGTTCTAGCCAACTAGCTTCGTTGATGAATGCTGCAACGAGAATGATCAGTTCTACTGATTTGCGTCAACGGTTGCAGACAATAGCCCAGGCAATTAAAGAACTTGGTTGGCGAAGAGTTGTAATTTCGGTGAGGGATGAAAATCTGGAGATAACTGATCTTGTGACCGAGGGTCTGACGAAGAGCGAGATCAAGCTCCTTCTGGAGAGGAAATCGCCTGGTCGTGTCTGGATTAAACGGTTTGGCCCAATGTATGAGCAATTCAAGATTAGTGAGTTTTATTATTTGCCTTGGAATGACTCTTGGGTTCGAGAAAGAGTTCACGGTGTCCCAGCCAGTGTTCCTATTGAAGAAGCAACAACCTATTCAGGGATTCCAAGCAAGTTGAGACCTGATGAAATGGTTGATTGGCATCCTCAAGATATGCTTTATGCACCTCTTCGTCTGCCTGAAGGACAAATTGTAGGAGTCATAAGTATTGACGATCCTCTGAATGGTCGACGACCCACGACGGATTCACTCATGCCGTTGAGATTGTTTTTGTATCAAGCGGCAGTAGCCATCGAGAATGCTCAGTTGATTCAGCAGCTAGCCAGCGCAAAGAACCAGGTTAAGGAGTACGCGGAACAACTTGAATTGAAAGTGAGACGGCGAACAAAAGAGCTGGTGGAAGCCCAAGAAAAGCTAATCAAATCTGAAAGGCTGGCTGCCATTGGAGAAGCCGCTGCTATGGTGGGACATGATCTACGCAATCCGCTAACGAGCATCGGTGGAGCCACATACTACGTAAAAGGAAAGCTCAGTTCAGAGACGGACAAGAAAACGGTAGAGATGTTAGAACTTATCGAACAAGGGGTAGCATACTCCAACAAAATCATCAACGATCTTCTAACTTATTCAGGAGAGATACGACTGGAACTATTAGAAACTGTCCTGAAATTTGTCATTGAAGACGCATTGTCTTCTGTCAGGATTCCGAGAAACGTTCGAATATTCAACTTGGCTGAGGATGAACACCCAGTTAGAGCTGATGTGGAAAAGATGAAAAGAGTTTTTGTCAACATAATCAGGAATGCACTCGATTCAATGCCTGGAGGCGGCACCCTTACAATTGTTAGCAAGAAGACTAGCGACAGCATTGCAATCGCCTTCAGTGACACTGGAACAGGCATGCCAAAGGACGTTTTAGAAAAGATTTGGGTTCCGTTTTTCACGACAAAGGCAAAAGGCATGGGATTGGGCTTGCCTATTTGCAAGCGTATTGTCGAAGCACACCACGGAAAAATTCTTGTTGAAAGCAGAGTCGGAGAAGGCACAACCTTCACGATAAAGCTCCCAATCGAACCAGGAATAGATGGAGGTGAAGAAGAATGGCAGAACATGCCAGAATCCTTGTTGTTGACGATGACGAAAGCATAAGGAAGACTCTAGTGACCATACTCGAGGAAAGGGGATACGCTGTTGATACTGCGAAAAACGGAAAAGAGGCCATCGAAAGAACCAAAACTGGGTTCTACAACTTGCTATTGATAGACATTCGGCTTCCGGACACTGAAGGCACCAAACTGCTCACTGCTCTGAAAGAGACGACGCCAAGAATGATCAAGATCATCATGACGGGTTATCCTTCTCTGCAGAATGCAATAGAAGCTGTAAACAAGGAGGCGGATGCCTACATGCTGAAACCTTTGAATATGAACGAAGTACTCTACATCATCAGGGAGCAACTGAAACGGCAGAAGGAGGCAATGAAGTACAGTGAAGAGAAAGTGGCGGAGTTCATCAAGACACGAGTCAGAGAATTGGATGCGGAGAAAAATATGACCATAACCAAGACACGCTAACCCGCCACAATGGATCTTGCAGCCATCATCTTCGAATCTCGTTTCTTGAGTAAGAGATGAACCACTCGTTTGAATCATCTTCAAAGAGCGGGGAAGATTGCCCTTGCGATTCTAATCTCGTATTTCTTTTACACTTTTCAATTGTTGGTTTGAACAGTTGATCTTCGTCTACACTTCTCGTGATTGCTTTGTGATGCCCAGAACCGGTAGGGTCTTTATTAACAGTGTAGTGGGAGCGTCTTTTCGTTTTCCGAGATGCAGATGATCGGAACTCTCTGGCACAATTCTGCCATCTAGACCCGTACGTTTTGACCTCTCGACATCGAACGCGAATCTTATAACTTCATTGTGAGTTTATGGTTGTGCAAGGTTTGAACGCTCATGGGCAAAATCGTTGGCTACTTGCGATTAATGCGTCCTGTGAATTGCTTGATGGTGGGCTTCGCCGT
>CP070828.1:111879-117522 GCA_020344715.1 Candidatus Bathyarchaeota archaeon | reverse complement strand
ATTTCAGTTAAGAGCCATAGCAACCCCTCATCGACTACCAGGAAGCCTCTGAAACCGAATTCCACGGCTCTTCGTATGTCGGCAATCACGTAAGCCAGGTTGTCGCTTCCTCTGAACCGTATTCCAGAGACTGCTCCCTCAGGTGTCCGTATTTGCCCCCCCAAATCCCACAGCGTGCGCGGCCCTGGCGTGACAATCACTTCAAGCTTGGCATCTTTCGCCATCCTTGCGAATTGCTCCATTTCCTCGTCTGAAAGCAGTGTTGCCCCCATCACCATTGAAATCAGCCTGTGAACCGGGACATCGCGCTTGTCCATCTCATCAATCAATGCCTCAAGCGTAGACGGGCGTTCAACTCCAGAAATCTCTATTCGATAGTGACATTTGTCCGGGAATCTCTTTTTGGATGTGGGTAGATCATAAAGATCTCTTCCAGGCACACCGTGTTTTTCCATAACCTTCCAAATTCTCTCCAAACTTCTCACACTCTAAAGACTGTAAATGTATGCTTCCTGCTGTTATAAAATTGGCGTATGCTTCCTCAACTGCCATAGTTTTCCAGTTGTCCTTCTGTTTCCCAGCTCCTACGACTCTACAGAAAATCCTAGAAACCAAATAGGTTTCATAATCAAGCATTATAAGGAAGTGTAGGCTACTATTTGCAATCCCTCGTAAGATTCCCAAATCAACAGGGTCAACTATGCAGAACGCTAACTCTCTCTACGAGCCTGAAGGCGTTGCCCTCATAGGCTCAAGCAAGATACACGAAAAAGTCGGGATGACATCGCCTGAAATGTTTGAAAGCGTAATCCACAACATGACCAAATTTTTCCGAGGGGAAACATGGATTCTAGACGTTGAAGGAAAAAAAGGCTACAAGACGTTGGAGGAACTGCCAAGCACCCCAGATCTCGTCGTTATCATGCTTCCTCCAAGGCTTTCGTTAGAGCAAGTTGAAAACTGTGCAAGGAACAGAGTTAAGGTTGCACTGATGCTAACAGGCGGATACAAAACTGGACAGCGCCGACGATTGCTTCAGCTCAAAAAGGAATATGGAATCCGAATTCTTGGTCCAAATACCATAATGGGCGTGATAAACACCGCCAACGGATTAAACACAACTTTCGAACGCGACGTTATGCCCCCCAAAGGCCACATATCCATCATCTCGCAAAGCGGCGGCGTAGGAGCCTGTCTCCTCGACTGGACGTGCCACTACCGAATCGGCGTGGCCAAGTTCGCCTTTATGGGAGACAAAGTTGACATAGACGATGTAGATCTCCTTCGCTACCTTGCCGAGGACGCTAGCACCAGAGTAATCTGCCTCTACCTAGAAGGAATTGAAAAAGGAAGAGAATTCATCGAAACCGCAAGAAAAATCGTGAAAACAAAACCCATACTCGCCCTCAAAGGCGGAGCCACCAAAGAAGCAGCCCGAAGAGCACGATCTCACACCGCCTCCATCGCAGGATCAGACACCATATTCGACGCCGCCTTCAAAAAAGCCGGCATAGTCCGCGTTGGCGACATGGAAGAACTCCTTGACGCGGCAGTCGCCTTGGCGAAACAACCCCCTCTACAGGGAGATAACATTGCAGTCGTCAGCAACGTAGGCGGACCCGCCATCCTGGCAGCAGACGCCATCGTCAGAAACGGACTAAAACTAGCGATAATATCCGGAAAGACCCGACGAGAGATTGAACAACGCTACCCGGGAGTTGAAGCGATAAACCCCATAGATCTAATCGCCGACGCCAGAGCAGAACGATACTCCTATGTCCTGGACAAGGTCCTGTCCGATCCAAACGTGGACGGGGCACTGGTCATAAACATGCTAAAATCATGCTACTTCAAACCAGAAGACGCTCCAGCCATCGCAGAAACCGTCGAAAAACATCCAACCAAGCCAGTGGTTGACGTTCCCGCGGGCGGCGAAGACTTCGCACTTGTATATGATGCATTGCGAGACACGAACATTCCTCTTTATAATCTGCCAGAGAAAGCCGCAAGAGCTTTGAAAGCGCTACAAACATATCATGCAACATTGCAGAAAGTCAAGTGAGACCAATCACAGCCTATTCGCACAGAAATTGACGCTAGAAATTGAGAGAGCCAAACCAACAGAAAACCCGCATTCATAATAACGAAGATATTTCGAAGAATGTGACCTCCGTAGAAAAGAAGAAAAGGGAAATATTCAATAAAATTTCTTGCGGCGAAAACCTTCAAGAGAACGCGAGGAGACAAAGATTGTTGAACGAAGATCTACGAGAAAACACATTAAATCTATGCAAACGCATTGCCGGCTCTCGCCGCATCGTAGCAGCTTGCTTCTATGGTCCTCGGGTATGCGGATACGCTGAAGGTGAAAGCGACATACACCTGCTATTGGTGCTAGCCAACTACCCCTCCAGATTGAGAGGCTACCGTAAGCCCTTGAATGGTCTTGATGCGTTCATATTAGCGGTAGACCAAGGAGCATTTGAAAAAGATGTGCAGACAGGATTGCTAGGAGAGTTCGCTGCAGAAAAAGTCGTGGTTCCATACGAGCCGTTGTTCAACAGAGAATATCTTTCATCCAACGAGATTCTCTTAAAAAGAAGGATAATCTGGGAACTTCTAGAAAATATCGTTCTAGGATTCCCGGAATCGTCTCACGAGCTAATCATTCGTCCCGAATATTTCCTTTACGAAACCATCGTACAACGATCGAAGCTTTTCCCGCCGCTAACCTTCAGATTCCTGAACATGTTGAGAACTGACGTAAAAGAGCGAAACGTCAAACGAATAATGCATGGCCTATTTCAGGCTTTGAACGAATTAGCTGAAGAAAAATGGATTGACTTTCACAGTGGACATGTCAGAATCACGCAGAAATTCATCCAAAAAATCCGACGGAGAAAAATCAGAATCCCATCGTTTCTGCGGTCTGTCCAACGCGCCGCTTTATTTCACATCCTTAGTGTTCTCCCAAAGATGATGAATCTTCTACAGCAAGAAGAAGAGATCTTCATGGAAACCCATTGGGATGTCGAAAACGAGAACTTGACACTTCAGCTTGAAGATCCGAAAAAGTACCTGTTTATGCCCACGCCGCTTGGTCCGGCACCACTCTCAGATGAGACCACGATTGAAGAGTTTGTGAGGCAAAACGTTCCCAGTGGAGATATGGCCACCATTCAAATAACCGAAATGGGTGGAGTCCTGAACACAGCCTACCAGCTCAGCTTTCGAAGAAACCACGAGGAACACAAGATTGTTGTGAAGAAGTTTAAAGATTGGCTTGGCATCAAATGGTTCCCTCTGGCGCTTTGGGCTTTAGGCACCAAATCCTTCGCCGTTTTGGGACAATCTAGGTTAGAGAGAGAATATGCGCTCAGCAAGTTTCTACATAGTCACGGATGGCCTGCTCCTCAGGTTCTCTACGTAAGCCTCAAGGAAAAACTGATCTTTAAGGAGTTTATTGAAGGCGAGAATCTTTCCAAGATTATCCAACACCTAATGACTGATACAGAAAAACTGGCTGATGAATCTGCGCTAGTCAGAACTGTGGGCAAAATGATTGCGAAGGCGCACGGACTTGGCGTGGCGTTGGGTGACTGCAAGCCGGAGAATATCCTTGTAGCCAAGGATTGGTCGCCCTATTTCGTTGATCTCGAACAAGCATCAAGAGATGGCAATCAAGCATGGGACATTGCAGAGTTTCTGTACTATTCGGGACACTACGTATCCCCAATTACACCAGCAGATGCCGCTGAACATGTTGCTAGAGAATTCATAAGCGGATACTTGGAAGCGGGAGGCAAAAAGGAAACAGTAAAACAGGCTGGTTCACCACGATACACAAAGGTATTTAGTATTTTCACTCCACCGCATGTCATCTTGGCAATGTCTAACATCTGCAAAAAGATGGGTGAAACACCGAACGCAAAACTGAAATGAGAGCGCAGGTCACTTGAGCCGTCGGTTGTTGAGGGCTCACGAGAACCAGCTCATGATAACATTGAATTGAAGTACCCGCAAGCCGACTGCGCCCGACAAAAATCCTCCCTATTACAGAACGAGTCTAGCACGATTCCGATTTACTCTTTGATTAAGCCATAGGCATTTTCTTGAGCTCGTTTCATGACCTGAGGCTCATCAAGCGATTTGACTTTTCGGTTCTCCATCAGTATCTCTCCATCTACAATCACTGTGTCGACATCACTTCCATGGGCCGAATAGACAAGGTTGGCATAAAAGTCATGCGTGGGTGTCAGATGAGGTTTTTCGAAGTCGACAAGTATTAAATCGGCCTTCTTGTCAACTTCTAATGAACCAACAGTGCTCTCTATCCCTAAAGCCTTGGCTCCTTCAATGGTTGCCATTCTCAATACCTTCTCAGCGGGCAAAACGGCTGGGTCTCTGAAGAGTGTTTTCTGCAATAAGGCCGCAAATTTCATGCTCTCGAACATATCAAAGCTATTATTGCAGGCGGCTCCGTCTGTCCCTATGCCCACGGTTACGCCCTGCTTTGACAGATCCCATATTTTCGGAACGCCCGAGGCGAGTTTCATGTTGGCCACTGGATTGTAGGCCACCTTAACGTCGTGTTTCTTCAGTGTTTGCCTGTCTTCTTTTGAAAGGTGAATGCAGTGAGCAACTAGAACATCTGAATCTAAAAAGTCAATTTCCTCGAGCAACTCCGTTTCAGTCAATCCGAAATTCGCTTTCACAGCTTCCTTCATACTCATCGATTCAGCCAGATGTATATGTAACCCTATCTTGAGCTTCGAAGCTGCTTTTCTTACCTCTTTTAGTAGTTCTGGACTACAAGTGTAGACGGTATGAGGGCCCAAACGAATGTTAATCCTTCCATTAGCGGATCCTTGAAATCGTTGAGCTATCGTTACTGCTTCGTCAAGCATTCTTCTTCCTTGGTCACGGTTTCCGGCTTCGATTATTCCAGAAGCTAAAACCGCTCTTAATCCCGATTTTTGCACAGCTTCTGCGATAGCATCTTCATGGAAGTACATATCTGAGAAACATGTTGTTCCGCTTTTGATCATCTCTAAACAGCCGAGCAAAGCACCGTTGTATATGTGACTTCGCTCCAGTTTCTGTTCTAAAGGCCATATGGTTTTTTCCCACCACTCGTCGAAGGGTCTGTCTTCGGCAATTCCTCTGAAAAGAGTCATAGCGACGTGAGTGTGACAGTTGACCAATCCTGGTAAGGCCACTTTTCCCTGTCCATTCAATGTTCTTTTCGCCTGTACAGACAAGGCTTTGGTTGCTTTTCCAATATGGCTGATCTTTCCATCAGTGATCGCAATGAACCCTTTTTGGATGATTTCTTCTCCCTTCATGGGAAGGATTGTGCAGTTATGAACTAGAATGTCTGCTTTGATCAGGAGCGACACCTGCAGCATTATAGTCAATGCTAGGTTTGATAAATACTGCCGTGAGAATGTTAGAACGTTAACGATGTATGATCAAATAGGAGAAAACTAAAGAGACTTTGAGTAGGGAAGCGAGAGGCCTATTTGTCTCCCTGCTCAAGACGCACTGTTGAAGACTTGGCCTAGATTTCGTAGTAATTCTACTTTGAGAGCTGAGTCTTTGACAGTAGTTTTCGGTTGTCTTTCCCTATCAAGCCCAAGTGGT
>CP070828.1:107427-111779 GCA_020344715.1 Candidatus Bathyarchaeota archaeon | reverse complement strand
GACAAGGGGAAGATCGTTACGCGGAACGTGGGTGCCGTAATTATGGCCACCGGCTACCAGCTTTATGATGCGAATATGCTCCAGAATTATGGATACGGCATCTACAAAGACGTAATTACCATGATGGACTTGGAAAGATTGACTTCTGCCTCCGGACCCACGGAAGGTTTCATCAGAAGAGCTGACGGAAGTGACGTAGGAAAGATGGCGATTATTCTCTGCGCAGGATCTAGGGACAAGAACTACATTCCCTACTGCAGCCGCATTTGCTGCATGTACTCTTTGAAACAGGCCTTTGTGCTTAAGAAGATGCTTGGAATTGATGTTTGCATTTATTATACAGATATAAGAGCCACTGGAAAGGGCTACGAAGAGCTCTATTGGCGAGATGAAGAGGCCGGGGTCGTCTTCATCCGAGGAAAAGTTGCTGAGATTTGGAAGAAGAACGACAAGCTAGTCGTGCTAGTGGAAGACACATTGATGGGCGAAGTTCGAGAAGATGAGTTCGATCTGATTGCTCTGGCTACGCCTATGGTTCCGCCTTCCGAGCTTAAAGAGCTTGCTGGCAAGATGAAGCTTTCATTGGGCGAGGACGGGTTCATACAGGAGAAGCATCCAAAGCTTGACCCTGTGGATTCCCTTGTGACTGGAGTTTTCGCTTGCGGATGTGCAATCAGCCCGAAAGATGTGCGCGACACAGTTTCTGACGCTTTGGGGGCTGCTGCCAAAGCCTCGCTTTTCCTCAAAGGAGAATACATCACGACAAGCCCCGAGAAAGCCTTCGTGATCGAAGACTTGTGCAACGGCTCAGGCCTCTGCGTTCCAGTTTGCCCAGTCAACGCCATTGTCATGAAAAAGGGAAAAGCCAAGATTAACCCCTTTATCTGCATCGGATGTGGAGCATGCATTCCGGTGTGTCCGAAAGAAGCCATCGATTTCAAGAATTCAACGAATAGGCAGATTATTTCTAACCTCAGAGGCGTTCTTATGGACAAGGAGCCCAGCGAGATTAGAATTGTCGCCTTTGTAGACAAGAGTGTGGGATATACCGGCATGGACTTTTTGGGACTTGACCGCGTCAACTATCCTGAAAGCATTCGAATAATAGCAGTTCCGTCCACAGCCATCATAGGTTTGAAACATCTTCTTTCCGCCTTTGCTTTCGGAGCAGATGGCATACTGGTTATTGAGGGCCAAGAAGACATCGATGAGCATTACACCAAGAAGAGGATGATTGAGATGCGTCGTTCTCTCGAAGATGCTGGAGTAAAAAGCATGAGAGTTCGCTACAGCTATGTGCCTTTGCCCGTCTACAAGAAAGCCGCGGAGCTGTTTACCATGTTTGCAGAAAGAATTAAGAAATTCGGGCCCCTCACTATAGAAAAACGTAAAGCTATTAGAGAGACGTTAAGCATCTGAGGAGAAAGAAAAGCCATGAACATAATTGTCTGTGTAAAGCATGTTCCTGAAACCGCAGAAGCAGAAATAGAGATTGATAGCACGGGAACAGCTATCAAGAAGACAGGTTTGGTTTTCGACATCAACGAGTGGGATGATTACGCGTTAGAGGAAGCTGTACTCTTAAAAGAAAAGCTAGGTGGCACCGTTACTGCTATCACAATGGGATCTGAAGATTCGGACGCCGTTTTAAGGAAATGCTTAGCTCGGGGAGCCGACGACGCTATAAGACTTACAGACCCGCAGTTTGAAGGTTCCGATGGTTACGCCATCGCCAAAATTCTATCTAGAGTCATCAAGAACCTGCCTTTCAACCTAGTATTGACCGGGGCACAGGCAAGCGATGATGGTTACGCAACAGTGGGCCCAACACTTGCAACCCTTCTTGGAATTCCCCACGCGACCATGGTAAAGAAGATCGAATTCAACGATGGAGTTGCCCAAGTCAACCGGGAATTAGAAGGCGGATTGGAAGAGATCGTTGAGGTACCGTTGCCTGCTGTGCTTGCAGTTCAAACCGGAATCAATGAGCCCCGCTACGTTTCGATTATGGGAACAAGAAAAGCCTTGAAAAAAGAGATAAAGACTCTCGGTCTCGTTGACGTCGGCCTGAGTGAAAACGAAGTCGGTGAGGCCGGTTCCTGGGCCAAAATAGAAAAGATGTACGTGCCCCCAGTAGAGAAACAGGCGGATTTCTTAAGTGGAAGCCCTGAAGAAATGGCAGCGAAGATTGCAGAAATTCTCAAGACTAAAGGGCTGATTTAAATGACTGAAATCTTTGTTTTAGCCGAGCACAGGCAAGGACAGATCAGAGATATAACGTTCGAAATGTTGAGTAAAGGAAGAGAGTTAACTGGACAAACAAACACAGAACTGACCGCCGTGCTCTTGGGAAAAGACGTCAAGACCCATGCTAATTCTCTTCAGGACTACGCGAAAACGGTTCTGCTGGTCGAAGACCCCAAGTTGGAGAATTTCAACGCGGACGCATATCACAAGGTGCTATCCAGCTTAGTCAAGGAACACAAACCCCTGCTGACTCTGATAGGACACACATCTTTCGGTGTAGACCTCGCTCCCAGCCTTGCGGTCTCAATGAACACACCCTTAGCAACAGACTGCATAGACTTGGAATTCAAAGGTGAAACGTTAACAGTGACCCGCCAGATGTACGGTGGCAAGGTGAACGTGAAAGCAACGCTTCGCAAAGCAGAAGGTTACATCGCAACTGTACGTCAAGCAACGTTTCCCCCTGAAAAGAAGGCACCTGTGAACGGAAAAATTGTTGAAGTGCCTTCTATCCTTTCCGAGGAAGTTACGAAGAAGCGGTTCATCAAGTATGTATTGCCGCCTCCAGGAGGCGTTGACATATCAGCTGCAGAAGTACTCATCGGAATCGGAAGGGGGATCAAGGACGGTAGCAACATTCCCCCTGTTGAAGGATTGGCAAAAACCCTTGGAGGCGCATTGGCATGTTCACGCCCTATCGTGGACAAGGGATGGCTTCCAAACGATCGCCAAGTGGGCTCTTCAGGAAAAACCGTCAAGCCAAAGCTTTACTTGGCCCTGGGCATAAGCGGTGCCTTTCAGCACGTGTTGGGAATGAAGACTTCAGACCTGATTATCGCAGTAAACAAAGACCCGAAGGCGCCCATTTTTGGCGTAGCTGACTACGGAATTGTGGAAGATCTCTTCAAGATAGTTCCGGCTTTGGAAAGCAAAATAAGGGAATTGAAGGGAAAGTAGAAGAGTTCACTTGGAAGGAAGAGGGAACAAATGCATTTTGAATTGACTGAGGAGCAAAAGTACATCAAAGCTGCCGCCCGAGAATTTGCTGAGGGAGAATTTCAACCAGAAGTAGCAAGAGAATCTGACCAGAAACACGAGTTTCCCAGAACTCTCTACAAGAAAGCGGCGAAGCTAGGCTTCATTGGCTGCTATTTTGATGAGAAGTATGGCGGGCAGGGCTTGGGGCTTCTTGAAAACGTGTTGATGGAAGAAGAGTTCTGCCGGGTCGACTCTACGCTTGGATCCGCCATGTTTGCTGGACTGTTCGGTAGCGACATGATACTAGAATACGGCACTGAAGCGCAGAAGAAGGAGTTTCTGCAAAAATCGGCGCAGGGGGAATGGATTTCCGCAGGAGCGTTCACTGAGCCCGCTCATGGAAGCGACGTCACCGTCATGGACACGGTCGCTGTGAAAGATGGAGACGAATATGTAATCAACGGCGCAAAAACCATGATAACCAACGCCCCTATCGCTGACTACGCCGTGGTGCTTTGCCAGACAGACCCTGAAGCCCGACATAAAGGTCAAAGTCTATTCATAGTTAAGAAGGGCACACCAGGATTTGACAGCAACGAACTCACCGGAAAAATGGGGATTCGAGCATCGCTGCTTGGCGAGTACTCATTTAGTGATGTTCGTGTGCCAAAGGAGATGCTTCTGGGAGAGGAGAACAAGGGTTTCTATCACTTCATGGAGTTCATCGATGTAGGTCGAATTAATGTGGCCGCTCAGTCTGTGGGTATGGCTCAAGGAGCGCTAGAGCGGGCATTGAAGTATGCCAAGCAACGGGAGCAGTTTGGACGTCCCCTCGCTGATTTCCAGGTGATTCAGCACAAGCTGGCTGATATGGCGTTGGATGTTGAGTCTGCGAGGCTTCTAACGTATAAGGCGGCGTGGCACAAAGATCAAGGAAAGATCATTCCCAAGTGGGCTTGCATGGCGAAGACCTTGGCGACAACTAATGCTATGAGAGTGATAAGTGAGGCTATGCAGGTCTTTGGTGGCTACGGTTACTTGGCTGACTACGATATTGAGCGGTACTACCGTGATATTCGAATCTCAGCGATCTATGAAGGCACCACAGAGATTCAGAAAAACATAGT
>CP070828.1:104611-107327 GCA_020344715.1 Candidatus Bathyarchaeota archaeon | reverse complement strand
GCTCATAGTGGTTCTGGCAATAGTTGCTTGCGGGCCAGGTTTGGCACTCTATCTTGGAATAATCCTTTTGACCTATCCGTTCATCGGTGTTTACGCACCGATTCTCAGCCTCTCAATAATCGCGGTGCCTCTACTGCTTGCTACGGCTTATACGCTGAAGAGAAGCACAAAGCGGAGGACAGAATGAGGAAAACATTCGTGTTTGCGGCTTTAGTGGTGACACCCGCTATTTTGCGCATCCGCATTTTCTATACTCGTTTGAACGAGAGGCTGAAAGGAAACTAGGGTCGACACAAAGACGCATAGAATAAGTAGGTGAGCAAGTGTCGTGTCTACGCGCTAGAGAAATCTCGTGATCTCTGATATGCTGTTGCACTCAAAGTCAGGTTTGAAGTTGAGATCTTTTGCCTCATGGGTTGTGTGTGGTCCTTGGCGTACAAGCAATGTTTTGAGTCCGACTTCTCTGGCTCCTTCTAGATCACTGATTTCGTCAGCCACAAAGATACATTCATTTGGTTCAAGCTTTAGCCCTTGAAGTGCCTTGAAATACAAGCGTCTATCTGGTTTTCTCACGCCGATTTCGTAAGACAAGACGATGCACTCAAAGAACCTTTCCAAATCTAAGGTTTGCAGAACATCAGACAAGCCAACAGCGCAGTTAGAGACTAAAGCTAGCCTATACTTTCTACGCAGAATTGTCAAAACCGAAATGGTTCCTTCATACAGTTTGAATATTGTACTGTAATGACCAATCCGATGTTGTTGCAGGCTCTTTATGACTGCGGGACTCTTCGGAACTCCGAGATCTTTGAGAAAGATCTCCCAAAACTCTTGAAAATCTCTCATCTCGCCTTTATTGCTCTTCCAATACGCTTTGCCTAAAGATGAACTTAGCTCACCTAGACTCTTTCGATGTCCATATCTCCTTACAATCGATAGAAGTGCTCTTTCGTATCTTCTATTCTCATCATGGTCAATGTAACCAATAGTATCTCCAAAATCAAATAGAATACCTTGAAGGTTTAATCTTCCACTCTTCTGCAACAGCTCTTGTCCTCTCCTACGTGTGCAAGGGGTTCTAACGCCTTTCTTTTTCAATTCGCAGTTGTCTTCTTTTATTCAAGTCTTGTTGCATCTTTTCGCATCGATCATACCCGAGCACCTTGTATTTCTCATGAGGGATGACTCTGTCTTTCAGATCGACTATGGTACGAATTCGTTCTTTTTTACACCATTCCACACAGATTTCATAAGCCTCCCAATCCAGTTCTTCATGTTCCCAGTATACTGGAACACTTGAAAGACCATGAATGAACGCCGCGAGAGCT
Organism: Candidatus Bathyarchaeota archaeon; assembly: GCA_020344715.1. Lineage (GTDB taxonomy): Archaea > Thermoproteota > Bathyarchaeia > Bathyarchaeales > Bathyarchaeaceae. Next base: position 105,999 of record CP070828.1, on the reverse strand, counting down.
CTTGTGTGGCCATCCACAAAGACTATTTGATCCTTGAGTTTTTTCACTGGAATTGGCTCTAATGACTCTGGCTTCTTGGGATCGAAAGTTTTCATCACTTCTGACAGTTTTTCGGAACTTATGAATAGCTGGCTCGGCTGGATATCTGCTAGGTTCATCAAGAGTACTTCGGTCACCTGTGCTCACACCCAAGCCATCGTAAGCGTTATTGTCATCTAAGTTTCCGTATCACTTAATGTGCTTTTATCTACATGCAGACTTTGCGCGCATTTCTAATTTTAGCTCGGTGGCGTTCGATGACCTTAAGAGTGCGTTAGTTCTAAGCTTTTGTTCTCGATGGACGGTTGACTATGAAGCGTGTTGAACGCACAGAACGTATTACGATGGCTCATGGTGCCGGTGGTGCTATCATGAACGGGTTGATTAAGCGTTATGTTCTGAAGCATCTTGGCGGAAGCGATGTTGAGGTTCCGCTTGAAGCTTTAGATGATGCTGCCGTTGTGAATGGTATTGTTTTGAAGTCTGATTCACACGCTGTTAAGCCCCTGTTCTTTCCAGGTGGAGACATCGGAAGACTGGCTGTGACGGGCACGGTTAACGACATTGCTGTTTTGGGCGCTGAACCCATGGCTCTTACATCTGGGTTCATTCTAGAAGAAGGCTTGTCAATTACTGATTTTGAGAAGATCGTGCTGAGTATGAGCGAGACTTGCCAGGAAGCTGGAGTTTATGTGGTTACCGGTGACACGAAGGTTGTGGAGAAAGGTTCGCTTGAGGGCTGTGTTATTAACACATCTGGAATCGGCAGGCGAAACGAAGCTTTGGAGCACAACCTTGCTGAAGTGAGGAGCCATCGTCGCTTCGAGGCTCATTGGTTGCTGGATTCTAATCTGCGACCACACGACAGAATCATTTTGTCTGGCACAATAGCTGACCACGGACTCGCCGTTTTGTCGTCTAGAGACGGCTACAGTTTCAGGAGCCGAATTGTGTCTGACATTGCACCCTTGAACAAGGTTATATTCCAACTGCTAGAAGTCGGAGGCATTGTTGCTATAAAAGACCCGACCAGAGGCGGCTTGTCAAACGCGTTGAACGAATGGAGCGAGAAGTCGGAGGTTGGCATCCTTGTTGAAGAAGAGATGATCCCAGTAAGAGAAGATGTACGTGCAGCCTGTGAGATGTTGGGCATTGACCCACTTGAGGTTGGAAACGAAGGCAAAATCATCATCGGAGTGGTTCCACAGAAAGCCGAGCAAATCTTGACTATGCTCAGAAAGACAAAAGAAGGTAAAAACGCCGAAATAATCGGTGAAGTTACAGGCGAGTTCAAAGCTGTGGCTCTCCAAACGATAGTTGGCGGAAAAAGAGTTCTTGCTCCTCCTATT
>CP070828.1:99051-104511 GCA_020344715.1 Candidatus Bathyarchaeota archaeon | reverse complement strand
GTGTGGGAACACAAAACCTATATGGAGTTTTCTTCTAGAAGTATCTTCGGTGGCTACGTGGAAACAGAGCTTCTCAGGCAGATGAATGAACGAATCGTGAAGAACTTCCTGGACATACTTATCTTGATAGAATTGAGGCGTGGTTCGCTGAGCGATAGCGAGCTCGCGACAGGTCTGCTCGGAAAGGTTGGCGAGGTCGCGGACCCTCATCTAGTAGAATCAAATCTGAGTTTTCTGACAAAAGAAGGATTCATTACAAATAGAAGCGTTGAGAACCAGAAGCTCTATGCTTTGACTGACCAGGGAAAGGAGAAAGTGAAAGCAGTTCTAGATTCGAAGAACAAACTCCTAGGCTTGTTCTTGAATCTCTTCATATAGAAACGATTTCCGGGCGCAAGCAATCGCCAATGCTTCTGTTTTAGTCCCGGGCAGCTTTCTTGGGTTGAGGAGACGTTTATCGCATTGTCGGTAAAGACAAGGTGTTGATGTTGACGCGGTCAATGATTCTACCACAATCTGCCTTCGATAGTTCCGACTCTTTCAAAATGGTTCACTATTTTCTGTCAACTCTTGATCCATAATCACCTGTTTGAGCTCCAAAGATGTTATGGGTAGATCCTCGTCAACGTTCTCGGAAATGGAATGGCATCTCGAATGTGGTCTAACTTGCAGACCCACATAATTAATCGTTCCAATCCCAATCCGAATCCTGCATGGGGAACTGGTCCGAACTTTCTGAGTTCAATATACCATCGGTAGTTCTTTGCATCTAATTCCTCTTCTTTGATTCTCTCCAGCAATTCGTCGAGGTCATGTATGCGTTGACCGCCTCCGATGAGTTCCCCGTAGCCTTCGGGGGCCTGCAAGTCATCAGATAGAGTCACATCCGAACGTTCAGGATCGGGTTTGTGGTAGAAGGCTTTGGCGCTCTTGGGAAAATGCGTGATGAAGAAGGGTGTTTGGAATTTGAAACTCAAGACTTTCTGTTGTTCCCAAGTTAAATCCTCTCCCCACGCGACTGAAACTCCCTCCTTCCGGAGCATTTCGGCTGCCTGGTCATAGGTTATTCTTGGGAAAGACGGTTTGATTTTCAGCAAATCTTTTGGATCGCGCCCAAACATCTCCATTTCTCTGGGCAGATCTTTCGCCAGTTCATGAAGGACGTGAGTCACGAGCTCTTCTTGCACTTTCATCGTCTTCTGCAAATCACACCAAGGCTCTTCTGCTTCGATATGCCAATATTCGGTCAAATGCCTGCGAGTCCTTGATTTTTCAGCTCTGAATGACGGGGCTATTGTGAATATCTTTCCGACCGACGCTATGGCAGCCTCGGCATGGAGTTGCCAGCTCTGAGTCAAGTAGGCCTTTCTGTTGAAATACTTGAGTTCAAAAAGAGTGGAGCCGCCCTCAACAGCTGCAGTTATGATGACGGGGGATTGAAATTCGATGTAACCATGGGATAGGAACCATTCTCTTGAGGATTCAAGAATCTTGGATCGTATCTTCAGCATGGCTTGCATTTTCTCATTTCTTAGCCAAAGGTGACGATGATCCATCAAGAACTCTGGTCCATGATATTTCTTCGCTATAGGAAACTCTTCCTTGACTTCATGAAGAATTCGGATGTCATGGATCGACAGCTCACAGCCGCCGGGAGCGCGTTCATCTTCTTGTACAGTTCCCTCAATTTCCACAGTAGATTCCACTGGCAGTCTGTCGATTTGCTGATAGGCTTCTTCATGGACATCGTCCTTTTTCAGAGTCGTCTGAATTATTCCAGTCCCGTCTCTGATCAGTAAGAATTGAACCCCACCGCTTGACCGTTTGTGATGAAGCCAGCCGTGGATATGAACAGCTCGTTTCTCTTTGCCAGCGAATATTTCGGAGATGTCGGTGAACTTTACCATGGACTCACCTTTGGAAGTTGAACCTTGAAGAATAAAAGAATTATGACGATGAGAAGATTAGAAAGGCCAAACCAGGTTTTCTCGTTCACCGCGCACTTCGAGCACCAACGAGGTCTATGAGGATTTCGCTCATCTAAATGTTTCGTTACACAAAGACTTCGTGCGTGAAAGGCCGGCCTGCCAACCATCGTTGCGATTGCCTCACCGCGTGCTAGATAGTCTCTGGTCGAACGTGACGTGGCATCCCTGCACTTGCATCGGCGTTCTAGTTAGGGCAAGCCCGCCACTGAGGCTTCAAAAATTGTTTTCATAATCTCGAGTACGGTGCGCAACTGGCCAGAGTAGAGTCCAATTGTCAGGAAGGTAATGCCCAGAAGCAACAGAAGAGAGCCGATGACTCTCTGCTCCGAAATCTCCATAGCATATTCTCCGTCGCTAACGATTATCACATGAAGCCTATTTAAGCAAAACGATTCTTTAGGTTCTACTAGCCAAAATACCGGGGCAAGCACGATATTTATTGGTGAAACACAAGTCCTCAACCTCCTTCTTTGGACGTCCATGCGCCTATCTCCAACCGAGCTCTTCTGATGAGCATGCAACAACCCGGTCTAGGTGCACGTGCACAACAACCCTTAATAGGAAAAGAATGGTAGAACGGCACTCTTGCGGATGAGGCATTGCTGGCTTCTGTATTTTAAAGAGAATCTCCTTTCTCTCTCTTCCAGCAATGCCGACTCGTCAAACTTGGAAATCGAGCCAAATCCAGAACCTGCGCAAGAAAGGGTCTGAAGACGTCTACGAAAAAGATTGGCTATCTTCTTTCAAAAACAGGAATGGTCGACCAGAGAAAAGAGCATGGGTAATCTGGCAAAACCCATGAAGTATTACACTTTATATATTGGTTTTGTTGATTAAGAGGGCGTGAGGAATGAGCAAAGCGATGGGTTCAAAGACCACAGGTGAATTCGCTGCACGTAACCTGCAGAACAAAAGGAAGCGTTTCCGCTGGAGCAATTTGTACTACAAAAGGCGAATGTTGGGGCTCGACATTAAATCTGACCCTTTGATGGGTGCCCCTATGGGCCGCGGCATCGTTCTAGAAAAAGTTGGAATCGAAAGCAAGCAACCCAACAGTGCCATTCGCAAATGTGTTCGCGTCCAACTCATCAAGAATGGCAGAGTTATTACAGCCTTTCTGCCGGGTGATGGTGCCCTAAATGTAGTCGACGAACATGACGAGGTCGTTGTTGAGGGGATCGGAGGTTCACGCGGCAGAAGCATGGGCGACATCCCAGGTGTAAGATGGAAAACCATTCTGGTTAACGGAGTTTCACTTAAGCAACTTGTTCTAGGGAAAAAACAGAAACCAATGCGATAATTATGCTCTTGAGGTGACATTTTGAGCAAGGAAAAACAAGAACTCAAGCTTTTCGGAAAATGGTCTCTGGAGGGAATTGAAGCGAAAAACCCAGGGCTAAAACGTTATATTTCGCTCAAACCAATGCGCGTTCCTCACACTATGGGGCGACACGAGCATAGGCGATTCCGGAAATCTGAGGTTAACCTAGTTGAACGCCTAATAAACAACCTTATGCGACCTGGGAAAAACGCAGGAAAAAAGGCTAGACTCATCAGCGTGGCCCGAAACGCATTCGAAATAATTAACCTGCGAACTGGACGAAACCCTATAGAGATACTTGTTGAGGCCACGGAAAACTCTGCTCCCTGTGAAGATACGACGCGGATCAGCTACGGAGGCATTGCATACCTCATGGCCGTAGACATAGCTCCCCTGAGGCGTGTGGATCTCGCTTTGCGATATCTAGCTGAAGGCGCCAGAAAAGCTGCGATCCACAATTCCAAATCATTAGAAGAGTGTCTGGCGGAAGAGATAATCTTAGCTGCAAATGGAGACGTCAAAAGCCACGCCGTTTCAAAACGACACCAAACAGAAAGAATTGCTAGAGCATCACGTTGAGCTGTTTTCGAGTCTAGTTGGCATGTAATTCCACGATGTCCTTGTCTTTAAGAACAAAAGACGCGCCCACTTTCTGAGGGCTAAAACGCAAGCGTTCAGCCCAAACCCTTGCGTAAGAAAAACTTCTGTAAAAGTCGGTGTGGATCAGTCTAGCTAGGACTGCCGTCGTGGAGCCCTTTTTCAAGATGAACGGTTTTGGCGAAGGCTTTTTCTTAGAAGGTTCTTTCGTGTAAACACGCATGATATCTAGCGCTTTGAATATTTCGTCTCCCAGCTTGTCAAGGCCAAAGAGAATTCTGCAGGAAACTCCCAAGACTGGGTACTTGTTTCCCGTGAAAGCCATCAGTTCGTTCAGGTTCCTAGTTGCTTCGACTCTATCTGCTTTGTTCGCCACAATGATTGCGGGGCGGTAAATTGCGCTTTCGAAAATGGCATCTTCCACATCGTCTAATTTGGCTTCCCCATGAATTTTCACCACTGCATCACGGATGCCGTAGCCGCTCAACAATGCCTCGACGTCCCGCATCGCGCAGTCTACTAGCCGACCAAACACAACGATGCGCAACCCCACGCCCACATGCTTTTTTTCGATTTCCACTCTTGCCTTCGGTTTCTGGGTTACGATCCGGGCTTTCTCGAGTTCCCCCAAAATCAGAGACAACTGTTCGCGTGGATTCTGCGATAGGTCAACAACCAAGATGAGCCCATCAGCGTTTCGAGCCAGCCCCAATGTTTGAAGACCCCAAGCTTCTCCGTCTGCGGCACCTTTGACCATTGCAGGGGCCTCGACGAGCTGAAACTGCAGATCTTCGTGTTGAAGCATTCCGGGCACGGGTTCTTGAGTTGTATAGGGATAGTCTGAAACTTCAGCTTTTGCATTGGTGATCGAAACCAACAAGCTGCTGCGGCCGACCTTTGTTGGACCCAGTATAACGAGTTGCGCCGCCCCTTCTTTTTCAATAAAAAATTTGGACCCTCCTCGACCTACCTTGCGTGTGCGGCTTTCTCGGATTTCTCTCCGCAATGTGGCGATTTGACGTTTAACTTGAGCGCAAAGACGTGAAGTTCCCTTGTGCTTAGGGATCAGACTTAGGAATTCTTGCAGTTTCTGAAGCTTTTCAGGCGGTCTTCGGGCCAAAGAAGCCTCATTCCATTTCTTTTTGGCTTCAACGGTCAGATTAGTAGGCATAGAGCACCGCGCCTAATCAATAATCAGAAAGCCGCGTTAATATAACTTCATGCTATTCCATCTTTCACAAGAGAGTTTTGTGGTTTTCTCATAGGCTCTGAGCGCGTGCAATCTCTAGTTGTCAATTCTGCGCAGTCAGCTTCGGTGGGTCATTTGGAAAATTCGAATAGAGTTCTTTGCCTGCGCTCGATTTCTTCGTCGCTCTCTGTATGCTCGATTCGGCTCTTCGCTGGTTCGACTATTGCTTCTTTCGCCTCTTCTTTTCTCTTCGCTATCTCTGCCCTTTCTTTTGTTTTTTCCAGGACTTTCTTCTCAGGTCTTACCCTAGTTTTTGCCTCTTTCTTCTTGGAGATTTTGCTTTCTGTCTTTTCAGTGGGGAACTC
>CP070828.1:94918-98951 GCA_020344715.1 Candidatus Bathyarchaeota archaeon | reverse complement strand
GGTTTATGTTAGACCTTCCATAACCCTAGAGTCAGGAATCCGCTCTGAAGATGACCTCACTCATAAACTCGTAGATATCATCCGCATCAATCAGCGTTTGAAAGAGAATATGGAGGCTGGAGCTCCAACCCTTATTATTCAAGATCTGTCAGAGCTGCTTCAATATCACGTAACAACCTACTTCAACAACGAGGCTTCAGGAATTCCTCCAGCAAGACACCGATCTGGAAGAGCCCTCAAAACTCTGTCTCAACGTCTGAAAGGAAAGGAAGGAAGATTTCGAAGCAATCTTTCTGGAAAAAGAGTTGACTTCTCAGCTCGAACAGTGATTTCGCCTGATCCAAACCTTGACATAAACGAAGTTGGGGTTCCACTTGAAATTGCGGTAAGACTTTCCATCCCTGAAAAAGTAACCGAATGGAACATCGAAGAGTTGCGCCAGCTGGTGATCAATGGACCAGATGACTTTCCAGGCGCTCTCTACGTCGTGAGACCAGATGGCAAACGCATACGACTGGAATTCGTCACAGACCGCGAGAAAATCGCCGAAGCCTTGGAGCCTGGGTTCACTGTAGAACGTCATTTAAGAAACGGAGACATTGCCATCTTCAACAGACAACCTTCTCTCCATCGGATGTCGATAATGGCCCACAACGTTCGCGTGCTTCCTCACAAAACCTTTCGCCTACATCTTTGTGTCTGCCCTCCATATAACGCCGACTTCGACGGAGACGAGATGAACCTTCACGTACCGCAAAGCGAGGAAGCTCGATCAGAAGCCCGTCTCTTGATGCAAGTTCAAGATCAGATCCTATCACCTAGATTTGGCGGACCAATCATAGGAGCCAAGACCGATTTCATAACCTCGGCGTACCTATTCACCAAGAAATCCACCTCGTTTGCGAAGGAAGAGGTTTGTCGCCTGCTCTTGGCAGCTGGATATACAGAGGCACTTCCGGAACCAGCAATCAAGAAACCAGAATCTCGATGGACTGGAAAACAAATTTTCAGTCTTTTCATTCCGAAAACCTTGAATTATGCGTTGAAGGCAGCCACTTGTATAGCCTGTCCACGTTGCCTACGTGCAGAGTGTGAATACGATGCCTATGTGGTCATCAAAAATGGTATTCTGAAGTCGGGGGTAATAGACCGAAACTCGATAGGCGCGGAACAATCTGAAAGCTTGCTACACAGAATCATAAAAGACTACAGTCCGGCTACCGGACGAAAATTCTTGAATCAGATCAGCAAGCTCCTCAAAACGTCTATGACAATGCGAGGATTCACGTACTCCTTTGACGAATTAGAACTTTCACGTTCAGTTCAAAGAAAGATTAGCAAGATAATTGACGATAGAGAAAAGCGAATTCGCAAGCTGATCAAAGATTTTCAAGAAGGAACGCTGCAGAGGCTTCCAGGACTGTCCATAGAGGAGTCCTTTGAAATCTTCGTAATGAACGAACTAGCCCAAGCTCGGGACAAGGCAGGAATAGCTGCTGAAGATGATTTCGCTTCTGACAATGCGGGAATGATCATGACACAAACAGGAGCAAGAGGTTCAAGCCTCAATATCGGTCAGATGACAGCGGTCGTAGGACAACAATCAGTCCGTGGCAAACGGATTATGCGAGGTTACCTTGACCGAGCTTTGCCCCACTTCAAGGCGAAAGACCCATCTCCAAAAGCTCGAGGCTTCGTGTATTCTTCGTACCGTGCCGGACTAGATCCTGTGGAATTCTTCTTCCACTCCATGGGCGGTCGGGAAGGACTCGTAGATACAGCTGTTCGAACACAACAAAGCGGATACATGCAGAGACGTCTTATCAACGCGTTGGAACACCTGCGAATCGAATATGACTCAACAGTACGAAACTCAGTTGGCGACGTAATTCAATTTAGGTATGGAGAAGATGGAGTTGACCCGGCCAAGAGCGACCATGGAAAAGCAGTCAATGTAGGCCGCATCGTAGCGCAGATTAACCTAATGGTTACGAAGGGCAAACCCGCGTCAGCTGAATATATTAAGAATCAGGTTGAAAAGACCAAGAGCCAACTCACACCAATACTTGTTGATGAGTTGAAGAAAGAGCTAGGCAAATCTGGATTGACCGGAAAAGGCGTGCGTCAAGTAATCCAATCAACTCTCGAAAGCTACAAAAGAGCATTAGTTGAACCTGGTGAAGCAGTTGGAATAGTTGCTGCACAATCAATGGGTGAACCGGGCACCCAAATGACCTTAAGAACATTCCACTATGCGGGTGTTAGAGAGCAAAATGTTACTCTCGGGTTGCCTAGGCTCATCGAAATCGTAGACGCGCGAAGAATCCCTTCCACGCCAGTAATGTCCATCTACCTTGACAAGAAGCATCGTACGAGTAAGAAAAAAGCCACCGAAATAGCTCAAGAAATTATTTGCACAACTCTGGAAGATGTCGCCAAAGCCGTGTACGTTGACCAAGAACTGGGTGAGGTGGTAATTCAGCTCGATCCAACCATGATGAAAGATCGTGGAGTGACACCTGAACGTCTCGAAGAAGCCTTGGGCTTGCCTGGTTGTACACTACGAGTAGAAGAAGACGAGCTCTTCTTGAGGTCAGAAAAGATTACTCCGAGAAAATTGCTTGGCAAAGTGTCTAATCAACATGTTAAAGGTGTTCCCAACATCGGGCGCGTTTTGTTAACTGAAGAGGAGGGGGAATGGGTCATAAGAACAGATGGTTCCAATCTATCCGGTGTTCTTGATATTCTAGGTGTAGACCCCACCAGAACATTAGCCAACAACATCCATGAAATCGCCAAAACATTGGGAATTGAAGCTGCGAGAAATGTCATAATAAAAGAGGCTGTTGGTGTCCTTGAAGAACAAGGTCTAGATGTGGACATCCGTCATGTGATGTTAGTTTCAGACATCATGACAGCAACAGGTGACGTGCGACAGATAGGTAGACACGGAATCAGCGGTGAAAAAGCCAGCGTTCTGGCCAGAGCAGCCTTTGAGATTACAGTTCCAAACATCGTTGAAGCCTCCATCAGCGGTCAAAGTGATCCGTTAAAGGGTGTGACAGAAAACGTAATCGTGGGGCAGTCAATACCAATCGGCACGGGTCTTGTGGATCTGTACATGTCAACGTCTCACCAGGTGAAGACCAAGTGATAGATATCAGTAAGGCCGTTGCTACAGCTGTAAAGACTGGCAAAGTTTTGTTTGGCGCTAATAATGCGGCAAAAAGCGTTAAGACTGGAAGAGCAAAACTGGTCATTCTGGCGGCAAATTGTCCACAAAGCATTCGAGCAGATATTGAATATTACAGCAGGATTCCAGCTATCCCCGTAGTTATTTATAAAGGAACCAGTATAGACCTAGGTGCAGCTTGCGGAAAATCCTTCACAGTTTCAGCGTTAACCATACGAGACCCCGGTGACTCAGATATCTTGAAGCTCACGGAAACAAGAAAAACCAAGACAAGTACAAGGGGAACGAATGAAGACAATGCATAGCGGTATCAGACTTACGGGCCGCGAGATGCGATATATTGCGCTATTCGAAAGCATCACAGGTGCCAATGTTAAAGACTGCATTATTGATGATGAACTCGACCGAATCATCTTCATTGTAAAAGAAGGCGACATCGGAGCAGCCATAGGCAAGGGTGGAAAAAACATTCGCTTGCTTGAAAGAATGACAAGCAAAAAGCATGAAATCATCGAACATTCTGACAAGCCAGTTCAATTCATTAAGAACGCTCTGAAACCAGCTCGAGTGAACGAAGTACGCATCACTGAACGTCTGAACGGAAGAACAATTGCTGTCGTGTCAGTGAACCCGCGAGACAAAGGTGTAGCTATTGGCAAGAATGGAAGAAACGCAGAGCGCATACGGTTCTTGGCCAAGAGATACTTCCAAATACAAAACGTAAGCATTACATAATACTCGGGATCTTTCGATAATACCTACTCTTTCATACTTTTGCTTCTTGTAGATTTTCAGCCGTCCTTCACGCATTCGAAGCCAGCCTACACACGCGTTTGGCAG
>CP070828.1:83937-94818 GCA_020344715.1 Candidatus Bathyarchaeota archaeon | reverse complement strand
TACATATAACAAAGGTTTTAAATACGGGTGAGGCTTCGCTCTTAAGAAGTCTACGGAGGACGAAACTTGCCAAAAACCGAAAAAGGAACATCCCACTCAATCCGACCTGTAAGCAAAAGACCGCCTGCATGGTGTAGGTACACCACCGAAGAAGTGGAGGCATTAGTGATCAAATTTGCCAAGGAAGGTCACAATCCCAGCAAAATAGGAACGATCCTTCGCGACCAATACGGCATACCCCTAGTCAAGCCCATTATGGGAAAGACGATAACGCAAATCCTAAGAGATGCTGAACTTGTTCCTTCTCTGCCGGAAGACCTAGAAAGCTTGTTGAAGAAGGCGGGTCGCCTTTATGTTCATCTTGAGAAGAACAAGAAAGATCTGCCAAACAAACGGGCGCTTCAACTTATCGAATCAAAAATTTACAAGCTTTCACGATATTACAAACGAGAAAACATACTTCCACCCGATTGGGAATATGAAGCTCGAACAGCATTCATCAAATAGGGTTTTTCATGCCTGATGAGGCCGTTAGTAAGGAGCAGTTTGACTCTCTTCATAACAGCGCCAAACAAGCTGCAGATCTGATTCTCGAAACCGTGGAAAGCCACAAGTTGGTTCATGTTGTTTCGCACTTGGACGCAGATGGCTTAGCTGGAGCTGGTATAGTCGGAAAAGCTCTTGCGAGATTAGGTGCGTCTTTTCGCATTCGAATTGAGAGATGGCTCGATGAGAAAAATATAGACAGCATTGCTGCAGACAAACCAGCGCTGACCGTTTTTACAGATCTTGGAAGTGGCAACCTCGACATATTGAACGCTCAGCTTGCTGACAACCACCTGATCATACTGGACCATCATCAAACTACAGAAGAGGCCAATCCAGAATTCGTTCACGTTAATCCTCACCTTCACGGAATAGACGGCTCGCGAGATCTTAGCGGTGCTGGAGTAGCATATCTTGTGGCCAAGGCTCTCAACGAGGTCAACATCGATCTAGCTCAAATCGCAGTCATAGGGGCTCTTGGAGACATGCAAGACAAATACGAATCAAGGGCACTTGGAGGAGCCAACGAAATAATAGTTGAAGACGCGGAGACTGCAGGGAACCTTCAAACTGAAACCGACCTTATGCTTTTTGGCAGAGAAACTCGCCCCATCCACAAGGCGTTAGCCTATACAACTGTTCCTTTTATTCCCGACCTGAGCGGTCAGGAAGACCGAAGCGTAGCTTTTCTGGCGCGAATAGGGATAACCCCTAAAAAGGGAGACCGATGGCGTGTGCTACGAGATCTTTCAGAAGAAGAGAAAAAGAAGCTATGTTCAGCTTTGGCAGATCATTTCGCTTCAAAGGGGCTTTCCGGTAATATTGCACTGAATTTGATTGGGCGTGTTTACACGCTGAGCCATGAAGAACCTTGGACGCCGCTTAGAGATGCCCGAGAGTTTTCCGTTTTGCTTAACTCCACCGGACGGATGGGCAGAGCCGGTGTGGGAGTCTCCATCTGCATGGGAGATAGGAGCGCCGCACTAGAAGAAGCTGGTAAAGTGCTAGATGAATATCGGAGAACAATTACGAAGTACCTCAGCTGGCTAACTGAGAAACCCGGACGCATAGAAGAGTTGACCAACATATACGTAGCGCACGGTCAAGGGATGATCGACGACAAGATGATTGGAACCATATCGTCTCTTCTGTCAACCAACATACCCAACCTTGAGAAACCTCTGATAGCATATTCAGCTATTCAAGGGGAGGAATTCGCGAAATTTTCAGCCAGAACGATCGACCTGCTTGTAGAAAAAGGGTTAAACCTGGGTGAAATCTTGAAGATTGCGGCTGAGAAATACTCGTGCAGAGGCGGAGGACATAATATCGCAGCTGGTGCGCAGGTGCCGGTCAAGAACGTCGATGCGTTCATTAAACTTGTAAATAGACTTGTCAAGCAACAACTGGAGGGGAAGCCGATTGAAGGCTGAAATCATTCTTACGTATAGAGTTGTAGAGGAAGCAGAGGCCGTTGCGGATGCGGTTTCACCTGACAACGCAAAAGTACCACCTGGCTTATATGTAAGAACAACAAGGAAAAAAAACGAAGTGCTCACTCAGATAGACTGTAAGACCCGACTACAAACCTTCATCTCAACAATAGATGACCTTCTAGCATGTGTTTCGGTTGCTGAAAAAGCCTTTTCCACCGTGAAAGACAAGAAACTGCGAATAATTTAAAGTATCCTATTTGTAGATTCACTACGTATAGATTACACAATAGAGTTCCATGAACTATCCAAGGCGTCAAACATGCTCGACATCAGATTCATTCGAGAACATCCAGATGTCGTTGAAGGAAACCTGAAAAAGAGAAGAGACCCCGAAAAGCTCGAAATGCTAGATGAGCTGATCCAACACGACAAGAAATGGAGAGAACAGCTGACTGGTCTAAACGAGCTTAGACATAAAATGAACCTGGCAAACGCCAAAATTGCTGAGTTAAAGAAAGCCGGCAAAGATACTGCTCAAAAAATTAAGGAAGCACGCGAAATTGAACGGCAAATAGAGAAAGTAGAGAAAAGCGTGAAGGAAGACAAGGAGAAGATTGATTACATATTGATGAGGCTTCCCAACCTTCTCCATGAGTCGGTGCCTCTTGGCGAAAGCGAAGAAGACAATGTTCCAATACGAGAATGGGGAGAAATGCCGAGATTCGATTTTCCGGTGAAGGATCATATTGACTTAGCTGTTGGCTTGGACATAATGGATGTTGAAAGGGCAAGCAAGGTTTCAGGAGCGCGATTTTACTACTTGAAGAACGAGGGTGTCTCGCTTGACTTGGCGCTAATAGAATTTACCCTCAACGAGCTAGTAAGGAAGGGATACATCCCAATTGAGCCTCCCTTCATGATGAGGCGAAGACCCTACGAGGGTGTAACTGCCCTAAGCGATTTTGAAGAAATGCTGTACAAGGTTCAAGACGAAGATCTCTATTTGATAGCCACGTCTGAACATCCAATAGCAGCAATGTTTATGGATGAAGTTCTCGACGCCCAAGACCTGCCACTAAAATACGTCGGAATCAGTGCAAACTTCAGAAAAGAGGCTGGCGCCCATGGAAAAGACACACGAGGAATATTTAGAACTCACCAATTCAACAAGGTTGAGCAGTTCATTCTATGCACGCCTGAAGATTCATGGACCATGCATGAAGAACTAATAGGAAATGCCGAGGAACTGGTTCAGAAACTCGGTCTGCCACATCAAGTCGTCAATGTCTGCACTGGCGACATCGGAACAGTAGCTGCAAAGAAATACGACATTGAAACTTGGATGCCGGCGCAAAACAAATACCGCGAAATAATCTCTTGCAGCAACTGCACAGACTACCAAGCGCGAAGATTAAACATAAAATATAGAGAAAAAGAAGGCGCCCCGACAAAAGGTTTTGTTCACACCCTTAACTCAACAGCCCTAGCCACAGGAAGAACAATGGTGGCAATTCTAGGAAACTACCAGCAGAAAGACGGCTCGGTAGTAATTCCTGAAGTTCTGCGGACATATATGAAGGGAACCGAAAGAATACGACCCAGATGAACCAGTTGTAAACCTATTTGCAACTAGGTTGCACTGCAACTATCTGGGTGATGACAAAAAGCTTCCTTGAGCTAGTCTGAAACGATAAACCTTTTAATACTTCTATGCTAATTTCTCCGTCACAATGGAGGTTCCTCTTGTCTTCCAAAAGGCGTGTGCGTGACAAATGGCGAAGTAAAGACTGGTATGCAGTGACGTCGCCGCCCTATTTCGGCAATACCGAGTTAGGCTCGATTCCGACTGATGATCCGGAAAAGTTGGTTGGTAGAATTATGGATGCGACGCTTTATGATTTGACCAATGACTTTACTCATCAGTACCTAAAGATGTATTTTCAAATTCTTGCGGTGGAAGGCAAAAAAGCGCACACGATCTTTAAGGGACACGAGTACTCGCGAGATTATTTGAGAAGCCTTGTTAGAAGAAGAACAACTACGGTGGATCAGATTCTCGACGTCGCAACCAAAGATGGCTACAAACTGCGAGTTGCTGTGTGTGCTTTCACTTTGACGCGAACAAAAACCACTCAGGAACGAGTTCTGCGGATGATCATGAGACGGGTTCTTCAAGAGAAAGCGGCGGTGTTGACTTTCGACCAGTTTGTGCAAGAGGTAGTGCTTGGAAAAATCGCGTCTGATGTCTACAATGATGCAAAGAAAATCGCGCCTTTGCGTCACGTTGGCATCCGAAAGTCTAGACTAGTGGCTCAACCTCCGACGGCTGGATAGAATCTATTATGTAACTTGTCCCTCCAGTTTTCTGAAGGAAGATAACATCTTTGAGAAATGGGAATTCACGTTTGTCATTATTAAAGAAGAAAGTCGCTCGTGAAGCCGCTCTTCTGCTTTACACGTCTCAAGAGAAAGAATATAAGCAAGCTAAAAAGAGAGCATCAGAAAATTTGAGGGCACGGATACTTCCCAGCAATTTAGATGTAGCACTGGAACTTGATGAAATTGCCGAAGAACGGGAAGGTCCATTAAGAAACAAGAGGCTGATTCAAATGCGCGAAGAAGCGCTCAGAATTATGCAGAAACTGAAGGATTTTAGCCCACGACTTGTCGGAAGCCTTTGGCGTGGTACCATCCATAGAAACAGTGACATTGACATCATTGCCTTTGCTTTCACATCAAACTCAGTTTTGGCTCAACTTCAGAAAAGCAGCTTTTCGATTGCCAAAACCGAAAGAATATCCGTGACCAAAGAGGGAAGGAAAGAAACGTCTTTTCACATATATCTTATGCTTCCGTCTGGGAACGAAGCGGAGATTGTTGTTCGTCCCGTGGAGAAGGCGAACCACCATGAGAAATGTGAGATTTACGGCGACATGGTTACCGGTTTGAATACTCTTCAACTGACCCGAGTGCTAAGAGAGCGTCCTTTGGCAAGATTCATTCCTTAGACTTCGGCAAATCGTGTTCTTGCATTGCGGCAAACTGCTTCGCGGGTCAACGGTTAAGTAATTGTTGTCTCACAAATAGAGTTGGCTACACTCTGAATGAACATTGCTGCTGCTGGGTTTCAAGGAGGCAGGCAGAACAACATGGAGATTGACAAGAAAGAGCTCAAGAAGATGTTTCCCAGCTTGGTCAACGAAATGGAAAAGACGCAGCAACGAGTTGTAATTTCCTCGGTCCGCTCCGAAGTTGAAGACGCTGAAAAAACCTCCTCCAAAAGGTTCGCTAGTTACAAGCCAGATGTAGTTGATTTTATTCGCCGTTGCGACAACAAGCAACAAACAGAGGAAATAATCAGGTATCTGGAGAAGCGAAAAGAAATCGATCCCGAACGTGCAAAGAGACTAAGAAAGCAGATCAAGGAAAAGGGCATACGAAGTTTTGGGTCCAAGAAAGAAGAAGACTACTATTCAAAACGTGGATTAGGTTGAAGATACTAGATGCGAACTAGCCACCTCCCGGGGCACAGGTAGAAAACCTCACAGATTCCATAGAGAAGCAGTTGTCAGTTTTCTATCGAATAGATAGCACGGAACATCGCGCGCCCATTTCTGACTTGATGCGCCGCAATTACGTCTATCTAGTCTTTTTTTGATCTGACTAATCGTCCGATGGGGCAGGCTTCGAGGCATATTATGCATTCAACGTAACTGTTTGGAGTCGGTCTCTGGGTTAGTTTTTGTTCGATTCTGCGCACGTCGTCTGGGACGTCTTTTGAGTTCGGTGCTTCAGCGGCATAGGTTAAGCAGCGGTTGATGTTGATTTTGTGTGGTTCAAGGGCTTTTGTTGGGCACGCGGTGATGCATTTTGCGCAGTCTCCGCACAGGTCGTCTTCGAACGGTTCGTCAAAGTCAAGTTTGGCTGTGGTGAGTATGGCGATTAGTCTTATTCTTGGTCCGTAGTTGGGCGTAACTAGAAGAGTGTTTTTTCCCTGGCTGCCGAGCCCACAGATAACAGCTGATGGTTTTAGTGGAATGGTGAGTGAGAGTTGTGCCTCGAAGCCTTTTTTTGTGATGTAGTCGACTATGGCCCAGGCTTTGTTTTTCAGGACTTCGTAGTAGAGCTGGTATCTTTCCAAGGGCACTTTTGGAGTGTAATCCTTGCGCTGCTTGAGATATGTTGAGTCTACTGCTATATTGAAGGATTTGTCCCAAGCATAGTAGCCCAGTAAAACCACGGAGTTGACATTCTCCAGTTCTTCTTCTGGTGTACGTAGATTTATAACGTTGCCAACCCATCCATGGGGCAGTCCAAGAAGCCTTTCCGGGGAGGTAACGCCAACGCAAACAAAGCCAGCTTTAATCGCTTGGTTCTTGATTTCTTTTATCAGATTCATTCCGATTCACTCATCATCTGTGAAAAGCGTACTTGAAGAAGTTTGCTACTCGAGTACTAGTCGGAGAAGAGGGACCCTTGCGGGGAGAAGGTTCTTGGGAGATATCGCGCGCGCAGTGAAGGGTTACACCTGAAAAACTAATGGTTATAAGGGTAAACCATAATAGATACGCAAGCAAATTTCGGATGATTGCACTCAATGTGGTGTTCAGCTTGGTGAGAAACCAGCGTCTCCATCTTCTCATCTTGTTCGTTATTGCGGCTCTTACTACTGCCTTTATCGCTTGCGGTCCTGCCAGTGTCCAGGCCACAGCAATTACATCAGACTCGCTAGATATCCAAGTAGACCACACTGTACAGATTCGAAACGGCGGATTAACAGTCATAAACGATACTGTCAAGATGTATGCGAAAGGCGAAGAGCTTGAATTCGAAAGCTTCAACCTAGGATTTCCCTTCATTTACCAGTCCGGTCTCAATGATGTTTTCGCCTATGACTCTTCGAATCAACAATTGGATGTGAAGTCTGACGTTGGTTTAGGAAAAATCGGGTTCTATGGAGTTGAGATAGATTTTCCGCAAGTGATAAAGATAAGCAACGGAGAGCATTACGACTTTACGGTTGTATTCGTATTTTCGGATCTTGTATCATCGAGTATTTCTCCCTTTGAGCCAGAGCCTGGAGTGGAGTGGATAACGTCCAACGCCACCTTTCCAGCCTATCCAAGCTTGACTCAAGAGGCTTCAGTAGTTAACCTGACAATTGTTTTTCCAAGCAGTGTCAAATTCTCAAGCAGTTCATTTGAAGACGAGGGCATTGAGTTCACAAACAAGACAATAGCGGATCTACAATTCTTCAATCACACGAAAAACAACCTAGAATCATTTGCTTATAAGCCATCATGGCTTGAATTTGAAGGACGCGGTGAGAGCTTTCTGGTCATTGAGGCGAAGAATATCAAGCGAGCCATCACGATTGAAAGCGCAAGATACCTTCGTCTGTCTGACTCCTACGAAATAACTTCAAAAGCCGGAAGGCTTTCCGAGCTGACTGTACAATTGTTTCGAGGCGGATATGAAGTGACAGCGTGGGACGCGTTTGAACGCCCTTTCAAGGAGCAGAATCTAAGAATCGAACCGGGAAATGCGACCACACCGACAAATGTCACTTTAGCTTTCAGTAGTCCATACGCCCAGAATGAGTCAGCAAGGTTTGAATTAACCTATCGGGTTCCATGGGAAGGCGTTATTGAGCAAAATGACTGGCAAACCTATCATATTACGCTGGTCTCATTGGAAAACCTCAACTGGGCAACAAGAAAGCTTGTTGTAACCCTGACACTGCCCGAAGGTGCCCGATTTGTATCTCCTTCAGATTCTGGTGTGGTGCAAAACAGTGCTTTCCAAGAAATCTTGACCTTCTCATACTATAACGTCACACCGTTTCAATCTCTTTCTTTAGAAGCTGCCTATGAACACGCTGTTTTCTGGGCTTCTTTCCGCCCGACTTTATGGGCAGGTACAGCTGCAGTTGTTTTGAGCGTTTTGGCTCTCTTTTGGCGTGCCCCTCGACCTGCAGCTCCTATTCCAACCATTCTAGTAAGACCGGAAGAACTGAAGAGGTATGTCGATGCCTATGAACAGAAAAGACGGAACGCTAGCGAACTTGAAGCGTTAGATGAAAAGACCCGAAAACGGAAGATTCCACGACGTCGCTATAAAATGAGAAAGAAAGCATTGGAAAGCCGCCTTTCAGTTTTATCCAAAGACCTCGCTCAACTCAGAGAGAAACTGCAGACGGCTAGCCCGAAATATGCCGATATGATGCGGCGAATCGAGATTGCTGAGGCAGAACTGGAGGGGATCGAAGCAGGCATTCGCCGAACGGAAACAAGATATAGACGGGGCGAAATATCCACAGCTGTCTATCACAAGTTGCTTGAAGATAATTATCGAAGGAGAGAGCGGTCCAAAACCGCAATTGACGGCGTGCTCTTGAGACTCAGAGAGGAAATCGCCTAGCTTTCTGAAACACATTGTTTTCTGTCTTTCACGTTCGTTCGCTTCTAAGAAGAGAGAGCATCGTGGTTGGAGCCATGGGGGGTCATCAGGGCGCTATGGGGGCGGAACTTGCGGAAGGTTTGGTCTGTGGATCTGAGTGAAATGAATAGAGAATCCTACCTGCTAGTCCGCGTGAAGGTCTTGCGTGCAGAGCCCCGATGCCCAGCCTTCAGTGGTGCCACTGACGGCATAGATTGAATCGCAGATTAAGAATCTTTGAGGCTCCAAAATGAAGATTGAACGCGTTTAACTTCGTTTATGATCCGTTCGGCCTTTCTCTCAAGCCGTGCAGAACGATGCAAACTGCGCTTGCTCTCGGTGGTATAAGAAATGTTTGCCAATCTTGCAATCGCACTGCTTACTAATCTGCCTAGAGTCTCAAGATGATATCCGCCCTCTAGAATTGCCACTAGTCTTCCATTGCAGAATTGAGATGACAGGTTGAGAGTCCTGGAGTAGATTTCTGTGTAGATATGGGCAGAAAGCGAGAGTGACCCAACTGGATCTGGGTAGAATCCATCAAATCCTGCTGAGACCAGAATAAACTCCGGTTTGTATTGTTGAGCTATTGGAGTAACTATCTGATCAAAGGCTTTCAGGTAAGCTCTGTCTGATGTTCGGAATGGCAATGGTATGTTCACCGTGTATCCTTGTCCTTCCAGCTCACCCACTTCATCACGAAGCCTGTTCCTGGAAAGCCTCGCGGGTCTTCATGTAAACCGAAGTAGAGTACCTTGTTTGTGTTGTAGAAGATTTCCTGCGTTCCATTTCCATGATGCGAATCAACGTCTAGAATTAAGATGCGTTTCAGACCCAGGTAGCGAATGAGGTATTCGGCTGCCACAGCAACATTGTTGAAGACGCAGAAACCCAACGCGTAGTAGCGACCTGCGTGATGACCAGGCGGTCGAACAAGTGCGAAGGCGTTCTGGAATTTTTTTTCTGCAACAAGCCTAACTGCTCCAACTGCTCCTCCAACAGCCAAAAGCGCTACTTCGAAACTTTTAGGGCTCACCACTGTGTCGCTGAGGTCGAGCAGACCCCCTCCCGACTCGCATACACGCTTGACAAGGTCGACATATTCAGAATCGTGGACAAGCTCCACATCCTCGATCCGAGCCGGTTCAGGCTCGACAATTGA
Organism: Candidatus Bathyarchaeota archaeon; assembly: GCA_020344715.1. GTDB lineage: Archaea > Thermoproteota > Bathyarchaeia > Bathyarchaeales > Bathyarchaeaceae. The sequence continues at coordinate 85,236 of CP070828.1, read as the reverse complement.
GCACCTTCCAACTTTGAGAAGCCCGCTTCTCTCCAGCTCGTCCATTATGACCCGCAGACGGGTAGGAGATTCTGGATGACCTTTCCCTGTGTCGTGTTCCAAATATCTAGGTGTAAAGAGGATCGCTGTGCTCATGGCGATGCTTCCAACTCTGGATACATCTTGGAGGAAAGCTTGTTAAGATAGTCGCGAACGGTTAAACCTTCCGATCTCGCAATCTTCCTGAGCGCTTTGTCGGTTCCAGTCGCGTACTGAATCGCCTTCTTTGGACGATCTGCGATGAAGTCAGGTATCTTCAGGTTTGCAGCCACCCTTCTCAGTATCCTCTTCCGAAGCAAATCATCGGTAGATTCTATTTTCAGTTCGAGCGGCAAGCCAAGCGCAAAGCTCATCACTTCGCGATCTATGAACGGCAAACGCAGCTCAACTTTATGGTAGGCGCAGATCGGATAGTCTCTTTGAAAGTTTGTTTTATACGATGAAACAACGTCTTGAAACAGAATTTCTCGCAAGGCTTCCGGACCTTTCCGTTGAAGTTCACGCAGATATCTTTGATAACCGCCGAAAAGCTCGTCGCTCCCTTGTCCAGCTAAGAGAACACGGCATCCAATTCTATGAGCGATCTCCGCTGTCCAGAAGAAGGGGATTGCAATTCCAACCTTCATCAGGTTCGGGTCCTCAATTAACCACAACGCTTTGGAAACAACTTCCTTGACGCTGCCTAAGTCATGTGTCTGAACCTGAATAGGAAGCTCTAAAGCCCTACTTGCCTTTTCTGCGTGTTGAAGCTCCGACTGATTTTCCAGTCCTACGGAAATTAGACGAACGTCAACTCCGATCACTTTTGCCAAAGCAGCAATGACCGAACTATCCAGACCGCCGGAAAAGGCTACAGCCACTTTTTCGCTGTCTCCAACTCTATCTATTGTTGATTCCAAAAGGAGTTCTCTCAGATGGTTGATGGCGACTTCCATGTCTATTGATTTAGTTTGAGGCTGCTCTATCGTAGCTACTCTTTCGAAGGCGAAGCCTCGCTTGTTTATCGCAGCAACGTTTCCAGGAGGAAACGATTTCACCTTTCTCATTCCAAGCGCCCACAATGCCTTGCGTTCGGAAGCAACGCCACAGGTCCTTCTGTTTTCGCCGTAGTACATTGGAACCAACCCGTGCATGTCACGTGCGGCAATTATCCTATCGGAATGGGAAATAGCAAAAGCGTAGGCACCATCAAATTCGTTCAAAGCGCGTCTTGCGTTTTCTATGAGATCATCTTTTAATCTGCTTGCAAGTTCCTCCACG
>CP070828.1:77961-83837 GCA_020344715.1 Candidatus Bathyarchaeota archaeon | reverse complement strand
TCTCGCCTGCAATACTCACAGTTTTGCCGACGAATAGAAGAGTCAAAAGAGTTGTTGACACTAGCATAATCGCGGCGAAGTAAGGAACGATCATGTATGGGCGAGAGTTCATTCTTTTTTCCTTTTCTACTTCTTGCGTCATGTTGTTGAATCGTGTGAGTGATTCAATCATTGCTATGGTCCCACCACCTACATCGATAGCCTCAACGAGCAAGAAGATGACAAGTTGAGATAGCCAGCTTTTGGTGCGGTTCATGAAGTCCATGAAAACTTGTCTTAGAGGGATACCCCAAGATAGCTGCGTGGAAATATTCTGCAATTCTTTACTGAATTCGCCGTAATTGCGTTTAGCAAGATTTTCAATACACTTCTCTGGGGCCATCCCGGTTTTTCGTATTTCAGTCAAATCTCGAAGGAAACTTGCTATGCCTTTTTCGATTTGATGTCTTCTCGATGAAATCCGATAGTGAACTATCGCTGACGGCACAGTAGCCACAACGAGTGCAATTGACACAGCGGTAGCTTGATCAACAAAGATTGGTATGGAAACAATCCCGACAAAGCCGGTCAACAGCATAAACACGAAAGCCCCAGCAACCGAAGACAAGAATGCAACTTTGTATGGCCGCCATTCACTCAACGGACTTTTGGGTTGCATGCCGTGAGCAAGATAGATGAATACTATTGAAAGCATAGGGGCAAAGAGGTACGTGTACATAATCATTGTTGAGTAAAGCGACATTCCGGTACTATATATCGCCTCTACGCTGAACAGGATATAGAAACAAAGCGACATGAGAACCATCACAATGATGAAAGACTCGAGGAGTGTTCCCAAACGTTCAGCAGCAACTTTGATCTTCAAAGAACGCGCTCTGAAAATGTCATCGGTTTTTCTTTCGAGGAAGTGCCCAATATCTCCCCCCGTAATCACGGTGGAAGCATATCCAGAAATGAAGTCGGTGTACATATCTGACGGGTTATTTTTGGCCGAGTTCACCAGGGCAGTTAATGGGTCGAAGCCGAAAATCTCAACATCACGCATTATTTCTCGGGCTTCACTGCGCATGGCAGGCATCAATTCAACTTTCGAGAGTCTGTGAAAACTCACGTATGGTGATATGCCACCGGTCGCCATGACTGTAATGTAGGCCGCGGCAAAGGGCATCTCTCTTTCGACAGCGCGAGCTCTTTCTCCAGCCTTCATCGAGGGTGTAACCATAAAGATTACCATAACAAGAATTGGCGCCGGTACAAGAAAGACAAGGGGAATCCATTGGAAAATGTAAAGAAGCACAATGCCGGCTACTGTAACTGGAGTAGTGAGTATAGCAATAAAAAACATCATAGAAATATAGGTTTCGGGGTAGATTTTCATTCCTGCTTTTTTCAGTTCATGTTTGAATTCGAAGACGTTTTGCAGGAACTTTGACGCTATATTGCCGAAGAGTCGATAGGACAACCCTTCAATATTATGAACCAACGCCAACCTTTTCCACCTTTGTTTTGTAGAACTCTTTCGGTCTTGAGTAGTATTCGGCTATAATCGCAGCAACATCCTTGTAACTTCGTATGTTGTGCTTTCGCATCCAACTCAAAACGTTTTTTCGACGTCGTATCTCTTCCGTTAACTCTTCTTCGCTCAGCTCTGAATGCTTCGAGATGGCCGGAAGTATCACGCTCGTTTCAATAGACGAGTTGAAGTTGTCCTTTGTTGGTTCCCACTTGAACACATTACGATAGTCTTCGAAGTCGACAATTTCGTCGATAGAAGTCAGTCGTCGATAGGCTTTTGTTTCACCAGCTTTGGTTAGGTGGACTCTGTGCACTACCGCGATAAGATTCATCAACGGAATATATGCGGGAGAAATATCCATAGGCTTCTGAGTGAGTCGTTTCACAGCGGTATCAACGCTTTCAGCGTGCATTGTGCACATGCCACCGTGACCGGTAGCCAATGCTTGGAACAGGACATAAGCTTCGCTGCCTCGAATCTCGCCCACCACGAGGTAATCCGGTCGATGCCGCATGGAAGCCTTGACTAGATCAAAAAGGGCCACTTCGCCTGTGTGATTTTCACCTAGGCCGTAACTTTGTCTGGAGATCAGGGAGACCCAGTTTTCATGGGACAAGTTGAGTTCTGCGGTTTCTTCGATTGTAAGGATTTTGCTTCCGGGCTTAATGAGGCAGGCAAATGCATTGAGAGCAGTAGTCTTACCTGCGCCTGTTCCACCGAGTACCATGATAGAGGCTCTGTTTTCTAGGCAAGTCCAGAAATATGCCGCAACTTCTTCGGAGAGGGTTCCAACGTTGATTAGGTCAATTATTGAATAAGGGTCCTCACGAAACTTCCTTATTGTAAATGTTGTCCCGAAAGGTGTGATTTCTCGTCTATAACAAACAGCAAGTCGGTGTTTCCCGGGTAGAGCAGCATCCACTATTGGAAAAGCTGTGCTTACGTGTTTTCCTGACATATGGACCAGTTTGACTATGAGATTATCCACATCGTCATCGGCTTTGAAAAACATGTTAGTTTCTAAGTTTTCGTATCTTCTATGCCAGACGTAGACTGGTTTGCCAACGCCGTCGCAGGATATATCTTCTATATTGGGATCTCGCATCAACGCGTCAATTGGTCCAAAGCCGACGAGGTCTCGTTCGGCATGGTAAAGGATTTTTGACCAGGAAACATCTGGGAGCCATCCTAGGGTTATTCGGTATTTGTCTACGATGTTTTTCGCTTCTTTGTCGAAGAAGTCTCTTGCGCTTTTTATCTCTTCTTTTGGAGAATGAATTTCAGCTAGCAGAATGTCCAGAATTTTGTTGTAGACTTCCCGTTCAAAAGTGTCGAGCGACAGCTCATCTAGTATGTACTTGTATTCGCCGGTTGAGGGATTTTGTGCAATCACGGCGTGTGCAAAGGGTTCATAGAGTGATTGTTTCTCAACTATCGTGAATCCTCTTGGTATGGAAAGCGGGGGTGCGGGCGGAATAGCCATTTGTTTACGTTTCTTCCCGAATTTCAGCTTCTTAAATGGGTTTCCGAGTTTGCCAGAGGATTTGCTCTTGCGTTGTTTGTTTTGTACCATTGTTGTTCTCCTAAACAATAGTGCGCAGAGGTCTGTATTAAATATTACGTCTTGCTAAATACTATTTCACGACTTGTCCGACAATCAGAATACACATTCTTGAAACAATATTTGTCTTCTAAACTTCCTGTCCACTTTTTAGCCTTGGAGCATCTCTGGATCTGTTCATAATTCGAACGCAACGAGAGATCAGCGAGGTCGCCGGAGATTCTCTCTTTTATCGATCCAGTCAATCTCCTTTATCTTGTGAGCACGAATGTCTTTTGTCAGGGCTTTTGAAAATAGGTTGGATGGAAGAGGATATTTCAACTAGATGATAGATCTCTTCTTTTGGCTTCACTTTCATGCAACAAGAAAATCTTCAAAAAACTTTCGAAATAAAAGAAATGTTTAGGCTAGCTTCTTGTAGATTGGATCGTGGTTCACGGTTTTCTCCATGAAAACGCTGAGACGGTGATCATTGACTGTCATGCAAAGGACCTTCATGTCTTTGCTTTCAAGAACTACACTGCAAGTTTTGCCCAGTTTAAATAGGCTAGACAAGCTTTCGCTGGTTTCGAGTGTTGACGAGGATAGAACTGCGTAGTCGATTATTTTGCTGGTGTCTTTAAGGTCCACTGAAGCGGAAGTGGGACCTCTGAGAATGTAGCCAACGATGCCTGCTCGAGTGTTGATGTTCTCTAGCGTCTCTCGAAGGCGGACTCCCGCGTCTTCTTTAGTCTCGTTGTTCACGTCCATTGGTTCTTCGTCTTCAACCTGTAATGTCTTCTTTTTCTTCAGCATAGCTAGATCACTCCTCCTGGGCAACTGGTTTCACGCGGACTAGCTCGCCTTTGCGGATTTCAAGCTTTTGGCATGTCTTGTCAGGTATTCTTATGAATCCTTTCCCCTCCAGTTGGCTGTCGCTGATTTTCTTCACTTTGCATTGCGCCATTTTGCCGCTGAAAGTCTCTATTTCTATCTCATCGATTTTCTTAACATCTAGGAGGGCACTCCATCGCTTCAGAACTTCGGAATCAATCTGCACAGTGTCTGCTCGTACAAGTAGCCCTCCAAGCTTGTCCACGATTAGTTGTTGAGACGGTGCCGGCGGCAATGGTTTGATGCGCTTTGTTTTTTCAGTTTTTTCTGTCAATTTGGGAAGTTGTTCTTCTTTGACTTCAGTCGATTATTTTTGAAAGAGCTTTGAAGGCAAAGATTTGAGGGGGGTAGGGCTCATCTCATCAGAAGGACCATTGATGTTCTCCAAAACCCGCATAATTGTTGGAAACACAACGCTGGTTATTGAATGCATGTAAGCTATGTCGGCTTGCTTAGAAGTTCCACTTACAAGATAGATGTTGTCAATAGAAGAAACGTGAACCTTCCCTTTTTGTCCGTTGATTACTAGTTGATCTAATCCTCCTATTGCCTTGGCTTTTTCTGTCAGATTCTGAAAAGAACCTGCTGCTTTTGTTATTTCAGGACTAACCGTCTTGTCATCGTTTCCCGAAATAATGGTGCCATCTTCAGTGTAAATAAAGGCCCATTCAATTCCTTTGCATGCTTTCTGAATTTCTGTCAAAGCACTTTTGAAGGCGATAGCATAATCTGCTTCTTTCAAGTTTCATACATCCTTCAAGTTTCAAGCGATCTTGAGTAAGATTTTCTCCGGTATCCCGTCGCTTTCGAGCACCAAGTATCTCAGTCCTTCGGTGTCTTCAATCTGATCTACCCAATTCAGAGCTTCGCGTGTCTTCTGCAAGACAAGCAACCGTTCTTGCTGGCTGCGGACAGCCTCTTCAATAGCAGTTAATTCATGGAACGGGTTGGCGTCTAAAATGACATTGAGATTGCCCACAGTCATCTCGCCCAAATTTTGTTGCCCACCCTTCTTGCCAGCAAGTTTGAACACTACGTCTCTGATCTTCTTCGAACGCTCAGCCAAGGCTCGAATCTCGTCTAGCCGACGCAGATATTCGCCTAGCATGCTTTTGGTTCGAGAGATTTCGTTGTCCAATGATTTCGCTATTTCAGCTGCTGATTCATATTCTCTTAACTCTACGACCATTTGTCAAACCTCCGATAGGATATGAAATAGGGACTTTGGAGAGGAATCCTACCCCCATTCTCAGTTGGCTCATACCTAACACACTAAGGCGCCGTCGACGTGTATGGATATCTGTTGCCAGATGCGGTGTAAAATGCAAACTCGTACTTGGTGCCTGACACGTACGTGTAGTCCACTGTGAAGTTTCGTTCGTCTCCTGGAGCCAGTGTGGCACTTCCTACTGGGGTCAAGGTTGCATCGTTATCATTTACTCTCACGGTCTCGATAGTAAGATCACTTGTTCCGGAGTTCTTGAGGGTCAACGTGGCGGTCGTGTTGGACCAGGTTGATCGGTTAATGCTCAATACTTTGACTTCTTCTGTTTTCATGAACGTGAAGGTTAGGGCTCCCATCCATGCGGCGACAGCAATTGAGACTGCGACAGTAACTGCAATCAAGATGATCGCTGCGACAACTGGGCTCAGCGCCTTCTTGCTCTTGAACAGTTTCATTTTGGATACTATCCCTCCTTTTCAGATCACTACGAAGATAGATGCATATTGAGATTTAAGTCTTACGATTTACTACAATAGATTCTCGGAAAACAAGCGTTCGCACAATTCGTCTGCGCTTATCTGTCTCAGAGATTTTTGAACAGATTGATGAGAAGCTGAACTAGTTGTTCTCCCTTCTCTGTGATTGTATAATATTTCTTCAGCGGGTCAATTGGGTGGCTTTCTGCCAAGCCATTGTGCTCG
>CP070828.1:75202-77861 GCA_020344715.1 Candidatus Bathyarchaeota archaeon | reverse complement strand
GAACACAAAACAATATTCGAAGCTGTTGAAGCCATTTCTTGTCGGTGCAATACTGCTGCGAATAATTTAATCCTTTAGAAAGTGAATACTGAACTCATCAATACTGCGTTACAGAGGAAAACGACGTGGACAACAAAAACATTGATGCGATTGTGGTTGGCGGAGGACCTTGCGGCTCGCTTGCCGCGTGGAAATTGGCCAAACGAGGCATCGATGTTGCTGTTTTTGAAGAGCACAAAGAAATAGGCGTGCCTTCACACTGTGCAGGTCACGTAAGCATCAATGGATTGGAACGATTAGGACTACGTTTGCCGCACAAGATCATTGAAAATGAAATCTACGGGGCAGTGTTCTATTCACCCTCTGGTCTAAAATTCCGGATTCAGCGTGCTTCGCCGGTGACTCGCGTTCTAAACAGAGAGCTGTTCGATAAGTACCTTGCCACTCTAGCTGAGAAAGCTGGAGCGCAGTATTTCACTGGGTCACGAGTGAAATCTCTTCTTTCAAAAGCTAAGCTTGTCACGGGAGTTTCTGTTGGCAGAAAGGGAGCAGGTGAGACGGTCGCATCCAATCTTGTGATAGATGCTGAAGGGTGCTCGTCGCGGCTCTTGAAAGAAGCGGGATTTCACACGTTGGATCGGTCAATGGTTGTGAATGCCATTCAAGTTGAAGTTGACAAAATAGACGATGTTGACAAAAACATGGTTGAAGTTTATCTTGGACAAGAATATGCTCCAAGCTTTTTCGCTTGGATAATCCCGAAAAACGACGGTTCTGCAAAGGTCGGTCTAGCCACTAGGATAGGCAATGCCCGCGATTATCTGGAGAGGTTCATGCATAAGCATCGGGTGGCATCTAGAAAACTGCGAAGGAGCAAGATTACCGGTCTTTCTATGCATCCAATTTCGCTTGGAGGAGCCATACCGAAGACGTACGGGAATGGTTTACTTGTTGTAGGAGATGCCGCCTCACAAGTCAAGTCAACAACTGGTGGTGGGATAATTTTTGGGTTGTTGTGCGCTAGAATCGCAGGTGAAGTTGCTTATGAAGCCTTTGAGAAGCGAGATTTCTCAGAGAAAACTCTGTCACGCTACGAGTCACAGTGGAGAAAAACCGTTGGCTTCGATCTGACTATGATGCTGAGGCTGAGAAAGATGCTGAACCGATTGTCTGATGACGAACTGGATAAAATCATTAACATGTGCACAAAACTGCAACTAAACACAGTTCTTGAGAAAGCCGGAGATGCAGATTTTATGGGACGCTCACTGTTTCGAATGCTTCCTAATCCAGCAACGCTCACCGTGACCCTCTGTTTCTTCTTTCACTCACTTGTCTCGAACCACCAGCTCAAGCAACAAAGATGAATCAACATTTAAATCTCCTCACAGCAGAAGGCTTCTCTAGACTCAACATGTCAGAGTTTCGATACAAGCAAGTTATCGCCGTACGTATTGACCTAGGAATGGGCAAAGGCAAGATTGCTGCGCAGGTGGGACATGCAGCTGTCTCGGCGGCTGAAGAGGCTCGGAAGCATTGGTCAAGTTGGTGGAAGTCTTGGCTGAAAGAGGGGCAGTGCAAGATTGCTGTTGAAGTTGAAAACGAACCTCAGCTTTTGAAGTTAGAAAGGCAAAGCAGAAGTTTAGGCTTGCCCTACGCTTTGATTCATGACAGAGGTTTAACTGAACTTCCACCTGATACCATTACATGCTTGGGTATTGGTCCAGCTCCATCTCAAGAGGTAGATAAGATCACTGGAAAGCTGACTCTTCTTTGATTAGGAAAGCCAGGTTCAAAGAAAATCGCCATGAGACCATTAAATAAATAAGGTCTGGCTGCCAGAGAAACTGCTGAACGCTGAACTCTGCGGAAGAGGTGCAGTCTGATGGGTAGAAAGGAACGATGTCCCGCTTGTGGAAGTAAGAAGATTACGATAGGCGAAGGTCAGAAGCGGTGTAGCGTCTGCAAGCATGAATGGGCTGGAAAAACGAGAAGGCGAACTTCTAAGAAGCAGAAAGTCCGATTCTAGTTGAGAAGTATAATTCAAATAATAGCAAGAGTTATCTTTTCTTTCGTCGTCTCTTGGGCTTAATCTTCTTGACGATGTCTACTTGTTCTGTCGGAAAATAATGTGGCATTGTGACGTAAGAGCTGGGAGATGACTTCTTGGCTTTCTTTTTCTCTTTCTTCTTCGGCATAGGTTCACAATTCAGGATAGAACGTTTTTCCTTAAATTATTAATGTTACTTAAAACGAGATAGCAAGCATTTCATGAATTATGAAAATAGGAAGAAGAACATGAAGAGAAAATTATCTATTAAGGTGAGATTTGCTGAGCTGAAGGATTTGGATTTCTGCATTGAATCCGATTTTCAACATGTAGACTTGTATAGAGGAAGAAGGTTCATGGAGAAATATCTTAGAAGAAGCATTGAAGCTAATGGGGTGATTGTTGCGGAGATGGACGGCAAGCTTGTTGGGTACCTACGGGTAGAATACTTGGGACTGATAGCGCCCTATCTTGGCATCATCGGAGTCAATGAAGAATATCAGAGGAAAGGTATAGGAACAAGAATGATTGAGTTCTTGGAAGAGTATCTTGTCACACAGAAAGAACGTGAGATCTTCAAACTCAACGGACACGCGGTGCTGCATAGTT
>CP070828.1:70760-75102 GCA_020344715.1 Candidatus Bathyarchaeota archaeon | reverse complement strand
TACATTTTCGGAATCCCTCAAGAAGACTTCCTCGTGTTTGTGATTATGATTGTTGCAGTAATCGGTCTCTTGTTGTTTGCCGCAATGTCCCGCCCGTGAAGCTAACGCAATAATCTTAACATCTGCGGAGAGAAGAGGCCCATTAACCTGAACCGAGTCAACACCCCTTCCTGCCTGGATTTGCGCACATGCGCCGGTGACTCAAGGTTCTGTGAGCCTCTTCTTCCACGTGCGGCGTGGCCAGAAAAACCTTGAATCAATAGAGACTGTCATTTGGTCAAGACATATAACTTCTGGTGCACCTACACCTTTAATTGGTCACGTCTGAGCGTGAACACTCCTCTTTGGTCCCTTTACTTAACGACCTGACCACTGAGCCACGCTTTCCGGGCCAGAAATAAAGTGGGCCGGGCCGGATTTGAACCAGCGACCTTCTGCACGTCAAGCAGATGTCCTAACCGTGCTAGACTACCGGCCCAACCGGTCAAGTCTCATACACGAATATTTTACTTATTAAGTTTGTAGTTGCGCTCCAGGCGTTTCCGGCAAAAAAAGGAATATGGGGAAAATCACTTTGTAATTACGTTCAGTTCGCTGATGACCACTTTTGGTGCGATAAATGTTCCGACCTGACGGGTCTCTTTGCCTAGGGCTGGAATCTTCTTCAGCATGTCGTAGACGTTTCCAGCAATCATTACACCTTTAACCGCATGAGTCATTCTGCCATGTTGGATTCTCCATGCTGGAGCCAATGCAACGGAGAACTCCCCGGTTTCCGGATTGGACTGGTGGGCACCTTGGACGTTTCGTACATAATATCCGTTCTTCACTTCGTCGAACAGTTCCTCTTCCGTCAACGTGCCAGCCTTGAGCTGTATGTTAGTCGGGCTTATGTTTGGAATTGTCCCATAAGGTGGAAGACTTAAGCCTCCGCCGCCTCTATCAGCGTTTCCGGTGCTCTGTTTACCTGCAAATCTCGCCCAGTAGTCATTATACAAGAAGCCCCGTAGAATCCCGGCTTCGATAATTGGCGTTTTTTGTTTTGGCACACCTTCCAGATCCATCGTTCCAGAGCGCAATCCTCCGGTGAGTATTCCATTGTCGTACATACTGATGTTCTCCCCTGCAATTTGCTCGCCGACTTTGTTTTGGAATATGCTGCGTCCGCGAGACACAATGTCACCGCGAACCGATGGAACTAGCGTAAAGGTCAAGATTGACTGCAGCGCGAACTGATCAAGCAATATCGGGAATTTTCCAGCTTCCGCTTTTCCAACATTTAGGGCGTCTATCGCAAGTCCAGCGGCTTTTCTGGCTATCCATTCCGGGTCTGGGTCATGCTTGCGCGACGCCTTGAACTCGAAGCATGTAGGTGATACTTGTGTTTTGGAGCGTGCCATTGTGCCGAGTGCACAGACCAAGCTCGTTCCTTTGTCTTCTGCTTTCACCCCATGATTGTTGAGGCAGATTTCCTCAAAGATGGCGACTTCGGCTCCTCCGAACGCTGGGAGAACCCGTTTGTCCACGTCGTGTGCGGTCTTTATCATTGTTTGGCATAGAAGAACAGCTTCATCCGGTGTGAATTGGGTTATTTTCTTGTCGTAGGTCTCGTTCACGGTTGGATACCGATGTTTCTCCGGAAGTTGCTGCCAGTTCTTGTCTTGTGGGCTGGCTTTGCTGGCCTCAACCGCTCGCTTGACGGTTGCCTCCGCCTCCTTCGGTGCAAGTATGTTCGTGAAGGCGAATCCAAGTTTCTTGTTGGTTATTGTTCGAACGGCCAGTCCGCTGTCCATAACGTCACTACACGTCTTGATTTCCGCCCTTTCGATCTCCACGCCTATTGCCCGTCTGACAACAACTAGCGCTTCGGCTTCTTTGACGCCTAATTTCTCCGCTGACGCTAGGACGCTTTCGCAAAGCTCTATGTAACCCATTTAAGCACCTCCTATGAGGATGCTCTTCACTCGAAGCGGTGGTCCTCCTGAAGACTCGAACATGATTTGTCCCTTTCCGCAACGCCCCATTTCGAATCCGAAGTCTTTTCCACAGGCGTCAACCTGTGTAAGAGTTTCAAGAGTGTTTCCGGAGATGCCAATGTTTCGAACAGGTTTTCCTAGCTCTCCGTTTACGATTTCGAAAGCGCTCTGCACACCGACCGTGAAGGTGCCGTCTAGGTTTGCTTGTCCACCTCGAAAGCCTTCTAGGTAGTAACCATGTTTCACATCTTCCATGAGCTCTTCGAAGGTAAGGTCACCGGTCTCGAAGCACGTATTTCGCATCCTTATTATTGGGGGAAACCGGAAGTCTTGGGCTCGTGCGTTGCCGGTCGGAGCCGCATTCATCTTGGCGGCGGTTTCACGATTGTGCATTAGCCCCACGAGAGTCCCGTCTTTTATCAGAGTGGACTTTTGACCGCGAACCCCTTCGTCATCGTATTTTAGGGCCCCAAATCCTTCCGGGATCAGAGCTGAATCGTAAATTGTGACTTTCTCGCTAGCGATTTTTTGTCCCAGTTTACCCATTAAGGCGCTTCCGGCAAGTGTTAAGTCAGCTTCGCAAATGTGACCAAGTGCTTCATGGGCTAGGACGCCGACGATATTTGTTCCGATGATGGCTGGAGACGATCCGCCTTTTGGCGTTTTAGCTTCTAGTTGCTGCACCACTTTTCGGCTCACTCTTTCAGCAATCTTCTCTGGTGGGTTTGTCGTGTAGAGTTCGTATCCGTGAGCGCCAATTTCGTCTCTTGCGCTGGCCATTACGCCTTTGCTTTTGCCGGTTACCCAGCAGTAGTTCCATACAAGCATTTTCAGCTGTTCGATATAGGTGTCGTCCGTTGTGGCTAGAGTTTGCTGAGTGGTTAGATCCGCGTAGTTTGCAGTAACGCTTTTGATACGTTTATCGTAACTGAAGCAAGATTTGTCTACGTCTAGAAGGTTTCTGATTTTCGTGGAGATGTCGACGGCTCTAGGGTCTTCTTCAAACTCAACGCGCGCTCTGTCTTCAACGGTTTCGACTGGCGCCAGTTTGACTGGTTCACGAACGCTTTGACCCGCAGCTTTCGCCATCGTCAGTGCAGACCTGGCGGCCTGCTCAAGGTTGCTTTGTGCCAAGGAGTTGGTTGTTGAGAACCCCCAAGCGCCTTTTGCAAGAACGCGAATGGCAGCTCCTTTTTCAATGGACGACGAAACTACTTCGACTTGACCATCTCTCACGGTTAGAAAGGTGTTGCTGTTTTCTTGTGTCCGAATCTCAGCGTAAGTGGCATCCAAGCCTTTGAGTTTATCCAGAACGGGAGAAAGGATGTCTTTCATGTTGATTCAACCAGCTATGAGTGTACGAACAACTCAGTTGATACCCATTTAAACCTTGCCAGACGCTGCGTAATGCTTAATAGTTTTCTTGTACGGTTTCAGAGTTGGGCGGGTAGATCAGCTTGGAATGATCGCGGCGTTGGCATCGCCGAGGTCGCGGGTTCAAATCCCGCCCCGTCCACTGTCAATAACTGACGTTCTAGGTTCATGTTCAGATCATTATTGGCTTAAGACTCGTCTGGATCTTGCTCGGTTTTCCCTTCTGGCGGGTCAATGCAACTCCCGTCTTGGCGTATCATGAACCGTAGCAATGTTTAAGTGCAAGTCCATTTATCTTATTGCTACACCAACATGGAAGCGAAGAAAATGAGCAAACTATCCAGAGAGCCAAACGTAATCTACGTAGGAAGAAAGCCTCCGATGAACTATGTGCTAGGAATCATAACAAGCTTCAGCGGATCGAATGCCAAAGAGGTCACTTTGAAGGCAAGGGGACAATCCATAAACACAGCAGTTGACGCTGCTGAAATAGCCAGAAACAGATTCCTGAAAGACCTCAGCGTAGACAAAATCACCATTGGAACCGAAGAAATGCCGCCGAGGGAAGGCGAAAACCGAACACGAATGATTTCAACGATGGAAATCACGTTAAAACGAAAGTAGAATAGCGGCACCACAGCAACGAAAGCTTGGCACAACCCATCTTTTGGTTTTCTCACCAACGTAATGTGCAATGCCTGCACCGACCCTGAACCAGATTTGCTAATCGGCAGAAGACTAGCTCACGTTGTGTTATTCGAAAAAGCGCTCTTCATGTTCCCATTCAATACATTCGCACCAAGAACGAGACTGAGCGCAGGTAAGTCTTCTCGTGCAGGTGTGAAGGCTGGCTATCGTTGGCTTTTCCGGTAAAGGATGGTTCCACAATTGTTGCAGGCGTGGAAGTTCGATTCACTCTTTCTTTTCTTGGGGTTGTCAATCTGACCATTGCAATCGGCATTGGGGCATTTCATGGGCTTCTTCCCTTCTAC
>CP070828.1:67797-70660 GCA_020344715.1 Candidatus Bathyarchaeota archaeon | reverse complement strand
CGGCAACACGTAGAGTAAGAGAAGCCACAACAGTCCCATTACTGCAGCTTTCAGAATTCTTTGAAGAATCTCCTTCAAAGACAATGCGGCTCCACCTCAGCCAACAGCTATCACCACTGGACCAAAACTGAATAGAGACATGTCAAAATACATGCGAACCTCAGCCTTATCGGTTAGGTCGCCTGTCAATTCCACTGGTATCACATCGTCATAGCTACTTTCTGGTGATACAGAAACCTCAGTTGTGCCCGAACCAATCAATCTGGCATCTCCGTCAACAACATCCATGCGAATCGTTCCATCTAGACTGAAAAACGCGTGGTTCTCGAAGCTCAAGGGAGCACGTGCTTGATTTGGAGAGAATTCCGCTATATCTCCTACAACCAAGTTGCTAAATGGTGCACCCCAAGGCATCGTCAGATTAGACGAGATTCTAAGAGGAATGGCATAGGCATAGGTCAACCCCACAACCAGGTCTATATTCAAGTTTGCATCGTTGAAGAGCATGTAGGTGAGATTTTTCTCCAGTGCGTCATCCAGACCTACGGAGATGTTATGTGTTTCTTCAAGTGTGCTGGTTTTTGGGATTGATGGCACCAGTGTCGTAGAACGCGACAAGAACGTTTCATTTGCAGCTACAACTCGCGTTGTGATGTTAAGTTTGGTTATGTCGTAAAGGCCCCCGTTGCTAATAGAGAAAGGAATCGACATAGTCAGCGTGCCATCTGATGTTGTCACTTGGGATTCTTCTTCGAAGTTCATTCCTATCTGCATGGCAGAGTAGACAACTGTGCCGGAGAAAAGGATAACCATTACCCAGAGTACGATTGCAACCCAGCCTAACGCTCGAATGGCCTGTTTCATATGATTTCCCTTTCGCGAAACGCGCCAGCAGACCTAGGCGACGGATTTCTCCTTCTCCGTTGTCAAGTGGCTTGTTGTTGGATTGGTCTTTTGTTTGCCGTCCAAGCGTGTCTGTCTCTCCATTTTCAGAAGCTGTACGCCTCTTATTGTCAGAATGGAACCGATCCAGCCCATTATGCCAAGGTAAAGAATTCTGATGCATGCGACTATGAGGGGAGCCAAGGCTTCGCCGAAAGCTTCAAGAATGTCTTGGCTAGCTAGGATTTCAAGCTGTCCGGATAGAAACGCGTAGGCATTGAAGAAGGCGAATATCAGCAGAACTACTCCGATGAAGAGTACAGCTATGCCGGAGATTTCAACCTTGTCCATTTTCATGTTGCAGATTTCTCCTTTGCCGTTGTTGTGGAATCCACTCCTATAAAAAACAAGTGAACATAGAATAGTGATTTCTAGTCAACGGGTTCGTGAGGCGCTTCAGCCCAGCGTCTTCAGTTGGCTAATAGTTCCCAAAAAAGTTCCGTCAAGAAGGTGGATTTCAGCGTCTTCTGAGTGTGCGCCTTTCGAACGCAAAATAGGTCCCACAAACTCTCGATATCTGCCTCTTCTGCCCATTGTGGTTCTGTTTACCGGTCGTCCTCCCAGAAATTCGTTGAAACATGGTAATATCAATAGTTGAGACGTTGCAGGGGCAACGTTAAAATGAGCCTTCAACGTTCTACTCGGACTTCCCTCTTCTTTTATGTTTAATGCCTTCAGAACGCTTTGCGCTAGCCGAGTTTTGTTGCAGGGGATCTTAGCCCAGACTTGTGCGGTTATCCGGTATCCAAAAGGGTCACGGAATGCTACTGTAGGGTGGATATGTCCCATAATCAAGGTTCGACATCCAAGAAGTTCCGGTGTCGGCCAAGCGTGCCCATGAAACAATCCGACATCTCCGATCTTTACGCCTGTGACCGGCAAGATATTCACCGCTTCTGGCAATAACGGTTCTAGATTGCCATCATGGTTTCCTGGCACAACCTGAATGTTGGGAACACTTTTTTCCAGAGTTTCGAAAAGATTCGGGATGTCTTGCCATTCCCTGAGCTCAACCTTCGCAACTGTATGCTTCACGTCGCCAAGAATAATGAGACGCGTTGGCTTCGTCATTTTCACTATCTTCTGCAGTCTGCTCAAGATTCTCGGCGTTTGAGATGGGATGTAGACCCCTTCTTGGGCTAGAGCAACTTCCCACCCGATGTGTAGGTCCGCAATAACAAGCAGTCGCTGATGTTTGCCTCTCACGACTAATGCAGGATATGGCTGAACAGGGGTAAGCAATCCGGGCCTCCGTTTCATTTGAGCAAGTATTGTATCCTAGCGTGGAATGTTTTGCTTGCAGCTGCAATAAAAGCTACTCGTTCGGTTGCACTCAACATTACGTCTAGCTCGTTTCCCTCAGGAGTGACCATTATGCCTCCTGCTTCATGGAGGATTAGGTGGGCTGCAGCTATGTCGGTTGCTCGCAATTTCCCTCGTATGTCGATAAAAGCATCAATTGTGCCATCTGCAACATAGCAGAGCTCAAGTGCGTCCGCTCCAAAATGGCGCAAATGCTTGGTTTTTTCAAGCAAAGGAAACAGCATTGGCATGAGTTCCCGGATCTTAAGTGTGTTGAAATCTACGCCCACAACGGCTTCTCCCAGCGAGGTTTTTGATGATGACTGAATTCTTCTGCGGTTCCTGAAGGCTCCCTTACCCAGCTCAGCAGTGTAGGTAGTGTTGTGAACTGGGTCGCAAACTAGCGCGGTTTCTACATCTCTCAAGTTAGGTTTCTTCGATACAGCCAAAGAAATAGCCATGAACGGAGCGCCTCTAACAGCGTTCGTTGTTCCGTCCAATGGATCAGCGGTCACGTAGTAAGCGGAAGGATTTGAGCCTATTTCTTTCGTTCCCGCTTCTTCACTTATGAGCGTGCATGAAACACCCGAATCTTGAAGAGTCTCAATCAAAGCATTTT
>CP070828.1:64568-67697 GCA_020344715.1 Candidatus Bathyarchaeota archaeon | reverse complement strand
TTTTCTGGAGTCATTTACCTTTCCTATCTGTTCCGCTTGTATGTTGTCTTTTTCAAAGCTGTCAATGACAGCGTCTTTCTCGTCACTGTCAACGACGATAGCAAAACCCCAGCCCATATTGAAAGTTCGCAGCATCTCCTTATCCGAGACTGGCACTCTTGTTTCCTCGGCAGCTTTTTGGACTAGCCCAAAAATCGGTTGAGGCTTGAAGTTGTCGAATTCAAAGCCGACTCCTTTGGAGAAAAGCATCAGCCTGTCGAATTTCATGTAAGCGTCTCCAGTGATGTGAACTGCTCCTTTAATCTGGCACTTCTTGGCGGCATTTAGAAAGGGTTTGACATATATTGCCATCGGCTTCAAGACTTCGTAGACAAGTTCTCTGTCAAATCCTTCTGGAACTTCAAAGGGTTCATACTTGCCCCCCCATTGTCTAAACAGAATTTTTCTTGCGAGTGTCATCCCGTTGCTATGAACACCTGAACTTCTTAAGCCAATCACCACATCGCCTATTCCGAGGT
This sequence comes from Candidatus Bathyarchaeota archaeon, assembly GCA_020344715.1. GTDB lineage: Archaea > Thermoproteota > Bathyarchaeia > Bathyarchaeales > Bathyarchaeaceae. Next base: position 67,179 of record CP070828.1, on the reverse strand, counting down.
TGTTCCCAAGAACTATGTCATTTCTATCTAGTTCCCCGATGCAGGCAACAACCATATCGAAACCTATGCCTTCGGAGAGTCCCCTTATGACCTCGGTTACGTCTCCGATTTCTCCACTCGGCACTACGCAGCCCGCCTCATTTGCTCCTTTCGCTATGCCTTGTATCCATTCAACCACTAGTTTTGGATCCGAGACATGGGCGTGTATGTTGTCAGCGAGGGCGAGTGGTGTAGCTCCTGAACGGATAACGTCGTTTGCGGCAAGGGCAACGGCGTCTATTCCTATAGTGTCGTACTTGTTTGCCAGCTGAGCTAAAAGAACTTTGGTTCCAACACCTTCAATGACCAGATCAAAGTAATTCTGCTCGATTGGGAAAATGTTCCCATACGGTAGTTGTACTACTTCTCCGTAGCGACTGTGTTTATAGGTCTGTTCCAGAACTTTCAGTGCTACTTTAGATCTCGCTCTGAGTTCGCGGTCTACTCCAGCCTTAGCATACGTGAAGCTTGATGACACCAATTCCACCTAGAATCGAGCTCAATATCTAGGTCACAATTTCTTCGAGCTGTTTCAGCTTCAACGCATTTCGAATCTCTAGTGCTATCCTATCTCCCATGCTCATTGGTTTCTGATACTTGGCGTTGGCATACTGGGATCCGATCCCCATGTGTACGTTGGTTCCGCCGCCGTGTCTCAAGGCGAGGTCTTGCGTGACTGGTATGTGCATGTAGGGTTCTAAACCCTCTGGTACATCGTATAGACCATAATCACTTGCGGTTTTTGCTTCTGTGCCGCTGGTAAAGTCCAACTTGGCTTTAGGTCGGAGTTCGTACTTAGAAATTCTGTCCCACGTGATTAACGTTTGCAAGCACCAAGCGCCGATTATTCCTGGGGGTTCGTACTCCTTCAGAGCCAAGAGAAAAGCATCTGCATAACGATGAATATCTTTGAGCAGTGACTCGCGTAGACTCATCATGAGATGGGCTGAGACTTCGAAAGAGGAGACTTTCTTGATTTTCTGTTGGACATCAATTGGCATTCGCTTCACGCCATCATGAATGGTTTCTCTTCGTTCGTCTATGGACAGAAACTGGTTTGCTAGGCAGATTCGTGCCTTTTCCAGGCTTACATTGTACAACTTGGCATACCAGTCGTCCACATCTCCCCATTCTTTTTTCGCATCAAGTGGTGAGAAGAAGAAGTTGAAGTTGGCATGAGGACCCAAGACAATCTGTTCTATTCGAGCATCTTCAAGGCATTCTTTGGTCAAGTTTCCGGCTTCCATTTCTTTCTGCACCTTTTCTTCAAGATCGCGTGAATCAGCTGCAAAGATGAACTCTCTTTCAAAGGCGCGGTGGGCATGTTCCGCTTTCAGAAGCATGGGTTCATCGATTGGGTCTTTGAATCGAATTCCGCTTGAGTGAATCTCGAACTTGTAGGATTTCGGGTAGGGAATTCCAGCTTTTTCAGAAAACCAATAGTAGTCTTTTTCGATTTCACCTCTGTTCTCGATTTTCAAGGCCATTCTTGAGCCAACAATGGGGACTGCAAAGCGATTTTCTATGACGCTGCAGTATTCATCTCCCCCTACGTAGACCGAGAATGCTCTATTGGGAATTTGAAGACATTCTAGATTGATTAGATGGTCAACGTGTTCCACGATGTCTCGGTATTCATCAAGAACAAGTATCGCGCTTTTCCACTTCCCATCTTTTCGGATGTCATGGGGGTCGCTAACAACGATTAGATCTTCCCTAACGCGGCTTGGTAGGTCTTCGATGGCTTTGCCGGGCTTTCCTACCATTGGATTCTGCAAGTAGATGCGGGCTCTTGCCGGGGTTGTGTAGATTATGCTTCTCAAGCCATAGTCTCTTTGCCCTTGCCATGCGTCGAGTGCAGAGTGGGAGCCTAGGTTGAGGCCAATTGGTTCCCTATATGATTTCACGATTTCTTGTATTTCTTCTCTCATAATCACCATGATTGTTCACCATTTCTTAGACAGTTAATAGCGAATTTAAGACTTTCTATTTAGAGGTTTTTGACAGTTTTATATCAAAACTTTCTGCCAGTCAACCTTTCGTAGGCTTCAATGTATTTCTTGGAGGTTTCCAGGATGACGTGTTCAGGTAGAACTGGGGCCGGTGGTCGTTTGTTCCATTGTATACTTTCTAAAAAGTCTCGAACATATTGCTTGTCAAAACTCAACTGATTCTCGCCAACTGCGTATCTTTCTGCCGGCCAAAACCGTGATGAGTCAGGAGTAAGCAATTCATCAATCAGAATCAGCTCGTTACGATGAAAGCCGAATTCCATTTTCGTATCAGCAATGATAATTCCGTTAGATTCAGCCATCTTCGAAGTTTTTTCATAAATTTTCAGGCAAATTTCCTCAATTTCATCAGCAGTCTCTCTTCCAATCTGCTTGAGGATTTCGTCTTTCTGAACATCAATGTCATGACCTTCTTCCGCTTTTGTCGTCGGTGTGAGAATGGGATTCGAAAGACGCTCAGCTTTCTCCAGACCAGAAGGAAGAGCTGGGGTTTCTCCATCAACATATTTTTTCCACAAGGAGCCGTAGAGGTAGCCTCTTACTACGAATTCAATCTTGAT
>CP070828.1:61728-64468 GCA_020344715.1 Candidatus Bathyarchaeota archaeon | reverse complement strand
TAAGGGAGATTATGTTACGCATCGATTGGATACCCTAACCTTTGATAATACAGAAATAGAGGCACATTATACTTGGGGCCTCAACGAAGACGACATGGGACACGTATTCGACGTGATTGCAGATCTCACAACGCTTCAGATAACGGTTACTCACTGCCGCTGATAACACACCCAGCGCCTGCGTGTTGATTATGTGAAATTTCCCGCACAATCTAGTCTTTGGCTTGTTTGTCCTAGCGCAGCAGAACGTTGCCAAGAACTCTAGTCCCGCGAGCGTATGAACTCTGCGCAAGTCTTGCATCCGACCAAGACCGCGAAAATGCCTTTGCTAGTAACCAAAACACAGTTAAAGCCTTTGGATCCTACGTTGCCTTATGGTTAAGCAAGTAAAATATGGCCTCATCAAAAAACTGAATGATGTGGAGATTAGGCTCTACAACAGCTTAATAGTCGCCAGAGTTGACGGTTATGGTGATGCAGGTTTTAACATCCTCTTCAACTACATTACAGGCAGTAACACTCAAAAGATCACTTTAGAAATGACTGCACCTGTAATATCACAAAACATTGAAATGACTACTCCCGTTCTATCCGAAAAAGACTCAATAGCATTCATCATGCCTGAAGAATACACCTTAGAAACAACACCAAAACCTTATGATGAAAGAATCAAAATCCAGCACATCCCAAAGAGATATGTAGCCGCACTGAGATTCACCGGTCGCTGGAAATCGTCAAATTTCGCAAGAAAATCAGAGCAACTACTAAGAGAGCTACAAACAGCAAAAATAAAAACAAGAGGAAACATTTTTGCCATGCGCTACAGCGGACCCTTCACACCATGGTTCATGCGGATTAACGAAGTAACAATAGAAGTCCAGCTCACCTAGAAACCTACAAGCGCGCACGCGAGATGATGAGGCTGCGAGGATTCGCTCGAGCTCTCATGCTCAGATCTTCAATGCAACCAGACAGAATACGTGAATTCTTCCCCGATCAACGTTCAGCTAGACCAACGATATTGCCATCTGGATCAAACACTGCCGCAAGTGTGTCGCCCCAGGGCTTTTCGGTTGGAGGATATCTGACCTTGGCACCCATGTTCTTGAACCTTTCGAAAGTCTCCTCAATGTTGTCAACTCTAAACCATAACAAAACAGCTCCAGGATGGACAAACTGGTCTTCAACGATCTTGTCAAAACCTAGGTATATTCCTTGCAGCTGAAAACCCAGATGGTTGTCTCCTTGCGGTCTGGGTTCCTGGAGGTCCAAACCCAACTTGTAGAACTCCGCTAGTTCTCTCATTCTTGTGGTGCAAATGATCACTGTATCCAACGTTGGGTTGGTAGTGTTCCTTTCCATAGGCATCACAACAACAATAGCTCTAGTCTGTATTTAGTTTCTTCCACAAGTCCTGGATGCAGCGCACGTGCATGATGAAGCAAGCGGAAGAAGGAGCTGATGTTCACTAGTCTTATTGCCCTACGGGGACCTTCGCAATAGAAAAACTATGATTTCCGCAAGAAGCACGTCGGAAAAAGGGGCAGTAGTGGGTGATATCTCCACTTGGGGACGGTTTTAATCTTTGTGGGAAAGACTTAGATAGCAACTTCTTTCATATCAGTCCGTTGTGGTTGAAATGCACGAACCTCATAAGGTTAAGATAACGGTTTTGAAGCGTTTCCATCCGTCTGAAGTTTTCGAAAGAACCCCTGTTACACCCGTCCACGAGCATTTTGAAGCGTGTGGAGTGTTTAGGGATGGTCAGGAATTCATCGTTGAAGATGGGATGCCTGAGGGTTTCTGCACTTCCGCTTGGGTCTCCATGTACAGCAACATACGACTCCTGAGCTTTGGCGGAGACCTTCCTTGGTTCAAGGAGAAAGGTGTCGCCGTTAACTGTTGCATCGACGGACTAAGACCGGTCATTTTCAAACTCGAACGCGTCTAGCCGCGTGTGTTTGTTGCCATCTGAAGTGGAACACAGAGAAAGAGGGATTCTGGCGCGCGCAGCGTCTGGCTCAGGCTAATCATCATCTGGCGGATCGGTTGAAAATTCAGCGTAGATAGGATAGTGATCTGAAACTTCTTCCACCAATGTAGCGTTGCTAATTGCATATTTCATATCAAAGTGAAAAACTGCTGCGCTTTCTTCTAGGTACTCGTAACGGAAAGTCGCATTCATCAACACGATTCGATCATACGTGTAATCGGTCTTAATCATGGTGTCCATATCGTTGGTTATGACCCAGTAATACTCTGATGTTTTGAAAGGGCTTGTTGGGTCGCTTTCGTTGAAATATCGTCCATCAGCGTTGAAATCACCCAGTACAATGATGTCCTTCTCAGTCGCGTCCTTTGACAATACTGAACGGACAACATTGGTCAAGTTGCCTATTTCTGAGCGGGCATCATCAGGCTTGGTGTGAATTCCGACAAGTGTGAAATCAAAGCTGCCGCTTCGGAAACTAGCTATGTAAGGTTCCCGCTCGAAGACATCATCAACATCACTGTAAACGTAGTCCGAACCCTCGATGAACTCCACCGTCTCAGTGTTGTAGAGATAGGCGTAAGCCTCTTTACTTGTAGTTCTTCCGAGTCTCTCACTTCTGACAAACTCGTACTTTGCCCCTTCAATCTCGTTTATTTCATTCAGAAGATAAGGAATAGTCTCTTCGCTCGAGTCTCTAATTTCTTGAATTAAGACAACGTCAAACTCCCGTGTGATAAGGACGAGTAC
>CP070828.1:58800-61628 GCA_020344715.1 Candidatus Bathyarchaeota archaeon | reverse complement strand
TTTTCTTTGCCTAGAAGGACTGTCTCGTGGGTCTCTTTTTCTATCCGCTTTCGGTAGTTCTCGAAATCCGCTTTGAGATACATCAGACGGTTGAGGTACTCGTCTGATTTCTTTTTTTCGTCCTCCAGGGCCTTCTCAAGCCTTTTCACCTCACTGATAGTGGAGCGTTTCCCTTTCTTCAATTGTTCACCATCTCTGCACATCCGAAAGCTGACGAATTGATGAAAAATAAGTATTTCTAAGAAATAAAAAGCCTATGGAGAAGGCAAGGGATTCGAGAAGCAAAATCTTCAATCTATTTTGCCGCATTGATATTCGGATTCCTCTTGGCATGTGAATTGTCCAGCTAGGTCGGAAAACTAGGGGAAGAAGATCCCAGCAAATCTGGTTTGAAGTATGCTAGCATAGCGGTTGCGGCGGCAGCAGCTCCCTGTGTTATTGCAGAAATACTCCGTACTTACTTGCGGGTTCAGGTTTAGCTTGCGTGAAATCCTGATAGAATGCGCGCATTTTTTCTACGTTTCCTGCAAAAACCGCTAGTAGCGACCTTTCTTTTTGTTAGCATCTTTGATCAATATTCCTTCAGCAACGGGTTGGAAGAAAGTGAAGGGTCATCAATTCTTGATGCTAAGTCTTTTGTTCTTTGAGGGTTAATTGTTGCAGGTAAGGACATCGAGAGATGTGGAATCTTTGAAAGAAACAGAGAAGCTCAGAAAAACTAGCGATACGTTGCGGGAACTAGCCCAGGATTGGAAAGTGAATGCGGCTATAATGAATGATTTGTCAAGGAGAGATCAGGCTGTGCTGACAGCTATTAAACGGTTGTGCAAAGACGGCAACAGAAGCGATTTGATCAAGATTGGATTGACATTTGTCGCATTCCCCTTGCCAATTGTGATCGATGATGTCCTCGGCTGGTCGCTCGTAGCTGCAGGCTTGATTCAAAGAAAGATGAAGAACTCTGCGCTGTATCTTGAAGATGTCAACAAAGCTTTCCCTGATCTCGTCAAGGAATTGCAGGAATTCAGGCAAGAAATGGCTCAATTTCAACGCTGATGGGCTGACTGGAGGACCATCAACAGGGCAAAGTCCCGTCAAATCATAACTCTTTTTCTGCGTACTTGCCCGAACTGCTATTGTCGCTTCTAGGCACGCTTGCGACCGACTCGCTTCTGAAAAGGGCAAATTCTATTAACGCTATCACTGCATATTATGAACATAACATGTGCGTTGAAAGGTGAAGAAATGAAGCTTGTAACGGTCTTGCTGCCAGAGGCGTATTTAGAGGGATTAGATGAACTTGTCAGGGCAAGTATGTATCCAAGCCGAAGTGCTGCTATCCGCTCTGCTGTCAGAGATCTTCTAAAACGTGAGCTCTGGGGCAGAAGAGAATAGCGCGTGTCTTCGGAGAACGCACATCTCGCATTCATTTTGAGTGTTCTTGGGCGATGTTTCTGATGCGTTCCGCCGCTTCAGCAGGGTCCTTCGACAACGTTATGGCTCTGCCTACTATGAGATAGCGGGCCCCCGCTTTCATTGCCTTTTCAATATCTCCGCCTTGAGCGCCTACGCCTGGAGAAAAGATTGGCACATTGTCTTTCAGGATTGAATGGATCTCTTCGATTTTTTCAGGATATGTTGCTCCAACCACAGCGCCGTCGGCTTTCCACGTCAGAGCTTTCTCAGCGAAGGCAACGTATTGAGGAGTATAATTGTGGGTTTTCGGGTTTTGTATGGTTTGTCCGTAGCCTTCGGGCGCTCCTTTGTGGCTCATGTAGACCAGAAGGATGACACCGCGATCTGTTGACTTGGCGACTTCGAATACGGGTTGAAGGCCGTCGATCCAGCCGACAAATGGGTTGGCGACTACTGCGTCGAAGCCCGCCTTGAAATAGTAGTCGGCTATGGCTCGGTTTGTGTAGCCCACATCGTTGATTTTGCAGTCCATGATGGTTGGCAGTCCTTCTTCTTGTGCCAATCTCAGAATTTTCTGCGTGCCATTGAACAAGCCTAACGGAAGAACGAGTTGTCGGTTGATTTTCAAGCCGCAAATATGTGGAATGACTTCTTCCAATATTCTTGTGCTTTGTTTCAAGAGATGGTGAGAACTTCCCACAGATGGGTCCAACGCTAAGATTATGTTTGACTTCTTTTCGTGAGCTGCTCGTTCAACTCGAAGTTTGAAGGACAAGTTTGAACCCTAGTATTGATTTCATCGGGATTTAATAATGCTTCTTGCTTCCACTTTTTCCACGTGTCAACGTGTCCTATTTTGATTCGAATTCTTGGGTCTCCGCACGCATAGGGAAAATTTTAAAATGACATCTCCGTCGTTACAGTTCCATAAGGATGGGTGTAGATGAAACCTGCCTTGCTCATCATAGATGTCCAGAACGAGTTTTTCGAAATTAGCCAAACGTGCGCAAAATCGCTGGAATCGGCCATTGAATACATAAACGCAGCCATAGACCTTTTCAGAGAGAAGAAACTGCCAGTGATCATTGTTCAGCACAAAAGCAAGAAGCAGAAAATTGTGCCAGGTAAACCAGGATTCGACGTGCATAAGAGTGTCAAGACTTCCCCTCAAGACATTCGAATTGTGAAAACCTACAGCAATTCCTTCACAAAGACGGGTTTGGCAGAAAAGCTGAGGGAGATGGGAGTTGACACGATTATAGTGACAGGTTTTTGTGCTGAATATTGTGTGTTGTCTACCTACCGAGGCGCCCAAGACTTGGACTTGGCAGCGATCATGTTAAAGGGGGCTTTAGCCTCGGACAACATAGAGCACATTAGGTTTGTCGAAGAAATTACTGAGATCATATCCT
>CP070828.1:52518-58700 GCA_020344715.1 Candidatus Bathyarchaeota archaeon | reverse complement strand
TAAGCCGTGACAAGAAACAAACCGACCGCAAAAAAACGCAGACTCGCAAAAAAAGGGAAAGAAGCCAAGGCAGTGCCTACCTGGGTCATCGCCAAAACGAGTGGCCACGAACGAACCAACCCGAAAAGGAGGCAGTGGAGACGAACCAAGACAAAAGCGTGAAAACCGCAAAAGGCTCCAGCACTAAAACGGAGGATAGCGGAGAAATCGAAGCGACTGAAGAAAGTCCCCAAAGCATTGAGGAACAAGAAGAAATCGAAGAAACCTTGGAAGCTCCGGAGATCCCGAAAGAAACAGCTGAAGAAGAAACTGAACTCGAGGAACTTCCTGAAGAAGACATAGTTGAAGAAGAACCTGGAGTCATCACTCGAGAACCTGAAGCCGAGGACATCCTTGAAGAAGAATTTGAAGAAGAGGAAACACGCAAGATAGAAAAGAAAGAAGAGATTGACGAAGAGATCGTGGAGGAAAGGATCTACACAATTCCTCTGCGAAGAGCGTGGATTTCCTCGCGACAAAAACGGACGCCTCGTGCGGTACGGCTGGTCAAGGCGTTTGTTCAAAGACATATGAAACCTGAAACCTTGGTTATGAGCAATGAGGTTAATGAAAGGCTTTGGAGGCGAAGCATTCAGAAGCCTCCGAGAAAAATAAGGGTGCGGGCGGCTAGAGACAAAGAGGGAACCGTTACTCTCTACTTGGCAGAAGGAGACTGACGTTGTCCATCTTCCTTCTCGACTTCTTTGGCAGCGCCTGCATAGGCGTTTATTCCTTAATCACCGAGAAGATGGGAATTGTACCTCCTGTCGTGTCCGAAAACAAAACGGAAAAGCTCCAGGACTGGTTAAAAGTCAGAGTGATTCAAACATTGATTGGAGAATCGGTTTTGATTGGAGCACTGGCCAGTGCCAACTCTCACGGCATAGTTCTTCCTCACTTCGTCCGTGAAGAAGAGATTCAAGCTATCAAATCGATTTGTTCTGAAATTAACGTTGCCGTTATGAACACCAAAACAACAGCCTACGGAAACGTTATCCTCACAAACGATTTTGGGGCTTTAGTTGACCCCAGAATCAGAAAGGCAGACTTGAAGAAGATAGGTGACACTTTGGGCGTTGAAACTGTGCCCGGTGAAATCGCTGGGCTTCCCTATGTGGGTTCGCTTGCCATCGCAACAAATAAGGGTGTGCTTGCCCATCCGTTGTTAAAAGAGGAGGAGCAAGAGCTTTTGGCAGATGTTCTAAAGGCGCCTGTTGATGTTGGAACGATAAACTGTGGCATTCCGTACGTGGCAACTGGGCTCATCGGCAGCTCCCACACGGTGGTAGCCGGTTCTCTAACGACCGGACCTGAATTGTTCATTATTGGGCAGGCTTTAGATGTGGTGAAAGAAGATGAGTGAAGTCAAGATTTTTCGGATCACTGGGAAGATAGACAAGCCAAACTGGAAAACAAGTTTTAGAAAAGAAGTTAGAGCCTTAAAACCTGAAGACGCTGTGGAGAAGATCTACAAGGAATTCGGAAGCAAACACAGAGCCAAACGTTTCCAAATCAAGGTTCTAGAGACCAAAGAAATATCGCTCGAAGAGGTTACAGATCCGATATTAAAGAAATTTGCAGCGGGAGACTAGACCTTGTCGACCAGCGATGAAACCTTACGTCGGTTGATTGTCGAACTGCGACTACTGGAAGGAACAGCCAATACTCTACAGTCACGACTAAATCTCGTCAATGCTATGTTGACTGAACTTAACTATGCCAAGCTGACCTTGGACGGTCTGGAAAAGGAAGACGATGATGCATCCCTTTTTGTCCCGATCGGAGGAGGCTCCTACATCCGAGCGAAGCTCGAGAGCACAGAAAAGATCATCGTCGGAATGGGCGCTGGCATATCCGTTGAAAAATCACTGTCGGAAGCTAAAGAAACAGTGGGGAACCGCGTTGCTCAGCTAGAAAAGACAAGAGGTACGCTTCAACAGCAGTTCACCCAGGTTGCTCAGAAAATGGAAGAAGACCAAACCAAACTGCAAGAACTGAGCCAGAAGTTGAGAGACTCCGAGCGAAAGCGGAATGTTCAGAAAACTTAGGGAAGGCTTTAGCGGACTTATTAGCAAAGTTGCCACAACCGAACTTAAAGCTGAGAAGCTCCGTCCGATGCTGGAAGAGTTCAGAATCAACCTCGTAGAAAATGACGTGGCCGTTTCCGTCGCTGACCATATTTGCGGTGAAATCGAGAAGCGTCTAGACGGCGTACAGGTCAAGCGTCTTGAGGATAAACGAGAGCTCGTGGAAAAGAACCTTCGCGAAGTGCTACTCGAGATTCTGTCAGGGAATGAAAGAATCGATCTGTTTGAACTTGCCCAAGAAAAGAAGAAAGGAAACCAACCTTTGGTCATAGTTTTCGTTGGAATAAACGGCACAGGCAAAACCACAAGCATAGCCAAGGTGGCAAACCTTCTGACGAAAAACGGCTATTTGGTTGTGCTCGCATGTAGTGACACCTACCGAGCCGGTTCCATTGAGCAGCTGGAGGAACACGCAAAACGATTGGGCGTACGTATGATCAAACACACGTACGGAGCTGACCCCGCAGCAGTAGCCTATGATGCAATAAACCACGCCAAGGCTCATCGGATCAACACTGTACTCATCGATACGGCTGGACGCATTCAAACAGATCGAAATCTGATGAATGAACTGGCGAAGATTAAGAAGGTCATAAACCCGGACTTGACGATTCTGACCGTTGACTCGTTGACGGGAAATGACGCGGTTATGCAAGCGGAGGAATTCCATCTCCGAGTTGGTATTGACGGGACGATCTTGACGAAAGTGGACGCTGACGTGAAAGGAGGCTCAGCCCTGAGCGTAACCTACGTAACCAAGAAACCTATAGTGTTTATTGGCACGGGTCAGACGTACGACGATCTTGAAGAGTTTAGGCCGGAGCAGTTTACGGAAATGATTCTGAAGTAGCTAGGAGTCTTTTTTTCTGAAAAACAGCCAGTTTCTGTTTCGGAAGCGGATGAGTAGGTAGATTCCTTCGAGCTTGTTTCCTTGAAGAGTGAATTCAATCTTGCCTTCCTTTCGAGTTCTTAGGATGTATGTTCCTTTATCCCAGATTTCTACTGTGCCCGCACCGTACGTGCCTTCTGGAATTGAACCTTCGAAATCGATGTAGTCAACTGGGTGATCTTCAACCTGAACTGCTAGTCGTCTCACCCCTGATTTTGTGGGGGGATCTTTTGGCAGAGCCCAGCTTTTCAATACACCATCCATCTCCAGTCTGAAATCGTAGTGCAGATGGGTTGCTTGATGTTTCTGAATGACAAACCTTGGAGGAGATTGAACCGTCAATTCTTTCCCTTTCGCTGGTTTACTTTAGGTTCGAGCCATAAATAATTGATGGCATTTTTCATTGAGGTGAAATGAGAGCGCTAAAAAGATAAATCACGATGCGTACATTAAGAGCTTGCCCTTTGATTTCTGCTCTTAAATGGAGAAGTGAGACAGTGAGTTTCAAGCGGCTCAGCGAAGATGAGGCCGTCGAACTGATAGTCTCATTATTGCGAACAGCTAGTCAGCCTTTGACAACAAGAGAAATTGAAGAGAAAACTAGGAAGCGTAGGGTTTCTTGCCCAGATAGGACTCCAGTTTTTCTTAATCGACTACGACTCCGAGGAGTTGTGAAAGGACAGCTGTCAGTTGAAAGAAGAGCGTGGATTTGGTGGGTTGAGACCTAGCGTGGCCTAAAGGATTTTTCATCGCACGTGTAGTTCCTGAGTTGGAAGAACCCTTGGAAAAACTTCTATATACTTAGCATCATCCCTTCAAGTAAAGGTGAATTTATGGGAACACTGCATCAAGGCGCCAAGAACGCCGTCGAAGTTTGCATGGGTATCAAACCTGGAGAGCATGTCCTAATCGTTACTGACAAAAGCACTATTACCATTGGTGAGGCCTTAAGACACGCAGCTCACCGAGTGACTACCCACGTAGAAATGCACGTTCTCGAAGACTATGGAAACCGACCCATGCCCAGTCTTCCTAAAGAAATTGAGCGCGCCATTCCTAAAGCTGACGTTACGTTTTGGGCGACGGAAAGCAGAAAAGGAGAACTCGAGACGCTGAGAAGGCCTTTCATGAAGACTGCCTTGAAATATGCACGACATGGACACATGCCCAGCGTTAAGAGGCGATTAATGGAAGAAGGCATGTGCTCTGATTACCGGCAAATCGCGAAGCTCACCGAAAAACTATACGAAAACGTCAAAGATGCTGAAAAACTCGAAGTGAAAAATCCCGCTGGCACAAATCTGCAAGCCGAATTGAATCCCGATTGGAAATGGGTCAAGAGCGACGGCATATATCATGAGAAAGGAAGATGGGGCAATCTACCTGAAGGTGAACTATTCACTGCGGTGGCAGAATTGAATGGGCACATAGTCATCGATGAATTGGGCGACTGGTTCAGCGATAAGTATGGATGCCTAACCAGACCTGAAAGCGATTCCAATACGCCCGTACATGCGGATATCGAAAATTCCAGGGTGAACTTGGCTACTCTCGATTGTGACAATTCTCAGTTGAGAAAAGAGCTAACTGAATACTTGAAGACCGATGAAAACAGTAACAAGGCTGGGGAATTCGCTTTGCCAACCAATGTCGAACTTCTCATGAAACCACTGATCGGAAATCTACTGCAGGATGAAAAGGCTCGGGTGCATCTTGCGTTCGGCAGTCCATACCCGGACGAAACCGGAGCTGATTGGAGATCAGAAACTCACGTAGACGGGCTACTGAAAAAATGCAGTGTCTGGGTTGACGGTAAACAAATAATGGAAGCCGATCGGTACCTAATCTGAAACGCGCCTGCAGTCTTATCACGTCGAAGCACGCGTAAACTTGTGGAGGATGACAACGCACGAATTCGGTAGAAATATTAAAGGAACTAGTGAAGTTCCCCACGTATCAAGTTACACCCGATAAAGTTGCCGATGGCATGAAAGATTGTGCCTCCTTCTTGTCGGCCCATCTTGAAACGCTAGGCTTCCGGGTAAACGTTGATGAGCTTTTCAATGTTACTGGAGAGAAAATCTTCGATGGAGAGAAATCGTTCCTGATGAATACGCATTTTGATACCGTTTCTCCCTCAAACGAGTGGGCGGACGCTCTCACTCCCACGCTAAGAGACAATAGACTATATGGACTCGGAACGTCTGATGCTAAGGGCGGAATAGCTGCCACTCTCTCTGCACTTTCCCGCTTGGAAAACAGCAGGTTTGCCAAATTGATTGTGCAGTTCGTGAACTACGAGGATAACGCAATCGAATATCGCGGAAGAAGTTGGCTAGGAGCACCATACTTTCTCGCGAATAATCCACGCTTCACGGCAGACTATGGTATAAACATTGAGCCTACAGTAATTAACGACAAATGGACAGTAAGCGTCGGATGTACGGGAAGAGTGTCTTTCACCGTTCGGACTCTTGGAAAAGAGGCGCATTCCTCAACTCCGCATCTTGGAAAAAACGCCGTGTACGACATGGTCGCGGTGATAAACACGATTCGGCAAATTCCACCGGGGAGATTTAAGCTCGACGACTTTGAGGCTGAAATGCCCATCAACGTGGCTCTCATCGAAGGAGGACGGGCGATAAATATTGTTCCAGGAGAGTGCAGAATAACCTGTGAACGGAGGCTTTTTCCCGGCGAGAAACCTCAGGAAGTTACAGACGCGATACGCTCGTCGCTGGAGAAGATAGAAGAAGTCAAGGTAGCGTGCGATTTCAATTCCAAAGTTCAGTTACCCTACCTAGTTGACAAAACCGAAGAGGTTGCATCGTTGGTTGTGGACTCAGTCTTCCGCACCCTTGGATACCCGCCCTCTCTCCGCATAGAGCTAGGAAGGACCGATTCAGTCTATTTCTACCACACTGCTGGAATAAAAACCGCCATCATCGGCCCCGGGCACATGGGCCACACTGCAGGTGAGCACATTAACATAGATCGATTACGTGAGTTCACGGAAGTGCTAGTAAACATGCTTAAACGAGAAACTTGAATGCCACACACATGAAAAGGAGAAATTAGTCACTTCCGTGAGATTAGAATCACGAAATCATTCTTTCATTTTCATTCCTCACTAGTGCGAACGTCCTCAGGAAAACGGTTCTGCACGC
>CP070828.1:39738-52418 GCA_020344715.1 Candidatus Bathyarchaeota archaeon | reverse complement strand
TTTCTGCCTGCCCGGTCAACTGTAGATATATCTCATAGGCTTGAGCTGTACCCGTAGCGCCAACCGGGTGCCCTTTTGATTTTAGCCCACCGCTGGTACATACAGCCACCTTGCCGCCGATTTGACTTTGTCCTTCTTCGATGAAATGTCCCCCTTCTCCTGGTTTGCAGAAGCCAAGGTCTTCATAAGCCACGAGTTCCGCGATTGTGAAGCAATCATGCACTTCTGCAACGTCGACGTCAGAAGCGCTGACGCCAGCCATCTTGTATGCTTCTTCAGCTGCCAACCTGCCAACCTTGAGAGTTGTCAATTCTTTCCTTTCATATAGCCCAATAGTATCACTTGCCTGTCCAGAACCGATTATGTGAACAGGCGCGTCAGTGAATTTTCTGGCAAGTTCTGGCTTGGTGAGAATCAAGCAGCTGGCTCCGTCGGTTATTAGCGAACAATCGTAGAGCTTGAGAGGCCAAGCGATAACACGTGAAGACATGGCTTTTTCCAACGATACTTCCTTTTGCATGTGCGCTTTTGGGTTCATGGTGCCGTGGTGATGATTCTTCACCGCTACGAGGGCCATCTGCTCTTCTGTTGTGCCATATTTGTGCATGTGCGCTGTAGCCACCATGGCAAAGAGTCCGGGAAACGTCAGACCATTCCACTGTTCAAACGGAAAGTCACATGCCATGGCCAAGTATTCTGTAACGTCTGAAGTGGTTCTATGGGTCATTTTTTCAACGCCGCCGACCATAACAACGTCGGCGAGACCTGAGAGCACGGCGAATATTCCACAACGTAGCGCCGTAGCTGAAGAGCCACAGGCTCCTTCGGTCCGAAATGCTTGTATTGGCAACAAACCAGTCCAGTCTAGAGCGGTTGGTCCTGTGTGGCCTTGATGTTCAAAAGACTCGCCCATCATGCCAATGAAAGCAGCCTTGATGTCTCTTCGAGGGTCAAGGTTAGGGCATCGCTCGAAAGCTTCGCTTGTGGCTTCAATGAAAAGCTCTCTTCCATATAGGCCTTCTCGTTTTCCGAATTTCGACAAGCCAGCAGACACTATGGAAACTATTGGTTTTCCCTTCAATGATTTGTCCTCCAATCGAGTGAAATAGATTGATTTGAAGAGAGCGAATAGTATAGTTGAAACGTGTATTTAAGCGCAAACAACTGGAAGTTGCTGAAGTCGGTCTATGGTTCTCATGGCACTATCAGCTGAACAAACACTGACAGGCTTTATCAGCGGTTTTTCAGAACTTGCGAACATCAGCGTGTGAAACAATAGGTGCAGTAGGTGCCCGTACATATCAAAAAAAGGGATATTGCTGGTTATTTCAGAGTATTGAGCCATTCTTTGTCTGTTACTATGAAGTAGATGTCCCTCACTGTATATTGAGGATGTGAGATGAACCTTGGTTCCACCTTTCTTCCGTTGAGCTCCATGTATCTCCTAGTATCCATAAGCTTGTTTAGCATCCGAGTGTTTTCTGCTGAATCTTCGGAAAGCTTCACTACTGAAGACATCACTGTTTTTGCCTCACCCATCTGAATGAACCCCAGTAAGAAGGGGGTCTCGTCCAGAAACGCTTTGCCTGCAAATTTGCATATGGACGCAGTTTTCACTTGGGCTGGCTGGTTGGTGTAATCTATCCACTCCATATCTGGAGACTGACAGTCTGGACAGAAAGGTCTTGGTGGTAAGAAGAATCCGTGTCTTTTGCATTTTGTGGCTAGAATCTTTTTTTCTTCTGCTAATGCTCTAAAGTACTTACTGTTCCGTCCATACGGCTTGAATTGATAGGTGGTGTAATCTCGGATTGAAACAACGTATTCTGGGTGACCCATTAGACGTTTGCTTTCAGGTCGAACTATACCTTTTACGTTAAGTTTCTTGGTGTCCAAGTCAAGGCCTCCTAATCAACCTGGATGGAAATTCGGATAAAGGTCGAATCCGCTCTAGATCGCTTTCTTTGTTGCTTAGTATTGTGTATGTCACGTGGCTTCCAGTGCCTGCATGGCTATGACCTGCTCCCAATCTGGCATTTGGCACCTGCGCTGGTCTCGGTATATTTCTGTTGTCATTATATGGTTTGAAGCGTTCATTCCAGCTTTTGAAGACCTGGTCAATATCGCCTCTCAGCTGTAGGTAAGTGAAGTATACTTGCCATACGCCGCTGCTGCCAACGCTATGACCCATACCAATGAGGCCGCCTGATGGATTGATTGCCACTTCGCCATCAATATTGGCTGCGCCACTCATGACGAATTCTCCACCCTTGCCGTACGGGCAAAGGCCCAAATCCTCATATGTTTGAATTTCACTGCTGCTAAATGCGTCATGGATTTCGACAACATCCATCTCTTTTAACGGGTTCTCAATTTGAGCCATCCAGTATGCCTGCTTCGCACTCATTCGACCGGCGCGGAAACTGTTTTGACCCGGATAACGAAGTTTTTTGTATCTTTGTTGTGTTTTCTCGTCCTCGTTTGGCAGAATGAGGTCGTATTCGTGTAGACCGCCTACAGTGTCATATCGATCACCTGGTCGCATTGTGTCTGTGCCCATCCCTGTTCCGATTATCCAAATTGGTTTGTCAACGAGTTTGTGAGCGGTCTCTTTGGAGGCTAGAATGACTATAGCTGCTCCATCTGACATCAGACAGCAGTTTCTCAGTCGCAACGGTGTTGCACAATAACCTGATTCTAGAACCTCTTCCGCGGTGATTTCCCCTGTAACATTCTGGCGTGCACCCTTAACACACCAGGGATTCAGCCAACTCGTTTGGGCAAAAGGGTTTGACTGGGCGTTCCGTCTGTTTTTAACGCTCACTTCAGCCATCTGACGTTCGAAAACATCAACGGGAATATTGAAGGTCTTGGCGTATTCCGCGGCCATAGCTGCATAGTATGCCGTGTAGTAGCCGCCGTTCGCGAAGTCCCAGTCAGTATCGCTGGCCAACGCAATGTATTCATTACCCTCTGCTGTGTCGACCAAACTCATCTTCTCAAAGCCTACAACTGCAACAACGTCGGCAAGTCCTGATGCTATAAGTGAATATCCATTTTGGACCCCTAGTCCACCTGTTGCCCCTCCGCCTATTGCCCTGTAGCTTCTTTTCGGATTGAGTCCCAGGGAATCCGCTATCATCGCTTCACCGAGTAACTGACCTGCAAAATGGTCACTGAAGTAGCTCACCACTAAGGCATCGATGTAGCTATTTTCGAAAGGCTTGCCCATTTGTTCTGAGAGGTTTTCTTGCGCCATATTGTAGGCTTCAACACACATGTCAGTGATGTTGCAGTCAGGTCTACCTTTACTGTGAGGTATTACTCCACCTCCGATCACTGCAACTTCTCTTGGTTTAAACGTCATGACTCCATTTCTCCATTTTGGGAGCATCCAATATACACGATTGCTTTCTTAAGTTTTGCGCGTGCAAGCTCTAACAGAACATCAATGAATTGATGAGCTAGAACCTGAACAAAGACGATTCAGCCGTGGAAATGAAGAGCAATCTTCCACCTCTAGCTGCTATTCTTCTAGAGATCACTTCGCACGTTGCTTGAACCGAATCGTCAGCGATTTCAAAACTCATTCTGGGGCTTTTTGCGTTGCAGAATGTACCGGTTTCGGTCGAACAGCTGAGAATCGCATGCGAGTCGCCGATTACCTGAACATACTTTTATTTAACCGAGAATATGTTAACATAAAAATCGGAGGCTCCAACAATATGTTCGATGAACGCAAACTACGGGAAGTCTCAAAGGAACGGCAGCGATGGGAAACGACAAAGGTTCCCAGCTGGATTGAGAGGCACCCAGAGAAAAAAAACAAATACTCCACAGTTTCCGGAGTTCAAGTGAAGCGATTGTACACGCCAGAAGATATTGAGCATTTTGACTATGTGAAAGATCTAGGTTTCCCCGGTGAGTACCCGTTTACTCGGGGCTTGCATGCCACTATGTATCGTGGGCGCTTATGGACCATGCGTCAATTCAGCGGATTCGGTACTGCTGAACAAACAAATGAACGCTTTAAGTACCTGCTGAGTGAAGGCGAAACCGGATTAAGTATCGCATTTGACTACCCAACCATAATGGGGTATGATTCTGATCACTCTATGGCCACGGGTGAAGTTGGCCAATGTGGAGTCGCAGTATCTTCTCTCAAGGACATGGAGACTCTCTTCAACGGCATTCCTCTGAATAAAGTCAGTACATCCATGACAATTAATGGACCCGCCGCCATGCTCTTGGCTATGTACATAGCCATAGGAGACAAACAAGGCGTGCCGAGAGAAAAACTAGATGGCACAACCCAAAACGACAATCTCAAAGAGTTTTTTGCACAGAAACTTTGCCTTTTCCCACCAAAACCTTCACTGAAATTATCAACCGACATCATCGAATACTGCACCCGTCACTTGCCCCACTGGAACCCTGTGAGCATAAGTGGCTACCACATACGTGAGGCAGGGTCAAACGCTGTGCAAGAACTAGCTTTCACACTGGCTGATGGCATAGCCTATGTAGAATCAACACTTGAACGAGGATTGAAAGTGGACGAGTTTGCACCCAGGCTTTCTTTCTTTTTTGCTTCGCACAACGACTTTTTTGAGGAGATCGCCAAGTTTCGAGCTGCTCGAAGGCTTTGGGCAAAGATCATGAAAGAACGGTTCAACGCCGAGGATCCTCGGTCGCTATGGATGAGGATGCATGTTCAGACTTCGGGTTGTACGCTAACCGCTCAACAACCTGTCAACAATGTCATGCGGGTCGCGTTTCAGTCTCTAGCCGCAGTTTTAGGTGGCACTCAATCGCTGCATACTAACTCTTTCGATGAAGCCTTGGCGTTACCCTGTGAAGAGGCGGTAAGAGTCGCACTGCGGACGCAGCAGATTATAGCTTATGAAAGCGGTGTAACCGACACAATTGATCAACTCGGTGGCTCCTACTATGTGGAATATTTGACCAATAAGATGGAAGAACGTGCTATGCGGTACATAGACAGGATAGATGCCATGGGAGGGGTTTCTTCTGCAATAGAACGAGGGTTTTTTCAAAAGGAAATAGCTGACAGCGCCTATCTGTACCAGAAAGAAATCGAAAGCCGGCAAAGAACACTGGTTGGAGTTAACGATTACACGGTTGAGAAGGACTGGGTGCCCATGGAGCTTTTGCGTGTTCATCCAGAAGTGGAGGAAGAACAGGTAGCCAGGCTCCGAAAAATGAAGAAGGAAAGAGATAATAGGAAAGTCAAAGAAGTTTTGGACAAATTGCATGATGAAACTGACAGGGATAGAAACCTTATGCCTATCATAATCAAAGCTTTGAAGACCTATGCAACACTTGGGGAAATAACTGAGGTGTTGCGCACCGTCTTTGGTGAATACCGCGAACTCATAGTTGTTTAGGAAGTGTGAATTCGATTTGACCGCAGAAAGGAAGATCCGGGTTCTAATTGCCAAACCAGGTTTGGACAGCCACGACAGAGGGGCGAAAATTGTTGCCCGTGCTTTGAGAGATGCCGGGATGGAAATAATCTACACAGGGCTGAGGCAAACGCCTGAGCAGATAGTTGAAACTGCCCTCCAAGAAGACGTAAATGTGATAGGCCTAAGTATACTCTCTGGTGCCCATAAAGTTCTTTTCCCAAAAATAATGGAACTCATAAAAGAGAAAGGCATGGACGACGTGCTCGTTTTCGCTGGAGGTATAATCCCTCAAGAAGACATTCGTGACCTAAAGCGAATTGGCATAAAAGAGGTTTTTGGACCAGGAACGCCAACTGGCACGTTGGTTGAGTTTGTTCAGGAAAACGCGAAGAGATGAAAACAGCGACTGGATGCTGACGAACAGTGGGGCAAGTAGCGCAGCTCGTTCAAGGTGTACTTCGACGCAACCGCCGCTCTATAGCTAAAGCGATAACTGTAATTGAGAATAATGAACCAGAGGCTCCAAAAATAGTAGCTCAGCTCTTTCAAAAGACTGGTAAGGCTCACGTGATTGGCATAACTGGGCCTACCGGGTCAGGAAAAAGCACGCTTATTGAGAAGCTGATCAGGGAACTTCGAAAAAGCGGCAAAACCGTTGGCGTCATTGCGGTGGATCCGACAAGTCCATTTACTGGCGGCGCGTTCTTGGGCGATCGAGTTCGCATGCAGGAACATAGTACCGACGAAGGGGTTTTCATCCGAAGCATGGCAAATCGCAACGCAACTGGCGGTTTGAGTAGAGCTACAAAAGATGTGATACGAATCCTCGATGCCTCAGGCAAGGACGTCATCATTGTTGAGACTGTTGGAGCGGGGCAGTCAGAGGTTGAAATCGTAAAGGTTTCGAATACAGTAATTGTTGTCTTGGCCCCTGGACTAGGCGACGATATTCAAGCCATCAAAGCTGGGATCATGGAGATAGGTGACATCTTCGTGGTTAACAAAGCCGACAGGCAAAATGCGAATAAAACTTGGAGCGAGGTCCAAGCAATGCTGGAGATGAATACAGAAGAAAAAAGCTGGAAGCCTTCCGTTTTGAAAACCAAGGCTCTAACAGGTGAAGGCATAGCCGAGCTTCTTGCCAGAATCGAAGAACACAGAGAGTATCTAAAGAAAGGCGCTTTTGAGGTCCACCGCAAAGGAGAGGCTGAAACCGAACTCGTCGAAGCCATCAAACAGAAGATAGTAGAATCAATAATCGCGGATCTACGACACACGGGAGAATGGGAGAAGCTCAAACAAAAAATCTTGACGAAAGAAGCAGATCCCTATTCCGTAGCGGATGAGGTACTTAAGAAATTGGTACATGGTTAGCGCTGGGTTGATTTAGGAATGGCTAGACTTCGATTAGAACATGGTCTTGTCCAAGTTTACACCGGTGACGGCAAAGGCAAGACCTCGGCTGCGTTTGGAGCTGCTCTGCGCGCCATCGGACGAGGTTTGAAAGTTTACATAATTCAGTTTATCAAAGGCGGATTCGACTACGGGGAACTTCACGTTGTAAAGAAGCTTCCGAATTTCAAGTTAGCCGCGTTTGGTCGAGGCAAATTCGTCACCGAAGTTTCTCCTCATGAAGAGGACGTGAAGCTAGCGGAAGAAGCCCTTAAGCTAGCCAAAGAAGTGATTGGAAGCGGTCAATACGACATTGTAGTCCTCGATGAAATCAACGTAGCGCTAAACCTAAAACTGGTGACGGTGGATGAAGCCTTACAGTTGATCAAGAATAGGCCCAAACATGTAGAGTTGATCCTCACTGGGCGCTACGCCCCAATGCAGATCGTTGAGGTGGCCGACCTCGTCACCGAGATGAAGGAGATCAAGCATCCTTTTACCGAAGGTGTGACCCCCAGAAAAGGAATCGAGTACTAGAGAATGCTCACTGCTTCCTCATGCAGATCCCGCTAGTGCTTGCAAGGGCAAATAGCTGTAATCCCTTACTTGGTCATGGCTCTCTTGAATACTGGAACTGCGATTGTGGTCATGACGGCTCCAAAGCCTATCAACACAGCTAGTTCAGTGGTTATCATGCCTATGTTTGCTCCAAGCACCATTACCTTCCTTAGAGCTGTGGCTGCGTAAGTCAGCGGAAGGGCTCTTGAGATGTCTTGCATATACCACGGCATTTGCTGTATCGGGAAGAACACGCCACTAAGGAACATCATTGGAAACATTAGAGTCATCATCACCATCATAGCAGTCTCCTGATCCTTTGCAAAGGACGTTATCACAACACCAAGCCCAACGAAGCTGAACACCCCCAACAAGAGCAAGGCGAAGATCAACAGAATGCTCCCGTGAATGGTGACGCCGAACAACACCACTGCCAATGTGAGTATAAGCGTCCCTTGAAGTAGGCCTCGGGCTGTTTGGGCAAGGGTCTTTCCAAGTATTATGGTCAACCTATTGATGGGAGCCACCATCATCCCGTCTAGCGTGCCAACTTCTCTCTCATGGGAGATAGCTGCGGGAAGACCCGTCATGACGCTCATCATCACCGTCATAGCCATCAGCCCCGGAGCCATGAAGTCGAAATAGCTCAGCTCCCCGGGAACGGACCCTTCTGTTCGAACGCTGTATGGCTTCACAATTGCCAGCGAGTTAGTAGCATTTATCGTTGTCGGGCTCAGCAACTGAACATTCTGCTCGGCCACCCATGTACCTATCTGTTCAAACACTTCCTTCAGGGCAAACTGGAGACTCATTGACATCTGAGGGTTGGACTCGTCTGTTACAATTGTGACAATTCCCTGCTTTCCCACGATGAGGCTTGAAGTGAAATTACTGGAAATCACTATGCCTCCATCGATCTCTCCGCTCTGAATCATGTCCCTGACCTCATCGAAGCTTGAAGCATTAGTAATGGTCATCATACCAGTGTCGGTGCTCATTTGCTCCAAGGCTGCGACAAGCATTGCACTTGCACTGGGGTAACCGGCGTGTCCCTCATCGTCATTCACTAAAGCGATGGATACGTCGCTTATGGACGTATCAGAAGGATATATGAAACCAACCATGCTCATCATGAATATCGGCATCAAAACAAGCATGATCAGCCCCATTTTGTTCCTGAACAACTCCATTAGGTCCTTCCAAGTAACCATAAGGCTTTGAGAGATCAAACCTCTAATGCCCATTCGACCTCACCTCACTCTGCGCCGCGGCATAAAACGACGATGTCCCTTCATTGGTATCTTCTGGTCTGCATTGTCTCTCACGTCGTGGCCAGTGATGTGCAAGAACACGTCTTCCAGCGTTGGTTCAAGGTTTTTCACTGAATTTATCTTGCCTTTCTCAGCTCTTATAGTGTCGATTATGATGTCGAAGGCGTTATTGCCATGCGCATGAACCCTAATGCGAGTCGCGTTGTCCCGGGAGGCAGAACCAACACATTCTAGAGACTGAATCGATGAAACCATGTTGGTGGTGAGATTGGCAATTTCGAACTCGAAGATGGTCGTGTCCGCGCCTGAGACCCGCCGCTTCAGATGGGGTGATGTATCAAGCGCGGCGATTTTACCATGATCTATGATGCCTATGCGATCGCAGAGCAAGTCTGCTTCAATCATCATGTGTGTCGTGAGGATGATCGTCATCTTGTTTTCTCGATTAATTTTCTTGATGAACTCCCTGACTTCAACGGTTGATTGAGGATCTAGACCCAATGTGGGTTCATCTAGTAACAGCACTTCTGGCATGTTAAGCAGCGCTCTTATCACGTTCATTCTCTGTCTCATACCTGATGAGAATGTGCCCACCTGAACATCCTTCCACTTGCCTAGCTGAACCAACTCCAGCAGTTCGTCGATTCTCGTATTGAGAACTTCCTTTTGGATATTGTAGAGTCGTCCGAAAAACCACAAGTTTTCCTTGGCCGTTAGCCGGTCGTACATAATTATCTTTTCAGATACTAGGCCGATGAGCTTTCTCACCTCGTTGTCGTCTTTCACTATGTCATAATCACCGACGGTAGCTGTGCCCGCCGTGGGTCTGGTCAGTGTGGCCAGCATCCTTATCGTGGTGGTTTTGCCGGCTCCGTTGGGACCAAGCAAACCGAATATTTCACCTCTCTTCACGCTGAAGGAGATGTGGTCTACAGCCACCAATCCGTTGAATTCTTTGGTGAGGTTTCTGGTCTCAATCATTACACCACTTCCAAATCAGCCACAACCACCCGCTGGAGCCTTCCAACATACTCCCCGTCTTTTAAAGATTTAGATTAAACAGAGCAGCTCCTGTCTTGAAGGATCTTTTCGCCGGAGCCTGCTAGAGCCCCGTTTCGCGCCCGCTATAAAGCAAAGTTTAAATAAAGTTCAATTCACTTCGTAGATAACTCGAAAAGCAACGGGCTGTTCGGAATGTCAAGGGAATTCCGCCACATCATAAGAATCGCAGACACAGACATAGATGGTACGCTAAAAGTGGGATATGGGCTATCCAACATCAAGGGGATCGGGACTCGACTCGCCCACACAATTCTGCGAAAAGCCAACATTGACCCTGAAACTCGTTTGGGTCTGCTTTCCGAGAGCGACATAGAGAAACTCAAGGACACGATCGCTAATCTTGAGAAATACGGGGTTCCCGGCTGGCTTCTCAACCGCCCAAAGGACATCGAAACAGGAGAAGATCTTCACCTTATCGGACCGGATTTGGATCTCCGGATTAAATCTGACATCGAAGAACTGAAAAAGTCCAAGTCGTGGAGAGGGTATCGTCACGCCTACAAACTAAAAGTGAGAGGCCAGAAGACAAGGACAACAGGTAGAAAAGGAAAAGCTATGGGCGTGAAGAAAAGAGCACTTATGCGCAGAGGAGCCAAGTAATGGGAGACCCTAAGAGACATCGGAAAAAATACGAAACACCTCGTTTTCCATGGAGAACTGATGTCTTACAAGCAGAGCTAAAACTCCTTGGGCAGTATGGCCTGCGAAACAAACGCGAGCTGTGGCGCCACAGAACAATGCTTTCAAGGTTCCGAGGCATCGCTCGTTCACTTCTGAGTATGCCTTTGGAGCAACGAAAGAAATTAGAACTGCAACTTCTGAATAGGCTTCACCGTCTAGGTATTCTTCCAAAAAGAGCCGCCCTGGACGACGTCCTAGACTTGTCAATTGAAGATATTCTCGAGCGCCGACTCCAAACCTTAGTTTTTCACAAGGGACTAACCAATTCTGTTCATCAATCTCGTCAGCTTATTACTCATAGACATATTGTGATCGGAAACCGGAAGATCTACTCTCCTAGCTACTTGGTTTTGAGAGACGAGGAAGCCTCAATCGCCTATGCTTCGACAAGCCCCTTGTCGAATTCTAAACATCCTTTACGTACATCCATTCAAATCGCTAGACCGGAAACGGCTCCCACGTCTGAAGCGGTGAACAGGACAGCGGAGAAAGAAGCATGAGCAAGAAAACTGAACGATGGGGAGTAGTGCGGATTTACAGCTCGTATAACAATACGATTGTGCATATCACCGACTTGTCTGGCGCTGAAACTGTTGCCAGAGCATCTGGAGGCATGTTTGTAAAAGCTGATAGATTGGAGTCCTCTCCGTATGCCGCTATGAGAGCAGCCTCTGCAGCAGCAAGAATTGCCAAAGACAAAGGATTAACTGCCATTCACATCAAGGTGAGAGCGCCAGGAGGCTCGGGTGCTAGAACTCCGGGTCCAGGAGCTCAAGCGGCTATTAGAGCGCTTGCTAGAGCTGGCTTTCGCATTGGAAGAATCGAGGAGGTAACTCCTATTCCTCACGATGGAACTAGAAGAAAGGGCGGGCGGCGAGGTCGTAGAGTCTAGCTGCTGGTTTTTTCGAGAGGGAAATATTGAAATAATGCGTTTTCTCCCTTATCTGAAACACAGAGATCGACAGCCATTGTAAGGTGTCTAGCTGTATGGAAGTGCGCGTTGTTGACAAGACTGATGTTACTGCTCGTTTGATTATTGAAGATGTTGATGTACCGTTTATGAATGCGTTGCGCCGGATAATGCTTGTCGAGGTTCCCTCTATGGTCATCGATGAAATCGTTGTCCTTGAGAATTCATCAATACTGCACGACGAAATCATGGCCCATAGACTTGGGCTTGTCCCGTTGAAAACAGATCTAGACTCTTACAATTTGCCCGAAGAATGTCCATGCAAGAGCGAGTTTGGTTGCAATCTTTGTCGCGTGACTTTGACGCTCGATGTTGAAGCGACCGACAGCGTTAGAACAGTGTATTCCGGTGACCTTGTGCCGAGCAACCCGGACATTATTCCCGTAAGCGAGAAGATCCCGCTTGTAAAACTGGCACCATCCCAAAGAGTTCGATTGGAAGCCTACGCTCGACTTGGCAAGGGAATAGAGCACGCAAAATGGCAACCTGTCTCGGGGTGTGTCTATAAATATTTTCCAAAGATCAAGATAAACCAGCAAGCCTGTGATGCTTGCGGTAAGTGTGTAGAAATATGCTCGAAAAGAGTTCTCACGAATGTTGGGAAGAAGGTGGAAATCCGTAACATTACGGGGTGCACTCTTTGCCAAGACTGTGTGGACGCTTGTGCCAAAGACCCAACAGCTATAGAAGCATCTTGGGACCAAGACGCATTTATTCTTGACGTAGAATCGAGTGGCGGACTTCCCGTGGAACGAATATTGCTTGAAGCTGTCAAAATTCTCGATGGAAAAGCCGAGAATTTCCTGAAGCTTCTAATGGAGAAGAAGTGATGAAGCGGATCAAGTCAACCAACTCGGAACTGCGCAATGTTATTCGTCTTTTGAGTAAGAAGTCTATCGAGGCTGAATCCGGCATCTGGCGTAGCGTCGCGAAAAGGCTTTCGACCTCTCGAAGACGACGAGTCGCCGTCAATCTCAGTCGACTTAATCGCTCCACAGAAGCAAAAGAGACGGTCATAGTTCCCGGAAAGGTTCTCGGAGCAGGACGCCTTGATCACCCTATTAGCTTAGCCGCGTTCAGCTTTTCAGAGCATGCCCGAGCCAAGATTCTGAAGGCAAAAGGGAAATGCCTGTCACTTCAAGAGTTGGTGAGGAAGAACCCGAAAGGTTCCAACGTGAAGATAATGGGATGACAAATGGCAAAGGAACAATCACCCACAGTTGTTGATGCTTCGGGTTTGATTCTTGGACGTATGGCTAGCATGGTGGCTAAACGCTTGTTGAATGGTGAAAACATAGTTATTGTGAATGCCGAAAG
>CP070828.1:30962-39638 GCA_020344715.1 Candidatus Bathyarchaeota archaeon | reverse complement strand
CGTTCTTGACTTGGCGCATAGGAAGCTGGTGGAGGTGTTACGTTTTGCCTTCATGTAGCAGTCATCCTTGCTCGGAGCTTGTGAAACCTGAGAGTTTTTCTAGATCACTTAATATTCGTCGCCTTCTCGCAAAAGTATCACCTTGGTTGATTCAGCTTCTACTCTCTTTTGGAAGTCTTCAGGCTTGGTGCTCCGACGGTGCAAGGGGGTATTTCGATTCTGGGGTATGTTACTATCGCAGCGTCAGTAGCATCGACGTTATCCATGGTGTAGGTGTCTCCACTCGGAAGCAAAGCTAGGTGAAGCACAGATCCAATGAATAGAACCGTGGACGGATGCAAAAAGGGGGTTGCTTTTAGATTAACTTGAAAGTTGTTTCGAAAATTATTAATTTGATTAACACTTCACCTATAATTCCTGTTAAAGGAGGAAAGAAAAACGAAGAAAAGCCTGAAGATTATGCCTCTTTTGATCTTGATGCTATTACCGATGGTCGCTCAATCCGCTCTGATAGACGACTGTTACCATTTCAGCGACTATGAAGATAGTCCCAATGCATCAGACTACGGAGAATGGTGGTATTTCAGTTTCTTCCAAGAAGATATCCAAGGAGTAGTTCAGTATAGCTTGTGGGATCCGGCAGGTTTGACTGAAGATTCTTACGGCCTAATGTACGTAAGCGTGTTCTGGCAAGATTCGATGGTTGAAATGTTCTTCCCTGTTCCATGGAATGATGTTGTCACTTCGAGGACCAGTGCAGATTTGGTTATGGGACCTAACACGATAGAAGTTGTTGACGGCGAATACCAACTCGACGGTTATATCGAAGACATCTATGGCGGAACTGGTGATACGGTTGCTTGGAGTCTTAGGTATGTGCAAGATTCTCCCTCGCTCTGTGGATTTCGGAACATGAGAGTGTTTCCTTTGGATCCAAATGAAGAAATGAACTGGTATGTTCAAATGCCTTCAGCTACAATTCAAGGAACCGTTGTTATCAACGGGGAACCAGTATCTATTTCTGCCAGGGGTTATCATGACCATAATTGGGGAGTCTGGAAGCTATACCATGGTCTTTGGAATTGGTTTCAAACCAATGAACCATGTTTAGCGATTGTCGGACATGACTTCTATGGATTGCTTAGAGGGGAAATCAGCATCCTTTTGGATGGTGAAGAAATTACGTTTAGACACTGGCAATATCAATTGACGAATTATGATTGGACTTTTGTGCCGGAGGCATTTGCATTCTATCCTAGGAAAACATTGATAACTGCTTGCAACTGGAAGTACAGTCTGGTTCTTGAGATTGCAGTTCAACAAACGGGTCTAGTAGCAAGAGCTTACGATGAACCACCGATAGCATGGATTGTTTTCGAATCTACCGCAATGTTTGAAGGGCGAATCAGGAAATTCGGTCGTGTCGTAGAAGAAATCGACACGTTTGGGTTCAGAGAATACACAACTAACGTGCTAATTCCAAATACTTGATTGTTGTGCGAACGAACTATTATGACGATGCTCCCACAGCCTCTTTTTTTGTGCACACTAGGGGTACGTATGAGCGTCTACGTCTATCTGCTCAGAGAGTCTCGTGATTGTTATCTCAATGTTCCATGGCATTTCCTCAGAATTCTTTAGAGTCCTCAAGAAGCCTATTATCACATTTGCCAATGTCTCTTGCACGAAATGGTTCAAAGCCAATTTATGCTCGTTAACTCGTATTTCTGTTTCGAAGTTCTTCTTCAAAATTCTGTGATCTGAACTCATGCCTATCACCACACAGGTGCAAGCTAGATGATCAGATTCTTAAATATATGTTGCTGGGATATCACAGTAACATAGCCTTAAAAGCTGGATGCGGAAAGATTCTTGCTGAAAAGCTGCGCGGAGGTGTTGTTTATGGGAAGAAAAGGAAGAGAAATTGTGGAAGTGGACATCAAGGAATTGTTAGAACAGCTGAACAGCGCCTATGCTGACGAGTGGATTGCTTTTTTCTATTATACGTGGGCAGCTGACTTCATTGAAGGTCCAGATTATCCCACCGTGGCTGGAGAGCTGGATAGGATAGCAAAGGACGAATTCGAGCACATGTCGGAGCTTGCTGATCGAATCCTAGAACTAGGTGGAGAACCCGAAAGAGACCTTGAGGATTTGCAGAAGATCGCAAATTGTAAGAAGGTTGTCTTTCCCAAGAACGAAAGAGACCTCGAAGGGGTGCTTGCAGCAGTCGCCGACGCGGAGGGGTGCGCAATCGACGTATACAATAAGCTACTCAAAAAGGTGGCTGCTTGCTATGCTAAAGATGCAAGAACCTTCCACCTAATAGAACACATACTGTCCGAAGAAATACAGCACGAAGAAGCCTTTGAAAATCTGCTCGAGACAAAGAGAAGATGAGCCCTAGGCTCACTCACCGTGGGCGCCTGGGCAACGCATTTACGTGACTCAAGGATTACAGCCATTTCTTCTTTCTGAAATAAAGAACCATCAGTGCTCCAATACAGACCATGATCAGCAGAACCATTGGATACCCCGCAGAAATCTCAAGCTCTGGCATGAACCTGAAATTCATTCCATAAATGCCTGCTATCAGAGTCAGCGGAATAAATATTGTAGCGATAATCGTGAGTACTTTCATGACCTCGTTCATTCTGTTGCTGACGCTGGAGAGGTAGATATCAAGCATTCCTGACAGAATATCCCTAAACGTTTCAATCGAGTCAATAACCTGAATAGTGTGATCATAAAGGTCTCGCAAATATATACTTGTAGACTTGTTGATTAGTGATGATTCCCATCTTTCCAAGCGACTAATCACCTCTCTCAAAGGCCAGACAGACTTTCGCAAGAATATCATCTCCTGTTTCATTTGGTGGATAGCCTGTAGAGTCTCCGGCGTTGGATTGACTATTAGTTCTTCTTCCATGTCTTCAACTCCTTCCCCGAGCTTCTCCAGAATTCTGAAGTAGTTGTCAACGATAGCATCCATCAAAGCATAAGCTAGATAATCAGCGCCCATTTTTCGAATGCGACCTTTGTTAGTGCTTATACGGTTTCTGATCGGGTCAAAAACATCCCCTTCGCTTTCCTGAAATGAAACGACAAAGCTTGAGCCGAGAATCAGGCTGACTTGTTCTGTCCTAGTTTCTTTTTTCTCATCGGAGTATTGGAGCATTTTCAACGTCACAAAGATATAATCGTCGAAGTCCTCCATTTTTGGACGTTGACTCGTGTTGACTATGTCTTCCAAGACAAGCGGGTGAATTTGTAAGTGTTCACCGCTTTTTTGTATGATTTCTAACTGATGGAGACCATCAATATTAATCCAAGTTACAGTAGGTTTGCTTTTGAACGGAAAGCAGTCCTCAACATTTTGGACTTCCCTTTCTTCAAAATGGTGTTCATCGTAGTTGATGATCGTTATCTTGGCCTTTCCAGCTTTTCTTTCTCCTACGTGAACCAATGTTCCTGGTGGAAGGCCAGCTTTTTTTCCTCTTTTCCTGATGGTTCGAAATAAGGCAATCCCACCCCTAAGCAGGTTTTTCTCCAGTTGATTAATAAGTTTTCAAATTTGATTTCACTGAGATTCATGAATGACTGCTTTCAGTCTACTCTCCGCAATAGCTGAGGCGTGCTGATGTCGATTCCATGATGTCGACATGTTTCCAAGACAGCCCTCCTGAGATCAGCATCAATTTTTGGCAGCCGTTTTATCTGGTTAACGAACACATAGAGAGTGTGTTCAACTGAATAATCACCGAACTCAGTGATCCAAACATACGGTTTTGGGTCTCTCAGCACTCCATCCACTTTGTCTGCAGCTTCTAGCAGAGGAGTTTCCACGTCTTTTGGGGCCAGCTCATATCCAGCCGTGATTGAACAGCTTCTCCTCACATTTGTCTTTTTTCCATAATCATCAATTTCCGACTTCAGCAATTCTTGATTCGGAACTGAAACAAGAACGTTATCCAACGTTCTCATTCTTGTGTAAATTAGATCCACCGCTTCCACATCAGCAAACTGACCATTGAAATAGATCCTATCCCCGATTTGGAATGGTCTACTCGTCATCACAATTATGCCAGCGATAGCATTACCTAGAGTGTTCATTGCGGCAAAGCCTATGATTGTCCCGCCAGCAAGGGCTAACAAACCAGCAATTAAACCAACCTCAACACCAAATTGGGCAATGACAACAACTATGACCGCTAACCCAGCTATCCACTGAGAGATTCTTCTCAAAGCGAAAGCAACGTTTTCTTCAAGCTTCCGCTGTTCTTTCAATTTTGCTATCTGTCTCGTGAGGAGCCTATACACAACAGAAATCACGATGATCGCCACCGCTGATATCACGATTCTGCCCAAATTAGAGAATACCCATCCCAAGAAATCGTCCAACAGACCCATCTCACCTTCCTCAACTGAGCTGTTCGCTATTGGTGTTATAATGCATCTGGATTATTATAATCTGCTTCTGATTGTCGCTAGAAACAGCTTCTCCAACCTTGCTCATATACAAGGAGAAGAACTGGTCATCCACGCATAACACCATAGAGAAGCACTTATACAGGTGTGATGGAAAAATTGAATATTTGAGCAATTATCCTCACCAAACCACAAATCGATGAGCCCATAGCTCTCCACAAACCAGAATCTGACTGAATCAATCTTGCGAATCGGGAATTGAAGTCGAACCAATCTTGTTGACTCGACATTGGATGGATCGGGCGCTGCGTCAAGAAGCTTCTTCTCACCTGCTTCCATGAAAGCTCATATAAACGGCGATTGAATAAATTCAATCATGCAAAGAAAGATGTATTCCCAAAAAACTGCTGGAAGCAGAATGGTTACAGCATTCCCCCGAGTGAAGATCGGCGGGCAGATCAGAGATGCAGAGAAGCTACTTCTGGACAAAGCAGATGTGTTTGACACAATAGACTACTTGTATGTCGTTGACGATGACAACGTGCTAAAAGGTGTAATCTCTATCAAGGAACTCTATACTTCCAAAAAAGACGCTAGCGTTGAGGAAATTATGGAAAAGAAGCTGGTTGTTGCACGACCTCTGACACATCAGGAAAGATTGATCTATCTCGCCCTCTCCAACAAGATAAAGGCAATACCAGTTGTTGATAGGGAAAGACACCTTCTCGGGATTGTACCGTATGACACCCTTCTTCAGGTATTCAATGAAGAAGTTCGTGATGATATCTTCAAATTTGGCGGGATATTCCACAAGGTCGGAAAGGAGTATACTACGATCAAATCTTCAGCAAAAACAATGATAAAAACAAGACTGCCATGGTTGATCATAGGAGTTCTGGGAGGAACAATTACTGCCTCTATAATAAGCAGTTTTGAGCACGTTTTGAATACTTTGCTCGCACTGGCAGCATTCGCCCCAGTTCTGGCATATCTAAGCGATGCGGTAGGCACTCAATCAGAGACTCTGACTGTCCGCAGCATTGCGCTAGATCCACAGCTTTCATTGAAGGCCTATTTTGTCAGGGAATTCATAATTGCGCTTGCTCTGGCGATGACATCAGGATTGCTGCTTTCAGCAATTGCCCTTGTGGGTTGGCGAAACTCTACGCTAGGGTTCATTGTTGGACTTTCCATGTTCATCAGCGTCATCTCTGCTGTATTCATTTCAACAGGTTTTCCTTTCCTGTTCAAGAAAGCCAGCATCGATCCGGCCGTTGCATCTGGACCCTTTGCTACAATGATAAGTGATGTTGCTACTGTAACGATATACTTCAGTATAGCTTCACTTCTGCTGTCACTTTTCGGCCTAGTGTGACACGTGACATGAGAAAACGCTCTCATTCATAGACAAGGAGTTGCGTTCCTCAAATAACAAATATCGATATACCTGTTTGTTGAAGGACAAATATGATGTATACGACTAGCAAGAAGAACGCTCCCTTTTTGCTAATGATCTCGCTTGAACTGATCATATACCAAACACTTAGTGAAGAAAGCAGAACATAGAACATGATACTTTCAACGGCTAGAACACTGACTTCAGAGAATGAAATCAGTGAGGAGACTCCTAGAATGAGAGTAATGTTCGTTATGCAACTTCCAAGAAGATTCCCAAGAGCCATTTCGAAGAATTTTTTCTTTAATGCCTGTATGGTTGTCGCAAGTTCTGGAAGAGAAGTTCCAAGCGCGACGATGGTTGCTCCTATGATAGAAGGGGGCAAACTCACAGACTGTGTAATGTCGACAGAGCTGTCGACCACTAGTTTCGACAGCGATATTATGACTACGAGGCAAACAATGAATTTGAGCCCAACTATTGCTGTGCTTTTTGCAGCATATCCAAGTGGTTTGGTCTTCTCAGTCTTCCGGGAGATCGTCACGCTGAAGTAAACGAATAGTATCAGAAGAACAAGACCAAGTATTGGACCCAAACTACCTCTTTGGACTATGAACAGAGGTATAATAGAAGATAGAAAAAGAAATTGTACAAGCTCTTTCTGAGATTGTCCCTTGATAAGAATTTCAGTTCTACTGAAGAAAACGGCTAATCCGATGATTATCGTGAGATTCGCAACATTAGATCCCAAGACATTGCCAACTGATAACCCACCTTGATCTGCCAAAGAGGCAATGGTGGAAACTGAGAGCTCAGGTAAGGAGGTTGTTACCGACAACAGAATAAAGCCGGCTGCGATCTCAGACAGGCCAAAGGCTCTAGACAACGCTAGGGTATATCTGATAATTCTGTCGCTGACAATTCCAATAAGAAACAAAGAGATTGCCAGCAAAGGCAAGCTATACAAATTCATACGCGAACACCTACACGGGTTGCTGGGCCCAACCATTATCCCTTTTACATTGGCTTTATCATTTGTAATAAATGGAAGGCATATTTCAAGCTGCTTGCTAGGTCTGAACTCTTTTCTTTTGCATCCTTGGATTCCTTGGAGCCCTTCGCTAATCTGTTGTTTCGTTATGGCTCCAAAGCCTACGCGCACGAAAAACCCCTTGCGATTGTCTGCAGGAGAGGAGACAATCATCAGACAGCTACCTTACACAAACCTCGTAGGCGCCGGAGGCCCTTCTCTGTACCGTTTCTCCTAGCCTTCACGACTTTCAAGTTCTGAAAATCCGCGCGTTCACACAACGAATATATATGCTATATATGTATATATACAAATGTATGTTGTCAACAAGGAAAAGATTCGGGGAGATGACACTGCACGAGTTCTTGGATGACCTCAAAGAGAAAGAAGTAGAAGCGGAAACTAGAGAAAACATCAGAAGTCAAATCCTAAACCATTTGGAAAAAGACGCTTTCTCAGGAGACCAAACTAACAAGCTAAGAATGAAAATGATATGTGACGTTCTTCAGAAACTCCTCGAAGAAGATTTCGATCCATCCTTGTATCTGCTCACTACTATGTTGGGAGCCTAGGCAGAATCCTCGCGAACAGGTTTTCAGAATCTCTAACCAAATAGTCACTGAGTCAACGTCGTGAGTTTCTGTTATAGCCTTATTTCGTCAAACATCTTCCTCTTGGCCTTGCATATGGGGCAGATATATGGTGGCTCTTCACGGAAGCACACGTACCCACACTGCTTGCAGTACCACAACCTTGTCTTAACCCCAGAAGACTCGACAATAGTCGAGGCCCCTTTAGCCAAATTCTCAGTCGAGGTCACCGGAGAAAATGCGTAGGCTTGCTCTAGCTTCTCCTGAGGTCTACGCTCTGGAATTGGACGTATTGGGGCTTTTCCTTCATATACGTCCCTTCTGACGTAAAGCGCGCAGTAACAGCAACCATACTCTTCAACGTCGATATCACGATAGTCACATGGACAGACGATATCCCTGTCAGCCTCAAACTCTCCGCACGAGATCCTACATGGACAAGAAGGGTAGTCATACCGCTCTTCGTTTTGCCGAAGTCCTTCAAGAAGATGGTTGAGAAACTCCCCATCAGGATTCAAATAATAGCCCCGGCTTCTTGCATCACTTTCTGCCCGTTGTCTCACTTTCTGCAGATTGGTCAAATTTCTAAAGCCTCTCGGATCCTATCTTCTTGAAAACTAGTGATCAAGACTGTGTTGTCCACAATTATTGTAGGATAGCTGAGACGTCCTCCTCGGCCCAGAATGTCTCTTCTTATTCGTTCTCGGTCTTCTAGGCCGCACAGATCAACATCAATATACTCAAATTCGATGCCATGATCTCGCAGAAATCTCTTCGCTTGTTTGCACCACCCGCAAGTACTGAGAGCATACATGAGGACTCGATGCTTGTTGTTTTCACCCGGAACCTTTGTTGTTTGCATTTTTCCCCTTGATTTCACCCTCTTTGTTCAATTTAAGCATTTTCAGGTCGGTATCCCAATAATATAGTTCTTTGGTGAAAACTGAAAGGAAAGATTTCATTGTAGTCTAAAGACTTGAATTAATGTTGGCGATATCAAGTGTTTTTAAGGAGAAGGTTCGATAAACTCTGCTGTGGTGTCGAAATTCACAGATTTGGCTATCGCTCTTCTGACACTGGGGGTCTCCATGGCTGTGCTAGCCTACGCATCACGCTATGTTATACTGGCTGTGGAGAATTTCATGTTGTTCACTCGTCTCAGTGAAACCTCCGTGGGCTTCGCCCTTCTTTCTGTCATTACATCCACACCTGAGCTTCTAGTCGCCATATTT
>CP070828.1:25749-30862 GCA_020344715.1 Candidatus Bathyarchaeota archaeon | reverse complement strand
GATTTTTCAACGTAAAATCATCTACCATCTCATCGATGACTACACACAATGGCTGAAAAGCGAACAAGAAATGCTTGCGCTAAAGGAATTTGATAGACTCCTGAAGCCAGCCAAAATGAAGCTTCTGCCAGGTTATGTTTTCAGAAGAGCCAGACCTGCCGTAGTCGGTGTCGAAATCTTAGCAGGTCAAATCAAACCAAAGACTCCACTCGTCGATGAAAACACTGGAGATCTAGGCGAAGTTATGCAAATACAAGACAAAGGAAAAGCCATTTCAGAAGCGAAATCAGGCATGCAGGTTGCCATTTCAATGGAAAAGCCCGTGGTTGGGCGTCACATCAATGAGGGGGACATTCTATATGTGAAAGTTCCAGAAAGCCACGCCAGAACATTGCTGTCCAAATTTCAGACCCGTTTGTCTCTTGATCAGCTTGATGCCCTAAACGAACTTGTAGAAATCATGAGACGCAAATTCCCATTGTGGGCGGCTTAGCAGGAGCTCACGAAAGAATCGGACATATGACCGCGTGAGAGTCTCGAGTGATGAAGCCAGAAACGAAGAGACATGTCGATTTGCTCTATTCAATTCGACGTTTCAAGTAGGCTTTTTTGTGGTCATCTGAGCGCGTGGGCAAAAAAGCGAGAGAAGAAGAGAAGATCGAAGAACTAGCCATTGACGACCATGACTTGGAATATTATCCTTCGATACCAGTACTAAGAGTCATATGTGGGTTCGAAAAATCCTTTCGGTGGCACTCATGTGATTGCTGTATAGGAAAACCACTTCAATTCCTTCTAGCGCTTCCATGATGGGAGACGAGTGCATTGGATAGGCGTTCATTATTGCATCGGTCTTTTCTGAAGCGGATCGAGAAACGAAGCAGATTTCCAAAGGCTTTAACGGAAAGGTTTTTAGTTTAGTTGTCATAAGTGAACAGCAATACATACGGGTTAGGAGAAGCGAGGTGATATTGAACAATGTCAGTATTTGCGGCGCCAGGAGCGTATGATCGCGCCATAACCGTTTTTTCTCCAGATGGGCGTCTTTTCCAAGTCGAATATGCCCTTGAAACAGTGAATCGTGGAGCTACGATATTGGGTTTGGCATGTTCTGAAGGTGTCGTGCTAGGAGCTGAAGAAAAGATTGAATCTTCATTACAGGATCAAAACTTCTCGTGGAAGCTCTATGAAGTAGATGGACATCTAGGCGCGGCTGTTGTAGGATTGGGCTCAGACGCGCGTATTCTAATAGACCAAGCAAGAATCTACGCCCAGAGCAATCAACTGATGTATGATGAACCAATTGACGTCGAAGTCATTTCTAAACGCATTGGTGATATCAAACAGTTGTACACTCAACACGCGGGAGTCCGACCATTTGGAGTCTCCATAATATTTGGTGGCATTGACAAGACTGGAGCTCGAGTTTTTCAAACAGATCCCAGCGGAACGTACAGAGGCTACAAAGCAATAGCCGTCGGAGTAGGTAAAGAAATCGTTGAGAAGATCCTCAAAGCAGAATATAAAAGCGAAATGAACCTCAAAGACGCAACAAAGCTCACCGTCAAAAGCCTGGTAAAGGCTTTCGAAGCAAGAGAAGAGCAACCGAGAATCAAAGTTGCCGTAGTCCCAGTAGCCACAAAGAAGCTACGAATGCTGACCGCTGCAGAGATCGAAGATCATCGGCGGAATCTTGAGGGCAGCGGAGCCCAATGAGTCAACGATACACCATCGCTCGCCTGACCCAGGAAGGAGAGCGCTTCGAGATTCTGGTCAAACCAGACAACGCATTAGCCTACCGTCTCGGAAAGACTACGTCAATCTCAAACGCTCTTGTGAGTGACACGATATACATGGACGCAAATAAGGGAGACAAACCTTCGGAAGAGAAACTGCGCAAAGCTTTCGGAACGACCGATTCTTTTCAAATAGCAAGCATAATACTGCAGAAGGGCATTCTCCAACTGACAACTGAACAGCGCAAGCAACTCATTGATGATAAACGAAAACAAATCATTGCTTTCATTTCTCGCCAATGCGTAGACCCGAGAACAAACCTACCTCATCCACCTCTTCGGGTCGAACGGGCTTTGCAGCAGATTCATTATTCGATAGACGCCTTCAAAGAAGTCGAAGAGCAAGCTAGAGACATCATAAAACTCCTCCGCACAATCTTGCCACTGAAAATGGAGCAGATCCAAATAACCATTAATATTCCGCCGCAATTCGCAAGCAAGGCGTACGGTACAGTAAAGCGATTCGGTACAATAAAAAATGAGGAATGGCGAAACGACGGTTCATGGTACGCGATCGTAGAGATGACCGCAGGACTCTATGGGCCATTCTTAGAGAAAGTGGGAGAAGTAACGCGAGGTAGTGCTGAAGCAAAACTAGTTAAATGA
This sequence comes from Candidatus Bathyarchaeota archaeon, assembly GCA_020344715.1. GTDB lineage: Archaea > Thermoproteota > Bathyarchaeia > Bathyarchaeales > Bathyarchaeaceae. The sequence continues at coordinate 28,460 of CP070828.1, read as the reverse complement.
AAATAACTGTGGTGATGAGACAATTGCCTATTTTCTATGAGAGGAGACAACTCGTAACACCGGGCGATTTGCTGGCCGAGAACAGCTATCTAGCTGGCGAGAACACGTTCAAAGAAAACGGCAAAATATACGCAACTCATACAGGACTCGTCAACTATGAGAACAGGAACATCTATGTGATGGCGTTGAGGTCATTCTACGTCCCCATGGTTGGAGACACAGTCATTGGAAAAGTTGTTGAAGTAATTATGAGCGGCTGGATAATCGATGTCAAAGCCCCGTATCTAGCTATGCTTCGAGCCTCCGAGGTTCTAGAACGTTCGTTTAGACCCCAAAGAGATGATTTGCCATCAATGTTTGACGTTGGAGACATCATCATCGCAAAGATAGTTGCCAGTGACCGAACTAGAGGTCCTTTGTTAACAGTTCGAGAACCTGGCTTTGGCAAGATTACAAGAGGCCAGATCACTGAGATCACTCCGACAAAAATCCCTCGCCTCATCGGAAAGAAAGGCTCGATGATTACCACGATAAAAAAAGAGGTAGGCTGTCAAATTCTGGTGGGCCAGAATGGCGTGGTCCTCGTCAGCGGTAAATCACCCGAGGATGAACGCTTAGCGATTGTTGCTATCCGCAAAATCGAGGAAGAAGCCCACACCTCTGGACTAACAGATCGTGTAGCTGAAATGATTAGAAAGATGAAAAATGAGAAAACGGAGGTAAGTGAGAAAGATGCCTAAGAAGAAAGTCAAGAAAACGGCCAATGAAAAAGATATTCGCCATGATGGAAGAAAGTTAAACGAACTGAGGCCCATCAAGATTGAAGTAGGAGTTCTTGGCAACGCTGATGGTTCAGCATATATTGAGCAAGGGAAAAACAAAATCTTGGCAGGTGTCTATGGACCAAAAGAAGCGCATCCCAAGCATTTGGCTCTGCCAGACCGAACACGACTGCGCTGTCGCTATCACATGGCACCGTTTTCAGTTCAAGAGCGAAGATCACCGGCTCCATCGAGGCGGGATATAGAACTCTCAAAAGTCATCCGGGAGGCGTTTGAACCTTCAGTATTTACAGAGTACTACCCGAGAACGTCTATTGACATTTTCATTGAAGTTCTGCAGGCAGACGGTGGAACGAGATGCGCAAGCATCACAGCTGCGTCTTTGGCCTTGGCAGATGCAGGTATTCCTTTACGTGATCTGGTCTCAGCGTGTGCTGCTGGTAAAGTTGATGGGCGCATTGTACTGGATCTGGATGATAAAGAAGACAAGGAAGGTGAGGCTGACTTGCCCTTGGCCTATATGTCTAGCCAAAACGCCATAACCTTGCTTCAGATGGATGGAATGTTAACTGGCGAAGAGTTTGATCAAACTATGAATCTCGCACTAGAGGGGTGTAAGCAGATATATCAACTTCAAAAGGAAGCTTTGAAAGCCAAGTACTTGGAGGTTAAAGAAGCCATTAATAAGGAGAGTGAGGAACAGTGACTTCATCAGTTGTTGCGAAGGTAAAGCAGAGAAGAATGGCAGATTTGGTTTCTCTCGGGAAAAGACTCGATGAACGCGGACTAATGGATTATCGAGAAGCCCAAGTTGAAACAGGAGTTGTCGAAAAAGCTGAGGGCTCAGCTCGTATCCGTCTCGGCAAAACTGAAGTACTTGTGGGAATAAAAATCGGAATAGGCGAACCCTTTTCCGATGTTCCAAATCAAGGAGTCTTGACGGTTAACGCTGAATTGGTGCCCTTGGCTTCTCCCACCTTTGAGCCAGGACCACCTGGAGAGGATGCCATTGAGCTTGCAAGAGTAGTAGATAGGGGCATACGGGAATCCAAGGCCATAGATCTGGAGAACCTGTGCATCGAGCCCGGCAAGAAAGTTTTCATTGTATTTATTGATCTGTACGTCCTTAATTACGATGGGAACCTCATAGATGCTTCTGCCCTAGCGGCGTTAGCTGCACTGCTTAACACCAAGGTGTTCAATTACGAGGTAAAGGAAGGCGAAGTCCAGATTAAGCCCGGCTACAAATCGCTTCCAATCCGCAACTACCCCATTGCCATCACATTCGCAAAAATCAACGACAAGCTTGTGGTTGATCCCCAGCTTGAAGAAGAACAAGTGATGGATGCTCGACTAACAATGACCATTGAAAAGGATGAGAAGGTCTGTGCGCTACAGAAAGCTGGCAACGGCTACTTCAGAATCCAGCAAATCTCGGAGGCTGCTAAAATAGCTCGGCAAAAAGCCGCGGAACTGCGGAAACTTGTGGTGAAAAAGTAGTGGGGAAACGAACAAAAAAGATTGGACCAACAAGAGGGCTGGGAGCTCGCTACGGCTCTACGGTGAGAAAAAGGTATACAAAAATAGTGGCATCATTGAAGGAAGCAAACAAATGCCCCCAATGCAGCACTGTGGCGGTTAGGAGACAAAGCGTAGGCGTTTGGGAATGCAGGAAATGCGGCTTCACCTTCGCAGGCGGCGCCTACGCACCAATTACAAAACTGGGGGTCATCGCTAGAAGAACTGCGAGAGGTGTGCAGTCAGAAGCTCGTCTCGGAGAAGAAAGGACCACGTGATTTTTCGGTAAACAGTAACAAGCTAACAAAACTGGGAACTTTGTCGTAATCCTGCAATTCGTGCGAAGCGTCGTTGAGAACAACCTAGGAAATCTAGAGAATGAAAGCGAAGGCAGTTGTTTGCTTAAAGTTT
>CP070828.1:22057-25649 GCA_020344715.1 Candidatus Bathyarchaeota archaeon | reverse complement strand
GTAGACGCTGCTATCCAAGAAAAGGCGCAGATAATCGCTGTTTCAGTAACAATAGATGAAACCGTTCCCCTCTTGAAAGACATAATTAGCAACTTGAAACGAGAAGGGCTTCTTGACAAAGTCAAAACAGTAATTGGCGGGCGCGCCGTTTCAGAACAAACATGTAAAGCGTATGGTATCGATGCCTATGCAAAGGACGCTTGGGACTGTGTCAAACAAGTCAGAAATCTGCTTGGTCCCAACTCAAATAGTTGGTAATGCGGCCGCTATATATGAGTCAATACATTCTGTGCAGAATGTGTCAACGATGATCGAGAGGAGAAACCGCACTAGAAATCTAGATTATCAGAATGACGGTTTTTTGTGAACCATCACGATGTATAGCTTGAAACCTGAAATCTGGTGGGTTCTGGAACTCACGGCAAAGGTTCTGAATTCTGAAGATTGAAAGACTCTCAAAGGGAAAATGTATAGGCGTTGTCTGTGTGTCAAGTGAACTCTGCTGCCATGCGTATGCACGCCCGACTGATCGCTTGTTTCATGGAAGATAAGTGTAATAAACTTGGAACTCATTGACCTTGCTCTATGGAACAAGATGATTTCAGGGTTTTTGCAGAATACTATGATCAAATCTATCAAAAGAGAAAGAACTATGCGAATGAATCTAAGACTATCAGAGAGATCATTGAGAAATTCGAGAATATTCAGTCAAAGACTCTGCTTGATGTTGGTTGTGGAACTGGAGAACATCTGAAGCATCTCTCTCTAGAATATAGATGCACAGGAGTTGATATAAACCGAAGGATGATCAAACTGGCTAGGAGAAAGGTTCCTGAAGCCAAATTCAAGGTTGCCAACATGATTGACTTTAGATTGAGAGAGAAGTTTGATGTTATTACCTGTTTGTTTAGCTCTATCGGTTATGTCCGAAGCTTCAGTAATCTCGTGAAAACGTTTGGAACCTTCTATAGACACCTACACGATAAAGGACTGGTGATAGTAGAACCATGGGTCTTCAAGAAAGATTACATAAAGGCAAAGGTATCTCTAGACACACTGGAAGACGAAGAAGTGAAGCTTGCTAGAATGGCAACAAGCAAAATCACAAGATCAGAATGGCTTGTTTTTATGCACTACCTAATTGGTGAAAAAGGGGAAATCCGATACATCAAAGAGTTACATGAAATGGCTTTACTAGACTATGAAGATTACCTAAAGGCATTCAGAACAGCACAATTTAAGGACATAGGATTCTTGAAGGATAACTTATGGACTGGTTGCAGGGGCTTAATTGTAGCCAGAAATTGATTAGTGCGAGCAGTTGACTTCAGTTTTTATGACTTCTGGAAGAAACTCAACCCCATATCACTTCTTGTTTCGGGCAAGCACCCAATAGGGTTTCTCTCCACCACACTCGACAATTTTATCCCAGATAGCTAGCAGTCCAGCATTTTCGATTATCTGCAAAGACTTTTCGGGCCCATAATGGCTCCAAAACATATCGACACCAAAATATTTCTCAGTTCCTTCCCATTCACTATAACCCATACTAATCAACATTATTCCTTCGGGTTTCAGTATTCTGTGAAAACTCTGAAACAATGATGCATGCTTCTCTCTCGGAATATGAATAATGCAATAGAAGCTTGTTAGGCCATCAAACGAGTTGGTTTTAAAGCCTAATCTAGTAGCATCTTGTTTAATCAAATTGGCTTCTGGAACATTTCTTCCTGCAAGCTTAAGCATACTTTGCGAAAAATCAACCCCTACAACATTGAATCCATGTTCAACGAGGTATTCTCCGGTATATCCGGAACCACAGCCAACATCCAAAACCCGAGCATTCCTGGGTAATAAGCTCACAAATTGCTCTAGTTCCTTTCTGTTGTCAAAAATGTGACGGTCAGCATGATATTGCTTGGCTATCTTGTCATATCCCTTTCTGACAATTTCTTCTTTTTCAGTCAATCTTCAATACTCCACACAATTCCATGAAAGACAGCGATCGTCTAATTTCGGTTCACTCATTTCAATTATGTGGTTTGTGGAAGAGGCTAAGGTTACTTTATGGTTGCGCGCGCGTTTTTACACTGCATTCTTTAGGAGTCCGAGAATGTCCTCAACCACAATTTTGCCTTCTGCGTCAAGCACTTTCACTGCGTCTTCCAGGGTTGTCACACAGAATGGGCAGGCTGTGACTATAACTTCGGCACCGGCATCTAGGGCTTCTTTGACTCGGTTTACGGAAGGTCTCTTTTCAGGAGTGGCTTCCTCTGTCCAAACTCTCCCAGCTCCTCCGCCGCAGCAAAAGCTGTTCTCCTTTGTGCGCGTCATCTCTTCGAGTTCTAGACCATTGATCGATTCCAGAATCTGCCTCGGAGCATCAAATATCTCGTTGCGCTTGCCTAAGAAGCAGGGATCGTGGTAGGTGATCCGCTTCTTTGTGGCTTTGGGAAGTTTAAGTCTACCGTGTTCAATGGCTTCGGCGACAAGTTGCGTATAATGTTGAACTTGAAGCCCAGCGTCGCTGTAGGGTTTATCATTCTTGAAGGTGTTGTAGCAATGCGGTGACAAGGTCACGATTCTGTCTGCATTAAACTTCTCGAATATGGACACATTGTGCTCGGCAAGCATTTCGAATAGTCCTTTTTCGCCGAGTCTGAGTATGTGGTCTCCGCAGCACCATTCTTCGGTGCCTAGTGTGGCGAAGTCGACATCTAACTTGTCAAAGATTGACACCATGGATCTCGCGATTTCTTGGTTTCTTGGGTCATAGGCTGGAGAACACCCTACAAAGTACAGGACGTCCGCCTTCGTGACTGTTGGAAACGTTTTAATTTTCAAATCCCTAGCCCACTCCATTCGCTTGCTTGGATGCGTCCCCATCGGGTTGTGATATCTAACTACGCTGGTGAGCACATCCTTGACCGTTCGTGGAATTGCTCCTGTTTCGACCATGAGACTGTGTTCATCAACTATCGAAGATGAGGAATCGACTTCTTTGGGACAAAACAGTGTGCAGGAGTTACAGGAAGTGCACAGCCAGACGTTTTCCGCCATCGCCTTCAATCGCTCATTCAGACCTTCATCGCGGGAATCGGAGATAAACCGGTAATTCGTGGCGTAGGTGGAAGGTCCAAGGAATCGTTCATCAATCGCAGCTGGACACGCGGAATAACAGATGGAGCACTTGATGCACAAGGTCAAGTCCCAGTACTTTTTGAGTTCCCTGGGCGCTTGGATGAATGCAGTCGGCTTCTTGAGTGCAGCTTCAGGCTTTATCAGAACAGTCTTGATCTTATCGTACGTGTCGAAGAAGGGTTGGATGTCAACAACAAGATCTTTTATGACAGTCATGTTTTGCAGGGGTTCGATGACCAATGAGTCGGATTCGAGGTGAAGCACTTGCGTATAGCAGGCTAACATCGGTTTTCTGTTGACCATGATTCCGCAGCTTCCGCACACTCCCATTCTGCAGGAGTGTCTAAACGCAAGCGTCTCGTCAAAGTTGTCTTTGATATGCATCAAAGCGTCAAGCAGAGTTGTTCCCTTGCGAACAGGCATCTTGTACGTGGACACGTAGTGCCTTTTT
>CP070828.1:19343-21957 GCA_020344715.1 Candidatus Bathyarchaeota archaeon | reverse complement strand
GCTCACTTGTTCTACCGGATGCTCAAGTGCCGTTCAGGCTTCGTATGATTGGGCAGCGACTGCGCCTCAAAAGACTCTGCAAGAATCGACAGAAATGGCGAGAACAAAGCTTTCTTCCATGACAGTTGCATTTAGACCAACCAAAATCCCTGCACTAAACTACGCAATGATTGGAATAGGAATAGCATTGCTAGCGATAGCTCCAATAACATGGAAGATTATGCAGAAGCGCTCGATAAAGTAGTTGATGCAAGCCTAGGAAGTCATTGGAGGAATAGATTGCTGGAACATGAGCTTTTGGCTGCAATGTTTAGAAACTTCATCAGCTGTTTCATTGGCTCAAAAGATTGAATCTTTGGCTGAAAGGACGGCAGAAACTTGTGAAAACTCCGCAGATATCGCGCTTAAAGGTTGTTATTCTCATCATCCTTTGCTTATTTGCAGCAAACCTGATTCACGCCGCATATAGTGAACTTTCGTGGGCGTCTAAGCAGGAATATGGCAGAACTTTTGTTGAAGCCTTGGGTTATATGGGTTTGTCGCTTCCCTCCGAATGTCTTTCTGCGCGTAATCCTCTCCTTGAACCAATATGCTTACCTGATATTCCAGGCGGCTACTGCTATCATCAATCCTGCGGTAAAGTAGCACCAACATTCATCGGAAAAAATTACTCGGTTGAGGTTATTCATCCTTGAAACGTTTAGTCCATAGGTTCCAGCAACACTCAAATTTTTTTGAATACTCTATTAGATCCATTTTCACTTACAAAACGCGTACAATTGCCATTACTGGTTCGCTAGCAATTGCAATTATGGTGTTGGGTTCGACAATTTTTCTTTCAGATGGATTATTGAAAGAAGCCCAATTGAGCGTGGAATACGCGCCGGACATAACTGTGCAAAATATGCAAGCTGGACGGGTTGTTCCTATGTCATACACCTATGCTGAATACTTCAGCCGCTTTCTTGATGTTAAAAGAATTGTCCCGAGGGTGTGGGGCTATGTTTTCCTTGAAGATAGCATCTACACACTGATGGGAATCGATCCTTCAGCTACTCCTACAATTGAGGAAATGGGATTGACAGTTGCTTCAGGAAGGTTCTTTTTGCCCAATGAGAAAAACGTAGCCATTATTGGTTCACACGTTGCAGACAATCTGAACATCCAACTCAATGATGAAGTAAGAATTGCAGAAGTCCATGCTTTCTACTCTTTCACTGTGATTGGCATTTTTGATTCTGATATCAGCCTTTTCACCTCAGATCTTATCTTGGTAGACATGGAGACTTCGAGGGATTTCTTGAATGTCCCCCCGGAAACGGTAACGGATTTGTGCATCTATCTAGATGACGAAGCCAAGATTCCTAGTACAGCTTCTGTGATCTCTGAAGTTTACCCAGACCTGCGAGTTATCACCCGTGAATCTATGAAGGATGCTGTTGCTTCAACCTATGGAATTCGCTCCGGCTATGTGTCGGTTCTCTGGTACGTTTTACTCATATCGGTGATATTGGTCGCGTGGAATCAAGCTAGCTCTGCAAGTAGAGAAGCCCAGAGGGAAGTGGGAATTCTAAAGGCTCTGGGATTTAGCACGTCAAATATTTTGGAAATTCGTTTTCTAGAAACGCTGATATTAGGTTTCATTTCTGCTTCGATTGGTGTTTTCCTTGCGATTTTTTACGATTTGTATCTTGGCGCACCAATAATTCGAAATTTTATGCTGGGTTGGTCGGCGATTTACCCCGATTTTCCGGTGCCAATCTATATTGGCTTCGGCAGTCTTCTGACGCTGTATGCGGCGGCGATAGTGCCTTTGCTTGTGGGAACCTTGATTCCAGCTTGGAAATCAGCCATTACTGAGCCCGATCTCGTGATGAGAGGGAGCTAATGAAAATAGCAACACAAAAGCTGACAAAAGTTTATTGCAGAGGGACTCCTAACGAAGTGAAGGCGATTAAAGACGCGACAGTTAAGATCAAAGAGGGCGATTTCTGCCTAATCACGGGTCCATCAGGAAGTGGAAAAACCACTTTGCTCAGTCTCCTAGCGCTTCTCACCCGCCCTACCAGGGGAAAAATCTTCTACGAAGACGCGGAAGTTTCTTCCTATTCTGATGCGTGGCAAACCAAGATCCGCAAAGAGAAGTTGGGGTTCATTTTTCAGCAGTACAATTTGCTTCCTCAATTTTCCGCATGGGAAAACGTTGCTTTGCCCAATTTATGTCGTCAAATGTCAAAGACTGAGAGGCGAAGCCAAGCGATTAGCATTATGCGTAAGCTGGGATTGGAGGATAGACTTGACTTCAAAGTTGCTCATCTCTCCGGAGGCGAGCAACAAAGAGTCGCCATAGCTCGGGCTCTGGTCACGGATCCAGAGATTGTTTTCGCAGACGAACCAACGGCTTCGGTAGATGAAGAGACGGCTTCTGCAATAATCGATCTTTTCAAAGCTCTCAAGAAAGAAGGAAAAACCGTAATAGTATCAACTCACGACAACTCCCTCATAAGGGAAGCGATCCAGCACCTTAACCTTCAAAGCGGAACAGTCGTCTGATTCAATGGAGCCACTTCGCTTTGATATTGACTTTCGGGGCCGCAATGAACCTGCTTCTTTC
>CP070828.1:13744-19243 GCA_020344715.1 Candidatus Bathyarchaeota archaeon | reverse complement strand
GAACAGCAGTTTCCTTTGTTACGTGTAGGCAGGCGCCGACTACAGCATTCTTTAATGGTTGTTCTTGTTCAAATCGAAGTTTGATCTGATTTAGAACCGGCATATGAGTAGAAGCCCAATCAACAAGTAATGCGCCTCGGGCAGCCAGAGAAACATCTTTGACCTTAAATTCCACGCTTATTGCCTCCCATGAAAGCTATCTCACGAAATATTTATATCTTTTGATATTTACCAATAGAACGATTAATGTGATGTCGATTAACAGACATTTTATTCGAGACGAAACATTATGGGCCTAGACAAATACGATTCATCAATTTTGATGGAACTTCTAGAAGATCATGAAAGATCGCTCACTGATCTAAGCAAGTCAACTGGTCTGTCACGTTTTACCGTGAAGAACAGAATAAGAAAGTTATTTGAAGGAGGATTCATCCACGGCCCAACTGTTGTTTTGAACCCCTTCTTAGTGGGATTGAAAAGAACTGTTTTTTTCGAGTTCAAAACGAATCCTCATGAGCCCTGGCTAGCCAAAATGCTCGAACAAATTGAATCATGTGACAGCCTAGACGGAATCACCGGTGAATATTCGCTCTTTGGAAGATTCAGAATGCTTGATGATGCCCATTTCAGTCACGTGCTCAGAATTGTAGATGAGGCCATGTCAAAAAGCTCTTTCAAGAAATACCGAGTCGTGGATACAATTCACATTTATAAGGAAACAGGTGTACCCTTTCGCTTCCAGGAAGACAAAGAACCGTCCCCAAACTTAGATGAGGTTGACCTCAAGATTTTGGATGTGTTGCTGCATGAAGCAGAGTATGCAAAACCTCCGCGTTTGCTGTCCACAACGGACCTTAGCAGAGTGCTCCGCCGTTTAGGGATTCAGATTTCGCAGCCGACAGTATACATGAGGCTGAAGAAGCTTGAGGAAAAAAATGTCATTTTGAGACATACAATGATGGTGAACTGGTCCAAACTTGGTTTCAACTCCAAGTTCATAGTCCGCATAAAGGTAAACCCCAACACCTACGAGAACGTGGCCCAAAATTTTCTAGCTCCCATGACGGAAATCACAGACCTTTATAGAACAGGCGAAGACTACGGATTGTTAGCCATTCTAAGAATACCCGATATTTCTGCATATAATTCGTTCTTGCTCAAGCTTTACCAGACAAAGGAAACCATAGACACTCATACAACTCTAGTTCTTGAAGAGCGAAAAAACACCTCAGTGCCGTTAGGAAGTAGAACAAAGCGGTCTTAAACAAGCCGACTTCATTGCACCTCAAACTCTTGAAACAGAAAATCAAGCCTCAGCAATAAAATGATATACTGCACGATTCGGGTTGAACAGCAGAAGATGCTCAAAAAGCTTAAGCAAAAGAATCGTTAGATTATGCACTGCCTCGACGGTGGAAACATGACGGAAGGCGATGTCACATACCCTCACATTCCAAATTCTGTGTTAAATGTCAAGAAGCAGATGATGGGAGAGGTTGGGATCACAAACGTAGAAGAGCTTTATGTTGATGTCCCTCAGAAATTCCGTTTGAGAAAACGGCTGAACCTCCCTGGTCCAACTTCTGAATATGAGGTGAAAAAGCATTTAGAGAAGCTCTTGGCTAAAAACAAGACCAGCCGGGATATGCCAAGCTTTCTGGGCGCTGGTTGTTGGCCCCATTATACGCCAGCAGTTGTAGATGCCATCGTTCAGCGAGCCGAGTTTCTGACTTCGTATACTCCCTATCAGGCAGAGATTTCGCAAGGAATTCTTCAGGCTCTTTTCGAGTATCAAAGCATGATTTGTGAACTCACGGCAATGGACGTGTCCAACTCTTCGATGTATGACTGGGCTTCGGCTTTGGGAGAAGCCGCCCGCATGGCAGCCAGACTAACTCAGAGAGCAGAGATCTTAGTTCCGCGAATAATCAACTTTGAAAGATTCGCCACATTACATACTTACGCTGAGCCAGCCGGCTTGAAAATCTCACCAATATGCTACGATTCGGAAACTGGACAAATAGATATTGAAGATTTGAAACGAAAGATTTCAAATAGAACGGCAGCCGTCTATATCGAAAACCCAAGCTATCTCGGCTTCATTGAAACCAGAGTCAAAGAAGTTGCGGAGGAAGCCCATGATCACAAGGCACTTTTCATCGCTGGGGTTGACCCGATTTCGCTTGGAATTCTGAGACCGCCAGGCGAATATGATGCTGATATCGTTGTAGGTGAAGGACAACCGCTCGGGAATCACATGAATTATGGAGGACCGTTGCTAGGAATCTTTGCTTGTCGAGACGACAGACAACTGATACGGCAAATGCCCGGACGTGTGATTGGTATGACTAGAACTATAGACAACAACAAGACAGGATTTAGCATGGCGTTGCAGACACGTGAGCAACACATTCGTCGAGAAAGAGCTACGTCAAACATCTGCACAAATGAAGCTTTGTGCGCCCTTGCTTCAGCCGTTCATCTGGCCCTGCTTGGACCTCAGGGATTAAGAGAGCTAGGCGAGACCATTATGCATAAAGCAAGCTATGCCATGCAGCTTTTGACAAAAATAGAGGGTGTAAAGACTCCTCTTTTCAAGTCTCCTCATTTCAAGGAGTTTACGGTGAACTTTGACTCTGCGGATATGAGGATGCATGAGATTCACAATAATTTGCTGAAAGCTAAGATTCATGGAGGCAAAGACCTAACGAAAGAGTTTCCAGAGTTGGGCAAAACTGCTCTCTACTGCGTCACTGAAACGCATTCGAAAGAAGAAATCGATCGTCTGGCTCAAGTGCTAGGAGACGTTTTGGGAGGGAAGAGCTGAGATGTTTAGGCAAGCCCACTGGAACGAACCGGTCATTTTTCAGTTGGGGCGCAAAGGAAGAAAAGGACACATTCTGCCCGCAGTTGAGGCCGAAATCCGACACACAAAGCATCATCCACTGCCTAGTCTACCCAAAGAAATACTGAGACAAATCCCTCCGAAGCTGCCAGAATTGTCCGAAGTAGAAGTTGTGCGTCATTTCACCCGTCTCTCACAGATGAACTACGGAGTAGACTTGGGACTTTATCCACTCGGAAGCTGCACGATGAAATACAACCCCAAACTGAACGAGTTCCTAGCCAACACGTCGTCTCTAACTGAACTTCACCCGTATCAGGATAAAAGCACGGTTCAAGGCATACTCGAAATCCTTTACACGGTAGCAAAATGGCTGGCAGAAATCACTGGAACCCATGAGATTTGCTTACAGCCAGCTGCAGGAGCGCAAGGAGAATTCTTGGGTGCTCTGATTATGAGAGCTCATCACAAATTCAACGGCAACATACACGAGAAGACCGAGCTTATCGTGCCAGATTCAGCTCATGGAACAAACCCCGCGAGTGGAACAATGGCCGGGTTCAACATTGTGATTGTTCCCTCCAACCACGAAGGCTGCGTCGATTTGGACGCTCTAAGATCAGCGGTTACAAAGCACACAGCGGGGTTAATGCTAACGAATCCAAATACTCTTGGGATTTTCGAAAAGGACATCGGCGAAATCGCCAACATCGTGCATGGCGTGGGAGGTCTGCTCTACTATGACGGGGCAAATCTGAACGCCATTTTGGGAAAGGTCAGACCGGGCGACATGGGTTTTGACATTGTTCACATCAATATCCATAAGACGTTTGGCACACCTCATGGTGGCGGAGGACCAGGTGCAGGTCCCATCGGAGTTTCAGAGAAACTCGAAAAGTATCTTCCCGTGCCTCGAATTGTCTTCGACGGCAAACGATTCTCCCTAGACTACGACAGAGCTCAAAGCATCGGCAAGATTAGGAGTTTCTATGGAAACGTTGCTGTTTTGATGCGAGCATACGCTTACATTCTGAGTCTGGGTGCAGAGGGACTTGTGGAAGCCGCTGAGATTTCTGTGCTAAACGCTAACTATCTTCTTAAGAAGCTGAGTTCGATTCACGGATTCGAGCTTCCCTTTGCCAAGAACAGACCGAGGAAACATGAGTGTGTCTTCAGTCTGAAGAAGTTGTATCGAGAAACTGGGATACGCGCCTTAGATTTCTCCAAGAGGATGCTGGACTATGGAATGCATGCCCCTACGACATATTTTCCTCAGATCGTCGAAGAAGCGCTTAGATTGAACCAACGGAATCCTTTGAGAAAGAGGAGCTAGACAGATTTGCAGAAATTGCAGCGAAAATAGCCAAAGAAGCGTATTCAGCTCCAGAAACCGTTTTAAAAGCTCCACAGAACACGGCTTTAGGCAGACTTGATGAGGTTCAAGCATCTCATCCTAAAACCATGGCTTTGAGCTGGAGAATGCACCAGAAGAAATCCAACCGTTGAAAGTGAAAATCCACAAGTTTATTAAGCCCACAATTTCAGTTGTAACCGTTCTGGAAACGGCCAGAAGCACGACAGAACTCGAAAACAAGGTGCGTATTTAAGTGGAGAAAACCATTGACGTCGAACCGCGCGCTCATGATAACCAAGGAGGGACCGTCCAATGAAGGTGATAGTCAAATTCTTCACTACTCTGAGAGAAATAGTTGGTAAACCACAAGAACAGGTGGAATTGCCTGAGATTGCTACGGTTGATAGACTACTTCAACACCTAAGAAAAAAATACGGCAAGGAGTTCACACGCTATGTATACAACAGAACGGGCACGGTTCAAGGACATTTACACTTTCTTATCAACGGGAAGAGCATAGCGACACTGCAGGGGTTCAACACGAAACTCAAGGAAAATGACATATTAGCCATACTGCCCCCCGTTGGCGGAGGATAAGTCCTGAAGAACTGACACTGATCCTGCGAGAAAAACTCTTTCTTCGCGTGATGAGCACCGTAGATGCTTTTTTCTACAAGTGAGAGAAAGAAAACGCCCTAGAACAAAAATCATCAAATCCGACTGTGGCGCTAGCATTCGAGTTTCAGATTAGAATGTTCGTAGTTCTACTGTGCCTCTGCGCAAAGGTAGTTTGCTTTCTGTAGTTCCAGTGGGCATCCTCCTCCACAGAGTTGCAGTTTCGGGCAGTCCTTGCATTTTGGTTCCGCGTACTCCTTCTTTCTGATTCGCACGGCAAGCGGATGATTCCAAATCTTTGGCCAGTCATCTTTGAGCAAGTTACCTAGGCTTTCAAAGTAGCTTTGACAGGGATAAACATCACCGTTCGGTCCAACGCACATGTTAATCATCGCGGCTGTGCAAGATTTGACGCCCAAACCCAGCTCAACAGGATCTAAATTGCAGTACTGAGTAGGAGTGTACCAGAGAAACTTCAATCCGAGCTGGTTCGCTCTGTCCTGGATCTTGAGCAGGAGCTCGCGCAGTGTGTCGAGTGGCAAAACGAACTCTTCCTTTATCTCGCTGGCTCTGCCAGAATAGATTAGGCTGTTGCATCCAAACGCAGCGACTCCGAGTTTCTTGAGGAAGTCAATTGTTTCCAAGAACGTTGGGGCGTTGTGTGTGCTTAAAGTGGTGTTTG
>CP070828.1:8672-13644 GCA_020344715.1 Candidatus Bathyarchaeota archaeon | reverse complement strand
GGAGTATCCACTGCTTTTTGACAGATTAGAGCTTTTTTCCGGAGTAGATTCTCGAGTATATCTGTCTGCTTTTCGTATCTTGGAATAACTACCACTTGAACGTCTCTAGATGTTTGTACAAGCGTTTGTATGATAGAAGCAACTGCCGGGATCTTTTGCACCTTGTGGAGAAGATAGGCCGCGAAAGTTTCTTCGGTTCTGAAGGTTATGATTGGTCTTGTTGCGTCAAGTCTCAAATCTGCTAGAATCTTTCTGTCTGGCTTGAAATCCTGGAGCCAAGCCCAAGCATCCAAGGCATCGTATTGAACTATGCTATCTTTTGATATGCCGAATTTTGTCCAAGCTTCTAGGGGTATCATCTTCGATGTTAACAGCTTCTGTGTGAGCGGAATTGTCAGTCGTGCGACAGCTTCTGCGTGCGGTGAATCATTGATACAAACATGGGGAATGCCCAAACCGAACGCAGCACGTGCAGCCTCTGGAGATGAAAAGGAAACTACAACATTGGGGCTCCACGCTCTGATTACAGTTGCTAGTTGAAGTGTTCTCTTCGAGCTTTCTGTCAACTTGGTGAAGAGATCTCCTCCCCCGTGTTTTCCAAGAACTTTTGCCTCTATCCCTTTAAGACGCAAGAGTTGAACGACTTCACGATATTCTCGAGTTGACCGGAAAACTTCATGTCCCTTTTTCGCTAGCTTCTGTGACAATTTGTCAAAGAGCATGCATTGTTTCGGCGTGAGTATGTCTATGAAGACTTTCATGTTCGGTTTCCCCCTCCCTTTTCAGCCGAGTTGTTCTATTGATAGGTCTAACCCCTTAAAAAAGCTGGGAATTACATTAAGCATTCTGCAGTCGAGGCATTTTGCGTAACATTCTTGAAAGGGCACACGCTGACGCCCCGTGTGAGCGCTACACCGTCTTGAATTGTTGCGTTGTCTCCGACTATACATCCATCTTCAATTTTTGCGCCTCTTCCAACAATAACTGACTCCCCAATAATTGCCCCTCTTACAAATGCATAATCCGAAATGGTTGTGTTTGGAAAAATTATTGAATCCTCTATGAGAGCTCTGTTTCCAACAGATGTTTCTTCTCCAATCGCTGTGTAGGGGCCGATTATTGTCTTACTTCCGACGGTCACGTTTTCTCCGATGACGCAAGGCTTGCGTATTTCGCCTTCAATTCTCAATGTGACATTTTCCCCAAGTTTCTCCTTTTCAATTTCCATGTCGAGTAGAAGCCGGTTGGCTTTTAGGTAATCACTGGGTTCTCCGATGTCTGTCCAGTAACCTTGAAAGATATAGCCGTGGAGTTTCCCTTCTTCTGCAAGTTTTGGAAAGATCTCGTGTTCGATTGAAACTGAGCGTGCCTTTGGTATGTAATCAAAGATTTTTGGACTGAGCGCGTAAATTCCAGCGTTTATGACGTTGCTGGGCGCTTCTTCCCGGGATGGTTTTTCCACGAAACGAGCTATTCGATCTTTGTCGGTTAATTCGACGACTCCATAGCGGCTGGGATCATTGACTTCATGAAGTGCTATGCTGGCAATCGCGCCACTTGCCTTGTGTTGATTCACGAATTCGGCATAGTTTATGTTGGTCAGTATGTCACCATTCAAAACTAGAAAAGGCTCCTTGCGACTAATCAGTTTTTCAGCTTTCTTGATGGAGCCTCCAGTTCCAAGCGATTTTTCAGAACGCGGAAGACGTTCTGCGACCCTGTCTAGATCTTTGGAATAGAACAGCTCTATTCCGTGAGCTTCTTCTCCATATCGCTTGATGAAAGCGTCGGCCATATAGTTTACAGCTAGAATTGCCCTTTCGACCTTGTTCTTCGCCAGTTTCCTAAGGGCCCAGTCCAAGAGCGGTATGTTTGCCACTGGGAAGAGCATTTTTGGTCGTGTGCAACTGAGCGGACGCAGTCTTGTTCCGAGACCGCCGGCCAGTACAATTGCGTTCAACTTCATAGACTCCATGATCTAGGCGGTCAGCTGGTTTGCTGTTCAAAACATTGTGAGAAAAGCTTGTAGTTATGCCTTACTATCGGGCTTTATGGATTTTGTTTTTCCGCCTTTCGCTTGTATGAGTTCTGTTGTCTGAAGAAGAGCTCGACTAACATTTTTCTTGGCGATGTTTGAGTTTTGAGCAGTAGTTGAGAAGTGTAATTCCAAATGAGGAACTCCTTCGCTTCCGTGAGGATGAGATTTTATATAGACCTGAGGGTTGTCACGCATTGCCTTGTCTATGATGGACGCTATGTCGGATTCCATGATTCCGGTGATTGACATGCTTGTTTCATAAAAGGTCACTCCTCTTGAAACCTCTTTAAGGATCGGCATCACCGATTTGTCAAATATGCCCTTCATTTCTGGCGGAACTCCTGGTAAAATCACAAGGGTTGTGTTGTTCTGTTTTAAGATAACTCCGGGAGCCGTTCCAACCGGATTTGGCAGTACGATTGCTCCTTTTGGCAACGTACCCATTTTAATTCGAGGACGCGTCAATTCTATTCTTTCTCTCACAACTCCGTCATCCACGTACCGCTGATATTTCTTTTCGATCATTTTCAGAGCTTCTTCATGGACTTGCAGGGGAATATTCAGAGCTTCAGCGATGCCTTGAAGGGTCTTGTCGTCGAAGGTTGGACCGAGACCGCCTGTGGTTATGATGAAATCCGGTGTGCGTTGCAGAGCTTCTCCCGTTATACTTGAGATTTCACTTGTGTCGTCACTGACTACAGTGATGCGTTTAACACCTAGCCCTAGAGCTGTGATTCTTCTCGCAAGCCACTGAGCGTTCGTGTTCAGTATTTTGCCAATAAGAAGCTCATTTCCAATGCAAATAATCTCAACTGACTTGCCCATTGCGGTTTCCAACTTGATCTGGGGTTAGTCTTATTGTGGTTTTGGCAAGATAAATAGCTGCTCTGTCTTTTGCGCTAGTTCTGTGCGGGCTTTGGAGTAGGGACTTCAGCAGTAGGTGTTTCTCGTCTCTTGAAAGCTTCTACAAACTTGATTGTGTTTGTTTCCGGGAAAAATCTTTGTATGTCCGTCGCTATACCTCTCTTTGCAAGCTGAACTCCTTCAACGTAGAAAGCTTCTTCAGGCACACTTATTTCAACAATCGTTTTTGTTGCTTTTAATTTGAACTTTTCGGAATCTACTACTGGTATTCTGCGGTGGATCAGCGCTCCTATCTTTTCCTTCTTTGTTCCCAATGTCTTTTGAACCGTAACTTCGTAGACCAAGGTTTTGCCTGCTAAGGGTGGATTGAAATCTAGTTGCACTCTGCCAGCGCCGATGGTTCTCACGGTAGCTAGTTTTCCATTAAATTCAATGCGGGCTCCCAATTGAGGTGTGATACCTTTGCCTGTGAGACGCCTGAGCGGAACTAGCCTAACTTTCTCTGGGTCACGGTTTCCAAAGGCCTTGTCAGGCGGTATCTCAACCGTTGCAGATTTGTTCAATTCCATGCTGAGTAGACCTTCGTCAAGTGTTTTCAACAGCCATCCTTCGCCAGCCACAATTAGCTTTGGCTCATGGAGTTCTCCCTCTTTATGCAATCTCTCTTTCTTGGCGATCTCTTCAATTGTTGTGTCGAAAACCTCGCCCGTCTCTTTGACCTTGGCAACATAGTCGATAAATAGGAATTCGCCTTTCTCAAAGGGCATCGTTATTCATCTCGTGGCTCTATACTACTTTTATTCCGCTTTTAAACTTTAAAGGTCATAAAGAAGCATCTATTCACTAAATGTTCTTAACGGAACAAGCTTGATTCTCGCTTCTTTTGAAGGTTCTAGTTCGGAGCACACCTAGCCCGAAGGGAATTTACGCGCGTGGCTGAGATAGCAAGTAGACAGGCTACACAACCTTTCTCTTCTCCAAGTCTTTGAGGAAACAGCAGAGACTGATCTCTGACTGCGGCAATGCGCGCGCGCAAGAACTTAGGTAGAGCGAAGACTTTGCGAAGAGCTTAAATGAGAGGCATTTTCAACTCTACGGGAGGCGAGGACCTTTGAGCGAGCAGGAGAAGCAGAAAGAACAACTACCAATTTCAAGTTTCTATAAGGTAATAGATCAAGTGACCATATTTAAGAGCGAGAAATGGTGGGAGGCCATAGCTGTCATAGAGTCTTTCGGAAGACGTTCTATCGCCATGTATCTGTGGCAATTTCGTGATGGAAAATGGAAGCGCAAGCATAAGTTCCATGTAAGGAATCCTGAAGAATGGAACAAGGTGAAAACGACTGTAGACTCGCTTGCTCCCAAGCTTCTAAGTTCCAAGATCTCTACGCCCTCGTAATTCTTGGATCTTTGTTTTTCAGTTTACCCAAAGCTGCCAAGACGATTCACGCTTGGCGTGACGCAGCAATACTCAGCTTTTGAGCCTTATCTACTTGGGGTGCTCGAATTTTCAGATTCATTGAGCATGTAAAATACCATTTTTCGAGGCTATATTGACAATGTAATTTGATGGAGATTTAAACGTATTTTTGGAAGAAAAACTGCAAATAGAGTGCTTTTGAGAGTCTGCGATATATCCACATGTTAATAAAAATTATCTCACTGTTTTATACACTGCTTCTCAAAAATGAGGTGAACAGAATTGATTTCATGGAAAGATTCTTTCGAAAAGATAAACAATGAGCTTGACTTGGCTAGAAAGAAGAAGGATGCCCTTGAAGTGTTGAGTAGCAATGGCAGAATTTCGCAGTTGACGTACGACAGCCTGAACGACGCGCTCACCGTAGAGATTGACCAAATTGAAAATCGTCGCAAAGAGTTGGCTGAGAAGATGACTTCTAAACTGAATGAACTTGCGCGGCAAGTCAACGCTTTGGAGACGTTTTTGGCTAATGTCGAAATGTCATATGCTGCTGGCGAGATCACTGAAGAACTGCATGGTCAGGAAGTAAGTGCTCTCAGCCTTGGACTTGAAGCCACCAAGAACGAGTTGAATTTCATCAAGGACGC
>CP070828.1:6024-8572 GCA_020344715.1 Candidatus Bathyarchaeota archaeon | reverse complement strand
TTATTTGCCAGTCCCAGTCCTTCAACCGCAGCTACGGTGTGACCGCCGCCAACTAGACTGAACGCGTTCGAAGCCGCTATTGCCTCGAAAACTTCCTTGGTTCCGGCGAGGAATTCTTTGTTCTCATAAACGCCTAGGGGTCCGCTAATGACAATAGACCTTGCACTGCTCACTGTGTTGACGTATTCACGAATCGTCTCAGTTCCTATGTCAAAGATAGGATAAGCTGTTGGCAAAGCTTCACGGGTTATCTCTTTTCTTTTTCCGTTGACATCTACAGCAAGATCGATGGGAGCTTTGACCTTCCTTGGGTATCTCTTCATCAGTTCTCGTATCCCCGGCACCAAGCTCATTAGTTCCTTCTTTTCCAAGAGCTTCATATTGGCCGTTCCCAGGTCCACGCCTTTCGCGACTAGAAAAAGGTGACCTGCAATGCCTCCAGTCAATATGCAATCCGCAATGTCATTCTTCAAAACGTGCTGTGAGATTCTGAGCGCGTCGTCTGCCTTGGCGCCACCCAAAACATAGACACATGGCTTTTCAGGTGCATTTGACACTTTTTTCAAGGCTTTGATTTCCCTTTCCATGATGCGTCCCGCAGCGCTTGGCAAAACAGCTGTGAATCCAACGATTGAGACATGCGCCCGATGAGCTGCTGCAAAGGCATCATTAACGAAAACATCTGCCAAGGGAGCCAGATTCTGCACGAACTCTGTTTTCGAATGCTCTTCCGGAGTGCCTTTCTTCCTCTCGCCTGGGTAGGTTCGAACATTATCCAAAACCAGAATTTCGCCTTCGTTGAGTTCTCGAATGGCCTGCTGCGCTCTTTCGTTGAACACATCATTCACGTACTTCACCGGTCTGCCGAGAATCTTGCTCAAGAGCTCTGCATGCTGTTGAAGCGGAATGAAGTCGGGCTCACCTGATCGGCCCTGGTGGGCCAGAATCACAACCTTGGCGCCTTTTCCTGCGAGTTCTTTGATTGTCGATTCTGCATGGGCTCGGATCCGCGTGTCGTCCAAAACTTTTTTGGTTTGGACGTCAACTGGAGAGTTGAAGTCCACTCGGACTAGAACGGTCTTGTCTTTGAAGTCAAAGTCATCTATGGTTAACGTTTTTTGGCATTCCCCCATCTGCTTGTCGCGGAACACGTACGTACAGATTCGGAGGGGTTCGTGTAGATTGTTATGTTAGGAGCTGCCCATTCTGCAGATTTTCTCGATCATCCGCACCATCTTCACGGAGTAGCCCCACTCGTTGTCGTACCAGGCCAGCACTTTGACCAAGTTTCCGATGACCATTGTGGAAAGACCGTCCACGATGGCCGAGTATGGATTGTGGATTAAGTCCGATGACACCAAAGGTGCTTCGCTGTAATCCAAGATCCCTTTCAGTTCGTTGTTTGCCGCCTGTTTGAAGGCTGCGTTAACTTCCTCTTTCGTAACTTCTTTCTTCAGGGTAGCCACGAAGTCAACTATGGATACGTCAGGGGTGGGGACCCGCATAGCTAGTCCATTCATCTTCCCCTTGAGTTCTGGCAGCGTCAAGGTAGCTGCGACCGCAGCGCCGGTGGTTGTAGGTATCATGTTGAAAGCTGCTGATCTGGCTCGACGCAAGTCTCCATGCTGCATGTCGAGCAACCTTTGGTCGTTGGTGACGGCGTGAACGGTAGTCATGAGACCTGCTATGATGCCAAATTTGTCGTTCAGTACTTTCGCCACAGGTGATACACAATTTGTTGTGCATGAAGCGAGAGATATTATATGATGTTCCTTTGGATCATATTTGTCATCGTTCACTCCATAGACAACAGTTAGATCCGCGCTGGGGGCTGGACTCATAGGTGCGGAAACCAGCACTTTCTTGGCTCCAGCCTGGAGATGTTTTGCGGCGGCCTCTTTCGTTCTGAACCTTCCCGTTGACTCCACTGCCAAATAGACGCCCATCTCTTTCCACGGTAGCTTTGCTGGGTCAGGCTGCGCGAGAACTTTTAGTTCGTGCTTGACTACACCATCCTTTTTGATTACGAGCATGTCTTTCTTAGCTTCGACATCGAAGGGTAGCTTACCATGTACAGTGTCGTTTTTGAGTAGGTGTGCAAGCGTCTTGGCGTCAGTTAGGTCATTGACTACTGCGAAGTCGATTTCTGTTCCTGTTTCAAGTGCTGCCCGGTATAGGAGTCGTCCGATTCTGCCGAATCCATTTATTGCCACTTTAATTGCCATCTTATCACCTTCAACTTTCCAAATCAAATTGAACCTCTTACTAAGTGGCTTTCTAACATTTATATTTTTTACACACAACAAGCCGAAAGGGGTTATTGACTCGTGTGCACATTGAAATCTGCAGACACGAGAAACTTGAAACGGTCTACGATTTCGTGGTGAAAGACAAGCATTGAGTCACAGATCATTGGACGAGATTGAGTTTTCAATCGAGCATCCAGAAGATGACGTGGTGAAGCCTCTCAAGTCTTAAATGAACTTCAATTGATATCTGTTGAAGTCAAGAAACAGGCGAATCTCAGTGATCTCTTCGAACAGCTTTT
>CP070828.1:0-5924 GCA_020344715.1 Candidatus Bathyarchaeota archaeon | reverse complement strand
TGAATGGACGTAGAATCTCGAGAACCAACCTTCTAGACCTGCTATCGATGGCAGGAATCAGCTCAACAGGACATAACATCGTTTTGCAGGGAACAATCACTCGAATGGCTGAAATCTCACCAGTTGAACGTCGAAAATTCTTGGACGACATGGTTGGAATTGCACAATACGACGCCGAAAAGGCTGACGCTGAGGAGAAACTGCGCATAGCTGAAATTTCAATCCGGACTGCTATGGGCAGAGTGGACGAAGTGCAAAAGAGAGTAGACGACCTCGAAAGAGAACGCAACCAGCTCCTTCGCCACAACTACATCCAAAGCGAAATCAAACGTCTGGAAGCCACCAAAATCTCCCACGAGATTGGAGCAATCGAAAATAAATTCAAGGATTCTCAGTCCAAGATCATGGAAGCGGAAGCCAAAGTTGAAGAGCTCAAGACCTTGCGAGAGCAGCTACGATCTCAGCGCCACGATGTCGAAAAGGAATGGAGGACAATCAGCTCGGAAATGGTTGAAGAGGGCAGCACGCGAATACTTGAAACTCAGATCAGAATCGGTGAAGTCAAATCAAGGCTAGCCGAGCTTAACACCAAGATCGGAGCCTCAACAGCCAGCATTGAAGGACTCAAGAAAGTAAGAGAGAATCACCTGCAGCAGCTTGAATCAACGAAGAAAGAAATGACAGAAATCCGCCAGGACGTCAGGCAGCTGCAACGCGAGCGCAACCGCCGGCTCAAAGAAATAACCACCAAGCAAGCTCAGCATGATTCCTTGGTTGACGAAACATCTCAGCTCTGGACCAACCTAGGCGAAAACAGTAAACGGATGCGCGAAGTTGAGCAACAGCTTGACAAAGTCTATCGGAACTTGGTTACTCTCAGAAGTGCATATGCGCAGAACCAAGCAACTATAAGAGCGTTGTCTCGCC
The DNA here is from genome assembly GCA_020344715.1 of Candidatus Bathyarchaeota archaeon. GTDB lineage: Archaea > Thermoproteota > Bathyarchaeia > Bathyarchaeales > Bathyarchaeaceae. The sequence goes on along the minus strand of CP070828.1, from coordinate 4,997 downwards.
GACTAGAAGACTTGAACACTCGAAAACAACGGTTCACATCAACACTCGAAGAACTCAAAAAATCATTCAAAGATCTCTCAGAAGTGAAAAAAGAACAGAAAAGCAGACTTAAGAGTCTAGAGCAAACGCTAGACAAAAAAACGGCACAGAAGGAAGCCGTGGGGCAGGAGATGGCTGAAGCTGGGAAAATCGCTAGCTCCGCCCGTGAGGCCGTGGTTGAGTTTGAGACTCAAAGGAAACTGGCAGAGGCCGTCGCTGGAGAAGAAGCCGCTCTACGAAATATTGAAGAAATGGGAGAACTCGGCGTTGTGCCCGGCATATTCGGCAGGCTAAGAGATCTAATAAAAGTGGAACGAGGCTACCGGCAAACAGTAGAAGCAACAGCTGCTGGCTGGCTCGACGCCCTCGTAGTACGGGATGTCGAAGTGGCGTTCACGTGCACGGAAACCTTAAAACGCCTAAAACTAGGCAGAATTAAGATCATACCGTTACGAGAACTACTATCTGCAAAGTCTATGCGTTCGCCGAGAATTGGAGGAATTAGCGGAACAGCCTCGAAATTTGTCAAATATCAGAAGAAATTTGAACCAGCCATAACTTTCGTTTTCGGCGATACGCTCGTGGCAAATGATGACAAGGCAGCCTTGCTAGCCTCTCGTGAAGGCCATCGCACAGTTACGGTTAATGGAGATCTCTATGAAGCCGGCGGCGCCCTGGAAAGCGGTTACTATCGAGCCCCAGTCGACTTCACTTCTCTTGTCCCAAGCGAATTAGCTCTCAAAAGCCTAGACGATGCTGTGAGAACGCTTCGAGAGCACTTGGACAGAAGAGGAGGCGACTTGTCAACCTTTGAGGAAGAGATAGACCGAGCAAAAATGGAAAGCACTCGACTGACTGAAACCATAAGCACATTAGACAATGAAACTGCTAGGCTGCAAAGAAGCACAAAGATGACAAGTAAAAACATTGGACGCATCGAACGGTACGCCAAGAGAATAGCAGCTCAACTCGAGAAGGAAAGAACCCAAACAGGAGTTCAGAAAGCGCAACGCAAAGCCCTGACAAACAAAACACAAAAGCTTAGAAATGAGTTAGCTGACTTAAGACGAAAAATCGACCCCGTGCAAATTCAAGAACTGGAGTCTTATCGAGCAAGACTTGGGGACGAACTCGTAGAGCTGCGACAAAAACTCGGAGGCATTGAAACAGATCTTTCAACTCAAAAGTCAAAGCTTGAAGACGTGCTCAAGATAAATTATGGAAACGTTCGCATTCAACGCACAAAAGTGGAACGCCAACTCGCCACGATCGAAGACGAAGTGAAAGGAGCTATAGAAGAAAAAGTGATTCTGGAAAAAGAACTCACTGAACTAGATAGCTCCAAAGAGGAACTCTCGCGCTCGTTACTAGGCGCCCGCAAGGAAGCGAAAAAGTTCACAGATCAGATCGACAGTATTGACAAGCAGTCGCACCGGCTGGATAGTGCGTACGATCACGCCGAAAGCTTATACAATAGGCTTCAATTGAACCAGCAGACGCTTCAACTGCAGTTAGACCAGGGTCTTTCGAAACTGAGAGAGATCGGCTATGAACAACCATTTGAGGTTTCAATGGACGAACTTCACGCCGTAGAATCCTCACTCAAACTCATGTCGCTAGAATTGGAGCGGCTGGGCGCTGTCAACCAATTGGCTCAATCCCACTACGGGGAACAGATTTCCCGGTATAAAGAACTCTCCATACGTATGAATGAACTGGAGCGAGAAAGACAAGCCATTTTTGAGTTCATGGATGAGATCGAAAGAAAAAAGAGACGCATATTCATGGAAGCCTTCACCAAAATCAACCAGAACTTCAGCAAATTTTTCAACAAACTCACTGATGGCGGCGAAGCCTTCCTGAAACTTGTCAGTCCAGAAGAGCCGTTTAAAGGAGGTATGGACATGGTTGTCAAGTTTCCAGACAAGCCTCCAATTCTCATAAGCGGCGCTAGTAGCGGTGAAAGATCGGTGTCGGCCGTAGCATTTCTGTTTGCGATACAAGATCTTATGCCTGCGTCATTCTATTTATTTGATGAAGTAGATGCCCACCTTGATGCCTTTCACGTGGCAAAACTCGGAGAACTCCTTGCAGAGGAATCAGTGAAATCACAGTTTATAGTTATAACCTTGAAACCAGGAATGGCAACCAAAGCCGCAAAGGTCTACGGCGTATATGAACGCAACAGCGTTTCCAACGTGGTTTCCACAGTCTTCACAGAGGCAGTTGACTGATGACTGCTCAAGTCGAGAAACCTTTCTATTTCAACCCTCCGTGGAACATTCTCTTTGAGTTAAACAGACTTCGCAACATTAAGCCCTGGGACATCAACATATCCTACCTGTTGAATTCCTTTCTCCAAGAAATGGAAAAAAGCGGGCAGATCGACTTCAGAGCTTCAGGCATGGCTGTTGATTCCTCTTCCACAATATACTTGATGAAATCTAAACTGCTACTGAAACTGGAGGAAGCACCCACTACTCCACCCAAAGTCAAGCCGGAGTTTCTGCCACCACCTCTTTCTCTGCCGTTTCGCTATGAATTGACGTCCACAACGCTTCATCATCTGCTTCAAGTGCTAGATGAAGTGCTCAAAGGAGAACGAGTCTTCACTGTGAAACCACGTGTCGTGCCCGTTTTACCTCCTCCATCTGAGATCTTGCCTCCGGCTGACGTCTACATGATGGAAATTGAAGATCATATGGGAAAACTACATCGGCTTTTACGCAGACTCACTAGAGAGAGTACGCCCATCCTATTTTCCAAAGTTGTTGCAGATCTAGAGAAACTAGAGGCAATTAAAACATTCATTGTTCTTCTATTTCTGGCTCAGAAAGGCGACGTCGCGTTGTGGCAAAAGCCAGAACTTGACGAAATCTACATCACTCTTGCTGGAGGACCAGCATTTGACCGTCCGGCGGTCGGAATTGTCTGAACCCAGAAACTCTGCTGCAAGGCAAGACTTAGTCTTGCTTGAAGCAGCACTCTATGTTGCTGGGCGACCTTTGAACTTGAAAACCCTGGCCTCTGTCATTAAAACACGTTCAAAGAATAAGACACGAAAACTTGCGAAAGAACTTGTGGAAGAGTATAGAAACCGTGACTCCGCATTGGAGATTCTGGAGTTGGAGGATGACAGGTTCGTTTTGCAGTTGAAGGGGGAATACACGCCTAGAGTTAGGAAACTGGCACTTCGGCCTTTGCTCTCAGTGGGTCCATTAAGAACCTTATCGTATATTGCCTATCGACAGCCGATTCCCCAATCGCACGTCATAGACGTGAGAGGTCATCACGCCTACCCGCATCTTAAACAACTTGAAGACTTAGGGCTAATTACCCGTGAAAAGACTGGTCGAACAAAAGTTATAAGAACCACCGAGTTTTTCGCGGACTATTTCAGTTTGAGCCACGACCTGAGAGCTATGAAACAACAGCTTAAGGGGATATTTGAAAGTTTTATGAAATTTGAACCCTCAGAAACGTCAGAAAAGGAAGAATAGGACCAAAATAGGTCTTTTCGTTGAACATATGTCGATTTTTAGAATAATTCGCTAAGAAAAATATAGAAGTTAACTTCAACAAGATATAATTAACTAGCTTTCCACATTTATATTTTGAAGAGAGAGAAAGGAGCCCCCATTATGACTGCGCCAGAAGACAGCGAAGTAGCAAGACGCAAAGGGTATCGACAAGGCTTCAATGAAGGGTTCAAAAAGGGGTACGACAGAGGCTACGACGAAGGCTTCGAAAAGGGAAAACGAAAGAACATGGTCTCTCAAGCAACACGCTTCATGAAAATTCCCTGTGAATGTGGAGCTATCAACTTCCATCCAGTTTTCGACAATCGGCTGGTCATCAATGCAGATGAAGACAGAAGATGCCATGGATGCCAAGCAATGATCTCACGAGAAGTAATCTTTGCTCACTATAGCCGACTGCAATCCAACAAACGGACTCGATAGATTTCTGAGTTATCGAACCAGTTCAACTTTTTCAAGCTGTCACAAAGATAGCCGAAATAATGGTAGCGAAAGAGCCTATATAGAGCAAACAAGAAGTTCAGTCCTCACCTGACGACCTGGCGAAGATACCCCCTCGCACCTTTTGTTTCTGTTTTTTGGGAGACTATTGATAGTCGTGATGCTCGTATGCTCGAGCGTCAATGATCGAACCGAGAACTTCATCTGCTTTTCTCAAAAGCTCAATTGCTTCTCGCACGAGGGCTTTCCTTCTTTGCAGAGTTGTGGTTGCTTCTGTTGTTGTTTCATCGCTCAAGCTCTCACCCCGAAACCATTTTTCCCTTGAATGTCGCTAGACCGCGACGCTTTGGCTAGAACCACCAAGCCCTCATCGGTAGCCGAGTGCGCTTTCTCTTCCTTTTCATTTCCGTCACGGTATATTTGCTAGAAATACATCCGCATATAAGATCTGTTGTACACATCTACAGAAACTCGGCAAATCAGACGGAATACGTCTCCTTAAGAACCCCAGGTAACAGATCAGCGGTTGTGTTCAGAACACCTGTCTTGAATACGCAGTCTAGTCTTCAACCACGTGTCTGTAAGATACGTACTTGCCAGCTGTTGGACTGTCTCTGATGATTCTAACGATGTCACCCGGCTTTGCTCCAATAGCCACAACTGCCGGATCGGACGCTTTCAAGTGAGGCAACTGAAAAGGTTCCACCCTGTATTCATGCAATAGCTTTTCTCGTTCATCCGGTTTGACAATCTCATGTTTCGGCACCAAGACATGGTCGAAAATGTTGAAAGACGGAAAGATTTTGGGAATCAGTTCTATGCCGCCTCCTTGAGCGTTGACCCGCGCTGCTTGAGTGTATCTGCCATTTGTCACAATTACCGCTCGGTCCAGCTCCTCTTCGTCCATGGCTTTTTTCAGGTTCTTAACATACTGAACCCCAATTGTTCCTCGCGACGGCAGACACCAGATCAGCATTT